>NZ_LZKL01000133.1 GCF_001668725.1 Mycobacterium sp. E787 | reverse complement strand
GCCGAGTGGAAACGCGACCGCGCCAACGGCGACGGCTCCGCACCGAGCGCGCCGCCGATGCCGGGCACCCTGGAGGCGTTTCTGCGCCTGGTCGAGGCCGGCTGGGACGCCGAGGCCACCCGCCGCCCGCACGCCCAGCACACCACCGTGGTGGCCCACTACGACGCGGCCCAGCGCGCCGCCGCGCTGCACCTGGGTCCGCTGCTATCCGACGCCGACCGCCAATACCTGACCTGTGATGCCGGCTGCGAAGTCTGGCTCGAACGCGCCGGCCAACCCCTGGGCGCCGGGCGCACCACCCGCACCATCAGCCGGCGACTGCGCCGCGCCCTCGAGCACCGCCACCCCAGCTGCGCGGTACCCGGCTGCGGGGCCACCCGCGGCCTGCACGCCCACCACCTCGTGCACTGGGAAAACGGCGGCCCCACCGAGCTGACCAACCTGATCCTGATCTGCCCCTACCACCACCGCCAACACCACCAAGGCCACATCACCATCACCGGACCCCCCGACCACCTCTCGGTCACCGACGAGGACGGCCAACCCCTACACCCCGGCTCCCTCGCCCATCCCAAGATCTCGGTCACCCCGTTCAGCACGGCCGACGGCTCGGGCCACGCGCACAGCCCGGCGGGACCCTACGTCAGCGTCGCGGACTGGTCCGCCGTCTCGACGGCGTGGCTGCGCGAACCGCCGAGTTTCGAATTCGCACCGGCGCCGGGTCCGGCTTGACTCCGGGCATCGGCGACTTACGAATTCGATAGCGTATGCGCTACCAACTTTCAAGCAAGCCGCATGGTCTGGGCAGCGGGTAACGCAAACGAAATTCTTTATGCCCCAATCAACCTAGTTGGTCGATGGTGGTGGTTGGGGTTGGAAGGGGTCGTACCACCACCAGTCGGCGCGCTCGCCGAGGGGTCCGG
>NZ_LZKL01000132.1 GCF_001668725.1 Mycobacterium sp. E787 | reverse complement strand
GGTCTGCGCGTGGACCTCGAAACGGCCCGCCATCGCCCGCATCTCGTGCGGGTCGGTCATAAAACGTGTTGCCATGTTGGCTGTCTCCTTAATTCTGAGTGACTTGTTTTCAGTTGTGGTGAACGACGACCCGGACGGTTACGCGGAAACGCACCGCCGAGCCTCATACAGGAAGCTGGTCCCCCCGGAACGCTGCTTCGGCCCAGTCGTCAGGCCCCGGCGCCATAGTCGCCGGACGATCGCCATGGAATCCACGCCGGTGCGGATTCCGTCGAAGGCGTTAACCGTGAATCCGATCAGCCCGCGGCCGCCGCATTGGCGACTTCGGTCGCGGCGTAGGAGGCCGAGCTGATGCCAAGGGTGCTCACGAACTGCTCGTGAATGGCGGCCGCCTGCGCGCTGACGGCCTGGTACATCTGCGCGTGCGCGGCGAACTGGGCCGCGGTCAGCGCCGACACCTCGTCGGCCGCGGCGGGCACCACCCCGGTCGTGGGGGCAGCCGCGGCGGCGTTCTGCGCGCTCAGCGACGAGCCGATCCCCTGCAGGCTCCCGGCCGCGGCGGCCAACGCCTCAGGCTGTGTGGTAACGAACGACATACTTTTCCCTCCTCAAGTTCCTCCGCACCGCTCTGTGCAAGAGATTAGATGACAACGTCTGTTTCAAGTCGGCCCCGAAGCCACCCGTTGGCAATTGTTCACTGGATGGCACGGCGAATTCACTTTTGGTAACGACACACTAACAGCGTCGGGCCCTCACCGCTGGCGTTCACAGGACGGTCACAGCAAACCTCAAGAGCGTGCCCTCCGGAGGCGCGGTGGGAAGCCTGCTGGCCAGCACGTATGGAGCTTATCACCAGCGGGACGAAATCGCGCGGGAGCAAATATCATCGCCGGCCGGCCCCCGCTATCCGGCCGCGGGCGGACGGGCCATCACGACCGGCTTGAATCCGTAGCGCGGCCCCGCGCCGGATCCGCCGGTGCCCACCCCCGCCAGGGGCATGCCGCCCAGGAGGTTTCCGGCTCCCGCATCGGGCGCCTCCCGGACGTTGCTGACGGGTATGGCGGTGGCGTGGCTGGGCGTCGTGACGGGCCCCGACCAGGACGCCGGCACCGACAGCTTGCCGAGCGAGGTCGCGCTCCCCAAGTGCGCCGCGACAGGCGCGCCCCCGCCGAGCAACCCTCCCAGCCCGGGCAGGCCTTTCGGGATCGCGGCGGCCGCCGCCGGCGCCGCACCGCCGATCGCGCCGACCGTTTTTGCCGTCTGGGTCATGGAGTTGGCCATACCGATGCTGAAGTAGGGCAGACCCTCGGTGTTGTAGAAGACGCCGGCGTACGGCGAGATCGCAGACATGAACGACGAAAGGCTGGAACCGGGGAACGTGGGGCTCCCGAACAACAGCTGCCACACCGAGGACAGCGGACCGGTGCTCGACGCGAAATACCACCATTCCTGCTGCAGCGGCGTGTAGAACGGCGACGCCAGGCTGGTCAGCTGCGCGGTGATCTGGCTGATGGCGCTGTTGATCTGATTCTGTATCGAGCCGACCGAGGTGGTCGCCGCCACGCTTGTCGCGGCGGCCTGGGTGCTCGAAGCGGCGGGACTGGCGACCGCCGGTGCCGCGGTGAACGGCGTGACCGTGGAAGCCGACGCCGAGTTGCCGGCATAGCTGTACATCGTCGCGGCGTCCTGGGCCCAGAATTCGCCGTACTGCGCCTCCAGCTGCGCGATGATCCCGGTGTTCTGACCGAGCAGGTTGGTCTGCACCGCCTGGGCCAACTCGGCCCGGTTTGCCGCGATGAGCGGCGGCGGCACGACCCCGGCGAACGCGGCCTCATAGGCCGCGGCGGCCGCGCTGGCCTGCGTGGCGGCCTGCTCGGCCTGGGCCGCGGTCGCGCTCACCCATGCCACGTACGGTTGCGCCGCCGCCGCCAACGATCCGGAGGCCGGACCCAGCCATTCCTCGCTCGTCAGCTGGGTCACCACGCTCTCGTAGCCCAGGGCCGCGGCATTCAGTTCGGCGGCCAGCGAGTTCCACGCCGAGGCCGCAGTCACGAGCGGAGTCGACCCCGGACCGGAATAGAGGCGCGCCGAGTTGATCTCCGGCGGTAACGCACCAAAATCGATTGCCATTTCCTGACTCCTAACCAGTCGCGGCCGCCGTGGCCGCCTCCGTAGCCGACTCGATCATTACGAAATCGCTTGCCGCGCTTGGCCATACCGCGCTTGTCGCGCACAACCGGGTGGCGTGCGATTCGGGCGGCCGGGCGCGAGCTGCGCGCTTGTCGTCGGGCATGTGCGTCATCCCGCGGATGGTGGACGGGCGAGCACGCTGCGCCTGAAGCCGTATTCGCGGGGCGGCCAGGCGGAGCCGGCGCGCCGGCTGCCGGTGCCCATCGGCATGCCGCGCAGCAGCCCGTTGGCGCCGGCGCCCGGCGGGTCGGTGGCGTAGTCGACGGCGAGCGCCTGGGCGGCTTGCTGTTCCACCGCGGCGGGCGAACCGGCCCACGCCTGCGGCACCGACAGACCCCCGATCTTGGTGGCCGAGGACAAGTTCGCCGCCACGCCGCCGGGACTTCCCAGGCCGCCCGCCACGGCGCCGAAGTGCAGGCCCGCAAACTGGGGTGTCGCATACCAGGCGCCTTGCGCGCCGACCGTCGACCCGCCGGGGCCAAAAGTCAACTGCTGGGCGATCGAGCCCGCGAAGCTCATCATCCCGACCGAGAAGTACGGGAGCCCGACGCCCAGCCGGGACAACGCCGTCCGGTTCGTCACGTTGAGGTTGGCGAACTGCTGGACGATCCACCAGTTGTAGGGGTTCAGCGGCGAGGCCAGCGCGCCCGTCGAAAGCTGTTGCAGCGCTTGGTTTATCGACGTGAAGATCGACGTGACCGAGATGGTGTCCGGGGTCAGGGACAGGCCGGTGGCCGCTTGCGGCGCGGAGGTTCCCGCGGGCGTGGCGACGGCCTGGCTCACGGCTGCGGCCTGGGCGGCCGGCCCGTTCTGATCGGTGGTCTGCGCCGGCTCGCCGAACGCGTTCAGCCGCGTGGCGGTCGCCGAGGCGCTCGCATAGCCGTACATCGCCGTGGCGTCCTGGGCCCACATCTCCGCGTACTGGGCCTCGGTGGCCGCGATCGCCGGGAAATTCTGCCCGAAGAAATTGGTGGCGACGAGCGTCATCAACAGCACCCGGTTGGCCGCGACGACCGGAGGGGGCACCGTCAGCGCGAACGCGGCTTCGAACGCCGCCGCGGCCGCCCGGGCCTGGTTGGCGGTCTCCTCAGCCAGGATGGCCGCGGTACCGAGCCACGAGATATAGGGGGCGGCCGCGGCCACCATGGATTGCGCGGCCGGGCCCAGCCACAGCGAGCCGGTCAACTCGGCGATCGTCGACGTGTAGCCGCTCGCCGTCAGGCTCAACTCGGCGGCCACCCCATCCCACGCCGACGCCGCGGCCACCATCGACGCGGAACCCGGGCCGGCATACATCCGGCCTGAGTTGATCTCTGGCGGCAGCGCCCCGAAGTCGAGCACCTAGGAACCCCCGGACTCGAGCGACATGGTTTCTCCGCAACTTCGGTTGACGACGGGACCGTTCGGCAAAGCGTTCGCTTGAGGCTAAATGCCGGAATCCGCCACCGCGCCAAGCCGATCCGGGCGGTCAGTGCGGGCCCGTCGCGACGCATCGGTGACCCGGGAGCGCTACCTGACCCGGATCGGGTCGGTGAGGCGTCCCAAACGCCGTCGCCACCTGCGGGAATGTGCCGGAATACACCCGGCTGCGGTTCGGGTGACCGGAGCGGTCCGGCCCGGTTGAGAGAACAACGGCCGTCGCGGCGGTTAAAAATCCGGCCGCAGAAAATGCCCCCGTCGGGGTTTGCCGAGGGGCCGTGAGGCGACCGCAATCGATGGTCGCGAGCGGCTCGTCAAGGGGTTATCGGAAAGGGCGAAGCCGAGTGGCCACTCGCCCAGAACGCCACCGCGGGCGCAGGCAAGTCGCCTGCGCCCGCGGCGCGATGTTGCAGTGCGGCCGGCTACCCGCCGAGGGGCGGCCGCGCCATGACGGTGGGACGGAACCCGTACCGGGGTCCGGCACCGCTGCCCCCGCCGGCGCCGGCACCCGCCAGCGGCATGCCGCCGAGCAGGTTTCCGGGTCCGCCGGCGGCCTCCGGGGCAGCGCTGATGCTGCTGACCGGGATGGCGTGGGCCGCGGCAGCCGTCGGCGCGGTGGCCCCGGTCCACGAGACCGGCACCGACAGCTTGCCGATGGACGTCGCGCTGCCCAAGTGCGCCGCCGCGCCACCGGCGCCACCGCCCAGCAGGCCGCCCAGCCCGGGCAGGCCCTTGGGCACCGCGGCCGCCGCCGCCGCGGGACCGGTGATCGCCCCGAGGGTCTTGGCCATCTGCACACCGAAGTTGCCCATACCAACGCTGAAGTACGGCAGACCCTCGGTGTTGTAGAAGAAGCTCGCGTAGTTGGAGTAACCGCCCAGGAACGTACCGATGTTGGTCGGCAGCGTCGTCTGGCCGCTGATGAGGAACCAGAGTTCGGTCAGCGGGTTGTTGGCCCCGAATTGGTTCACCAGCGCGGTCGTCGAACCCGGCGTGGCGAGGGAGCCCAGCGCGCTCTGGATCTGGGTGAGGTAGCTCTGCAGGGTCTGCTGGATCGAGGCGGCCGGCGCCGCGGACTGCGTGACGGCCGCGGCGGCGGGATTGGCAACCGTCGGCGCGTTCTGATACGGCGTCACCTTGGCCGCCGCCGCGGACTGACCGGCGTAGTTGTACATCGCCGCGGCGTTCTGCGCCCAGAATTCCTGGTACTGGGCCTCGAGCTGGGAGATGATCCCGTTGTTCTGCCCCAGCACGTTGGTCGCCATCGCCTGCGACAGCTCCGTGCGGTTGAGCGCGATCAGCGGCGGCGGAACCACCGAGGCGAGCACGGTCTCGTAGGCCGCCGCGGCGTTCTGCGCCTGAGCGGCGGACTCCTCGGCCTGACCGGCGGTGGTCGTCATCCACTGCACGTATGGCTGCGCCGCCGACGCCATCGACGCCGAGGCGGGCCCCAGCCACTCCTCGCCGGCCAGCTGGGTGACGATCTGGTCGTAGCCCAGGGCGGCAGCGTTCAGTTCGGCGGCGATCCCGTTCCAGGCGGCGGCCGCCGCCATCATCGACCCGGAGCCCGGGCCCGCGTAGATCATCGCGGAGGTGACCTCCGGGGGCAAAATACCCAAGTCGCTCATGACTGACCTCCTAGCCGGCCGCGGCCGCGTTGGCCGCCTCGGTCGCCGCGTACGACCCCGAGCTGATGCCCAGGGTGCTGACGAACTGCTCGTGAATGGCGGCCGCCTGCGCGCTGACGGCCTGGTACATCTGCGCGTGCGCGGCGAACTGGGCCGCGGTCAGCGCCGACACCTCGTCGGCCGCCGCCGGCACCACCCCGGTCGTGGGGGCCGCCGCCGCGGCGTTCTGGGCGCTCAACGCCGAGCCGATACCCTGCAGGCTGCCCGCGGCCGCCGCCAACGCTTCTGGCTGTGTGGTCACAAAGGACATTTGGTTTTCCTCCTCAACTTTCAGGCTCGATGACCATCAAGGAAAGATTTGCTGCTGAAGTTCGCTTCAGACATGGCTTGCTAGTGAGACTAATTGGATCCCTTCGGGTCGCGCCTCCTTAGCGCCAACTGTTCATTGGTGGACAACTGCTGTTCATTTCGGGCGACCCTGGACGGGTTTGCCGGCTGGTAGGTCACGCGCGTCCCTCCCCCGCTATCCGGCCGACGGCGGGCGTGTCAGCACGCTATATCGGAACCCGTATTTGGTGGTGTAGCCGTAGCCCGCGGTGCGCCGGCCGACGCCGGCCATCGGGATGCCGCGCAGCAGGGCGTTTCCGGGCACGGCGTTCGCGCCTGCCTGCACGGGCGTCTCCTCCGAGGCGGCGAGCGTGACCGCGGCTTCCGTGGTCGGGGTGTTCCAGCTCGCGGGGACGGACAGCGCCCCGATCTTGCCCGACGCGCCGGTGCTCGCCAACGTCGCCCCACCCAGGCCGTGGCCGCTGACCGAGCTCGCGCCGATCGCGCCCAGGTGCAGGCCGCCGAACTGCGGCGTCGGGAACCAGGCACCGCCGGCACCCGCGGTCGCACCGCCGGGGCCGAAGGTCAGCTGCTGGCCGATCGACCAGCCGAAGTTGCCGATACCGACACCGAAGTACGCCTGCAGGAACTGGCGCGCCTCGTTGTACAGCGGGCTGATGCCGCTGGAGGGGAAGGTCGACGGGTAGCCCACGACCGGGGGCTTGATGAGCCCCGGGACGTTGAACCAGTCGTTCGTCGGGGTGGGCAGCCCGTATTTGATCAGATCCTGGAGCTGGTTCTGCAGCATCGACAACGGCCACTGCGTGAACTGATAACCCGACAGTTGCTGCAGGGCGAGTTGCTGCAGCGTCTGCGGGATCGACGCGGCCTGCACCGCCTGCGCCGCGGAGTTGCCGGCCGGCTGGGCGGTGGCCTGGGCGACCGCGGCACCCTGCTGGGCGGGAGCGTCCGGCGTGCTGGTGTTGGGCGGCGCCTGGTAGGGGGTCAACACCGTGGCGGCCGCCGAGGACGCGGCGTAGCCGTACATCGCGGCGGCGTCCTGGGCCCACATCTCCATGTACTGCGCCTCGGTGGCCATGATCGCCGGCGTGTTCTGCCCGAAGAAGTTGGTCGCGACGAGCGTCGCCAACAGGACCCGGTTCGCCACGATCACCGGCGGAGGCACCGTCATCGCGAACGCGGCCTCGAAGGCGCCCGCCGCCGCCCGCGCCTGGCTGGCGCTCTCCTCGGCCAGGCCCGCCGCCGTGCTGAGCCAGCTCACATACGGCACCACTGCGGACACCATCGCCGTCGAGGAGGGCCCGATCCAGGGCGCGCTGGTGAGTTCGGTGATCACCGAGTTGTAGCCAGAAGCCGCCGTGCTCAACTCCGCCGCCAGCGCATCCCAGGCCGTCGCGGCAACCATTATCGACTCGGCTCCCGGACCCGCATACATCCGACCGGAATTGATTTCGGGCGGCAACGCTCCGAAGTCGAACACCCCGTGTCCTCCTCAGTCGGCCGCGATTGCCGGGGCAATCGCGGCGGTCAGGTAGAAACCATGATGGGCGCGGCCACGACCTTGTTGACCAGCAAACCCAGCCGACGGGACAGTCGGAATACTGAGGCGCACCCGCCCGGCGTGTCCGGATCGGCGCTCCGCCACCGGGATTCCCGGAAGTTCGGTCAGTAACGACATGAACAATCTGCCTCGACTATCCCGTTGTCAGCAACCGAGCGACAGCTCCCCTGGTGCTTGAACTGCCGCTCGCGAACGACATTAGCTGGTCATCCAGGGCGCGCCGACCGGCGATGCCAACTGTTCATTCCAGGCCAACCAATGTTCATTCCCGGCAAGCCTCGGTTCATGAAAAACAACCGAGTGTTCACCTTGCGTTCGTCTGGCGGCTTGCCCCGTGGTGGCGCTAGTCGTCCTCAAGGATCAGTGCCATTTCCGGGCAGGAGGCCACGCCGTCGCGCGTCAATTGCTCGTCCTCGGGCCTGACCTCGTGCTCTTCGAGGATGGAGTAGCCCGACGCGTCGATGGGGAACAGGTCCGGATCGACGGCGTAACACTGGGCGTGGCCCACGCATCTGGACTTTTCGAGACGAACCTTCACGGGGTTCCCTTCTTGGACGGGTCCGGGGAGTTCCCAGCGGGACTTGACGATTGGACAACAGATTAGTCGGTCGACAAACGCGAGGAGAAGGTCGTTCGACGGCGGTGACCCGCCCTCACCGCCGGTCAGATTGGTGCCCCCTTGCCGCACGTGCGATATTGATGTGCCACCTTCACACCGGTGACGCGAAAGTTCGAAGCGCGGCCTGGGGACTCATACTTTTGCGGCGCGAAAACCACACAGACAAGCGGAGATCAGGGCGCATGAGCACTGTTGGCGATTGGCAGCCGGGCAGCTTCCACCTACCGCGGCTGGAGTACACCAAGTTGCCGATGGAGGACGACCGGGGTGTCGGGTGGAAGACGTTGCGGGACGCCGGCCCGGTGGTGTTCATGAACGGCCACTACTACCTGACCCGTCGCGAGGACGTGCTTGCCGCGCTGCGCAATCCGAAGGTGTTTTCGTCGCGGCTGGCGCTCCAGCCGCCCGGCAGCCCGTTGCCGGTGATCCCGCTGGCGTTCGACCCGCCGGAGCACACCCGCTACCGGAAAATCCTGCAGCCCTACTTCAGTCCCCAGGGCCTGAGCAAGTCCCGCCCGGTGCTGCAGCGCCACGCCGCCGAGATGATCGCCGAGCTCGCGGGGCGAGGCAAGTGCGACGGGATGGCGGATTTCGCCAAGCTGTATCCGTTCCAGGTCTTCCTCGACCTCTACGGTCTGCCGGTCGAGGACCGCGACCGCGTCATCGACTGGAAAGACGCCATCATCGCCGACAAGCCCTACCTGAGTCCCGCCGACTTCGAGAAGGCGCACGAGTTGTTGGCCTACTTGAACGACGCGATCGCGCAGCGCCGCGAAAATCCGGGCGATGACATGTTGTCGCAGGTGATGACCGGCGAGGGCAACTTCACCGATCTCGAGCTGCTGGGCATGAGCCACCTGCTGATCCTGGCGGGTCTGGACACGGTGACCGCGGCGATCGGATTCTCACTGTACGAGCTCGCGCGCAGGCCGCAGCTGCGCGAAGAGCTGCGCGACAACCCCAGGCAGATCAGGGTTTTCATCGAAGAGATCGTGCGGTTGGAGCCATCGGCGCCGGTGGCGCCCAGGGTCACGACCGAGATCGTCACCGTGGGCGGCATGACGCTGCCCGCGGGCACACCGGTGCGGCTGTGCATGGCGGCGGTGAACCGCGACGGCAGCGACGCGATGTCGACCGATGAGCTCTACATGGACGGCAAGGTGCACCGGCACTGGGGATTCGGCGGCGGACCGCACCGGTGCCTGGGTTCGCACCTGGCCCGGATCGAGCTGACCATCATCGTCGCCGAATGGCTCAGGCAGATCCCCGATTTCGAGGTGCCGGCGGATTACACCCCGCAGATCAAGTTCCCGTCGAAGACGTTCGCGCTCAAGGAATTACCGCTGCACTGGGGTTGATCTCCGGCCGATCGTCGACCATGTCGACCAACCCCGGCGCAGCCGGCTGGTCCTACTTGCGGAACTCGGTGGCCGCCACCTGGACGAACACCCCGGTGTCCTCGGCCATCAGCAGGCCTCGGCCGCGGGGCAGCGGCCCACCCTTCATCTTGCCGCGGATGAAGCCCTCGTCGGGGTCGGCGTCCATCACCAGCAGCGGGGCATTCGCCTGGTGCAGGGCCCGCAGCATCGGGTCGCTGCCCGCCGACGACCACCCACCGAACGTGCGGGTCACGATCACGTGCAGGCCGACGTCGGCGGCCCTGGTCACCCAGGCGGCGGCCTTGTGCAGCGGTGAATCGAAGCCCGCGGGCAGCTGCTGGATGTCGTCGACGATCAGGAAGATCTCCGGGCCGCTCCACCAGGAGTGCGACAACAATTCCTGCGCGGACAGGCCGGGCGGTGGTTCGCGGCTGGCCAGCAGGGCCGACATCTCGTTCATCATCTCTTGAACGCCGTCGAGGTTGTACGCGAATTTCTCCACGTACTCCGAGCCCAGCACGGTCAGCAGCTGACGGCGCGGGTCCACCAGCCACACCTGGGCCGACGGCCGGCCGGCCGGTGGCGGCGGTGCGCTGCTGGCTCCCGGCGCGTAGAGCCGGCCGATCTCGGACATGATGGTGGCCAGCGTCGTGGTGCGCCCACACTCGCGCCGGCCGGTCACCATCAGGTGCGCGTTCTCGGCGAAGTTGAGGTACACCGGCGCCAGGTCCAATTCCGAGATGGCCCAGGCGATTCCGCCGGCACCCACGCCTTGGCGCGTGTCGCGGGCCGCGAGCTCGCGCACCTGCTCCACGCCGAAGCGCGCCGGCAGCCGGCGCACCGGCGGGGCCTGCCCGCTCGCGAGCCGGCTGACGGCCTCGATGATGCTGTCGGACGAGAACACGTGGTTGGGCGTGCTGGCCAGCGCGGGCCGGGCGATCAGCGTGTGCAGGCCGGCCTGCGGGTCGGCATCGAGGCGGACGTAGTTGACCGCGACCATGCCGCGTCCCGGCTTGACCGGAACCTCCTTGGCGAAGCGCGAACGCACCAGCTTGGCGTCCTCCACCGCGGCCAGGCGCAGTTCGATCCGGGAACCGAAACCGCTGCGGACCGGCGGCCGCAGCTCGGACTCGCGATCCGCGGTGACGACCACGTGCACGCCGAACGAGGGACCCTGATTGATGATCAGGTTCACCTGCTCGATCAGCACCTCGTTCTCCTCGGCCAACGCCCGGTAGTTGTCGATCACCAGGTAGACGTCGCCGAACCCGTCGTTGGGCACCGGGCCGGCCTCTCCGGCGAACTTGCGGCGCCGGAACACGTCCATCGAGGCGATGCCGTATTCGAGGAAGCTGCGCTTGCGCTCGCGGACCAGCGCCAGCAGTTCGGCCACGGTACGGCGCACGCCGTAGGGGTCCGTCGGACCGGCCACCTCACCGACGTGCGGCAGGCGCGCGATGGTGGTCAGCGCCGTGCCGCTGTAGGCCAGGCAGTAGAACTGCACCTGCTCGGGCGTGTGCGTCAGTGCGGCCGAGCAGATCAGCGTCTGCAGCGCGGTCGTCTTGCCCGAACCGCCGGCCCCCAGGATCAGGACGTTGGCGCCGGGCCCGGAGGTGTCGACCGTCCACGGCGGCTGGTCGTGCTTGAACGGGCGGTCGATGATCCCGATGGGGAACACGAGATTCTGGGCCGAACCGTAGTCCTGCTGCCACGGGTGGCCGATGAACCGATTCACCAGCTCGTCGATGGCCACGGGCTGGTTCAGCGGCGGCTGCCACAGCCGGTACGGCTCGAAGTCGATCTTGCGCAGCTGGTCGATGATCACCGTACCGACCTTCGGCACCCTGATCCCTTCCTCGTCCTCCTCGCCGTCGGCCTCGGCCACCTCGAGCGCCTCGCCGTTCGAGTGGACCGCCACCGGCTCCAGCTCCGGTCCCCCTACGCTGACCTCGAGCGGGGTGAACGAGTTGGTGAACAGTTGCGGACGAACGTAATCGATGCTGTGCACCAACGCCGGGGCTTCCTCGCCATCGATGGTGATGCCGCGCGAAATGTAGTCCCGCCAAAGGAATTCGGCCTGGAACCGGACGATGTCCTCGAGGCTGCGCCGGAAGTAACCCAGACCGGCCTGGGCCGGCAGGTTCACCGCGTTCGGCACGCCGGCCGCCTGCGCCGCCCCCGCGGTGCGCGCCTTCAGCACCAACCGGTAACCCATGTTCTCCATGAGCTTTTCGGCCCGGCTCTCAATGGTCTGCGACGCCATCATCAGGTGGATCCAGTAGGCGCGGCCCTGACGCCCGATCGAGTCGAGGACGTCGACGGCCGTCGGCATGATGCGGAACCACTCGTAGAACTCGTCGATCACGACCACGAGCATCGGCAGCGGCGGCATGTCCTGGCCGCGCGCCCGCATCCGCAGGCGCACCGAGTTGTATTCCTTCGCGTCGTCGACACCGGCGCTGTCGCAGATCGCCTTGCGGCGGGCGATCTCGCCCCACAGCGCGTCCAGGAACCGCTCCATCAGCGCCTGGTCTTCCTCCAGGTCGGTGATGATGCGCGACACGTGCGGCACGCCCGCGAACGGCTTGACCGCGGAGCCACCCTTGAGGTCGGCCAGCACGAACTGCAGCTCCTCCGGCGGGTGGCCGAGCATCAGCGATTCGATCACCGTCCGCACCAGCGTCGACTTACCCGAACCGGTCGTTCCGGACATGACGCCGTGCGGGCCGTCGCCGCCCTCGTCCAGCGACTTCATGTCCAGGAACAGCAATTCGCCGTTGTCGGAGCGGTTGCCGAACGGCGCCCGCAGTCGCGACCGGCCCATCGAGTCGGTCCGCTTGCCCCACAGCGCGTCGAAGTCGATTTCGGCCGGATCGTCGATCCCGTAGTAGGTGAGGATGTCCCGGGCACCGATGTGGGCCACCCGTTGACCGATCTCCTCGTACGCCTCGGCCAGCCGCCAGCGCGCCAGCTTCTGCGCGAACTCCTCGGCCTCGGCGATGCTCAGGTGATCGGTCAGGGCGAAGAACCACGCGTTTTCGTCGATGACCATCCACGTGTCGCGGTCGCGCGGCAGGGCCTCGATGACGCCCCGGTCGTCGAACCGCAGGGTCCGCTCCGGGACGGCCGCCCACATGGGCGCGCCGGTCAGGTCGAAGAACGTCACGCCGTCGATGCCCTCGGCGCTGATCACGAACTCCCACTGCGGGTCGGTCACGTCGGCGATGATCACCGTGTGCGGCGTCGGGGTCTGGGCCGACGAGCTGGCGTGCCGGGGCGTGAAAGACCCACGGCCGGCGAACAATTCGGCTTGCTCGGCGGCGAACTCGCGCACCGAGCTGTAGACCATCCGGGCGTTGCCCGCCGCGTCCTGGCGGCGGGGGTCGCCGAAGTGCGGCAGCCACTTCACCCAGTCCCACTGCTCCAGATCGGAGCTGACCACGATCATCTGCACGTGGTCTGGCCCGTGGGAGAACGCCAGCTGGCACACGATCGCGCGCATCAGGCCCAGCACCTGCTCGCGATCCCCGATGAGCGAGTACCAGGGTTCGACCAGCAGGGAGATCATCTTCGGCAGGTTGTAGACGACGCTCTGGTAGCGACCGAACTCCTGCAGCGCCTTACCGGTCACCGGCTCCAGCTCGATGTCGGTCGGCATGTTCTGGGGCTCACCCCAGGTCACCTCGGGGCGCGTCATGCCCACGCCGACGCGCACCACACCGAAGTTGAGGTCCTTGCCGTCGGGCTTGCGCTCCCACATGCGCGACGATCCGACGGCCGCGGCCAGGGTGTCGGGCGCCGGGTGGAACCAGCGGTAGTTGGCGTCCATGCTGTCGGCCGACTCGTGGGCCGTCTCCCGCAGCATGTCGAGCATCAACATGAACTGGGCGCGCATCGCGTCCAGCTTCGGCCGGCTCATCTGCTGCTGGCCGCCGAACCGGCCGCCGAACATCATCATCGCCATGCCGCCGATCATGAAGATCGGGAAGATCGCGCCGACGCCGCCGAAGACGTGCGAGCCGCTGGCGAAGGTCATCGCGACCATGCCGCCCAGCAGGCCGATCACCACGACGCCGACCACCACGATCCACCAGGGCTTGCCCTCGGGTGGCGGGATGCTCAGCGGGGTCGGTAGGACGATGTTCTCCGGCTTGATGACCGGGGGCTTCTCCGGAGTCGGCCGGGCAAATCCGCGTTTCACCTAGGTACCACCAAATCTCCAGGGGACATGTCCATCGGTAGCGTGTCGTGCTCCACCAAGGCGTCTGCTCGGGACAGGGTCGGGCCCTGTGGGAGCAGCCGCAGCGCCACCCACGGCGCCAGGCTCGGCGTGGTCTTCAAGCCCAGCGCCTCGCGGGCCTCGCGGGTGTCGTCCACCCCGAACCGGGCGCCCGCGTCCGTCAGCCACCACAGCGATTCCGTCGTCTTGGCGCCGGGGTCGTTGCCGGTGACGGCCACGAAGTTCGCGTGGTCGGAGGCGAAGTACACCTGGTCGGCCTCGCGGCCGGTGGTGTCGGCCTTCACCAGGGACACCACCTTGCCCATTTCCTTGGTCGGGATCGGCAGGGTGGCACCGGACACGACCTGGATGCGGGCCCGGTTCTCGCCGGAGCTCTTCTGCCACCACCAGCAGGTCGCCGGGTTTTCCCGCATGTCCATCACGTTCAACGGGTTGTCGGGGTACGACGACAGGTCCAGCTTGTTGACCACCGGCATCTTCGCCAGCGCCGACGGTTCGACCGTGACCGGCTTGGTGTTGCCACCCGGGCCGCCGGCGTTCTGCAGGATCTGGGCCACCAGGGGCGGCAGCGTCTGCACGCCGTCGCTCAGCACCAGCGAATACTGCTGCGGCCCGCTGATCTGCGGGGTGACGATCACCGTCCCCACCGGGCCGGGCGCACCCGCGAACGTCGCCGGGGACCCCGCGTTCGGGATGTCGGGCACCGTCAGTTCGGGCCCCACCGGCAGCGCGTCGTAGAGGGCGCGGCTCATCGGCTTCGCCAGGCTGACCTGCTCGGGAGTCAAACCCAGCGGCAGCAGGACCGAGCGGTTCGTCGGGTCGATCTTCGACCGGCGGCCCTGCCGGACCACCCAAGCCTCGTCGCCGTAGCGCAGCACCACGGCGTCCGACCCGTTCAGCACCTGGCGGTGGCCGCTGAGGTCCGGGGTGCCGTCGATCACCGTCACGGTGACCCCCGACGGCGCGCCCGTCCCCGTGGACCCGGCCACGGTGTCGCAGACCAGCCACGACGACGCGGTCGGCGTCTTGGGCGCGAAATTCGACGGTGCGCCCGGGATGCCCACCAGGGGCCCGCGCGGCAGGTTCGCGATCTGGCTCGACCGAACCAGGTGCGGGTTGTCCGGGCGCCCGGTGATCAGCCGGGCCGAGGCCAGGTTGAGCGCCGGGTACAACTTGTCGCCGACGCGGACGTAGAGCGCCCCGGAGTCACGGTCGGCGATGATCGGCGACTCGTTGATCTGACCGGACGGGCTGATGAAGGACCACAGCAGCGCGCCCAGGCAGATCACCAGCGCCGCGGAGATCGAGGCCACGATGGCCAGGTTCTGACGCCGTCCCGGCTCGATCTCCATGCGGACCCGCCAACGGGTCAGCGCCATCGCGGTTCGACGGGCCAGGAATTGATAGCCCGTCACCTGGGTGCGGGTCGACAACCCCAGGCCGTAACCCGACCCTCGCTGCCCGCGACTCTCTTCGGCCACGCTATTTCACCATCCGGTCTGCTTGAACGCCCTGGATATTGTCCTTCGAAAACATCCGTCGCGCTAATTGCTTCGTACAACCGTGACAACCGTAAGGGACCGGCGCGGGCCCCGCCACGCGTTGCCCTGCGCTTCACCTTCTATTTACATCTCGCTGAGTCGCCGCTGCCGGCACTCTTTGCTGTTCCCCACTCATCCCCCGGCTGCATTCCTCAGGTCTTCACTGCGCATGTTAACCGGGGATGGCCGACAAGTCCTGGCGAACGGTCACTTCGGGCAAAAGCCCGCTGACCGAGCCGGGCCGCGGGGTTCTGCAGCAAGATGAGCGGCATGACGGAGCTCGCGCCCTCGCTGGTCGAACTCGCCCGCCGGTTCGGTATCGCGACCGAGTACGAGGACTGGACGGGTCGCGCGGTGCCCGTGCCCGAGGAGACGCTGGTGGCGGTGCTCGCCGCGCTCGGGGTCGCGGCCGGCACCGAACAGGAGCGCAACGCGGCCCTGACCGCGCACCGTCGGTCGTATTGGCAGCGCCGGATGCCGGCGACCATCGTCGGGCGCACCGGGGAGCAGATCCGGTTCTGGGCCCATGTCACGCACGGCGACCCGGCCGAGGTGTGGCTGCAGCTCGAGGACGGCACGGTGCGCGGCGGGGTGCAGCAGGTCGACAACTTCACGCCGCCGTTCGATCTGGACGGGCGCTGGATCGGCGAGGCCAGCTTCGTCCTGCCCGCCGACCTGCCGCTGGGCTACCACCGGATTCATCTGCGGTCCGGCGCCGCCGAGACCAGCACCGCGCTGATCGTCACGCCCGACTGGCTCGGCCTGCCCGAACAGCTCGGGGTCCGGCGCGCGTGGGGCCTGGCCACCCAGCTCTACAGCGTGCGCTCCCGGCAGTCGTGGGGCGTCGGCGATCTCACCGACCTGACCGACCTCGCCGTCTGGTCGGCCTCGTGCCACGGCGCCGACTACGTGCTCGTCAACCCGCTGCACGCGGCCGGGTTTTCGGGGGTGACGGGCCGGATGGAGCCGTCGCCGTACCTGCCGACGTCGCGCCGGTTCGTCAACCCGATCTATCTCCGCGTCGAGGCGATCCCGGAGTACGCCGAGCTCACCAAGCGCGGCCGGGTGCGCCGGCTGCGGTCGGACGTGCAACGGCGGGCCGGCCGGCTCGACGCCATCGACCGCGACGGCGCCTGGGCCGCCAAACGCGCGGCGCTCACGCTGCTGCACGAGGTACCGCGGTCGGCGGGCCGCGAGCTGGCCTATGCCGCATTCCGCGAGCGGGAGGGTCGTGCGCTCGACGACTTCGCCACCTGGTGCGCACTGGCCGAGGAATACGGCGGCGACTGGCATCGCTGGCCGGACTCGCTGCGGCATCCCGACGCCGCCGGTGTCGCGGGTTTCGCCGAAAGGAATTCGGACACAGTCGATTTCCACCGCTGGCTGCAATGGCAACTCGACGACCAGCTCGCCGCGGCGCAGTCGCAGGCGATCCGGGCCGGGATGGCGTTGGGCGTCATGCATGACCTCGCCGTGGGCGTGCACCCCGACGGCGCCGATGCGTGGGCCCTGCAGGACGCGATGGCGCCGGGTGTGACGGCGGGCGCGCCGCCGGACGAGTTCAACCAGCTCGGCCAGGACTGGTCGCAGCCGCCGTGGCGTCCGGACCGCCTGGACGAGCGCGAGTACCGGCCTTTTCGGGCGCTCATCCGGGCGCAGCTGCGGCACGCCGGCGGTGTCCGCATCGACCACATCATCGGGCTGTTCCGGCTGTGGTGGATCCCGCGGGGCGCGCCGCCGACCCGGGGCACCTACGTGCGCTACGACCACGAGGCGATGATCGGCATCGTCGCGCTGGAGGCGCACCGGGCCGGGGCGCTCGTCGTCGGCGAAGACCTCGGCACCGTGGAGCCCTGGGTCCGCGACTACCTGTTGTTGCGCGGCGTGCTGGGCACGTCGATCCTCTGGTTCGAATTGGACCGCGACGGAACCGGCGGCCCACTGCCCGCCGAGCGCTGGCGCGAGTACTGCCTGTCTTCGGTCACCACCCACGATCTGCCGCCGACGGCCGGTTACCTGGCCGGCGAGCACGTGCGGCTGCGGGAGTCCCTGGGGTTGCTCACCCGGCCGGTGGAGGCCGAGCTCGAATCCGACCGGGCCGACCTGGCGGGGTGGATGGCCGAGCTGCGCCGGGTCGGGTTGCTGGACGACGGCCCGGACGTTCAGGACGACCCGGAGCGCGTGGTGCTCGCGCTGTACCGATACCTGGGCCGGACGCCGTCGCGCCTGCTGGGGGTGGCGCTGACCGACGCCGTCGGCGACCGCCGCACCCAGAACCAGCCGGGCACCACCGACGAATACCCCAACTGGCGGGTTCCGCTGACGGGACCCGACGGCCGGCCGGTCACGCTCGAGGACGTTTTCACCGATCGGCGGGCCGCCGCGCTGGCCGAGGCCGTCCGCGAGGCGATCGCGCCCCGGGCGTAACCGGCCTGTTAGCTTCGGCCCATGAGCGCTTCGGTCAGGGTAGGGGTGGTGGCCCCGGTCGCCGACGGTGTCACCGCGGATCCCGAGTGGATGGTGAGCTTCGCGGGCCACCTGGAGCGCTGCGGGTTCGAATCGATCGTGGTGGTCGAGCACACCGTCCTGCTCACCCGCTACGACAGCGTCTACCCCTACGACAGCTCCGGGCGCGTCGGCCTGTCCGCCGACTGCCCGATTCCCGACCCGCTCGACCTGCTGGCCTTCCTGGCCGGCCACACCAGCCGCCTGGGGCTGGCCACCGGTGTCCTGGTGCTGCCCAACCACCATCCGGTGGTGCTCGCCAAGCGTGCGGCGACGGTCGACGCGCTTTCGGGTGGACGGCTGCGGCTGTGCGTCGGCGTGGGCTGGCTCTCCGAGGAGCTCGCCGCCTGCGGCGCGGAGTTCGACAGCCGGGGCCGGCGGGTCGACGAGCAGCTGGCCGTGCTGCGGGCGCTGTGGGCCGACCGACCGCAGGGGGCCGGCCATCACGGCGAGTTCTTCGATTTCGACGACGTCATGTGTTATCCGAAACCGGTTGCACGCGAACGGCTTCCCATCCACATCGGCGGACACAGCCGGGCGGCGGCCCGCCGCGCGGGCCGCTCGGGAGACGGCTTCCAACCGCTGGGTGTGGCGGGCCCGCAACTCGCGTCGTTGCTCGCGCTGATGCGCGACGAGGCGTCCGCCGCGGGCCGCGATCCGGACGCCCTGGAAGTCTCGCTGGGCCACGCGGTCACCAAGATCGACGCCGAACGCGCGGGCGGCCTCGTCGATCAGGGCGCCGACCGGATCGTGTTGGCGATGCCGCCGACCGCCGACATCGAAGAGGCCAAGGACGTCCTGTCCGCGTGCGCCCAACGACTGTCCCTGACGCCCTGACCTCGTCATGACCCTTTCCAGCGGCGATCGGACGGCGCTGAGCGACATGGTGCACCGCTATGCGGCCAACGTCGACGACCGCCGATTCGATTGCGTCGTAGAGCTTTTCACCCAGACGGGCGAGCTGCTACTGCCCGACCCGCCAGCCGCGCTGCAGCCCGTCCACTCCCACCGGGGCCGGCAGGCCGTCGCGGCCGCGGTCGCCGCCGTCGCGGCCGTGACCCGCACCGAGCACGCGATCATCGGCGAGGTCTATGACGAGGGCGCAGGCCCCGGCGCCGCCACCGGGCGCGTCGCTTGCGTCGCGCACCACTGGAGCCCGCGCGGGGATGAGGTGGTCGACGTGGTGTGGCACCTGCGCTACGACGACGACTACCGGCTGACCGACGCCGGCTGGCGGATCGGCCGCCGGGCCCTGACCATCAACGCTATTGAGACCCGCCCGGTCCGGAAACTGCTCCCGCGCGAGCCGGCCTAGCCGGCGTCCAGAACCTTATGCCCAAACTCACAGTCACCACCAAGAAACCGAGTTTGCGGCAAAAATTCGCGGTTTGAATCGGCAGCTGCGGCGATCGTCATCCATGCCGACGCGGATTTTGCCCGTCGGCAACTATTGCCGGCGGCCGTACCCCCTGAGCGTCCCGCGGGGGCGCCCTTCTTTCCGATCGAGTCCAATTTATCCAACCCCGTTTGGGGTATTTTCGGCCGCGTGACGAACACCGAACACCGCGACGCGCGTGTCGAGTCGGCCGGGGGGCGGGCGGCAGTGGACGGCGCCGTGTCGACCCTGGCCACGGGCACGCCGCTGAAGGATGTCCCGGACTACCGCAACGAGATACACACGGCCGAGGACACCATCGACGTGGAGGCCTACGGCGGCGGCTTCGACCTCACCAGGCGGGCGACGGCCCCCAAGCTGCGCGTCGGGCGCGACAAGTGGTTCAACCTGCTCTGGCTCATCCCGATCGGCTTTGCCCTGCTGGTCGTCGGGGTGGCGATCGGCAAAGGCCTGCACAACATGCCGGCGGTGCAGGCCTTCATCCAGCGTCACCCCGGCACCGACACCCATTCGGGCGTCAGCCCGGGCCTGCCGGCGTGGATCGGCTGGACCCACTTCTTCAACTTGTTCATGATGATGTTCATCATCAGAACGGGGATCCAGATCCTTTGCGACCATCCCCGGCTCTACTTCAGCCGCAACGCCACCCCCGGCAAGGACGAGTGGCTGCGCGTGGGCCCACCGGTCCCGGATGACGAGTTGTGGACCGCCAACGCCGACACCGTCGCGCTGCCACCGCAATTCGGGTTGCCCGGATTCCGGCATTCCATCGGGCTGGCCCGGTGGTGGCACCTCGGCATCGACGTTTTGTGGCTGCTCAACGGGGCGGTCTTCTACGTGCTGTTGTTCGCCACCGGCCAGTGGCGGCACATCGTCCCCACCAGCTGGGACGTCTTCCCCAACGCCGTTTCGGTGGCGATTCAGTACCTGTCGCTGGACTGGCCGACCGACGACGGGTGGGTCGCCTACAACGGCCTGCAGCTGCTGGCGTACTTCACTACCGTCTTCATCGCCGCCCCGGCGGCGTTGATCACCGGCCTCGGCATGTCGCCGGCACTGTCACAGCGCGTCCACTGGCTCAGCAAGCGGCTGAGCATTCAGCACGCGCGCTCGCTGCATTTCGTTGTGCTGGTGTACTTTTTGTTCTTCATCCTGGTCCACGTGACGATGGTCTTGACGACCGGTGCGCTGCGAAACCTCAACCACATGTTCGCCTCCCGCGACGACGACAGCTGGCTGGGGTTCGGGATCTTCGTCGCGGCGATGGTGGTGACGGCCGTCGCGTGGGTGTGGGCGACGCCGTTCACCATTCGCCATCCCCGGGTGGTCCAGCGGGTCGGGTACGCGCTCGTCGGCCCGTTCCAGCGCATGCTCGAACAGCTCGACCCCAAGCCCGGCGCCTTCACGGAGAAGGACATCTCGCCCCACCATTGGCGCAACGGCCGCCTGCCGGAGACCGTCGAATACAAAGAGTTGGACGCCAACGACTTTCGCGACTGGCGGCTGAAGGTCTACGGCCTGGTTGAGCACCCGATGGAATTCTCGCTCGACGACCTGAAGGCGCTGCCCTACCACGAGCAGATCAGCCAGCATTTCTGCATCCAGGCGTGGTCCGGCGTGGCCAAGTGGGGCGGCGTGCAGATGAAGGCGATCATGGACATCGTCAAACCGCTGCCCGAGGCGAAATGGGCGGTGTTCTATTCGATGGGCCTCGGCGCGACCGGGGGGATCTACTACAACGCCCACCACATCGGCCAGATGGACCACCACATGACGATGCTGGCCTACAACATGAACGACCAGCCGCTCCCCTACATGCACGGCAAGCCGCTGCGGCTGCGCAACGAGTTGCAGCACGGCTTCAAGCTGGTGAAGTGGATCAAGGGAATCGAGTTCGTCGCCGACTACCGCGACATCGGCAGCGGTTACGGCGGCTACAGCGAGGACCACAAGTACTTCGGGCGGCACCAGACGCTGTAGTCGCCGCCCGAAGTCGTTTTCCCAGATGGTGTTTCGGGTAGCCGCACACAAGCGGTTCAACGAAACGCGACATCTGAGGGGGACGCTCATGAAGCACAGCACGCGCGCCCGCGGAAACGCGGAGCGCTCGCCGGGGCTCGTCGTCGTCGGGATCGCCGTGGTGGCGTCCGCGGTCTGCGTGACGAATTTCGCCCTCGGCCAGGCCGGTGCCGGCGCGGCCGCCGCGATCACCGGGTTGCTGGCCTTCGGGGCCGGCCTGGCCTGGCTTGTCATGGACGGCAGGCGGTTTCGCGACGCCGAAAGGGGCTGGGGGACGCGCCGGCCGACCCCGTAATCGTCGCTTACTGCATGGACGCCAGGTTGTTGACCGAAGTGCGGATGTCGGATCGCACCACCCTGGCGACCAACCCCCCGACGGGCCCGCTGAGCACCCCGCCCCTCAGGTCCGCGGTGAGGTGAAACTTCGATCCGGGATGGTCGTCGGAAATGGTCACCCCGACGGCGATCCGGATCCCACCCCGGCCGCGGCCTTGCAGCTCAATCGATTCCGGTGCGTCATAACAGGTGACTTCCCAGTGGATGATGTTGCGGAAGCCCTTGACCTTGATGCACGACGACACGCAGGTGCCCTTCTCGATGGTCGAGGGAACCGGCCCGCGCCAGCCGCCGAAAATCGTCAGCCACTCATCGAATCGACGCAGGTCGGAGGCGAGCTTCCAGGCCGTCTCGGGTTCCACATCGGATGCCATCGAAACATCTACTCGTGCCAAGTCTTCGCTCCTCGTGAGACGGTCGCTGTAGCCACCGCATACCCGGCTCCGACGAAGAGGTAAACGCGACCGCGGGCCGACAGCCTCAGGGTGGCGACCCGCTGCTAGGGCCAGGCCTCCTCCAGCTGGTGAGCCACATCGATGACCTGCGCGGCCTGGGATTGCGGCGAGTCGATTTCCTCGGCGACGTACGCGGCGATGAAGCGACGGATCTCGCCGTCGACGCCGGCCAGGATGCGCAGCACCTCGCCGCGGAAGGACCTCGACGACACATTGACGGTGATGTCGGACGGCCGCGGCTTGGCGACGTCGACGATCAGTAGCAGGGGCTCGGCGGCGCGCGCCGTGGCGCGCAGCCCGATGTCGCCGGAGACCACGAACCGCTGTTTGTCCAGCCGCAGGTCCAGCAGCAGATCGATCGACAGCGGGATGTGGATGACGAACGTGATGTCGTCGCCCAGCCGGCGGGTCACCTTGGGGTCCTGGATCTTGACGTTGGCGCTCACCTTGGCGATGCCGCCCGGGCCCTGAGCGATCGGCTCCATGGCGAACTCGTTGCCGGCAATGTCGGCGAACGCTGCGGCGACACGCTCGGGGGTGACCGCGACCTCGAAGAATCTGCGGCCGAACTCTTCGTAGGTGACATAATCGCGATTTTGCATAGGCTTATACCGTCTCACGTCCCCTGCCGGAACGGCCGCTGTATCCGCTCGCGTCGCAGCAATTTCGCGGCGGAGGCGGCCCGGGAGCAGGACCGGGCGGGGCCGATCGGTATCACGAGGATGTGATCCGCAACCACCACGCGCGCTGTGAAGCTGACCACACACGTGGCGCTTCGATTCGGTGTGTCGGCCGCCGGCCTGGGACGCTGGACTGACTTGGAGGTGTTTGGAGCTGATGTGCGCCCAGAAAAATACCGAGCCAATCGCGCAGCCACGCTCGTTCGTGTCGCGGATAGAGGGACCCCTGACCTGGCTGGGCGGCGGGCACTGGCGCGAACTCGGTGAGCGCCACGAACGGTCCACCCACGCGGTGGCGGGCGCCGTCGTGCTGCTCGGCGCCCTGCTGGCGTGGCTGGTCGCCGGACTGGCGGTGAGCGAGGCGGCACGGTGGCCCATGGTCGCCGTCGTGCCGCTGACGCTGGTCTTCGGCCTGCTGGTGGCCGCGGTCATGCGCGCGACCGCCGGCGGCCCCGACCGCCGCCGGCCCGGCATCGCGGGACGGGCGGCCGTCGCGGTGGCGCTGGGCGGCGTCGTCGGCGAGCTCGCCGCGCTCGTCCTCTTTGCCAGCTCGATCGACCACCGCCTCGACGAACGGGCGTTGCGCGGCGCCGACGTGGCGCCGGCCGTCGCGCAGGCGTCGGCGGCGCTGGAACAGGCCAAGGACGCACGCGGTGCGCTGGACCGGGCCGTCGAGCGCGCCCGCGAGCATCAGGACCAGGCCCTCGTCGTGGCGCGCTGCGAATACAACCCGACGCCGGCCTGCCCGCAGACCCGGATCACCGGCGTTCCCGGGTCCGGGCCCGAAACCCGAACGGCGAACGAGCTTCTCGCCGACGCGCAGCACGAGCTGGACAACGCGCTGGCGGCACGTGACGGCCGGGCACCCGAGTTGGACGCCAGGATCTCCCGCGACGAGCTGGCGTTGGCCCAGGCCCGGCATCAGGTGGTCGCCGACGCCGGCCGTGGCCTGGGCGCGCGCTGGGTGGCCCTGAACGACCTGACGTCCGCCAGCGCGGGCGCGTTGGCGCTGCGGCTGGTGACGATCGCTTTCTTCGCGCTCCTTTGCCTGCTGCCACTGATCCTGCGGCTGTGGCGCGGCGAGACGACCCACGACCGTCACGCCACGGCGCGGGCGGACCAGGAGCGCGCCGAGCTGGAGGCCGACACCGCGATCGCGATCAAGCGGGCGCAGGTCCGCCGCGAGGCCGAAATCATGTGGGCCGAGCACCAACTCACGCAGGCCCGGCTTGCCGTCGAGGCTCAGACCGAGATCGACCGCGAACACCAGCGCCGGCGGGTGATGGAAGCCCTCGATGCCCCGGTGCGTTTCGCGTCGCACCGGGCGTCCGGGCCGGCGGAGGACGACATGTACCTGCCGATCGCCGCGGAAGCGGAGGCGGCCAGCCTGGCCATCGCCCCACCCACCCCCGGGCCTCCCGCCGTCGAGGAAGCGGTCGCCGGAGCGGTCGTCGAGAACGTGCCCGTGCCGTTCGAGCCGGACGTCGAGGTCGAACTCCACGAACCGCACGGGGAGCGGGCGACACCCCTGATTCCGTTCATCCCCGATGCGACCAGGGCCGCGGCTCGCTGGATTCGCCCGCTGGTGCCCCCGTTCGTCGCGCGCGTGATCGACAACACGACGCAGCCGCTGCGCACGGCGCGTCAGGTGTTCGAAGAGGTCGAGGAGATCACCTTCTCGCTCAGGCGCACCCACAAGGTGACGTTCGACTCCGAAAGCACCCAGAGCGGCGGGCACGCGCGGCCGGGCGCGCAGGGCTCCGCGACGGACCGGATCCCGTCGTCGCGCGAGCACGGCGGTGCCGGGGCCCGTCATGGGGTGGGAAGCCGCCGGCAACGCTCGTCGGTGCGGGCGGTGGCCGCGGGAGACGCCGGGCGCCCGACGCTGGGGTCCGCCGAGGGCGACCGCACGGGCGAGCTGACCCAGCGGGAGGGCCCGGGCGAGTTGCGCGGTCCCGACGGCCCCCGGCAGCTGCCTCCCGGGAAGTGATCGGCGTTGGTGGACAGGGCGGTTCGGATCACCGGGAGTTCACCGTTCGGTCCGGCTCCGTTTAGGTGCCGTTCGGCCACGAAGGATGCACGCTCATCGCCGATTTGGAACAATCACGGAACTATGAAACTCGTGCTGTTGATGGCCGGCGCCGCCGTGGTGATCGGGACGGCCGCCCCTGCCTACGCCGACGACCCGACCCCCAAAGATCAAGCCTTCCTCAACGCCCTCAGCCAAGCCGGGCTGACGTACCTCAACGCCGACCGCGCGATCACCGCCGGCAAGCAAGTGTGCAAGTCGGCCGACGACGGGATGACGGGCGAGGAAATCGTCAAAGCCCTGCAGGACAAGAATCCTGGCTTCCAGGGCCCGGGCGCCGCCAAGTTCGCGGCAATAGCGGCGTCGGCCTATTGCCCCGAAAAACTCTCCCAAACCGAGGACGAGAGCCCCGCGCCGAAGCCCAGCGGCGCGTAGCGAGAAGACAGCCGCGCCGGACGGCCCGGCTGATGCGCGGCCGCCGTCGCTGATCCACGCGAAGGTATGATCCTCCCGACAATGGGTAGGGCACCTGGATCCGGTGAGGCGGCGGCGATGGCAGGGCAGGATCTCGCGGTGAGAACCGCGAGGGCGACCGTGGGTCCGGCCGACGCATGAAAATCAGCCTGTTTCTCGCCGACGCGGCCCAGGCCGACGCCCAATCCGGGAAGGTCCATGCCCTCGGGCTCGGCTGGCGGCAGTGCCAAACGCCTACTCCCCCTTTCGCTTTGGTGATGTTCCTGGACATCGACTGGGACGAGACCAACAAACCGCACAAGCTGTCGTGCCAGCTGTTGACCACCGACGGTGAACCTGTGGTGGTCAGGGGAACCCAGGGAGCCCAACGGATCTCCTTTGAAGCCTCGGCTGAGGCCGGGCGGCCGCCGGGAGCGATCCACGGCACGTCGGTTCGCATGCCGCTCACGCTCAACATTCCGGGCGGCATCCCGCTGGAGCCGGGGATCTACGAGTGGCGGGTGGAAGTCGAGGGTTTCGAGCAGGCGACAGTGGTCGAGGCGTTCGTCGTCCTCGGTACCCCGCATCCGCCGGCCGGGCCCGCATAGCCGCGAAGAAGCGGTCGCCACTCGAGAAACGCGCAGCCCGTTGCGCTTTCGCGCACCCGGCGAGACAAGCTACTCGTCGCCGAAGCGTTCGTAGAGCTCGGGCAGGAATCCGGCGAGGTGGTTCATCTCCTGGGCGCAGTGCACCAGCAGATTGCGGCCGCTGGCCACCGGGTCGCCGAAGAGCCGTGACGCGATGGGCCGCACCGCGCTGGACGCGATGTCCGGGGCGTTGCGGACGGCGATGTGCGGTCCGCCCATCCAGAACCGCGACCGCATCTCCGCGCCGCCGGGCGTAGATCTGATGTGATGGATGAACCACCCGACATCCACCGGTGCGTCCGCGGCGCCCAAGCGGGCACAAATCGCTACCGCATCGTCGCCGTCGGGTGGGCAGCCCAGCTCGGTAGGGGCGACGAATTGGATTGCGCCATTGAGCATCGTGGAGCCGATGTACTCGGTGATCATCGACCAGCGACCGATGTAGCGCCGGGCGCCCCGACGATCGCCGGCCGCAACGTCGTCGCCGTCCTTCCAGGCGGCCGACAGGTGCGCGCGCGGATGCCACAGCTTGTAGCGGCGGGTGTCGCAGCCGTGCCAACCGAACCACCAGCACCACATCGCCGGGGTGACTCCGGGCATCTCGGTGCGCACCGACACCTGATAGCTGCCGTCTTCGAGGACGCCGTAGCCGTTCTCGGTCTGCTGGTAGCCCTCCCCGGCGACCTCGGCCGCGTCCTCGAACGCCGACAAGGCCATCCCCCCTTGCGGGCCATGCTGTAGCGCCTCGACGACATGCGTTGGCAGCGGGGCCATTTCGGGTCGGAAGAACTTGCCGAAGGGCGTGTTCGCGTCGTCGTTGCGGTAGCCGAGGTAGAGGTCGCCGGTCATCTACAGTCGTCCCATCCACGCGTTGAAGAGGCCGTCAGGGTCATAGGTGGCGCGCGCTTCGTCGAGCCGCGCCATGGCCGCGTCGGTGGCGAACCTCGCCGGTCGTTGGCCGAGGTTCTCGTCGGCGAGCTGAATTCCGGTGGCCAGATCGGACATCGCCGCCATGTTGGATCCGGCCCAGTCGCCGTACTTGTCGTCGTCGGCGGCGTCCTTCCACGACCCGTACAGGGCCAGGTAGATCTCGTCCTCGATGCTGTAGGCCATGTCCTGCCGGGCCGGCGACGGGCCCCAGTTCAGCCACAGGAAGTGGGAGGGAGCCGGCGGCATGGTGTCGAGGATCTTGTGGATGCCCGGCAGCAACTCGCCCGCCGACGCCGAGGTCCACATGTTGTCCGCGGTGTAGCGGTAATCGTCGAGGTAGTGGGTCATCACGGCGGCATACCAGGTGGGCAGATCGCTCGGCAGGTAAGGAACTTTCAGCACCGCCCGATCCGCCACCGGGCAGGTCTCGAATATCGCGAGGGCCTCTCGGGCTTCCTCTTCGGAGTCGGCGAACGCCGGCGAGGCGAACGCGATGCCGGGGCTGTCGATGCCCATCTCGGGGAGGCTGCGGGTCGCGATGGCCTGCATCTCGACGCGGCGGTCCACTTCGGCGCTGATGCCGCGGGCCCAGGTGTAGACCTCGTCGGCGACGTCCCACGGGTAGACGTAGACGCTGGTGCCGCAGGCGGCCGGGCGCGGGTACAGCTTGAGGTGGAACGACGTGACCACGCCGAAAAAGCCGGGCCCGGCCCCGCGGGCGGCAAAGTAGAGTTCGGGATGATTGTCGGCGTCGCAGTGGATCTGTTGTCCGTCGGCGGTGACGACGTCGAGCCCGACGACGCTCTCGCACGCCGGGCCGTAGACGCGGCTGTTCCAGCCGTATCCGCCCTGCAGCAGGTAACCGCCGAGGCAGACGCCCTTGCAGTGGCCGCCCGGAAAGAACAGGTTCTGCGCCTCCAGGTCGGCCATCAGCAGGCTGCCGCCCTTGCCCGGCCCGACGACTGCGGTCATTTTCTCGGCGTCGATCGTGGCGTGATCCAGGCGGCCGACGTCGAGCAGCACCGAGCCGTCGCGGAGATGGCTGGCCGCGAAGCTGTGCCCACCGGAGACGACGTTGACCTTGTGCCCGTTGGCCTTGGCATAGCGCAGGCCGGCGATGATGTCGTCGGCGTCGCGGGCCGCGACGATCAGCTCCGGGTACCGGTCGGGCACCTTTTGGTGCCACACCGTGGCTCGGCGGGCGGGCTCGTAGCCGTCGTCGCCACGGAAATAATGCCGCCCGGCCGGTAGCGCGCCCATCTGGAGCTCCTTTGATCCACATTCCGGTTCTTGTCGGTCCGCGATGCGGAACACTATAGTGGCATCGTGCCGTCCACGGGGGAAAATTCGCCGGCTGGTCGCGACGAGGGCATCCAGGTGTTACGCCGCGCCGCCGCCGCGCTCGACGAGATCGCCGCCGAGCCGGGACGGCTCCGCCTGGTCGACCTCGGGGAGCGGCTCGGGCTGGCCAAGTCGACGGCTCGCCGCCTGCTGCTGGGCCTGGTGGAGGTCGGGATGGCCAACGTCGACGCGCAGGGCCGCTTTGCGCTCGGCGAGCGCCTGCTCGGGTTTGGCGGGGCCGACGGGGCGCAGATCGCCACCCTGTTCCGCGCGACGATCGAGCGGGTGGCGGAGGCAACCGACGGCGAGACCGCGGACCTGTCGATACTGCGGGGCGGGCGCATGTGGTTCGTCGACCAGATCGAATCGTCACACCGCCTTCGGGCGGTCTCGGCCGTCGGCGTCCGGTTCCCGCTCGATTCGACCGCCAACGGCAAGGCGGCCCTGGCGGCGCTCGATGACGCCGACGCGGAGGCCGCATTGGCCAAATTCTCCCCCGACGTCGCCGGGTCGCTGCGCGCCGAGATCGCCGAGATCCGGCGCACCGGCATCGCTTTCGACCGCGACGAACACACGCACGGGATTTCGGCCGCCGCGATCGCACGACGAGCCATGGGCGAGAACGTGGTGGCGATCTCGGTTCCCGCTCCCACCGAACGCTTTCGCGAGAAGGAGGGGCGCATCGTCGACGCGTTGCGCGCCGCGGCCGGGTCGCCGGTCTGGGGCGCGTTGAGCCGGCCGTCGGGGGAAGACGCCAACTAGGCACGCCGGCAACCCGTTTCGGGTGTGCCGCCGAGTGCATGCTGGCGACGGCCGCGGTACCCCCCAGGACCCCGGCCGCGCCAAGCTCCTAACCTCCCGTCAGCGGGCCGCCGCTTTCGACCCGGCGAACAGCGAACCCCATTCGCGACGCGCCGCCGACTGCGCGTCGACGAAGCTGGGCGTCTTCTCCCCTTCGCCCGCCAGGTGAACCAGCGCCCACGCCATGGCGAACACCGGAACCTTGTGACGCACTGCGGCACTGTGCAATTCGTCGAAGGCCACATGCGAGGGGCAGCGGCGAAGGCCGATCAGGATGCCTCGCGCGGTGTCAAGGATGCGGCCGGAATTCGGGCCGTACGAAGTCTGGGCGGGAACCCAGTTCGCCATCATAATGTCGATACCTCCTGTTGCGACCGAACGCAATCCGCCACGCTGCAGCGGAAGAGAATCCGTGCGGTACGCATCGTCGCGCCAGTGATTCTCAAAAGGCGCCCTGTGCAATGATTTGCCGATTGAACAAGTTGTGCCAGACCGGCGCAGGTATCGATACGCCCTTGTGACCGTTTCGGGATCGCGCGTGAATCAGGCTGCGAGCGCCAACACTTCGTCGAATCCGGCGACCAGAGCCTGATGAAAGATGTCGTGGTCCGGAATGGCGGCGGTATCGATGTCGATGCCCAGGGCGCACGTATCGACGTAGGTGAGCAGCGTGACGTTGACCGCCGCGCCGATCGTCGGGCCGAACGCGTACTGCGCGCGCACCGGCGCGCCGCCCAGAAAGACCGGCACGGGCACCCCGGGCACATCGCTGGCGAGGAAATCGACGTGCCGCAGCACAGAACCGATGTACCAGCGCGGCATCAGGTTGAGGGCGCCGGCAATCAACTGCGTGTAGGGCAGGGATCGTTCGGTGCGTACGGCGCCGGCGCGCTCGTGGATCGCCCGGATTCGTGCCGTCGGCTCGACCTCACCCGCGGGAACGTCGAACCGCATCAGCGTGATCCGGTTCCCGCCCATGCCGTCCGCCTCCGTCCGCAAGCTGATCGGCATCGTGAGGTGCAGGTCGCCGATCGCGACGTCGTGCTTTTCGTGGTAGCGGCGCAACCCGCCGGCCACCCCGGCGACGAACGCGTCGTTCAGCGCGCCGCCGGAGCGGTGTGCCGCCTCGCGCAGTTGCTGCATCGGCACCTGATGCACCATCAATCGGCGGATCAGGCCGCGGTCGGTGAGCAGGGGCGAACCGGTGCGGCCTATCGGCCGGACCGTCCGATAAACCGACGCGGCCGTGGCCGCCGCCGACCGGGCCGTCGCGACGGGCCGGCGAACGCCGCCGTAGAGGAGTCGCGGGGTCGCCTTGGCCGCTCCCGCGAGGGCGCTCGCCAGCATCCCGGCGTCATAGCGCCAGCTGTCCCGGTAGCCGGCGAGCCACGACGGCCGGGACGGGTCCGGCTCGGGCGGCAAGGGTTCGCGCCGACATTGCTCCTCGGAAAGGTTGAACAGGTGCATCGCGATCTGCACGCCGCCGATGCCGTCGGTGAGGGCGTGATGGAACTTGCAGATCATCGCCGCGCCACCGTCGCCCAGGCCGTCGATCAGGGTCGTCTCCCAGAGCGGCCGCGCCCGGTCGAAGTCCTGCATCTCGGCCAACCGGGCCATCTCGAGCACGTCGTCTAGCGTGCCGGTCCCCGGGGCGGCGAAGCGCCGGATGTGGTAGTCGAGATCGAAGTCCGGGGCGTATTCCCAGTGCGGCGGCGCCGGCGGCCTCGACGGCACCACCCGTTGCCGAAACATGGGGAGTTTGCGGCTGATCAGGTCGAACCGCTCGCGCACCTCGTCCCAGTCCGGCGAACGATCCAGCAGCACGACGCTGACGACGGTTGATCGCAGCCGTGGATCACTCTCCATCGCCCAGGTGAAGGCGTCGCTGTTGCGCAGGAATCCGGTCATCACATGCTCCGGGGACAAACCTACGACGCGGGACGGCAAAGGTCAGCACATCCTTGGCAGCCAATGACTTTGGTCCCCGTACATCGGGTCCTTCGGCAGCGGCGCCGCGGCTATGACGACTTGGCGGCCTCGGCGTCGGCGAATTCGCAGAAAGCCGTGTAGGCGCGCGCGCCGTAAATGGTGGCCGGACCGCCGTGCATGAGGAAGGTGACGCCGATGGCCTCGGCGGCTTCCTCCCGGGTGGCGCCGGCGCGCGCGGCGCCCTGCGCGTGCGAGGCGATGCAGCCATCGCAACCCTCGACGACCCCGATCGCCAGCGCCATGAGCTCCTTGACCTTGCGGCTCAGCGCCCCATCGGTCAGGGCGGCGCCGCTCAGTGCCGCGAACCCCTGATAGACCTCGGGGATCTGTTTGCGAAGCGCGCGGTGCTGCGGCAGCAGGTCCTGCAGTATTTCGTGGTGATGCTGGTGATCCGACATCGCCCGGCCCCGCTCAGTGGTGAACCGCGGGCTGGAGGGAGTCGATGGCCGCCTTGAGCCTGTCGGTGACCTCCTCGGCGACCGGACGCAGTTCCGGCTCGCCGGTGACCTCGACCAGCAGCCCCGGATTCATGGCCTCGACGAGCACCGTGCCGGCGTGGTCGGGGTCGGCCCGGACGACGACATTGCACGGCAGCAGCAGGCCGATCTGGCGCCGCGCGTCCAGGGCCCGGTGCGCCAGCGGCGGGTTGCACGCGCCGAGGATGAGGTAGTCCTCCATGTCATGGCCTAGTTTGGCCTTCAGCGTGGCCTTCACGTCGATCTCGGTGAGCACGCCGAAGCCCTGCTCCGCGAGCGCCTCGCGGGTCTTGGCGACCGCGTCCTCGAAGGTGGTCTGCAGCGGTGTCGCAATGGCGAGATTCATCATGGCTTCCTTCCGTTTGTTGCCGTCGCCGCCCGCTCAGGCGAGCGCCAGGAACAGCTTCTCCAGCTCGGCCTCGCTCAGCGGCGTTGCGCCGTCCGCCGTGGTACCCGTGACACATTCCTTCAATCCGGTCGCGACGATCTTGAATCCGGCACGGTCGAGAGCGCGCGAAACCGCCGCGAGCTGGGTGACGACGTCCTTGCAGTCGCGGCCCTGCTCGATCATCGAGATCACCCCGGCAAGCTGGCCCTGTGCCCGCCGCAGCCGGTTGAGCACCGCGCCGACGCTGTCCTGATCACCAATCACTGGATCCTCCGTCTCATTTGTCGTTACCGCACACGGTACCCGCCGGGGTATCAACTGAGCTACTGTGGAATATACCCCATAGGGTATAAGTTGTCACAGGTAAGCAGTCGAACCGGAAGGAACCACCATGGCAACCACCGCCCTCACCCACGAGACGTTCGAATCGACCATCATCGACAACTCGCTTGTGCTGGTTGATTTTTGGGCCGCGTACTGCCGCCCCTGTCAGGCCTTCGCGCCGGTTTACGACCGTTCGGCGCAGGCTCACCCGGACGTCGTGCACGCCAAGGTCGACACCCAGGCCGACCCGGAGCTGGCCGCCGCGCTGGGCATCCGGTCAGTCCCGACCATCATGGCGTTCCGTGACGGCGTCCTGGTCTACAGCCAACCGGGTGCGATGCCTCCCGCCGTGCTGGAAGACCTGATCAGCCAGGTGAAATCGCTCGACATGAACGCGGTACGCGCCAAGATCGCCGCCCGCAGGGCCGCGGTGGCCGGCTGATCCGGGCGCCGCTCACAGGATCGCCCGGCGATCCTTCGCTTTGGCGATGTCGTCCCAGTCGACGCCGAGCTCCAGCAGAATTTCCTCGGTGTGCTGCCCGTGCTCCGGGGCGCGGGCGGGCGCCGGCGGGGTTTCGTCGAACTGAACGGGCGCCGCGACGATGCGGTACTTCTCGCCATGGTCGTCGACGTTGGTCACCACGTACCCGTTCGGTTCGACCTGCGGGTCGTTGAGGGTCTCGCGCGGCGTCGCGAGGGCACCCCACACGCCGGGTTCGTCCGCGAGGACCTCCTGCCAGTGCGTAAGGTCATGCCGGGCAAAGGCATTCGCCACCAGCTCGGTCGCCGCGGCGGCGTTGGCGATCAGGTTGCTCGAGGGCACAAACCGCTCGTCGGTGGCCAACTCCGGAAACCCCATGCGCTCGCAGAAGCCGGCCCAGAACTTGTCGGGCTGTAAGAACACCAGCTGAATCCACCGGCCGTCCTTGGTCTTGTACCGATTGACCAAGGGGTTGATGGCCAGCCCGGGCGGCGCACCGGGAATGCCGTCGATATCGAAGAAGTCGGCCGCCGAGATCGACGGAGCGATCGCCCACATCGCCTGTGCCAGCAACGACGAGTCCACGATCGTCGGTTCGCCGGTCCGTTCCCGGTGAAACAACGCCGCGCACACGCCCCCGGCCAGCGTTGCGCCGCCCTGCAGGTCACCGAACGCCGGCCCCTGGACGGCGGGCGTGTCGGTGCCGAACGGTGTGAGCGTGTAGGCCACCCCACCGCGCGCCAGATAGGTGGCGGCGTCGAATCCGCCGCGATCCCGGTCGGGTCCCCGGACCCCCAGCCCGGTGCCGCGGGCGATGATGATCTTCGGGTTGAACCCGCGGACGTCGTCGACGGTCAGCCGTGCCCGCTCCAGTGCGCCGGGCAGCCAATTGGTCAGGAACACATCCGCACTGGCCAGCAGGCGACCGAACAGCTCGCGCCCCATCTCCGACTTGATGTCGATGGCGATGCTGCGCTTGCCCCGGTTGCCCAGCTCGAGGATGAAGTCGGCGTCGGGGCGGGCGGCTTCGCGGGTGAAGCCGCCGACGACCAGCGCGCGCCCGGGGTCCCCCGCGGCGACGCCCTCCACCTTGATCACGTCGGCGCCCCAGTCGGAGAGGGCGGCGCCGGCCGATGGCACGTAGGTCCACGACGCCAACTCGACCACCCGGACACCGCTCAGCACGCCCGACAAGGCAACCCCCTAGGTCGTCTTTCTTGCTATTTTAAGTATTCTAGCTACTCTAAGGGATATCGAGAGCCCGGCTGCGGCCACGCGCAGTTTCCGTGGAAGACACGTGATGGAGCCGACCATTGGATCGCTCCCCCTCCGCGATGCGGTGAGTACGCACATTCCCGGCTCTGCGGCGCCGAATAGCGTTGGCCCCCAACGCGGGTCGCCGGTGTAGGGGCAAAGGACGGATATGGGCAGGGTGACGGGCAAGGTGGCCGTGATCAGCGGGGCGGCGCGCGGCCAGGGCCGTTCCCATGCGCGGCTGCTGGCCGCGGAGGGCGCCGACATCATCGCGGTGGACCTGTGTGCGGACATCGAGACGAACGAGTACCCGCTGGCGCGTCCCGAGGATCTCGACGAGACGGCGCGACTGGTGGAGAAGGAGGGGCAGCGCGCGTTCACGGCGATCGCCGACGTCCGCGACCGGGCGGCCCTGGCCGCCGCGATCGATCAGGGCGTGGCCGAGTTCGGCCACCTCGACATCGTGGTGGCCAACGCCGGCATCTGCCCGCTCACCGCGGGCCTGCCGCCGCAGGCGTTCGCCGATGCGGTCGATGTCGACCTGGTCGGCGTGCTGAACCTGGTGCACACCAGCCTGAAGCACCTGCGCGCCGGCGCGTCGATCATCGTGATCGGGTCGAACGCGGCGTTCATGTCGTCGATGAACACCACGGGAATCGATGGCGGCCCTGGCGGAGCCGGCTACGCGTTCGCGAAACTCGCTGCCGCGCACTACGTCAACGACTTCGCGCTGGCGCTGGCCAAGTTCTCCATCCGGATGAACGCGGTGCATCCGACCAATGTCAACACCGACATGCTGCACAGCGCACCGATGTACCGCGCGTTCCGCCCCGACCTGAAGGAGCCGACGCGCGAGGACGCCGAACCGGTCTTCCCGGTGGTCCAGGCGATGCCCATCCCGTACGTCGAGCCCGAGGACATCAGCGAGGCGGTGCTGTTCCTGGCGTCCGACGCGGCGCGCTACATCACCGGCCAGCAGCTGCGCGTCGACGGGGGCGGCTTCCTCAAGGTCAAGCCGTGGTCGGGCGGCTGACGACGCCGTCGCCAATCGTGTTGGGGTGCACAATGACTGGAGGGTGTAGGTGAGCGACGGTCAGGCCGCAACGCACGTCGAACGTCGCCTCTACGAATTGATGATCCTGATGAAGGCCGCCGACGACCGGCTGTCCAAGGGCATCGGCACCGGCGAATTCATGTGCGTGTATTGGCCGTCGCGTGGGCAGGAGGCGATCGCCGCCGCGATGGGAGTGGCGCTGCGGCCCGACGACCAACTGGTCACGACCTACCGTGGGCTGCACGACCTGATCGGCAAGGGCGTCCCGCTCGAGGAGATCTACGGCGAGATGATGGGGCGCACCGTCGGCGCGAGCCGGGGCAAGGGCGGCACCATGCACATCGCCAAGCCCGACAAGGGCGTCATGCTCTCGACCGGGATCGTCGGGGCCGGACCGCCGGTGGCCGTCGGGCTGGCGATGGCCGCCAAGCGCAAGGGCCTCGACCGCGTCACGGTGGTCAGCTTCGGCGACGGCGCGACGAACACCGGCTCGTTCCACGAGGCGGCCAATATGGCCGCGCTGTGGGACCTGCCGCTGGTCTTTGTCTGCCAGAACAACCTGTTCGCCGAGATGACGCCGACGTCGGACACGATGAAGCTCGAGCACGTGGCGGGGCGGGCGGCCGGCTACGGCATGCCGGGCGTCCGCGTCGACGGCAACGACCCGCTGGCGGTGAAATCCGCGCTCGACGACGCCCTGCGCCGCGCCCGCACCGGCCGGGGCCCCACGTTCATCGAGTGCGTGACGTTCCGCTTCCGCGGCCACTACTTCGGAGACCGGATGCCCTACATCCCCAAGGAGCAACTGGCCGCGGCCATGGCGGCCGACCCGGTGCCCCGGTTTCGCGACCATCTCGGGCAGGCCGGAATCTGCGGCCCCGACGAACTCGACCGCATCGACGCCCACGCGCTCGCCAGGGTGGAGGACGCCCTGACGGCGGTCATGGCCGCGGAGACCCCGTCGACCGAGGAACTCGACCGCGACGTGTACGCAACCCCGATCGGGTTTCCGGCATGACGCAAGACAAAGAGATGACGATGCGCGAGGCGCTGAACCTCGCGCTCGATGAGGCGCTGGCGGCCGACGAGCGGGTGTTCCTGCTCGGTGAGGACATCGCCGATCCCGGCGCCTCGGGGCCCACGGCGGGGTTGTCCACCAAGTACGGCCACGACCGGGTCTTGGACACCCCGATCTCGGAGGCCGCGATCGTCGGCGCCGCGATCGGTGCGGCGATCGACGGGATGCTGCCCGTGGCCGAGATCATGATCATGGATTTCATCGGCATCGCCGCCGACCAGCTGATCAACAACGCCGCCAAGCTGCGGTTCATGACCGCGGGCCGCACGACCGCACCGATCACGATCCGCACCCAGGTCTACGCCGGGCTGGCCACCGGGGCCACGCACTCGCAGAGCCTGGAGGCCTGGTTCATGCACATCCCGGGGATGAAGGTCATCGTGCCGTCCACCCCGCGCGACGGCAAAGGCCTTCTGACGGCGGCGATCTTCGATCCGGACCCCTGCCTGTTCATCGAGACGATCCGGCTGCAGGGCAAGAAAGGGCCCGTCCCCGCCGAACCCGGATTCTCAATCCCCTTGGGACGGGCCGACATCAAGCGGCCCGGCACCGACGTGACGCTGATCGCGTACGGCCGCCCCGTGCACGACGCGCTCGCGGCGGCGGACACGCTGGCCGAACAGGACGTCAGCGCCGAGGTCGTGGATCTGCGCACCCTGGTGCCCCTCGACGTCGAGACCATCGTCGAATCGGCGCGCCGCACAGCCAGGGTCGTGATCGCGCACGACGCGGTCCAATTCGCAGGCCCGGGAGCGGAAATCGCCGCGATCCTGCAGGCCGAACTGTTCGGCGAGCTGGCAGCACCGATCGAACGGGTGGGCGCCAGGTTCGTCCCCAACCCGGCCGCGGCCGCGCTCGAGGCACAGATGTACCCGTCGCCGCCGCGCATCGTTGCGGCCGCCCAGCGCACTTTCGAGAGCGCGGGGAGGGCCAAAGTGCATGGCTGACTTCATCATCCGCATCCCCCGTGTGTCGGTGGCCGTCTCGGAGGCCGAGCTCACCGGCCTGCTCGTGGAGGCGGGTGAGCGCGTCGAGGAGGGCACACCGATCTATGTGATCGCCACCGAGAAGGTGGAACAGGAAATCGAGGCCGGCGCTTCCGGCGTCGTGCAATGGACCGGACAGGTGGGGACGACGTACGACATCGGCGCCGAAATCGGCGTCATCACTGCATAATTCGAGATAGCGAAAGGTGAGCCTGCATGGATCTCAACGAGACCCGCGAGAGGATCGTCTACGAAAAGGAAGGCCCGATCGCCCGCGTCATCCTCAACTGGCCCGAGAAGGCGAACGCCCAGGACCAGAAACTGGCCGAGGAAGTCGACGCCGCGCTGCTCGACGCGGACCGCGACTACGACATCAAGGTGCTGATCCTCAAGGCCAACGGCAAGGGCTTCTGCTCCGGGCACGCCATCGGCAACAACGCGGTCGACTATCCGGCGTTCGTCGAGGGCGCGAAGGTGATGGGCACCCCGTGGAAGCCGCAGACCGACCTGTTCGTCAAGCCGATCCTGAACCTCTGGGAGTTCTCCAAGCCGACCATCGCGGCCGTGCACGGCTACTGCGTCGGCGGGGGCACCCACTACGGGCTGACGACCGACATCGTCATCGCGGCCGAGGACGCCTACTTCTCCTACCCGCCGCTGCAGGGCTTCGGCATGCCGTCCGGCGAATGCTCCATCGAGCCCTGGGTCTTCATGAACTGGCGCCGCGCCGCCTACTACCTGTACCTCGCCGAGGTCATCGACGCGAAGAAGGCGCTGGAGGTCGGGCTGGTCAACGAGGTGGTTCCGCGCGACCAACTGGAGGCGCGCGCCGACGCCATCGCGCGCCACATCGCCCAGGCGCCGATGACCACGCTGCTGGCGACCAAGGCCAATCTCAAGCGCGCCTGGGAGCTGATGGGCATGCGGGTGCACTGGCAGAGCTCCAACGACCTGGTCGCGCTCGCGTCGATCAGCAAGGACGTGCAGGAGCTGATCCAGACGGTCTTCAAGGACAAGGTGCTGCCCTCCGAACAGGCCCGGCGCCAGGCGGCGGCGGCTTCACAGACCGACGGCGCCGCAACCAGTTAGGCCGGTCCGCCAGTGAACATCGCCGACCACGCTGCGACGGCCCCCGACTCGGTGGCTCTCGCGATCGGGGACGGCGACACCATCTCGTACAAGGCGCTGCACGAGCGGAGCCTGCGCGTCGCCGCCCTGCTGCACGACGCCGGGTTGCGGCGCGGCGATGGCGTGGCGCTGGTGCTGCCGAACCGGCCGGAGTTCTTCGAAATCACCTGGGGCTGCCAGCTTTCCGGGCTGTATTACACCGCGGTCAACACCCACTTCACGCCCGACGAGGTCGCCTACGTCATCGACGACTCCGACGCGAAGGCGGTCTTCGTCGACGGCTCGGAGGCGTGGGGGGCCGACCTGGCCGCACACGTCCTCACGGCCAACGCCGGCGTCGCGGTCCACGTCGCGGTCGGGGGCGAGCTGCCCGGCTGGCGTTCGTATGGGGACGCCCTGACAATCGCGGGCGAACCCCCGCCGCCGTCGGACGGCTCGGAGATGCTCTATTCGTCGGGCACCACCGGGCGGCCCAAGGCCGTCCGCCGGGCGCTGCCCGCCGACGGCAACGGGTCGTGGGCCCAGGCGGTCCTGGAGATGGCGCTGATCCACAAGTACGGGATGGACGCGTCCAGCGTGTACCTCTCCCCCGCGCCGCTCTATCACGCGGCGGGGGTGAACTACACCATGGCGGTGCATCGCGTCGGCGCCGCCGCGATCCTGATGCGCAAGTTCGATGCCGAGGCCGTGCTGCGGCTGATCGAGACGCATCGCGTCACGCACGCCCAGTTCGTCCCGACGATGTTCGTGCGGATGCTCAAGCTGCCCGAGGCCCTCCGGCGGAAGTACGACGTCTCCAGCCTGCGGTGCGTGCTGCATGCGGCCGCCCCGTGCCCGGTGGACGTCAAGCACCGGATGATGCAGTGGTTCGGTCCCATCATCCACGAGTATTACGGCGGCACAGAGGGATTCGCGGGCACCACGATCGGGCCCGAGGAATGGCTCGCCCATCCCGGTTCGGTCGGCAAGCCGCTGCACCCGGTTCACGTGCTCTCCGACGACGGGGTCGAACTCCCCGCGGGCCGGTCCGGCGAGCTGTTCTTCGAGGGCGGTCCCGATTTCGAGTACTTCAAGGACCCGGCCAAGACGGCATCGGTGTCCAACGACCGCGGCTGGCGGTCGCTGGGCGACATGGGCTACGTCGACGAGGACGGATATCTCTACCTCACCGACCGGTCGACGTTCATGATCGTCTCGGGCGGGGTCAACATCTACCCGCAGGAGGCGGAGAACCTGCTGGTCATGCACCCCAAGCTCGTCGACGCGGCCGTGTTCGGCGTGCCCAACGACGAGTTCGGCGAGGAGGTCAAGGCCGTGGTGCAACCGGCCGACGGCGTGGCGCCCGGCCCGGAGCTGGAGGCCGAGCTCATCGCGTACTGCCGGGCGCACCTGGCCGGCTACAAGTGCCCGCGCACAGTCGAATTCGAGCCCGAATTGCCCCGCGACCCCAACGGCAAGCTTTACAAACGGCGCATTCGTGAGCGTTACTGGCAGGGGCGGGCCTCACGGATCGTATGAGCTGACACGAGGGACAGTGCGATGGCTGTAGAGACGGGTTCGGAGACAACCGGTGTCGATTGGACGCCCCTGCCGGTGCCGTGGGCGGTTCAGACGCCCGACCGGATCCCCAAGCAGCGGTACTACGACGCGGAGTTCTACGAACTGGAGGCGGAGCTGCTCTGGCCACGCGTGTGGCAGATGGCCTGCCGCCTCGAGGAGATCCCGAAAGTCGGCGACTTCGTCGAGTACGAGATCCTCGACGAATCGATCGTCGTCGTGCGGATCGACACCCACACCGTGCGCGCCTACCACAACGCATGCCGTCATCGCGGGGTAAAGCTGGTGGAGGGCAACGGGAATCGGCGCACGTTCGTCTGCCCGTTCCACGGCTGGTGCTGGGGCATCGACGGCCGCAACACATTCGTGCTGCGGCCCGAGGAGTTCGCCGAGGACAACCTGCGCCCGGACGACCTGCAGCTCGTCCCGGTCAGGTGCGAGCTCTGGGGCGGGTGCGCGTGGATCAACCTCGACGACGGCGCGCCTGAACTGCGCGACTGCATCGAGCCGTTCGCGTCGATCTATGACGCATGGAAGGTCGAATCGCTGCGCGTCGAGTGGTGGCAGTCGTGCCGTCTGCCGGTGAACTGGAAGCTGGCCACGGCGGCGTTCATGGAGGGCTACCACGTCCCCCAGACCCACCCGCAACTGCTGCCGTCGGCAATGCCCCCGACGTCGAAACCACCGGGCCTGGCCCAGACCAACCTCTACTTCATGCGCACGCTGGGCGAGGGCATGGCCGGCATGACCCACGAGAACGACGTCCGCATCGCCGAGGGCCTGCAGGACATGGAGCTGCCGTCCGATCCGGCCGAGGCGATGGCCGTCTGGCGCCGCACCCTCAACGACGCCATCGTCCATTGGCATCGCGCCCGGGGTTGCGACATGCCCGACCTCAACGAGCTGGCGCGGCGGGGGATCACCGAAGCGATCAACTTCTGTTTCCCGCATTACTTTCTGCTGCCCCAGTACAGCAGCGCCTCGTCCTACCGGATCCGCCCGCTGGGCCCGGAGGAGACGCTGTTCGAGATCTGGTCGCTCACCCGCATCCCGCCGGACCAGATCACCGACAAACCCACCCCGCCAGAGCCGATGGCGCCCGACGACCCGCGCTGGCCGCCCATCCCCGCCCAGGACTTCTCCAACCTGCCCAGGCAGCAAAAAGGCCTGCACTCCAAGGGGTTTGAATACATGCGACTGTCGGACCGGATCGAGGGGCTGATCTCGAACTTCGAACGCGTCATCGACGGCTTCCTGGCCGGCCTGCCGTACGGCGCGCTGGTGCCGGCGATCCAGAAGACCAACACCACCATCGACGTGCCCGTGGCCGAGCTGGGATTCGGGGTGGGGGCGCGATGACCCCCCGGTGGGACCGCTCGGTCGACCTGCTGATCGCGGGCAGCGGCGGCGGCGGCATGGTGGCCGGGCTGGCCGCGCTCGACTGCGGGCTCGAACCGCTGATCATCGAGAAGCAGGCGCTGGTCGGTGGGTCGACGGGCCTGTCGGGCGGCATCGTCTGGCTGCCCAACAACCCCTTGATGCGGGCCGAGGGCATCGCGGACTCGCACGAGGACGGCCTGGCCTACCTGGCCGACGTGGTCGGCGACATCGGCGCGCCGTCCTCGCCCGCGCGCCGCGAGATGTTCCTGACCGCGGGCTACGAAATGGTGAATTTCCTCGTGCGCAAGGGCGTCCGGCTGGTCCGTTGCGCCGGATGGAGCGACTACTACCCGAACCACAAGGGCGGCAACGAAGCCGGCCGGGCCATCGAGGGCATCCCCTTCGACGCCGCGGAGCTGGGCAGCTGGTGCGACAAGGTGCAGCCGCCGCTGGCCAAGAATTACGGCTTCGTGGTCCTGACCAACGAACTGCGATCGGTTCAGTACTACAACCGCTCGCCGCGCGCGTTCGCCGTCGCGGCGCGGGTGTTCCTGCGCACCGCGGCCGCGCGCGTGCGTCGTCGGCAGATCCTCACCAACGGGGCGTCGCTGATCGCCCAGATGCTCAAGGCGCTCATCGAACTCAGCAGTGATTCCAGTGGGCAGCCGCCGCTGTGGACGGACGCGGCGATGGAAGATCTCATCGTCGACGACGGCCGGGTCGTCGGCGCCCGCGTCTCCCGCGGTGGCGTCTCGCAGAACGTGGAGGCCCGGCGAGGCGTGCTGCTGGCGGCGGGCGGCTTCGGCCACAACGCCGAGATGCGCCGGGAGTACAGCGGCGATCAGCCCAACGAGGCGAAGTGGTCGATCGCCAACGCCGGCGACACCGGCGAGGTGCTCCAGGCCGCGATGCGGCTCGGCGCCAGGACCGATCTGCTGGACGAGGCCTGGTGGCTGCCTTCGGTTTTCATCGCCAACGGCGGGGCGGTGGCCGCCTCGCTCGGGTCGGGCCGCCAGCGTCCCGGCGCGATCTACGTCGACTCGACCGGCCGCCGATTCTGCAACGAGTCGAACTCCTACGTCGAGGTCGGCAAGGCGATGTATGCGAACAAGGCGGTGCCCTGCTGGATGATCTTCGACGAGGGCTATGTCCGCAGATACGTCACCAGCACCAACCCGTTCAAGCGCAACCAGAACCTGCCACCGGAGCTCATCGAGAGCGGCGCGGTCAAACGCGGCGACACCGTCGCCGAGCTCGCCGCCCAGATCGCCCTTCCCGCGGACGAATTGGCGCGGACGATCCAGCGGTTCAACCGGTTCGCCGCCAAGGGTCTGGACCCCGACTTCGGGCGCGGTCAGTCGGCCTACAACGACTGCCTCGGCGATCCCGGCTACCGGCCGAACGCCGCCATCGGCCCCCTCGACCGGGCGCCCTACTACGCCACCCGGGTGCTTCCGGCGGACGTCGGGACGTGCGGGGGCGTCGTCACCAACGAGCACGCGCAGGTCCTGGACGAGCAGGACCTGGTGATCGACGGCCTGTACGCCACCGGCAACACCACGGCGACGGTGATGGGTCGCACCTATCCGGGCGCGGGCGCGAGCATCGCCAGCTCGATGGTGTTCGGCTACGTCGCCGCGCGGCACGCCGCCGGGCGAAAAATCGCCGGGGAGAGGAGCCGTCAGGCCTCGCGCTAGGAACTTTCGTCGCGGCCGACGAAATCGCGCGGCTTCATTCCCGACTGCATGAGCTCGGCCCGCCGCGCCTGGACGTCGGTGGCGGCGCCCACCATGTTGGTCAGGATGTGGCTGACCTGCAGGTGCACCCGCATGCCCATCAATTCCCAGGCGCGCTTGACGTTGTTCTTCACCGCCATCAGCGTGGTCAACGGGATTTGGGCGATCCTGCGCGCCATGTCCTCGACGGTGTCTTCCAGATCTTCGCGCGGCACAACCCTGTTCAGCAGACCCCAGTCCAGCGCCTCCTGGGCGGACAACGTCGGCGCCAGCAGCAGCCAGTCCATGGTGCGGTGCCAGTTCATCAGCAACCAGGGTTCGATCATGGTGTGCCCGCCGGGTTCCCCGAGGCTCTGGGCAAGGGGCATCTGGAAATACGCGTCGTCGGATGCCACACAGAAGTCGGTCAACAGACCCAGATAGATGCCGCCGCCCATGCAGTAGCCGTGGATCTGCGAAATCGTCGGCTTGGGGAATTCCCACAGGTAGAGGGTGGGCCACAGGAACAGGTCGGCGGTCCCCTTGTACAGGTCTTCGAAGGTGTTTCCGAAGTCCGGGTACGGGTTCTCGTCCGGGCCCCAGCGCGCGACGTGCCCGCCGCAGAAGCCCTTGCCGTTGGCCTTGAGGATGACGACCTTGATCTCGCGGTCGCGGTCGGCCTCGTGCAGGCAATCGTCGACCTCGGTGACCAAGACGGCGTCCTTGGTGTTGGCCTTGTCGACCCGGTTCAGGATGATCCGCGCAATCGGCGGTTCGCGTTCATAGATGATCGCCTCGAGCACGCGCCGCTCCATCTCGGTGACACTACCGCTTCTCGAGCCCGCGACGAGGGCGCCGAGCCTGCGCTCAGATCGCGATTTTGCGGGCAAAGGGTGATCTGGACGCAGTCTCGAAGGCGCCCCCCTCAGCGGCGGGCCAGCAGCCACGCCTGACCGTGGCCCTCGCCGGTGGCCACCTGCTCGAGTTCGGCGAACGCGGCGGGCAGTTCGCCTGCGGCGGCGCGGAACGGCCCCGGCGCGGCGCCCACTTCGCTGAGCGCCGCGATCGCCAGCAGCCCGCCCGGCGCCAGGCGCTCGACGATCGCCCGGTCGAGGCGGGGGTCCCGGAACCTGTGGCAGAGGATCACGGCGACCGGCGGCCCGGCCGGCAGACCGTCATCGAGGTCGAACACCTCGAAGTGGCAGCGGCCTCCGACGCCGGCGCCCCGGGCCACCTCGCGGGCCTGGTCGATCGCGACCGGGGAAACGTCGTACCCCCACACCTGCAGGCCGCGCCGGGCCAGCCACACCGCGCCGAACCCCCGCCCGCAGGCCAGGTCGAGGGCGGGACCGGCCGTCGGAAACGCCGCCGCGTGCCGCACCAGGAGGCCGGGCGGGTCCACCGCGCCCACCGGCGGCGGCCCCTGAGCGGCGTACTTGTCGTCCCAGCGGCGCCGGTCGGCCTCGGCCATAGGCGCCACCCTAGAGCGCTCGCAAGCGCGGCGTAGCCGGGCGCTGCGGGGCGCGACCAGTGGACCAGGACGCCCACGCCGTTTCTACACTGGACCGGTGTCCAGGGAAGCGGTTGCCACCACACCCCGCCGCTCCGACCGTCGGCCCGCTCAGACGATCCGCAAGGTCCTCGACGCCGGCCTGGAGGAACTGCGCGAGTCGTCGTACGCGAACCTGACGATGCGGGCGGTCGCCAACCGCGCCGGGGTTTCCCCGGCCAGCGCATACACCTACTTTCCGTCGAAGAGCGCGCTGGTGGCCGCGGTGTACCTCCGCTTTCTGCGCGACCTGCCGCTGCACACCGACGTCAACGACGCGACCCCGGCGCGGGTCAGCGCGACGTTGCGCGACATGGCGCTGATGGTCGCCGACGAGCCGGAGCTGATGACGGCCTGCGGGGCCGCGCTGATGGCCGACGATCCCGCGGTCAGGCCGCTGCGCGAGGAGATCGGGGCCGAGGTGTCGAGGCGGATCGGGGCCGCGCTGGGTCCGGGGTGGCCTCGCGCCGTGAAGTCGGCTTTGCAGATGACGTTCGCCGGCGCGCTGATGACGGCGCGGTTCGTCAGCTACCGGGAGATCGCCGGCCAGCTGGACGAGGCCGTCACCCTCATCCTGGGCGCGGCTGCCACGTAACGGGTTGTGGCTCAAGCGAATCCGTGGAGCGGCCGATGGACGTTATGATCCAGCGATGGGGATGACGGGATAAGCATGCGCAGCCACGGGTGGGCGGGGAACACGCCGGCCTCCGACGAGGAGGCGATCGAGCGCATCCTGGACGCCGCCGAGCAGATCATCGACGAACGTGGCCCGGCGACGCGGATCGCCGATGTCGCGCGGGCCCTCGGTGTGACCCGGCAGACCGTCTATCGGTACTTCCCCGGCACCCAGGCGCTGCTGGTGGCAACCGCGATGCGGTCGGCCGACGGCTTCCTGGACCGGTTGGCGAGCCATCTCGGCGGTGTGACCGACCCGGTCCTCGCGATGACCGAGGGCATGGCGTTCGCGATCGAACAACTGGCGTCGGACAATCAGGTCGAATTCGTCCTGAATCGCCGCCACCGCGACGGCCAGGGCGTCTCGATCATCTCGGACACCGCGCTGGCGTTCGGACGCTCGATGCTGCATCGCTACGACATCGATTGGGAGCGTTACGGTTTCGATGAGGCCGGCCTGGACGAGCTGAACGAGTTCTGCCTGCGGGTGCTGCACTCGTTTCTCGCGGATCCCGGCCGGCCGCCCCGCGGCGGCGACGACCTCCGGCGTTATCTCACCCGCTGGATCGGCCCCGCGATCGCCTACCCGCAATTGGTGCGGGCGATGGACTCGTTGCAGGGCACGCCCGCGATCCCGGCGCGGGGGCGCCCCCCGAAAGCGTCCTGACCGCTGCGCCCGTCGACCGCGGGCGGTTGATCCGTTCCGCCCGTTCGGCGATTCTCAACGGACCACAGGACGGATAGCACATGGAGGACGGACGTGGTGGGTTTGGGACAAGTCGCACTCAACAGTGCGCCGGTTTTCGGTGGCCTGATGCTGGCCGTTGCGGCCGGGCAGTTCAGGGGCCCGGACTACCGAGGGCTGATCAAGCAGGACATGGATTTGCTGGATCGCCTCCCCCCGGAGGCCACCGGCAGACGCGCCGCGCTGCAGCGCACGATCGACGACCGCATCGATGACCTGGTCGACGTCGCCGACCGGAATCGCGCGTTACGGCAGGCCGCACTGACTTACCGGGGCAATTGGCGAGATGTGGTGCTCTTGCTCTGCGTGGTGTTGTTCACCATCGTCTGGTGGGAAGTCGACCACAGCCGGGGCAATTGGCTACCGATGTTCATCCTGCTCATTCTGCTGTCGGTGGTGGCGGCCGCCTACGCGTTTCGGGGGGTGTTGCGTTCGGCCACTTCGTTGGTGCACGGGCGGAACGCGGGTCGGCCCTCGACTCCGGGCACCGACAAGTAGCGCGATGGAGCGGGCGTCGACGCCACCGTCATCGCCTGAGCTGGGATTTTGCCCGGTCGAAGGGCGGGTCGAGTCGGGCCGGACGCTCACCGAGCGTCCGCCATCGCCGTGTGCCAAAATTTTCGGCGTGAAGCTGCCTGCCCTCCTCAACCTCATTTGCGCTGCGGCGGCGCCTATTTGGGTGTCGGCGATCGCGCCCATTCCGTCCGCATCGGCCGAGCCGTGCCCCGACGTCGAGGTGGTATTCGCCCGGGGAACCAGCGAGCCTCCCGGCGTCGGCGGCGTCGGCCAGCACTTCGTCGACACGCTGCGCTCGCGGGTGGGCGGCAAATCGCTCGGTGTGTACCCGGTCAACTACCCGGCCACCACGGACTTCCCCACCGCCATCGACGGCATCACCGACGCCGGCCACCACGTCGAGTCCATGGCGGCGAGCTGTCCTCGGACCAAAATGGTGTTGGGCGGATACTCCCAGGGCGCCGCCGTGATGGGTTTCGTCACCGCGAACAGGGTGCCCGACGGCGCAAATCTGGCGCAGCCACCCGAGCCGATGCCCCCCGACGTCGCCAACCACGTCGCCGCGGTCGCCCTTTTCGGCAAGCCGTCGGGCCAGTTCATGAGCATCATCAACGAGCCCCCGGTCACGGTCGGCCCGCTGTATGCACCCAAGACGATCGACCTGTGCGTCCCCAACGATCCCGTCTGTTCGGGGTCGGGCTTCCCGGCCGCGCACCGGCAATACGTCGACGCCGGGATGGTGGATCAGGCGGCCGATTTCGCCGCGAGTCGCCTGTAAGCGCCCGGGACGGAGGTCGATGCCGATGGACTTCGGGGATGTCGGGAGCGCGGCCTTCGACGTCGCCGACAGGCTGGCCGTCATCAACCTGTTCGGCGCCTACGCCTACACCTACGACGAGAACCGGCTCGACGACTTTCGGGCGCTGTTCACCGACGCACCGGAGCTCGTGCTGCTGCACGAGGGCAGCCCGCTGTCGGCGGACATCGATACGGTGATGAGCCTGCTCGCGGTGAGGAAGGCGGGATTCAAGGCCGAGAACAACCAGCGGCGCCACGCGCTGAACTCGTTCTGGTTCTCCGGCCAAAGCGACAGCGAGGCCACCGGGCACTGCTATGTCCAGGTCTTCGCGGTCAAAGACGGCGGCCCGCCCACCCCCGACCTGACCGGCCGCTACGAGTTCACCGCGGTCAAGCGGGACGGCGCGTGGCGGTTCAGCAGGTGGGTGGTGGCGCTCGACCAGCAGCAACCGGCCGACTGACGTCAGAAGCGGGTCCCGGAACCGGTCTCCAGGGCTTCGAGCGCCGCGTCGATGTTGGGAATGATCGTCGGACCGTAGCCGGTGACCAGCTGCCCGAGCGCGCGGGCGATATGCGGACCGACGGCGCCGGCGGCGAGCACCTCCTCGGCGAGGACGACGCCGTTCACCACATGGGCGGCGCCGAGCCGGCCGTCGGCGCTCAGCTCGTACCGCCAGTCGCCGATCTGGACGCGCTCCGGCTGCGAGCGGAAAAAGCCCCGCCGCGCCGGGACGACGATCACCCCGGGAACACCGGAGAACACCTTAACGACGAGGGCGACGCCTCCGGGGCCGGCCAGGGCCGACGCGATAGCGTGACTGACCCGCTCGTGGTCGAAGCCTGTCATCAATCGCTCATCGGCAGGACGAACGACGGCGTCAGGGTTTGCGCCTCGCCGCCGCGGCGCACGGCCGTTCCCGCGACGTAGAACTCCACCGTGTGATGCCCCCAGGCATAGTTCGAGATCGCGAAATGCACGCCGACGACGCCGTTTCCGCCGTCGCGCTCGGCCTCGCTCTGCATGCGCGACATCGCCAACTCCCGCGCCTGGTAGCTGCCCTGCGTCCATTGCGGCATCTCGGTATTGCGTCCCGCCTGCTTCATCATCGCCATAAACCCTTGCACGGCAACGTGAAACACGCAGTTGCCCATCACGAAGGCGACCGGGGCGTACCCGGACCGCAGCAGCGTCGTCATGTCCTGGCCGGACAAATGGCTGGTGAACGCCTGGCCGTTGGGGCGTCGGTACGCACCCGGCTTCGGCGTGTACCGCACGGCGGTACCGACCGCGATGAACTCGAGGTGCTCACCCTCCCCCTGATGGCGCCATTCGAGGCGGACGCCGACCACTCCGTCGGCGCCGAGCGAATCGGCCTCGGCCTGCATCCGTGACATCGCGTTCCACCGCGCGCGGTAGGTCGCCTCGGTGAGCACGGGCAGCTCGGATTGCTGCCTGATGCCGGTGAATTGGTAGCCGACGTGATAGACCGATACGCCCATCACGAGTTCGATCGGTTCGAAACCGGCCCCGTGCAGCAAGGCGAATTCGTTGATCGACAGGTCGGAGGTGAAGACCTTGCCTGCGTGTGACAGCCGTTCGCTGGCCACCGGGTCGAGCGGGTTAGGTTGCATCGGCCACCAGCCCTCCTGAGGTTCGGAAGGCCAGCGTAGCTTGCCGACGGGCGATCGCCGGGTGGCTTGACCTCGCGAGAACTAGCTCGGGCAGCTACCCGCCGGCTGATGCTCTCCGCATTCCAGCAGTTCCTTGAGCGCGTCGGGAAATGCATCGGCGATGCCCCACAGGTCGGGCAGCAGGTCGGGACAGGCGATGATGCCGATCCCCAGGTCCCCGTTGAGCGACATGACGGTGATGTTCAGGCCCGCGCTGCCGATGATCGGGCCCATCGGATACATGCTGTCCACGTGGCAGCCCAGGAAATACAACTGGTTCTGCGGGCCGGGCACATTCGACAGGATCAGGTTGTACGCGGGGCTGTGCGATATCGGGATGTGCGGGAGGATCCGCATGGCCGCACCGAACATGGTTGGTCCGCCGAACTGGGTCCAGTCGTGCAGCAGCGTCGGCCCGATGGCCGCGGTGTGGTCTTTCGCGGCGGCATTACCCGCCGCGGTGGCACGGATGCGTTCGGCCGGATCGCCGATCTGGCTCGGCACCCGGCAAAACATCCACGTGGTCTGGTTGCGGCCGGGTCGGTCGCACTTCTCGTGCACCGACACCGGCACGGTGGCCACCAGCGGCTGGTCGGGCAGCTCGCCGCGCTCGAGCAGGAACCGCCGCAGCACCCCCGCGCAGAGGGTCACGACCACGTCGTTGACCGTCACGCCGAACCGGTCCTTGACGCGCTTGACGTCGCGCATGTCCAGCTGGGTGAAGGCGATGTTGCGGTGCCGGCTCACGGCGCCATTGAACGGCGTCGGGGGTGCCGTGAACGGGGCGGCCATGGTGCGGCCGTCGCGCGCGCGAAGCATCGTTTGCGCCAGGGTCAGCATTGTCGCCGGCACCACGGTCGCGAGCCGCAATGGCCGCAATGCGAAACCCATCAGTCCGCTCGCGGCAATCTGCAGCGAATTACCGCGGCCGGCGCCGCACGCCGGCTGTGGTGGCGGCGCGTCGGGCTCCAGGGTGCACAGCTGGGCCAGCAGATTCGCGCCGGCGACCCCGTCGACCACCGCATGGTGGACCTTGAGCATCACCGCCACCGCGCCCGTGCGGGCACCGCCTTCCAGCACCCACATCTCCCACAGCGGGTGATCGCGATCAAGCGGAAGCCCGGCGATATAGCCACAGATGTCGGCCAGCTCGCGGCGCCCCCCGGGCGCCGGCACCCCGATGCGCCGAAAGTGTCGTCGCAGGCGGAAGTCCTCGTCATCCACCCACACCGGGTGATCCAGGTTCAGCTGCGTATCGGCGAGCTTCATGCGAAATTCCGGCATCGCGGCCACGCGTTTGGCCACCGCGGCGCGGAAGCGCCCGTAGGTGTAGCCGCCCGGCATCGTGGACGTGTCCAACTCCAAAATGCAACACACGTTCAACGGCTGCGTCGGCGTCTCCAAATAGAGAAAGAATGCGTCAAGTCCGCTGAGTCGTTCCATAGCCGCCCGCCCGACTAGTGACCTGTAAATCCCCGCCTAACCCCACAGAGTTTAGGTAGCGAAAATGCGGACATCCACTGCTTAACAAATCTTTACGCGTTAATTGTTGATGACCGTGGCGTGGTATCACCGGCCCGCTCCGAAACAGGCCGCAATAAGCCCCCGGGTGCGGCGCGCGCCCCTCAGGAACCGTCGGATTTCCCCGGACGCCGCGAAAGTTAAACATCCCTTTCGGCCATCGCCGCCCACGAGACGCAAGCGGAGTGAACCGATCGGGGCGCGGCCTCGTTATCTCCGATACCAGCGCCTCGGGGGCACGGTCTGTGTGGGGCGGTGCGTGCGCTGACGAGTGCGACGCGCGGGAGGATCATGTCCGGACGGATCGACACCTGCGGTGCTACGACGCACCGACCGCTGACCATCGAGCTTCGCGACGTCGTGCGCGAGTACCGGGTCGGCGGTCAGTCCGTGCGCGCGCTCGACGAGATCGGGCTGCGCCTCGACGGCGGGCACTTCGTCTCGGTCGTCGGGCCTTCGGGGGCGGGCAAGAGCACCCTGCTGCATCTGCTCGGTGCCCTCGACTCGCCCGATTCGGGGTCCATCGAATTCGACGGCGACGAGATCGGCCGCCTCAGCGATGAGCAGCAGTCGGCGTTCCGCCACCGCCGGGTCGGCTTCGTCTTCCAGTTCTTCAACCTGCTGCCGACGCTGTCGGCGTGGGAGAACGTCGCGGTCCCGAAGCTGCTCGACGGCGTCCGGCTGGGCAGGGCCAAACCGGACGCCATTCGGCTGCTGGGCCGCGTGGGGCTGGGCAACCGGACCGAGCACCGGCCCGCCGAGCTGTCGGGCGGCCAGATGCAGCGGGTCGCCGTGGCGCGCGCATTGATGATGGATCCACCCCTGATCCTCGCCGACGAACCGACCGGGAACCTCGACTCCACAACGGGGGCGTCGATCCTGGCGCTGCTCGGCGAGGTCGCGCACGATCCGGGCCGCCGCCGGCTGGTAGTGATGGTGACCCACAACGCGGAGGCGGCAGACGCGACCGATCGCGTGATCATGCTGCAGGACGGCCGGATCAGTTCCGATGAGCGGCTGGCGGTCCCGGTGTGACACCGGGTTCCGTGATCGGCGCCGCGGCGAGCCGGCTGCGCCTGTTCAGCCTGCGCGAGCTTGCCGTGCACCGCCGGCGCACGATCGCGTCGATCGCCGTGATGGCCGTGTCGGCCATGTACCTGGTCGCGGTTTTCGGCATCTTCGGCTCGATCACCGGATCGGTCAATCGGCTCGCCGACGGGATCGCGGGCGTCGCCTCACTGGAAGTGTCGGGCATCACCGACTCCGGGTTTCCCGACACGGTCACCGCCGACGTGGCCGCCGTTCCCGGCGTGGCGACCGCGGCGCCGATGATCCGGACGACGGCGTCGACACCGTCGGGGCCGGTCCTGCTGTTCGGTGCCGACGACCGCCTCGCCGCGCTGGGCGGAGCCCTGAAGGACGCGTTGAAAGGCGGGGTCGACGACGGCGCGCCGGGGCGGCTGTCGCCGAACGCGGTCCGGGTGGGTCCCGGCGTCGGTCACGCCAAGGGTGACACGTTCACGCTTGGTTCGGCCCCGGTGACGGTCGGCGAGGTGCTCACCGGCAGGCAGGCCGCGGCCCTCAACGGCGGGCACTACGTCCTCGCTCCACTTGCCCTGGCGCAGAACGTCACCGGGCGGCAGGGCCAGCTCGACTCGATCCTGATCACCACCGAGCCCGGCGCCGACCTCGCCCAGGTGCGCGCGGCCGTCACCCGCGCGGTGAACGGCCGGGCCATCGTCGCCGACCCCGGCATGCGGGCTACGCGTGCCGGCGACGGTGTCAAGCTGATGAACTACATGGCCCTGATGGGCGCCATGGTTGCGCTGATGGTCGGCGCGTTTTTGATCTACACCACCATGACGATGGCGATCAGCCAGCGCCGCCCCGCCATCTCGCTGCTGCGTGCCCTGGGCGCCCGGCGCGCCACCATCGTCCGCGACATGCTCGCGGAGGCGGCGATACTCGGGGTCGTCGGCGGGGCCCTGGGGTCGGCCATCGGAATAGCGCTGGGCCACATCGCGATTGGCCGACTGCCTCCGGCCATGACCCAGGGGCTGGAAGCCCGCATCGAGTACTGGCTGCCGGGCTACGCCATCCCGGCGGCCGTCGCGGTGACGGCGCTCACCAGCGTGGTGGCGTCGGCGATGGCGGCGCGGCAGGTGTACAAGGTCGCCCCCATCGAGGCGTTGGCGCCCGTGGGGGTTTCGGCCGCCGACCGCGTGACGCGGTGGCTGCGGATCACCAGCGGGGTGGCGGCGATCGCGGTCTTCGGTGTGTCCATCGCGGTGGTGCTCAACGAGCGTGGCGCCCCCACCTTTGCCGCCGTCTCCGCGGTGTTCGCCGCCGAGATAGCGCTCGGCTTCGCGCTCACCGTGCCAGTTGTCAGCGCCACCGCCGGCGTGGCCCGGGCCTTCGGCTCCGTCGGTGCGCTCGCGGCCGCCACCATCGAGCGCGCGCCGCGACGGGTGTGGGCGACCGTGATGACGGTGCTCATCGCCGTGGTCACCACCGTCACGATCACCGGCACCAATGCCGACATGATCCGGTCCGCGCGGGGCATCTTCGCCCCGGTCGCCGAGGTTCCGGTGTGGGTGAGCGCCAACGCCCCCGACGGGTTTCCCACCGACGCTCTGCCACAAGGCATTTCGGAGACGGTCACGGCGTTGCCCGGCGTACGTCGCGTCACCGAGGGCGCGCTCGGCTTCGCCGAGGTGGGCGGCACCCGCGTCATGCTCGACGGGTTCGCCGCTGGAACGGCCGATCCGCTGTACCGCGCGCTCGACGAGCGTGCTCGCGACGACGTGCTCGCCGGCCGGGGCGTGGTGCTCTCGCAGAACCTGGGCGCGACCCTGCACGTTCGGGTCGGCGGCCAGTTGCGGATGCAAACACCGCACGGAGCGCGTGCGGCGCGGGTGCTGGCCCTCGTCCCCTACTTCTCCACGGTCATCGGCACGATCGGGATGGGCCTCGATCAGATGCGCGCCTGGTTCGACCGCCCGGTGGCGACGACGCTCGAAATCGCCGCGGCGCCGGGCGCGGACACCCGGCGCCTGCTGGCGGAGGTCCGGGGCGTGGTGCCGGCGCCGAACTACGTCTACGACGGTCGCACCAAGCTGGCCGGCCTACAGGCCCCGATGCGCCAGAGCATGTTCATCGCGAATGCCGTGTGGATCATCGTCGCGTGCGTGGCCGCGGTGGCGTTGCTGAACACCCTGACCCTGTCCGTGCTGGAACGGCGTCGCGAAATCGGTGTGTTGCGGGCGATGGGCGCCAGTCGTCGGTTCACGCTGGCCATGGTGCTGGCCGAGGCGATGGGCATCGGCGTCATCGGTGGCGTGTCGGGGCTGATGTTCGGGTTTGCCGACCAGTGGCTGTTCAGCCTGGTCAGCGGGGACATGATGAATTTCCGGGTCGCGTTTCACCCGGGCTGGACGGCGGTCGGCTTCTGCCTCGGCGCCCTGACGCTCAGCCTGCTCGGCTCGCTGCCGCCGGGCCGGCGCGCGGCCCGCCTCAACATCATCGAGGCCGTGAGCGCGGAATAGGCGGAATGGTCACCCGCGCCGGAACTCAGAAGCCGAGCGGAAGCAGCGCGGTGAACAGCGGGGCCAACGGATCCGTCACGGGCAGGGCGATCGAACTGTTCAAGAACGGAGCGACCGGACTCTGGAACGTCAAGATCGTCTGCCCGGGCGCCCCCAGTCCCAGCGTCGGCTCGGCGCCGGAGGTCACCGCGGCCGTGAACAACGGGCTGGTGATGTTGGTCGCGACGAAGTTGTTGTCGTCGGGGTCGGCGACGGAAGTGTTCGACACCAATCCGCCGAACCCGGTCGTCTGGCTCATGAAGTCGGGGTCGCCGGGCACGGGGTTGGTCACCGGGCCGAGGCCCAGCGCCGTGGCGAGCCGGCTCGCCAAGCCGTGCACCGCTTGCTGCCACTCGGGCAGTTGCGCGGCCGCGGCGGAGGCGCCGGCGTGATAGCCGGCCATGGCGGCCACGTCCTGGGCCCACATCTGCTCGTACTCGGCCTCGACCGCAGCGATCGCCGGAGCGTTCTGCCCGAACAGGTTAGACAACACCAACTGCACCAACCCATTTCGGTTGGCCGCCACCTGTAGCGGGTGCACCGTCGCCGCCCGTGCGGCTTCGAAGGCACCGGCCACCGCGCGGGCCTGGCCGGCGGCCCCGGTCGCCCCGGACGCCGCCGCGCTCAACCAGCCCGCATACGGGGCCGCCGCGGCCGCCATCGCCTCCGAGGCCGGACCCTGCCACGCCTGGCCCGTCAGGCCCGACGTGACCGACGAGAACGACGACGCCGCGGACCCCAACTCGGAGGCCAGCGCGTCCCAAGCGGCGGCCGCGCCCAACATCGGGGCCGAACCCGCGCCAGCGAACATCCGCGCCGAGTTGATCTCGGGCGCCAACACCGAAAAGTTCATCACGACAGTCCATTCCTCGACGGTCCGCGACGATTGCCGGCGGCGTCAGCACCGCCGACACGCCCCGTGTACGGCTACACGAGATGGGCACCCGGAAAGTTCAACGGACTACCCGGCAGGTGTGATCGCCAGCGCGAGTTGCTCGGGAGCGTAGACAAGGAGCGCGGTGATGAGCCCGCTGGTCGGCGTGCCCAGAACGTCAACGTTCAGCGGGAGTTGGGTGTTGACGAGGGCCGCGGCAGCAATACCCGCAAGACCAGTGCCCGTCGCGGTTCCGGTGACCGACCCGGTTATCGGGGTTTGCGGTACGAGAAGGCCATCGAGCGGAATGTTGATGTCGGCGTTGCCGTTCGTCAACGATAGGGTGCCCCCGAAGGGCAGTGGGCCGAGGTTTGTGGTGAAGTCCGGCAAGGGGATTGACAGCGGTAGGGTCGTCTCTCCGTTGAGGAAGCCGTTGGTGACGACGGCCGGAGCGTCGATGAGTGTGGCGATCGCGCCGGTGAGATTGCCTGTTTGCAGCTCGCCGGCGAACTGCGATGCGCTGGCAGACATCGCGTCGAATGCGTTGACGGGCGCGCCCACAGCGTCGATGAGAAGCGCCGCCGGCAGCCCGATGTCGCTCGTGAGGGTGGCACTGAGACCGGACGTCCCGAGCCCGAGTAGCGCGGTTGCGTTGATAGACGTGTCCGTGAGCGTATCGATCACGTTGGTGAAGTTCTGCGAGACCTGCGCCGGGATGGAGCCGGCCGGCAGCAGATTGGTGAGGTTCTGGGCCATCATCCCGGGAATGGCGAGGATGGGTAACAGGTCTCCCAGTGTGCCCGTCGGGGTAACGGTGAGGGTGAGCCCCGGGGCGACCAGGGGATCGCCGGTCTCGGTGATATCGAAGCCGGTGAAGAACAGACCGAGGAAGCCCTGCGCAATGTCGTGCACCGCGCCACCGAGGTTCCCGGCCATGAGGGCCCGGACGGCGGATTGGAAGGCCGCCGGTAATTGCTCCAGGCCGACTACGAAGTCGCGGGCCGCGTTCTGCAGGGATGTCGCGACGATCTGGGCGTAGGTCAGCTGGTGGGCAATGAACTGCTGGATGACCGGCAGCGGATTGAAGGCCAGCAGCGCCTGAATGTTGGCCGGCACGCTCGCCAACACGGCGGGCAGATTCTGCAACACGTATTGGACGCCCGCGGCAATCTCCTGCGCGTAGCGGACTTGGTTGAGGATGAACTGGTGCAAGAAGGGCGCCGGGTTAGCGGCTATGGCACTTGCGAGTGTCTGCAGATTGGCGGCCGTGTTGGCGAACAGCGTTTGGTACGGTCCGGCGATATCGGCGAGGCCGGTGCTCGCGGCCGACGCCAACAGCCCGGCTGGCATGGTGTGCAACGGAGCGACGCTGGCGGCCTCGGTGCTCGCGTACGCGCCCGCAGCGGAGTTCAACGTTTGCACGAACTCCTCATGAAACGCCGCCGCCTGCGCGCTCAGCGCCTGAAATGCCTTGCCGTGCGTGCCGAACAACGCCGCGATGGCCGTCGACACCTCGTCCTCGGCAGCATGCAGTAATGCCGTCGTCGGGCCCGACGCGGCCGACTTGGCTTCGCTGAGCATCGACTTGATGTTCTCCAGATCCCTGGCCGCCGTCGCCACCAAATCCGGCGCCGCCATGACAAATGACATTTCCTGCCCCGATCACCCGCGCTGCGAACTGATCACCTGACCCGCGTCAGGTGAGATCGCTCGATGGGCCACCACCGTGAGGGGCAAGACCCGGACGCCGCGTGGCTCACCGGGCTTACTTGAACGAGCGTATAACCCGATGACGAATCGGCCTAGCCCCGACGCGAACAAATGATCAATGCGGTTGAGCGAGTGACAAGACCGCCGGCCACACAATCGACCGAGACGGCGAGAGATAGCGCATCCCAACCGATCACGCCGATTCAGGCGTTGCCATCCATAGCGGTGGCGAATCCGTGCAGATGCGGCTTGCAGGGGAACGGCACCGGGGTCCGGATGCGGCGCAACGCGGTCGTATCGAAGCCGGCCGCGGCGATCGCGTCGACGGTGCGGCGGTTCGGATGGCAGCCGGCGGCGAGCCAGGACCACGGCCCTGCGACGAGGTCCTGGAGCCGACCCGTGGCGCCCTCGCCGCGGACGTGTTCGAGGACCACCAACCTGCCCCCGGGGACGAGCACCCGCCGAATCTCACCCAGCGTGGCCGCCACATCGCCGACCGAGCACAACACCAGCCCGATGTGGACCGAATCGAAAGTGTTGTCCGGGAACGGGATTGCCTCCCCCGTCCCCTCGACGATCTGGGCAGCGATGCCGTGGCGGTCGGCGAGGCGGGACGCCATCCGCCGGAAGGCCGCCACGGGCTCCACGGCGGCGACCGACGTCACCGCGGGGGGCACGAACTTCAGGTCCGTCCCCGGCCCCAGACCGACCATCAGCAGCCGGCCGGTCGCGTGTGCGATCGCCGCGCGGCGATACCGATTGTAGAAGAGTCGGTCGAAAACCGGCTGACCGAACCGGTATACGTAAGGGAAGAAAGGATTTTCGCGCGTTATCGACCACCTTGATCCAGCCGGAACGGTGGGTATTCGTCGGACATCAACGATACGTACACCGCCACCCGGTAGCGCCACCGAACGATCCCCATCAAGAGGTCGAACATGCCGGGGTGCACGGATCCCGTGCACAGCAGCCACGCCGCGGAGATCACGCAAAGCACCTGCAGCAGTGGCTCCATCGCCCAGCACAGCAGGATCTGTGGCAGCCCGAGCAGCCACCACTTCACCAGCACCGCCGAGTTCGTCAGCCGCTCGGGGTAGTCGACCACCAGGTCGCCGGGATAGTCGGGACGCGACGCCAGCGCGAACGGCGGGTACTTGTCGGTGCTGTTCATCGGAAATCGGTAGTTCATCACCCGCCAGGACCAGCGCAGCACCCCCACGTTGAAGTCGAAGAGTGGGCGCGGATAGCGCCCGGTGCACAGGATCGCGACACCGGCGGCGATCGTCAGCAGCGGATACACCGAATACAGAAGTATCAATATCGGGTAGTGCGGCACCGCCAGCACGCACCACTTGACGAGCCATCGCCAGCGCGAGGGTGCGTCGAGATCCGCGCGCACGCGCACCGGGCCGCCGGCCTCCCGCGCCGGGCTCAGATCGGTCGTGGCGGGCGCGTTCACCGGCGGCCCGACGTGACGGGGGGTGCGGCGGCGAGGTTCCGATCGATCTCCGCCGACACCCGGCGGTGACTCGTCAACTGCAGGAACGCGGTGAGCAGCCAGGTGTGTAGCCGGTCCGGGAGCAACGCCGCCGGCCGCAGCACGTTCTCGCTGTGGGCTATCTGCACTGACGCCACGCGCGACACCGCCGCGACGCGGCGGCGGCGGGTCGTCTCGTATCGGCGCAGCGCGTTGGAAACGTCGTTCGCATCGCCGCGGACCCGCGACAGCGCCTTGCACAACACCATGGTGTCGAGCAGCGCCTGGTTGGTGCCCTGGGCGAGGGTGGGGGGCATGGTGTGGGCGGCGTCGCCGAGCAACGTGAGCGGACCGGGGGCCCGGGCCGGGGCGACGGGATGCCGAAAATGGGGGTACGGCGAATCCAGCAGGTCGTGGTCGCTCAGTTTGCCCAGGACGAGGTCGATGGCGTCGGACCAGCCGGCGAAAGTGGACCGAATCACCTCGAGCGGGTGCCGCGGCCTGACGAAGTCGTAGGACCATGGCAGGTCGAACCACCACTGCACCTCCGGACCGCCGGCCGGCCAGACGCCGGCGTTTCCCTGCGCGCCCACGGCGATCGTCGCCACGCGCGTGCCGGCGAGCTCGGGAACCGCGAGGAGCCCCTGCCAGCTGCACCAGCCGGTCGGTTCGGCGGCCGGCGCGCCGACCGCGTCGCGGAGCACCGAATGCAGACCATCGGCGCCGATCACCACGTCGGCACGCGCGACGCCGCCGTCTTCGAACTCGACTTCGGCACCACTGGGGGTGGCGGCGACGCCGACGGCACGCGCACGGCTCCGGATGCGGTCGAGCGGGAAGCCTTCCAACAACCGTTCCAGCAGGACGCGGCGGGGAACCATCCGCACGGGTGCGCCCAGCCGGTTCGCCATCGCGGTCACGTCCAGGGTCGCCAGCCGGCGCCCGCGCGACGTCACCACCCGCACGCGGGAAAGCAGTTGGCCGGCCCCGTCCATGTCGACGCCCAGCTGGCGCAGCACCGCGTCGCCGTTGGACCAGATCGTCACGGCGCCGCCGCCCGGGCGGATGTCGTTGCGCCGATCGAAGACCGTGACGTCATGGCCGTCGCGCAGCAGCCCCCGGGCGACGGAGATGCCGCTGACGCCGGCGCCGATGACCACGACCCGCAGTGCGGTCGCCGTCCTCTTCGTAACCCGCCCCGATGGCTCCGGACCCCGGTAGCCGGACGCGAAGGCCCCGCCGCTCGTCACTTAAGTGGATACGTAGGCGGCGGCCGGTCGGTTCACGCCGCCATGCGCGGCTCAGGCGGTCGCCGGCGAGCCGAGCATCCCGTGCAGCTCCTCGACCGACCACGGCTGGGCGTCGTGATGGTCGCGGTACGCGAGCACGCGCGGCGCCGGCCGGTCGAAGCTGCCGACGAATCCGCCCGCGGCGACGTAGATTTGGCCCGTCACGCCGCGCGACAGGTCGCTGGCGAGGTACGCGTAGAGCGGGGCCACGAACGCGGCCGGAGCGCTGTCCAACGAGGCTCGCATCGTCATCTCGTCCAGCAGTCCGCGCCGGTGCAGATCGGCGATGTGCTTTTCGTACTCGGAGCCGGTCGACAGGCGCGTCCGCGCGCCGGGACACACCACGTTGGCCCGCACACCATGCGGCTTCAGCTCCGCCGCGATGGCCATCGTCAGTCCGTTGACGGCGCCTTTGCCCGCGGGGTAGCCGGTTCCGCCGTAGTCACCGAGAAACGCCACCGAGCCGGTGTTGATGATCGTCCCGTGCCCTTGGGCGGCCATGACGGGCGCGGCGGCCCGGCAGGTGTGAAACACCGTGCCGAGGTGCGCGCCGATCAGGCCGTCGAATTCCGCCGGCGTGACATTCAGGATCGACGAGCCGGCGGGCTCGGCGATGCCGGCGCAATTGACCAGGGCGTCCAGTCGGCCGAAGGAATTCAGGCATTCGCCGATGAGCGCGGCGGCCACGCCCTCGTCGTTGGCGGCCCCGATGACCGGGCGGACGCGGCCCCCGGCGTCCTTGACCGCGGCGACCGTCTCTGCCACCGCCTCGGCATCGCGGCCGTTGACGACGACACCGGCTCCCAGTTCGCACAGCAGTTCGGTGACGGCGCGTCCGATGCCGCGGCTGCCGCCGGATACCACCACACCGCGGCCGGCCAGCAGGTTCGGGCTACCCATCGGCGTCGGCCGTGGTGGTCACAGACATGGGGCGAACAGTACCCAGCGACACGAAACCGAGGAACCGCGCCGGACCGGCGGCAACCTGGTCGCGGCCCACTCGTCGGCCCGCTCGGCAGAAACCGACCATTCGCCTTCGCCGCCGTGATGCGCGCGAACTCGCAGAGTCTTCGGGGGGCGTATAGTCGACAGTGAAGTCCGTTTTGGACAGGTCGCCGTTTAGCTCAAAGCGGTCATCAGCCCGCACGGCTGTTGGGCTTGACGTGGCGCCGGCGATTTCGGCACCGTCTACCCCTCCCGTTGTAGCCACGTGCGCTGATCATCGACTCGTCCCGCGGATAGAAGTGCGGCGGAGGCGACTGTGCGCATAGTTGCGATGCCCCGCTGCACGTGACCCATAGGAAGTGGGCCGAGATGAAAATCCCTTCGTACACGCAGCTTTTCACTGCGAGTTGCGTCGCCGCGACGCGATTCAGCCGATGACCGACGTCGCAACCGCCCCCCGCCCAGCAAGATCAGCCAGCACGGACGATTCCTACGACGACGTTGTCGAGATGTTCATCGTGCTGCGCCAATTGCCGGGCGAGTCCCACGAGTACTGCCGGCAGCGCGAGCGCATCGTCGCGCGGTGCCTGCCTCTGGCGGACCATGTGGCCAGCCACTTCGCCCGCCGCGGCGAAGGTCTCGACGACCTGATACAGGTCGCGCGCCTGGGCCTGATGAATGCCGTCAACCGGTTCGACCCGGACAAAGGACCCAGCTTCATCGGGTTCGCCGTGCCCACGATGATGGGCGAAGTTCGGCGTTACTTCCGCGACTACAGCTGGGGCATGCGGGTGCCGCGGCGGTTGCGCGAGCTGCACGTCCAAATCAGCAGGACCACAAGCGATTTGGCGCAAAAGCTGGGTCGCGCCCCCACCGCCGGGGAGCTGTCCCAGGTGCTCGAAGTCCCGCGCGAGGAAATCGTCGAATGCCTCGTCGCAGGCGACGCCTACCGGCTCGACTCCCTGGACGCACCCCTGGGCGCGGACGGCTCGGGCAAATCCCGGCTGGTGGCCGACGCGGTGGGCGCCATCGATCCGCAAATCGAGCACATCACCAACCGTGAGGCGGTGCGGGCCCTGGTGGGCGCGCTCCCCGAGCGCGAGCGCCAGGTGCTGCATATGCGGTTCTTCGAATCGATGACCCAAAGCCAGATTGCCGAGCGCATCGGCGTGTCGCAGATGCAAGTCTCTCGCATCCTTGCCAACACGCTGCGCTGCCTGCGCGATCAGCTGGAATAGCCGTTCGGTCGCCGCCCCCGGCCCGGCGGCGCCTTCGGCCAGGCCCGGCGATGTACTGTGCGATTCGGAAACGAGTCGACTGCGTCGCCGGCGTCAGCCTGGAAGGAGCGCGATGCCATGAGGGTTTCTCGGACGTTTGTCGCGGGTCTCGCGGCGGCGACGGCGCTGACCGTGGCGCTGGCCGGCTGCGGCGGCAAGCCGACCACTTCGACGTCACAGACGTCGCAGCCCGGCTCGTCCGGCGCGGCGACGAATGGCAGCAGCCCGGCGGCGAAATCCCCGGCGCCGGGGCAGCCGGGTGAGTACTCCGGCCTGTTGATCCAGGCGACGGACATCGACGCTCCGATCCAGTTCACCGGCAGCCCGCCGACCAACAACCCCAACGGTCAGCCGGGCGTCGCGACCACGTTCAAGACCGACGACGGCAGCCACGTCATCAAGGACACCATCCAGGTGCTCCCGGACCCGGCAGCCGCCACGAACGCGCTGAACGCGGCAAAGGGTGCACAAGGCGGCAACGTCAAAAACCCTAAAACGGATCCGTTCAACGTCGGGACCGGCGGAACGACGCTGACCGGGAACTCGCCGGACAACTCCAAGGGCGTCTTGGTCTTGATGTTCACCGAGGGCCGGGCGTTCGTCACGCTGGAGTTCGACGGCCCGGTGGACTCGCTTCCGCCACAGGACTTCGTCACCGACGTGGCGCAGAAGCAAGATGCGGCCGTCAAGAAGGGGCTCGGCGGCTGAGCCCCGTGGCTGCCACGACAATCCGAGGGGGTTTATGAACGTCGTAAACGGCCTGCCGGCGCACGCCCTGTGGCTGCATCTCGTAGTGGTGCTCGTACCGCTGACCGCCCTGCTCGACATTGTCTGCGGTTTGTGGCCCGCCGCCCGACGGGGACAGCTGCTGTGGCTGACGCTGGTGCTGGCCATTGCCACGATGGTGATAACGCCCATCACCATCAACGCCGGCGAATGGCTCTACGACCTGAGGAAAAAGCCCAGCCCCATCCTGCAAGAACACGCCGAACGCGGCGGCACGATGGTCTACTTCGCCGCCGCGCTGCTGGTCGTGGCGGTCGGGCTCGTCTTGCTGCGCTTCATCGAACGACGCTCCGACAACCGCAGGACGGCCACCCGGGTCATCGTCGCGATAATCGTTGTGGCCGTCAGCGTTTCGTCCATGGTCCAGGTCTACCGCACCGGCGACGCGGGTGCCCAATCGGTGTGGGGCGGCGAGATCGCGCACCTCGAAAAGTCCAACGGCACCTAGCGACCGCCTCAGATCACGCGGCACGCGACGCGCGCCCACGCGTTGTTGCCGTACCCGCGCGGGTTCCACAGCGGTGCGGGCCATTCCGGCTGCGCGGCACCGGTCTCGTCCCAGGCGCGGGCGGTGATGTGCAACGGTCCCGGCGCGACGTCGGCGACGAGCGACCACGGCCGCCACGACCATCTGCCGGTTGCGGGGTGCAGCACGGCTTGCCGCCAGGTGAGTCCCTCGTCGAGCGATACGTCGACCCGCTCGACGCGGCGGCCGTCCCCGGCGATCCCGTAACCGCGGATGGTCAGCCGGCCCCGCGGCACCCGGTCGCCGTCGGTCGGGTCCAAAATGTCGCAGTTGAGCGCCAGGGACGACAGCGAAATGCCCTCCCCCGCGGCGACGCTGTCGGTGTCGGCCTCCGCCGGCAGGATGCGGTAGTCGTGCGCCTGAAAGTAGTTCTCCGAAGGCCCGCGCCGCACAGTGATCGCGGAGACCCACTTGACGCTGCGCGCACCGATGTAGCCGGGAACCACCACCCGCACCGGTCCGCCGTGGGCGCGCGGAAGGGGTTCGGCATTCATCCGCCAGGCGAGCAGCACTTCGTGCGACATGGCCTTGGTCAGCGGAATGGAGCCGCCGTACGGCTGGACGGGCCTCGCCTCCTCGGCGATGTCCGACGCCTGGAAGGCGACGTGCAGCCCGTCTTCGCGATGCGCTCCCGCGGCCGCCAGGACGTCGGCCAGCCGGACCCCGCGCCACTGGGCGGTGGAGATCGCCCCGTGCGCCCAGGGCTCTTTCCCCGGTATGGGCCGCACCCTCAGCAACTCGTCGCGCCGGTTGCCGGCGCATGCCAGCGTGGCCACCAGATCGTGTTGATCGAATTCGCTGATCAACTGTTCGTACGTCACGACGAGCGGCCTTTCCACCCGCCCGTCGACTGCCAGCCGCCACTGCTGCGGCGCGATGTCGGGAAACCGCCCGTGATTGCGGGCGTAGAACGCGTCGATCGGGGTGATGTCGCTGCCGGCCAGAACCGCGGGAGGAGGTTCGGCGTTGTAGGGATGGTGTGTGCGCACGATCATGTCATCGCGTTTACCCCACGATGCCGTGGTCGGCGTCATGGCGTTCATTGTCACGCTTCCGCATGCCGTCGGCGACATCACCGGATCGTTCCCGGGTCGACGGGCCCGCACAGGTCGGCGGATTGATGGGGTGTCGCGCCGCCCTCGCCGGCTGAACAGCTATGGCGTCGGCGTGAGAAGGAAGAGCCGAAACCGGCGGCGCTCGGCGCGGTCCTGCGCGATCTGATAGTTCGGCCAGTGCCGCACCACCGTGGCCCAGGCCTCGTCGCGCTCCTCCCCGGTGAGCAACCGCACGGTCGCGGTGAACCGGTGACCGCGCATGCGCACCGTGACCCGTTCTGTCGCTTTGAGATTCGCCGACCAGGACGGGTGGCGGGGAAGACCCCAGTTGGAGCCGACGACTATCAGCCCGTCGCCGGTGGGCACGCACTGCACGGTGGCCGTGCGGGCCAGGCCCGTCTTGCGCCCTGAGGTGGTGACCTGCACGTTGGGCAGGCCGGTCAGGTCCAGGACGCCGAGGCGTCCCTTGCTGGCGAACCGGAGCAACGCCTCGGCTCCTTCGGCGACCGGTCGGCCGCGCAACACCAGCCAGCGGTAGGCGGTCGGGTTGCGCGCCACCCGCTGAAGCGGATTCACATCCGTACCCTATTCCGCGCCAGCCGTTTCGGCGCGGCCGCGGTGGCGACCCGGTGAATCTGCGGACGAAGTGCGGGCAAGGAAGCGCGTCAGGCCGGGCGACATTAAATAAATTGCTTGATTTAACTCGGGGCGCGGTGTTCACTGAGGCGGTGAACGCCGACCGGATGGCACGCTCGGTGAGGTCGATGGGCACCCGGGAGGCGATCCTGTCCGCCGCCGAGGTGCTGTTCGCAGAGCGCGGCATGTACGCGGTGTCCAACCGGCAGATCAGCGAGGCCGCGGGGCAGGGTAACAACGCCGCGGCGTGCTACCACTTCGGGACGAGGACCGAGTTGCTCCGGGCGATCGAGAGCAAGCACCGCGAGCCGATCGAGGAGCTGCGCGCGCAGATGCTGGCCGACGTGGGCGATTCGACCGAGCTACGGGACTGGGTGGGTGCGCTGGTGCGCCCCCTCACCGACCACCTGGCCGCCCTGGGCACCCCCAGCTGGTATGCACGGTTCGCCGCACAGGCGATGGCCGACCCCACCTATCGGCACGTCGTCACCAAGGACGCGCTCACTTCGCCGCGGCTGGTGCAGACGATCGACGGCATCACCCGCTGCCTTCCCGAGCTGCCCAAGCGGGTGCGTTTCGAGCGCATCGCGATGGTCCGCAACCTCCTGATGCACACCTGCGCCGAGCACGAGGGCGCGCTGGCCGAGCACGGGCCGCGGTCGCGGTCGAGCTGGCCCGTTGCCGGCGAGGGACTGATCGACGCGATCGTCGGTCTGTGGCGCGCGCCGGTCCATGTGGGCCCGGCAAAGGAAAACCGGGGAGTCCGATGACCCAGACCTCGACGGCCACCGATGTTCCCGACTTTCCGATGACGCGGGCGCCGGGTTGCCCCTTCGCCCCGCCGCCAAAGGTGTTGGAGCTCAACGCCGACAAGCAGCTCAGCAGGGTCCGGATCTGGGACGGCAGCACGCCCTGGCTGATTCACGGCTATGACGCGATACGGGCACTGTTCACGGACGCGCGCACCAGCGTCGACGACCGCCTGCCGGGTTATCCGCACTGGAACGAGGGGATGCTGGCGACTGTTCATAAAAGGCCGCGCTCCGTGTTCACGTCCGACGCCGAAGAGCACACCCGATTCCGTCGGATGCTGTCCAAGCCGTTCACCTTCAAGCGCGTCGAAGGGCTGCGGCCGGCCGTGCAGCAGATCGCCGACGATCGCATCGACGCCCTGCTGGCCGGCCCCGACCCCGGTGACGTCGTGAGCACCGTGGCGTTGCCCGTCCCCTCGCTGGTCATCAGTCAACTGCTGGGCGTGCCGTACGAGGACGCGGATTTCTTCCAGGAGCAGGCGCAGCGCGGCACCGGCCGCTACGCGACCGAGGAGGACACGGCCCAGGGCGCCGCCTCGTTGGCCAAATACATCGCCAAGTTGGTCCGCGCCAAGATCGAAGATCCCTCGGAGGATTTGGTGTCCGATCTGGCGGAGCGGGTCAACGCCGAAGAGCTCAGCGTGCGCGAGGCCACCCAGCTGGCCCTCGGCGTGCTGATCGCCGGGCACGAAACCACCGCGAACATGCTGAGCCTGAGCGTGGCGGCGCTGCTGGAGCACCCCGGTCAGCGGGCGGTGCTGTGCGACGCCGACGACCCGAAGACGATCGCCACCGCGGTCGAGGAATTGATGCGCTACCTGAGCATCATCCAGACCGGGCAGCGCCGCATCGCCGTGGAGGACATCGAGGTCGGCGGCGAGACCATCCGGGCCGGCGAGGGCATCATCCTCGACGTCGCGCCGGCGAACTGGGACGCCCGCCAATTCCGCGAGCCGGACCGGCTTGACCTGCGGCGCGAGGACGGCCCGCACGTCGGCTTCGGCTACGGCCGCCACCAGTGCGTGGGCCAGCAGCTGGCCCGGATGGAACTGCAGATCGTGCTGCCCACCCTGCTGCGCCGCATCCCGACGCTGCGGCTCGCGGTCCCGCTGGCCGAGCTGCCGTTCAAACACGACTCGCTGGCCTACGGGCTCTACGAGCTTCCCGTGACATGGTGAAGCCCGATCTGACCCTCGAGGTACCGGACCTGTCGGGCCGGTTCGCGGTCGTGACCGGCGCCAACAGCGGCCTCGGCCTTGGCTTGGCGAAACGGTTGGCGACCGCGGGCGCCGACGTCGTCCTGGCGGTCCGTTGCCGGACGAAGGGCGAAGCCGCGATCGCCGAGATCCGCCGGGCGGCGCCGGCGGCCAAGCTGGCCATCAGGCATCTCGACCTGTCGTCGCTGAAAAGCGTGGCGGCGCTCGGTGACGAGCTGACCGCGCAGGGCCGCCCGATCGACATCCTGATCAACAACGCCGGCGTCATGACACCGCCGCAGCGCCTGGAAACCCGGGACGGCTTCGAATTGCAGTTCGGCACAAACCATCTGGGCCACTTCGCGCTGACCGGGCGCCTGCTGCCCCTGCTGCGCGCGGCGAGGGGTGCGCGCGTGGTGACCGTCAGCAGCATCGCCGCGACGCAGCGCGGTCTCGACTTCACCGATCCCAACGCGCAACATGGCTACAAACCCATGCGCTCCTACGGAATGGCAAAGCTGGCGCAACTGATGTTCGCAATCGAGCTGGATCGGCGCAGTCGCGCAGGCGGCTGGGCCGTCACGTCCAGCGCGGCGCACCCCGGGTTGAGCAAGACGAACCTGCTCAGCGGCGCCTCGTACGGCCGGGACAGGCCGACGCTGCAGGCCCGGCTCACCCGGCTTACCTGGCGCCTGCTGCCCTTCATGTGGCTCGACGTCGACGAGGGCATCAAGCCGGCGCTCTATGCGGCGGCGTCGCCGGATGCCCGGGGCGGCGCGTACTACGGGCCGCGCGGGTTCTACGAAACCGCCGGCGGCGGAGTCACATTCGCGGGCGTCCCGCGGTTGGCCCGTAGTGAGGCGGACATGCGGCGCCTGTGGCAACTGTCCGAACGGCTCACCGGCGTTGTGTACCCCTCGACCGGAGCGCAGGGATGACGATGTCAGGCCGAGCCCGCACCCTGTACCCCGAGGGCGTCATCGGCGCACCCAAGCACCGCCGCGGCCGCGCAGCGGAATCCGTCACGGGCCTGCCCGCGGGCACGGAGGTGTTCTCGGCCGACAACCACATCTCGGTCGCCGACGACATCTTCTACGAGCGCTTCCCGGACGACCTGAAGGACTACGCACCGCGGATCTGGTACGAGGACGGCGGCGGCATCCTCGACCGGCATCCCGGGCTGCGGGTCGGCTGGTTCGAGGGCGGAATCGCCTGGGTGCCAACGGCTCTGCAGGACGCCGAGCACGTGCTGGCCTCCTACCGGCACATGCTCAAGGGCCACCCGGAGCACGACATCCGCTACTACTGGGAGCAGCACATGTGCGCGTCGTTCATGGTCGACGGTCTGGGGCTCGGCCAGCTCGAGGAGATCGGGATCGACAAGGTGATGTGGTCGTCGGATTACCCACACAACGAGAGCACCTTCGGCTACTCCGAGCGGTCGCTGGCGGCGGTGGTCGACGCGTCGGGCCCGACGACGCCGCCCTTGTCGTCAGCGGCAACATCAAGAGGTTTCTGGGCGTTTAGATGACGAACTCACTCACCGCCCGCGGCTCGGTCTTCGACATCCCCGACGTGCCGGACTTCGCGCGCATGCGCGCCGAGACCGGCGCACGGCTGCGAGCCGCGATGACGGACCACGGCGTCGACGCGCTCATCCTGCTGATGAACGGGTACGTCGGGTACGCGACGGGCACCAGTTGGCCGCTACTCGACGCGGGCCTGTCACACGTGGAGCGCCCGGTGGCGGTGGTGCTGGCCGACGACGAACACCCGCACCTGTTCCTGCCGTTTGGGCGCGGGGCGTTCCCCGAAACCTCCGCCCCACCACTGCCGGATGGCCACCTGCACGGCCCGGTCTATCTCGAATTCGACCAGGGCGTGCGGGATTGCGCCCGCGAGCTGGCCGACCTGATCCCGCGGAACGCGAGCGTGGCCGTCGACGAACTCACGGGCGCGATGCGCCGGGCGGGCGGCACCCTGTTTCCGTCCGGCCCGCCGTCGGATGCGGCGATCGTGGTGGGCGCGGCGCAGTTGGTCAAGACGCGCGACGAGATTTCCTGCCTTCGCCGCGCCTGCCGTATCACCGAGCAGGCCATGGCCGACGTGCAGGAGGCGTTGGCACCGGGGGTGCGGCAGATCGACCTCTCGGCCAAGCTGGTTCGGCGCGCCTTCGAGCTGGGCGCCACCACCAACATGCTGGAGGCCATCTGGCAGGTGATGCCCAGCTCGCGGGAAGCCGGTGTGTGGACGACCCACGGCGATCTCGCGTTGCCCCTGCTCCCCACCGCTCGCGAATTGGCCGCCGGCGACGTGCTGTGGACCGACATCAGCATCAGCTACGCCGGATACTGCTCGGACTTCGGGCGAACCTGGCTGGTCGGCGACCGGCCTTCGCCGCGGCAGCAGGACCAGTTCCGCCGGTGGCGAGCCATTCTCGACGAGGTGCTCGCCGTCACGAAAGCCGGTGTGACGTCCGGCGATCTGGCGCGGGCGGCGATCGCCGCCGACGGTGGACGCAAGCCGTGGCTGCCGCACTTCTATCTCGGCCACGGCATCGGCACCTACCCCGCCGAGGCCCCGATGATCGGAACGGATCTCGGCGAGGAGTTCGACGACAACTTCGTCTTCCCGCCCGGCATGGTGCTCGTGCTCGAGCCGGTGGTGTGGGAGGACGGCACGGGCGGCTACCGCAGTGAGGAGATCGTGGTGATCACCGAGGACGGCTACACGCCGATCACCGACTACCCCTACTCCCCCTATGGCGACTGAGGTCCTGCCCGACCCTCTGCCCTTGCGGACGGGGCGTCGGGAGCGCGCGCTGGCGCAGATGGACGCGTATGACCTCGACATCTTGGTGCTCGGGCGGCAGGCCAACATTCGTTACGTCACCGGGGCGCCGCAGCTGTGGATCGCCGGGACGCGGCCGTTCGGCCCGATGTGCGTGATGGTGCGCGCCACCGGCGAGATCTACCTGAACAGCACCGACGACGAGGGCGTCCCCGACGAGATCGGCCGCGATCACCTCTATGCGCTGGCCTGGAACCCGATGACGCTGATCGAGGTGCTCAAGAACATCGACGGTGCGGCGACGGCTCGCCGGGTCGGAACCGACGCCATCACACCGACTTTCGCGGCGTTGCTGCCCGAGGCCTTCCCCGGCGCCGAACTCGTCGACGGCGAGCCGGCCTTGCGGACGGCGCGCCGCATCAAGACGCCCGATGAGATCAGCGCGATGGGCCCGGCGCTTCGCGTGGCGGCGCGCGGGCTGGCCGCCGCCGTTGCCGAGCTCCGTCCCGGGGTCTCCGAGCAGGAACTGGCCGGGGCCGCCCTGGAGGCCATGGCCGCCGGCGGGGTGAGCACGCCGGCCACCCAGGACGTCGCGTGGGTCACCTCACGGGATCACCCGTGGCGACGCTGCCACACCGACGTTCGCGCCGGCGATCTGGTGGCGCTCGCCACCGGCGCGCTGGCCGACGGGTATGTCGCCGAGGTCGCGAGGACCTGGCCGGCGGGCGATGCGTCTAACGGCGCGCTCCGGGAGCTCTTCGATCGCTCGGATGCGCTGTACGACAGGATGATCGCCGCCTGTCGGCCCGGCGCGCCGGCGGCGGGGTTGCTCGGCGCCTACGAGGAAGCCGGCGAGCCGCTGCCGCCCATGCCCGTGGCGCACGGGTTGGGACTCGGCTTCGATCCGCCCGTTGTGTCCGAAACCCTTTCTGCCGCAGCCGAAGACGACCAGCTCGAGGCGGGAATGGTGCTGGCGATCAGCGGTTACGTGTGGCAAGAGGGCATCGGGACCGTGTTCCGCCGCGACACCGTCCACATCACGGACGACGGCGCCGACGTGTTGACCGGCTCCTGACGTCAATCGGGTTCGTCGTCGTCCCCATCGCGGAGGAATCGTTCGGGGTGGTGGAAGCTGTTGGTGCGTGGCTGCCCGCGGTCCAGGTGCGGGGGCGGGATCCATTCGGTTTCGCCGCGGGCGTTGGTGCGG
>NZ_LZKL01000131.1 GCF_001668725.1 Mycobacterium sp. E787 | reverse complement strand
TCCTGGGCCCACATCTGCTCGTATTCGGCCTCGGCCGCCGCGATCGCCGGCGCGTTCTGGCCGAACAGGTTCGACATCACCAGCGACACCAGCTGGCCGCGATTGGCCGTGATCGACCCGGGGTCCACGATGGTCGCCAGCGCGGCCTCGTAGGCGACGGCCGCCGCCCGCGCCTGGGCCGCCGACTGCTCGGCTTGCGCGGCCGCCCCGCCCAGCCAGTCCACGTACCCGGCGGCCGCGTTGGTCATGGACGCCGCCGACGGGCCCTGCCAGGCCTGCCCGGCCAGGTCCGAGGTCACGGAGCTGAATGCGCTTGCCGCCGCGCTCAACTCACTGCGGATCCCGTCCCAGGCCGCCGCCGCCTCCAGCATCGGCCCCGGGCCCGGCCCATCAAGCAGGAGCACCGAGTTGACCTCGGGCGGAAACACCGAAAAGTTCATCACTGCTCCCCTCGATCGTCGTTGATCAGACCTTCAGCAGCCACTGGAGCAACGTACATTCTCCGGCCTGCCCCATACCCCGTTAGGCGGGAATCCAATCCCGGCCGCCGCACGATCGTTGCGGACCGGACCGCAGGGATCAAGCGCTCGCAGTCGCGGTTGCGTGTGAACCCGAGCGAAGGCACACTTTGGCTCCCGGGGCTCGCTGCTGAGAAGGGACCGCGGTCATGAGCTTTTTGGTGCTCCCGCCGGAGATCAATTCGTCCCGGATGTTCTCCGGTGCCGGGTCAGCGCCAATGTTGGCGGCCGCTGCGGCGTGGGACGGGCTGGCCGATGAGTTGAGTGCGGCCGCGGGATCGTTTTCCTCGGTGACCTCGGCGTTGGCTGGTCACGCGTGGCAGGGTCCTGCATCCGCGGCGATGGCCGCCGCAGCCGTTCCGTATTCGGCGTGGTTGACCTCGGCGGCGTCTCAAGCTGCGAGTGCGGCCGCGCAGGCCAAAGCGGTGGCCGGTGCGTTTGAGTCGGCGTTGGCGGCGACGGTGCATCCGGTGGTGGTGTCGGCCAATCGCTCCAAACTGGTGTCGTTGGTGATGTCGAACCTGTTCGGCCAGAACGCGCCGGCGATCGCGGCGGCCGAGGCCGAATACGAGCAGATGTGGGCCCAGGATGTCGCCGCGATGAGCGGCTACCACGCCAGCGCGTCGGCGACGGTCGCGCAGCTGGGCAACT
>NZ_LZKL01000130.1 GCF_001668725.1 Mycobacterium sp. E787 | reverse complement strand
CCAACTCCGACGACGCCCGCGTTACGGCCGCGCCCTGACAGACCAGATCGAAAAGCTGACGTTTGACCGACCTCGCAATCGGATGACCACGCGGCATAGCAACCTCCAAAATCAGTGGATGTTGCGTTGACCGTATGAATCCGCGCGAGTGGGCTGCACGCTCGCGTCGATTTCGGCGTCCAAGGATTCCCAAGCGGTCAGTTGCCGAGCCTCGACGAGGCTAGCCCGGCAGCACCAGCACCGGCACCGGGCTCTCGCGAATGATCTTGGCGCTGCGCGAACCCAGGAACACCCGGCGGATCTCGTCGCGCGGTCGGGTGCCCAATGCGAGGATCTCGCCGTCCTGCCAGTCCACCTTGCGCAGCGCCTCCCCCCAGTCGTGGCCGGTGACGACCTCCAGCGCAACGTCTTCTGCGATCACCCGGTCGGTTTTCAAGCCGGCCTGTAGCGCCCGCGCCTGCGACGCCCAAGCCTCGAGGATCTCGTCCTCGGCATGCAAACCCACCTCGGGGGGGTACATCGTTTTGCCGCGGACGGCGAAGGTCACCACCCGCAGCGGCAACCCGAACCGCCGCGCCGTCTCGGAACACCGCCGCACGACCTCGACCGAGTCGGGCGTGGCGGCGTAGGCGCAGGTGAGCCGCGTCAATCCGCCTGTGCGCGCGCGGTATCCGCGCGGGCTGATCGCCACCGGCACGGGCGACGCGTGCAGCAGCCAGTCGGCGGTCGTGCCGATCACCGCCGGCCCGCGTCCGCCACTGGGCAGCGACCCGAGCACCACCACCTCGCCACCGGCCTGCTCGACCACCTCGATCAGGCCACCCGACACCGACCGGTGCGCTCGATCCACGTAGGCGACCTCGATCCCGTCACACAGGCCACGGAGAAAACGCGCGGCCTCGTTCGCCGAGTCCGCGGCCAGGTTGTCCGCCCACTGCTGGTACTCGGCGTCCACGCGCGCGAACGACGGCGCCAGCCAAGGCTGGGGCACGATGGTCGCCACCACGAGCGACGTGCCGAGCGACCGCGCGGCGCGGACGGCCAGGTGCAACCCCGACAGGCCGACCTCGCCGGCCCGGTACCCGACGACGACGCTCACGTCGCTTCGCTCTCGTTGAGCGCGCTGTGGTGGCGGCCCCAGACGAAGTAGAAGATCAACGCCACGGAGATCCACCCGGCGAACGCGATCCAGGTGTACCAGTGCAGGCTGATCAGGATGTAGCCGCAGGCCAGCACCGAAAGGGCCGGCGTGACAGGATAACCCGGCACCTTGAAGGCTCGCGGCAGGTCCGGTTCGCGCACACGCAGGATGATCACGCCGACCGATACGACGATGAACGCCGTCAGCGTGCCGATGGACACCATGTCCGTCAGCTTGTCGAGCGGCACGAAGGCCGCCAGGCTCCCCGCGGCCAGCGCGACGATCACCGTGTTGCTCACCGGGGTCATGGTCTGCGCGTTCACCGTGGCGAATCGCGCCGGCAGCAGCCCGTCGCGGCCCATGGCGAACAGGATGCGGGTCTGGCCGTACATGGTGACCAGCGTGACCGAAAAGATGGAGATGACCGCGCCGGCCGCCAGAATCGTGCTGGCCCAGCCGCCGTGCGTGACCTTGTCGAGGATCGTGGCCAGGCCCGCCTCCTGCTGGGCGGCGAAGTCCCGCCACGGCTGCGTGCCGAGCGCGGCCAGCGCGACGAGGACGTACACGGTGGTCACCGTGGCCAGCGCCGCGAGTATGGCGCGGGGCATGGTCTTCTGCGGGTCCTTGACCTCGTCGCCCGCCGTCGACACCGCGTCCAGGCCGATGTAGGAGAAGAAGATGGTGCCGGCCGCCGACCCGATGCCGGCGACGCCGAACGGGGCGAAGTCCTCCAGCCGGCCGGCGTCGAAGGCGGTGAACGCGAGGATCACGAACATGATCAGCACGCCGAGCTTGGTCAGCACCATGATCGTGTTGACCTTCGCCGACTCGCTGGCCCCGCGGATCAGCAGCAGCGCGCACATCACGATCAGGATCAGCGCCGGCACGTTCACATAGCCCGGTTGCGCGTCCCACGGCGCCGCCGACAAGGCATGCGGCAGCTGAAATCCGAACACGTTGCTCAACAGCTTGTTGAGATAGCCGCTCCAGGTGACCGAGACCGCGGCGGTCGACACCCCGTATTCCAGCAGCAGGCACGCGGCCACGCCCATCGCGACGACCTCGCCCAGCGTGGTGTACGCATAGGAGTACGACGAACCCGAAACCGGCACCGCGGCGCCCAATTCGGCGTAGCAGATGGCCGCGAGCCCGGCGGCGATGCCGGCGATCAAGAACGAGACGATCACCCCGGGGCCGGCCTCGGGCACCGCCTGGGACATGACGAAGAAGATTCCCGTGCCGATCGTCGAGCCGACGCCGAACATGGTCAGCTGGAAGGTGCCGATGCTGCGCTTGAGGTGGTCGGCGGCCCCGCGTGCGGCGTGGGCTCCGGCGACGGGACGACGCCGCAACATCTGCTCCGTCAGGCTGATCGAGCTGGCTGGCAAGTGTGCCCCCTGTTGCTTGGATCAGCTGATTATGCGCATGCCTCCCGCAATGCCGCAGCGAACTGGTCAATCGCCCAGTCGATCTCCTGATCGGTGACCACCAGTGGGGGCGCGAACCGCAGCGTCGAACCGTGGGTGTCCTTGACCAGCACGCCGCGGCGGGCCAACCGCAGGCTGATGTCCTTTCCGCTGCCCAGCGCCGGGTCGATGTCGACGCCGGCCCACAGGCCGAGGCCGCGCACCGCCAGCACGCCGTTGCCGATCAGCTGCCGCAGGCGGCTGTGCAGGTGCTCCCCCAATTGGGCCGACCGAGCCTGGAATTCGCCGCGCTCCAGCATGGACACCACGGTGGCGCCGATGGCGGCGGCCAGCGGGTTGCCGCCGAAGGTCGAGCCGTGCTCACCCGGACGCAGCACGCCGAGGACGTCGCTGTCGGCGACCACCGCCGACAGCGGGACCACGCCGCCGCCGAGCGCCTTGCCGAGCAGGTACACGTCGGGCACGACGCCCCACCGGTCGCAGGCGAACGTGTAGCCGGTGCGGGCCAGGCCCGACTGGATCTCGTCGGCGATCATCAGCACGTTGTGCTCGCTGCACAGCGCGCGGACGGTGGGCAGGTAGTTGTCGGGCGGGACGATGATGCCGGCCTCGCCCTGGATCGGCTCGATCAACACCGCCACCGTGTTCTCGTCGATCGCGCGGGCCAGCGCGGCGGCGTGCCCGAACGGCACCGAGCGGAACCCGGGGGTGAACGGACCGAACCCGTCCCGGGCCGCCGGGTCCGAGGAGAAGCTGACGATGCTGATCGTGCGGCCGTGGAAGTTGTTGTCGGCCACGATGATGTTCGCCCGGCCCGAGGGGACGCCCTTGACCTCGGCGCCCCATTTGCGGGCGACCTTCAGGGCGCTCTCCACTGCCTCGGCGCCCGAGTTCATCGGCAGCACCATGTCCTTGCCGCACAGCCGGGCCAGCGCCGCGCAGAACGGGCCGAGGGTGTCGGAGTGGAACGCGCGGCTGACCAGCGTGACGGTGTCGAGTTGGGCGTGCGCCGTCGCGGTGATCTCGGGGTTGCGGTGACCGAAGTTGACCGCCGAGTAGGCGGCCAGGCAGTCCAGGTAGCGGCGTCCGTCGACATCGGTGATCCAGGCGCCCTCGGCGCTGGCCGCGACCACCGGCAGCGGCGAATAGTTGTGCGCCGCATGCTTTTCCACCAGCGCGATCGCGGCGTCGGCTGCGCTGTCGGCCAGGATCGTCATGGGAATACCTCCAATGTGCAGCACTTGACGGAACCGCCGCCCTTGAGCAGCTCGGACAGCTCCACGCCGACCGGCTCGAAGCCGGCCGCCCGCAGTTGTGCGGCGAAACCCGTTGCGGCCGAGGGCAGCACGACGTGCAGGCCGTCGGAGACGACGTTGAGCCCAAGCACGTAAGCGTCGGCGCTTGCGACCGTGATCGCGTCGGGAAACAGCGCGCGCAGTCGCTGCTGCGCGGCCGCGCTGAACGCGGGCGGATAGAAAGCGATCGTGCGATCGTCGAGGACGGCCAGCGCGGTGTCGAGGTGATAGAAGCGCGGATCCACGAGCTGCAGCGAGACGACCGGCATGCCCAGCGCCGCGGAGATTTCCGCGTGCGCGCGCCGGTCGGTGCGAAAGCCGTATCCCGCCAGCACCGTATCGCCGACCCTCAGCAGATCGCCCTGCCCCTCGTTGACGTGCCGGGTCGACACGGGCCGGTAGCCAAGGGAGGACATCCAGCCGGCGTAGGCCCGGGCTTCGCCGGCACGCTGGGCGAACCGGAAGCGGGCGACCAGGGCGATGTCACGGGCGATGAACCCGCCGTTGGCGGCGTAGACCATGTCGGGGAGCCGGGGCACCGGCTCGATCACGTCCACGTGGTGGCCCAGTCGCAGGTACGTCTGCCGCAGAACTTCCCACTGCGCCTGCGCGACGTGGGCGTCGACGGGCGTGGTGACGTCCATCCAGGGGTTGATCGCGTACTCGACGGCGAAAAACGTCGGCGGAGTCATCGCGTACCGGCGGGCCCGCGGCGCGCGGATGGGCTGGGTGAGCGCCGGGGCGCCGACGTATGAATCCGTCATAAATCAACGGTATTTGCGACGCCTAGAACAAGCAAACGACGTTCCTTGCGTGTCTATAGTTGATTTATTGTGCGGCAAGCCGGTGTGCGGCGATTCGTTAAGGAGGAGCGCATGGACCGCCTCGATGAGACCGACGAGCGCATCCTCGCCGAGTTGACCCAGCACGCGCGCGCCACCTTCGCGGAAATCGGACAGCGGGTGAACCTGTCGGCGCCCGCGGTGAAGCGGCGCGTCGACCGGATGCTCGACGCAGGCGTGATCAAGGGCTTCACCACCGTCGTCGACTACAGCGCGCTGGGCTGGAACACCGAGGCGTACGTGCAGGTGTTCTGCCACGGCACCATCGCTCCCGATCGGCTGCGGGCCGCCTGGGTGGACATCCCCGAGGTGGTCAGTGCGGCGACGGTCACCGGAACTTCCGATGCGATCCTGCACGTGCTCGCCCGTGACATGCGGCACCTGGAGGCGGCCTTGGAGCGCATCCGCTCGAGCGCGGACATCGAACGCAGCGAGAGCATCGTGGTGCTGTCGAACCTCATCGACCGGATGCGGACCTAGCGGCCGGTCGCGCCGCGCGAGCGTAACGACACTGCGAATTCCGGGCCGATCTTTCGCGGTGTGGTTACGCTCGCGGCGTCAGCGGGCGAACAGCCCGAACAGGCGCCCGAGCCGCGACGGCTTCGGCGCCGGCGGGCGGCGAGATGCGTAGGGCCACGGGTTGTTTCGCTCCGGCACGGAATCGGCCCGGGCCTGCTTGAGCCGCGTCCGTAGGTGCCCGCGCAATTCATGCAGATCCGGGTCCGTCCATCGGTTGTCGGCTTCGATCGGGTCGGCGGTCAGGTCGTAGAGCTCCCACTGGTCGTCCAGCGGCGACGTGCGGTAGGCCTCGCCGCCGAGCCCGTTCGCGGCGAGGTGGCGCACGCCCGGTTCGGTCCAGGTGGCCGGGTCGTCGAAGGTGCGGACCAGCTTCCACAGGTGCCCCGCGCCGCCCGCTGCGGCCGTCTCGTCGACGCGCACGACCAGCCCCTCAAAGTTCGAGCCCACATAAGCGGGCACCCGGATCCGCAGCGGCGCAGGCGGATTGACGGTCCGCTTGAGGCGGCGCGCCAGGCCCGAGGCGCCGCTGTCGCCCTCGAGCATGTTGTCGCGGGTCATCAGGTAGACCACGCGCGCCTCGTCGGCCGGCGCGCCGTCGACGACCGGCATCAGGTCGCGGCCCGGCAGGTCGTGGACTTCGGAGAACGACTCGGCGAGTGTGGACGCGACGGCGGCCACGTCAATCCCCGCGGCGCCCAGCAGGGTTGGGACCAGGTCGACGTGCGACGTGGGCGCGGTGATGACGCGGGGCCGCGTGGCACCCGCACCGATGCGGGCGATCACGAACGGAACGCGGGTGGCCTCGTCGTAGAGGTTGAACCATTTCTGGTGCAGCCCACCGTGGGCGCCGAGCAGATCCCCGTGATCGGCCGTGCGCACCAGCACCGCATCGCCCGAGCCGCCCTCGGTGACCGCCCGCCTGACCCGGTCGATCGGCCCGTCCACCTCGGCGTGCAGGCGGTAATACAGGTCACGGTAGCGCTGGGCGTTGCGTTCGTAGCTCCAGTTGATCGCGGGCGCCGGGCCGTAGCCCGAGTAGTAGGCCTCGCGGAAGGCGATCTGCGCGGCCGGCTTGGCCGACAGGTCCTCGGCGGCGGTCGGCGCCGGCGGCACCGGCGGCGGGTCCAATGGCGAGGGCCGCAGCGGGCTTCGGCGCGCCCACGTGGGGAACAGCACGATGTCGTGGGGGTTGACGAAGCTGGCCACCAACAGGAACGGGCGCAGCGCGGCGGGGTCGCCGGCGCGGCGGCGGGCGTAGCGGTCGGTGAGCCACGCGACGACGCGGTCGGCGATCAGGGGGTCGCGGCGCACGCCCGCGTTGGCCAGCAGCGCTCCGTGCGGCTCCGGGCCCACCCATCCCGAAAAGCCGAACGGCCCAAGCGGATCGGCGTCGAGGTAGCGCCGCACCGCGGCGGAGTCGACGACGCCGTCGTCGTCGTTGGTCAGCAGGGAACGGCCGGTCGCCGGATCGACGAGGTCGGCGTGCGAGATGTGCCACTTGCCGTCGTAGTGCGTGTCGTATCCTGCGGCGCGGAACCAGTTGCCCAGGGTGGGCACCTCGCCGCGGCGCAGCCAGCGCATGCGGGAATCGTCGGCCGTCTTCCCGATGCCGTCGGTCTGGGTGACCCCGTGCAGGTCGGGGTAGTGCCCCGTGAAGATCGTCGGGCGGCTGGGCACGCAGGCCAGCGAACCGGTGTAATGCCGCGCGAAGCTGACGCCGTGGTCGTCAAACCACTTGCGCCCGGCCAACGTTCGGTCGCGCCAGGCGAGCACGTCGGGAGCCTCGTAGGGCGGCACCGCGCGCTCCTCGTCGGTCATGATGACGACCACATCGGGACGATCAGACACGGGCGGCCTCCAATCGGTTCGCGAGCCCGGCGAGCATCACGTCGGACTGTCGCGCGAGAAAGCGACACACGACGCGTTCTGCCAGGGCTTCGGCCGGACCAGAACCTATTTCCACCGTGCTGGTCAGGCTCACCACGGTGGAACCGGCCGGGCCCGCTTCCAGCGACCAGCGGTTGGTCACCCGACGCAGGCGGCGGGGCAAGCCCTCGATGTCGTAGGCGAGCGCGTGCGGCGGG
>NZ_LZKL01000129.1 GCF_001668725.1 Mycobacterium sp. E787 | reverse complement strand
CGGCCACCGGTGAGCCAGGCCGGCCTGCAACGCCTGTATCGGCGCTTCCAGCGGAAGGTCGACGTCGGTGTCGGTCCGGCCCGACGTCAGCGTGTACGGACGGACCAGGTTCGCCTCACGGGAGGCCGACCAGGATTCGCGTCTGTCCATCGCGGCTCACAGGCTCACAGGCTTGGCGACGATGCGGGCCGCGCAGCGGCCCGAGGAGAAGCCGAGCGATCTCGCTGCTGCTGCTCGGACCGGCGAGTGGACTGCACCACCCCGCCCACCCGTTCGACGAGGATCGCCATCTCGTACCCGATCTGGCCGATGTCGCAGGACGTCACTGCCAGCGTGGCCAGGTGCGAGCCGTCGCCGACCCGCATCAGCAGCAGGTAGCCGTTGGCCATCTCGACCACCGACTGAAGCACCTGGCCGCCGTCGAACAGCTGCGCGGCGCCGGTCGCGAGGCTGGCCAGCCCGGAGGCGACCGCGGCCAGCTGATCCGCCCGCTCCCGCGGCAGGTGCTCGCTGGCGGCGACCGGCAACCCGTCGACGGACACCAGCAACGCGTGCGCCACCCCGGGAACCTCGCGGGCGAACTTCGTCACCAGCCAGTCCAGCGAATTGCCGGCAGACGTCATTCCTGATCAGATCCTTCACTCGTCTCGCGGGCGTGCGACCGTCCCGTGCGCACGCCACCGAAATGGCTGCTGAACGAGGCCCGCACCGCCTCGGGGTCCCGCGCCGTGGCCGCGTGCTGCGGCTGCCGCCGACCGGCCACGCCGTTGGGCCCGACCAGCGATCCCTCGTCCGGCTGGTCGCCTTCGGGACCGCTCGCCCCGGTGGCCGTGCCGGGCACCAGCCGGGCGCCCGGTGTGCGGACCGGCAGCCCGTGCTCGGTCTGCGCCTCGACGGGCTTTTCCTCGGCCGCCGCGGCCAGCGACCAGCCGCGGTCCCATACCGACTGCCAATCCAGGTCGGGGCTGTTCACCAGGTCGTGCGGGTCGCCCAGCATCTCCGACAACATCCGACGGTAGATGACGTCATCATCGGCCGGGGCGGCCGGGGCCTCGGGCGCCTTCGGCACTTCCGGAATGGTCGGGCGCGGTCCGGCCGCGGGCGTGGCGGGGGCTTCCGGGGCGCTCGGGGCGTTCTGGGACCGCGCGGCGAAGAACGCCGACGTGTCCGACGCGGCCGCGGGTTGCGCGGGCGGCTCCGGCTCCGGCTCCTGCGCCGGCTCGGCCTGCCGGCCGCCCTCCCACCAGGGAGTGGCGAGCTCGCGCCGGTGGCGGCGCGGCAGCTCGGCGGGCGGGGCGGGGACCTCGGGAACTTCCGTGATGCCGCTGGACCCCGGGTTGCGGCGGGGCAGCAAGGTGACAGACGGCCCCGACGGCTCGGCGCCGTTCTGGTTCGCCGGCTGCTCGTGCCCGCCGCCAGGGTCCGTCGTCGCGATGGCGTTGGCGAGTTTGGTGCTCGGCGAGGTGACCGCCCCCGCCCGTCCCCGCGGTTCGACGGCCCGGTCGGAACCCGCGAGCAGGGTGGGCGGCAGGTAGATCTCGGCGGTCGTGCCGGTGCCCGCCTCGTCGGCCGCCGGGCCCCGCAGCCCCACCCGGATACCGTGCCGGGCGGCGATCCGGCCGACCACGAACAGGCCCATGTGGCGGGCATTCTCGGGGGTCACGTCGCCGCCGGCCTGCAGCCGCATGTTGGCGATGCGCCTGTCGGCGTCGTTCATGCCCAGGCCGGAGTCGGAGATCCGAAGCATGACGCCGCCGCTGAGCCCGTTGCCGCCGCCGGCCGCCGAGACCCGGACGGTTGTCGTCGGCGGCGAGTAGCGCAGGGCGTTGTCGATCAGCTCGGCGAACAGGTGGATGGCGGCGCCCGCCGCCGCGCCGATCAGCAGGCAGTCGGGCAGCGCGCTGAGCTCGACCCGCCGGTAGTCCTCCACCTCGGACACCGCGGCGTTGATGACCGTCGACAGCGGCACCGGCTCACGCTGGTCGCGGGCGAGCTGCGCGCCCGCCAGCACCAGCAGGTTGGCGCTGTTGCGGCGCAGGCGCGCCGCCAGGTGGTCCAGCCGGAACAGGCTGTCCAGGCGTTCGGGATCCTCCTCGTTGCGCTCCAGCCGGTCGATCAGCGTGAGCTGCTGGTCGACCAGCGAACGGTTGCGCCGCGACATGGTCTCGAACATGTCGTTGACCAGCAGGCGCAGTCGCGCCTCGTCGCCCGCCAGCAGTAGGGCCTGTGTGTGCAGCTCGTCGACGGCGTGGGCGACCTGGCCGATCTCCTCGGTGGTGTACACCGGCAGCGGCTGCGGGATGGGTTCGGCGCCGCCGGCCCTGACCCGGGCCACCTCGTCCTCGAGGTCCTGGTGGGCGACCTTGAGCGCGCCGTCGCGCAGCACGCGCAGCGGCCGCACCAGCGCGCGCGCCACCAGCAGCACCACCAGCAGTGCGATCACGATGGCGGCCAGCACCAGCACGGTGTCGCGGATCGCGGAGTTGCGCCGATCGGCGGCCTCGGCCTGCACCGACTTGGTGACCGACGCGGTGGCGTCGGTGACGACCTGTTCGGCGATCCCGTCGGTGGTCTGGATCGAGCGCAGCAGATCGGGGTTGTCGACGAGCGCGCTGGCCGGATCCGACATGATCGCCATCCGGGTCACCATCTGCTGCTGCAGCGTCTTCGCCTCCGGCGACCCGGCGCCCAGCACCTCGCTCATGCCGAACAGCGTCGACGGTTCGGTGCCGGCCAGGGTCATCATCGAGGTGCGCAGCTGGGGCTCGGGCAGGTCGGAGCCCCGGGTCACCAGGATCTCCTGCATCGTCATCTGCCCGCGGGCGCCGACGGCCCGGCTCAGGCCCTGCGCCTCGGCGCGGATCCGCTCGTTGCCGACGCGCACCGACGCGTTGACGACGTCCTCCGCCGTCAGCAGGATCGGGGCGTAGGTGGTCACCCGGTCCCGCAAACCGATGCTGTTGTCGGCCACCTTGTCCAGCAGCCCCTGCCCGCCGTTCAGCAGGGTGCTCACCCCGGAGCGGACGTCGGGGGTGACGTCGGTGTCCGCCAGTCGCTGCTGCAGCTCGTGCCTGCGCGCGTCGTAGTTCTTCTTGGCGCCGTCGACGTCGCGCCCGGTCGAGTTGGCCAGCAGCGCGGTGTCCAATGCCGACATGTACTTGGTGATCGCCGGC
>NZ_LZKL01000128.1 GCF_001668725.1 Mycobacterium sp. E787 | reverse complement strand
GGTGCCGCCGCCGCCCGACGCGATCGGCGAGGCACCGCCCAGCGTCGACGGGTCGCCGAGGATCGGGTAGGTGCCGCCGGCGCCCGGGTCCAATCCGGTCGTCGAGTCGATCGGCACCTCACTGGGCGACAGGGTAGGACTGCCGATGCCGGGCGCGACGCCGGCCGGGCTGGTCAGCCCCGGGTTCGACAGCGCCGGGTTGAGTCCGGCGGCCGGCGTCGTCGGCACCGCACCGGGCGTGGTGACCCCGGGCGTCGTGGGCGGCAGTCCCGGGTTCGACAGGGCCGGGCTCGTCAGGCCCGGGCTGGTCAGCGCCGGGCTGGTCAACCCCGGGCTGGTGAGACCGGGGCTGGTGAGACCCGGGCTCGTGAGACCCGGGCTGGTGAGACCCGAGGTGCCCAGGCCCGGAGTGGCCAGGCCCGGGGTGGCGGCCCCGGTGGCCCCGGTCCCGCCCAGGGCGGGCACGGGCGGCAGGTTGATCCCGAACTGCGACAGGCCCTGCGACAGCGCACCCATCAGTTCGCCGGGCAGGTCGGACATCACCGCGGCCTTCTTGAACTCGTGGTGCTCGGCCGGCTTGCTGTCGGCGGTCGATTCGTAGACAAGGAAGTATGCGCAAGGACTCGCCACTGCCACGGCGGCGACCGCGCTCATGGCTGTCGAAAGCTTGCGTCGGCGTCGGTTCGGCACGGAAGTCTCCTCAAATCTGGACAACTATTGCAACTGCGTTGTGTCGGCGTGCCCGGCCTGTCCTATCCGGCATGAAGCACACAGAGTCGATGGTACGAGTGGGATTGCTGTGACTAGAGTGCTGATATTGAATCGTGAGGTAATTGCGACTCCGACTGTGACCGGGGATTCGGGTCGTCCCAAAGCCGTTGTCATTTGCCTTAACCCGGACTTCCTGGCCTCGCCAAATGGGTTAGGCCGACGCCGTCGGATACCCTAAGCAACCGATGACCGCTCGCTTCGATCTTTTTGTCGTCGGCTCTGGATTCTTCGGCCTGACCATTGCCGAGCGCGTGGCTACCCAACTCGGGAAGCGCGTGCTCGTCGTGGAACGCCGCCCGCACATCGGGGGCAACGCCTATTCGGAGGCCGAGCCGCAGACGGGCATCGAGGTCCACAAATACGGCGCCCACTTGTTCCACACCTCCAACAAGCGGGTCTGGGACTACGTGCGGCAGTTCACCGACTTCACCGACTACCGGCACCGGGTGTTCGCCATGCACGACGGGCAGGCCTACCAGTTCCCGATGGGCCTGGGCCTGGTGTCGCAGTTCTTCGGCAGATACTTCACCCCCGACGAAGCGCGCCGGCTGATCGCCGAGCAGGCCGCCGAGATCAAGACCGAGGACGCGCAGAACTTCGAGGAAAAGGCGATCTCACTGGTCGGCCGGCCGCTCTACGAGGCGTTCCTCAAGAACTACACCGCCAAGCAGTGGCAGACCGACCCCAAGGAACTGCCCGCGTCCAACATCACCCGGCTGCCGGTGCGCTACACCTTCGACAACCGATACTTTTCCGACACCTACGAGGGCCTGCCGGTGCACGGCTACACCGCGTGGCTGCAGAACATGGCCGCCGACGACCGCATCGAGGTCCGGCTGGGCACCGACTGGTTCGACGTCCGCGACCAGTTGCGGGCCGAAAGCCCGGACGCGCCCGTCGTATACACCGGCCCGCTGGACCGCTACTTCGACTACGCCGAAGGCCGGCTCGGCTGGCGCACACTGGATTTCGAGGTCGACGTGCTGCCGATCGGTGATTTTCAGGGCACCCCGGTGATGAACTACAACGACCCCGATCCGCCCTACACACGCATCCACGAGTTCCGCCACTTCCACCCCGAGCGCGACTACCCGACCGACAAGACGGTGATCATGCGCGAGTACTCGCGGTTCGCCGACGAGGACGACGAGCCCTACTACCCGATCAACACCGAGGCCGACCGCGCGGTACTGGCCGCGTACCGGGCCAGGGCGAAGGCCGAGACCGCGTCGTCGAAGGTGCTGTTCGGCGGCCGCCTGGGCACCTACCAGTATCTGGACATGCACATGGCCATCGCCAGCGCACTGAACATGTACGACAACAGCCTGGCGCCGCATTTACGCGACGGCAAAGTTCTAGTGGAGGAAGGCGCGGGGGGATGACTGCTGTAAGCCTGCTTTCCAGGATCATCCTGCCGCGGCCGGGTGAGCCCCTGGACGTGCGCAAGCTCTACCTCGAGGAGTCGACGACCAACGCCCGGCGTGCGCACGCGACATCGCGGACCTCGCTGCAGATCGGCGCGGAGTCCGAGGTGTCGTTCGCCACGTACTTCAACGCGTTCCCCGCCAGCTACTGGCGCCGCTGGAGCATCTGCCAGTCGGTGGTGCTGCGCGTCGAGGTGACGGGCGCCGGCCGCGTCGACGTCTACCGGACCAAGGCCACCGGGGCGCGCATCTTCGTCGAGGGCCGCCAGTTCGCCGGCGCCGAGGACGAACCCGCCGTCGTCGAGATCGAGGTGGCGCTGAAGCCGTTCGAGGATGGCGGCTGGATCTGGTTCGACATCACCACCGACACCAAGGTCACCCTGCTCAACGGGGGCTGGTATGCGACCGAACCCGCCCCGGGCACGGCCAACATCGCCGTCGGGATTCCCACTTTCAACCGCCCGGCCGACTGCGCCAACGCGCTGAGCACGCTCACCTCGGATCCGTTGGTGGACGAGGTGATCGGGGCGGTGATCGTGCCCGACCAGGGCGTCCGCAAGGTGCGCGATCACCCCGACTTCCCCGCCGCGGCGGCGCGGCTGGGCAATCGGCTGTCCATCCACGACCAGCCCAACCTCGGCGGTTCCGGCGGCTACAGCCGGGTGATGTACGAGGCGCTGAAAAACACCGATTGCCAACAGATCCTGTTCATGGACGACGACATCCGCATCGAGCCGGACTCGATTCTGCGGGTGTTGGCGATGCACCGCTTCGCCAAGAGCCCCATGCTCGTCGGCGGCCAGATGCTGAACCTGCAGGAGCCGTCACACCTGCACATCATGGGCGAGATCGTGGACCGGACGAACTTCATGTGGACCTCCGCACCGCACGCCGAGTACGACCACGACTTCGCCGAATATCCGTTGAACGACAACAACGATCGCAGCAAGCTGCTGCACCGCCGCATCGACGTCGACTACAACGGCTGGTGGACGTGCATGATCCCGCGGCAGGTCGCCGAGGAACTGGGGCAGCCGCTGCCGCTGTTCATCAAATGGGACGACGCCGACTACGGGCTGCGGGCCGCCGAGCGCGGGTACCCGACCGTCACCCTGCCCGGCGCGGCGATCTGGCACATGGCCTGGAGCGACAAGGACGACGCCATCGACTGGCAGGCCTACTTCCATCTGCGCAACCGGCTGGTGGTCGCCGCGATGCACTGGGACGGTGACGTGACCGGGTTGGTCCGCAGCCACCTCAAGGCGACGCTGAAACACCTTGCCTGCCTTGAGTATTCGACGGTGGCGATCCAGAACAAGGCGATCGACGACTTCCTGGCCGGCCCCGAGCACATCTTTTCCATCCTTGAGAGCGCGCTGCCGGAAGTGCACCGGATGCGCAAGGAGTACCCGGATGCGGTCGTGCTCCCGGCGGCCAGCGAACTGCCGCAGCCGGTGCACCGCAGCAAGGCGATGAAGCCGCCGGTGAACCCCGTTTCCATCGGTTACCGCCTGTCGCGCGGGATATTGCACAACATGACCAAGGCCGATCCGGCGGCCCACCGGCGGCCGGAGTACAACGTGGCGACGCAGGACGCGCGCTGGTTCCGGCTGTGCACCGTCGACGGCGTGACCGTGACGACCGCCGATGGCTGCGGGGTGGTCTACCGGCAGCGTGACCGCGCCAAGATGATCTCGCTGCTGCTCAAGTCGCTGCGGCGCCAGCGCCTCCTGCTGAGCCGGTTCGACGAGATGCGCCGGGTGTACCGGGGGGCGCTGCCCGTGCTGTCCAGCAAGCAGAAATGGGAGACGGCGTTGTTGCCGGCCGCAGAGTCGCGACATGGCTGAATCGGCCGCTCCGCGCGGCGAAGTCGCCGCGCTGGTGGCCGTTCAGTCGGCGCTGGCGGACCGCCCCGGCGTCCTGGCCGTCGCGCGGGGACTTTCGCACTTCGGGGAGCACAGCATCGGCTGGCTGGCCGTGGCGTTGCTCGGTGCGCTGCTGATGCCGAGCCGCCGCCGCGATTGGCTGGTGGTCGGGGCCGGCGCGTTCGCCGCGCACGCCGCCGCCGTGTTGATCAAGCGGCTGGTGCGGCGCCAACGGCCGCACCACCCGTCCGTCGCCGTCAACGTCGGCACGCCCAGCCGGTTGAGCTTTCCGTCCGCGCACGCCACCTCAACCACGGCCGCGGCCATCCTGATGGGCCGGGCAACCGGGCTGCCGGGGGGACTGGTTGCCGCCGTCCTGGTCCCGCCGATGGCGCTGTCGCGGGTTCTGCTGGGGGTGCACTACCCGAGCGACGTGGCCTGCGGCATCGCCCTCGGCGCAGCCGTGGCGGGGATCGCCGGCCGAGCGCGAGAGGTGTGTGCCGAATGAGCGAGGACGTGGTGATCGGACCCCCGTCGAACCTGATCGTCGGGGTGATCAAGGCGATCCGCCCACGGCAATGGGTGAAGAACGTGCTGGTCCTGGCCGCGCCGCTGAGCGCGGCCGGTCGCGGTCACCGCTACGAGTACGGCCAACTGGGCATGCAGGTGGGGGTCGCCTTCGTCGTGTTCAGCCTGGCCGCCTCCGCGGTGTACCTGGTCAACGACGTCCGCGACGTCGAGGCCGACCGCGAACACCCGACCAAACGCTTCCGCCCGATCGCCGCAGGTGTGGTGCCCGAATGGCTGGCCTACACCCTGGCCGTCCTGCTCGGGGTGGTGTCACTGGGCCTGGCCTGGTGGCTGACGCCGAACCTGGCGCTGGTGATGGCGGTCTACATCGCCATGCAGCTGGGGTATTGCTTCGGCCTCAAGCACCAGGCGGTGATGGACATCTGCATCGTGTCGTCGGCGTATCTGCTGCGGGCCATCGCCGGGGGTGCGGCCACCGATACCCGGCTGTCGCAGTGGTTTTTGCTGATGGCCGCCTTCGCGTCGCTGTTCATGGTCGCCGGCAAGCGCTACGCCGAGCTGCAGCTGGCCGAGCGCACCGGCGCGGCGATCCGCAAGGCGCTGGAGAGCTACACCAGCACCTATCTGCGGTTCGTCTGGACGATGTCGGCCACCGCGGTGGTGCTGTGCTACGGGCTGTGGGCGTTCGAGCGCGAACACGGCGAGGCGGGCTGGTTCGTGGTGTCGATGGTCCCCTTCACCATCGCGATCCTGCGCTATGCGGTCGACGTCGACGGCGGGCTGGCCGGTGAGCCCGAGGACATTGCGCTGCGTGACCGGGTGCTGCAGCTGTTGGCGCTGGCCTGGATCGCGACAGTTGGGGCCGCCGTTGCCTTCGGCTAGCCGGCCGGTGCTCAGGCGGGCCGGGCGGCCGTTGCAGTGGTTCCCGTTCCCCTACGTCACCATGGTGCGGGTCAGCCTGTGGATCAGCGTGGCCGTGGTCGCCGCCCTGTTCGCGTGGGGCGCCTGGCAGCGCCGCTGGATCGCCGACGACGGGCTCATCGTGCTGCGCACCGTGCGCAATTTGCTGGCAGGCAACGGGCCGGTGTTCAACCAGGGCGAGCGGGTCGAGGCGAACACCTCCACGGCCTGGACCTACCTGATGTACGCGGGCAGCTGGGTCGGCGGGCCGATGCGCATGGAATACGTGGCGTTGGCGCTGGCCCTGACCCTTTCGGTGCTGGGCGTGGCGCTGTTGATGCTGGGCGCAGGCCGGCTGTACGCGCCCAGCCTGCGGGGCCGCAGGGCGATCATGCTGCCGGCCGGGGCGCTGGTATACATCGCGTTGCCGCCGGCGCGTGACTTTGCCACCTCCGGGTTGGAGAGCGGCCTGACGCTGGCCTACCTCGGGCTGCTGTGGTGGATGATGGTGTGCTGGGCGCAGCCCGTGCGCGGGCGCCCGGACGGCCCGGTTTTCCTCGGGGCGCTGGCCTTCGTCGCCGGGTTCAGCGTTCTGGTCCGGCCCGATCTGGCGTTGATGGGCGGGCTGGCGCTGATCATGATGCTGATCGCGGCGCGCACCTGGCGACGGCGGGTGCTGGTCGTGGTGGCCGGCGGATTCCTGCCGGTGACCTACGAAATCTTCCGGATGGGCTACTACGGCCTGTTGGTGCCGGGGACGGCCCTGGCGAAGGACGCGGCCGGCGACAAGTGGTCGCAGGGGATGATCTACCTCGCGAACTTCAACGCGCCATACGCGGTGTGGGTGCCGGTGGTGCTGCTGGTGGCGCTCGGCGCGCTTCTGGTGGTTGCGCGTCGCCGCCCGTCGTTCCTGCGCCCGGTGCTCGCGCCCGACTACGGGCGCGTGGCGCGGGCGGTGCAGAGCCCGCCGGCGGTGGTCGCCTTCGTCGTCGTCAGCGGCCTGCTGCAGGGCTTTTACTGGATTCGCCAGGGCGGCGATTTCATGCACGCGCGGGTGCTGCTGGCGCCCCTATTTTGTTTGCTGGCACCGGTGGCCGTCATTCCGGTGGCGATTCCCGACGGCGCGGATTATTCGCGGGAGACGGGCAATTGGGTGGCCGGTGCGCTCGCGGCGCTGTGGCTCGGAATCGCCGGCTGGTCACTGTGGGCAGCAAACTCGCCGGGGATGGGCGACGACGCCACCCACGTCACCTACTCGGGAATCGTCGACGAGCGCCGGTTCTACGCGCAGGCCACCGGGCACGCGCATCCGCTGACGGCCGCGGACTACCTGGACTACCCGCGGATGGCTGCCGTCCTGACGGCCCTCGACAACACCCCCGACGGGGCGTTGCTGCTACCGTCCGGCAACTACACCCAGTGGGACCTGGTGCCCCAGGCGCAGGCGGCGCCCGGCGACGACAAGGGGCCGCAGAAGGCGCAGCACGCGGTGTTTTTCACCAATCTCGGCATGGTCGGCATGAACGTCGGACTCGACGTCAGGGTGATCGACCAGATCGGCCTGGCAAACCCGCTGGCCCAGCACACCGAACGGTTGAAGCACGGCCGGATCGGGCACGACAAGAACCTCTTCCCGGACTGGGTGATCGCCGACGGCCCGTGGGTGAAGATATATCCCGGCGTTCCGGGCTACCTGGACGTCAACTGGGTCGCCCAGGCGGTGGCGGCGCTGAAATGTCCGGAGACCCAGGCGGTGCTCAGCTCGGTGCGAGCCCCAATGAGCTTGCACCGCTTCGTCTCCAACGTCCTGCACTCGTTCGCGTTCACCGCATACCGCATTGATCGCGTTCCGCTCTACGAGCTCGCCAGGTGCGGGCTGCCGGTTCCGGAGCCGATCCCGCCGCCTCCGCACGAATAAGGCGCCCAAACCGAAATTTTTTTCCGGGAGTACCGAAATCGGCTCCCGCCGGAGCTTTCGCGGACATTGCCAGCAATCTCACATCTGCGCTCTCACCAGTGCGCACTGAGGGCTAGGCACATGCGGAAACGCGATTCTCCATGTCGATGTTCGGCCCGAAAATCATTGAGTAGGAAGCCGAAATCGCCGTTTGCCCGACCCGCTCGATGAGAGGGGATGCCCGATGGTGTGGTTGACTACACGAGCACTGCTGCGCCGGACGCGCATGCAGTCGGACCCAATTCGGGGATGCGTCCAATCGGAGAAATGCGCCGAAAGGCCGAAAGAAGGATGAGGAAGCAAGGATGACGCTTGTCGACAGGTTGCGCGGCGCCGTGGCTCGGATGCCACGACGGCTCGTGGTGGGGGCCGTTGGCGTGGCCCTGCTCTCGGGTCTGATTGGCGCCGTGGGGGGCTCGGCGACCGCCGGGGCGTTCTCGCGCCCGGGTCTGCCGGTGGAGTACCTGCAGGTTCCCTCGGCCGCAATGGGCCGCGACATCAAGGTCCAGTTCCAGGGCGGTGGCGCCAACGCGCCCGCGCTCTACCTGCTCGACGGCATGCGCGCGCAGGACGACTACAACGGCTGGGACATCAACACCCCGGCGTTCGAGTGGTACAACCAGTCCGGCATCGCCACGGTCATGCCCGTCGGCGGTCAGTCCAGCTTCTACTCCGACTGGTACAAGCCCGCCTGCGGTAAGGCCGGCTGCACCACCTACAAGTGGGAGACCTTCCTGACCAGCGAGCTGCCGGCTTACCTGCAGGCCAACAAGCAGGTCAAGCCGACCGGCAGCGCCGCCGTCGGTCTGTCGATGGCCGGCTCGTCGGCGCTGATCCTGGCCGCCTACCACCCCAACCAGTTCATCTACGCCGGCTCGCTGTCGGCGCTGCTGGACCCGTCGCAGGGCATGGGGCCGTCGCTGATCGGCCTGGCCATGGGCGACGCGGGCGGCTACAAGAAGGACGACATGTGGGGGCCGTCGAGCGACCCGGCGTGGCAGCGCAACGACCCGTCGCTGCAGGTCGGCAAGCTGGTCGCCAACAACACCCGCATCTGGATCTACTGCGGTAACGGCAAGCCGTCCGACCTCGGTGGCGACAACCTTCCCGCCAAGTTCCTCGAGGGCTTCGTGCGGACTTCCAACCTGAAGTTCCAGGACGCCTACAACCAGGCCGGCGGCCACAACGCGGTGTTCAACTTCGACGCCAACGGCACGCACGACTGGCCGTACTGGGGCGCGCAGCTGCAGGCCATGAAGCCTGACCTGCAGTCCACGCTGGGCGCCACGCCGGGCGCCGGCCCGGCCACCGCCTCCGCGGCGGGGAACCAGGGCACCGGCACCGGTACCTAAACACAACAGCAACGCGACGAGCGGCGGGCACCTTCCGGGGTTCCCGCCGCTCGTCGTTGCGCGGCCTGTGTGATCTGTTTCACTACCCGGCGCTCGGGGGAACGACGGCGCTGGCTAATCTGCACACAGCGACTAGACGATGGAGGGTGGACATGAGGGTCGTGCGGGGTCTGTCAGCGTTGCTGTTGGGTGTGGTCCTGGCCGTGGGGACGACGGGCCCCATCGGGAAAGCCCGCGCGGCGGGCTATGAGAGCCTGATGGTCCCGTCGGCGGCCATGGGGCGCGACATCCCGGTGGCCTTCCTGGCCGGTGGTCCGCACATGGTCGTGCTGCTGGACGCGTTCGACGCCGCGCCGGACGTCAGCAACTGGGTCACCGCGGGCAACGCGATGAACACGCTGGCCGGCAAGGGCATTTCGGTCGCGGCGCCCGCGGGCGGCGCCTACAGCATGTACACCAACTGGGAGAACGACGGCAGCAAGCAGTGGGACACCTTCCTGTCCACCGAGCTGCCCAACTGGCTGGCCGCCAACAAGGGCCTGGCACCCGGCGGCCACGCCGCCGTCGGCGCCTCCCAGGGCGGCTACGCCGCGATGGCGCTGGCCGCCTTCCACCCCGACCGCTACGGCATGGCCGGCTCGCTGTCGGGTTTCCTGTACCCGTCGAACACCACCACCAACGGCTCGATCCTGGCCGGCCTGCAGCAATTCGGCGGCGTCGACGGCAACGGCATGTGGGGAGCCCCGCAGCTGGGCCGGTGGAAGTGGCACGACCCGTGGGTGCACGCCGCCCTGCTGGCGCAGAACAACACCCGCGTGTGGGTGTGGAGCCCGACCACCGACGCGGCCAGCGATCCCGCCGCGATGATCGGCCAGGCCGGCGAGGCGATGGGCAACAGCCGGATGTTCTACCAGCAGTACCGCAGCGTCGGCGGGCACAACGGCCACTTCGACTTCCCCGGCGGCGGCGACAACGGCTGGGGCTCGTGGTCGGGGCAGCTGGGAGCCATGTCCGGCGACATCGTGGGGGCGATCCGCTAGGTCAGTCGCCGCGCCGAACGCCGGTACCGTGTAGGGAGCGCAGCAGAGGCGGGACGGCCGCTTGCCCGGAACCGAGCTGCGATCGACCGACTCTGCCGGCAGGAGAACATGACCACGAGCGCGCGGCGTAAACGCCACCGAACCCTCGCCTGGATCGCCGCCCTGGCGGTCGCGGGCGTCGTGTTGCTGGTCATCGTGGCCGTGGTGATGCTGCTGCGCGGCCCCAAGACACCGCCCAGCGCGGTGCCGCCCGGCGTCCTGCCGCCGCCGTCGACCACCACCCACCCGCACAAGCCGCGCCCGGCCGCCCAGGACGCGTCGTGCCCCGACGTGCAGCTGGTCAACGTCCCGGGCACCTGGGAATCCGCCCCGCAGGACGATCCGCTCAACCCGTCCCAGTTCCCGAATGCGTTGCTGCACAAGGTGACCGCGGACATCTCCCAGCAGTTCCCGTCGTCGCGGGTGCAGACGTACACCACGCCCTATACGGCGCAGTTCCACAATCCGCTGAGCGGCGACACGCAGATGTCCTACAACGAAAGCCGGGCCGAGGGGACCCGCGCGACCGTCCAGGCGATGACCGACATGAACACCAAGTGCCCGCTGACCAGTTACGTGCTGATGGGGTTCTCGCAGGGCGCGGTGATCGTCGGTGACATCGCCAGCGACATCGGCAACGGCCGGGGACCCGTGGACGACGACCTGGTGCTCGGTGTGACGTTGATCGCCGACGGGCGCCGCCAGGACGGGGTCGGCAACGACATCGGCCCCAACCCGCCCGGCGAGGGCGCCGAGATCACCCTGCACGAGGTGCCCGTGTTGTCCGGGCTCGGGCTGACCATGACCGGCGCGCGCCCGGGCGGCTTCGGCGCGCTGAGCAGCAAGACGAACGAGATCTGCGCGCCCGGTGACCTCATCTGCGCCGCGCCGAACGAGGCGTTCAGCGTGGCCAAGCTGCCCGACACCCTGAACACGCTCGCCGGGGGCGCCGGCCAACCGGTCCACGCGCTGTACGCCACGACCCAGTTCTGGAACCTCGACGGCGCGCCGGCGACCGACTGGACGCTGAATTGGGCCCGCGGGCTGATCGAGAACGCCCCGCACCCCAGACACGGGTGACATGCCGCGACGTAGGCCGATGCGTGACGTGATCGGCGGTACCTTGTGATTTGGTCTGCCGCGAGGCGCCCCTTAACATTAAGAGAAAATTAAGAGCAATCAGAACTTCGTTGCGGCCGCGGCACGGACCGGCGCTCCCTGGCGCGGGCCGTTCAAAGCCGGCTCGTGTATAGAGGACCCGTCGGCGCAGCCGGCACCGGAGTGGTCGGCGTAGCCGACCGCCATAGGTTGTGACAGGAGAGGGCGGCATGGCGTACCACAACCCGTTCATCGTGAATGGAAAAATCAGGTTCCCGGACAACACGAACCTGGTTCGTCACGTTGAGAAGTGGGCGAAGGTGCGCGGCGACAAGCTGGCCTACCGCTTCGTCGACTTCTCCACCGAGCGGGACGGTGAATACCGCGACATCTCGTGGGCCGAGTTCAGCGCCCGCAACCGCGCCGTCGGCGCCCGCCTGCAGCAGGTCACCCAGCCCGGCGACCGCATCGCCATCCTGTGCCCGCAGAACCTCAACTACCTGATCGCCTTCTTCGGGGCGCTGTACTCCGGCAGGATCGCCGTGCCGCTGTTCGACCCCAGCGAGCCGGGCCACGTCGGCCGCCTGCACGCCGTGCTCGACGACTGCACCCCGTCGACGATCCTGACCACCACCGAGGCCGCCGAGGGTGTCCGCAAGTTCATCCGGGCCCGCGCGGCCAAGGAGCGGCCCCGGGTCATCGCCGTCGACGCGGTGCCCAACGAGGTCGCCTCCACCTGGCAGGAGCCCGAGGCCGACGAGAACACCATCGCCTACCTGCAGTACACCTCCGGCTCCACCCGCACCCCGACCGGCGTCGAGATCACCCACCTGAACCTGCCCACCAACGTGCTGCAGGTGCTCAACGGGCTCGAGGGCAAGGAGGGCGACCGCGGTCTGAGCTGGCTGCCGTTCTTCCACGACATGGGCCTGATCACCGCGCTGCTGTCGCCGGTGCTGGGCCACAACTTCACCTTCATGACCCCGGCCGCGTTCGTGCGCCGCCCCGGCCGCTGGATCCGGGAGATGGCCCGCAAGCCCGACGACGCCCCGGACTGCGAGGTCTTCACCGTCGCGCCGAACTTCGCCTTCGAGCACGCCGCGGTGCGCGGCGTGCCCAAGGAGGGCGAGCCACCGCTGGACCTGAGCAACGTGAAGGGCATCCTCAACGGCAGCGAGCCGGTGTCGCCGGCGTCGATGCGCAAGTTCTACGAGGCGTTCAAGCCCTACGGCCTGCGCGAGACGGCGATCAAGCCGTCCTACGGCCTGGCGGAGGCGACGCTGTTCGTCTCCACCACGCCGATGGACGAGGCCCCCCGCGTCATCTACGTCGACCGCGACGAGATGAACAACCAGCGCTTCGTCGAGGTGCCCCAGGACTCCCCCAAGGCCGTCGCGCAGGTGTCCGCGGGCGTCATCGGCGTCGACGAATGGGCGGTCATCGTCGACCCCGAGACGGCCAGCGAGCTGCCCGACGGCCAGGTCGGCGAGATCTGGCTGCACGGCAACAACCTCGGCATCGGCTACTGGGGCAAGGAGGAAGAGACCAACCAGACCTTCCGCAACATCCTGAAGTCCCGCATCAGCGAGTCACACGCCGAGGGAGCCCCCGACGCCGGGCTGTGGGTGCGCACCGGCGACTACGGCACCTATCACGACGGCCACCTCTATATCGTCGGCCGCATCAAGGACCTGGTCATCATCGACGGCCGCAACCACTACCCGCAGGACCTCGAGTACTCGGCGCAGGAAGCCAGCCGGGCGCTGCGGACGGGCTACGTGGCCGCCTTCTCGGTCCCGGCCAACCAGCTGCCCCAGGTCGTGTTCGACAACCCGCACGCCGGCCTCAAGTACGACCCGGAGGACAGCTCCGAGCAGCTGGTGATCGTCGCCGAGCGCGCCGCCGGCACGCACAAGCTGGACTACCAGCCCATCGCCGACGACATCCGGGCGGCGATCGCCGTGCGGCACGGTGTCACCGTGCGCGACCTGTTGCTGGTGCAGGCCGGCACCATTCCACGTACCTCCAGCGGCAAGATCGGGCGCCGCGCATGCCGCGCCGCCTACCTCGACGGAAGCCTGCGCAGCGGCATCGGTTCCCCGACTGCCTTCGCCGGCGCTAACGACTGAACCAGGAACCATGACTGATATAGACGAGCCCCAGGACCAGCAGGAGAATCTGCCCGCCGAGAAGACCAAAATGTCGGTCCCCGAGATGCGCGAGTGGCTGCGCAACTATGTAGGCAAGGCGACCGGGCAATCGCCCGATTCGATCGACGAGTCGGTGCCGATGGTCGAGCTGGGCCTGTCGTCGCGCGACGCCGTGGCGATGGCCGCCGACATCGAGGACATGACCGGCGTGACCCTGTCGGTCGCGGTGGCCTTCCAGCACCCGACCATCGAATCGCTGGCGACCCGGATCATCGAGGGCGAACCCGAACGGCCCGACGACGACGTCGACATCGTCGACTGGACGCGCAACGGGCCCGCGGAGCGCGTCGACATCGCGATCGTGGGCCTGGCCACCCGGCTGCCCGGCGACATGAACACCCCCGACGAAACCTGGCAGGCGCTGATCGAGGGGCGCGACGCCATCACCGACCTGCCCGAGGGGCGGTGGTCGGAATTCCTGGAAGAGCCGCGGCTGGCCGAACGGATCGCCAAGGCCCGCACCAAGGGTGGCTACCTGAAGGACATCAAGGGCTTCGACTCCGAGTTCTTCGCGATCGCCAAGACCGAGGCCGACAACATCGACCCGCAGCAGCGGATGGCGCTCGAGCTGACCTGGGAGGCGCTCGAGCACGCCCGCATCCCGGCGTCGAGCCTGCGCGGCGAGGCTGTCGGCGTGTACGTCGGCGTCTCCAACCATGACTACGGCTTCTTGGCCATCTCCGACCCGACCGCCGCGCACCCCTACGCGATCACCGGTAACTCGCCGTCGATCATCGCGAACCGGGTGTCGTACTTCTACGACTTCCGCGGGCCTTCCGTCGCCGTCGACACCGCGTGCTCGAGCTCGCTGGTGGCGATCCACCAGGCGGTGCAGGCATTGCGCAACGGCGAGGCCGACGTCGCCGTCGCCGGCGGCGTCAACGCGCTGATCACGCCCGCGGTGACGCTCGGTTTCGACGAGATCGGCGCGGTGCTGGCCCCCGACGGCCGGATCAAGTCGTTCTCGTCGGATGCCGACGGCTACACCCGCTCGGAGGGCGCCGGCATGCTGGTGCTCAAGCGGGTCGACGACGCCCGCCGCGACGGCGACCAGATCCTGGCCGTGATCGCCGGCACCGCAGTCAACCACGACGGCCGATCCAACGGCCTGATCGCGCCCAACCAGGACGCGCAGGCCGACGTGCTGCGCCGTGCCTACAAGGACGCCGGCATCGATCCGCGCAACGTCGACTACATCGAGGCGCACGGCACCGGCACCGTCCTGGGTGACCCGATCGAGGCCGAGGCGCTGGGACGCGTCGTCGGCCGGGGCCGCCCGGCCGACCGCCCGGCGCTGCTCGGCGCGGTGAAAACCAATGTGGGGCACATGGAGTCGGCCGCCGGCGCGGCCAGCATGGCCAAGGTGGTGCTGGCGCTGCAGCACGACAAGCTGCCGCCGTCGCTCAACTTCGCCGGGCCCAGCCCCTACATCGACTTCGACGCGATGCACCTGAAAGTGATTGACAAGGCGACCGATTGGCCCCGCTACGGCGGCTACGCGCTGGCCGGGGTGTCCAGCTTCGGCTTCGGTGGAGCCAACGCGCACGTGGTGGTGCGCGAGGTCCTGCCGCGCGACGTCGTCGAGAAAGAGCCCGAGCCCACGCCCGAGGCCAACGCGGTCACCGAGGCGGCCGTGGGGGCACCTCCCGCTGGCGGGGGAGCGCCCACGTTCGAGGCGCACTCGCTGCGGTTCGACGACTTCGGCAACATCATCCCCGACGGGCCGGCGGCCGAGGACGAAGAGCCCGACCTGCCGGACGTCACCGAAGAGGCGCTGGAGCTCAAAGCGGCCGCCCTGGAAGAGCTTGCGGCGCAAGAGGTTCCGACACCCCTTATCCCGCTGGTGGTGTCGGCCTTCCTGACATCCCGCAAGAAGACGGCGGCGGCGGAGCTCGCGGACTGGATGGAAAGCCCCGAGGGCCAGGCGTCGTCGCTGGAGTCGATCGGCCGGTCGCTCTCGCGTCGCAACCACGGCCGCTCGCGCGCGGTGGTGCTGGCGCACGACCACGAGGAGGCCATCAAGGGCCTGCGCGCGATCGCCGAGGGCAAGCAGCGGCCAAACGTGTTCAGCGTCGACGGCCCGGTGAGCAACGGACCGGTGTGGGTGCTGGCCGGTTTCGGCGCCCAGCACCGCAAGATGGGCAAGAACCTGTATTTGCGCAACGAGGTCTTCGCCGAGTGGATCGAGAAGGTCGACGCGCTGGTCCAGGACGAGCTGGGCTACTCGGTGCTCGAGCTGATCCTGGATGACTCGCAGGACTACGGCATCGAGACCACCCAGGTCACCATCTTCGCGATCCAGATCGCGCTGGGCGAACTGCTCAAGCATCACGGTGCCAAGCCCGCCGCGGTCGTCGGCCAGTCGCTGGGCGAGGCGGCGTCGGCGTACTTCGCCGGCGGACTGTCGCTGCGCGACGCCACCCGGGCCATCTGCTCCCGCTCGCACCTCATGGGCGAGGGCGAGGCGATGCTGTTCGGCGAGTACATCCGGCTGATGGCGCTGGTGGAATACTCCGCCGACGAGATCAAGACGGTGTTCTCCGATTTCCCCGACCTGGAGGTGTGCGTCTACGCCGCACCCACCCAGACCGTCATCGGCGGGCCGCCCGAGCAGGTGGACGCGATCATCGCCCGCGCGGAGGCCGAGGGTAAGTTCGCGCGCAAGTTCCAGACCAAGGGCGCCAGCCATACCTCCCAGATGGATCCGTTGCTCGGCGAGCTGGCCGCGGAGCTGCAGGGCATCAAGCCGATGAGCCCGACGTGCGGCATCTACTCGACCGTGCACGAGGGCAGCTACATCAAACCGGGCGGCGAGCCCATCCACGACGTGGACTACTGGAAGAAGGGGTTGCGCCATTCCGTCTACTTCACGCACGGAATCCGCAACGCCGTCGACAGCGGGCACACCACCTTCGTCGAACTGGCACCCAACCCCGTCGCGCTGATGCAGGTCGGCCTGACCACGGCGGACGCCGGACTGCACGACGCCCAGCTGATCCCGACGCTGGCCCGCAAGCAGGACGAGGTCGAATCGATCACCTCGACCCTGGCGCAGCTCTATGTCTACGGCCACGACCTGGACCCCCGGACCCTGTTCACCCGCGCTGCGGGACCGCAGGGTTACGCGAACATTCCGCCGACCCGGTTCAAGCGCAAGGAGCACTGGCTGGACGTGCAGGTCGCCTCGGGCAGCGGCGCGATCATCATGCCGGGCAACCACGTGGCACTGCCGGACGGCCGCCACGTGTGGGAGTACGCGCCCAAGGGTCTGACGGATCTCGCGGCGCTGGTGAAAGCCGCTGCGGCCGAGGTACTTCCGGACGCGCAGCTGACGGCCGCGGAGGAGCGCGCAAAGCCGGGCGAGGGCTCCCGGCTGGTGACGACGCTGACCCGGCACCCGGGCGGCGCGTCGGTCCAGGTGCACGCGCGCATCGACGAGTCCTTCACGCTGGTGTACGACGCGCTGGTCACCCGGGGCGGCTCAGAGTCGGTGCTGCCCGTTGCGGTCGGTGCGGGCACGGCGATCGCGGCTGCGGCCAACGGCGCGGCGGCGGCGGAGGCCCCCGGCGAGGGCCCGGAGGAGGAGGCGCTCGGCGACAGCCTGACCAACCGGTACATGCCGGCCGGCTTCACCAAGTGGACACCGGATTCGGGCGAGACCATCGCCGACCGGCTCGGCGCGATCGTCGGCGCGGCGATGGGCTACGAGCCCGAGGACCTGCCGTGGGAGGTGCCGCTGATCGAGCTGGGACTGGACTCGCTGATGGCGGTGCGGATCAAGAACCGCGTCGAGTACGACTTCGACCTGCCGCCCATCCAGTTGACGGCCGTGCGCGACGCCAACCTCTACGCCGTCGAGAAGCTGATCGAGTACGCGGTCGAGCACCGCGACGAGGTGCAGCAGCTGGCCGAGCACCAGAAGACGCAGACGGCCGAGGAAATCGCCCGGGAACAGGCCGAGCTGCTCAGTGGCGCGACACCCGCCTCGGTGGTGGCACCGGCTCCCGACCCGCAAGCCGAGCCGCAGACGCAGCCGCCGGCTTCCGACGTCCCGATCCCGCCGCCGCCGACCAACCCGTTGGGGGCCAACGCGTCGCAGACAAACGGGGCCGGCCAGCCGAACCCGGCGGCCGCCCTCGACGTGCCGCCGCGCGACGCCGCCGAGCGGGTCACCTTCGCCACCTGGGCGATCGTGACGGGCAAGTCGCCGGGCGGCATCTTCAACAAGCTGCCGAAGCTCGATGACGCCGCCGCCGCCAAGATGGCGGAGCGGCTGTCGGAGCGCGCCGAAGGTTCGATCACCGCCGAGGACGTGCTGGCGTCGGAGAACATCGAGGCGCTGGCCGAGAAGGTGCGCGAGTACCTGGAGGCCGGGGTGGTCGACGGGTTCGTCCGCACGCTGCGGGCGCGCCCGGAGGGCAGCACCAAGCCGCCGGTGTTCGTGTTCCACCCGGCCGGCGGCTCGACGGTGGTGTACGAGCCGCTGCTCAACCGGTTGCCGGCCGATATCCCGATGTACGGCCTGGAACGGGTCGAGGGCAGCATCGAAGAGCGTGCGGCGCAATACGTTCCGAAGCTGATCGAGATGCAGGGCGACGGGCCGTACATTCTCGCCGGCTGGTCGTTGGGCGGCGCGTTGGCCTACGCCTGCGCGATCGGGCTGAAGCGGATGGGCAAGGACGTCGCGTGGGTCGGCCTCATCGACGCGGTGCGCCCCGGCGAGGAGATCCCGCAGACCAAGGAGGAGATCCGCAAGCGCTGGGATCGCTACGCCCGGTTCGCCGAGAAGACCTTCAACGTCACCATCGACGAGATCCCCTACGAACAGCTCGAGGAGCTCGACGACGCGGGCCAGGTCCAGCTCGTGCTCGAGGCGGTCAAGGCGAGCGGTGTGCAGATCCCGGCCGGGATCGTCGAGCACCAGCGCACGTCGTACCTGGACCAGCGCGCCATCGACACCGCCGAGATCGAGCCCTACGACGGCCACGTGACGCTCTACATGGCCGATCGCTACCATGACGACGCGATCATGTTCGAGCCGCGCTACGCCACCCGCAAGCCGGACGGCGGCTGGGGCGAGTACGTGACCGACCTCGAGGTCGTGCCGGTCGGTGGCGAGCACATCCAGGTCATCGACGAGCCGATCATCGCCAAGGTGGGCGCGCACATGACCCAGGCGCTGAACGGGATCGCGGCAAACCACCAGGCGGAGACGTCGGAAAAAGTGAGGTAGGCGAGTAGTGACCGAAACCGTGCCGGCGCCCGTTCAGCACACCACCGCGGAAAAGCTGGCCGAGCTGCACGCTCGCCTCGAACTGGCCCAGGAGCCGGGCGGGGAGAAGGCCGCCGCCAAGCGCGACAAGAAGGGCATCCCGAGCGCCCGCGCCCGCGTGCACGCGCTGGTCGATCCGGGCACCTTCTTCGAGATCGGAGCGCTGGCCAAGACGCCGAACGACCCGAACGCGCTCTACGGGGACGGCTGCGTCACGGGGCACGCAATGATCGACGGCCGGCCGGTCGGGGTGTTCTCGCACGACCAGACGGTGTTCCAGGGCACCGTCGGTGAGATGTTCGGCCGCAAGGTCGCGCGGCTGATGGAGTGGTGCGCGATGGTCGGGTGCCCGATCATCGGCATCCAGGACTCGGGCGGTGCCCGGATTCAGGACGCGGTCACCTCGCTGGCGTGGTACGCCGAGCTGGGCCGCCGCCACGAGGCGCTGTCCGGGCTGGTGCCGCAGATCTCGCTCATCTTCGGCAAATGCGCTGGGGGAGCGGTGTATTCGCCGATCCAGGACGATCTGCTCGTCTCGGTGCGCGACCAGGGCTACTTCTTTGTCACCGGGCCCGACGTGATCCGTGAGGTCACCGGCGAGGAGGTCACCCTCGACGAGCTCGGCGGCTCCGACGCCCAGGCCCGCTACGGCAACATCCACCAGGTGGTCGACTCCGAGGCGGAGGCGTTCCAGTACGTGCGCGACTACCTGTCGTTCCTGCCGTCCAACTGCTTCGACAAGCCGCCGATCGTCAACCCCGGGCTGGAGCCGGAGATCACCCCGACCGACCTGGAGCTCGACGCGATCGTGCCGGACTCCGACAACGCGGCCTACGACATGCACGAGATCCTGCTGCGCATCTTCGACGACGGCGATTTCCTCGACGTCGCCGCGCAGCACGGGCCGGCCATCATCACCGGGTACGCGCGCGTCGACGGCCACCCGGTCGGGGTGATCGCCAACCAGCCCATGCACATGTCGGGGGCGATCGACAACGAGGCGTCCGACAAGGCGGCGCGGTTCATCCGATTCTGCGACGCATTCAACATCCCGCTGGTGTTCGTCGTGGACACGCCCGGGTTCCTGCCGGGTGCCGAGGAGGAGAAGCGGGGCATCATCAAGCGCGGCGGCCGGTTCCTGTACTCCGTCGTCGAGGCCGACGTGCCGAAGGTGACGATCACGGTACGCAAGTCCTACGGCGGCGCCTACGCCGTGATGGGGTCCCGGCAGCTGACGGCCGACTTCAACTTCGCCTGGCCCACCGCGCGGATCGCCGTGATCGGCGCCGAGGGCGCCGCGCAGCTGCTGATGAAGAGGTTCCCGGACCCGACCACGCCCGAGGCGCAGCAGATCAAGAAGGACTTCATCGAGGGCTACAACCTCAACATGGCGATCCCGTGGACGGCGGCCGAGCGCGGCTTCATCGACGCGGTCATCGACCCGCACGAGACCCGGCTGCTGCTGCGCAAGTCGATGCGCCTGCTGCGGGACAAGCAGCTGTGGTTCCGCGTCGCCCGCAAGCACGGCCTGATCCCGGTCTAGCCGCTCTCTTCGCCGAGCAGACGCAAAAGCCCCTGTTTTCAACCGAAATTGGGGGCTTTTACGTCTGCTCGCCGGCGAACGCGCCCTCGACCAACTCGTCAAACCGCTCCAGCGCCTCGTCGGATTCCGCGTCGATCCCGCGCAGCGGGCCCCGATCGGCGAGGTAGCGCTGCGCGTACAGCCGCGCGACGAGCGCCTTGCGCTGCCCGGCGCCGGTCTCCCGCTCCCACGCGGCCTGCTCGGTGAGCAGCGCACCCGCGTACACGTCGCCCATGAACTGGGCCAGCGGGAACAGCCGGGCCTCGGCCACAGCGGCGTCGAGCTTGCCCCACGCGGTGATCGCCGCGTCGAGGTCCTCGACGCGGCTCGCAACCAGGCGGGTGGTCTCGTCGTCGTGGGAAACCGAGACGGCGTCGCGCAGCCGGGCCAGCAGCGCCTCGTGCGCGGCGGCCCGCTCGATGCCGCGGCGCACGTCGAGGCACAGGATGTTGTCCGGGCCCTCCCAGATGGTGTTCACCTGCGCGTCGCGCAGCAGCCGGGCGACCGGCCACGTCTCGATATAGCCGTTGCCGCCGTGGATTTCGATCGCGTCCGACGCCGCGGTGATCCCCAGCCGGCACACCTTGAGCTTGGTGACGGGCACCGCGATGCGCTGCCGCACGCCGCGGGGCTGGCGGTGGTTGACGGCTCCGGTGCCGTCGAAGACCAGCGCCAGCGCCGCCTCGACATCGACGATCATCTCGGCCAGCTTTCGGCGCATCAGCGGCTTGTCGATGAGCGCCCCGCCGAACGCGTGGCGCTGCCGGGCGTAGCACAGCGACTCGACAAGGGCACGCCGCGCGTTGCCCAGCGCGAACTGGGCGATGCCGAGTCGCGCCCCGTTGGTCAGCTCCATCATGCGGCCCAGCCCCTTACCGTCGGACGGGCCCGCTTGCGCTTCTGCGGCGCCGGGCTGCTCGGCCAGCAGGAACGCCTCGGCGTCGACGAACTCGACCTCGCCGGAGGCCACCGAGCGGGTACCGAGCTTGTCCTTGAGCCGGCGCACCCGCACCCCGTTGCGCGAACCGTCACGCCGGTTGCGCAGCACGAGGAAGTTGGCGACGCCGCGGCTGGAGTCCGGCGCGCCTTCGGGTTTCGCGAGCACCACGAACGCCTCGCCCGCGCAGTTGGAGGCGAACCACTTGAAGCCGTTCAGCTGCCAGGCGTCACCCGCGCGGGTGGCGGTCGTCTCCAGCGCGCCCAGGTCGGACCCGCCGGTGCGTTCCGTCAGGAGTTGCGCCGTCTCGCCCGCCCATTCACCGGAGGCGAACTTGGCCAGCACGTGCTCGGCCACGTCGGGTGGGGCGTAGGCGGCCACCAGGGACTGGACCATCCCGCCGCCGGTGCCCAGCGCGCAGCCCATCCCGATGTCGGCCTGATTGAGCAGATAGTTGGACGCGAACAACGCCAGGCCCGAGCTCACCTGGGCGGCCCGCGCCGCGTCCCGCAGGGCCTGCTGCGCATCCAGCACCGCGCGCTTGGACTGGGTGAACGACTCCGGCATGACGACCCGGCTGATGTCGTGTCCCCACCGGTCGTAGCGCTCCAGCCGGGGCGGGTTGCGGTCGGTCTCCTCGGCCCAGCGCGCCACCGGGCCGCCCATCAGGTCACCGATGCGGGTGAGATGCGGCTCCACCACGGCCAATTCGTCGGGCCGCAGGTAGTAGGCCATGGTGGACCGCAGGGTGGGATCGGTGCGGTACCAGTTGAGGCCCACGGCCCCCCGGTAGCTGTCCGTCCGATAGCGCTGCGACTTTTCTTCGGTGGAGAACGGCAGCCGGTCCACCGCCTCCGGGGCGTAGTCGCTCATGCCCGCGACGGTATTACAGGGGCGACGTCGAGTGAAGGACACTCGGGCCAATTCTCATGCGGTGGCGCGCAGGGGGCGCCGCCGGTACACGCCCGCGGCCGCGCCCGCCGCGGCGCGGCCGGCGAGCCCGTCGGCGTCGGTGATCAGAACGCCCTTGCCCTGCAACGTGATCCAGCCGCGAGATGCGAAATCGCCGAGCGCCTTGTTGACCGATACCCGGTCGGCGCCGACGAGCTGCGCCATCTCGTCCTGGCTGAGCTCGTGCGCGACGCGCAGCCCGTCGCGGTCCCGGGTACCAAAGCGCTCGGCCAACAGCAACAATTGGCGCGCCACGCGGGTGGCCACATCGCTGGAGATCAGTTCGATGAGTTGATCCTCGGTTTGTCGCAGCCGCTGGTTCAGTGCCCGCAGCAGCTGCTCGGCGATCACCGGCCGGCGGGCTATCCACGCGTGCAAGGTGGCGCGGTTCAGCCACACCGCGCGAACGTCAGTGATTGCCGTCGCGGTGCAGGACCGGGGACCGGGGTCGAACACCGCCAGCTCGCCGAAGACGTCCGCCGGGCCCATGATCGCCCGGAGATTCTCACGCTCACCGGGACCCCTCAGGCTGATCTTGACCTTGCCCGTGACGATGATGTAAACCCGATCGCCGGGGTCGCCTTGGGCGAAAATGACCTGCCCCGGTTTGAATTCGGACGCCTGCAGCTGCCTGATCATCGCGGACGCCGTCTCCGGTTCGATGTGACCCAATATGCCGGCCTCGCTGAGGAGCTGAATCAGGATCCGGTCTGCAGCGCTCACGAAGGCCCTCCTCGCCGGTGTCAGCCGGTCGTCGGCCCGGTGAGGAAAACCAGGCGGAAGTTGCCGATCTGGATCTCGTCGCCGTCGGCGAGCACCGCCGAGTCGACGGGTTGGCGGTTGAGGTAGGTGCTGTTCAGGCTGCCGAGGTCGACGACGCGGAATTTGCCGTTCTCCCTTCGGAATTCGGCGTGCCTGCGGCTGACCGTGATGTCGTCGAGGAAGATGTCGCTGGCCGGATGCCGCCCCGCCGACATGATGGGCTGTTGCAAGAGAAACTGCGACCCGGCGTTGGGGCCCCGCTTCACGACGAGCACGCCCGAGCCCCGACCCATCGTGGCCATGTCCTCGACGGCCGCGTCGGCGACGGCCGTCGACGTGTCGAACTCGTCGCTCAGGTTGGCGTGCAGAGCCGCGCCGATGTCGGCGGTGCTCTCGTCGGGCGCTGACGTTGTCACCGGCGTGATCACGCTGCCCGGGGAAGGTCCGGCGTTGCGGTCGTCGCGTGCGAGGCCGGCCGGCCCGGTGCAGTGGCCCAGCCGAAGTAGGTCAGGTAGACGCCGATCAGGGCGAAGACGATGCACAGCGAAATCCACCAGCCCTGCGCGCCGATCATGCTGTCGGCCACGGCAACGAATGCCTTCGGAAATGCCACCAAGAGCAGCCCGCGCAGCACGATCAGCCAGCCCAGCGAGGAAACGAGGATAGCCGCGGCGCCATTCCAATATTGGTGCGCGGCGACCAGGATCAGCCCGAACAGCAGAATGAAGGCGCCGGTGACGAACGCCCACATCGAATTCGCTTCGAACTGCGACAGCAGCGTCTGCATGTCCGAAGCGCGCGCCACCGCCGTGACGTCGACGATGACGAGGAAAGGACCCAGCACGCGCGCGAAAAAGCGTGTACTTGCCAGCGACTGTGATGATGCGTTCATCGGCGTGCCTTTCACCCCCCGTCGTTACCAGACACCTGCATCGGACCATTTGACCGAAGCGCGGAAATAGGGACCGAAGTCCCGTCCGTGCGGGGCGTTCGTCCTCGCACGTCGACGGTGACCTATGGCCCTCCCTCTGCAGGCCCGCCGCGTCGCATGATCGACCCTGAAGTCAACGATCTAGAGGAGTCGATGATGAAGGCGAACGTGGGCGACTGGCTCGTGATCAAGGGCACGACGACGGAGTTGGCGGATCAGCGTGGGCTGATCACGGAGGTGCACGGGGCCGACGGGGCACCGCCCTACGTGGTGCGCTGGCTCGCCAACGGCCATGTCGCCACGGTGTTTCCGGGATCGGACGCGCTCGTCGTCACCGCGGCCGAACAACAACGGGCCGACGACCGGGCGGGCCATCGGGTCACGAGGTGACCGCTGCCCACCCGAGTTATACCGGCACCAGGAATTCGGACGTGTAGAACTCGGCCGGATTTTGCGAGTTCGGGTTTGCGCGTTCGACAATTACCCAGACGCCCGTCGTGCCCGGGCGAATGGCGTCCTGAACGGTCACCGTCGCGTTGCCGGCGCCGTCGGTGTCCATTCCCGTAAAGGCGGTGCCGGGATCCCCGGGACCGCAGGTCGCCGACGACGGGCGGGGTTCCTGGATGAGGCCGACGTCGTAATGTGCCCCCGGTTCGTCGGGGATCGCCACGTGCACCTGCGCGACTGCTCTCGAACCGGAGGCGCTGATGAGCGCCGAGCCGGTGCCCTCGGGCGGCCGCGGGATCCACGCCGCCTCCGTCACCTGGCTGAAATCGCAGCGCCGCTCGTAACTGTCGAGAACGACCGTGGTGCCGCCCTGGGCGGCCGCCTCGACAATCTCATAGGTGGCCGCCGGAAAGACCGCCACCGTCATTGCCGCCGTGCAAGTGCCTAATCGAATCAGCGTACGCATTCGGGTCACCTTTTTAACGCATGTGTCAGTTAACCCACGGGGGAAATAGGTATTGACCCGCGATTGACCGAATAAACATTTGCGCGCGAATTACCGGAACGTCAATTTCGTGAGGTATTCGACGGATGACGAATTAATGGCACGGCAATTTAAACTTATTGCCACGCAATCGCTTTCGCGTTCGCTATGGCTTGATTCGGATCTCTCCGGGCGACCACAACCCGCTGCGGGTCGCGGTGCCGAGTTCGAGCTGGGCGGGCCGGGCGTCGGCGATGGTGTCGAACTTGCGCAACGAACCCCAGTCGCGTCCCCAGTCGCGGGACAGGTAGGTCGACATCACGTGCGCCCGCAGCAGGAGGTCGGTGATGCCCAGCAGGCCGCCGTTGACGCCGTCCTGCCAGGTGTCGGTGTCCTGCTTCTTGGCGTTGTAGTCCGGCGTGATCCGGTACTTCGGTATTTCGGTGACACCGTTGACGTGCAGCATCGGCTGCTGGCACGGGAAGGCCAGGCCGACCGCCCAGTCCATCAGCACCGGCTGCTTCGAACCGATGTACTCCTGCAGCGAGCGCAGCTCCGGCACCCGCGGCGGGGTCACCGCGATCCAGTCGTCCGGCGTGAGGGAGAGGTCCTCGGCCACCACCCGGACGGCGACGGCGTCTGCGGGCATCTGCGAGCGGGGGTAGCGCAGGTTGCGCCACACTTTGGGCTGCTCGCCGTACAGGTCGTAGGGCACCAGCCTTCCGGCGGGCAGCACGGAGCCGTCGGGGCCGGGCCTGCCGAACTCCAGTTCCACGGTCTGCCCGTTGGTGTGGTGATGCAGGATGCTGTTGCCGGCGATCGTGCCCGCGGCGGTCACCACCACCAGCGGGTGCCCGGCGTCGGGCTTGGGTAGCCGATACCACGCCGAGGTCAACTTGCTCTGCTGTTGCGCGCCGGTGGTGTAGCTGCCGGCCAGCGGAACCTGATCGGGGTTGAGGCCGTAGGGCAGCGGCACCGTCGACCCGTTGACGCCCGGCGCCGTCAGCTTGAGCGGTGCGTCCCAGTCGTAGTCCGTACCGGGCTGCGGCACCGACGTCTCCTTGACCGACTCGGCCAGGGTGCGGTCCGGGACGCCGTTGGGGGTGAACCCGGTCGGGTTGACACCACCCAGCGGCCCCAGCGGACCGTAATTGCCGGGCAGGGCCGCCATGAAGCCCGCGTTGCTGTCCGGCTCGACGAGCACGTCGTCGGCCAGCCCACAGCCTCCGCTGAACTCGCGCAGGTTGTCCCAGGCGTTGGAGTAGGTCGGGTACTGACGGACGATGCCCGCCACCATCGACGCCACGAACACGAGCGTCATGAAGCCGGCGGCGACGGGGATGGGCGCCGCCGTAACCGCCCGCGCCAGCCGGCCCTCGCCGTGCTCGGGGGACACGAAGTGCAGCCAGGCGGCGTACACCGCGGCGATCGCGAACAGCGCGAAAAAGATTGCGCTGACTGTGATTCCGCCGATTTTCGGCATGCTGCTGTTGAACGGAACCCCGTAGCTGGACACGTACCACCAGCCGTTGGTGGTGGCGAAGCACAATGCCAACACGAACAGCACCGCCGCCAGGAAGGCCATCCGGTTTCGCGACCAGCGCAGCACCTTCGGCGACACCAGCGCGGTGGCCAGCGCGGCCATCGCCGCGCCCACCGCCGCGAACAACCCGAAGTGGTGCACCCATTTGGTCGGGGTGAACATCAGGAAGAACATGGTGCCGAAGATGACACCCATCAGGCGCCACGCCGGGCCACGCGCCACGCCGGGAACTCGCTTGCGCCGCAACATGATGAACATCGACGTGAACAGGCACAGCGCGGTGATCAAGAAACCGAACCGCCGCGACAGCGAGCCGTCGACGGTGGGCAGGATGAGGTAGTAGTAGCGCAGATTTTCGGTGTACCACGCCTGGCTGGGGCCGATCGCGGTGCGAATCCTGGTGGCTTCCAACACCGTTGACAGCGTCTGGTCGGCGAACACCACGGTCAGGATGACGAATCCCGCGGCGAGCATCGGGGCCACCAGCGGCCAGGTTCCCACCAGGCGGTGGCGTCGCACCAGGATGCGCAGGATCGGCCGGCCGCCGGCGACCAGCGCGGCGACCGCGATCAGGCCGGTCGGCTGGATGCCGAGCGTGAACGCGGCGGCGATCACCGCCAGCGCCGCCGGCGTCAGGCGGCTGTAGCGCATCGAACGCTCGATCAGCACGTAGGTGATCAGCGAGCCGACGGCGATCTGGCCCTCCGGGCGCAGGCCGTTGTCGAACGGCATCCACGCGGCCAGCAGAACCAGGCCGGCCGCCCAGTTCGCGGCCTTGCTGCCCGCCACCGCCGGCCCCAGCCGGGGGAGCACCTCGCGCGACAGCAGCAGCCAGCACACCAGCCCGGCGACCAGGTCCGGCAACCGCATCCACAAGCTGGCGTCGCTGACCTTGGTCATCAGCGCCAGCAGGTTGTAGTACCAGCCGAACGGGTCCTCCGGGCTCCCGAACCAGCGGAAGTAGTTCGACATGTAGCCGGCGGGACCGGCGACCCGCGCCATGCCCAGGATGTAGCCGTCGTCGGAGGAGTTGGCGCCGATCACGTGCCACAGCAGGAAGCCGAAGATGACCGTGGCGTCGGCCAGGGTGAAGGTGCGCCAGTTCGTTGGGATGAGCCGGCGCATCCGGCGACCGTCCAACTGGTCGAGGCGCCACAGCGCGATCAGCGAGACGATGGTGGACACGATGGCCAGCACCATCGCGGCCAGTTTCAGCGTCGTCGGCGTGCTGGAGAACCGGGTGTCGATGGTGGCCGAGAATCGCAGGCCGGGCGGCGCGGGCCCGGTGAGGTCCGTGAACACCCCGACGATCTGCGGTCGCAGGTTGGGGTCGGGGAAACCGCCGCCCACCGGCCTGCCCGCCGGATCGGTCAACCCGACGAAGGTGGCGTAGGCGCCGGCCTTCGTGGAGGTGATCTCGATGCGCTGGCATTGTGCGGATTCCGCCTGATCGCGGGGGACGCTGGCGATCACCACGTTGCGGTCGGTGACGTCGACGCGCTTGGCGTTGGCGACGACGAACAGCCCGTTCAGCGCGGCGTCCTTGCCCTTCTTGGGTGCCGTGCTCAGCACCACCCCGCCGTCGGGCGGCAGGGCGCGCACCACCGAGCACGGCACGGTCGCCGTTACGTCGACCGGCGTCAGTGAGATCAGCGGCGCGGTGACGCTGTTCAATTGGCCGTTTTGCGGCCAGTTCAGCGTGGCGGTGGTCTGCACGACCGGAAGCAGCGGCGTCGCAACCGACAGGACGAAGCCGATCAGCCCGGCGATCGTGGCGACCCAGCGCGTCACGCGCACGTCTTGGGGGCGGGCCGCCGTGTCTTCGCGGTTCCTGACGGTAGTGACGCTCATGGGAGGGCCCGAATCGGTCCCTGCCGGCTCCAGCCGCGCACTGTGATCACACCCTGTTCGATAGCGGCAACCGGGGCCTGATCGGCCGGCACCAACGGGTAATACTGCTCGACCGAACCCCAGTCGCGATGCCAGTCACCGCGCAGGTACGTCGAAACCGTCGAGGTGCGCAGCATCGACTGGGTGATCAGGAACGGGCCGCCGGCCTCGCCGGCCTCCCACCCGTTCGACGATGCTGCGGTCTGTTTGTGATCGGGCAGGATGCGGTATTGCGGGAGTTCGGCGACACCGAGGTGTTCGGAGAACGGCCGCTGGCAGGGGAAGTTCGCCGCGGTGGCGATGTCCATCAACACCGGTGTGTGGGATCCGATCAGTTGCTGCAGGGTCTGCAGCACCGGGACCCGCGGCGGGGTGAACGCGAACCACTGCTCGGAGCTCAGGTTGGGGTCGTACGCGACGATGCGCGCCACGTTGGCCTCCGGCGGCGCCCAGGTCAACGGGAACCGCAGGTTGCGCCACGCCGGCTCCGGCCCGATGTCGATCGGATACACCTCCGCCAGCGGCTGGGTGGCGCCGTCGGGTCGGGTTGAGTCGCGGTGGCCCCACTGCAGCTTCAGCTGCTGTCCGTAGGTGAAGGTGCCGTCCTCCTTGTACGACCAGATGGCGCCGGTGGCCGAGACCACCACGATCGGCCGGTCCGGGCTGCGGGGCGGCAGCTGGTACCACGCCGAGGTCGCCGTGGCGGCAAGCGAGTTCTCGCCGTAGCTGCCCATCACCGGTGTGCGGGCGGGGTCGAGGCCGAACGGCAGCGCCGCATGCGACCCGTTCACGCCGACCGGACCCTTCCCTCCGGCGGTGCCCGCGGAGTCACTCATCGAGGCGTTGGGTTTGTTGGGGGACGCGTCGGAATTCACCACTCCCGGCTTGGTCACCACCGGATAGGACCTCAGGTCGTCGCCCACCCCGTCGGGCTTGAAGCCGACCGGGTTGATGCCGCCGAGCGGGCCGTCCGGGCCGAAGGTCTGTCCCGGCGCGGGTTGCAGCATGCCGGCGTTGGGGTCGGGCTCGGCCAGCACGTCGTCGGCCATCGCACAGCTGCCGGGCGAGAGCCCGGAACTGAGCGCGGCCAGGTTGGCCTTCGCGGTGGTGTACATCGGATAGCGGAACACGGCGGCCTTGGCCAGCGAGCCGACGTCGCCGAGCACCATGATCGTCGCGACCACCAGCAGCGGGGTCGAGGCCAGGACGCGGTTGCGCCGGTTGTCCTTGACTTCGGTGTGGCCGGCGTAGTCCATCCGGAAGTGCTGCCAGGCGGCCAGCAGGCCGGTGATGATCGACAACGTCAGGAACATCGACGTCACCGGATGGCTGGCGATGACCGGTTGGATGTCCCACCACGGCACCCCGTAGTTGCCGACGTAAAACCAGCCGTTGATGCCGGAGGTGGCCCACGCGAGCACGAACAGCAGCGCCGTCACGTACAGCGTCAGGTTGCGGCGGTTGTGCAGGCCGATCCGGGCACACGCGAACGCCGTGACCGCGCCCAGCGCGCCGGCCAGCCCGGCGAACGCGCCGAACTGCACGGCCCACTTCGTCGGGGTGAAGGTCAGCAGCAACAGGCCGAGCGCGGTGGTGCCGATCAACCGCCACGCCGGGCCGGTCGCCAACCCCGGCACGCTGCCCCGGCGCAGCAGGATCACCAGCATCCCGAACAGGCACAGCAGCAGCACCAGCACCGCGAACCGTCGCGCCATCGACCCGTCGGGGTTGGACTCGACGGTGAGGAAGTAGTAGCGCAGCCAATCCTGGTACCAGGCGATCGTCGGGCCGACCTTGTACTTGATGCGCGCCGACTCGGCGACGGTCGCCAGCGTCTGGCTGCGGAACACCACCACCAGGATCAGCGACAGCGAGGCCCCCAGCACCGCCAGCGGCGCCAACAATCCGTCGGTCGCCCGGCGCCGCCGGATGGTTCGGGCGATGGCCCGGGCGCCCGTCAGCAGCCCGGCGACCGCGATCAGTCCCTGCGGCGCCAGCGCCGCGGTCAGCATCGCGACGATGATCGCGACCGCGGCGGGGGCCAACCGCCCCAGCGCGATGGCGCGTTCGACCAGCATCCAGGTCAGCACGACGCCCAGCGCGATCAGCGGCTCGGGCCGCAGGCCGTTGTTGAACGGGAGCCAGGCGGCCAGGAACACCGCGCCCGCGGTGAGCACCGCGACCCGGTTGGCCGCCAGCCCGCCCCGCCCGGGGCCCAGCCGCCGCAGCATCCAGTGGCCGATGATCAGCCAGCAGGCGATCCCGGCGAGCGTCGCCGGCAGCCGCATCCACACCCCGGCGGTGCTGACCGCGGCCAGTTTGGACAGCAGCGCGAGGTACCAGTCGAACGGCGCGTCCGTCGTCCCGAAGTAGCGGTAGTAGTCGACCACGTACCCGGCTTTCGGGGCGACGCGGGCGATGGTCAGGTTGTAGCCGTCGTCCGAGGAGGTGGCGCCGATGACATGCCAGACCAGCAGCGTTCCGATCACCCCGATATCGGCGAGCCACGCGGCACCTCCCGCTCGCGGGCGAATCGCGGCGTTGACGCGCGGCCAGGAGGGCCAACGGAGCCGCGCGCCGCGGCTGCGCCGATCCAGCACCGCCATGGCCGCGATCGCCGCCAGGACCGCCAGGGTGCCCAGGGCCATCACGATCGCCTTCAGGGCGGTGGGCGCCGTGATGAACCGGGTGTCGACGTCGATGCGGGCCGAAAGCCCAGGCTGCGCCGGCACTTTCAGGTCGGTGAAGATCCCGCCGACCTGAGGCTTCTTCTCCGCCGGCAGGATGCCGGAGGCGCCGGGGATGCCGACGAAGTCCGCGCGCGCCCCACCGGCGTCGGCCCACAGGTGCAGGACGCTGCAGGCGCCCGCCGCGACCGCCGAGCGCTGCGCCACCGCGGCGACGGTGTCGCGGAACGCGACGACGACCACGTCTTTGTCGGCCCGCACGAACAGCCCGTTCTTGCCGGTGTCCACCCCGCCGACGGGCAGGGTCGAGACGACCAGCCCGCCGGACGGGGGCAGGGTGGCCATCGCGGGGCACGGGATGGAGATGTCCAGGGCGCGGGGCGCCCCGGACACCAGCGGGGCGGTGATCTGGGTGACGTGCCCGTCGGTGTTGCCCTGGGGCCACAGGACCGTCGCCGTCGTCTGCTTCACGGAAAGCAAGGGAACGACGAGGCACAACAGCACACCGGCGAGTCCCGCGACGACGGCGATCGACCGTGGGATGCGCGGCGATCGCTCATTTCGGTCGTGGGGCACGAGGCTCGATGGTAAGGGACGCGCCTTTGTCTTCTGAGGACGCGGGGCCGCGGTCACGGCCCGGCGATTTGCCGCGCCCCTTCCACGAAATAAACTCTCGTGTCAAGAACGGCCCCGATAACCCAGGAGGCTGGCGGCGCGATGACGAATGCAGGTCTCGGGTTCGGTGTCTTGGGACCGTTGCTGATGACCAGCCACGGGGTGCGGGTGCCGGTGGGCGCGCCGAAGCAGCGGGCGGTGCTGGCGATGCTCCTGATCAACCGCAACCGGCCGGTGTCCGTCGACTCGTTGATCAACGCGGTGTGGGACGAGGACCCGGTGCCCGCCGCGCGCACCAGCATCCAGGCCCACGTGTCGAACCTGCGCCGCCTGCTGCGCAGCGCCGGCGTCGACCCGTACCAGGTGCTGGCCAGCGCACCGCCCGGCTACCAGCTCAGCGTCGCCGACGCCGACTGCGACCTGGGGCGCTTCAGCGCCGCGAAGGTCGCCGGAAACCAGGCCGCCGCGGCGGGTCGCTTCGACGAGGCCAGCCGGCACTACTCGTTGGCGCTGGGCGAATGGCGCGGCCCGGTGCTCGACGACCTGCGCGACTTCGCCTTCGTCGACGCCTTCGCCACCGCGTTGATGGAAGAAAAGGTGGCCACCCACACCGCGCGCGCCGAGGCCGAGATCGCGTGCGGGCGGGCGGGAGAGGTCATTGCCGAACTCGAGTCGCTCACCGCCGAACACCCCTACCGCGAACCGCTGTGGGCGCAACTGATCACCGCCTATTACGTCACCGAGCGGCAGTCCGATGCGCTCGGCGCCTACCGGCGGCTCAAGACGGCCCTGGCCGAGGGGCTCGGCATCGATCCCGGCCGCACCGTCAGCGCCCTGCACGAACGGATCCTGCGTCAGGAACCGCTGGGCCTGAAGCGGGCCGACCTGACCACTCACAAGCGCGGGGCCTACCGGCAGGAGTCGACGACCGCGTCGGTACAGCTGGCGGAGTCCGCGCTCGCCCGGCTGCGCGACCAGACGGGTCGGCTTCATCCGCTCACGGGCGCGATCACCCGGATCGGGCGCTTCACCGACAACGACATCGTGCTGGACGACACCGACGTCAGCCGCCACCATGCCGTCATCACCGACACCGGAACCGGTTTCATGATGACCGACCTGCGCTCCACCAACGGGGTCGAAGTGGGGGGTCAGCGCATCCGCGGCACCGCCACCCTGGTCGACGGCGACCGCATCCGCATCGGCGGCCACGAGTTCACCTTCGAAATCCGCTCGGGCTGAGGCTATTTCGTCAGCCGTCTGGCCAACGTGTCGCGGCCGGGGCCGTCGAGGTCCGCCAGCGCCGCGGGGCGGCCGGCCATCGCCATGAGCAGGGCCTCGCCGGGGCCGCTGACCTCGGGTCCGCGGCCGTGCGCCCAGTCGATGTCGGTGGCGCGCAGGCGTAGTCCCCTGATCCGGCGTCCGGCGCCGAGCCTGGGGTTGCCGGGCACAAGGCCGAGCACCCGCCGCAGCCGATCCTCGGGAACGGTGCGGGGCCGGCCCAGCGCGCGGCGGATGTCCTGGTGGTGGATGGTGCCGTCGACGAGCGCGATCATGCCGCCGAATCCGGCGGTCAGGCCTTGTGGCGTTAGGTGGGTGCGCAGGAAGTCGAGCAGCTGTTGTGGGCTCAGCGCGGCGAACTCGTCGACGCCCACCTGGTTGGCCCGCACCACCCAGCCCTTCGCGAACCGCTTCAGCAGGCCCGCGGCGCCCAGTTCCTCGTAGCTGATGACATGCGCGACAACGTCTTTGACGGTCCACTTCGTACACAGGGTGGGCGCCGCCCAGTCCTGCGGCGTGCAGGTGGCCAGGAAGTCGGCGAGGTCGGCCCGCTCGGCGCGGGCCATGGTCATCAGCGTCATGCCGGTGCTCCCTTCATCCGGTCGACGGCTGGGTCGTGTGGCTAAGTCTTTCGCAGAGGCGCCGGACTCCACAGGCCACTGCGCGTCGCGATGCCCAACTGCAGCTTCGCGGGCTGCGCGTCGGGGTAGTAGGGCGTCAACCGTTGCAGCGAGCCCCAGTCGCGCGACCAGTCGTCCTTCAGGTAGGTCGCCATCGTCGTCGCCTTCACCAGCAACTCGGTGACGCCCAACGGGCCGCCGCCGTTGTTGTCCATCACCGGCGAGTTGGCCTCGGCGCCGAACCGGTCCGGCAGGATCCGCCATTTCGGCGTCTCGTCCACGCCGTTTTGGTGGCCGAACGGCCGCTGGCAGGGGAACGCCAGTCCGACCAGCCAGTCCAGGAACACCGGGTCGGCCGAGCCCACCACGTCCTGCAGCGTGCGTAGCTGCGGAATCCGCGGGGGCGTCAACGCGATCCAGTGCTGCGGCGCGAGGTCTTCGTCGTCGGCGACCAGCCGGATCTGGGTGGCGGCGGTCGGGATGGCCGACAACGGCAGCCGCAGGTTGCGCCACGCGGGGGACGCCCCGACGTCGGCCATCTGTAACGACCCCCCGGGGTGCCCGGCGGCCGCTTGGTCGTCGGTGGCCCACTGCACCTGGACCTCGCGCGGGTCGAAGCGGCCGGCCGCGCTGACCACCAGCAGCGGCCCGGCCTTGTCGCGGGCGGGCAGGCGATACCAGCCGGACCGCAGGTGGGCCGGTAACTGGATGCCGGAGCGCCAGCTGCCGAGCACCGGTGTGCGCGCCGGGTCGAGGTTGTAGGGCAGCTGGGCCGCCGAGCCGTTGATCCCCGGTGCGGGGGTGGTGCCCCCTTCGGTGCCGGCCTCCGCGCCGGTGGTCAGCTTGTCCTCGCCGACGAAACTGCGGTCGCCGGGACGCTCCATCACCGGGTCGGCGCGGACGTCGGCGGGAATGCCGTTGGGCGTGAACGCTTCCGAGAGGCCCGCGCCCAGGGCGTCGGCCACGGGCGCGCTCACAGGTGTCAGCATCCCGGCATTGGGGTCCTGTTCCACCAGCACGTCCTCGGCCAGTCCGCAGGACTTGCCGGTCAGCGCCTCGAGGTTGGAGCGCCCCACCGTCCATGCGGGATACTGGTCGATCATCGCCAGGGTCAGCGACGCCACCTCGAAGATGACCAGTATCCACGTCGCAATTGCCAACGGGGACTGGATAATTCCGGCAACCCGCGCACCGAGGCGGGTTTTGGGTGCGCCGTTGTCGGGGTCGACGAAGTGGAACCAGGCGGCCAGCAGCAGCACCAGCAGGGTCAGCCCGAGCAGCATCGTGGCGAAGGCGTAATGCCACGCCGGGAACGAATTCGACCAGGGCACACCGAAATTGGAGACATACCACCAGCCGTTGACGCTGGCGAACGACAACGCCACCAAGAACAGCACCACGGCGGCGAACACGGTGCGGTTGCGCCGGGACCGCATCGCCACGGCCGTCACCGCGACGGCCGCGAGCGCGCCCAGCGGCCCCGCGAGGCCGGCGAACACCCCGAAGTGGTGGGTCCACTTGGTCGGCGTGAACATCATCGCGACGAACGAGATGATGGTGATGCCGACGATGCGTCGGCTCGGCCCGGCGGCGGTGCCCGGAATCTTGCCCTTGCGCAACGACATCGCCACGGTTATCCCGAGCGCCAGCACCAACGCGAGCACGGCGAAGCGGCGGGCGACGGACCCGTCGGGGCTGGCCATGAACAGCCGCTCGTAGCGGAGGTGCTCGTCGAACCAGCTCAGGCTGGGCCCGACGGCGCGCTTGAGAGCGGTGGCCTGGATCTCGCCGGCCAGCGTCTGGTCGCGGAAGATCAGGATCGCGGTGACGGTGACGGCGGCCAGCAGGGGCGCCACCAGCGGCAGGGCGCCGAACAGTTTGGACCTGCGGTGCAGGATCGTACGCAGCGGCCCGACCGCGACCAGCAGCGCGCCGATCGAGGCGATGCCCGTCGGCCCGGAGAACAGCGTCAGCGCGCCGATGATGCAGGCGATCGCCACCGGCAGCAGCCGGCTGGTGGCCACCGCACGCTCGACCGAACACCAGGTCAGCAGGATGCCGAGCGCGATGATCGGCTCGGGGCGCAGGCCGTTGTCGAGCGGCAGCCAGACCGCCAAGAACATGCCCGCCGCGGTCCACGCCGCCGCCCGGTTCCGCTTGACGGCGTGGCCCAGACGGGGCATCACCTCGCGGCTGATCACCCACCAGCACGTCAGCGCCATCGCCAAAGTGGGCAACCGCATCCAGATGCTGGTGGTGCTGACGTGGGCCCACAACGCCAGCAGGTCGTAGTACCAGCCGAACGGGGCCTCGGGGGTGCCGAACCACCGGTAGTAGTTGGCCATGTAGCCGGCGTGCTCGGACACCCGGGCCATGGTCAGGATGTAGCCGTCGTCGGAGGTGTTGGCGCCGACGAAGTGCCACCACCCCAGCACGGCGATGACGAGGGCGTCGAGACCGCCGATGGACCACCACCGCGCGGGCAGGAAGCGGCGGTGCCGGGTCCCGTCGGCGGTGTCGAGGACGTGCAGGGCCACCAGGGCGAGGGCGGTCAGGACCACCCCGAGGATCATCGCCGCCATCTTCAGCGTGGTGGGGCTGCTGCTGTAGCGGGTGTCGACGGTCGCCGAAAAGCTCAGGCCAGGCGGAGCGGGCCCGCTCAGGTCGGTGAAGACGCCGACGATCTGCGGCCGGAAGTCGTAGCCGCTCTTCTCGCCGCGCAGTGGCGCGCCGGGATGCTCGGCGTTGGGCCCCTGCGTCAGGCCGACGAATTCGGCCGTGACCCGGTCGGCGTGCGCGGTGAAGGTCAACCGCTGGCACGCCGGGCTGAGCACCTCGCTCAGCGGGGCGGTGACCACCGCGACGTTGCGCACCACCAGCACCAGGTAGTCGTTGGCGCGCTGGATCAGCAGGCCGCGGTCGACGGCCTTGGGGGCCTGCTTGGGCACCGTGGACAGCAGCACCGTCTTGCCGGCGTTCTGCGGTCCCGCCAGCCCCGCGGCGGCCTGGCACGGCACGGTGACGTTCAGATCGGTGGCGACGTAGCCGATCAGCGGGGCGTCGACGCTGTTGAACGTGCCGTTCTGGGGCCAGTTCAGTTGAGCGGTGGTCTGGTTGACCGGCAACAGCGGTGTGGCGATCGCCAGCAGGGCGCCCAGCAGTCCGGCGACGATAGCAACCACCCGAGCGATCCGGTGGTTACCTCCCGCGTCGTCCACGGGGGTAGATGGTAGTTGTTCGGCCAAGTCAGCCTGGGTTTCGGTGGCCATCAACCGCTACACCGCCGGCTTGCGGACGGCCAGCACGAACGGGCCGACGGTCTGGACGGCGAAGCGCGGGTCGGCGAACAGGGCCGCCGGCAGATCGACGGTGTACCGGCGAACGTTGGGCTGGTTGGGGTACACGTCCTGCGCCAGCCGCAACGTGTAGTTGCTGTTCGCGCCGCGGCGCATGAGGAAAACCGTCGGCGGGGGCCACGGCGACGTGTCCAGCGCGTGGATGAACTCGTCGGCGGTCTTGAGCTTGGACCACTTCTCGATCTGGGCCGCGCGCAGGTCGAACTGGGCCAGCGGGTTGGCGTAGTGCGACGTCAGCCCCTGGAACCCCCAGTAGGGGTAGTAGGACAGGAAGCTGTAGTCGGCGGTCATCACGACGATCTGGTCGCGGGGCTTGCCGGTCGCCTTGAGGATGGCGGCGTCGATGACCGGGTAGAACTTCTCCGAGCTCGGCGGCCGCCGGTCGCCGCGCTGGCCGTGGCCGTCGGTGTCGGTGTAGGCGATGGTCAGGTCGGGCCGCAGCACGTCGGGGATGTCCTGGCTGAACGCGATCGCCGCGGCCAGGCCGATCGCCCCGGCCACCGGGACCACCGCGCGGTGGCGTGCGGCCAATGCCTGGGTGAGCTCCACGAACCCGAAGGCCCCCGCGGCGACCAGCAGCACCGACAGCGTCGGTTGCAGCCGAAACGACAGCAGCGTGGTGCGCGCCAGCGTGGTCAGCATCGACAACAGCGACCACAGGTACACGGCGACCACGCCGACCGCGAGGGCACCCGCCCGCACCGAGGTGGTCGCGCGCACGACCAGCCACAGCGTGCCCAGCATGCAGACCGCCCCCAGCAGCGAGAACTGCAGCATCGGGAAGGTCAGCTCGGCCCCGTCGGCGGGGAGGTAGTGGAAGGCGCTGCCGCTGTTGCTCACCGGACTGTGCGCGGCGCGCAGCAGGAACGGCAGCCACGTCGTGCTCGCGATGGCGGCCGCGACGACGGCGATGACGGCCAGCCGGCGCAGCGGGTCGAGCGCCGCTCCCAAGCCGTGTTGTCGCCAGCGGGTCGCCGCCAGCAGCAGCGCCATCAGCGACACCGTGAACGCGCTGAAGGCCAGCAGCAGCGAGTACCACGTGGCCGCCCAGCCGAGGAACAGCCCGGCGCCGATCACCGCGGCCCAACCGCCGCGTTCGCCGGCGCGCAGGCCCGACCACGCCAGCACCAGGACCGGCGGCAACAACACGGTGATCATCGCGGCGTACGGCTCCGGCGAGCTGTAGGCCAGCGTCACCGCGGCGGTCGCGGTGGTGACGATCAGCGCGTAGTCGAAGCGAATCATTCGCCACCACAGCACCAGCGCGACGGCGACCGCGATGGTGATCGAGGTGATCGCCCACGGCTTGTACATCTCCCACGCCGGCATGCCCGTCAGCGCGGCGACGCGACCGCCGATCCAGAACCAGCCCGGCGGGTAGAACGTCGGCAGCCCGAGGTAGGTCATGTCGTGCAGGGCCGGGCTGTCCGCGAGCCGGGTCAGGTATTCGGTGCGGAACTGCTGGTCGACGGAGATGCCGAACAGGTACAGCTTGGTGGCGCCCAGCGGCATGCCCAGCGTCACCACGGTGAAGGCCGAGGCGAACACCAGCCCGCCCAGCCGGGCCAGGATCCGATGACGGCCCAGGCGGCCGAGCCGGCCGACGGCCACGAGCCCGGCCAGGCAGCCGACCTGACCGACGGTGGTCAACGCGTGCAACTGGTTCGACGACGGGAAGGCGGGCCATTGCACGCCGGCGATCGCGATCAGCGATGGCACCGCCACGATCACCGCCACCGCCACCGCCGCGGCCATCTGGCCCAGCGTGACGAGCGCGTTGCGCACGTTCAGATGGGCAGCTTGCGGAAGATGCTCCGCGGGATGTGTCGTAACACCATCATCACGTAACGGAATGCTGCTGGTGCCCAAACCAATTCCTTACCTTTGGCCGCCGCGGTCACCGCGAGGTTGGCGACGTACTCCTTGTCGACGGTGAGCGGGGCTTCCTTGACGTGGGCGCTCATCCGGGTACGCACCTGGCCCGGCCGGATGACCAGGACGTGAACCCCGTACTCGCGCAGGGCCTCTCCCAAGCCCAGGTAGAAACCGTCCAGGCCGGCCTTGGTGGAGCCGTAGACGAAGTTGGACCGCCGCACCCGTTCGCCGGCCGCCGAGCTCATCGCGATGATCTGGCCGAAGCCTTGGGCGCGCATCTTCTCACCCAGCAGCACGCCTACGGAAACCGCCGCCGTGTAATTGATTTCGGCGGCCAGTACCGCCTTGTGCTGGTTCTGCCACAGTTCCTCGGCGTCCCCCAGTATGCCGAACGCGACGATGGCCACGTCGACGTCTCCGTTGGCGAAGGCCTCGTCCATCATCTTGGGGTGGCTGTCGGGGTCGGTGGCCTCGAAGTCGATCAGCTCCACCGAGCGCGCGCCCGCGGCCTTCATCTGGGCCACCGCGTCGTCGCGTTCCGGGTCATTCGGCATGGCGGCCAGGATGATTCGGGCGTGCGCGTTCTGCAGGTAGCGCTCGCAGATGGCCAGCCCGATCTCGGAGGTGCCCCCGAGCAGCAGGATGGTCTGCGGATTTCCCACGGCGTCAAGCACCATCTAGAGCAGCTCCAAACGTCGGGCCATGTCGGAGGCGAACACCCGCAGGGGATCGACCTTGCGGCGCAAGGCGATCCATTCGTCGATGCGCGGGTACATGGCGTGGAAGGTTTCGGCATTCACTCGCGAATCCTTGGCGGTGTAGACGCGGCCACCGAATTCCAGCACGCGGCGGTCGAGTTCGTTCAGGAACTCGTTGAGCCCCGGCTTGATGGGGAAGTCGACGCACACGTTCCAGCCCGGGATGGGGAAGCTCAGCGGGGCCTGGTTGCCCGGGCCGAACAGCTTGAAAACGTTGAGAAACGAGTAGTGCCCGGACTTTTGGATGTCGCGGATGATGCCTTTGAATTCCTCGACGGCGGTGGTGGGCACGACGAACTGGTACTGGCCGAAACCGGCCGGCCCGTAGGCGCGGTTCCATTCGCCCAGCATGTCGAGCGGGTGGTAGAACTGCGTCAGGTTCTGGACCTTGCCGCGGTAGGTGCCGGACTTGCGGTACCACAGTTCGCCGATCGGCCCGAAGGTGTACTTGTTGGCAAGGCCGTTGGGGAAGATGTCGGGAACCGTAAGCAATTGGGGCGCATCGAATTTCAGCGGATCCCTCTGCAGCTTCTTCGGCAACTGATCGAGCTTGGCGAGCGAGCCGCGCGAGATCGCCGCGCGGCCGAGCTTCGGTGGCGCGCTGATCGCGTCGAACCACGCGCTGGAATAGGTGTAGTTCGCCTCGCTGCCGTCGCTGTGAAAAGCGATGGTTTCGTCCAGGCCGGCCGTGACGTCGCCGTCGGCGATGAAATAGGCCGTCTCCGTCGGCGTCATCTCTACGGTGGCCCGCAGGATGATCCCGGTCAGCCCGTTCCCGCCGACCGTGGCCCAGAACAGTTCGGCGTCGTCCCCGGTGGGAGTGAGGTGGCGGACCTGGCCGTCGGCGGTCAGCAGGTCCATGGTGCGCACGTGGTTGCCGAAGCTGCCCGCGCTGTGATGGTTCTTGCCGTGGATGTCGCAGGCGATCGCGCCGCCGATGGTCACCTGGCGGGTGCCCGGCAGCACCGGCACCCACAGGCCGAACGGCAGCGCCGCCTTCATCAGCTGGTCGAGGTTCACTCCGGCGTCGAGGTCGGCCAGCCCGGTGTCGGCGCTGATGGAGTGGATGGTGTTCAGCTCGGTCATGTCGATCACCAGGCCGCCGCCGTTTTGCGCGTTGTCGCCGTAGGACCGGCCCAGCCCGCGGGCGATCACGCCGCGGCCCCCCGAGTCGGCCGTGTTGGCCACGGCTTTGGCGATCTCCTCGGGGTCTGGCGTCGAAAGCACCGTCGCCAAGGACGGCGCGGTACGCCCCCAGCCCGCGAGCCGCTTGGTGGTGAACATCGTCAAAGAGGGTACCGCCTGGGCCCTACGGCTCAGCGGATGCGGAAGATAACGGCTCGCTGCACGACGAAGTTGATCACCGTCGCGGTGCCCTGCGCGATCACGAACGCGACAACGGGCGCCCACCCCCGGTAGTGCAAAAGTGCCAGGCACAGATGATTGAGCCCGACCTGCACCGCGAAGGTGATGCCGTACAGGACCATGACCGCGACGAACCGGGCGGTGCTCGGCGTCGCCTGGAAGGTCCACCGGCGGTTGATCAGGTAGGCGGTGATGGTGCCAACGATGAAGCTGGTGGCCTTGGACAGGTCGACCTGTAAGCCCACGACCTTCCACAGCACCAAGTAGAGGCTGAAGTCGACGATCCCGGCCAGGCCGCCGGTGACGACGAAACGCATTACCTGCGTCGTCAGACCCAAGTGTGGGCGCGTTGGCACCGCGCCAGGCTCTGGGGGGATCATTGCGGCGAGTCTATCGGGGCCGGCGCCGATGGCCGGGCGGGTCAGCGGGGCAGCTTCACCGATATCAGCTCGACCTGGTTCTCCCCTTGCGGCGTCGTGTAGGTCACGGTGTCGCCCGCCTTGTGCCCGGCCAGCGCCTGCGCCAGCGGGCTGCGGGAGGTCAACGTCTCGGCCTCGCGGCCGATGGGAGTCTCTTCGACGATGGAAATCACGTGCATGGTGACGACCTCCCCGTCGGGGAACCGCACCGTCACCTCGGTGCCGCCGGGCAGCGCTTCGGAGTCGTCCGCCGGCAACGGCCCGCTCCGCAATCGCCGATCCAGCTCGTTGATCCGGTCGCCGAGCACGACGAGTTCGTCCGCGCGTTGGATCGCCTCGGCCGCGTCCCCGTGATCACCGATCATGCCGCGGTCGTTTTTGACCTCGACCTCGAGGCGATCGCGCCGCTGCTTTAGCCGGTCCAGCTCCGCGGCCAGGTTTTCCCGCGCCACGTCCACCGCCGACTTGGCTTTTTTGCTCACGTCAGTCGACCCGATTCCTGTCTGCCGTCACTTGCTGACCTGTAGCGCTACAGTGTTGCACCACGACCAGGCTGCCGCCACCCTACGCGCCAGCGAATTGGCTGTTGTACACATACCCAGTAGCGCGGGGAATCCACCCCGTTTGCCAGCGCGTTAACCCCAGCCCTCGGCCGTCACCGGTCCCGCGGTGAGCGTGACCACGTTGTTGCGGCTTTCCCGCGCCTCGATTCGGGACACCCACACCCGGCCGCCGGTGGCCAGCCCGACGATGCGCTCGGCCGTCTCGAACACCCAGGCCGCCGAGCCTTCCATGCCGGTGTTCGCCATGATCCGCAGGTCGACCACGCCCCGCTCGGCCAGCAGTTCGAACAGGTCGCGCTGCGGATCGTCCTCCGCGATCAGCGTGGTGTGGTCGAACTGGTAGCGCAGTGCCGACCGAACTTCGGCGACGGTGCCGACGTCGACCACCAGACCAGTGCCGCGTTCGGTTTGAGCGCAGGCGAACTCGACTTCAAAGCTGCGTTCGTAGCCGTGCAGGAAGAAGCGCTTGCCCCCATTGGCCCACGAGCGATGGCAGCACGGGAGCTCGCCGAACAGCTTGCGCGTGTGGAACCGCGCCGCCCGGCCGATTGGTGTGTCGGCGCGGTGCATGGTGGCGACGCACACGTCGCCGTCGAGACCCGCGTCATTCATGAGTGCAGCGTCGGGTCCGTGGCTTGCAGGATCCTTGCAGGATCCTTGGAGAGCTGGAAGGCCCCACGAATCTCGCCGGTGTTCTAGAGTGACGCCCCATCGGGGGATTCATCGAGACATCGAGGAGGCCCCGTTATGACGGCGATCGAGGACATCACCAGCCTTCGCCAACGCCGCGAGGCAATCGTCAATAAGCACGCCGAGGCGGAAAACCGGCACGATATCGAGGCGACAATCGCGACCTTCGCCCATCCACGTTACGAGGTGAACGGCGTCCCGAGCGATGGCGAGGAGGCCGTTCGAGAGCTGCTGCAAGGCCTCATGGTTGCGCTTCCCGACCTGCACGCCGAGCTCGGCAAGATGCGCCATGCCGACGACGCCATATTCGGCGAAGGGCGGATCACGGGAACCCATGACGGTGAATGGGCGGGTATTCCCCCAACGGGACGCCGCGTCGAGATTCCGATAGTCGGGATCTTCGAATTCGAGGGCGATCGACTCCTGTGTGAGAAGGTCTACTTTGATATGGCCGGCGTGCTGACTCAAATGGGAGTTCTTCCCCCGATCAGCTGAGCCGCGCCTGGCGAAGACGCCTAACAGGATCTGGACGCGGCAACCGCCCGCGGGCGCGACCGCGGCTGAGCAACAACGCCGCGCCCGCCGACACCGCGAGGGGCTAAACCCAGTACGGCACGCGGGCCCGATACTGGCGCATCGCGAACGCTGCGAGCGCCCAACCGACGGCCGTGAGCACCAAGACCACCACCCAGTGCCGTAGTTCCTGGTGGGCGCCCAGCAAGGGGGCCCGAACGATGTCGAGGTAGTGCAGCAGCGGGTTGAGCTCGACGATGCTCGACCACCGTCCCGCGCCCTGCTGCCGCAGCGTGTCGTCGTTCCAGATGATCGGCGTCATGAAAAACAGCAGCTGCACCACCGAGAACAGCAGCGGGCCGATGTCGCGATAACGGGTCGCCAGGATGCCGAAACACAGCGACACCCAGATGGAATTCAGCACGATCAACCCCAGCGCCGGGATGACCGACAGGTCGGCCCACGACCACGGCTTGGGAAAGATGATCGCGACGACGACGTAGATCACGATGTTGTGTGCGAACAGGATCATCTGCCGCCACACCAGCCGGTACACGTGCACGCTCAGCGGTGTCGGCAGCTGCTTGATCAGCCCCTCGTTGGCGACGAACACGTCGGCGCCCTCCAGGATGGCGGCGTTGATCATGTTCCAGATGATCAGCCCGAGCGTGACGTAGGGCAGGTGCACCGCCAGGTCCAGGTGAAACAGCTTGGAATACAACCCGCCCATCGCGACGGCGGTGGTGCCGGTCGCGATGGTGATCCAGAACGGTCCCAGCACCGAGCGGCGGTAGCGCTGCTTGATGTCCTGCCAACCCAGGTGCAGCCACAGCTCGTGGCGGCGGAAACCATCGAGGAGGTCGCTGCGGGCGCGGGCGAAGGTCCGCGACTGCGCCGCCGCATCATAGAACGTCACGTGGCTCCTCCCGGCTTGCCGAAGCGCTCGCGACGGCCCAAGCGGCGCAACCGGATCCATTCGGCCAGGCCCTTGGGGTCCCGGCGGCTCACCAGGAAGAACCAGCCGAACCGCACCCACTCCTGGAACAGCAGCTTGCGCAGTCCCGGCTGCGCGAGCACATAGCCGCGGTTGCGGTAGGTGAAGAATCGCTTGGTGGCGTCGTCGGGATATTGGGTGTGCATCCGGCCGCCCAGGATGGGCTTGAACTCGTCGGATCCGCACGGATGCAGGTAGACAGCGTCCAGGCAGGTACCGAACGGCAGGCCGGATCGAACCAGCCGCCGATGCATCTCCACCTCGTCGCCGCGAATGAACAACCGCAGGTCCGGGACACCGATCGATTCCAGCGTCGACGCCCGGAACAGCGCGCCGTTGAACAACGACGCGATGCCACGCAGCAGATCCTGGCCGGCTTCGGTGCGCAATTCGCTTGTGCGCCTGCGCCATACCAGGCCGCGCCGCAGCGGAAACGCCAGCAGCTGCGGGTCGTCCATATTGCACACCATCGGCGACACCTCGGCCAGGCCGTACTTCTCGGCACAGGCCAGCAGCGTCGCCAGCACATGCGAGTCCTGAGGCCGCCCGTCGTCGTCGGCGAGCCACACCCAGTCGGCCCCCTGCGCCAGCGCGTGCAGCATGCCGAGCGCGAAACCCCCAGCGCCGCCGAGGTTTCGGCGCGAACCCAGGTAGGTCGTCGGAATGGGTTGGCCGGCAACCAGATCCCGCACCCGGTCGTCACCGTCGTTGTCGACCACGATCAGGTGGTCGGGCAACCGGGTCTGCGTGCTGAGCGCGTCCAACGACTTGGCCAGCTCGTCGGGACGCCGGTGGGTGACCACGACGGCGAAGATGGTCTCACTCATGGCTGTCCGGCGGTTTCGGCCAGCACCTCGCGCACGTGCCGGGCCGCGTCCTCGCCCTCGTAGGCGCGCACGACCTCCTCGATGCCGCCGGACATGCGGATGACGCCGTGGTCGATCCACATCGCGGTCTTGCACAGCCGCGCCAGGAATTCGTTGGAATGGCTGGCGAACACCAGGATTCCGGACCGCTCCACCAGCCTCTGCAGCCGGGACTGGGCCTTCTTCAGGAAGTCGGCGTCCACCGCGCCGATGCCCTCGTCGAGCAGCAGGATCTCGGGGTCGATGCTGGTGACCACCCCCATCGCCAGCCGGACCCGCATCCCGGTGGAGTAGGTGCGCAGCGGCATCGACAGGTAGTCACCGAGCTCGGTGAACTCGGCGATCTCGTCCACCTTGGACATCATCTGCTTGCGGGTCTGACCCAGGAACAGCCCGCGGATGATGATGTTCTCGTAGCCGGAGATCTCGGGGTCCATGCCGACGCCGAGGTCGAAGACGGGCGCGACCCGGCCGGTGACCCTGGCCCAGCCGCGGGTCGGCTCGTAGATGCCCGAAAGCAGCCGCAGCAGGGTCGATTTCCCGGCGCCATTGTGGCCGACGAGCCCGACGCGGTCGCCGAGCTCGAGCGTCATCGTGATGTCGCGCAGCGCCTCGATGACGACGACGTTGGAGTTGTTGCGACCGATGGTTCCGCCCGCCTTGCCCAGGAAGGCCTTCTTCAAAGACCGCGACTTGGCGTCGAAGATCGGAAATTCCACCCACGCGTCGCGCGTCTCGATGTGGGGACCCGGCACCGTCGGCTACCTACGCTCGCTCAGAGGTATTGACCGTGCCCGGACCCGCTGCCCGGCTTGCCGATGCCCGGCGGCAGCGCGCCCTGGCGCATCTGCTCCAGCTGCGCGCGGGCGGCCATCTGCTGTGCGAACAGCGCGGTCTGAATACCGTGGAACAGCCCTTCCAACCAGCCGACCAGCTGCGCCTGCGCGATCCGCAGTTCGGCGTCCGACGGCGCGGTGTCCTCATTGAACGGCAGGGTGAGCCGGTCGAGCTCCTCACGGAGTTCCGGCGCGAGGCCCTCCTCGAGTTCGCGGATGCTCGTCGCGTGGATCTCGCGCAGCCGGTTGCGGCTGGCCTCGTCCAGCGGTGCCGCTCGCACCTCCTCGAGCAGTTGCTTGATCATGGTGCCGATCCGCATCACCTTGGCCGGTTGCTCGACCAGGTCCGTCAGGGAGCGCTCGTCGTCGGAGTCGTCGTCCGCGTCGCGAATCGCCATGATCCGCGGATCGACGCCGCCTATGACCTCGATGCCGTCGGCGTCTTGGCCGTCGTTGCCGTTAGTCAATCCACTCACCATCCTCTTCGGGGACCTCAGGGTTGCGGCGCCGCGGCGTCGTCGCGCCACTCGTAGATTCGAGCCCCGCCGTTGTCGTAAATCATCGTCCACGACGGCGATTTATCCAGAGACACTAGCCCGTCGGGTGTGGCAAACCCGCGGACGTTCGGTGTGCTCGTCATGATGTACCTGATATTGAGCGCTTTAATCGCCTCGACCACCTTCGGATCGGATTCGCCTTTGCGCGCCGAGGTCCAGAAGATGTAGCGGTAGTAGCCGGGCCCGGTCTGCTGCGGGAAGTCGTAATGGGTCCACAGCGGGTGCAGGTCGGCCACGGCGTACATCCATGTGGTGCCGTCGACGTTCGAGTCGCCGATCACCGTGTCGCGGGCGCCGGGGAGGCCGGCCAGGTAGGCCATCGCCATGAGGTCGCGCTGGTCGATGATCACCGAGTCGTACTTGTCGCCGAACAGGACCAGGTGCCGGTAGAGGTAGTGGCGGGCGGTGAGCACGGTGGCCACCAGAAGAAGGACCGCCGTGGTGGCGGTCCAGACCGGGGAGGGCAACTGTTTGAAGCGTTCGGTCATACGTCTGGCCACCAGTACGGCGACCGAGACGATCGCGAACAGCGCGACGGCCGCCATCGGCGTCACGAGCATCGTCACCACCCCCGACAGGCGCCGGGGATCGTTGTAGAAGAACTGGCTGAACGCCTCGATGGCGCGGCCGACGGGGTTGCGAAACGGCGCCCCGGAGTAGATGGTCGCCACCGTCAGCACCAGCCAGACCGCGGGTGGCCACCAGATCCGCTTGTACAGCAGGATCGCCATCCCGAGGTAGATCAGCACGAGCAACCCGTATTGGGTCGGAAAGTCGTTGAGGTGGCGGGTGTGCAGGAGCAGCGCGTCGATGACGCCCTGCTTGACGCTCTTGAAGCTGGGGAACGCGTGCCCGGCGATGATGTCGGCCTGCCGGAGCACGCCGAGGAACTGCGGGGCCAGAATCAGGCACGTCGGCACCGCGACGGCGGCGAGGGTCAGCGCGTCGGGTAGGCGGCCGCTGACCGGATGCCACAGGGCGTCCAGCAGCCACCACGCCAACAGGAACAGAATGACGATGAACCCGCCGGTCAGGTGCATCGACAGGACGCCCACCAGCGCCAGCACGGCCGCTGGGACGCGGTCGCGGTGCCGCAACGTCGACGCGATCAGGACAAACGTCGGGATCGCGACCCCGTAGGCCGCCAGGTTGGGCATCGCCGCGACGCCGAACTCGACGTAGGGCACCGACGTGAACGACGCCGACAGCGCCGCCGCGGTGGCCGAGACGCCCGCGGCGCGCCATTGGGAGGCCGACGATGCCGGTGAGGCTGAGGAGGCCGACACATCGGACTGGGTGCTGATCGGGCGCAGCAGGAACCAGGTGAGCGTGGCGGCGCTGGACGGGAACAGCCACACCGAGGCGGCCAGCGAAGTGAGGGTGTAGCCGGTGGTGGGTGCCGCCCCGGCGAGCTGACAGTAGACCGCGGTCAGTGCGTGGAAGACCGACGGGTAGTACAGCGGCTGATGGGTCTCGACGTTGCGCAGTTCGCCCATGTGGGTCGACGACGCCTGGCCGGTGTCGAGGATGAAGCGCACCTCGTTGGCGTGCCAGGCCGCGTCCCAGGTGCTGGGGATGGACTGCCAATGCGTGAGCCCGCGATAGCCCGCCCACATGATGAGCGCCGCACCCAGCAGCACGCCGAAGGCCACCAGCGCCGCCGGCCCGCGGCCGATCCCGCGCGTTTCGGCCTCGGCGTCGCGGTAGCGCGCGAGTGCCAGCTGCAAACCCGTGGCCACCACGCACACCGCCGCCAGCGCGGCCAGCGCGGTCCAACCGTTCCACGGGATTCCGAGCGCGCCGAAGGGGATAATCGCCAGGGCCACAACGCCATACGTCAGTGCCGGGCCAACCGCGACGGCGACCGGCCAGGTCAGCTGAGTGATGCGCGCGACTATCACACCCGGCGCGATCAGCAAGAACAGTGCGATCAGCGTTCCGGTCCACAGGCCCACTCGACTAGTATGGCTGGCCGGGTGCCCCGGCTTGCCAACGCCTCAGCGGCACCCGCTACCGTCACAATTTTCGCGGAATTGCGAAGCTCTAAGGTGGCTGGCATGGCTTACGACGTCGCCCGGGTGCGCGGACTGCATCCCTCACTGGGTGACGGGTGGGTGCACTTCGACGCGCCGGCCGGCATGCTCATCCCGGATTCGGTTGCGACGACGGTGTCCACGGCGTTCCGGCGATCGAGCGCCACCACCGTCGGAGCGCACCCCTCGGCCCGGCGTAGCGCCGCCGTGCTGGACGCGGCGCGCGCGGCGGTAGCCGACCTGTTCAACGCCGACCCCGCGGGTGTGGTGCTGGGCGCCGATCGCGCCATCCTGTTGTCGTCGCTGGCCGAGGCGTCCTCCTCGCGGGCCGGCCTCGGCTACGAGGTGGTCGTCAGCCGCCTCGACGACGAGGCCAACATCGCCCCCTGGCTGCGGGCGGCGCATCGCTACGGCGCCAAGGTGAAGTGGGCCGAGATCGACATCGAGACGGGTGAGCTGCCGACGTGGCAGTGGGAAAGCCTGATCGGGAAGTCGACACGGCTGGTGGCCGCCTCGTCGGCGTCGGCGACGCTGGGCACGGTCACCGATCTGCGGGCGATGACCAAGCTCGTGCACGACGTCGGCGGGCTCGTCGTCGTCGACCACTCCGCGGCCGCGCCGTACCGCCTGCTCGACGTCAAGGAGACCGACGCCGACGTCGTCGCGGTGAACGCCCTCGCCTGGGGTGGCCCGCCGATCGGGGCGCTGGTGTTCCGCGACCCTGGGCTGATCAGCACGTTCGGCACCGTCTCGACCGATCCCAACGCCGCCGGGCCGGCGCGCCTCGAGGTGGGGGCGCACCAGTTCGGCCTGCTGGCAGGCGTCGTCGCCAGCATCGAGTACCTCGCGGCGCTCGACGAATCGGCCCGCGGCACCCGCCGCGAACGCCTGTCGGTCTCGACGCAGTCCGCCGCCACGTACCTGAACCGGGTGTTCGACTACCTGATGGTGTCACTGCGGTCCTTGCCGCTGGTCATGGTCATCGGCCGCCCCGAGGCGCGGATACCGGTGGTCAGCTTCGCCCTGCAGGACGTGCCGGCCGAACGCGTCGTGCAGCGCTTGGCGGACAACGGGATTCTGGCCATCTCCAACGGGAGCTCCCGCGCGCTCGACGTGCTGGGCGTCAACGACGTGGGCGGCGCCGTCACCGTCGGGCTGGCGCACTACTCGACGACGGCCGAGGTGGACCAGCTGGTGCGCGCGCTGGCGTCGTTGGGCTGAGCGGTTGGCCGCACGCGTAGCGCCGGGGCAGCTGTGTGTGCGCACAGGGCTTCGCGTGTGCACACCGGGAGGCCCCTGTGGGCGTGTCGCCGCCGTGGGCGCACACGCAACGCCCCGGACTTACACGCAATGCCCTGACTAGACGGTCAGCACGATCTTCCCGGTCACATCGCTGGCCACCAGCCGCCGGTGCGCGTCACCGGCCTGCTGGATGGGCATGCTCGCGCCGATGATCGGACGCACCCGGCCGTCGGCGATCATCGGCCACACCGACGCCCTCACCGCCTGCACGATCTCGGTCTTGCTGTTCGGGCCCGTCACGGGGCGGGCCCGCAGCGTGGTGCCGATGACCCGCGCTCGCTTGGCCAGCAGCTTGCCGATGTTGAGCTCGCCCGTGATGCCGCCTTGCATGCCGATGATGACCAACTGCCCGTCGGTCGCCAGGGCGTCGATGTTGCGGTCCAGGTAGGCCGCGCCCATGATGTCGAGGATCAAGTCGGCGCCGTGAGTTTCCTCACGCAGCCGCGCGACGAAGTCCTCGTCGCGGTAATTGATGGTGATCTCGGCGCCCAGCTCGCGGCAGAATTCCAGCTTCTCCGCCGACCCGGCGGTGACGGCCACCCGCGCGCCCAGCGCCCGCGCGACCTGGATCGCGTGGCTGCCGATGCCGCTGCCCCCGCCGTGCACCAGCAACACCTGGCCCTTGCCCAGGTGCGCGACCATCACCAGGTTCGACCACACCGTGCACGCCACCTCCGGCAACCCGGCGGCGTCGACGAGCTCCACCCCGTCGGGAACGGGCAGCACTTGGCCGGCGGGCACGGCGACGTACTCGGCGTAGCCGCCGCCGGCCAGCAACGCGCAAACCTCTTGTCCCGCAGACCAATCCGCGACGCCCCCGCCGGTGTCGGCGACCACCCCCGACACCTCCATGCCGATGATGTCGCTGGCTCCCGGCGGCGGCGGGTACTTGCCGGCGGCCTGTAACACGTCGGCGCGGTTGACGCCGGCCGCGGCGACCTTGATCAGCACCTCGCCGGGTCCGGCCGCGGCGTCGGGCACCTCTTGCCAGGACAGTTGATCGGGGGATTCGGCGACGATCGCGCGCATGACGGCCACGCTACCGGCCACCGTTACCCTTATCAGCGGTGGCGTGGCAGAGCGGCCTAATGCACTCGCCTTGAAAGCGAGAGACGGCTAACACCGTCCGGGGGTTCAAATCCCTCCGCCACCGCCATGTGATGTCGCGAGACATCGAGGACAGATGTCTCGCGACATAGTGAACACCCTCAGTTGTTGGCTGGGGGTGTTTTG
>NZ_LZKL01000127.1 GCF_001668725.1 Mycobacterium sp. E787 | reverse complement strand
GGCCGCCGCCCGTCCCGGCGGCGTCGTCGACCGAATCGAAGCGGTGCTCGACGAATCGGGAAAGTTGATGCGCGAGTTCCCGGACCTCGCGGCTTTCGAGTGGGCGATCCGGGCCGAAAGCCTGCTCGAATCCCAAATCGACGGCGGCGCGGGGTTTCAGGCGTTCCGCGCCATCATCGACGGCATCCTCGATGGCGGCCCTGACGGCGCCTCGAGGGGCGCGTCCGAGGCGGTCTATTCGCTCATCTACGGCCTCACCGAGCTGGGCGCCTCGCTGCCGCCGGACGACTACCAGGCGGCCCTGCGCTCCGCCAAGCGGCTGATCCGGGGCACGCTGTTGGGCCCGAGGCCCTGACGGCCCCATTGATATGATCAATTGATTGATTATATAGTCGGGGCCACGATGAAAAGGCCGGTGGCGTGACCGAGACCGTCGGCGTGACGTTCGACGTCGACGCGCTGCGGCGCAGGTACGCCGAGGAACGGGCCCGGCGGCTGCGCCCGGATGGCATCGCGCAATACGTGGAGACGTCGGGCGCCTTCGCCCGATTCGCCGAAGACCCGTGGGTGGACGGCAACTTCACCCGCGAGCCGCTCGCGGACGAGGTGGACGTCGCGGTCATCGGCGCCGGATTCGGCGGGCTGTTGACGGGTGCCCGGCTGCGGGAGCTCGGTGTCGACAGCGTGCGGTTGATCGACCGGGCGGCCGACGTGGGCGGCACCTGGTACTGGAACCGGTACCCGGGGATCGCCTGCGACGTCGAATCGTACGTGTACATGCCGCTGCTGGAGGAGCTCGGCTACATCCCGACCGACAAGTACGCCAGGGGCTCGGAGATCTTCGCCCACTGCCGGCGCATCGCCGAGCGCTACGACCTTTACCGCGACGCGTGCCTGCGAACCGAGGTGCACGAGATACGTTGGGACTCACCGGCTTCCCGCTGGGTCATCCGGACGAACCACGGCGACGAGATGCGGGCCAGGTTCGTGTCCATGGCCAACGGGTACCAGGCCAAGCCGAAGCTGCCCGGGATCGACGGCCTGGGCCGCTTTCGCGGCAAGGCCTTCCACACCAGCCGGTGGGACTACGGCTACACCGGCGACAGGCTGGAGAACCTGGCCGGGAAGCGGGTCGGCATCATCGGCACCGGCGCCACGGCGGTCCAGTGCGTCCCGCACCTCGCGGCGGCGGCGGGGCACCTTTTCGTTTTTCAGCGCACCCCGTCCTCCGTCGACGTGCGAGCCAATCGGCCCACGGATGCCCAGTGGGCCAACGCGTTACGGCCGGGCTGGCAGCGCGAACGCATCCGCAACTTCCAGTTGCTCACGGCCGGCGGCCAGGCCGACGAAGACCTCGTCGCCGACGCGTGGACGAGCATCACCCGCAAGCTCCCGGTCATGCGCCAGGACGGCGACGGCTCGCCGGGTCCCAACATCGAGCTGGCCGACTTCGCCAAGATGGAGGAGATCCGGGCGCGGGTCGACCAGATCGTGAGCGACCCCGCCACGGCCGGCGCGCTCAAACCCTGGTACGGCTATTTCTGCAAGCGGCCCTGCTTCCACGACGAGTACCTGCAGACGTTCAACCGCGACAATGTCACCCTGGTCGACACGCGGGGCCGCGGGGTGGAGCGCATCACCGAGAACGGCGTGGTCGTCGACGGGGTGGCCTATGAACTGGATTGCCTCATTTTCGCCACCGGCTTCGAGGTGGGCACGGACTACTGCCGGCGCACGGGATTTGAGCTGATCGGCCGCGACGGGGTGACGCTGACCGAGCGCTGGAGCGACGGCGTCCGCACGTTTCAGGGCCTGTGCGCCAACGGTTTTCCGAATTGCTTCATCGAGAGCATCGCGCAGGCCGGGCTGACGGTGAACTTCCCGTACCTGCTGGACGTGCAGGCCGGCCACGCCGCGTGGATCATCGCGTGGGCGCTGGCCCGCGGCGTCACCGAGATCGAGGCGTCCCCCGCGGCCGAGGCCGCCTGGGTCGACATGGTCGTGGCCCGCTCGGCCGCGACCGCGGAACGGGCACGGACCTGCACCCCGGGCTACTACAACCGGGAAGGCAAGGCCGACGCCAAGACTCGGCAGGGCAGTTTCTTCATCGGAGCACCGACCGAGTACGCCGACATCCTTCAGGCGTGGCGGGCGAAAGGGGAGATGGAAGGCCTCGAGATTCGCGGGGCAGGTCGGTGAAGTACGTCCTCGGACGCGCCCGGGCGGCGACGCGGCGTCGGCCCTCGCCGAAGGTGGCGATCATCGGCGCCGGCTTCGGTGGTCTCGGCGCGGCGGTGGCGCTGCGCCGCGCCGGCATCGACGACCTGGTGATCATCGAGGCCGGCGACGGGGTCGGGGGCACCTGGCGGCGCAACACCTATCCCGGGGCCGCCTGCGACATCCAGAGTCACCTGTATTCGTTTTCGTTCGCGCCCAACAAGTCCTGGAGCCGCACCTACGCGCGGCAGCCCGAGATCCTGGCCTACCTGGAGTCGGTGGCCGACGACTTCGATCTGCGTCGCCACCTCATGCTCGACACCAGGGTCGACATTGTCCGCTGGAACGCGGATACGTGGCAGTGGGACTGCCGGCTGGAGCGCTCCGGGCGCACCGCCACATTGTCCGCCGACGTCATCGTCTGCGCCGTGGGTTTGTTCGGGTCGCTCAAGCTGCCCGACATCGCCGGCCTGCGCGACTTCGGCGGCACGCTCATGCACACCGCGCAGTGGGATCACAACCTCGAGTTGGTCGGCAAGAAGGTGGCGGTGATCGGCACGGGAGCCAGCGGCGTGCAAGCCGTTCCCGAGCTGGCCAAGATCGCCGACCGCGTGACGGTGTTCCAGCGCACCCCGCCGTGGATGGTCCCCAAGGACGACCGCCCCTACAGCCCAACGGAATTGGCGCAATTTCGGCGCAACCCGCTGGCTACCCGCCGCACCCGCTGGCAGATCTGGAAATTTCAGCACGACAACACCGCGACCTTCGCCGACGACCCCGTCGTCACCGCGCGCAGCCAGATCGCGACGTCGTTTCTGGAGCGCACCGTGGGCGACGAGCGGCTTCGGCGGGCACTGACGCCGAACTACCCATTTCGCTGTAAGCGGGTGCTGCTCGGGGACGACTACTACCGGGCTTTGCAGCAAGACCATGTCGACCTGGTCACCGACCCCATCGACCACGTCACCGAGAAGTCGGTTGTCACCAAGGCCGGCCGGGCCGTCGACGCCGACGTGATCGTGCTGGCCACCGGCTTCGAGACGTCCCGTTATCTCTCGGGGATCGACGTCATCGGGATCGGCGGACAGCGCCTGCACAAGCGCTGGGGCGCGGACCCGAGCGCATACCTGGGCGTGGCTGTCGCGGGCTTCCCGAACTTCTTCATGCTCTACGGTCCCAACACCAACCAGGGTGGCAACTCGATCGTCTACATCCTCGAGGCCGGCGCGCGCCTGGTGGCCAGCGCGGTGAGTCGGGTGGCACGCCGCGGTGGCTACGTCGACGTGCGCCCGGAGGCCGAAAAGCGTTACAACGAGCGGCTTTCCGCGGACCTCGAGCGCACCATCTGGACTCGGTGCGACAGCTACTTCCGCTCGCCCTCGGGCCGCATCGTCACCCAATGGCCCTACACCGAGCTGGAATACGCCCGGCGTACCTGGCGCCTGCGGCCACGAGACTGGTCGCACCACTCAAGAGGTGCTCCGCCGCTTTCGGGGCGTCCTCGGAACGTCGATCTTCGCGGCTTCCTCGGTAGCGATTCTCCCTGCCACATTGTCGATCGCCCTGCGAAACGCCTGCATGCCGAGACCGATTCCCAGGGAACGTAATTGGACGGTCTTTTCGGCGATCGCGGGCCAGTCGTCGATGGGTAGCCCGTCGTGCAGGAACGGCTCCCAGATTTCGTCGCGATAGAGGTCGACGAACGCCTGCATGCTCGCGATCTGGTGATTGGTCATGTGGGCGAGCGCGCCGGCGACCTTCTCCAACGGCAGGCCGGTGGCGACGAGCTTCTCGACGTAGTCGAACGTTCTGGTGTCGGTGATGACGAGCAACTCGTCGTTGACCACCTCGATCAGCCCGCACTCTGCCAGGTATCGCTCCGCGTCGGCGCCGAACTGTTCGGCCAGGTCGACCCGTTTCATCTCCATCGACCCGGTGAGGTTGGCGGGGCCGAGCGCTTGCGAGGTCAGCCGGCGTAACTCGGGTGCCGATTCACCGGACTGGTCCAGAACCCGCCGGATGACGTCGAGCGGAAATCCTTGTGCTCGAAGCGATTTGATGCGTTCAATGTGTGAGATGTGGTCGTCGTTGTAAATCCCGATCCGACCGCGGCGCTGTGGCGGTGGCACCAGGCCGTTGGTTTGCCACTCGCGAATGTTTCGCGCCGTCATATCGACGCGGCGCGCGAGCTCGTCGATTGTCATGTCCACAGCAGGTAACCCATTGTCGATTACGGAGATTTACGTTACGGTCCGTTACGTAACAATACAGGACAGGTGATCGATGACGCTCACTGACGGGGTTCGCTTCACCGGCTCTGCGGCGCGCACGCTGGCCGGCGCCGTGTTGGCCAATGCGGCGGGCGCCCGCCGGCGCGCGCCGATCGATGCGGCCATCACGGCATACGACCCGCTGTACGCGGCGACGGCGGCCCAACCACACTCGGCCTACCGCCGATTGCACGCCGGCCCTCGAGTGCAGTACAACCCGAAGCGCAGGGTGTTTGTCCTGAGCCGTTTGGACGATGTCCGGGCCGCCGCTCGCGACGACGCCAACCTGTCCAGTGCCGAAGGGCCGATGTTGACCCGGATACGCACGCCCATCCTGGTCTCGCTCGACGGCGAGAAACACTCCCGGCAGCGGCGTCAGGTGCTGCCGGCCTTCACCAGGGCCGCGCTTGACAGCTGGCGTCCGATCATCGACCGGTTGGCCGCGGAGACGGTCCGCGACGTGTTGGCCAACCCGGGTTGCGACGTGGTGCAACGGCTGGCGATCCCGATGCCGGTGCGGCTGATCGCCCAATTGCTGGGTGTTCCCGACACCGACGTCGACGATTTTCGGCGGTGGTCGGAAGCGTCGGTACAGATCACCGATCTCGACCTGTCGGTGCGCGGCGCCCGCAAGCTCGCCGGCTCGTTGCGCGGCTCCTGGGCGATGCACCGCTATTTCACCGGGCAGTTCGCGGTGGGCGGACTGAAGGGCTCCGACACGATCCTGGGCCGGCTGCTGGCTGAGAACGCGGCCGGCTCCCTGCCCGACCGCGAGCTGTTCTATTTCGCGATGCTTCTGCTGTTGGCAGGCAATGAGACCACCACCAATCTTCTCGGCGGCATGTTCGACACCCTGGCCGCCCACCCGGAGCAGTATGAGCTGCTACGCGCCGACCCCGACTCGGTACCGATGGCGGTCGAGGAATTGCTGCGCTATCTGTCACCGGCGCAGAACGTGTATCGCACCGCACTCAACGACTACCGGGTCGGGGACGCCACGATTCCAGCGCGTTCCCGGATCATGCTGTCGATTGGGGCCGCCAATCGGGATCCGCTGGCGTTCGACGAACCCGACGCGTTTCGGGTGCATCGAAATCCCACCCAGCACATGACTTTTGGGTTCGGCGCGCACCTGTGTATCGGAGCGCAATTGACTCGCATGGAGGCCCAGGCGGTGCTGCGTGAGCTCGTCACGCGGGTCGACCGGATATCCGTGGTCGGTGCACCCCGCTGGTCTACCAACAGCCTGCTGCGCGGCCCCACGCGCCTGGCGGTCCGACTGACTCCCGCGTGAGGTCCCAGCCGCTATCGGCGCGGGTCGCCGGCCACCTCGATGTCGCCGGCCGCCGCCGCCGCGCGCAGTTGGTGAAAGTCGTCGAGCGACTTGTCGGCGTAGGCATAGGACCACTCCGCGATCGCCTGGTGCACCGTGTCGTTGGTCCCGACGTACCCGCGCAGGATCGAGGCATTGGCGCTCTGCGAATGCGCCCTCGCCAGCAACACCGCGCACGCCACGACGTATTCGCCGAACGTGGACGCCGACATCCCTGCCACGTCGATGCTGCCCTTCATGTCATGGAACTGGCGGACGTAGTAGTCGCGGCCGTCCTTGCGCGTGGCCCCGAGGAACACATCGGACATCGCCTGCAGAATCACCTGACCGTCGATGACCCGCACCCCCTGGCCGTGCGCCTCGACGGCCGCCTTGAGGCTCTCCGGCTGCGCCCAACCGCCGTATTCGTCGAGCACCGACCGGGTGGCCTCCTTGATCTGCAGGATCAGCGGCGTGCCGTTGGGCCCCACCAATATGACCAGGTAGCAACGGGTCCCGACGCTGCCCACGCCGACCACCCTCAGCGCGACATCCGTGATGCGAAAGTGCGACAGCAACAGCGCGACGTCGGACGGGACGGCGGTCAGGTACTCCCTGACCGCCTCCACCAACGGCGCCTCGGTCTCCTCGTCGACGTGCTGCAGCACGGGGGGATCCTCCCGCAGGCGCGGGGTTCCGTCGCGCCCGACCTCGGTGATTTTCCTGAAGACTCGCGCCGACGTTCGGCTGCGCGCCCGGGATATGGTTTTTTGGATGACCGCCTGCAGCCCCTTGGACACCTTCCCGGTGTAGTGCTCGGGTTCCACCCGGAGGTAGTAGCGGTCCAGGACGTCCATCTCCTCGAGCATGGCCTGCAGGCTCTTCTGGTAGCCGGTCACGGCCTCCTCGACGCAACGGCGGATGGCGTCGTCGGGATAGCCGGCATGGCGCCCACCGACGATGGCGCTGGTGATCAGGCGTTTGACGTCCCACTCCGCGGGGGCAACGCCCGCTTCGTCGAAGTCGTTCAGGTCGAAGACGATCGATCGGTCCGGCGCGGCGTACAGGCCGAAATTCACAACGTGGGCGTCGCCGCAGCACAGGATTTCGATGCCGGTCGAGGGGCCGGCGCCGAGGTCGGCGGCCATGACCGCGGCCGAACCCCGGTAGAAGGAGAACGGGTCGGCGAGCATCCGGGCGAACCGCAGCGGGACGAGTTCGCTTAGCCGGCCCGCGTTTTGGGCGACGAGAATTTCCGTCGCCGTTCGGCTGGCCGGAGTCAGCTGGGCGAGGGCGCGCCGCGGGACGGTTTGCCGCAGCGCCCGGCCGCGCGCCACATCCTCGCTGGGGACCTCGAGTTCGATCAGGCGATCGCGCAACGCCCGTTGCGGCATCCGATCAGCATAGGCCCGCGCCAACCACGAGGCGTGTCATTCGTTCGCGGGGCTGCCGGCCTTGATGGCCGCGATGACGCCGCCGTCGACGAGGACGTCGGTGCCGGTGATGAACGACGCGTCGGGACCGAGCAGGAAGGCGGTGGCCGCGGCGATGTCGTCGGGAGTTCCCAGGCGGCCGGTGGCGGACATGGCGACCATCGCGCGCATGCCTTCACCGACCGGGGATGCCAGTTCCTGCTGACCCATGGGCGTGGAGATGATGCCGGGGCTGATGGAATTGATGCGCGCCCCCCGCCGCCCCCAGTGGCCGCTGGCGGCGCGGACGCGAATGTGGTTGGCCTGCTTGGCGATTGGATAGGCAAAGTTGGGGTCCGTGATGCTGCTGATGAACTCCAGCTGCAACAATTCGCCGGGCGGGTGGTGGGCCAGTGCCCGCTCCTGCTCGGCCGGAAGCGGCGGAAACATGTGTCCCGCCATGCTGGCGATGACGACGCCCGCGCCGCCCGGCGCGACGACGTCGCCGAATTCCTGCAGCACCAGCGCGGTACCCAGCAGGTCCACGGCCAGGATCGCCTCGGCCGGCGCCTGCGATGGGGACAGGCCCGCGGTGTGTGCCACCTGTGTGACGGGACCCAGTGCAGCGGCGTGTTCGGCCAGCGCGCGCACCGATTCGGCCGACGCGACGTCGACGCCGCGGCTCTCGACTTGGTGGCCGTCGGCCGCCAACGATTCGCTGACCGATGACAGCGTCGCCTCGTTGTAGTCGGCCAACAGCAGCGTCTTGCCGGAGCCCAGCCGTCGGGCGATCGCCTGCCCCATGCCGCCCACACCGATGACGGTCAACACTTCGCGAGCCACGGCGCTCCCATAGGTAGTTGTGTCAAGCGGCGATGTTAGAGGCCGTGACCGTCCTCGGCGTGGTGGGGGTGGCCGCTGTGCCGGATGGCCCTCCCGACAAACGGCGCCTTGATGGTGCTCGCCACGTAGCGCCGGTTGACGATCAGCCCGACGACCGCCACGACGGTGTAGATGGCGCAGAGCGCCAGCCGCCCCGGCGTCGAAACGATCGGGAATTGCACCACGAACAGCGTCAGCAGCGCGGCGGCCGAGGCGCGGCTGAACCGCAGCCCGAGGATCAGGGCGACCCCCATCAGGGTTTGGGTGGCGGTCAGCAGCACCTCCTCGACCTGGCGGGAATCGAGCGCAAGGGAAGGTCCGCCGCCGCCGAGAATGTGGGCCAGGGGCAACGAGCCGATCAGCAGCGTCCACTGGTTGACCTTCGAGGAGATCAGTGTGGCGATCGCCGCCGTGCCCTTGCCGCGGGTGGCGAAGATGACCGCGATGATGAACTCGGGCGCCTCGGAGGCCAGCGGGGCCAGCCATTGAACGAGCAGGAACCGGTCGATGCCCAGCTCCGCGCCGGCCGCGACCAGATTGTCCGCAAAAGGCTTGGCGCAGAGCACGATCACCGCGCCCGATGCCAGGAACATCCCGATCACGGCGATGCGCCGGGTGCGATCGGGCAGCTCCCCGAGCGCCGCGGCGGTACCGATGAGGTCGGGCTCCTCCACGTCGCCATGGCCGATCTTGTACAGGTAGAAGCCGAACCAGGCCAGCAGCGTCAGCCCGAGCGCCAGGTGGATCTGCCCGGTCGCCGGCATCACGAACGCCACCACGCCGGCGATCAGCAGGAACCCGAGTTCGACGCGGTTGGCGGGCTCGAGTGCCACCGCGGCGGTCCTGGGTCCGGGTTTGCCGGAGCCCGCCTTGCGGGCGACGACGATGCTGACCAGCACCACGACCGGCCAGCCCAGCCCCATCAGGAGCCGGTTGGAGCCGGTCATGTTGGCGGCGGCGTACTGGGCGTATTCCGGGTTGCGTCCGGACACGTAGGCGTAGTACAGGTCAACGGCGTATTCGGGCAACACCGCGACCAGAGCGAGGGCGGCGATCGCAAGCCCGCCGGCGACGTCGATCTGCGCGGCTTCGGCGGCCCACGCCAGCAGGAAGCTGGCCGCCACCACCGCGGCGCCATAGGTCAGCAGCGCGGCGACCGGATCCAGGTGCAGGCCGACGATGCGGACCACCGCCGCCGGCGCGATGAACGTCGCGGTGATCAGCGCCGAGCGGATCAGCGTCCGCCGCCGCGCGCGTGCCGGCGTCACTGCGGCGGGCCGGTCTGTGGCGAGCATCGTCATCCTTCAACTCAGAGAGGGGTGCCGATCATCGATGGCTCGGGCTCGCGGCCGTGACTTGACCCGCCCGCTCAAACCTACCCGCGATCCCGGAGGCCAGCAACGTTCTCGACCGGTGACGCGCCGACACCCCGCACGCCGTCTTTGCTGGCTGACACGATCTACCTTCAAAGTTAGGGCCAGCTAATCCAAAACTTTGGCAAAGCTTGAGCGCGCACACCGGCCCGGTCGGTTTCGGGTGCGCGCGCCCGACGGACAACCACGTCAACATCCGCTACGACGCGCCGCCGGCCTCCGGGGTTCCGCCCAGCTGAGGCAGCTTCACGGCAGGGCGCCGATCTCCCGGCGCGCGCCCGGTCAACCCGGCGGTCCCATCGCCGCGGCGCTCGCGCGCGTCATCAGTTCGACGATCTGATTGCGGGTCAGGGACGACATCATCTGCGCCGCGGCGCGCATGTCCCCGACCATCCAGGTCGGGCCGTTGGTGAGGTTCTCGAAGGCCTCCGCGATGACGTCGTCGACGGCCGCGGCGCCCGGCGGCGCGTCGTCGGGCGAGCTGATCTGTCCGCGACTGTGCTCCAGCTGTCGCAACGCGGGCGTGTCGGTCTTGCCGAGGATGAGGCCCAGGACGTCGACGCCCTTGTCGTGCAGTTCGGCCCACAGCGCTTCGGCGAAGACCATGTCGAACGCTTTGGAGGCGCCGTAGGCGACCATGTTCGGGCCGCCGGCCAGGCCGGCGCCGGAACCGAAGATGACGATCCCGCCGCGGCCTCGCTCGACCATCGCCGCGGCGAAGTGGTGGCACAGCTGCGTCGGCACCATGCAGTTGCGCTGCACGATCGCCTCGGCGGCCTCGATCGGGCTGGCAAGGAACGGCTTGAAATTCGGGTCGGCGCCGGCGCAGTACACCAGGAACCCGATCTCGAGGTCGCCGGTCGCCGCCGCGACCGCTCGCGCCGCGCCCGGCTCCGCGAGATCTAAAGCCAGCGTGCGCGTTTCGACGCAGTGTTGCGAGCTGATCTGCGCCGCAACGTGGTCCAGGGCCGACTGGCGGCGCGCCAGCAGCACCACGTTGACTCCGCGCTCGGCGATTCCCGCGGCGAACGCGGCGCCTAGCCCGTCGGACGCGCCGGCGACGAGGGCCCACGGTCCGTATTTGGTTGCGAACGTCACCTAAGTGCTCCCCACGGTGGTCAGTCGAACCTGGGTGTACCGGCGGCGCGCGATGCGCCATCCGTCTTCTGTGCGGACGAGCTCGTCGTCGTAGAACCCGATCGCGTTGACGCCGGATGTGTTGTCGGCCGACATGATTAGTCCGTCGACGTATGTGCGGGCCGCGGCCCTGTCGCCGTCGACCGTGACGGCGTGGTTGCTCAGCCGGTGCATGGTGTGTCCGGCCAGCCCGTGCACCTGCGCCATGAAGTCGGTGACGGCGTCGACACCCTTCCACGCGCCGATCACGCCGTAGTCGAGTTCGCAGTCGTCGGTGAACACCGTCCGGAACAGCGCCCAGTCACGCCGGTCGATTCCGGTGGCGTAACGCACCAGCAGATCCGAAATATCCTGGCGGTCTTCTCGTTCGGTCATGCGACGGCTCCGTTCGGATGTACCACGATGCGCGGCGGGCCGTCGGATCTGCCGGCCGGCTCGAGCGCGTCGGGACCAACGATCGACCTCATTTATTTTCTCGAATAATCGATATATGATCTCGAATCTCGCCGTTACTGTAGGAACCTCGCCGCAAGGGAGTCAAGCCATCCGGGGATCGTCGTCGGCGCCGACCGCCCGCGTGCTCGACGTGGTCGAGCTCCTGGCGCGGTCCGCGCACACCCGGCTGCGGTTCTCGGACATCGTCCGCGAGCTCGGCCTCACCCAGGCGACCGCACACGCGATCCTGAAGACGCTGTGTGACCGAGGTTGGGCCAGTCGCGATCCCGTCGCCAAGACCTTCACCCTGGGTCCCGCGCTGGCCGTGGTGGCCGCGCGGACCGACACCGCGCGCCCGATCGCGCATGCCGCGCGCTCGGCGGCGCTGCGACTCGCCCGCGAGGTGGGCTACGCCGGCTCGGTCGTCGAGCGATTCGGTGACTCGTTGGTGGTCACCGCCTTCGAGGGTGACCCCGCCACGCAGCCGGCGGGCATTCCGGGCGACCGGATCCCCTACGCCCCGCCGTTCGGCGTCGCGCTCGCCGCCTGGGACACCGAGGAGGAACAACGGGCGTGGGTCCGTCGCGGCGCGGGCGACAACACCGACCGGATCCGACGACTCGAACGCGTCCTGGAGCACACGCGGCGGCGTGGCTACGACGTCGACTGGACGACGCCCGCGTTGGCGCAGGCCGTCCAAGTCGTCGGCACGCTCGACAGCCACGAGATGCCGACGCCGGTGCGGCACATCCTGGACCAGCTGCTCGTCGAATTCAGCACCATCGGCTTTCTTTCCGACGACAACCCCGGACGCCGCAAGCAACCGGTGGTCACCATCGCCGCCCCGGTTCTCGACCATCGGGGACGACCCGCCCTGATGCTGGCGTTGCATCCGCTGTGCCCACTCAGCGCCAGGCAGATCCGGGTCATCGGGGAGAAGCTCACGGCGGAAACCGAGGCGATCACGAAAGCCCAGCGGCATACCGTGGATCGCGCCGTTTAAGTTAGCCGTACGGATTGGGGGGTGACCGCGGGATGTTGAGGTGCTGACAAGCGCTGCCCGCGGACCAAACCACCCCGGGAGGCGAGACGTTATGCCTCCTCGCGGCCCGGCACTCCAGCGTCGAAGGCGTTGAGCGTCACGGCAACCATGGAGAAGCAGCCCACCAGAAACACGATCTCGGCAGCCCCGTGCTCGCCGAACCGCGCGACGGCGGCCCGATAGGTGGTCTCGGCGAGAACGCCGCCGCGGTTGAGAGCGGCCGCCATGTCGTAGGCGACCCGTTCGTCGTCGGTCAGATCGGCGGGGCGCTCACCGGCGGCGATCGTTGCGATCTTGTCATCGGGCAGCCCGGCCCGTGCCGCGAAGTACTCGTGCCCGTAGATCTCGTAACGCGCCCCGAATTTGGCGGCGGTGACCAGAATGACCAGCTGATGGACACCGGCGGGCAGCAGGGCATGCTCCCACAGCGATCTGTTGAACGCCCAAGCCGGCGAACCGAATTGGGGGAAATGCAGCCAACCGTTGAACGGCCCGACCAGTGCGCCGTCGCTGCGGTAGGCGACGAGTTCACCAAAGCCGCTGTCGATTACGGCCCGCATGTCGCCGTACAGAACTTGCTGCGCGGCGGTCAAACTGGTCGGCGGCAACAGCGGCAGTCGCATCGAGTCGCTCCTTACGAGATCGCGGTGGTCCAGTCCAGCCAATCGCGAGTAGGACAGCGCGTCCACAACCGGCTTCCGACCAGTAGTAGGTGCTTCTTCCTACCGCAGGTAGAGCCCCCTAAGCTCGCCCTATGGAACTGCGGCAGCTGCGCTACTTCGTGGCGGTTGCCGAGGAGCTGCACTTCGGGCGAGCCGCCAATCGGGTGCACATCTCCGGGCCGGCGCTCTCGCAACAGATCATCGCTCTCGAACGCGAGCTCGGGGCGGAGCTTTTCGCGCGCGACAGGCGCAGCGTCCGATTGAGCGAGGCGGGACTCACCTTGCTGCCCGATGCGCGCCGGATATTGGGCCTGGCCGACGACGCCAAACGTCGGTTGCAGCGGGCGGCCGCCGAGAGTTTCCCGGTCCGGCTGGGTTACGTCAGTTGGCTGCCCGACGACATCACCCGCGTGGTGACGCCTGCCGTGTCGCTGCGGCTCGATGAGTGGGTGCTGCCGTCGCACGTCCAGGTCGATCGCGTCGCAGAGGGCACGCTGGACGTGGCGCTGACGTGGGTCACCGCACCGCAGGCGAGGGAGCGGGACCTCACGACGCAGTTGTTGCGCGCCGAGCCGTTGCACGCGGTCCTGCCCGGTGCGAGCTCAGCGGAACCCGTTGCGGCAGCGGACATTGTCGTATTGCTCGACGCCGACGAGTCGGCCTGGTCTTCCTGGAACCGCTTTGCCGGCCAGTTCGCGGCCGATACCGGCGCACGGGTGGTCCGGATCGACGACGGCGGCATCACCGGCGACGCGTTCTACGCACACGTCCACCGCATCGGCGCCCCGGTGCTGGCTTCGCCCAAGCGGCACACCGCGGTAACTCCGCCAAGACTGGGCCGGCGGCCCGTCGCCGACCCGGTGCCGCTCTGGACCTGGTCGCTGGTACACCGCCAAACCGACGACCGGGTCGGCGTGCGGCGCGTCGTGGAATCACTGCTGGAGCTGGCGCGCAACCGCGATTGGCGGACGCCCCCCGCCCACGGGTGGTGGATCCCGTCAGACGACCCCAGCAGAGGCGTGCTCGACGGCACGGAGCAGCGGTAGGAAGTCTCGTCGAGCACAGGTAGGCAACCGGTCCTGGACGCCGGGTGCGCTGCGGCGCTTAGCTGGTCGCAACGCCGCTGAAGGGACCACAGTTCATGGCACACACCTACGTTGTGGACGAGCTCGCCGGCTTCGTCGTCGGCGCGCGGCCTGCCGACCTGAGCGGGTCGCCGCGCGCATTGCTGAAGCGCAACGTGCTGGACAGCGTCGCGTGCGCCGTCGGCTCCCTCGACGGTGAGCTGATCGGCACGATTCGCGAACACACCGATCAGTTCAGCGGTGTTCCCACCGCCACCCTGGTCGGAGGGGGGCGGGCGTCGGTCGATCAGGCCGCGTTCTTCAACGCGGTGCTGGTGCGCTACCCCGATCTGCTCGACACCTACCTGACGATGGGCGGGCTGTGCCATCCGGCCGACAACTTCGGCGCGATCCTGGCGGTAGCCGAGCACGTCGGCGCTTCAGGGGCGGACTTCCTGCTGGCCCTCGCGGTCGCATACGAGGTGCAATGCCGGTTCAGCGCCCAGGTTCCGGTCATGGCGCGGGGGCTCAATCACGCTCTGCAACTGGCGATGTCGGTCGCGGCCGGATCGGCCAAGCTGCTGGGCCTCGACACCGAACAGACCGCGAACGCCATCGCCGCCGCCGCGGCCGACAACGTCTCCCTGGCGACCGTGCACGCCGAACCGGTGTCGAACTGGAAGGGCGTCTCGCCGGCGGTCACCGGCATGCGCGCGGTTTACACGACGATGTTGGCCGCCCGCGGGATCACCGGGCCCAAGTCGTTGTTCGAAGGCCCGCACGGACTGGTCCAACTCTTCGATCAGCCCATCGATTTCCGCACCGCCGACCGGGCCCTCGCCAGTGTGGAACAGACCTATCTGAAGCAATACTGCTCGCTGATCCACGGCCAGGTCGTCATCGACGCGGTGTTGGCGCTTCGCGGCGACAACGGCCTGCGTGGCGAGGACGTCGCCCGGGTCAGCCTCGAGGTCTTCCAGGGCGCGTACGACTTCGCCGGCGGCGGGGCCTACGGCGGCAAGGATCACCCGCTGACCAAGGAGCAGGCCGACTACAACCTGAAATATCTGAGTGCGGTGGCGTTGCTCGACGGCGGCGTCGGTCCCGAGCAACTCGAGACCGAACGGGTGTTGCGCGCCGACGTGCAGGACCTGCTGCAGCGCGTCGATGTCCGTGCCGCGGCCGACCTGACCGCGGACTACCCGCAGCGGACGGCCGCCCGGGTGCACCTGCTGACCCGCGACGGACGCGAATTCAGTTGCGAGCAAAGCGATTACGAGGGTTCACCCACCCGCCCGATGTCGTGGGATCGCGTCGTCGACAAGTTCGGCTGGCTCGCCGAGCCCTTCTGCGCGGAACCGTTGCGCGACGACATCGTCGCCGCGGTCGACCACCTGGACGAGATGCCCGTCGCCGAGTTCGCCGCCCTGCTCGGCGCGGTGAGCCCCACCGCCCGGCGCCCGCGCGGCGCGGCGCGCTTCTGAGGCCCACCGACCCCTGCTGTGCGCGCCGCCTTGCATCGTTCGCCTTCGGCATTCAAAGATCGGCCATGGGCAAACGTCGCGGGAACAACCGCTGGGAACTTGTCACCTGCGCTGTAGCGGGACACGTCACGTACGCGCCGGACGAGGAACCGCTCGCCGACCGGCTCAGCGGCACCACCGGGCTGGGTGAGGTCTGGCGCTGCCTGCGGTGCGCCGAATTCACCGTCGGTGCGCCACACGGGCGGGGCCGCGCCGAGGACGCGCCGATGGTCATGCGCGGCAAGGCCTTACGTCAGGCCATCATCATCCGCGCGCTCGCGGTGGAACGGCTGTTCCGCGCGGTGGTGATCGGGCTGGCGGCGTATGCCGTGTGGAAGTTCCGCGGCGCGCGCGGGGCGATCCAGGCCACGCTGGACCGCGACCTGCCCATCTTTCGCGCGGCGGGTTTCAAGGTCGATCAGATGACGCTCGTGCACGAGCTGGAGAAGGCGCTCGCCGCCAAACCATCCACGCTGGCCCTGCTGACCGCGATGCTGGTCGGCTACGCGCTGATCGAGGTGGTCGAGGGCGTCGGCCTGTGGTTGCTGAAGCGTTGGGGCGAGTACTTCGCGGTGATCGCAACCTCGGTGTTCCTGCCGTTGGAAATTTACGACCTGGCCAAGGGCATCACGATGACCCGGCTGGTGACCTTCACGATCAACGTGGCCGCCGTGATCTACCTGCTGATATCGAAGCGCCTGTTCGGCCTGCGCGGTGGCCGCAAGGCCTACGACGAGGAGCGCCGCGGCGAGCAGCTCCTCGACGTCGAGCGCGCCGCCGCCGGCTGACAGGCATACTGCCCGACGAGGAACGGAGGTCTTCGATGGGCACCTACGCGATAAGCGGGTCCGCGTCCGGGATGGGCCGCGAAACCGCGCAGCGGCTGCGGGCCGCGGGACACACGGTGATTGGCGTCGACGTCAAAGACGCCGACATCGTCGCGGACCTGTCGACGCCGCACGGCCGCACGGCCGCCGCCGACGGCATCCTGGCGGCCTGCGGCGGCAGGCTGGAGGGCGCGGTGCTGGCCGCCGGTCTGGGCCCGAGCCCCGGCCGCGATCGACCCCGCCAGATCGCTCAGGTCAACTATCTCGGGGTGGTGGATCTACTCGCCGCCTTGCGACCGGCGCTGGTCGCGGCCGAACGCGCCAAAGTGGTGGTCGTCTCCAGCAATTCGACGACGACGGTGCCCGCGGTGCCCCGGCGGACCGTGCGCGCGCTACTCGCGCACGATGCCGACAGGGCGCTGCGGTCCGTGCGGCCGTTCGGACCGGCCGCGCCGACGATGATGTACGCGGCCTCAAAGATCGCCGTCGCCCGCTGGGTGCGGCGGAATGCGGTGCTGCCCGAGTGGGCCGGTTCGGGGGTGCGCCTGAACGCCATCGCGCCGGGCGCCATCATGACGCCGTTGCTGGAAGAACAGCTGGCCGATCCCAGGCAGGCCAAGGCGGTCCGGTCGTTCCCGGTCCCGGTGGGCGGCTTCGGCGACGCCCGACAGCTGGCCGAGTGGATGTGTTTCATGCTGTCGGATTCCGCCGACTTCCTTTGCGGGAGCCTTATTTTCGTCGACGGCGGCACCGACGCGTACTTCCGTGCCGACGACTGGCCCAAGCCGGTGCCTGCGCACCGGCTGTTCGGCTATCTGCGCCGTTTCCGGGGCAAGGTGTGACGAGCCGCGCGTGGCGCCGCGAATGTGGGTGAGGCCACAAGATGCCTTTTCGTGACGTTTACCCCGGCGCGGCGCGGCCGTAAAACGGCCGGGGTGCAATTCAATGAATCGGCGAACCGGCCGAACGGACAAGGGATTTTAGAACCGTGCCAACACTGCAGGACCGGATTGGTCCGCGCCCCATCAACCGCGACATGGTCGCCCCGATCGCGGCACGCGCGTGCGACGCCCTACAGGCCGTGCTGAAAGGCGCCCGACGGCAAGGGGCCTCCGGCCCCCGGATCATGCCCAGGGGCGTCGAGCGCTGCTGACGGCCGGCGTACCGGGCCGGGTGCCTATCCGCGCGCCGCGCGTTCGCGTCGACGGGCGCGGGAAGCCCGCAGGTTGGCGGCGTTGCCGCACGTCTTCACGTCGTGCCACACCCCGCTGTTGTTCTTCGAGCGGTCGTAGAAGGTGGACGCGCACTGGGGGTTGTGGCATCGCTTGATCCGCCGCCAGGTGCCGTCGCGCTGGCTGAGCAGGATCTCACCCCACAGCGCCGACGCAAGCCAGCGCCAGCCCGAGCCGGTGGGTTCCAGGTGCACCTCACCTTTGTTTGACAGCGTCAGGGAAGCCGCGACTGCACCCGGGCCGCGCCCCGTCGGCGGTTCCCCGGCGACGAGCTGGGCGATCGTCTCGCGCAGCGCCCGAAGCTTGGACAGGTCCGCGTCACCGAGCGGCGGTGGCTGCGCGTCCAGCCCGCGCGCGGCTGACCACGCCCGCACCGCCCCGGCGACCCAGTCGTCGGTGAGCGCGCCCTCGGACAACAGGTCCGGCCCGTAGCCCTCGATGCCCGCCGTATTGAGGAAGTCCTGAACCAGGGCCAGGCCGCCGGGGGCCGGGACGAGCTGGTACCGCTGTGACGCACGCCATGGTGAAGACATATTCAAACGATACTTGCTTATGTCGTGACAGTCAACTACGGTGACAGATGCAAAGAAGTTTTGACTACGTCAGAAAGGGATCATCATGGTCAACATCAAGGGTTCGACGGTCGTCGTCACCGGAGGGCAGCGCGGGCTCGGCAAGGCCATCGTGGACGAATTCCTGCGGCGGGGGGCGGCCAAGGTGTACGCCACCGCGCGGTCGCCCAGGCCCAGCGAGGATCCGCGCGTGGTGAGCGTCGAGCTCGACGTCACCAAGCCGGATTCCGTTGCCGCGCTGGCTGCTACGGCGACCGACGCCGACATCGTCGTCAACAATGCCGGCATCATCAGTGGGCGCACGCTGCTGGGCAGCGACATCGAGGAAGTCCGGGCGGTGTTCGAGACGAACTACTTCGGCGCACTTCGCGTCGCCCAGGCGTTCGCCCCGATCCTGGCCGACAACGGCGGCGGGGCGCTGGTCGACATCGCCTCGATCCTGTCCTGGGTGGCCGGCTTCGGCGGCTACGGCGACTCGAAGGCGGCCCTGTGGTCGGCGACGAACTCGTTGCGCGTGGAGCTGGAAAAGCAGGGCACCCTGGTCACCGGCGTGCACCTGAGCTTCACGGACACGGAAATGGCGTCGGGTTTCGACATGCCGAAGAACACCCCGCAGGACGTGGCGCGGCAGATCGTGGACGGCATCGAGCGGGGCGACACCGAGGTGCTCGCCGACGACGACACCCGCTACATGAAGTCGGCGCTGTCCGGGCCGGTCGAGGCGCTTCGGGTGGGATGACGGACCGACCGACGTTGAATGGCCTGTCCGAAGGCAGATTGCCGTCTCGTGACGGTAGGTCAAGCAGGCCGTGGGGGCCTCACCCAAAAATGGGCTTGCTGCACTTCGGACAGGCCGCCGGGCGAACCCGGCGAGACCATCATCGCGGCCGGCCGGCGGGCGCTTCGACGGCCGAAGGTCCCCGCCGGGCCCGCCGAAAGTCACATCCCGCGGCATCGGCGGGCGTGTTTGGATAGCGACATGGAACCGGAACGCATCGTGAGCGCCACCCGCGTGATCTCGGCGAGCGCCGAGCGGATCTTCGAGCTGATCGCCGATCCCGCCCAGCAGCCGAGCTGGGACGGCAACAACAACCTCGCATCGGCCGCGCCGGGGCAGCGCGTCCGGCAGGTGGGTGACGTGTTCAAGACGACGCTGACGAACGGCGCCGTGCGCGAGAACCACGTGGTGGAATTCATCGAGGGCAGCACGATCGCGTGGCAGCCGGCGGAACCGAAAAAGCTGCCGCCCGGCCACCTGTGGCGCTGGGAGCTCCACCCGATCAACGCCGGCCTGACCAGCGTGACCCACACCTATGACTGGACGGCGCTGACCGACAGCGCCCGGGTGGCCAGGGCCAGTTCGACCACGCCCGGGATGCTGCGCGAGTCGATCGACCGGCTCGCCACGCTCGCCCAGGCCGGCGAGGGGTGACATGGCCCTGCCGCCCCCTGCCAACGACCGTGCCGCCATCGTCACCGGGGCATCGTCAGGCATCGGCGAACAGTTCGCCGAGATCCTTGCCCGGCGCGGCTATCAGGTGGTGCTGGTGGCCCGCAGCGCCGAGCGCCTCGAAGCGCTCGCCGGACGGCTGGGCCCGCAGGCTCACCCGCTGCCGGCCGACCTGTCCGACCGAGCCGCACGGGCGGCGTTGCCCGACGGCGTGGCCGCACTCGGCCTGGTTCCGGACATCCTGATCAACAACGCCGGGTTCTCGACGCTGGGCCTCGTCGCAAAATCCGTTCCGGAGCAGGAGGTCAACCTCGTCGAGGTCGACGTGGCCGCCGTGGTGGACCTGTGCAGCCGGTTCCTGCCGGGCATGGTTGACCGCCATCGCGGCGCCGTCCTGAACGTGGCGTCGGTGGCCGGGTTCGGTCCGCTACCGGGACAGGCGGCGTACGGCGCCGCCAAGGCGTTCGTGTTGTCCTACACCCACAGCCTGCGCGGCGAGCTGCGAGGCACCGGGGTCAGCGCGACCGCGCTGTGCCCCGGTCCGGTCGACACGGGTTTCGGCGAGGCGGCCGGCTTCTCCAAGGAGGAGGCCGAATCTGCCCTCCCGCGGGTGATGTGGGTGCCCGCGGCCAAGGTCGCGCGTGCCGGGATCGACGGGCTCGCGGCGGGCAAGGCCGTCGTCGTCCCGGGTCGCGTCAACCGGGTCGCGTCGGCGTTGTTCCGGGTCGCGCCGCCCGAACTGCTGCTGCCGGTGCTCGCCCGTGGCCATCCGGCGCTGAAACGGAACTGACTCAGCCGTTCTTGCCCCGCACCCACTGAAACGTGCCGTAGTTCTTGACCCGCACGCTGACGAATCCGTTGCTTTCCAGGATGTCGCCGATTTCGTCGTCATCGAACACGTGCGCCCCGACGTTCGGCAGCTTCTGCCAGAACCGCGCCGCCCGGCCGACGGTCGGAACCATGATGGCCAGCCGGCCGCCCGGCCTCAGTACCCGCGCCATCTCGGCGAGGGCCGCCGCCGGATTCGGCACCAGCTGCAGCGCGGCGGTCGAGATCACCGCGTCAACGGTGTTGTCGCGCAGCGGCAGCCGCTGCGCGTCGGCCTTGATGAACCCGACCTGCGGCCCCGCCTCGTTGCGCACCGCACGGGCCAGCATCGGCTCGGAGATGTCGACGCCCAGGGCCAGACCGTCGGGACCGGCCGCGCGTGCCAGCGACGCGGTGACGTTGCCGGGCCCCGAGCCGACGTCCAGCGCCACGCCGCCGGGCGGGATGTCCAACCACCCGACGGGCACCTGCCATGCGCTGATCAGCCGGCGCGACAGGGCTTGTGCGTTGTCGTAGAGCATCGACCCGAGCGGTGAGGCCCAGGCCGCCTGGATCGGACCGGTGTTCCTCGGGACGTCGTCCACGGCAGGCCCGGCGCCGAGCAGATCCAGGTAGCCCTTGCTCACGTCCGGATCCGCCGGCGGATCGGTGAGCAGATCCAGCGCTCGGCGCAACGCGGGCGACATCGAGACGTGCACGTCGGTCACGCATGCTCCTTCGGTCAAAAGTCAAGCCGGACAACAGGAATCGATGCGGCCGGATGCCCTCCGGCTTCGGCACGCTCCCGGTGGCAGCCTACGCCGAGCCGTCGGTTACCGCCGCACGGCGGCGCGCTCGCGCACCAGCGAGTGCAGGCGCCAGTGACCCGGCACCCCTTTGAGCGCGCTCTCGCCGCGGTCGGCGAACCGGTGCCGCGAGCCGGTGACGATGTCGCGCACCGTCGAGGAGACCAGCACCTCGCTCGGCTCGGCGAGCGCGGCCACCCGCGCGCCGATGTGGACGGCCATCCCGGCGATGTCGTTCTTCAGGGCGCCGCGCACCTCGACCTCGCCGGCGTGAACGCCCACCCGCACCTCGACGCCGAGCACCCGCACCGCGTCGACGATGTCGTCAGCGCAGGCGAGCGCGGCGCTGGGGCTGGAGAACGTGGCGACGAATCCGTCACCCGCGGTGTTGACTTCTCGCCCCCCGAACCGCTGCAGTTCGTGGCGAATGATGGTGTCGTGGTTGTCCAGCAGGTCGCGCCACCGGCCGTCGCCCAGCTCGGCGGCCCGTTCGGTGGAGCCGACGATGTCGGTGAACACGATCGTGGTCAGCAGGCGCTCGGCGTCCGAACCGCCCCGCATGCCGGTGATGAACTCCTCGATCTCGTCGAGCATCGGCCCGGTGTTGCCGACCCAGTACAGGGTGTCGTCGCCCGGTAGCTCCACGAAGCGTGAACCGGCGATGTGCTCGGCGAGGTACCGGCCGTGCGCTACGGGGGTGAACTCGGAGCCGGTGCGGTGCAGGATCAGCGTCGGCGCCGAGACGCGCGGCAGCGTGTCGCGCACGTCGGCCTGGCGGACGGCGATGATCATCGCGCGCGCCATGCTGGGCGAGGCCGCCCGGTTGCCGGCGGCGTCCCACCAGGCCCGGAAGGCGTCGTCGCGCGCGACGCTGGGAGCGATGATGCCGAGCATGTCGAAGCCCTGGTCGACGGCGTCCGGGTCGATCGCCAGGGTCGTGTAGGGATCGAGGGTCTCGATCTTGGCGCCCATCGGGTAGTCCGGCGCATACAGGGTGCGGGCCGCGCCGTTGATGATCACGAGGCTGCAGACGCGCTCGGGATACTCGGCGGCCAGCACGAGGGCGGTCATCGAGGTGAAGCCCGGCGCCACGATCGTCGCCCGCTCGCATCCCACCGCGTCCATCACCGAGACGACGTCCTTCGCCCAGAATTCCGGCCCGATCACGTCTGTCGAGGGGACGCGGGACGACAGCCCGATGCCGCGCTGGTCGAGCCGGATCACCCGGGCGTACGACGCGAGCCTCCGATGAAAGCGGTACATCGACGGCTCGGCGTCGACCGAGTCGATCGGTATCGACGGTCCCGGCAGCAGCACCAGGTCGATCGCTCCATCGCCGAACACCTGGTAAGCGATGTCCGTGTCGCCGCAACTGGCGTATCGGGTTCGCGGTGCGCCAGAAAACCCCGCCACGGCTATCAAGGCTAATTCAGCGCTGTGACACGTCGCTGAACGGCGGGGCCGAGCCGAAGCCGCTAGCGACCGATGATCGGGACCAGGTAGCGCGCGGCGTAGGCACGCACGGCCGCCTCGTTCGAAATGTCGAGCCGGTCGGTGGGAAACACGATGATCCCCAGGGCGACGCGCAACAGGATGTCGGCGATGTTGGCCAGGTCGGCGTCCGCGGCGTCGGCCCCGCAGCGGCGCAGGGTATGGGCGATCCCGTCGGCGAATTGGCGAATGGGGAACGCCTGCGACCGGGAGAACAGGCCCAGCAGCTCCGGCTCGCTCTCGGCGATGCGTGAGTAAAGCGGCGAGTCGTGGACCAGGCGCACCCCGAGGGCGAACGCCTCGATCACGGCCTGTTGCGGGTCGCGGCCCGCGGTGGCCTGGTCGAGCGTTCTGAAGAACAGTTCGGCCTCGCGGCGCACCACGCGCTCGAACAGGGCGTCCTTGCTGGGAAACCGCCGATAGATCGTGCTGCGGCTGACGCCCGCGCGGACGGCCACGTCTTCGATGTTGGCGCGACGCACACCGTAGGTCTCGAACACCGCGCGCGCGGTGTCCAGGATCTTGTCGTCCAGATCGCCGTCAAGGTTGCGATTCTGCATGAATGGCGGACCCCCCTCGGCGATCTCGGCGCACCACTGCTAACTTGACACAAAGATACGATTTTGTTTCTCTGCACCACAAGCGGGTTGGGGGAGATATGACAGCGCGGCCGGCGCGCCACGATTTCGACACCGGCGTCCGGGAAGCGGTGCCGATACCCGGCGACGGAACGGACGGTGCGCGGCTGGGGCCCGAGTCGTTGATCTGGAAGTTCTACGGCGACCATCGCACCCAGTTCTTCGGGTTCCAGCGCACGGCCGGCGTGGAGAACTGCATCGAGCAACTGGCCCAGGGCGTGCTCGATCACTCGGTGATCTTCAGCGACACGTTGGGGCGGGCCAAGCGGACCGCACCGCCGCTGATGAAGACCGTCTACTCCGACGACCCGCACGAGTGGGGTCGCAAGGTCCGGGATTTCCACAAGCCGATCAAGGGCACCATCAGCGACGGCTCCCGGTATCACGCGCTCAATCCGGAGTTGTTCTATTGGGCGCACGCCACGTTCGTCGACCAGGTCCTCTACACCGCCGACACCTTCATCCGCCGGCTGTCGCGCGCGGAGAAGGAGCAGATCTTCAACGAGGGCAAGGTCTGGTTCGGGCTCTACGGCGTCAGCGACCGCGGGCAGCCGCAGACCTATGACGAGTTCCTCACCTACTGGGACGAGATGCTCGAGCGGTTCGTCCCGCACAAAACCGTCCTGTACGGCACCGGCTACATCCGAAAAGGGATACCGGGCCCGCGGTGGATTCCCAGGCCGGTGTGGAAGATACTCTCCGCACCGCTCAACGCCTACACCCGACTCGTTCTCGTCGGAACCCTGCCCCAGCAGATGCGCGACGTGTGCGGACTGGAGTGGAATGCGAAGAAGGAGAAGCGGTTTCAGCGGTTCGCCGCCGCGGTGCGCGCGCTGAACCCGCTCATCAACCGGCTGCCGCTGGCGTTCGTCTACCTGCCCTGGGCGGCCGAGGCGTGGCGGCGGGCGGGCGTCGACCCGCGCGGGCTGCACAACCACCCGGCTCAGCCGATGCGCAGCAGCCGTTCGGCGTTGCCGTGGGCGATCTTCTCCCGGTCGGTGGCCGACAGCGTCGTCCGCTCGAATCCGTCGACCGCCTCGCGGGAGGACTCGTAGGGATAGTCGACCGAGAACATCACCGCGTCGGCGCCGACCTCGAGCACCGCCCCCAGCATGACCGCAGGCGAGAACACCCCGCTGTTGGTGAAGACGATGTTGGTGCCCAGGTAAGCCGAGGGCGCGCGCCGCAGCGGCGCGGCGGGAGCGATGGTGGCGTAGCGGGAATCCAGCCGGCTGCGCTGAAACGGCAAGAACTCGCCCATGTGCCCCAAGATCAGCGTCGCTCCCGGATGACGGTCGAACACGCCGCCGAACAACAGCCGCAGCGCGTGCCCGCTGACCTCGGCCGCCCAACTCCAGGTCGCCCCGTAAAGTTCCGGGCGGCCGTCGAGGACGCGCCAGCGATCAGCGGGCGGCGACCCGGGATGCAGGTACAACGGGACGCCCAGGGATTCCACCGCAGACCACAGTTCGTCGTATGCGCGCGCGTCCAGATAGCGCCCGCCCGGCCCACTGATGCAGTCGTTGACCAGCCCTCCGCAAAGTCCGCCCTCGGTGACGGCGCGCTCGAGTTCCTTCGCGGCGGCGGCGGGATCCTGCAGCGGCAAGGCGGCGAACCCGCGGAACCGATCGGGATGCCGGGCGATGATCTTCACCAGGTGGTCGTTGGCGAGCCGCGCATTGTTGACCGCCCGCTCGGCGTCGAGCTCCACCTGCAGGCCGGGCGAGGTCAGCGAGAGAACCTGGATGTCGACGCCCGCGTCGTCCATCTCCGCCAGCCGGTATTCGGTGAAATCGGGCAGCCGGCGTTCATACCGCTCGGCGACGTCGGGCCTCAACAGCCGCATCAGCTGCCGATGGGCGGGCAGCAGGTCGGCCAACTCCGGAATGAAAAACGCTTCCTCCAAAGCGATGTAGCGCATCGGCCGTCCTCACTGTCGTTACCGCCGTCATCGTCGCTGTCGCCTTCGACTGTGCGCCGCACCCGCGCCTGTGGGAAATGAACAGTCCGTATCCCCTGCTGCGCATCGACGACCGGCGACGCGCGGTATGGCCCCGGCTCTACCCAGCGGTCGCCGAAGGGACGAAAGTGGGGGGTTGGTACGACTGATCGGCGGTTACACAGGACTGGATCCGACGAGGGGAGCGGCCATGCAGATGACGGGCAACACGGTGCTGGTGACCGGAGGCGGCAGCGGGATCGGCCGCGGCCTGGCGGAGGCGTTCCATCGGCTCGGCAACACGGTCGTCATCGCGGGCCGGCGGCGTGAGCCGCTGGCCGACGTCGCGAAAGCCAACCCCGGCATCCAGGTGCTGTCGCTGGATCAGGGCGACCCCGCCGACATCCGCCGCTTCGCCACCGAGGCGACCGACCACTACCCGGACCTCAACGTCCTCGTCAACAACGCCGGCGTCCAGCGCTTCGAGGACCTCACCACGACCGGCCCCAGCGTGGCGGAGCTGACGGTCGCGATCAATCTGCTGGGCCCGATCCGGCTCACGGCGGCGCTGCTGCCGTCGCTGCTGAAGAAGCCGCGGGCGGCGATCCTCAACGTCACGTCTGGCCTGGCCTTCATGCCCAGCGCCGTCACGCCGACGTATTGCGCGACCAAGGCGGCGCTGCATTCCTACACCGAGTCGCTGCGTTTTCAGCTCCGCGGCGCCGCGGTGCAGGTGATCGAGATCGTTCCGCCGCACGTGCAGACGGGGCTGCAGCGTGGGCGGGGATTCGACGCCAGCGACCCGCGGGCGATGCCGCTGGACGAGTACATCACCGAGACGATGGCCCTCCTGCAGGCGCAGCCGGAGGCCGGGGAGATCCTGGTGGAGCGGGTCAAGCCGTTTCGGTTTGCCGAACGCGACGGCCGCTACGAGGAGATGTACCCCGCCTTCAACGAGGCGATCACCGAAGCCGTCCGCCAGGCGCGCGACGGCTGAAACCGGTTGGCCACCAAGCGTTCCCCGCGCCGTGGGGCAACGTTCACCGCCCGTGTGCCCGGCGTTCCGGCGCGCGCGGTTACCGGACCGGTCCTGTGACAGGATCGGTGGCATGGGCGATTTTTCGCTGCTGGACGTTCCCCGGTCCGTCCCGGTCGAAGACCCCGAAGCCTATCTGGCCGCCGCGATGGCCTGGCACTTCGGCGAGGACACCGGTTCCGCGTTCTGGCTGCGGACCGCCCGGACGCTGGACTTCGACCCGCTGACCGATGTCAAAGGCTTTGCGGACCTGCGCCTGTTCCCCAATCTGGTCAACGAGTTGCGCGCCGTGCCCGTGGAGGATCTCGTTCCGCGCGGTTGCGGATCGTCACCGCCGACGCCCCAGATTTTCGAGTCCGGCGGTACCACCGGGGCGCCGAAGCGGACGGTGCAGATGCCGGACTGGATCGCGCAGGTTGTGCAGTGGCAGACCGAGGATTTCGCCACGGGCGGCTTTGTCCGGGGGCGGGGCTTCCTGTGCCTGATGCCCGGCGGCCCGCACGGCGTCGGCTACTTCTCCCGCCTGGTCTCCGAGCGGCTGGGCGCGGTCTTCCATGCGGTCGACCTCGACCCGCGCTGGGTGAAGAAGGTCGCCGCCCGCAACGCGGCCGCCGAGGTGGCCGCCTACGTCGACCATGTCATCGAGCAAGCGGTGTTCGTCCTGCGGACGCAGAACGTCGCCAACCTGCACACGACCCCGCCGCTGATCGAGGCCATCGCCCGCGACGACCGGGTGGCGGGGCTGGTGAACGACAAGATCCGCTACCTGTTGCTCAGCGGTGCGCACGTGGACGCCGACACGCTCGACGTGCTTCGCGAGATCTTCCCGAACACGACGATCACGATGGCCTTCGGCAGCACCATGGTGCTCTCGCAGGCGGTCACCCGAACGGACGGCGACTCGTTCGTGTTCGATCCGCGGACGCCGTATGTCGTGTTCTGGGTGGTCGATCCCGACACCGGGGAACGAGTGCCCTACGGGCAGCGGGGCCAGGTGGTGATGAACCACATCAGCAAGGGCATGTTCATACCCAACAATTTGGAGCGCGATCTGGCGATCCGGCTGCCCGGCCCGGCGGGGCAACTCAGTGATTCGGTCAGCGAGGTGCGGCCCGTGACCACCTTCGACGGCGAGGCCGTCATCGAGGGCGTGTACTGAGCGTGGTGGGCGAAGGAGCCGGCGCCGCAACCGAGTTGGTGTGCATCGACGCGCTCGGCGCCGGTGGCGATTACCGCACCCGCAACCGCGAGGTCATCACGAGCACCACCGGCGTCGCGGTCGCCGAGCTCAGCATTGTTCCGCCGCTGTATGTTTCGCGCACCATCGGAGCGCAGCGCAAAACCCGGCCGCTGCCGATCGCGCGGCGCGAGGCGGCGCTGGGCGATGCGGCCGACGTCTTCGCCACCGCGACCATCGGCGGCCTCGGCTTCGACGACTACGTGCGCCTGGCCAGCGGCATATCCGGGCTCCCGATCGCCGTGACGCGGGCCGGGGCGCGCGGCGTGGCCCGCGCCGTCGCCACCGCCTTCGACGCCGTGCGACCGGCCCGACCCGCGGGCGCCGCGCTCGACTGGAGGGAGGAGCCCGCCCGCGGCGGCGGCGCGGTGTGGGCGCGGCGCGGGGAGGTGTTCGCCGTGCACGCGGCCGGAAACGGCCCGGGCGTGCACGGCCTGTGGCCTCAGGCGCTCGCGCTGGGATACCGCGTGGCGGTGCGGCCGTCGCGCCGCGAGCCGCTGACCGCACACCGGCTGGTGAATGCCCTGCGGCAGGCGGGATTTCGCCCCGAAGACGCGGTGTATCTGCCCACCGACCATGGCGGCGCGGACGAGATCATCCGGTGCGCCGATTTCGCCATGGTCTATGGCGGGCAAGACGTGGTGGACAAGTACGCCGGTGACCCCGGGGTGGTGGTGAACGGGCCCGGGCGCACCAAGATCCTGATCACGGCGGACCAGGACTGGCGTGACCACATCGACCTCGTCGTCGACTCGATCGCCAACCTGGGCGGGATGGCGTGCGTCAACACCACCGCGGTGCTCTACGAGGGCGACCCGGCCCCGCTGGCACACGCGATCGCCGAGCGGCTGGCGACGATCCCCCCGCTGCCCACCGACGACGAATGCGCGGTACTGCCCACCCAGCCCCTCGGGCAGGCGCGGGCGCTGGCGCAATACCTGGCGGCCAAGGCCGCCGGGACGACGGCGCTGCTCGGCGCCGACCAGGTGGTCGCGCCGTTCGGGGATGGCCCGACCAGCTACGCCGCGCTGCGCCCGGCCGTGCACCTGCTGGCCGAGGCCGATGTCGACAAGCTCAACGTCGAGTTGCCGTTCCCGTGCGTGTGGGTGTCGCCGTGGACGCGCGCCGCCGGTACGGAGCCGCTGCGGCGATCACTGGTCGTCACCGCCATCGCCGGCGACGACCGGCTGGTCGACGACCTGCTCGCCGAACCGACGATCACCAACGTGTACCGCGGCCGGCACCCGACCTTTTACGCGGCGCCCGAGATCCCGCACAACGGCTTCCTCGCGGATCACCTGATGTGCAACAAGGGCTTCATCAGCGACTAGCGCGGCGCGACCCGTCAGCTGCCGAAGCCCCCGCCGGGCGCCCCGACCGTCGTGGCGCCGCTCCCGCCGAGGTGGCTGGCCGCGAAGGCCGCGCCCTTGTCGATCATCTGGCCGTCGGAGGCGTAGGTGTCGTGCGCGGCGAAGTTCATGCCGTCGGAGCACACCGGATCCTCGGGGGCGCAGACCTTGATCGTCTTGGGCTGATACAGCGGGCCGATGGCGACCGGGGGCTCGTTGAGGAAGTTCATCGCGCGGACGTTGGGCATGCCGAAGAGCACGACCGAGGACACGTGGTCGGCGACCGAGGGGTCCATGGGCTTGGGCACGGTGTTGGGGTCGACGCCGTCGGGCACGGCGGCGGAGGTGACGAAGCCCATCACGGCCGCGCCCTGGGAGTAGCCGCTGAGCACCATCTTGGTGTTGGGGCAGTCGTGGGCCATGGACACGACGTGGGCGCCGGCGTCGCGGATGCCGTCGAGGCCGGTGTCCCAGTCGTTGCTGGCGGGGTAGTTGACCGGGTAGACGTCGAGCGACTTGCCGCCGATGCGCGAGCGCAGGTCGTCGACGAACGCCTGCCCGGTCGGGCCGACCCCCGGGGGCTCACCGGTGCCGCGGGCGTAAACCACTTGCACGTCCGGGCATTGGGCGGAGGCGAAGGGGAGGGCAGGCGCGAGGACCGAGGCGCTGAGCCCCGACGCCGCGACTACCGCGGGACCAAGGAAACGAGCGAGGTGACGTGCGATCATGCCGCAATTGTGCCCTTGTAAACCGTTGCCTAAACAGAGAATTCTCTGGCAAATGTTTCGGAATCGTAAAACGTCCCGTCGGCAATGCTCCGGCCGGCCCGCGCGCGGCCGAACAGCCTGAACGCCGGGCCGGACGGCGGCGACAGACCCCGGTGTGGTCTGCTAGCTGTAACCCGAGTCGAGGCCTACGGTTAAGCCAGAGCCGCACCCTCGCGCGCAGTTCGGAGCGAATGCGGCGGCGAACGTGAACCTGAACGTGATAGCACAGCCCTTCCAGCGGGCCCTGGCGGCGGCCACCGATCGAGTGGCCAACCCGGCGCGGGTCGACGACCCCGACAAGCTGCGCGACATCGTTTCGGGCAGGACGGTGTTGGTGACCGGCGCGTCCTACGGCATCGGCGAGGCCACGGCCCGCCGGCTGGCCGCGGCGGGAGCGACGGTGCTGGTCGTCGCCCGGTCGGCGGAACGGCTGGAGGACCTTGCGGCGGCGATCAACGCGGGCGGCGGCCGGGCGGTCGCCTACCCGACCGACCTCACCGACGAGGCCGCCGTCGGCGCGTTGACCAAGGAGGTCACCGAGAACCACGGCGCGATCGACATCGTGGTGAGCAACGCCGGCAAGTCGTTGCGCCGTTCGCTGCACGACCAGTACGACCGCCCGCACGACTTCCAGCGCACCATCGACATCAATTACCTGGGACCGATCTGGCTGCTGCTCGGGCTGCTGCCGGCCATGCGCGAGCGCGGCTGCGGGCACATCGTGAACGTGTCGAGCGTCGGGGTCCGGGTCGTTCCCGGGCCGCAGTGGGGCGCCTACCAGGCGTCCAAGGGTGCCTTCGACCGCTGGCTGCGCAGCGTGGCACCGGAATTGCACATGGACGGCGTGGACGTCACGACGGTCTACTTCGCGCTGGTGCGCACCCGGATGATCGCGCCCACACCGATCCTGGGCCGGCTTCCCGGCATGTCCGCGGACGAGGCCGCCGACGCGATCGCCAAGGCGGTCATCGAGCGGCCCCGCACCAACGAACCGCCGTGGGTGTGGCCGGCCGAACTGGCGTCGGTGCTGCTGGCCGGGCCGGCCGAGCGCGCGGCCCGGTTGTGGCACCGCCGGTTCTTCGCCAATTCCGGTGCGCGCGAGGCCCGGCGATGAGCGCGCTGGTGTCCCGGGACGGTGTGGTCGCCACCGCGGCGCGGGCGCTGCTGCGGTCCGGGCTGCTCGGCCCGCCCTCGCCGGCCGCGGTGGTGCGGGTGCTGCACGAGGCGCGCCGCGGCGGCACGAATCCCTACACCCTGTTGGGCGTCACCGCGGCACGGTGGCCCAACCGGGCGGCGATCGTCGACGACGACGGCGCCCTCACCTACCGGGACCTGCGGTCAGAGGCCGAGGCGCTGGCCCGCGAGCTGTCCGCCGCCGGGGCGGGACCCGGTCGCGCGGTCGGGGTCATGTGCCGCAACGGCCGGGGATTCGTCAAGGCGTTCTTCGCAGCGGCCCTGGTCGGCGCCGACGTCGTCCTCGTCAACACGGACTTCCGGACCGATGCGCTGGCCGTCGCCTTGAGCGCGCACCGGATCACCACGGTCGTCGCCGACGACGAGTTCACGGAGCGGGTGCGCGCCGCCGCTGAAGCCCAGGCGCCGGTCACCGTCGTCGATCCGGCGACGGTCGACGCGCGCGACCGCCGGCCGCGAGCCCCCCGCCCCGGAGTGACCGCGCCCGGCCGCATCGTGCTGCTGACGTCGGGCACCACCGGCAAACCCAAGGGCGTGCCCCGGACCCCGCAGCTGCGTTCGGCGGTGGGCGTCTGGGTGACGATCCTCGACCGCACCGGCCTGCGCACCGGTTCGCGGATCTCGGTGGCGATGCCCATGTTTCACGGGCTGGGCCTCGGCATGCTGATGCTGACGGTGGCCCTGGGCGGCACCGTGCTCACGCATCGCCACTTCGACGCCGAAGCCGCGCTGGCGCAGGCGTCGCTGCACCGCGCCGACGCGTTCACCGCGGTGCCGGTCGTGCTGGCGCGCATCCTGGACCTGCCGCAGCGGGTGCGGGCACGAAACCCGTTGCCCTACCTGCGCGTGGTGTTGTCCAGCGGGGATCGGCTGGATCCGAGCCTGGGGCAGCGGTTCATGGATGCCTACGGCGACATCCTCTACAACGGTTACGGCTCAACCGAAGTCGGCATCGGTGCGCTGGCCACACCGGCCGACCTGCGGGAGGCCCCGGAGACGGTCGGGAAACCGGTCGCCGGATGCCCGGTGCGGATCTTCGACAAGAAGAACCGGCCCGTCGGCCCGCGGGTCACCGGACGCATCTTCGTCGGCGGCGAGCTGGCGAGCGAGGGCTACACGGAGGGCTCCGGGGAGGCCAAGGCCGTCGTCGAGAACATGACCAGCACCGGGGACATGGGCTACCTCGACAACGCGGGACGGCTGTTCATCGTCGGCCGTGAGGACGACATGATCATCTCCGGGGGAGAGAACGTCTATCCGCGCGCGGTGGAGAACGCGCTCGCCGAGCACCCCGGCGTCGCGGACAGCGCGGTCATCGGCGTTCCCGACGAGCAGTTCGGCCATCGGCTGGCCGCCTTCGTGGTTCCGCAGCCCGGGAGCGGCGTCGATCCGTCGGCGTTGCGGGATTACTTGAAGGACAGGGTTTCCCGGTTCGAGCAGCCGCGAGACATCAACATCGTGGGCAGCATTCCGCGCAATCCGGCGGGCAAGGTCGTGCGCAAGGAGCTATCGACCTGAGCCGTCGCCGGGCTCGAGTCGCTTGGGTTCCAGAGCTGCGACCCTCCTGGCCAGCCAATTGGGCGCCAGCACTGACACCGCGGTGGTGCCGGCCGTCGCGCCGATCACGCCGGACCAGGCGACGGGCCCCAGCGGTGTGCAGCCGAAGAACTGGCTGACACCGGGGGTCTGGACGATGGCGACCAGGACGCCGGCGCTGCCCAGCGCCGTGGCGATGACCAGCGGGCTGTGGCGGCGCGTCAGCAGCGTCTGCGCGAGCTGCGTGGTCACCAGCGCGGTGAGACCCATTGTCGAGGTGCGGCGTTCGGTGCCCGGCGTCCAACGCCCGATGGCCCAGGCCGCCGTCGCGCCGGCGGCGGTGACGGCGCCGCGCGTGACGATCTGGCGCATGAGCGGCGCGTCGAGCGACGGCGAGGGTTCGGAGAGCGCCGCAAGCTGGAAGGCGCGCTGCACCTCGTCGGCGTCGCGGTCCGCGGCCTCCTCGTACTCGTCGGGCTGGGGGTACTGCGGGGTGACGGCGACCGCCAGCGCGGGAAACATGTCGGTGAGCAGGTTCACCAACAGCAGCTGGCGCGTGCCCACCGGCGCGCGGCCGGTGCCCAGGGCCGTGCCGATGATGGTGAACAGCACCTCACCCACGTTGCCGCCGACCAGAATGCTGACCGCATCCCGCACCCCGCCCCACATGCCGCGGCCCTCGACCAACGCGTCGACCAGCACGCCGAGATCGTTGTCGGTCAAGACGATATCGGCGGCGCCGCGCGCGGCCGACGAACCGCGACCGCTGACCCCGATGCCGACGTCGGCCATCCGAATGGCGGCGGCATCGTTGGCCCCGTCGCCGACCATCGCGACAGCCTGCCCGCTGTGCTGCAGCGCCGCGACGATCTGCACCTTCTGTTCCGGGCTGACGCGCGCGAAAACCTGGACGTCGGCGGCGAGTTTGGCCCGTGCGTCCTCGTCGAGGGCGGTGAGCTCGGCGCCGGTGACCTCACGCGCGTCGGACGGCAGGCCGAGCTGGCGCGCGATCGCGCGGGCCGTGACCGGGTGGTCGCCGGTGATCAGCACCACCCTGCGACCCGCCTCCACCAGCGTCTCGATCAGTGGCCGCGCCGACGCCCGAGCGGTGTCCGCCAATCCGACGTAGCCGATCAGCTCCAGGTCGTGCGCCGCGGCGTCGACGTTGTCGGTGTCGGTGTCGTCCTCGCTGGTGCCGCCGTCCCAGCGTCGCTGCGCGACGGCCAGCACGCGCAGGCCTTGCTCGGCGAGGCGCATCACCAACGCGTCCGCATGCTCCAGCGCGGCGTCCTGATCGGTGAAACGGCAGCGCGGCAAAATCTCCTCGGGGGCGCCTTTCACCATCAGCATCGTGCCCGCCGCCTCGTCGGCGCCGATCGCGGCGGAGTAGCCGCGGCTGGACTCGAACGGGACCTCCGCGAGCACGTTCCACCCCGAAACCCATTGGCCCTCAAGGGCATTGGCTGCGCCGAGGATGGCCTCGTCGGTGGCGTGCGCGTGTCCTCCGCCGTTATGGGGCTGGGTGCTGCTGCGCGCGGCGGCCCGCAACACCTCGGCGGCCCCGGGATCGGCCGGATCGCGGAACGGGCCGTCCGGACTCGTCTCGTGCGGCACGCTGCACACGACGCGCAGATGGTTCTCGGTGAGCGTGCCGGTCTTGTCGAAACACACCGTCTGGACGCGCCCCAGCGCCTCGATCGCGCGCGGCGTGCGGACCAGCGCCCCGCGTCGCGACAACCGCTGGGCGGCGGCGAGCTGGGCCAGGGTGGCCACCAGCGGCAGGCCCTCGGGGACGGCGGCGACGGCGATGGCGACACCGTCGGCGACCGCTTGCCGCAGCGACCCGCGGTGTGCCAGCGCCAGCCCGGTCACTGTGGCGCCGCCGGCCAGCGTCAGGGGAAGCACCTTGCTGGTCAGCTCCCGCAACCGGGCCTGCACGCCGGCGGCGGACTCGACGTCGGCGATCGCCGTCAGCGCGCGTTGCGCGGCGGTGCCGGCGCCGGTGGCGACGACGATCGCCCGGGCCCGCCCGGCGACGATGGTGCTGCCCTCGAACAGCATGCTGGCCCGGTCGGAGTCGGCGGCTGCGACGGGCTCGACCTGCTTGTCCACCGGCAGCGATTCCCCGGTGAGGAAGGACTCGTCGACCTCCAGGTCCTCGGCCACCAGCAGGCGCGCGTCCGCCGGCACCACCTCCGGGGCGGCGAGGTCGATGATGTCGCCCGGGCGCAGCGATTTCGCGCTCACCGTGACCGTTCGCTCGGTGGTGCGCGCCGCCTCGAGCCGCCGGTGCGCGGTCGCCACCGTGGGCAGCACGACGCGCCGCGCGTGCTTCTCCTGCTCGGCGAACAGCTCGGCGACCGCGGCCTCGGCGCGCAGGCGCTGCACGCCGCCGGCGATCGCGTTGGCGGTCATCACGCCGGCCACCAGCAGCGCGTCGACATTGCTGCCGACGATCGCCGACGCCGCCGCCCCCACCGCGAGGATCGGCGTCAGCGGGTCGGCGAGCTCGGCCCGCGTCGCCGACAGCAGCCGCCCCACCCGGGTCGCCGGACCCCGCAGCGGTGCGATGACCGGGTTGTAGGACAGGTCGTCCAGCATCTGCCGCCAGGGCGCGGTGCCGGGCTCGACGGCCAGCGGCCGCGTGCGGCTGGTCAGGCGGGAGTAGACGATCTCGGGGTCCAGCGCATGCCAGGCGGTCAGCGGCTGGGGCGTGGGGTCCGCCAGCCGCAAGACCCTACTGGCCGAGAAGGTTCCCTGGATCAACGCCGCCGCGGCAGCGGCGTTGACCGGATTGAGCCAGCGCTGCAAGGCAACCGGGTTCGCCGAGCCGGGTTCGCCGGTGACCAGCAGCAGGCCCGCCAGGGTGCTGCCGCCCTTGGCAAGGCGCACTGCGGATTCCGTGGCCTGCCGCGCCACCGGCAGCGCCGAAAGGATCCGCACCGCCGCGGCCAGATCGGTGCCGGTGATGATGTCCGCGGTCCAGGGCGTCGCCGCCTGCGGATCGTCGAGCGCCACCGCGACGTCGGCGATGGCGAGCGCCGCCAACGTGTCCGTCGACGCGAAATCCCGGTGCAGGGCGGTGATCAACAACACCGGCCCGCGATCCGTGCGGAGGTCGCGAACCACCTGCAGCAACGGGGTTCCCGGCGGGTGGCTCACCGCGACGCTGGCGGTCAGGTCCTCGGTGCCGGCGACGTGGCGCAGCACCACCCGTGCCCCGGTACGGGCGGCGGTCTGCAGCAGCGGGATCGCGAAGGGGTCGACCTCCCACCCCACGTCGACGCTGCCGACGCGTTCGCCGTCGACGATGAGGTCGGCGTGCTCGAGTCCCTGCGCGGGCGCCGCCGGGTCCTGCGCCCGGATCCAGTGCAGGCGCGCCCCGGTGGCCGGCAACTCGTCGGGGTCCGGCTCGGGTGCCTCCTCGCCGTGCAGCAGCGCGTCGGCGACCTCGTAGACGCGATCCTCGTCCCAGCCGGGGATGTCTCCCTGCGCGCGCAGCACCGCGCGGTTGTCGCCCCGCAGCGCCGCCCCGTCGATGACCACCACCTTCACCCGATCCATCCGGCGCAGCGCGCCGGGATCGAGGACCAGCTGCCCGGCGTTGGCCAGCCCGCGGCCCAGCACGGCGGCGAACGCCTGCCGGCCCGCGTGGGCGGCCCGCGGCACGCCGGCCAGCAGCGCGCCGGCCGCGTCCTCGGTGCCCCCGCCGGCCAGCAGCGCGCCGGCCGCGGCGATCAACGAAGCGTTGGCCGACTGGTCGACATACTCCTCGACCGGTCCGGCCATCGACCCCTTTGCTGTGTCGATCGCCGCATCGATGGCCCCGCCGACGACGACGTGGGACACCTCACCTGCGGCCGCGGCGGCCCAATTGTGCCGGGGCGCCTGCGATTTCGGTCCCGCCGAGGAGATGACGGGAACCACCGGGGCCTGCGGCCGCTTCGGCGATGCGAGTTCGGGCTCGCGCTCTCGCCAGCGCTGCCGATGCGCCGATGCCTCCGAGATCTGCAGGCTGCGCTGCGCCAGGTCGATCAGCGGTGTCCCGACGGCATGGGTGAGCCCGTTGGCCACCGCCGTCGAGGCGCTCAGCGCGATGTCGGTGCCGACGCGACCGAGCCGGGACTCCAGCACGGCCACCACCCGCGGCTGATGATTGAGCAGCGCGGCCGCCGCGCGGGCGCTGCGCGGCGCGACGGGCAGCCGGCCCAGCCAGCCGGTGACCGCCGCGCCGATCGCCGCCACGTCCATCGCCGCCGCCGTCATCGGGACCAGGATCGCCAACGGGTTGCCCGGGTCGGCGAACGGCGCCGTCCGGGGCGCGGACTTCGGGCCGGTCAGGTTCAGGTCGGCGGCCACCTGACAAACCGCTTCCCGCACCTCGTCGAGGACGGCGTCGCCGTCGGCGTCGCTCTCGAGTTCGACCACCAACCGGCCGAGCGCGCCCTCGACGTGGGCGGCGGCCACCCCGGGAATCCTGCGCACCGGTTCCTCCACCACCGCCGCGTGCTCGTGCCAGCGGGGGAAGGGCAATAAGGGATCGAGATCGAAATGGACCCGCAGCCCGCTCTGCCAGCGCACCGGCGGCGCGACGCCGTTCGGCGAGCCGTCCGACGGGGAGCCAATGCCGACCGCCCGGCCGGTCGTCTGCGCCATCGACTGAACCACCGGGCCGGCCAGTTCCACCACCGGGCTGGCGAGCATCTGCACCGCCCCGGCGGCGCCGGCCGCCGTCGAGACGCCGGCCCGGACCACCTGCGCGGCCCCGCCGGTCACGCCGGCGACGACGCCGGCCACGCCCGGAATCCTCATTCCGTCACCCTTCACCTACATCTGCCGCGCCTAATGATCCTGGCGTGTCAGGGGCCTGTCCACAGCTGGGCTGCGCGGACGGCACACCGATGACACCGACGAGCGCGGCGCGTCGCGATTCGCTCGGTAACCAGGGGTGCAATCGCTTCCTCGCAGAAAGGTTACCGGGTTGGCGCCGGACCAAACCTGGAAGAGCCGTCACGCGTCGCGCAGCGCGGTGAGCGTGACGCACGGGGATCGGCGTCGCGCCGGTTGTCGGCATGGCGGTTTACCCGTTGGCGGCGGTTGGATCCGTCCCGGCATCGTCGCCGCCGCGCGGATGGGTCTCCGGCTGAACCATCCTGCAGGAGGCCGTATTTCGCCTGGTGGGCGTGAGCCGTCCGGCGGGCTCGGCCAGACGTCGTCGGCGGGAACCGGTTGGCGCACAACGGTTGCGCAGGCCGTTGCGATCAGGCTGATTCACACCGCTGTCTTGCTGCGGCCCGGTGGCTAACATCCGACGTCGACAGTCTGCCTCCAGCGAACCGGCGGTGATTGGCAACTTCGACGAGCCCGGTGATGGATATGGAGGCGGCGATGACAGAGGCCCCGCAGGTGTCGGCGGACCGCCGCAAGCTTCGATTTCGCGTTCCCTGGCTCAATATCGTCGGCGTCCTCGCCATCGTCTTGGCAGCGGGCCTGATCACGCTGAAGAACCTGCACGGCCAAGCGTCGCCAAACCAGATCCTCAACGTTTCCTACGACCCCACCCGGGAGCTTTATGTGGCGGTCGACAAGGCCTTCGTAGAGCAGTTTCGTCGGCAGACCGGCGTGACGCTGGAAATCAAGCAGTCCCACGGTGGTTCGGGACGCCAGGCCGGCGAGGTCATCGAGGGCAAGCAGAAGGCCAACGTTGTATCGCTCGCGCTGGTGAGTGACGTCGACGGACTGCGCAAGCGCGGGCTGATCGCCCCCGACTGGCAGAAACGCCTGCCGAACAATTCGATCCCCTACACATCGACCATCGTCTTCGTCGTCCATCGGGGCAATCCGAAGGCAATTCGCGACTGGCCGGATCTGGTCAAGGATGGTGTTGCCATCGTGTCGCCCAACCCGCGCTCCTCGGGCAACGGCAAGTTGAGCATCCTCGCGGCCTGGGGGTCGGTGACGACCCGCGGCGGTACCGACGCTCAGGCGTCCGACTTTGTCCGGGCGCTCGTCCGCCATGTCGTCGTCGCCGACTCCGGGGCGCGCGGCGCCGCCATCAGCTTCGCGGTCGAGCGGATCGGCGACGTGCACCTCACCTGGGAGAACGAAGCCCTGCGCGAGGTCGCCGAGAACAAGGACGAACTCGAGATCGTCTACCCGCCGATCAGCATCCGCGCCGAACCGGCCGTCGCCTGGGTCGACGCGAATGTCACCGACAAGAGGACCGCGTCATACGCGAAGGCCTATCTGGAATACCTCTACAGCGACGCGGCGCAGGAAATCATCGCCCAACTGGGCTACCGGCCGGTGAAACGGGAAATCCTCGACAGGCACGCCGACAAGTTGCCGGACATCAACCTGTTCCCGATCAACGCGATCGCCAACGACTGGAACGACGCGCGACAAAAGTTCTTCGGCGACAACGGCATCTACGACACGGTCTCATCGCCAGGGCAAGCCAGGGCCGCGTCCGCGCATCCGCGACGAAAGGCCAAGCGGCCATGAGCATTCCGGCAAGCCTGAAGAATCTGAACTACGACGCGACGAAGGCGCGCCGCGACGTCGTCGCCGGGCTCACCGTCGCGGCCGTTTCGCTGCCGCAGAGCATCACCTACGCACTCGTCGCCGGCGTCGATCCCAAATTCGGTGTGTACTCCGCGATCGTGGTGACCTTCGTCGCCGCGGTCTTCGGATCCTCCTCACATCTCATCAACGGCCCGACGAGCGCCATATCGCTCCTCGTCTTCAGTTCCCTGGCCTTTCTGGATCCCGAGAACCGCACCGTCCTTTTCGACGCGTTGTTTCTGCTCGGGGTGCTCGTCGGCGCGTTCCAGATCCTCATCGCGGTGTTCAAGCTCGGCGACCTGACCCGGTACATCTCGGAGTCGGTGATCATCGGATTCCTGGTGGCCGCGGCGCTGCTGATCGCGCTCGGCCAGCTGGGTAACGCGCTCGGTGTGAAGGACAAGGGGACCGGGCGGATGCCGGTGCTGAAGCGCACCTACCTCACCCTGCTGCACGGCGACGCCGTCAACTACCGCGCGCTGGTCCTCACCGTCGTCACCGTCGCGCTGGCGGTCATCCTGCGCTGGCTGGTCAAGCGGTACGGGCTCCCGCAGCTCGACCTGCTGGCTGTGCTCGTCACCGCGGCAATCATCGCGTATGCGGCGGGATGGTCCACCACCGATCGCGGCGGTAACACCGCGGTGGCCCTGACCGCGAAAATCCCGCAGAGCCTGCCCACACCGCACATCCCGGATGTGCAACTCGGCTTAGTGGGCCAGCTGTCGGAAGGCGCCTTCGCCATCGCCTTCATCGGACTGATCGAGGCGCTGTCGATCGCCAAGGCCATCGCCCACCAGAGCGGGCAGCGGATCGACTACAACCGGCAGATCCTCGCTGAGGGCCTGGCGAACCTGACCGGCGGCTTCTTTCAGTCCGTGCCGGGATCGGGCTCGATGTCGCGCTCGCCGATCAACTTCCAGGCCGGTGCGGCGTCGCGGTTCTCCGGGGTGGTGGCTTCGGCCGGCGTCGCCGTGGTGGTGCTGCTCTGCGCACCGCTCCTGCACTACATGCCGCGGGCCGCGCTGGCCGGCCTGCTGCTGATCACCGCCGCGCGCCTCATCGACTACAAGCGGCTGTTCTACATGCTGAAGGCGTCGCGCTACGACGCGGGACTGGTGATCGTCACGGCGCTGACGGGGGTGTTGATCGATTTGGACACCGCCGTGCTGCTGGGCGTCGCGTTGTCGATCCTGCTGTTCGTTCCGCGCGCGGCGAAGCTGAAGGCCAAGGAGCTGATCGTCACGCCCGAACGGGTGGTCCGCGAGCGCGTCCCCGGTGATCCGGTGGATCCCTCGACGATCATCTACGACCTTGAAGGCGAGCTGTTCTTCGGTGCCGCACCGGAACTCGACCGCTACCTGGATGCGCTGCGGGACAGGGTCAAACAGGACGGCATCAGCTTCGTGGTGCTGCGGCTCAAGCGGGTGCGCCACCCCGATGCCGTCGTGGTCGAGCGGATCGAGCACTTCCTGCGCGAGGAAACCGCGCAAGGCGTCACGGTTCTGCTGGCCGGCGTGCAGCCCGACATGTGGACCGTGCTGAAGAACGTCGGACTCGACAGGTGGTTCTCCAGCGAGCACGTCTTCCCCGAAGAGGACGAGGAATTCTCGGCGACCCTGAAGGCCGTCCGCTACGCGCACGCCGAACTGGGCATCCACGAACCGGGTGAGGCGCTGCCGGCTGGCGCCGTGTCGGGCAACGGGGATCGCCAGCGCTACTACTACCTCGTGTGACACGCCCTTAAAACACAAATGCGCGGTAGCCGTCGACCGGCTACTCGCGCATTTCTGGCGTCGGGAATTCGGCTATAAAATCCGGCGGTTCGCCCTACCGACCTGGTAGCCGGTCGGGAAGGACTTCTCGATGACCTGCAGCTGGTGGTCCACCCTGGATTCGAGCTCGAGAACCACGCAGCCGTCGCCAACGGTTTTCGATTCGAGGACTATGTATCGCTGACCACAATCGGTGATCGGGTCGCCCGAGTGCAATTTCTCGACCGGCACCGACTCCGGTGTTCCGTCTGCCTCCATCCATGACACGTTAGGTCAATTCGGTGGATCAGGGAAGGAACACTTCGCAGGTCGAACGTCGAGTTGTTTGACGAATGGAGCCGAAATCACGACAACAAGTCGACGCTCGGCCTACTGACCCGCGCCGGCGCCGGGCTGTTTGAAGAACACGCTGACGTGACGGATCAGCCCGTCGTCGCCCTGCTCGAAGAGGATGCATTCGGGCCACGTCGCGGTGACCCCGTCGATCTCGAACGCCTCCGTCAATTCGGCGTACGACACCCGGGAGTCCACGTGCGAAACCCGCCGCACCTCCAGCCGGTGGCCCTTCAGGTCGGTGCATACCTTGCGCAGAAAGGCGACGTAGCGCTGCTTGCCCTCGACGACGTCGCAGAACGGGCCCTCACGGACCAGGCCCTCGTCGGCGATCGTCGCGGCCAGGCCGTCCCAGTCGTGTCCGGCCAGGCAGTCCAGGTAGCGCTCGACAACGCCGGCGCCGGTCACCTCGGTGACTCCACGGAAAACACAGTAAGGCACGGGGGCGGCCCAGAAAATGTCGAGCAATGCGGCAACACGCGCGAGAATGATGCGATGAGCGCACCCAGCGCCCCGGAGTCACCGGCCGATGCCCCGATTTGCTACCGGCATCCCGGTCGTCGCACCTACCTCCGCTGCAACCGCTGCGAACGCTACATCTGCGCGGACTGCATGCGCGCCGCCGCGGTCGGTCACCAGTGTGTGGAGTGCGTGCAGGCGGGCGCCCGCACGATCCGGCAGCCTCGGACCCGCTTCGGCGCGCCGCAACGATCGGACACGCCGGTGGTCACCTACGCGCTGATCGCGATCAACGTGGTGGCCTTCGTGGTGCAGCTGGCGTCGGGGGGGCTGGAAAAGCAGCTGGCGCTGTGGCCACCGGCGGTCGCCGACGGCGAGCGGTATCGGCTGCTGACGTCGATGTTCCTGCATTACGGGGCGACCCATCTGCTACTCAACATGTGGGCGCTGTACGTCGTGGGCCCGCCGCTCGAAATGTGGCTGGGCCGAATGAGGTTCGGTGCGCTCTACGCGCTGAGCGGGTTGGGCGGCTCCGTGCTGGTGTACCTGCTGTCGTCGCTCGGCACGGCGACGGCCGGAGCGTCGGGCGCGATTTTCGGTCTCTTCGGCGCCACGTTCGTGGTGGGCAAGCGGCTGTCCCTGGATGTCCGCTGGGTGGCGGCGGTCATCGTGATCAACCTGGTTTTCACGCTGGTGGTCCCGCTGATCAGCTCGCAACGGATCAGCTGGCAGGCGCACGTGGGCGGGCTGGTGACCGGCGGCCTGGTGGCCGCGGCCTACGTCTATCCGCCGCCGGAGCGGCGGAACCTGATCCAGGCCGCCGTGACGGTCGTCGTCCTGGTGGTGTTCGCCGCGCTGATCTGGTGGCGCACCGGGGTTCTCGCCGCGGAGCTGTCCCGGTGAGCTGGTGGGTCGCGCGCGCCGAACGAACGCTGTCCGAACAGGTGCCGGCGCCGCCGGGCGATGTCCGCGATTTCTACGTGGACCTGAACAACATCAAGGTCGTGCACCCGCTGATCGTGTCCGTGCAGGCCACCTCGCGGACCGAAACGCCGGACGGTTACCTGCAGAGCTACCGCGTGGTGGACCGGATCCCGTTGGGGCCCTTCAGTATGCGGATCACCTACCGCGCCCGGCTGCACGTCCGCGCGGACGGCGACGTGACCACCGAGGCCGACCAGTCACCGGGGGTGCGGCTGCGCGGAACGGTGAGCTTCGCCCCGAGCGACGGCGGCACTCTGATCACCGAGCGGATACGGATCGCCGCGCCCCGGCCGTTGGCCCCGATCACCACGCGCGAGGCCGTCAAGGCGCACACCGAAATGCTGGCGGGCATCCGGCGCCACTTCGAATCCGCTTGACCAGGCGGCTTTTTACGGGCCGGCGAACTCGATGATCCCGCGAATGTTTCGGCCCTCCCGCAGGTCGGCGAACGCCTCGTTGATCTCGTCGAGCCGGTAGTGCCGGGTGACCAGCTCATCGAGTTTCAACGCGCCGGCCTGATACAGCGACAACAGCATCGGCACGCTCGTGCGCGGATTCATCCCGCCGTAGAGCGCTCCCCGGAGTTGCTTGGCCGACAGCGTCATCTCCTGCAGGACCAACGGCACCGGCGGCTCGGTGAACGGGGTGATGCCGGTGAGCACGCATATCCCGCCCTTGCGCAGCAGCGCCATCGCCAACGGAAGCACGTCCACACGCACAACACCGGGACAGACGACCACGCGGTCCGCCATCAACCCGTTCGTGATCTCCTTGACCAGGGGGATCGCCGCCCCGGCGGAGGCGGCGGTGTGCGTGGCACCGAAGAACTTGGCCGAATCCCGCTTGGAATCAACCGGATCCACCGCGACCACATATTTCGCGCCGACCGCCCGCGCCCCCTGCAACGCGTTCATCCCGACCCCACCGGCGCCGATGACGACGACGGTGTCCCCGGGTTCGGTGGCCGCCGATATCGTCGCGGAGCCCCAGCCGGTGCTCACACCGCACGACACGAGTGAGGCGGCGTGGAACGGGATCGCGTCGTCGATCTTGATGACGGACCTCTCGGACAGCACGGCATATTCTGCGAACGTGCCGAGTTGGCCGTAGGCCAAGAGGTTTTCGTCGCCGAGATGCCGCCGGCAGGTCCCGTCGGTGGGCATCTCCCGCACGAACAGGCTTGCGCCGATGTCGCAGATGTAGCTTTGACCGTTCACGCAGAACCGGCAATTGCCGCACGCGGGAATGAACGAGAGCGCCACGCGGTCCCCCGGCCGCACCGTCGTGACTCCCGGTCCGGTCTCGGCGACAACCCCCGCACCCTCGTGCCCGCCGAGCAGCGGGAACCAGTCCGGCGCGGGCTGACCGCTGGCGGCCACGGCCTCGGGTGACGGCACCACGTCGCCGGTGAACAAGTGGTCGTCGGAGTGGCACACCCCGGCAACGGCCATCCGCACCAGCACTTCACCGGTCCGGGGCGGGTCGAGTTCGATCTCGTGGATCTCCCAGTCCCTGCCGACCCCGCGGATCACGGCGGCACGACACCTCATAGCGACCTCCCTGATGGCGCCTCGGCCCGTCAGGGCGCGTAGCCCAAGGTGCTCTTGACCTCTAGATACTCGTGGAAGCCGAACTCGCTCCACTCCCGACCGTTGCCGCTGTGCTTGTAGCCGCCGAACGCCGAATTCATGTCGAAGGCATGGTTGATCGTGACCCAGCCCGCGCGGATCTTGCGGGCCACCTCGCGGGCCTTGTCCAGGTCGGCTCCCGAGACATAACCGGCCAGGCCGTAATCGGTGTCGTTGGCGATCTCCACGGCCTGATCGATGTCGTCGTAGCCGAGGATGCACAGCACCGGACCGAAGATCTCCTCGCGCGCGATCGTCATGTCATTGGTGACGTTGGCGAAGACGGTCGGCTTGACGTAGTAACCCCTGTCCAGACCCGCCGGCCGGCCCGGGCCGCCGGCGACGACCGTCGCGCCCTCGTCGATGCCCGCCTGGATCAGGCCTTGGACCTTCTCGAATTGCGCCTTCGAGGCCACCGGTCCGATCGCGGTCTTGTCTGCCGGGCTGCCCACCTTCACCTGCTGGGCGACCTCACGAGCGATGCCGATGGCCTCGGCCATCCGCGAATTCGGGACCAGCATGCGCGACGGGGCGTTACAGCTCTGTCCGGTGTTCGGCATCATGTTGACCACGCCGGCGCGGACGCTGTCGGCAAAGCCCGCGTCATCGAGGACGATGTTGGGGCTCTTGCCGCCCAGCTCCTGGGTCACCCGCTTCACCGTGGTGGCGGCATTCCTGGCCACCTCGACGCCGGCGCGCGTGGAGCCGGTGAACGACACCATGTCGATGTCGGGGTGGCTCGCCAGGGCTACGCCCACCCCGGGGCCGTCACCGTTCACGAGGTTGTACACCCCGGCGGGCACGCCCGCGGCGTCGAGGATCTCGGTGAAGATGTAGGCGGAGAAGGGCGCCACCTCGGACGGTTTCAGGATCATCGTGCAGCCGGTCGCCAACGCCGGGTACACCTTGACCGCGATCTGGTTGAGTGGCCAGTTCCACGGCGTGATCAGCCCGCAGACGCCGATCGGCTCCCTGGCGATCAGCGTTGCGCCGTGCTGTTCTTCGAAGGCGAAGTTCTTCAGCACGTCGATCGCCGTCACCAGGTGACCGAGCCCGAGTTGCACCTGCGGACCCGCGGCCAGTGAGGGCGGCGCGCCCATTTCCTCGGTGACCGCGTCCGCGAGATCGCCCGTGCGCTTGCCGTATTCGGCCAGGATGGCCTCCAGCAGATCGAGGCGCTGCTCACGGGTGCTCTGCGACCATGTGGTGAACGCGCGGCGGGCGGCGGTGACCGCCACGTCGACGTCGGCGGCCGAGCCGAGCGAGATCTTCCCGGAGACCTCTTCGGTCGCCGGATTCTCCACGTCGAAGGTGTTGGGCCGCACGGGGTCTACCCAGCGCCCGTCGATGTAGAACTTGAGGTATTCGCGCATCAGATCGATCCCTTTCTATTGGGTGCCCTCGGCGTACCAGGTGCGGAATTCGTCGTACTTGGGCATCTCCTCGGAGTTGGCCTTGGGGTCGATGCAGACATGGACGACGGCGGTCTTGCCGCTAGCGTAAGCCCGCTCGATCGCCGGGCCGATCTCGTCCTCCTTCTCGACGTACTCGCCGTGGCAGCCGAAGCCCTCGGCGACCTTGTCGAGGCGGACGTTTTTGCTCCAGTGCACGCCGGGCTGGGGTGACGGCTGGGGGAAGGTGCGCTTGTAGACCCCCACCTCGAGGCCCCACTGGTGGTCGACGCCCACCACGCACACCAACGGAAGGTTCTGCCGCGCGGCGGTTTCCAACTCGGCGATGTGGAACAGGAACGCCGAATCGCTGGTCAGCAGCATCACCGGCCGCTTGCCGCCTTCGGCGATCGACGCCCCGACCGCGTAGGGCAGGCCGGTGCCGAGATGCCCGAAGTTCTGGTTCCAGATGACGTCGCGCGGTTTGGCCTGCGAGTAGGTCCACTGGAAGATGACGGTCGCGCCGCCGTCGCGGACCAGGATGCCGTCCTTCGGGAAGGCTTTGGTGGCCTCGACGACGAACCGCGCCGGATGTATCGGCGTCCGGCCTGTCGGCGCGTTCTCCGCGAGCTGCGCCAGCTCCGCCGCGTCCTGTTCGATCCAGCGGTCAAGATCGGCAGACGGCTTCCGCGGTCTGTCGCGGAGCGCGTCCACCAGCTGAGGCACCACACCGCGAAGGTCGCCGACCAGGGGGATGTCGATGGGACGGTTTACGCCGATGGCCACCGGATCCTGTTCGACCAGAACCCATTTACGCTTTGCGTCGTTCTCGGCCCAGTGGCGGGTCCGGCCGTAGTGGCTCGGTTCGCCGAGCTCCGTGCCGAGCGCGACACACAGGTCGGACTTCACCACCGCCTCGACGGCGGCCGGGGAAAAACCGTAGGCGAAGGTGCGGTCCTCGAGACCGTCGATGAACGACGTGCCGCCCGAGGTCTGGATCACGGGGCAAGCCATGAGGTCGGCCAGCTCCCGGACCGCCGCACCGGTGCGCGAGGTGTGGACCGCGTGTCCGACCAACAGGATCGGGCTTTCGGCCGCCCGGATCAGCTCGGCCGCTTCGAGCACCTCGCGCTGGCCTGCTGTCTGGTTGACAAGCCGATATCGGTTGGGCGGCAGCGGATCCGGTACCTCGAGTTCTTCGAGGATGACGTGCGACGGGTACTCGATGTAGGCCGGTCCCGGTGTGCCGGACATGGCGCGGCGGATCGCCTCGTGGATGATCTCGTCCGTCTGGTTGGCGTACTCGATGGATGCGCTGTACTTGACCGACGGCGCGACAAGGGGCTCCTGCCGCACGAACTGGATGCGTCCCCGCCGGACTCGGCGCTCGGTGACGCGGGCCCGCTGGCCGCCGAGGAAGATCACCGGCGAGTTCTCCACCAGCGCACACTGGATCGCTCCGGCCATGTTGGCCATCCCGGGTCCGAGCGTGCCGATGCACAGCCCGGGCTTACCCGTCATCCGCGACGCCGCCTCGGCCATGAAGCCGGCGCTGAGTTCGTGATGAGGCGCGACCACCGACCACCCGCGCGCGTCGGCTTCGGCGAACATGTGCACGAAGTTCGGGTCGGGGATGCCGAACAAGGTGTTCACACCCTCGGCCTCGAACAGGTCGAGGATGCGCTTGTAGACGGGCACGGCCATGGTCAAATCTCCTTTCCATCGCGAGCTGGAGGCACCACGCTCGCGCCGAGCTCCTCGAGCACTTGTGCGGTGTCGGCGCCGAGTTCCGGCGCCGGGCCCGCGACGCGACCGGGTGTCCGGGAGAACCAGGTGGGCACGCCCGGAAAGCGCACCGGCCCGTGCGGAGTGTCCACGGTCTGGAACATGCCGACGGCGTTCAGATGTGGGTCGTCGAACAGCGCGCCCGGCGTGTTCAGTGGTGCGGCCGGTATTTCGAGTTCTCCTAACAGCTCCAGCCACTCACTCGTCGAGCGCTGCTTCATCGTCTCGGCGACCAATCCGTAGATGGTGTCGATCTGGTGGGCGCGCTGTTCCAGCGTCGAATAGAGGTCGCTGGCCCACGGCGGGCGCACGGCGTCGACGAACGCGTTCCAGTGCTTGTCGTTGTAGATCAACGCGGCGATGTAGCCGTCACTGGTGCGGTATGGGCGACGGTTGGGCGCCACCGTGCGCGGATAGACCGCCGGCCCCAGGGGCGGGTCGAACATTGCGCCGTTGGCGTGTTCGACGAGCATGAACGAGGCCATGGTCTCGAACATGGCGACCTCGACCTCCTGACCCTCGCCGGTGCGTTCGCGGTGGTACAACGCCATGGTCGTCGCGTACAGCGCCGTCAACCCGGCGACCTTGTCGGCCATGATGGTTCCGACGTAGTCGGCCTCGCCGGTCAGTTGCTGTTGCACCGCGGGCAGGCCGCACTCGGCCTGAATCGTGTCGTCGTAGGCGGGCCGGTCCCGTTCGGGTCCGCGGCGCCCGTACCCGTAGCAGTTGGTGTAGACGATCGCGGGGTTGATCGCGGCGACGTCGTCGTAGGCGAAGCCGAGCTTGGCGATCGCCTTGGCGCGCATCGAGTGGATGAACACGTCCGCGGTCTCGGCAAGCGCCCGCAGCGCGTCCGTTCCGGCGTGGGTGTGCAGGTCCAGGACGACGCTGCGCTTGCCGCGGTTGACGTTGACGAACACCCCGCTCATGCCCGGCGCGGGGCCGACCGAGATGTAGCGGGTGTTATCGCCTTGGGGCGGTTCGACTTTGATCACGTCGGCGCCCATGTCGGCCATGATCTGCGTGCAGTACGGTCCCATCACCATCGCGGTGAGGTCGACGACCCGCACGCCGGCCAGCGGGCCCGTCCGGCTAGCCACGAAGCACGCCCCGATCGCTGGACCGGTGTGCGAGGTCGAAGCTGTAGCGGATGTGCTGGTGGTGACCGTCGGGAACCACCGGAAACACCAGCGGGGCCTCGATGTTTCGGATCGCGTCGAGGTGTTCGCCGACCTCCTCGACCGTCCAGGCCGGCCGGTGCACCCCGGGGCTTTCCGCGATGACCGCCCGCGCCACCCGCCCCGCCAACGCGATGAACACCTCCCCGGTCACCGAACAGCTTTCGTGGGCGAGCCAACCCACCACGGGCGCAACGAGTTCCGGACCCATCGGGGGGTAGGCCGAGGTGTCGATGCCGGCGGCCATTCTCGTCACCGCTGCCGGCACGATCACGTTGCACCGCACGCCGTCGGCCGCGCCTTCGAGGGCCGCGACATTGGACAGTCCGATCACGCCGGCCTTGGCGGCGGCGTAGTTGGCGACGTCCTGGTTTCCGTACAGGCCGCCGATCGAGGAAGTCAGCACGATGCGCCCGTACCCCGCGTCGCACATCACCGGGAACGCGGGCCGCACAACGTGGAACGCGCCGCGCAGGTGAACATCGAGCACCGCGTCGAAGTCCTGGTAGCTCATCTCCTTCAGCGAGCCGCGGCGGACGTTGCCGGCGTTGTGGATGAGGACGTCGACGCGTCCGTAGCTGTCGAGCGCCGCGTCGATGATGGCCTTGCCGCCGGCGGCGGTGGCCACCGAGTCGGTGCAGGCGACGGCCTGACCACCGGCGGCGACGATCTCGCGCACGACATCGCGGGCCGGACCGTTGTCGGCGCCGTCACCCGTGAGGCCGCCGCCGTGATCGTTGACGACGACCTTGGCGCCCCGTGACGCCAGCAACAGGGCGTAGCAGCGGCCGTGGCCTCGGCCGGCCCCGGTGATGACGGCGACGCGCCCGTCGAATCTCAGCTCTGCCATCTAAGTTCCGAGCACCAGGCCGTTCAGATCGCCCTTGGCGCGCCATTCCCTCAGCAGGTCGTCGAACGCGTAGAAACCGGGCGAGTAGGGCTCCCCGAGGAACGAGCGGATGCCCTCTCCGCCTCCGCCGCCCTCGTTGTTGTAATAGCCCGGCGTGCAGCTCACTTCGAACGCCGAGTTGTCGATGGCGAGTTCGCGGATCGTGGCAACCCAGTCGTCCTGACCCTCCTGACTCGGTTCGACGGTCGTGGCGCCGCGCTTGATGGCTTCGGAGATGATGTAGGCGATGTGTTCGGCCTGCTGCTCGAACATCGCGGTGGTGTTGGCCGAAACGCCGCCCTGCAGGAAACCGGTGTGGAACTGGTTGGGGAAGCCGCGAGTGGTCATGCCGTGCAGCGTCTTGTAGCTTTCGCGCCAGTGATCGAAGAGCGAAACACCGTCGCGGCCCTCGATCGCTTCGATCGCGTACCGGCGGCTGATCTCGGTGGAGATCTCGAAGCCGCTCGCGAAGACCACGCAATCGACCTCGTACTCGATGCCGCCCGCGACTATGCCGTTCTCCGTGAGCCGCTCCACCCCCTTTGACCCCGACACGTCGACCAACGTGACATTGGGATTGTTGAAGGTCGGCAGGTATTCGTCACTCGAGCACGGCCGCTTGCACAGGAACCGGTAGTACGGCTTGAGCGCCTCGGCGGTGTCGGGGTCCTCGACGATGTCGGCGATCCGGCGCCGCAGCCGCTCCATGATCTTGTAGTCTTCCTCCTCGCGCATCGCCATGATCTGCTCGATGCCCAGCGACGCGGGGTCGTCACTCGCGGCAATGCGCGCAGTCATGTTGCGCCCCAACTCGGTCCAGAAGTCGCAAACCTGGTCCGCCGCATCGAACACCACGCCCTCGAACGGCGACCACCGATGGAAATTGCGCTTGCGCTCCGCCTGCCACCCGGGCTGCAGCGATGCCACCCAGTCCGGGTTCGTCGGCTCGTTTCCGCGCTCGTCCACCGACGACGGTGTCCGCTGGAACACGTAGAGGTGCTGGGCATCCCGACCCAGGTGGGGAACCAGCTGAACACCCGTCGCCCCGGTGCCGACCAGCGCCACCCGCTTGTCGTGCAGCTTGTCCAGGCGGCCGTTGGCGTCGCCGCCGGTGTAGTCGTAGTCCCAACGCGCCGAGTGGAAAACGTGGCCTCCGGCGTCCAAGTAGTCCTGGATGCCGGGGATGCCGGGCAACTTCGGCCGGTTGTACGAGCCCTGCGTCATCACCACGAAGCGGGCGCGGATGTCGTCGCCGCGATTCGTCCGTAGCCGCCAGCGGTTGATCGAGTCGTCCCAGCGCACCGTGCGCACCTGGGTAGAGAAGATCGCGCCGTCGTACAGCCCGAAATGTTTGGCGATGCGGCGGCAATGCTCGTAGATCTCCGCCCCGTCGGCGAACTTCTTGCTCGGCATGAAGTCGAGCTCTTCGAGCATCGGGATGTAGCAGTAGGCGTCGTTGTCGCACTGGATACCGGGGAAGCGGTTCCAGTACCAGACGCCGCCGACGTCACCGCCCATCTCGATGATGTGCACGTCGTCGACGCCGGACTTCTTCAGGTAGGCGCCCGCCAGCAGGCCGGCGATGCCACCACCGAGGACCGCTACCTCGACGTCCTCGCTGATCGGCGTGCGCGGCGTCACCGGCGTATGGGGATCGACCTCGGCGAACTCGGCGAAATCGCCCGTGAGTTCCAAATACTGCTTGGACCCTTCGGGGCGCAACCGTCTGTCGCGCTCGTGCAGGTACTTCTCGCGAAGCGCGTCGATGTCGATGTCTTGCGGGACGTCGGTCGGCCCACAGTTGTCGAAGTGCGTCATCGGATCTCTTTCGGCTCACCGGTACCCATGTACTTCGACAGCTGGTAATGGAGATTGACGGTGCTGCGTTCGCGGTAAGGGTTGGGTTTGGTGCCAGGGAAGCCCAGCGATTTCATGCCCTGCTGCACGGCGGCCATGTTGGAGAAGTCCTGGGGGAGGACCGACAGCCAGCGCGGGTCGCCCACCGGGGTGTACTCCCATTCGGTCTGCGGCTCTTGGCCTTTCGGGTACAACTCGAATACCGACACCTCGAAGATGCATTTGTTCGGGTCGTAGCTGGGATGCGGACGCGCGCCGTAGCACAGCGCAACGGTCAGGCCCTGACCGATCTGGAAGTTCGGGAAGATCTGCCACGCCGTACCCGCCTGACCGAGGATGTCGGGCGGGATGGTCGGCCAGATCACGCCGCGGGCCTCGTCGTCGCGCCGCGCCGCGGACAGCCAGTGCTCGAGCACCTTGTCGGGCGGCGTGCCCTCGGGCAGTTCGTCCACCAACCGCTTGGCGGCGTTCACCAGCGTCTCGGTGGTGGAGGTGTTGGTTTCCTCCATCGTGTAGATCTGCATCTCCGCGGTCGAAATACGCGGGTCGCCCGTGCCCAGTCGGATCTTGGACTTCGTGGCCTCCATGTCGTCGGGCGCGTCGTAGCCGATGTTGCTGTGCTTGCCCTGCGCCTTGGCCCAGCCCTTGAATTCGCCGAATTTGTTGAACTCCGGATGGGTTGTGTAGACGTGGTAGGTCTCGTTGAAGGCCTCCAGCGCGACCTTCCAGTTGCACTCGAAGGACAGCCATTTGCGCCACTTGCAGCGCATGTTCTCACACCCGAACGGGTCGAGGATCTTCGCGGCGGGAAACAGGTAGTCGGCCAGCGGCTCGCAGTCGGGGTCCATGTTGATCCACAACCAACCGCCCCAGGTGTCGACCCTGACCGGCCGCAGGTGGGTGTTCTCGGGAGTCAGCGCGCCCTGCCAGTCCTGTTGCTCGCGGATGTGGGTGCACGTCCCGTCCAAACCGTATGTCCAGCCGTGGAATCCGCACACGAACGACTTGCGGGCGCGGCCGCAGGCGTTCTTCGCGCCCTGCGGCGTGTCGATGAGCCGGCGGCCGCGGTGCATGCAGACGTTGTGGTGCGCGCGAAATTCGTTCTCACCGGTGCGCACCACGATGATCGAGTCGTCGAGGATGTCGTAGGTCAGGTAGCTGCCCACCTCGGGCAGCTCTTCGACGCGGCCCACCTGCTGCCAGACTTTTCGCCACAGCCTGTCGCGCTCGGCGCGGGCGTAGTCCTCGCTGATGTACGCCTCGACGCCGATCGTCATGGGTCGCGAAAGTTCCTCGGCCCCGGTGCGATTCGAGTCCTTGGCCAGATCGGTCACCGCATCCTCCTGATGGCCGCGCGGAAGGATTCGTCCTTGAGGAACAACGAGGTGTTGTCGGCGTCCAGGTGGCTCCATTTGAGGTCGAGGCCACCGTCGACGAGCAGCGTCTGGCCGGTGATGTAGCTCGACAGGTCGGAGAGCAGGAACAGGATTGCGCCGGCCTGCTCCTCGGGCCGGCCGCGCCGGCCCATCGCGATCGCCTGCCGATCCCGGTCCGGGTCCTCGTCGACGTAGGTGCGGGAGGCCGCGGTCTCGGTGACGCCGGGCGCCACGGCATTCACCCTGATTCCGGACATCGCCAGCTCGAGCGCCATCGTGCGGGTCATCGCCGCGATCGCGGCCTTGGCGGTCCCGTAGGCGATGTGGAACGGTGCGGTGTTCATGCCGCTGATCGACGAGATCGACACGATCGACCCGGGGCGCTGCTGCGCGACGAGTTCGGCCGCGACGGCCTGGCTCATGAAGAACGCCGTCTCGAGGTTGTCGGCGAAGATCTTGCGCCAGTCGCCGCGCGTCACCCGCGTCGACGGCATCCACGTCGACGGCTCGGCGCCGCCCGCGACGTTCACCAGGCCGTAGAGGTTGCCGTCGGCGCGCCGCGCCTGGTCGATGACGGCGGCGATGCCCTCGTCCGTCGACGCGTCGGCCGCGACGGGCACCACCGCCAAGCCCTGCTGCGCCAGCGGGGCGACGTGCTCGTCCAGGTTTTCCTTCGACCGGCTCGCCGCGATCACCGTCGCCCCGGCGCGGGCGGTCATGGCGGTGACGGTGGTGCCGATGCCGCCGCCGCCGGCGCCGGAAACCACGACGACGCGCCCTTCCAGCCCTGGGAGGCGCCCGAGAAGATCGTCCATGACCTGCAATCTGCCGCGTCGTTTTGTCCGGACAAGATACAGCGTTCTGTCCTTTGGAGAACACTATTCCCATCGGCGGAGTGGGCTGTCAAGGTCAATCCGACGTGGTTCGGAAGCTATTGTCTGGACTAGGACAAGTTGATAGCGTCCAGCTCAAACGCCGGACGGAAGGACCTCGGCAGGATATGGCCATCGCGACGCATCCATCCCGGTATGCGGTACCGCAGTCGAGCGGCGTCGCGGACGGCTGGCGACTCGAGAGGGTCACGGCGCCCAGCCGGCTGTTCGGCGCCAACGGCCTGCGCACCGGCCCCGACGGGGGCGTCTACATCGCGCAGGTCACCGGCAGTCAGATCAGCGCGCTGGATCTGGGCACCGGACGACTGGAAACGGTGAGCGCCAGAGGCGGCGAGATCGTGGCGCCCGACGACGTCGCGTTCGACGCGAGCGGGAACCTGTACGCGACCGAGGTGATGGACGGCCGGGTCAGCGTGCGCGACACCGCCGGTCGCACCCGGGTGCTGCGCGACGACCTTCCGTCCGCCAACGGAATCACGTTTCATCGCGACCGGTTGTTCATCGGCGAATGCCGCGAGGGCGGGCGCCTGCTCGAGCTCGACCTGACCGGCGGGCCGCCACGGGTGGTGCTGGATGGCGTGCCCTCACCGAACGCGATGGAGGTGGGCCCGGACGGGCTGCTGTATTTCCCGGTGATGGGCGCCAACGCGATCTGGCGCGTCGATCCCGATGGCGGCGAACCACAGTGCGTCGCAAGCGATCTCGGTGTTCCCGACTCGGTCAAGTTCGACCCGCGGGGCAACATCGTCTCGACCCAGGTGGCGAGCGGGCAGGTGCTGCGCATCGACCCGCGCAGCGGCGAACGGCGGGTGCTGGCGCAGCTGAGCCCGGGGCTGGACAACTGCACGTTCGCCGGCGACCGGGTGCTGGTATCCCACTTCACCGGCGAGATCACCGAGATATCGCCGGACGGCGCGACGCATACGGTGCTGCCCGGCGGCCTGAACTGGCCGCTGGATCTGAGCGTGGGGCACGACGGGCGGCTCTACGTCGCCGACGGCACGTACTTCTATGCGGTCCTGCCGGACGGGTCGCTGCATACGGTGGGGATGTTGTTCAGCCCCGGCTATCCCGGGTTCCTGCGCGGCGTGGCGTCGAGCAGCCCCGGCGAGTTCGTCGTCACGACCTCGGGCGGCCAGGTCGGCCGCTACCGGCCGGGGGCGAACGAAACCGAAGTGCTGGCAGACGGTTTCGACCAGCTCTACGGGATCGCGGTCGGTCCCGGCGGCGTGCTCGTCGCCGAGTTGGGCACCGGACGGGTGCTGTCGTTGCGGTCGGGAAGCACCGAGGTGCTGGCCACCGGGCTGCGTGAGCCGGTCGGTGTCGCGGTCGACCCGGACGGGGCGTGCCTGGTGGCGGAAGCCGGCGCCGGACGGGTGGCGCGGGTGAGCGGGCCCGAGGCCGTCGGCACCGTCGTCGCCGACCTGGTTCGCCCGCAGGGTATTTGCGTGCACGACGGGGTGCTCTACATCGTCGACGCCGGCGCCAAGGAGTTGATCGCGTTCGATCTGGACACCGAGGTCCGGCAGACGGTCGCGTCGGGGCTGCCGGTCGGTGCCCCGCCGGGCGTGGTGCCCAGGCCGCTGAAAGGCATGCCGCCGTTTTCGGGTCCGCAGGGCCCATTCGCCGGCGTCGCCGCCGCGGCCGACGGCACGCTCTACGTCTCGGCCGACGGTGACGGCAGCGTCCTGGCGTTGCGCCGGTCGCGGGGCGGCCGCTGATGTCCCAGGCCATTTCGAGCGAACACCGCTATCTGCAGATCGCGCGCACGCTGCGCAAGGAGATCGTGGACGGCGTCTATCCGGTGGGGTCGCAGCTCCCGACCGAACACCAATTGTGTGAGCGATTCGCGGTCAGCCGCTACACCGTACGCGAGGCGCTGCGCCGGCTGCGTGAGGACAACCTCGTCGCGTCGCGGCCCCGCGCGGGCACCCGGGTGGTGCCCCGGCCCGCGTCCAGTTCCTATGCGCAGGAAACGATGTCGATAGACGACCTGCTCGCGTTCGCGGCCGGTGCGCGGCTGACCATCGAGTCCAACGCGATGGTGGAGATCGACGACGAACTCGCCGCCCGGACCGGCCTGGCCGCCGGCACGCAGTGGTTGTCCGTGCGCGGCTACCGGCTGGCCGACGGCGCGCAGGTGCCGCTGTGCCGGACCGAGTACTTCATCAACCGCGATTTCGCCGCCGTCGGCAGACTGTTGCAGCGCCACACCGGTCCGATTTTCCCGTTGATCGAGGACCTGTTCGGCGTGAGCATCGCCGAATTGCGCCAGGAGATCGCGGCGGTGCTGCTTCCGGCCGAGCTGGCCGACGGACTCGGCGTCGCGGCGGGCACGGCCGCGCTGCAGCTGCGGCGCACATACAAGACCTCCGATGGCGAGATCGCGCAGGTGACGATCAACACCCACCTGTCGTCGAGCTTCCGGTATGCGATGACCATGCGCCGCGTGAATGACTAGGCGCGGTGAAGTGATGGACACGACACACGCGGCGGAAGCGTACCGGCGCGGGTTGTGGGTTACCACCACGCTGGCCGACGCGCTGCGCTCGGCCGCGCAGGCCTCCCCGGGGCGAACGGTGTTGGTGGACAAGGACACCCGCCTGGACTGCGCCGCGCTCGACGCCCAGGCCACCGCGTTGGCCCACGCCCTGCTGGCGCGCATGCCAACCGGCAGCGTCGTGTCGTTCATGCTGCCGAATTGGCACGAGGCCGCCGCCATCTATCTGGCGGCGACGCTCGCGGGGATGGTGGTGAACCCGATCCTGCCGTCGCTGCGCGACCACGACCTGCGCTTCATCCTCGAAGATGCCGAAACCGCCGCGATCTTCATCCCGCACCGGTTCGGCGGCCATGACTACGCGGTGATGCTCGAACGCGTGACCGCCACGCTGGACCGCGCCCCCGAAGTGGTGCTGGTGCGCGGCGAACACGGCGGACACACGCCCTACCCGACGCTGCTGGAGGGCCCACCGGATCGCACCAGGCTGCCGGCGCTGGATCCCGACGCCGTGCGGATGGTCCTGTACACCTCGGGCACCACCGGCCGCCCGAAAGGCGTGCTGCACAGCCACAATTCGATACATGCGCTGATCCGCCAGATCCGCGACCAGTGGAACATCGAGCCGGGCGACACGTTCCTGGTTCCGTCGCCCATCGCCCACATCGGCGGGTCGATATACGCGTTCGAATGCCCCCTGTTGCTGGGCACCACCGCGATCCTGATGGACCGGTGGGATCCCTCGGCCGCTGTGGCACTGATGAACACCGAACGGTGCACCCACATGGCCGGGGCGACACCGTTTTTGCAGCAGCTGCTGTCCGCCGCCGAACGTTCGGGGAGTCGCCTGCCCCACCTGAAGGTGTTCGTCTGCGGCGGAGCCTCGGTGTCGCCGTCGCTGATCCGGCGCGCCGCCGGGTATTTCGACCGGGCGGTCGTCACCCGCGTGTATGGCTGCACGGAGGTGCCCGTCGCGACCGTCGGCGCCCCGCTACCGCACGAAGCCGACCGCGCCGCCGACACCGACGGCCGGGCCGGGATCGCCGAGATCAAGCTCGTCGCGCATGCGGCCGCGCCGGCCGGTGATGGAGAGGTCTGCGTGCGCGGCCCGCAGATGCTGCTGGGCTACCGGCACCCCGAAGACGATGCGGATTGCCTCGACCCGGAGGGGTTCTTCCATACGGGGGATCTCGGGCGCTGGGTGGACGACCAATACCTCGTCGTGACGGGCCGGGCCAAGGACGTCATCATCCGCAACGGTGAGAACATCTCGGCCAAGGAGGTCGAGGACCTGCTCGCCGACCATCCCGCCATCGCCGAAATCGCGGTGGTCGGGCTGCCCGACGACCGGACCGGAGAGCGGGCGTGCGCGGTGATCGTGCCCGCCGGTGAGCCGGGGCCCGATGTCGCCGACCTGCTCGCGCTGCTGAACAGCAAGGGGGTCGCGAAATTCAAGGCCCCGGAGCAGGTGGTCATCTGGGATGCGTTGCCCAAGAACGACGCCGGCAAGGTCCTCAAACATCGGATCAGAGCGGCGTTGACACAATCGGCGATCGCAAGCGCGGCGGAGCCGGGCGCAGCGGGTCGCCGCCAGACGACACAATCGGCGATCGCAAGCGCGGCGGAGCCGGGCGCAGCGGGTCGCCGCCAGATGACACAGGCCGAGCCAGGGGATGGATAACATGCAGGTCGCGATCGTCACCGGCGCAAGCAGCGGCATCGGTCTGGGATGCGTAAGGAAACTTGCCGATGCGGGCATGGCCGTCCTCGGCACGGGCCGCGACGAGGACCGGCTGGCCGCGCTGCGAGAGTCGATCGACGACCCCGAGCGGGTGGCGACGCTGGCCGTCGACCTGACCGACGACGACGCGCCGCGACGGATCGTCGACCTCGCCGTCGAGCGCTGGGGGCACATCGACTTCCTCATCAACAACGCCGGGGTCGGCAATCCCAAACCGCTGCACGAAACGGACGACGAAACGCTGGACTACTTTCTGGGATTGATGCTGCGGGCGCCGTTTCGGCTCGCGCGCGAGGTCCTGCCGCACATGCGGCCCGGATCGGCGATCATCAACATCACGTCGACGTTCGCCGTCGTCGGCGGGCTGCGCGGCGGCGCCTACTCCGCGGCCAAGGGTGGGCTGACCGCGCTGACCACCCACATCGCCTGCCAGTACGGCGCCTCGGGCATCCGCTGCAACGCCGTCGCGCCCGGGGTGACGGTGACGCCGATGGTCGAAAAGCGTTTGGTGGATGAGCGTTTCCGCAAGATCAACACTGAGCTGACCCCGCATCAGCGGTTGGGCACCGTCGACGACATCGCCGGCACCGTCGCCTTCCTGTGCTCGCCGGGGGGCAGTTTCATCAACGGGCAGACGATCGTCGTCGACGGCGGGTGGAGCTCGACCAGGTATCTGTCGGACTTCGCGCTGACCTCGGAGTGGATCGCGCGGTGAAGGTTTCGCCCGCCGCGTTCCTGCGCACCACGCTCCCGCTGGACCTGTCGGGCCTGGCCGAGCTCGATACCGGTCGATACCACTCGATCTGGCTGCCCGATCACATGGTGAGCTTTTGGCCCGATGCGCTGTGGACGCCGGAGTTCACCGACCTCGCGACGTCGTCGCCGTCGCCGCATCGCCACCTCGACGGCATGGCGGTCGCCGCCGCGGCGGCCGTGCTGACCGAACGGGTGCCGCTGGCCACCAGTGTCGTGGACACTGTGCGCCGCCACCCCGCGATGCTGGCCCAAACCGCGCTGACCATCGACCATCTCTCCCGCGGGCGGTTCATCCTGGGCCTCGGCAGCGGTGAAAGCGAAAACGTCGTGCCCTACGGTTTCGACTTCGCCCGGCCCGTCGGCCGTTTCGAGGAGGCCCTGAAGGTCATCCGGCTGCTCTGGGCCGGCGACGGGCCGGTGGATTTCGAGGGGCGGTTCTACCGGCTGAACCATGCTCGGTTGGACACCGAACCCTACCAGGGGCGCTTCCCCCCGATCTGGATCGGCGCCAGCGGGCCGCGGATGCTCGACATCGTCGGGCGTTACGCCGACGGTTGGTGGCCGGCCGGGGCATGGACCCCCGACCACTACGCCGAGATGCTCGGCGCGGTACGGCAATCGGCCGAGCGGGCCGGGCGAGACCCACTGGCGATCACGCCGTGCTACGTGCAGGTGTGCCTGATCGGCGAAGACGACGACGCAATCGAGAAGATCGTGCGCGCCCCACTGGTGGCCGCGTTCTTGCTGCAGGTATCGGCTGAAGTCCTGCGCCGCTTCGGCTTTGACCACCCGATGGGGGACGATTGGGGCGGGTTTCACGACATCGACCCGACGACGTTGACGCGCGAGCGGATCGTGGACTTTCTCGAGCGCGTCGACCCCGACGCGATTCGGGCGGTGGTGCCGCACGGCACGCCCCGGCAGGTCGCGCGAACCATCAAGTCGTACGTGGATGCGGGGCTTCGGGTGCCCAAGATCCTGGACTACGGCGCCATGGCCGGACTCGAGTTCGGTGCCGCGTCGGCGGCCAACGTGCGTAAGACGGAGGACGAATTGTTGGCCTTGTGTGGTGCTCAGGGCGCAGGCCAAGCATGACAGCCGGTCTCGACGCGAACGCGATCCTTGGCTGCGCGCAGGCCGCGACGGGACTCGACGACTACGGCGACCCGACGCTGCCGAAGCGGTTCCGCCTGGCCGTCGACCACCTGAACGGTATCGGGATGGACGCCAACGGCATTGAGCGTGCGCAAAGCGTGTGCCACTGGCTGCTGACGTCGCGGCTGGAGTTCATCGAGGACCGCAACCGCTATCCGATCGCCGCCGAGGTGATCGACCACCCGATGTTCGTGACGGGAGAACCGCGCTCCGGTACCACGCTCATGCACGCGCTGATGGCGGTGGACCCGCACGCGCGTGCGCTGCGGTTCTGGGAGGTGATGTACCCGTCGCCGCCTCCCGGGCTTGCCCCGCCCGGCGACGCCCGTCGCGCCCGGGCCGATGCCGACTGGCGTGAGATCAACGCGAAGATGCCCAGGTGGCTGCTCAGCCACCCCTACAACGACATGCTCGGTGACGGCCTGCCCGAAGACGAGCGCACCTGGGCCTTCGACTTTCGGGTGATGACGCCGACCGCGTGGTGGCGGGTGCCGATGCAGACGCTGGTGGCCGGCCTGCCGACCGACCCCGTCGCACAGTACCGCCTGCACAAGGCGATGCTGCAGCAGTTCCAGTACCACCGGCCGCGAAAGTACTGGGTTCTGAAGGGTTTTCACGGCATCTCGAGATGACCCGGGCGAGCATCGCCAACACCATGACCAACCCGATGGTCGACGACCCGCGCATCCTGCACATCCCCTACGCCGACTTCATCGCGGACCCGGTCGCGACCGTCGGTCGCTACTACGCCTTCTGCGGGCGGGCCCTCACCGGCGAGGCCGAGGCATCGATGCGGGATTACCTGGCCCACAACCGCGGCGACCGCTACGGGAAGTTCCGCTACTCCACCCGATTGCTGACCGACATCGGCGAAAACCTCGACGACCTGCACGCCGAATTCGCGCCCTTCCGGAAGCGGTTCGGGGTCAGCATCGAACAGCGGGACTGAAATTCTCGTGCGTGCGCTATCGGTCCACAACGTGACGTTCCTCGGGGCGGATACCGATGAACTGCACCAGAATTGGACGACCCTTGGCCTGCGACACCTCAGCATCCTCGACACGCAACTCCTCGACCCCGGCTTCGTTCACCTGATCCGAGCCGAAGAGTACGCGGTCGAGGCGGTCTACCACCTGTTCGCCGACGGGGCGGACCTGTCGCGGCTGATCGATGCCGCCGCGACCGTGGGCGCCCGGTGCATCTACATGCTCACCGGCGGCCGGAACGGCCTCACGTGGGAGCGGGCGGCCGAGCGGTTTTGCCGTGCGATCGAGCCGTGTGTGCAACAAGCGCGGCAGGCCGGCGTCGCCCTGGCCATCGAGAACGCGTCCAGCCTCTACGCCGACATCCACGTCGCGCACAGCCTGCGCGACACCATCACCCTCGCCGAGCTGGCGGGGCTTGGCATCTGCATCGACCTGTTCCACTGCTGGGCCGAGGCCGATCTCGCGGGACTGCTGAGGCTGGCGCTGCCCCGGACAGAACTGATTCAGCTGAGCGACTACGTGCTGGGAGACCGGGCCCTGCCGGCCCGCGCCGTACCGGGCGACGGCGCGATCCCGATCGAACCCTTCGTGGCTCAGGCGCTGGCCGGGGGCTACCGGTTCGGTTTCGACCTGGAATTGCTCGGGCCGCGCATCGACGCGGAAGGCAGGCTGGCGGCGGCCGGGCGAGCGTGCGCGACGGTGAGCGCGATGTTGGACAGGCTTGGGCAGCGGAGCAGCTGAGAAAGGGCGTGGCGCAGTGGCTTTCGGTGATGGGCCCGATGATGCGGCACTCGACCGCGCGTGGAGCGAATTCTGCGGGCGATTGAAAACCGCCGGCAGGCAGGCGTTCAAGGACTTGAACGCGACCTCTGGCCTGCAGCGTGCCGACGCGTTTCGCTTTCTCACCCAGAACCTGGGGCAGGCCTTTGATCTGGCCCTGGAAACCCGCGACACCCGCTACCCGGCGATGCACGCCTTCTGCAGTCCCACCCGCAAGCTGGGGGGCGACTGCGCCGACTTCACCTACCAACAGGTCTGGATCGACGGCGAATCGACGTACCGCATCAGCGGAACCCGCGGCACCGCACCGTTTTTCAACGTCACCGTGCAAGGCGCGCGTCCGGACGGTCCACACGTCCTGCACGAGCCGTTCGGTGACGTGCCGGAGGCGAACCTGTTCGGCGACCAACTCCGCGTCGAGCCGGACGGCACGTTCGAGCTCTACGTCGGTGGTTCCGAGCGCGGGCCGAACTGGCTGCCGACCACCGCCGGTTCGCGCAAGCTGTTCATCCGCCAGGGCTTCGACCGCTGGGACGAGCGTCCCGCGCGGATGCGGATCGAGCGCGTCGACATGGACTCGCCCAAGCCGCTGCCGACTCCCGACACGATGGTTGCGGCCATGCGCTGGGCGGGTGAATTCGTCACCGGCCTGATGAGCGACTGGCCCGAGTTCCCGTTCGCCCACGGCGGCGTCGACGGCGAGCACCCCAACAGGTTCCCCGCCCCGGCGGCATCCGAGGCGGACGCCAGACGCGGCCGAACCGCCGCCAACATGTACTGGGAGCTGGCGCCCGACGAAGCCCTCATCGTCGAGTTCGACGCCCACGAGGGCTTGTGGATGATCACCAACATGGGGGCCTACTTCACCAGCATGGACTACCTGTACCGGCCGGTGAGCTACACCCCGAGCCGCGCATCGGTCGACAACGACGGCAAAGTCAGACTGATTCTGGCCCATCGGGACCCGGGTTTCCGCAACTGGATCGACACCCAGGGATTCGAGCGCGGCAACCTCACCTACCGCCACCTGCTCGCGGGTCGGCCGGCGACACTGGCGACCCGGCTCGCCAAACACGCCGACCTCGCGCGCGCGTTACCGCCGGAAACCGCGCGCGTCACCCCCGCCGAGCGCACCGCGCTGATGCGGGAACGCTTCCACGGTGTCCTGAACCGATTTCCGCTCTGATACCCGGCTCCCCGCGCGTGTCTTTCCGGCTGTCCCGGCCGCGCCGCAATTAGGCTTGCTCCGATCAAGAGGAGGGGCAGCGACGTATCGGCATCAACTTTGGCGCCGGGCGACAAGCGGGTCAGGGCGCATCAGCAACGGACATTGAGCCGGGCGGGAGGCACCCCGCATCGGCGCGTTCTGCTTCCCGGCCCCGGTGGGTTGCCCCGGTGCGCCGCGCCGGCCGGATCGCGATCTGGGATCAACCGGACCGCCGCAGCGGCATCCCGGCGCTGGACGGCCTGCGCGCGATCGCGGTCGCGCTGGTGCTCGTCGGGCACGGCGGCATCCCCGGCGTGGGCGGCGGGTTCATCGGCGTCGACGTCTTTTTCGTCCTCAGCGGCTTCCTCATCACCTCGCTGTTGTTGGACGAGCTGCGGCGCACGGGCCGCATTGAGCTGACCGGCTTTTGGATCCGGCGCGCGCGCCGGCTGCTGCCGGCGCTGCTGTTGATGGTGCTCAGCGTGGGCGCGGCCCGCGAGCTGCTGCCCAGCCAGTCGCTCACCGGGCTGCGTGACGACGCGATCGCGGCCTTCCTCTGGGTGGCGAATTGGCGGTTCGTCGCGCAGAAGACGGACTATTTCACCCAGGGCGCCCCGCCGTCGCCGCTTCAACACACCTGGTCGCTCGGGGTCGAGGAGCAGTATTACTTCGTCTGGCCGGTCCTGCTGATCGCCGTCACCCTGCTGTTGGCCGCGCGGGCCAGGCGCTACTTCCGACGGGCCACCGTCGGCGGCGTGCGGTTCGCCACCTTCGTGATCGCGACGGTGGGGGCGTTGGCGTCCGCGGTGCTCACCGTCGTCCTCGCCTCCGAGTCCACCCGCGACCGGATCTATTTCGGCACCGACACCCGCGCGCAGGCGCTGTTGATCGGCGCCGCGGCGGCGGCTCTGCTGGTGCGGGATTGGCCATCGATGAACCGCGGCTGGTGCCTGATCCGCACCCGGTGGGCAAGGCGGGTGGCCCGCCTGTTGCCGATGCTCGGCCTGGCCGGCCTGGCGGCGGCCACCCACTATGCGACCGGCGGCGCCGGCGAGTTTCGCCACGGCCTGTTGGTCGGGGTCGCGATCGCTTCGGTCCTCGTGGTCGCGCCGGTGGCGATGGAACAGCGCGGCGCCGTTGCCCGCATCCTCGCCCTGCGCCCCCTCGTGTGGCTGGGCACCATCTCCTACGGCGTCTACCTGTGGCACTGGCCAATCTTCTTGGCGCTCAACGGCGAACGCACCGGATGGTCGGGGTTGCCGCTGTTCGCCGCCCGGTGCGCTGCCACCGTGGCGGTCGCCGCCGCGTCGTGGTGGCTGATCGAGCAGCCGATCCGGCGCTGGCGGCCGGCACGGGTGCCCCTGTTGCCGCTGGCGGCGGCCACCGTGGCCAGCGCCGCTGCGGTGACGCTGTTGGTCATTCCGGTGGGAACCGGGCCCGGTCTGCGCGAGGCGGGCCTGCCACCGGGGGTGTCGGCCGTCGCCGCGGTCTCGCCCTCACCGCCCGCCGGTAGCCGGCCCGCGCCGCGCGATCCGCGCCGGCCCTTCACGGTTTCGGTGTTCGGTGATTCGATCGGGTGGACGTGGATGCACTACCTGCCGCCCACGCCGGGATTCGCCTTTCTGGACCACACGGTCATCGGCTGCAGCCTGGTGCGCGGGACCCCGTACCGGTACATCGGCCAAACCCTCGAGCAGCGGCCGGAATGCGACGGCTGGCCCATCCGATGGTCGGCGCAGATGAGCCAGGACCAGCCTGACGTCGCGCTGTTGATCATCGGCCGGTGGGAAACGGTCGACCGCGTCAACGAGGGCCAGTGGACGCACATCGGCGACCCCACCTTCGACGCCTACCTCAACGGCGAACTCGAACGCGCACTGAACATCGTGGGCGCCACGGGCGTTCGCGTGGTGGTGGCCACCGTGCCCTACAGCCGGGACGGCGAAAAGCCGGACGGTCGCCTTTATCCGGAGGACCAACCCGACCGCGTCAACCTGTGGAACGCCATGCTGCGCAGGACCGTTGCCCACCACCCGAATGTCCGGATCCTCGACCTGAACAAGAAGCTGTGCCCCGACGGCGTCTACACCGCCAAGGTCGACGGCATCAAGGTGCGCAGCGATGGCGTCCACCTCACCCCCGAAGGCGTGAAATGGCTGACGCCGTGGCTCGAGGAATCCCTGCGCTGACCCTAATCGCCCGTGCGGCAGCTGATTTCCATGCTGTCGCTTTCCCGGACGGCAAAGTTGAAGCTCACGTAGCCGTTGCCCGGGTCGCGCACCCGGTCGAGATAGGGTCGGGTGTCCTCGGCGCTGGCATTGTCGGCGATGACCAACGCGCCCGTCGTCAGGCGCGGTTCGAGCAGTTCGATCACCGGCAGGTAGAGGTCCTTCCAGCCGTCGAGGAGCACGAAATCAACGGGCCCGTCCAGCTCGGCCAGCGTGATCAGCGCGTCCCCCTCGAGGATGGTGATCACGTCATCCAGACCGGTCTCGGCGAATGTCCGCCTGGCCGCGGCGATCTTGGGGGCGCTGAGCTCGGTGGTCACCACCCGCCCGGTGCCGTTGTCGCGCACCGCCGACGCCAGGTGCACCGCGGAGATTCCGAAGGACATGCCGAACTCGACGATCGTCGCCGGCCGGGTCGCGCGCACCAGGGCATACAGCAGGCGGCCGGCTTCCGGTGTGACCGGGATGTAGAACTCGCTCATGGCGTCGGCGCGCTCTTGCGCGCTCATCGGGCGGTCGAAATCACCGTGCATCTCGCGCAACCGCGACATCTGATCTTTCGTTTCGGCGTACATCCGGTCGAGGAGCGTCGCGACGTTGGGCGCCTGCAAAGTATTGGCCATGCGTTCGAGGGTAGGCCTCGACCAATGGAACGAAGGACGGCCCCGGTGGGCGCCGGTTAACGCAAACCCACGTCAAGGTTGCGTAAACGAGTTTGACGAGCTCGCGGGCCTCGGGCAAGATGGACGGGCAGGCACCTCGGTAGGTGAGGCGTCTGCACGGATACAGGCCACTGACCCCGAACGTCGAGAGACGCCCCGGGTCAGGACAGCTCTTCCCGGACCCAAGGGTTGAGCCCAAGTGGCTTCCGGATCGCGACCGTCGGCTAAATCCGGATACGCCGTGCAGTGCCAAAGCTCCGAACGAGAGGGGTGCCATCGGCGCTCTGCCGCCGGTGATTCGTGCCTCTCCCGTTCAGGTGAATGTGACGACACCCGCGTGTGTCCCGGCCGTGAGGAGGTGAGGGCGAGATGAGTCCCGGCGACAGTCCCTATCCGAAATCCGTCTTGTCCCGACCCGGTTCCGGCATTCCTTCTGCCGCCTGAGTTTTCGGGCTTCCGTCTGACCCCGCGCGTCGCAACGCGGTTTTCCGGGGTCACCGCGCATGCCACGAACCGATCGGACCTGCGACAGGAGAAGATCATGGTTTTTGTTGTTACACAGCGTGTCACCGGTCACACCGGTGGACGCAGAGAAGCGTTGCTGCGTTCGGCGCGGCTGCTTGCGAACAAGTTGCACATGCGGACCGCACTGACTCCCCAGGAGCGGGCCAACCTGTATGTGTCGCGGATGCCTATCGCGGTAATCACGGCGTCGCTCGGCGGGCACCCGTCGGGCAGCGCGGACGGCCGTCGGTGATCGGTTCCGCCGGCCGCCCGGTGGCGGGCACTGCGCCCGTCGCCGGGTGACTGGCCGGCTATCGCGGTCTCCCACCAATCCACTTGAGAGAGCCGGACTCCTATGACTTCGACCCCGACCCAGCATCGTGGCGGCTTGCGCGCCGCATTCAGTCGCGGCGGAGCAGTGGCTCCGCCTCCAGGCTCCGACGGCGCCGGCCAGGCGGTATTGGACTCGGCGCACACCGGCGACATCGTCGGCGCGTTCGGCCGAATCCGGCGCGATGGCACCGGCGGCTTCGACGCTTTCAGTGGGCGTTGGCGCCGCCTGCGGACCCTGGCGGTCATCACCGGCCCCGGGCTGATCGTGATGGTGGGCGACAACGACGCCGGCGGCGTCGCGACCTATGCGCAGGCCGGCCAAAACTACGGGATGGGGCTGTTGTGGACGTTGGCGCTGCTGATCCCCGTGCTCTACGTCAACCAGGAAATGGTGCTGCGATTGGGAGCGGTCAGCCGGGTGGGCCACGCCCGCTTGATCTTCGAGCGGTTCGGCAAGTTCTGGGGCGCGTTCAGCATCGGTGATCTGCTGATCCTCAACGCCCTGACGATCGTCACCGAATTCATCGGCGTCTCGCTGGCGCTCGGATTTTTGGGCTGCCCCAAGATCATCGCCATCCCCGCCGCTGCCGTGTTGTTGTTCGCCGTCGTGGCCGGGGGGTCGTTTCGGCGATGGGAAGGACTGATGTTCCTGCTGATCGCTGTCAACGTGCTCATCGTCCCGATGGTGCTGATGGTGCATCCCTCCCTGAAGGCAACCGCCGGCGGGCTGGTACCGCAGTTCCCGGGCGGGCTCAACTCCACCGTGCTGTTGTTGACCGTTGCGATCGTCGGCACCACGGTGGCCCCCTGGCAATTGTTCTTCCAGCAGTCCAACGTCGTGGACAAGCGCATTACGGCGCGCTGGATCCCTTACGCCCGAGCCGATTTGGTCATCGGAATCGTCGTGGTCATGGCCGGCGCGACTGCGCTGATGGCCGTGACCGCCTTCGGTTTGGCGGGAACCACCGACGTCGGCAACTTCACCGACGCGGGTGCGGTTGCGACCAGTCTGCGCGACCACCTGGGCAAGCCGGTGGCGGTGCTGTTCGCGATCATCCTGCTGGACGCGTCGCTGATCGGGGCCAACGCCATCGGGCTTTCCACGACTTACGCCATCGGTGACGCGATGGGCAGGCGACACTCACTGCACTGGAAGCTCACCGAGGCCCCGCTGTTCTACGGCGGATACGCATTGCTGCTCGGGGTTTCCGCTGCGGTCGCCTTCAGCCCCGATCACGTGCTGGGCCTGGTGACCCAGGGCGTGCAGGCGCTGGCCGGTGTCTTGCTGCCCTCGGCGACAGTGTTTCTGGTCTTGCTCTGCAACGACCGCGCAGTGCTGGGGCCGTGGATAAACACGGTGCGCCAGAACATCATCGCGTGGACCATCGTGTGGTCTCTGGTCCTGTTGTCGCTGGCGTTGACGGCGACGACGTTCTTCAAGAATCTGCCAACCGCCGCCATCGAGGCAGGCCTCGCAATCGGCTCGGTGGTCGGAATCGTCGGCGGCGCGGCCGCCATCGTCGCGGGTCGGCGGTCCAGCGATCGGCGTGAGGCGGAAGCCATCGTGCAGCGCTTCGGCGATGGTCTGGATCCCGAGCAGGTCGATGAGATCGACGATGCCCGGTCGCTCACCAGGGCCGAGCAGCGTGCCTTGCGCCGAGAGGACCGTGCGAACTGGCAAACCCCCAACCTCGCCGGTCTGGAGCGTCCGACGATGTCGCCACTCCGCCGGGCGGGACTGTTGACGCTGCGTGGCTACCTGGTCTTGGCCATCGTGTTCGTCATCATCAAGGTCATCGAGATCGCTGTGGTCGGACCGGCTGCCTCACTGTGAACCTTGGGGCAGCAGAACGATTTTGCCGCGGGTGTGCCGCTTCTCGAGCTCTTCGTAGGCGTCGGCGACCCGGTCCAGCGGATAGCTGGCCGCGACCTCGAACTCGATGGCGCCGGTGATGATCAGGTCGGCCGTCTCGGCGAGCACCTCGGTTGTCGACGCGTCGGCGCTGCCTTCGGTCTTGGCGCCGACCTCGCCGGCTTTCTGGAACGCGATGATCGTGTCGATGCGCTCGGGCGCGACGCCGAGATCCACAGCGAGCTGGACGTACTCGGGGCCGAACAGGTCGATGAACGCGTCGATTCCGTTCGGTGCGGCCTCCCGCAGGCGATCGGCCAGCCCGTCGCCGTAGGCGACGGGGGTGACGCCGTGGGCGCGCAGCCAGTCGAAGTTGCCGGGACCCGCGATGCCCAGCACCCGCGCCTTGCGCAGGGTCAGCAGTTGCACGGCCAGGCTGCCGACGCCGCCCGCGGCCGCCGAAACGGCGACCGTCTCGCCCGGTTGCGGGTCGACCGCGCGCACGGCGGCGTACGCCGTGACGCCGACCACGTACAGCGAACCTGCTGTTTCCCAACTCATTTGGCTTGGCTTGCGGATCAGCTGATCCACCGGAACGGCGGTGTGGGTGGCGTGGCTGGATCGGCGGAAGCTGAACCCCAGCACCTCGTCGCCGACGGAAAACCGGGTCACTCCGGGTCCGACGGCTGTCACGACCCCTGCGAGATCGCTGCCCTGCCCGGACGGGAAGGTGGCTGGGAACATCTCGTGCAGCGCCCCGGTTCGGATGGCGGCCTCGCCGGGATTGATCCCGGCGGCGCGTACCTCGACCACCACCTCACCCGGGCCGGGCGAAGGCATCTCCACATTCGCCACGTACAAGACGTCACGGCCCCCGTAACGGTCGAACCGTACGGCACGCGCCACCCCAGCCGTCATGTCGTCTCCCTCCCCGGATCGCCCTTGCTCCGGCCAGCATAGGCCGCCAACCTGGGCCGGCCGCTTGACCGGCGCAGGCCTTGTTCCTGCCGGCATTTCGCAGTAGCGTCAGGCGCCGCGGACTGTGGATAGACGCGGAAGGAACGCCATGGATCTCGCTCGGATCACCGTCGGCGGCTGGCTGGTCGCCACCGTCGCGGTCGGTGCCGTGGTCACCGGCTGCGGCAATGACCAGAAGAACTCGTCGCCCTCCTCCTCGACGACGTCGTCTTCGGGCGCTGCCACTTCGTCGAGCGGATCGGGCACGGTGACGGCTCCGTCGCAGGGTCAGCCCACCGATTACAGTTCGCTGCTGATCAAGGCCAGTGACATCGGCGGGGACTTCAAGACCCCGCAGCCGCCCGTGCTGAACCCGAACAACGCGGCGGGCGTCGCACAGCTTTTCGCCAACCCCGACAACAGCCGCCGGATCGGCGACACCATCCTCATCGTCGCCGATCCCGAGGTGGCCAAGGCGGGAATCGAAAACACCAAGGCCAACTATGCGGGCAAGGTCAGCGGCACATGGCAGCCCGTCGATGTCGGCTCCAACGGCTTCATGATCTCCGGTAATTCGCCCGACAACTCCCAAGCAGTCACCGTGTTGCTGTTCAGCGAGGGCAAGGCCGTGGTCAACATCGAATTCGACAGCGCGCCCAACGATCCGATCGATCCGGCCATCGCGACCGACGTCGGGCGCAAGCAGGACGCCGCGATCAAAAGCGGGTTGCCCGGCTAGGGCTTGCCCGAAGGCGTCAGGCCACGACCTGGATGGGGTCGCCGACGTTGACCTGATTGAAATACCACGCCGCGTTGTCGGGGCTCAGGTTGATGCATCCATGGCTGACGTTGGCGTGGCCCTGTGAGTCGACCGACCACGGGGCCGAGTGCACATACACACCGCTCCAGGTGACCCGGACGGCGTACTGCGCCGTGATCTTGTATCCCTCGGGCGAACTCAGCGGTATGCCGATGGTGCGCGAGTCCATCACCACTGTGCGGTCCTTCTCCAGGGCGGTGAAGTTCCCGATCGGCGTCGGGCGGCTGGGCTTGCCCATCGACGCCGGCATCGTGCGCAGCACTTCGCCGTTGCGGCTGACGGTGAACGTGTGCCCGGAGAGGCTGGCGACACCGAGCAGTTCGTCACCGGTGTCGAAGCCCGTCGTCAGGGCCTGCACTCCGGCCGAGACATGAGTGTGGGCGGGCCAGTAGTGGTTCGGCACCCACTGGACGACGTTGTTCTCGACCCACTCGAAGTGTCCCGGCGTATCGCTGGGAGAAGTGACGTGGATGGTCCGCTCGGCGGCGGCGCGGTCGGTCACCGGCGCGGTGAAGGTGACCACGACAGGGTGCGCCACGCCCACCACCGCTCCGTCAGCGGGCGACACCGACGCGACGGCGGGCACCGGCTGGGGCAGGGGGACGGCGGCCACGCCGCGGGCGGCGCTGCCCAACGCGCCCATGCCGACAATCGCTACCATAACGAACAGATAACGAAACGCTCGGTGCATGGCGCCTACCCTTTGCGATGGCTCAACTGACACAACGATATTCTACTGGCTGTCGGTTCATTACGATTTTCAGCAAACTACGGCGGCTTCGCTGGCCCGGCCAGACGGCCGCAGACCGCCGGAAGAGCCGATCAGAGCAAGCGCAACGGCGGCAAGGGGCGGACATGACCGCAAACGATCGCTACACGCGTCCGAGGGCGGCGACCGCCGCCCTGATCCTGATCGACGTGCAGCTCGACTTCATCGACGTCCCCGGCGATCACGCGCCGATGCCGGTTGCCGGCACGCGCGCCGCGATCCCGGCGATGGCGCGGTTGGCGGGGGCCTTCCGGCGACGGGGGCTGCCCATCGTGCACGTCGTCCGGCTGTATCTGCCCGATGGCTCGAACGTGGACCTGGCGCGGCGCCAGTCGATCGAGCGGGGCGCCCGGATCGCCGCACCCGGCAGCGCCGGTTCGCAGATCGCCGCGGAACTCCTGCCCAAATCCGTTGACCTGGAACACGAGTTGTTGTTGGCCGGCGGTTTCCAACGAGTGGGACCCGCCGAGCACGTGATGTACAAGCCGCGGTGGGGCGCCTTCTACGGCACCTCCCTCGAGCAGCACCTGCGTGAAAGCGGCAGCGATACGGTCGTTTTCGCGGGCTGCAACTTTCCCAACTGCCCCCGAACGTCGATCTACGAGGCGTCCGAACGCGACTTCCGGATTGTTCTGGTGTCCGACGCGATCTCCGGCCTCTACGACCGGGGCGTGGCGGAGTGCCGCGCCATCGGGGTGGACGTCCTGAACACCTCGGAGACACTCGATTGGCTGGGGTGCTAGCCGCGCGTTAGCCTTCAGCGAGATGCTTTTCCGTCAACTGGAGTACTTCGTTGCGGTCGCCCAGGAGCGCCACTTCGCCCGGGCGGCCGAGAAGTGCTACGTCTCCCAACCCGCGCTGTCGGCGGCCATCGCCAAGCTCGAGCGAGAGCTGAACGTCACGCTGATCAACCGCGGGCACAGCTTCGAGGGCCTCACGCCCGAAGGGGAGCGACTGGTCGTGTGGGCCAAGCGGATTCTCGCCGAACACGACGCTTTCAAAGCCGAGGTGCACGCCGTCCGGTCCGGGATCGCGGGGACCCTTCGGCTGGGCACGGTCCCGACCGCCTCCACGACGGCGTCCCTGGTGCTCTCCGCGTTCTGTTCCGCGCATCCGCTGGCCAAGGTGCAGATCCTCTCCCGGCTGGCCGCCACCGAGCTGTACCGGCGCCTGCGCGAGTTCGACCTGGACGCCGCCATCGTGCACACCGGCACCGACGACGCACACGACGTGCACCTGGTGCCGCTCTACGAGGAGCACTACGTGTTGCTGTCGACGGCGAACATGTTGCCCGCCGGGGCCTCGACGCTGACCTGGCCGGAGGCCGCGCAACTGCCGCTGGCCCTGCTGACCGCCGACATGCGTGACCGCCAGATCATCGACGAAGCCTTCGCCGGCCACGCCATCACCGTCACCCCGCAGGTCGAAACCGACTCCGTCGCTTCGCTGTTGGCCCAGGTGGCCACCGGAAACTGGGCGTGCATCGTCCCGCACACCTGGCTGTGGACGTCGCCGCTGGGCGCCGAGATCCGTGCGGTCGAGATGGTGGAACCGGCGCTGAAAGCCGAGATCGCGTTGGCCACCAACGCTTCCGGCCCGGGCTCACCCGTCGCACGCGCGCTCACCGCGTGCGCTCAGGAACTCGCGCTGGGCGAGTTCTTCGACGCACAGTTGCTGGGCATCACGCACCGGCGCTGATCGTGGGTGTGGCCGCGCTGGTCGGGTTGAGGCCCGCCAGATGGCCGCTTTCCACTCCGGCTGCCGGGTCGAGCTCGCAGTCGATGACCGACGGCCCGCCGGAGGCGATCGCTTCGGACAGCGCCGCGCGCAATTCCGGCGGCGTGGTGACGTGATACCCCTTGCCGCCGAAGGCCTCCGCGATGAGCTCGTGACGCGCCCGGGCGTTGAGCACGGTGGGCGCCGGGTCCGGTCCGGTCGCGGTCTCGTCGCCGCGGTAGACGCCCCCGTTGTTGAGGATCACGACGGTCACGGGCAGCCGGTACCGGCAGATCGTCTCGACCTCCATGCCGGAGAAGCCGAAGGCGCTGTCGCCCTCGATCGCGACGACCGGGCTGCCGGTCTCCGCCGCCGCGGCGATGGCGTATCCCATGCCGATGCCCATCACGCCCCAGGTCCCCGTGTCGAGCCGGCGCCGCGGCAGCTCCATGTCGATGACGTTGCGCGCCAAATCCAGCGCGTTGGCGCCCTCGTTGACCACATAGACCCCCGGGCTCTCCTGCAACACGGCACGAATGGCGCCCAGCGCGTTGTAGAACCGCATCGGGTGCGGGTCTTCGGCCAGCCGCTCGCGCATCTTCGCCTCGTTGCGGGCCCTGCGATCGGCCAGCTCCTCGACCCAGTCGGCGGGCGCGGCGATCGGGTTCGCCGCCGCCGCGTCACACAGCGCCGACAGCACCGAGCCGATGTCGCCGACCAGGGGCGCGGCTATCGGCCTGTTGCTGTCGAGCTCCGCCGCGGCGATGTCGACCTGCACGAACTCGGCGTCGGCCGACCATTGCGGCGACTCCCCGTGACCGAGAAGCCAATTCAGCCGGGCGCCCACCAGCATGACCGCGTCCGCGCGGGAGATCGCCAGCGAGCGCGCCGCCCCGGCCGACTGCGGGTGCGAGTCGGGCAACAGGCCCTTGGCCATCGACATCGGCAGGAACGGAATCCCGGTGGCCTCCACGAACTTCCGAACCACGTCGTCGGCCTGCGCGTAGGCCGCGCCCTTGCCGAGCACGATCAGCGGGCGCCGCGCCCGCCCGAGCACCTGCAGAGCGCGATCGACCGCATCCGGCGCCGGCAGCTGCCGGGGCGCGGGATCGACCACCCGCCAAACAGTTTCGGCGGCGGCCGAGGCGTCCATGGCCTGGCCCAGGATCTCGCCGGGGATGTCCAGGTAGACCCCGCCCGGGCGCCCGGAGGTCGCGGTCCGAATGGCGCGCGCCACCCCACGCCCGATGTCTCCGATCCGGCCGATCCGATAAGCCGCCTTCGTGAAAGGCCTTGCCGCGGTTAGCTGATCGAGGTCCTGGTAGTCGCCCCGCTGCAGATCGATCATCGCCCGGTCGCTCGAGCCCGAGATCTGGATCATCGGGAAGCAGTTCGCGGTCGCGTTCGCCAGCGCGGGCAGGCCATTGAGGAAACCGGGCCCCGAGGTGGTCAGGCACACGCCGGGCCGCCGGGTGAGAAACCCGGCGGCGGCGGCCGCGTTGCCGGCCGAGGCCTCCTGCCGAAAGCCGATGTAACGGATCCCCGACGCCTGCGCGGTGCGGGCGAGGTCGGTGATCGGGATGCCGACGATGCCGTAGATGGTGTCGACGTCGTTGGCCTTCAGGGCATCGACGACGAGCTGGAAGCCGTCGATCAAGCGAGTCGCGTCGCTGGGCGGTGCCGAAACGGTGGTCATGGTGGCGACTCCTGGGGTGCGTGTGCCGTATCTGCCTGGCCACCACTGTTGTGTCGGTGCGCGCGGCTGTCCAAGACTAGGCCGCTATCCAGCGATTCACCCCGTCTATCAATAGCCTCCACCTATCGAATGTGAGGGGATCGGTATTGGACGGGCGCCGGGGCGCCGCGGCAAGGTGCCAACAGGACTTTGACAACGACGAAAGGATGGGGCGATGAGGACGAGCGAGCACGTTGTCGCTGATCTGGTCGAGGTGGCGGCGAGCCGGCGCCCGGACGCCCCGGCGCTCGTCGTCACCTCCGATCGCCTCCCGGTGAGCTACCGCGAGCTGGTCGGCCTGGTCGACGACCTGGCGGGCCAGCTGAAGCGGGCCGGTCTGGTGCCGGGCGATCGGGTCGCGCTGCGCGCCGGCAGCAACGCCGAGTTCGTCGTCGGCCTGCTGGCCGCGTCGCGGGCGGAGCTCGTCGCGGTCCCGCTGGACCCGGCCCTGCCGGCCGGCGACCAGCGCGCCCGAACCGAAGCGGTGGGGGCGCGGGCGATGCTGGTCGATGGTGACGGCCCCGGCGATGAGCGGGAGCCGGCCCTGCGCCGGTGGCCGATCGCGGTGACCGCGGGTCGCGGTGCGGGTGCGCCGGCGGTGCACCTCGACACCGCGACGCCGCCGGCGCCGGACGTCGCGACGCCCGAGGGGCTGCGCGACGACGACGCGATGATCATGTTCACCGGCGGGACCACGGGGGTGCCGAAGATGGTCCCGTGGACGCACGACAACCTCGCCAACTCGGTGCGGGCGATCATCGCCGGCTACGGGCTGGGCCCGGACGACGCGACGGTCGCGGTGATGCCGCTGTACCACGGTCACGGCCTGGTCGCCGCCCTGCTGGCGACGCTGGTCTCCGGGGGCACCGTCCTGCTGCCGGCGCGCGGCCGGTTCTCCGCGCACACGTTCTGGGACGACATCGACGCCGTCGGCGCGACCTGGTACACCGCCGTGCCGACGATCCACCAGATCCTGTTGGAGCGCAGCAAGACCGAGCGGTCGGGCAACGACCGGGCCGCGCTGCGGTTCATCCGCAGCTGCAGCGCGCCGCTCACCCCGGAGACGGCCCAGGCGCTGCAAGAGACGTTTTCGGCATCGGTGGTGTGCGCCTTCGGCATGACGGAGGCGACCCATCAGGTGGCGACTACAGGCATCGGCCGAACCGAAAACCCAGCTGCCACGGGCGGTCTCGTCGGCGCGTCGACCGGGCCGGAGATCCGGATCGCGGGACCCGACGGTCGGCCGCTGCCCGCGGACGCCGTCGGGGAGGTCTGGCTGCGCGGGCCCACCGTGGTGCGCGGCTACCTCGGGGACCCGGCGATCACCGCCGCCAACTTCACCGACGGCTGGCTGCGCACCGGTGATCTGGGCTCGCTGACCCCGGCCGCGGACCTGATCATCCGCGGCCGGATCAAGGAACTGATCAACCGGGGTGGCGAGAAGATCTCGCCGGAACGCGTCGAGGGCGTGCTGGCCACCCACCCCAACGTCTTCGAGGTGGCCGTGTACGGGCTGCCGGACAAGTTGTACGGCGAGACGGTGGCCGCGGTCATCGTGCCCAGGGAGGCGCCCGCGCCCACACCGGACGAGCTCGCGGAGTTCTGCCGCGACCGGCTGGCGGCCTTCGAGGTGCCCGCCACCTTCCGGGAGGCCGGCGCGCTGCCGCACACCGCGAAAGGCTCGCTGGACCGCCGGGCCGTGGCCGACCAGTTCGGCCGCAGCGCCTAGGCGGTCCAATCGCTTGTCACGCCGTGGTTTTCACCCTCGCCGCCGCCGTTTCCGGCATGGGCTCGTACCTTACGAAGGAGCGGGTGAAGGACGCGGCCCCGTGCGAGAGCGACCGCAGGTCGATGGCGTAGCGGGTCAGCTCGACCTGAGGCACCTCGGCCCTGACCACCGTGCGTTCGTGGCCGGCGGTGTCGCTGCCGAGCACCCGGCCGCGGCGCCCGGACAGGTCGCCCATCACCGCACCGACGAAGTCGTCGGGCACCAGCACCGAGATCTCGTCGATCGGCTCGAGCAGGGCCACCCTGGTGGCCGCCGCCGCCTCGCGCAGGGCCAGCGCACCCGCGGCCTGGAACGCGAAGTCCGACGAGTCCACGCTGTGGGCCTTGCCGTCGAACAGCGTGACCCGGATGTCGACGACCGGGTAACCGGCGTGCACGCCCTTTTCCATTTGCGCGCGGACGCCCTTCTCCACGCTCGGGATGAACTGGCGCGGCACCGCCCCGCCCACCACCTTGTCGACGAACTCGAATCCCGAACCCTCCGGCAGCGGCTCCACCTCGATGTCGCAGACGGCGTACTGGCCGTGCCCGCCCGACTGCTTGACATGGCGGCCGTGTCCTTTCGCCTTGCCGGCGAACGTTTCTCGCAGCGGTACGCGGAGGTCAACCGTGTCCACGGTGACGCCGTAGCGGTTCGCCAGTGCGTCCAGGACGACACCGGCGTGGGCCTCCCCCATGCACCACAGCACGATCTGGTGCGTTTCCTGGTTCTGCTCGATCCGCAGCGTCGGGTCCTCGGCGGCCAGCCGTCCCAGCCCGACCGACAGCTTGTCCTCGTCGGTCTTGGCATGCGCCTGAATGGCCACCGGCAGCAGCGGCTCCGGCATCGTCCAGGGCTTGAGGACCAGCGGCTCGGCCTTGTCCGACAGGGTGTCGCCCGTTTCGGCGCGGCTCAGCTTGCCGATCGCGCAGATGTCGCCGGCCACCACGGCGGCCGCGGGGCGCTGCTGCTTGCCGAGCGGGAAGGACAGCACCCCGATGCGTTCGTCCTCGTCGTGATCGGGGTGCGAATTCCCGTTCCCGTTGGCCGCGCCGAAGAACGACGCAAAATGGCCCGACACATGAACCGTCGTGTCGGGCCTGATGGTCCCGGAAAAGACCCGGACCAGGCTCACCCTGCCGACGTAGGGGTCCGACGTCGTCTTCACCACCTCCGCGAGCAACGGCGCGTCGGCATCGCACGCCAGCGTCGCGTGCGTGGCACCGTTCGGCGTGAAGACTTCCGGGAGCGGGTGTTCCATCGGGGACGGGAATCCCCGCGTGGCGACCTCCAGCAATTCCAGGGTGCCGACGCCGGTGCCGCTGCACACCGGGATCACCGGGAAGAACGAGCCGCGGGCAACGGCTTTCTCCAGGTCGCCGATGAGCACCGACTCGTCGATCGACTCGCCGCCGAGATAGCGCTCCATCAGCGACTCGTCCTCGGATTCCTCGATGATCCCCTCGATCAGGGTGCCGCGCGCCTCCTCGATGCGCTCGGCGTCCGACGGGTCCGGCTCGAGGACGGTCCGCTTGCCGTCCGTGTACTGGTAGCGCCGCTGCGAAAGCAGGCCGATGAGGCCGTCGGGCGTCGGCAGGTACAGCGGTAACACCTTGTCGCCGAACGCGTTTTGCGCGGCGGCCAACGCCTCCTGGTAGTTCGCCCGCGCGTGGTCGAGCTTGGTGATCACGACGGCCCGTGGCATACCGACCTGGCTGCACTCCTGCCACAGCGACTTGGTCGGCTCGTCGACACCCTCGTTCGCCGCGATCACGAACAGCGCGCAATCGGCGGCGCGCAGGCCGGCCCGCAACTCGCCGACGAAATCGGCGTAGCCGGGCGTGTCCACCAGGTTGATCTTGATGCCGTCGTGCGAAAGGGACGCGACGGCGACGCCCACGGAGCGCTGCTGGCGGATTTCGGCCTCGTCGTAGTCGCAGATCGTGCTGCCGTCGGTGACCGAGCCCGCCCGGGACAGCACGCCGCCGGCGACCAGCAGGGCCTCGACCAAGGTGGTCTTGCCGCCGCTCGACGGGCCCACCAGCACCACATTGCGAACATCGCCCGGACCGTTCGCGGTGGGAGCGGCCCCCGCGCCCTGGGAAGCGTTCGCCTTGTCCGCCATGACTTTCCTCCAGTTCTGCAGCGCCGCGGGGTGCTGTGGCGCGGTGTGTTCTGGGCCACAGGACGCTGTAAGCAACTTTTCCCCCAACGGCCGCCCAACACAAGGCCACGGGCGGGCCACAATTGGGGCCGGGTCAGGCGTGCCAGCCGGCCCAGCGGCGCACCGTGACCGCGATCACCGGGCCGTCCAGCGAAACGGCCTGGTACTGGGGATATTTGGCGCGCAGCAACCGGAACCCGGTGGCAAGAGCGTCGCCGTCGGAATGAATTGCGGCGATGCCGTCGGCGCGGGCCCACCACAACCGCGACCAATCCTCGTCGTAGTGGTCGACGAGCAGGCTGACCTGGGGATTGAGTTCGATGTTGGCCAGCCGCCGCAGCCGCCGCGACGCCTTCGGTTTGGCGTCCACGGCGGTGTACACGACGCCCTGACCGCCGTGCGCCTCGTCGACGGCGAAGACCACCGGGACCAGGTGCGGCGCGCCGTCGGGCGTGGCCGTGGCCAGCCGGGCTATCGGGGACTGTGTGAATCTGACCTTCGGGTCGAATTCGCCCACCTGGTCAGCTTAGGGCCGTACTTTTACTCCCATGCCGGCGGAAACCCAGATCACCAACCTCCTCTACCGCTACGCCGAATGCATCGATGCCGGCGATCTGCCGGGCGCGGCCGCGCTTTTCGAGCACGCCCGCATCCGCATCGGTGGGTCGGACGCCGCGCAGGAAACCGTTGACGCCAATGCGCTGCTGGGCATCTGGAAGTCGCTGATCGTGATACACCCCGACGGGACGCCGCGAACCAAGCATGTGACGACGAACCCGATCATCGAGGTCGACGAGCGGGCCGGCAGCGCGAGCTGCCGTAGCTACTACACGGTGCTGCAGCAGACCGACGAGCTGCCCCTGCAAACCATCGTCACGGGTCGCTACCACGACCGATTCGAGCGGGTCGACGGCGAATGGCGGTTCTCGTACCGCGACCTCACGCTCATCGACATGGTGGGTGACGTCAGCCGGCACCTGACCCATGCGATCACGCCGGCCCGGAGGGCCTGAGCGGGGACCGGCGGCGCAGCGGCCAAACGGGGACTGACCACCATCCCGCATAGCTATCTGCATTACGGTTATACAGATCGAGTTGTGTGTCCCAGACGCGGAGGCTGGGCCGATTCTGGTTCTGAGCGCAAAGCAGGAGGTGACGGGGATGGGCAAATGGCACCACCGCTCAGTCTGGTGGTCATGGTTGGTCAGCGTGCTGGCTGTGATCGGACTGGGCCTGGGCCTGGCCACGGTCCCGGCGTCCGCCGCACCTCCCGGGCCGTCTCACGACCGGCCCATGGCGCCGCTCGACCCCTCGGGCATCGTCGGCAAGGTGGGGCCGCAGGTCGTCGACATCAGCACCAAATTCGGCTACAACAACGCGGTCGGCGCGGGAACCGGGATCGTCATCGACCCGGGCGGCGTCATCCTGACCAACAACCACGTGATCTCGGGTGCCACCGACATCAGCGCGTTCGCCGTCGGCAACGGCCAGACCTATGCCGTCGACGTGATCGGCTATGACAGGAACGCGGATGTCGCGGTCCTGCAGCTGCGCGGTGGCGGTGGCCTGCCCGCGGCCAACATCGGTGGCGGGGTGGCGGTCGGCGACCCCGTCGTCGCGCTGGGCAACGCCGGCGGTCAGGGCGGGACGCCGAGCGCGGTGGCCGGCAAGGTCGTCGCGCTCAACCAGACCGTGTCGGCAACCGACACGCTGACCGGTGCCGAGGAGAACCTGGGCGGGCTGATCCAGGCGGACGCCGCGATCCGGCCGGGTGACTCCGGTGGACCCATGGTCAACCAGGCCGGGCAGGTGATCGGCATGAACACCGCCGCCACCGACAGCTACAAGATGTCCGGCGGTCAGGGCTTCGCCATTCCGATCGGTACGGCGATGGGGGTCGCCGGACAGATCCGGTCCGGCGCCGGCTCGAACACGACGCACATCGGTCCGACGGCCTTCCTCGGCCTGGGCGTCACCGACAACGGCGGCAACGGCGCGCGGGTCGAACGCGTCGTCGGCAGCGGTCCCGCGGCGGCCGCCGGCGTGTCGGCCGGCGACGTCATCGTCGGCGTCGACAACGTCCCGATCACCGGGGCCACCTCGATGACCGACGTGCTCGTCCCGCACCACCCCGGCGACACCATCATGCTGCGCTGGATCGCCAAGGGGGGCGGCGACCGCAGCGGGCCGGTGACGCTGGCGGACGGGCCGCCGGCCTGATATTCGCGCGGATAATGCCCGCCTCGCATCCAACTCCCTTGCGGCACAGCGTGATCCGTCGCACGCCAGCGGTGGTGATTCCCGACGTGCCGCGTCGGGTACACGTGGCATCGTGGAATTGATGAACGACGCACGAGAAGCTGTCGAGCACGATCCAACCGCGGGCAGTCACGTCGAAGACGGTGTGGTCGAGCACCCGGATGCCGAGGATTTCGACAACGCCGCCGCGCTGCCGGCGGACCCGACGTGGTTCAAGCACGCGGTTTTCTACGAGGTCCTGGTCCGCGCGTTCAGTGACGCCAACGCCGACGGGCAGGGCGACCTGCGCGGACTCATGGACCGCCTGGACTACCTGCAGTGGCTCGGGATCGACTGCATCTGGCTGCCCCCGTTCTACGACTCACCGCTGCGCGACGGCGGCTACGACATCCGCGACTTCTACAAGGTGCTGCCCGATTTCGGGACCGTCGAGGACTTCGTCGCCCTCCTCGACGCGGCCCACGAGAGGGGGATCCGGGTGATCACCGACCTGGTGATGAACCACACCTCGGAGTCCCACCCGTGGTTTCAGGAGTCGCGGCACGATCCCGACGGGCCCTATGGCGACTACTACGTCTGGAGCGACACCAGCGAGCGCTACACCGACGCCCGCATCATCTTCGTCGACACCGAGGAGTCGAACTGGACCTTCGACCCGGTCCGGCGCCAGTTCTACTGGCACCGCTTCTTTTCCCACCAGCCCGACCTGAACTACGACAACCCGGCCGTTCAGGAGGCGATGATCGACGTCATCCGCTTCTGGCTCGGGCTGGGCATCGACGGATTTCGCCTCGACGCGGTGCCCTATCTGTTCGAACGTGAGGGCACCAACTGCGAGAACCTCCCCGAGACCCACGCCTTCCTCAAGCGGGTGCGCAAGGTCGTCGACGACGAGTTCCCCGGCCGGGTGCTGCTCGCCGAGGCCAACCAGTGGCCGGGCGACGTGGTCGAGTACTTCGGGGATCCCAGCACCGGCGGCGACGAGTGCCACATGGCGTTCCACTTCCCGTTGATGCCGCGCATCTTCATGGCCGTCCGGCGCGAATCGCGGTTTCCCATCTCGGAGATCCTGGCCCAGACGCCCGCCATCCCCGACATGGCCCAGTGGGGAATCTTTTTGCGCAACCACGACGAGTTGACGCTCGAGATGGTCACCGACGAAGAGCGCGACTACATGTACTCCGAGTACGCCAAGGACCCGCGGATGAAGGCGAACGTCGGCATCCGCCGCCGCCTCGCGCCCCTGCTGGACAACGACCGCAACCAGATCGAGCTGTTCACCGCGCTGCTGCTGTCGCTGCCCGGCTCGCCGGTGCTCTACTACGGCGACGAGATCGGCATGGGCGACGTGATCTGGCTCGGGGACCGCGACGGGGTGCGCACCCCGATGCAGTGGACCCCGGACCGCAACGCCGGGTTTTCCACGGCCAACCCCGGCCGGCTGTTCCTGCCGCCCAGCCAGGACCCCGTCTACGGGTACCAGGCCGTCAACGTGGAGGCGCAGCGCGACACCTCGACGTCCCTGCTGAACTTCACCCGGATGATGCTGGCGGTGCGCGGGCGGCACAAGGCTTTCGCGATCGGAAGGTTTGAGGAGCTGGGCGGGTCTAACCCCTCCGTGCTGGCGTTTGTGCGCCAGGCGGATGGGGACACCGTGCTATGCGTCAACAACCTGTCGCGGTTCCCCCAACCGATCGAACTGAACCTGCAGAACTGGAGCGGCTGCACGCCGGTGGAGCTGACCGGGCACGTGGAATTCCCCCGTGTCGGTCACCTGCCCTACCTGCTGACACTGCCGGGACACGGGTTCTACTGGTTCCAGTTGTCCCCCGCATGTGAGGAGAACTCATGACTGTCCCTTCCGGGAGCCCGGCCAAGCTGCCTTGGTCCGAGTGGCTGCCTCAGCAACGCTGGTACGCCGGACGCAACCGGGAACTGTCACGCGCGGAGGCGGCCGTCGTCGTCCCGCTGCGGGACGGCCTCGACCTGGTGCTCGTTGACGCCGACTATGCCGACGGTTCGTCGGAGCGCTACCAGGTGATCGTCGGGTGGGATTCCGCGCCCGTCTCGGAGTACAGCACCGTGGCCACGATCGGCGCCGCGGACGATCGGACCGGCTTCGACGCCCTCTACGACGTCGACGCCCCGCGGTTCCTGCTGTCCTTGGTCGACTCTTCGGGCGCCCGCGGCGCGTCCGGTGTCGACGTGACGTTCGCCAAGGAACCCGGCGTCGAGCTGCCGCTGGAAGCGATGCCGCACGTCTCCGACGCCGAGCAGAGCAACACCAGCGTGATCTTCGATCGGCGCGCCATCTTCAAGGTGTTCCGCCGCGTCAGCAGCGGCATCAACCCAGACATCGAACTGAACCGGGTGCTCGCGCGGGCGGGCAACCCGCATGTGGCCCGGTTGCTGGGCACCTACGAGATGGCGCTCCCCGACGATGAGGCCTGGCCGCTGGGCATGGTGACCGAGTTCGCGTCGAACGCCGCCGAGGGCTGGGCCATGGCCACCGCCAGCATCCGGGACCTGTTCGCCGAGGGCGACCTGTACGCCTACGAGGTCGGTGGTGACTTCGCCGCCGAGTCCAACCGGCTGGGCGAGGCAGTGGCCTCCGTACACGCGACGTTGGCCGAGTCGCTGGGCACGGCCGAGGTCCCGTTCCCCGCGGACACGGTGCTGGCGCGGCTGTCGTCGACCGTCGCCAAGGTGCCCGAACTCGAGGAGTACGCGGCGACGATCGAAGAACGATTCGGCAAGCTCGCCCGCGAGACGGTCACCGTGCAGCGGGTGCACGGCGACCTGCATCTGGGTCAGGTGTTGCGGACCCCGGAAAGCTGGCTGCTGATCGACTTCGAGGGGGAGCCGGGCCAGCCGCTCGACGAGCGGCGGGCGCCGGATTCACCGTTGCGCGATGTGGCCGGCGTCCTGCGCTCCTTCGAGTACGCCGCCTACGGGCCACTGCTCGATCAGGGCGGCGACAAGCAGCTGGCCGCCCGCGCGCGGGAATGGATCGAGCGCAACTGCGCGGCCTTCTGCGACGGTTACGCGGCCGTGTCCGGGATCGACCCACGCGATTCGGCGCAGCTGCTGGCCGCATACGAACTCGACAAGGCGGTCTACGAGGCCGGTTATGAGGCGCGGCACCGGCCCGGATGGCTGCCGATCCCGTTGCGTTCCATCGCCCGGCTGACCGCCGCTTAGCGCAAACATAGGTAGTACCTATGTGCCGCCTGCGATTTGGGCGGGCGTCTGACAGCATGTTCGTGTGGCGGGCGAAACTTTCAACAGTGAGGCGCGGCTCTCGTGGGTGCTCGCGGTGCTGGCCGGTGTGCTGGGGGCGATCTCGTTCACCCATTCACAGGGATACTTCGTGGTCTTCATGACCGGCAACGCCCAACGCGCGGTCCTGGCGTATTTCACGCACCAACCGTGGCTCGCGGTCAGTGCGGCGGTGCTCATGGTGTCATTCGTGGGCGGCGTGGTGGTCGCCTCGGTGTGCCGGCGGCATTTTTGGGTGAACCATCCGCACGGCCCGACCGTGCTGACGACCATCAGCCTGGCGGTTGCCACCGCCCTGGACGTCATCGACGAAGGCTGGGAGGAGAAGTTCCTGGACTTCGCGCCAATTGTCGTGTTGGCCTTCGCGAACGGAGCGTTGAACACGTCGTTCGTCAAGGACGGCGAAGTGTCGGTTCCGTTGAGCTATGTGACCGGCACGATGGTGAAGATGGGGCAGGGCATCGAACGCCACATCGCCGGCGGCAAGGCGGCGGATTGGCTCGGCTACTTCCTGCTGCTGGCCAGCTTCATCGTGGGCGCCGCGCTCGGCGGCTTCATCGGCGTGGTGGTCAACGGGAGCTGGATGCTGGTGATCGCGACGATCGCGTGCGCGGCTACCACCCTGTACACCTACTTCCACCAGGATCGCCGCGCGTTGTTGAACACCAGGTCAGAAGATGAGCATCGGCAGTAGCGCTGACCGGTGCGCTACTGCCGATGCTGGCTTGGGGCGGTTCAGGCCGCCGGTTGTGCCGGTTGTGCCGGTTGCGCGTTGGCGTTGACGGCGTTGAGCACCTGCAGGATGTCGGGCTTCATGGCGACCAGCTGCTGGTTCCAGTAGGGCCACGAGTGGGTTCCGTTGGCCGGGAAGTTGAAGGTCCCGTTGCGTCCGCCCGCGGCCACGTAGTTGTTCTGGAACTGCTGATTGGTGCGCAGCGTCAGGCCCTCCAGGAACTTCGCCGGCATGTTGTCGCCGCCGAGGTCGCTGGGCGTGCCGTTACCGCAGTAGACCCAGATCCGGGTGTTGTTGGCGACGAGCCGCGGAATCTGCACCATCGGGTCGTTGCGCTTCCACGCCGGGTCGGACGACGGGCCCCACATGCTGTTGGCGTTGTAACCGCCCGCGTCGTTCATCGCCAGGCCGATCAGGGTCGGCCACCAGCCCTCGGACGGGTTGAGGAAGCCCGAAAGCGAAGCGGCGTAGGGGAATTGCTGAGGGTAGTACGCGGCCATGATCAGCGACGAGCCGCCCGACATCGACAGGCCGACCACGGCGTTGCCGAACGGCGACACCTGCTTGTTGGCCTGCAGCCAAGCGGGCATCTCCTGGGTCAGGAACGTCTCCCACTTGTAGGTGTAGTTCTGGCCGTTGCCCGATGACGGCTGGTACCAGTTGCTGTAGAAGCTGGACTGGCCGCCCACGGGCATGATCACCGACAGGCCGGACTGGTAGAACTCCTCGAACGCGGGAGTGTTGATGTCCCAACCGTTGTAGTCGTCCTGGGCCCGCAGGCCGTCCAGCAGGTAGACCGAGTGCGGTCCACCGCCCTGGAACTGGACTTTGATGTTGCGGCCCATCGACGGCGACGGCACCTGTAGGTATTCCACCGGAAGGCCGGGTTTCGAGAACGCCCCCGCGGTGGCCAAGCCGCCGCCGGCGGCGATCAGGCCGGACAACAGGGCAGCCCCCACAGCCGCGATGGCCAGCCGGCGCGGCACACCAGATGCTGCGCCGCGCAACTTCCGCACCTCTTCGAAGAACGACATAGCTCTCTACCCATCCCAACTTTTCATGGCTCGTTCGATGCCGCGCGATTACGGTCGAATCTGTTCGCCAGCGCAGTGAAACACAAGGGGAGGGGGCAATTCGTCTGTCGTGGCCGTGGCGCCAGATCGCGGTTGGCTAACGATTGGGAGTCGGGCCGGAATCGTCACGCCGGGGTCACGAACGGCTCACGAACCGGTTGCGAATCACGCCACCAAGCGCCGCAATAGCGTTGAGGCCGTGACGATTCCGAGCACAGCGGCGATCACCAACACCATCACGTCGGCGGGGTTGAACGGAGTGCCGATCAACAGCGCACGCAGCGCGTCCACCTCGTAGCTGAGCGGGTTGACCTTGCTGAGCGCGTGCAGCCAGGCGGGCATCGCGTCGACCGGGTACAGCGCGTTGGACGCGAAAAACAACGGCATGGTGATGGCCTGCCCGATGCCCATCAGGCGATCGCGGCTGAGGACCAGCCCGGCCAGCGTCATCGACAGGCAGGCGAAGAAGCCGGCGCCGAGCATGACCACGGCCATCGCCGCCAGGACCCGCAGCGGGTTGACGGTCAGGCCGACATCCATCAGGTAGGCCAGCACCATCACGCCGACGACCTGGGCGACCGATCGCACTCCGGCCGCGAACGCCTTGCCGGTGATCAGCGCCGAAGCCGGTGCCGGCGTCACCATGAGCTTGGCCAGCACACCGGCGTCGCGATCCCAAATGATCTGTATCCCATAGAAAATCGCGATGAACAACGCCGACTGGGCGATGATCCCCGGCGCCAGGAAGGCGAGGTAGGACACCGGGCCGGTGTTGATGACGTGCAGCTTGCTGAAGGTCGTGCCGAAGATCAGCAGCCACAGCGCCGGCTGCACCATCCGGGTGATCAGCTCGGTGCGGTCGTGCCGCAGCTTCTGCAGTTCGACGATGGCGAACGCCCCGATGCGCGCCAGGGTCGCCTGGACCCGTTGCCATCCGCGCGGCGCGCGAACCAGGGTGGCCGCGGGGGCTGTGCGGGCGCTGTCAACTGGCACGGCTGGCAACCTTTCTGCTGGAACGGATTTCACGGAAGGACGTGGCGGATTCCGCGTGCTCGGAGAGACCCGATGCGGCGTAGTGGCGGAACACGTCCTCGAGCGTGGCGCCCGGCGACACCCGGGCCTTCAGCTCCGCGGGCGTTCCCACGGCGCGCAGCCGGCCGCGGTGCATCAGCGCGACCCGATCGCACAGCGCGTCGGCCTCTTCCATGTAGTGGGTGGTGAGCAGCACCGTCATGCCGAACTGGGCCTGCATGCTCTGCACCTGCTGCCAGACGCCGTCGCGGGCGATCGGGTCCAGCCCAACGGTCGGTTCGTCGAGCACCAGCAGCGACGGGCGGTTGACCAGCGCCTGGGCCACCTCGAGCCGGCGCACCATGCCGCCGGAATACGCTCCCGCCCGCCGGTCGGCCACGTCGAGCAGCTCCATCGCCTCCAGCGCCTGATCCACCCGCTCTGCGCGGCAGGCGCGCGGTACCCCGTACAGCCGCGCGAACCATTGCACGTTCTGCCGCCCGGTCAACGCCGGTTCGATCGAAAGTTGTTGCGGGACATATCCGATGTTGCTCCGGATGTCGACCGTCTGCTCGCGGGCGTCCATGCCGAAGATGCGCAGTTCGCCCTGCTGCACCGGCGTCAAGGTGGTGAGCATGCGGACCAGCGTCGTCTTCCCGGCGCCGTTGGGCCCGAGCAGGCCCATGGTCTCACCGGGCCGGACGCGCAGCGTCACGCCCTCGACCGCGGTGAACTGGCCGTAGCGGTATGTCAGGTTTCGGCCGTCGATCGCCATCGGCAGTCGTTCGCTCATGATCGCTCCTGCAGTCGTCGGGTCATCGTGTCAAGGACCTCCAATCCCTTTGCCAGGGACTCGATTTCGTCGTCGCCGAGTTCGGCGAGCACTTCGGATATCAGCGCCCGCCGCGCGGCCCGAGACGCGTCGACGAGTTGCTGGGTGGGCTCGGCGAGCCGCAGCCGTCCCACGCGGCGGTCCGTCTCGCCGACAGTGCGGATCAGCAAACCGTTGCCGACCAGCTTGGAGACCAGGGTGGACGCCGTATTGGGCACCAGGCCCAGCTCCGCGGCCGCGACGCTGACGGAGATCCCCGGCCGGCGACCCACGAGCCACAACAGTTCCGCCTGCGCCTCGGACAGGCGGGCGGAATCGAGCCCGCGACCGGCCGACCGGCGCAATTGCCGGCGGAATCTGCCGACGACGCCGAAGACCTCGGTGACCAGATCGGTGCCGGCCTGTACAGCAGCCATATACCTCTGTCTACGAGCTAAATATGTGTGCGGGCTGTGTAGGGCCTAGCTCCCAGCTACTTGTCGAGGAGGTGCAGGACCACGTCGGCCAGCTTCCCGTTCGTGACTTCGGCCGTCATGTAGCTGCAATACGGTTGCCTGCGGCGATCCGTCGGCGAGCCCGGATTGAGCAGCCGCAGGCCGCTTTCCGTCGTCGTGTCCCAGGGGATGTGGCTGTGGCCGAACACCAACACGTCGCTGTCCGGGTAGAGCCGCGACATGCGCGCGTCCCGGCCGGCCGCGGCCCCGGTCTCGTGCGTCACGGTCAGGCGCAGCCCGCCGAGCGTGGCGTCGGCCCGTTCGGGCAGCCGCGCCCGCAATGCCGGTCCGTCGTTGTTTCCCCAGCAGGCGATCAGCTCCGCGGCCCTGGCTTGGAGCCGGTCGAGCAATTCGGGTGATACCCAGTCGCCGGCGTGCACGACGACATCGGCCCTCGCCACCTCGTCCCACACCCGTGCGGGTAGGTCGCGAGCACGGCCGGGGACGTGGGTGTCGGCGATCAGCAGCAGCCTCACACCGTCATCTTGCTACCGCGAGTCGTCCTGACTGCGGGCTTCGGCGCCCGTCTCGCCTGCATCGAAGGAGTCATCCGAGCTCGCCGCGCCCACGTACGAGCCGTCCTCGCCCTCGGCGGCGCGCGATCGGGCCTCGTGCACTTCGGGTTCTACGTCTTCCTCGGCTCTGTGGCCCTTCGGGTCAGCCATTTGGTTCCTTTCATGCGGCTCGCGTGATGACGACGGATTCCCCGGAGGTTCGCCGCCAAACTGCAGGCCCTCCCGTCGATCGCCGAAGTGGAGGGCATTCACAAGTTGCCCGCCGCGATCCTGCCTCCGCTGTCGGTCAGGCGTCTTCGAGGGCATCGCCGAACTGTTGGACGACGCGGCTGTGCTGGTTCTCGGCAAGCGCCTGGCCCGCACCGAGTACCAAGGCCACGGGCCAATCCAGGAGCTGCAAGGCCGCCAGGGCGGCCAGTCCCCCGTAGAACGCGAGGTGATCGGGGGTCGGTATGCGCACGTGTCCGATCACCGGCAGCTTGAGGTCGATCCGTTCGGCGTCGCGGATCCGCTCCGAGGGCCTGCGTGAGTCATCGGTGTTGCGTCCTGTCGCTCCAGGCATGCCATTCCTTCCGTGCGGCTCGCAACGGGGTTCCCCCGACCGTCGTGACGAAACCCGGCCGGGGCTATCGTTGTCACCCGAGTCAAGGAGGACACTTCAATGCGCACCTTCGAGTCAGTAGCCGACCTGGCCGCCGCGGCCGGCGAGACCATCGGGCAAAGCGACTGGGTGACCATCACCCAGGAGGACGTCAACCTGTTCGCCGACGCGACCGGCGATCACCAATGGATCCACGTCGACCCGGAACGGGCCGCCGCCGGTCCGTTCGGCACGACCATCGCCCACGGTTTCATGACCCTGGCGCTGCTGCCGCGGTTGCAGCACGAGATGTACACCGTCAAGGGCATCAAGCTGGCAATCAACTACGGCCTCAACAAGGTTCGCTTCCCCGCCCCGGTGCCGGTCGGCTCCCGGGTGCGCGCGCAGAGCTCGCTGATCAGCGTCGACGATCTCGGCGACGGCGCCGTGCAGGCGACCGTGTCGACGACCGTCGAGATCGAGGGCGCGCCCAAGCCGGCGTGTGTGGCCGAAAGCATCGTCCGCTACATCTCCTGACGCCGGCGGCTCGGCCGCCCGCCGGCAACCGCGAAACATAAAGCATTGCGCCGTTTCCCGGCGTGTCGTCGCAAAGGTTTATGTGTCGCGGCGGCGACCGGCGGGGGAACCGGTCAGAACTCGGCGATCGAGTGTTCCAGGCGTTCGGCCAGCCGGGCCTGCGCCTCGGCGCGCCGCGTCGGGATGTGCTGCGACGGGAAAGGCGTTGCCACGGGCTGGTATTCGCGCAACGTGCGGCGTGCCACCGTCATCTTGTGCAGCTCGGTGGCGCCGTCGGCGATGCCCAGCGATTCGGCGGCGACCATCATCTTGACGAACGGCATCTCGTCGGAGACGCCGAGTGCGCCGTGCAGGTGCATGGCCCGCTGGACGACGTCGTGCAGAACCTGGGGCATGGCGACCTTCACCGCCGCGATGTCGCGGCGCACCTTCTGGTAGTCGTGGTGCTTGTCGATCAACCACGCGGTGCGCAGCACCAGCAGCCGGAACTGCTCGATCTGGATCCAGCTGTCGGCGATCTTCTCCTGGGTCATCTGGAAATCGGCGAGTCGCCCGTGCCTGGTCTTTCGCGACACCGCGCGCTCGCACATCATGTCAAAGGCACTGCGCGCCAAGGCGATTGTGCGCATCGCGTGGTGGATGCGGCCGCCGCCGAGCCGGGTCTGCGCGATCATGAACGCCTGACCCTCGCCGCCCAGCACGTGGTCGGCGGGCACGCGAACGTCGGTGTAGCGGACGTAGCCATGACTGGCACGCTTCGACGATTCGGCTCCCACGCCCACGTTGCGCACGATCTCGATGCCCGGCGTCTCGGCGGGGACGATGAACAGCGACATCTTGTCGTAGGTGCGCGATTCCGGATTGGTGACGGCCATGACGATGAAGAACGACGCGTGCTTGGCGTTGGTGGAAAACCACTTCTCGCCGTTGATCACCCAGTGGTCGCCGTCGCGGGTCGCGGCGGTGACGAACTGACCCGGATCCGAACCGCCCTGCGGCTCGGTCATCGAATAGCACGACGTGATCTCGCCGTCGAGCAGCGGCTGCAGGTAGCGGGCCTTTTGCTCGTCGGTGCCGAACAGCGCGAGGATCTCGGCGTTGCCCGAGTCGGGGGCCTGGCAGCCGAACACCGACGGTGCCCACCGGGAGCGGCCCAGGATCTCGTTGAGCAACGCGAGCTTGACCTGGCCGAAGCCCTGGCCGCCGAGTTCCGGCCGCAGGTGGGCGGCCCACAGCCCCTGATCCTTGACCTGCTGTTGCAACGGCCGCAGGATGCCCATCATCTCGTCGTTCTTTTTGTCATACGGGTCGAGGGCGACGAGATCGAGCGGTTCGAGTTCGTCGGTCATGAATTTTTCGACCCAGTCCAGCTTCGCCTGGTATTCCGGGTCCGTTTCGAAGTCCCACACCGTGGCCAACCATTCCCCGGCGCAGCGTCGCGCCGGTCTCGTTGCTAAAGCCACCCCATCCTAGATGGCGACCGCGGAGGATCAGTTGCCGCTGCGGGTCGCGATGACGCGCTCGGCGATGTCGACGAGCTTCGTCTGGCCCTCCTGCGAAAGAGCCCGCAGCATCTCGAAGGCGCGCACATCGTCCACGCCGTAGCGTTCCATGATGATGCCTTTGGCCTGGCCGATGCGGTCCCTGCTCGACAGCGCCGATTCCATCTGCTCCCCGTGGCGCCCGGCCATGATCGCCGCCGCCGCGTGCGCGGCGAACACCGCTCCGATGGTCTCGGCCTCCGTGTCCCACACGCCGGAGTCGAAGCTGAACAGGTTAAGCGCGCCGGCCGTCCGGTCCGCCGTGTACAGCTTGAACGACAGGCTGCTGAGCACGCCGTGCCGCACGGCCGCCGGCGCGTACCGCGGCCACCGCGGCTCGTCGCGCAGATCATCGGTCCGCACCAGCGTTTGTTTGAGGGCGGCGTCGGAGCAGGGGCCCTCGCCGAATTGGTGCTGGAGTCTGTCGAGCTCGGCCGCGAGGCTGTCGGTATCGGCGATGGATTCGAAGTCGCCGCCCTTTTTCACCAACAGCACCCCGGCGATGTCGGCCGCCGGTATCAGCTGCACCGCCGCGGCGGTCACGTCGGAAAGGAGCTGTTCCAGCGGGCGAGGCGCGGCCATCTCGCGGGAAAGCTCGGCCATGCGCATGGCCAGCGCGTGCGTGGTGTTCGATGCTGAAAGATCCATGAAACCGGATTCTGTTTGATCGGTCAGTGTCTGGTGACCCAGCCCAATCTAGGCATCGATCGAAGTCGCGGCCAAATCGTCGGGGTCGAAAATTTGCTGTGGTCGCCGTTTCGGCACATAGCCCGGGGGTACCCGCCGTCGACCAGGAATATCTCAAAACCCGCCGGGGAGGCCCAATGTTCGTGCACAACAAAGATCTTCAATTCGAGGTCCGGGTCGACCGGCCGGATCCACGCTTTGCAACGCTCCTGCAAGAGCAGTTCGGCGGTGCCAACGGTGAACTCAAGGCCGCCATGCAGTACTTCACCCAGGCGTTCGCCCTGCGCGGGAAAAACCCGAAAATGTATGACCTGTTCATGGACATCGCCACGGAGGAACTCAGCCACCTCGAAATGGTCGGCTCGATGATCACGATGCTGCTCGACGGGCTCAACGACAACCTCAAGATCGCCAACGAGCGGTGCGACTGGATGCCCGCCGTGGCCGGCAGCGACGGCCGCGAGCAGATCATTCATCAGGTGGCGGTCAACCCGCTGTATTTCGCGCTGAACGGCGGCACCCCGGACGTGAGCAACTCCCAGGGGGTGCCGTGGATGGGCTCCTACGTCAACGCCAACGGCGACCCGACGGTGGACCTGCGCAGCAACCTGGCCGCCGAGTCCCGGGCCAAGATCGTCTACGAGTACCTCAAGCAGTTCACCGACGATCCTGGCGTGCAGGACACGTTGACCTTCTTGATGACCCGTGAGGTCACCCATTACCAGCAGTTCACCGCCGCGCTCAACGAACTCCCGGTGAACTTCCCACCGGGTCAGCTACCCGCGGACCCCCGCTTCCAAAACGTGGCGTTCAACATGTCCGACGGCGGCGGCGAGTCGAACCGCGGACCCTGGAACCAGGGGCAGGGGCCGTGGCCCAAGGGCATGGAGTGGGAGTACGTGGAGAAGCCGGAGCAGCAGTGGCTGGGCGGCGCCGCCCGCCGGAACAAGGGCGCCGAGCAGAACCCGTCGGGGTCACCCGCCATCAACGCCGAGAAGCCGTTCACTCACGAACAGCGCAGCCCCACAGGCTGATTGGATGCAAAAGGCCGGGTGTCGATGCTTCGACACCCGGCCTTCGCTTCTTTGCCCTAGTGCACCTGCGGGTCCGGTGGGTTGTCCTTGGCGCGGCCGGTGACGGCGTCACGCACGTGGTCGGCGACCGCCGCGCCCATCCCCACCGTCTTCAGCACGGCCGGGTTGGGCGGGGTGGCCGGGTGCGGCCGGGTCGGCGCCATTTTCTTTGCGGCCTCCAGCTTTTCGCCGATTTTCTCCAGCTCCTCGCGGCTGATCGCGACCTCGACCTGCGGCCACACCACCTCCTGCTCGTAGGCGATGTGTTCGCGGCCCGCTTTCACGAACTCTTGCAGCGCCTCGTGGTAGTCCGGATCACCCGGCTTGCCGTCCTCGAGACGCTGCAGCAGCTTCTTTCCGGCCTGCTCCTGCTCGATCGCCTTGTCGGCGAGCGAGTCGCCGATCGCGTTGCGCACCGCGGGCCAGAAGAACTGTTCCTCGACCGCTTCGTGCTGCGACTCGGCGATGATCAGGTTGTTGACCATCGTCTCCAACCCGCTGCTTTCGGCGCCCGAGCCCGACGGCGCCCCGTCGAGGGTCTCCAGCAAGCCGAGCACACTTTGGTGGTCCTGACGAAGAAAAGTGATCGCGTCCATGCCTTGCCTTCCAGTTGGGCTGTCACTCGAAGTGGCCTGCGGATACCCCGGACAGCGGCGCCGAAACTGACCGTCGCCCAGGTTGTTCAGCGCAGTTTGGGCAACACGTTGATGCGGTAGAAGTTGATGGCGGCCACGGGATCGTCCTGAGGGAAGTGCAGAAACGGCACGGCTCCGGCGTCGAGAACCTTCTGCACGGCGTTGACGTGCGGGGCGGGATCGGTGCCGACCGTCCAGTTGGCCAAGACTTTGTCGATCGGATTCGACTCCGCCGCGTGCTGGATCTCCACCGGATTGGGTTGATCGACGGCCCCGGCGGTGAAGCGCCACAGAGTGGCGGCACGGGCGGCCTGGTTGTTGTCGCCGACGACGGCGAACAATTCGGCGCGCTTGCCGAGGTTGGCGGCGTCGCGTCCGGCGGCCTGCGCCCCTGCGTCGAACGCGGCCAACAACTTCGAATCGGTGACGTCGCGCGCCTGGGTGATCCAACCGTCGCCGTATTGACCCGCCAGTTTCGCGCTCTTGGGCCCGGTGGCGGCCACGAAGATCGGCGGCGGCGTGGCGGGCGTGTCGTAGAGCTTCAACGAGTTCGTCTGAAAGTACCGGCCCGCGAAGGATATTCGTGAACCGCTCCACAATTGCCGGATCAGCTCGATCGCCTCGATCAGCCGGTCGTGGCGCTCGCGGTAGTTGCCGTATGTGTTGGTGGTGGCCTGTTCGTTGAGTCGCTCGCCGGTGCCCAGTCCCAAGAACACCCGTCCCGGACTGAGGAGCGCCAGCGAGGCGAACGCCTGGGCCACCGTGGCGGGGTGGTAGCGGTATGTCGGGCAGGTCACCCCGCTGCCGAATGAGATGCGGCTGGTGGCGTTGCCGACCAGGGCCAGCGTCAGCCACGGAAACATCGAGTGGCCCTCGTCGTCCTGCCACGGCTGAATGTGGTCGCTGGCCCACACGTACTGAAAGCCGCCCTGCTCGGCCGCCTGGGCCTGCGCCACCAGCTGGTCGGTGCGGAATTGCTCGTGCGAGAGCACGACCCCCACACCCTTGCCCGCGGGCGGCGGCGGTCCGGCGGGCCTTTGGCCGGATCCCGATTTGCCGCAGGCCTCAGAAAATCCGACCGGGCCCAGCACACCCGCGCCGGCGGCCATCCGCCCGAACGCACGCCGCGAGATGCCGGTCACGGGCTCAAGATACCCATCTGACGGCCGACCACTCACCCACTAGCCTGACGGGGTGACCCCGCAGGTGCGCCCCGCGCGCAAAGCCGACGTTGGCGAGCTGTCGCGCACCCTGGCCCGGGCGTTTTACGACGACCCCGTCATCATGTGGATCTGCCCCGACGAGCGCACGCGCTCTGGACATGCGGCCCGGATCTTCTCGGCGATGACCCGCCATCACCACCTGGCCGGCGGGGGCGTCGAGGTGGCGTGCGACGGGCCGGGCATCGGTGCGGCGGCGCTGTGGGATCCACCCGGTCGCTGGCGGAATTCTCGCCGGGAGGAGTTGGCGATGATGCCGAGCTTCATCCGGGTGTTCGGGTCGCGTTCGGCGAGGGCGCGCGGGGTGCAGGAACTCATGAAGCGCCTGCATCCCGAGGAGCCGCACTGGTACCTGGCCGTGCTGGGCAGCGACCCCACGGTTCGTGGCCAGGGCTTCGGCCAGGCGCTGATGCGGTCGCGGCTGGACCGCTGCGACGCCGAGTACTGCCCGGCCTATCTCGAGTCGAGCAAGCCCGAGAACGTCCCCTACTACGAGCGTTTCGGCTTCGCGGTGACCCGGGAGATCCGGCTGCCGCACGGCGGCCCACCGATCTGGGCGATGTGGCGTGCGCCGCGGTGAGTACCGCAGGCCGGCGGCAACACGGTAGCCGGGCCGGCTGCCGACACGGTGCGGTTCGCCGCCACAGGGTCAGGAAGCATTCCGCACGCACCCGGCTCGGCGCCGGGCGTTATGCCCACTCGGTCAAAGGCGGAACGGTGCCTAAGAAATCGGCACGTTCTCCGGGCCGCCCACCGGCGCTGGTGCATTTGCGTCGACGACGTATTTGTACTCGGGGCAGTACGCGGCAATCGCCGACCCGGTGAAGAAAGCGCTGTCGGCGTTGGACCAGCCGGTGTTGCTCGCCACGCCGGAAACGACATCGTTGATCGTTTGGCCCGGGTTGGCGTCGAGTTGAGCGCAGACGTAGGTCTTGGCTACGAGGATTGCCTTTTCGAGTGTGCCGTACTGCATCCCGTAGCCATCGAGGGCCTGGATGAAGTAGTCGTCGGCGACGTCGGCCAGGGCCGGCGCCGCAAACCCGATCCCGCCGATCACCGACCCGGCTACGGCGACCTGAGCTGCGCGGAAGAACATGTGCCGAGACCTTCTTCGCTCCGTGAAGTTGCCGGGACGATCGGAGCGTATGCGCCTGCGGGGTTTGTCACATCGGGAACTGCGAAATTCCCGCACTGGTCTGGTGCGTTCGGTCTCGTCAGGACCTGTTTCGCCCGTCGACGCGGACCCGGGTGATGCGGCGGGCGAGGCGTTGACCGCGTTTAATCGCGGGGCGCCGGGGCAACCGTTGGCGTATGGCTAGCGACACAGGCGACTTTCCCGAAGAGGGCGGCCCGGGCGACACCTTGAACGCGAGCGAAGGCACCGACTCCGACGAGCTGCGCAACGATGACGGCGACATCGTCGTCGACCCGCCCGAGGGCTGGAGCGAAGCGGACCGCTTCGGGATGACGGCCCGCGAAGAGCGCGAGGGCGAATCCCTCGACGCCCGTCTGGCCGAGGAGGAGCCGGATGTGTCCGCCGACGCGCCGGCCTGGACCGGCCCGACCGATGACGGTGGTCCGGCGCGCGCTCACCGGGGCCAGATCGACGGCACCCCCGAGGACGGCGACTCGCTGTACGACGTCGTCGACGGGGAGGGCGAAGAATGAGTGTTCGGGTGTTCACTCCCGGCACATAGCGTTCGTCGCTACGGAGTGCTGCGCCAGCCGGCGATCCCGATCGTGATCATCCGCAGCTGCTTGACGGCGGTCCGACGGATGTCTTCCAGTGCCTCGGCGGTCTGCGCGTCCTCGATCGCCTCGGCGATGACGATCATGGAGTTGACGAACAGGGTCGCCAGGATGTTCAGGTCCTCGGTGCTCCACGCATTGAGGCCGGTGAAGCGCGCGAGGTCGGTGGCGAGCTCGGACGTGATCAGGCGCAGCTCGGTGCGGATCGCATAGCGCAGGACGGTGACTCCGCCCGAGCGCTCCCGGTAGATGAACCGCCAGTGCTCGCGGCGATCGGTGATGCTGGCGACGACGATCTCCACCGACGACTCGATCACCCGGTTCGGGTCGAGCTTGCCGGCGCGCGCGCCGCGCAGGGTGTCGCGCAACGTGCGAAAGGATTCGTCGATCAGCACCAGGCCAAGGGCCTCCATCGACTCGAAATGCCGGTAGAAGGCCGCGGGCACGATCCCGACCTCCCGGGTCACCTCCCGCAGGCTCAGGCTGGAAAAGCTGCGGTCCTGCAGCAGCTTGAGCGCCGCGGCGATGATCGCGCGTCGCGTGGCCTCCTTGCGCTCCTCGCGCGACGGGTTCTCGCGGGAGCGCTCGCGGCCCGACCGATGCGGCCGTGAGCTGGGAGCACGGCTGTTCACTGTGTGAACCCTACCACAAACCGGCACAAAACCCTTGACGACCAGGGGTAAGCGGTCGCACGGTGTACATGTGTTCACTCAAACAGCGACTCGGAATCTCGCGCAAACCCTGCGGGAGCGCGTGCTGGGCTCGGACCTGCTGGACCTGCTCGCCGGTCCGCACGGCGTGGACCGCTACACCGAGCTGGTGGCGCCGACCTGGACGCTGGGCGAGGCCCGCGCCAAGGTCGTCGACGTGCGCCGCGGCACGCCGCGCAGCGTCACGCTCACGCTCGCGCCCAACGCGACCTTCAAGTCCCGCCACACCGTCCGGGCAGGCCAGTACGTCAACCTCACCGTCGACATCGACGGCCGCCGGCACACGCGTTGCTATTCACCGGCCAACGCCGAAGGCGGCGACCACCTCGAGCTCACGATCGGCCACCACGACGGCGGGCTGGTGTCGACCTTCCTGTACGAACGGGCCCGCCGCGGCATGGTGGTCGGTCTGGCCGGCGTCGGCGGCGACTTCGTATTGCCCGCGGTGCTGCCGCGCCGGATCCTGCTCGTCTCGGGTGGAAGCGGCGTCACACCCGTCATGGCGATGCTGCGCACGCTGATCGCCGAGCGCCACCGGGGTGAGGTCGCCTTTCTGCACTACGCCCGCACGCCCGCCGAGGCGTGTTACCGCGACGAGCTGGCCGCCCACAACGATCGGCCGGGCGTCCGCGTTCTGCACGGCTACACCCGCGCCGACGCCGGCGACCTCGCAGGGCGTTTCGGGCCCGAACACCTGGCCGCCGCCATGCCCGACCCCGATGTGGTGTTCGTCTGCGGGCCGACGGCTCTGGTCGACGCCGTGCGGCAACACTGCGACAACGTGCACACCGAGAGCTTCGTACCACCGGCGTTCGATGCGCCGCCCAACCCTTCGGGCGGGCGAATCACGTTCGCCGACAGCGGGATCGACGTCGTCGACGACGGGCGGTCCCTGCTCGAGCAGGCCGAAGCGGCCGGCCTGACACCGCAGAACGGGTGCCGCATGGGCATCTGTCACACCTGCACGCGGCGCAAGACCACCGGGACCGTGCGCAATCTGGTCACCGGCGCGGTGTCCACCCAGCCCGATGAGGACGTGCAGATCTGCGTGTCCGTCCCGGTCGGCGACGTCGACCTGTCCCTCTGAATCTGTTTATGGAGAGGAGTAATGCCATGACACCCAACGAGATCACCTTGACCCCCGAGCAGGCCGACGCCTTCGGCCGCGAACTCGACGCCATCCGGGAACGCGTAATGGCGGACCTCGGCGAACAAGACGCCGACTACATCCGCCGCGTCATCAAGGCACAGCGCGCGCTGGAGGTCGGCGGCCGGGCCCTGCTGTTCCTGCCGCCGGCGTGGCCGCTGGGCACCGCGATGCTGGGCGTGTCCAAGATCCTGGACAACATGGAGATCGGCCACAACATCATGCACGGCCAATACGACTGGATGCGTGACCCGGCGATCTCCGGCCGGTCCTTCGAGTGGGACACCGCCTGCCCCGCCGACCAATGGCGGCACTCACACAACTACATGCACCACACCCACACCAACATCGTCGGGATGGACCGCGACATCGGCTACGGCATCCTCCGGATGAGCGAGGACCAGCCCTGGGAGCCGTACTTCCTGGGCAACCCGGTCTACGCGTTCCTGCTGATGGTGCTGTTCCAGTACGGCGTCGCGCTGCACGAGCTGGAAACCGAGCGCTGGCGCGCCGGCGAGATCACGCTCGCCGACAAGCGTGAGGTGCTACGCGAGATCTGGAAGAAGACCCGCCGGCAGACGCTCAAGGACTACGTCGCCTTCCCGCTGCTGGCCGGGCCGTTCGCCCCGTTCGTCTTCGCGGGCAACCTGTCGGCCAACCTGATGCGCAACGTGTGGTCGTACATGATCATCTTCTGCGGCCACTTCCCGGACGGCACGAGCGAGTTCACCGTCGAGGAGACCAAGGACGAGTCCCGCGGCATGTGGTACTTCCGGCAGGTGCTCGGTTCGGCAAATCTGACCGGCGGCAAGCTCTTTCATCTGCTGTCCGGCAACCTGTCGCATCAGATCGAGCACCACTTGTTCCCGGACATGCCGGCCCGCCGGTATGCCCAGATCGCGCCCGAGGTGCAGGAGATCTGCCGGCGCTACGGGATCCCCTACAACCAGGGCCCGCTGGTGCGCCAGTTCGGCACCGTCGTCCGCAAGATCGTCAAGCTGACCTTTCCGGACTCGTGGACGGGCAAGCCCAGCCCCGACAAGCCCGCCGACCGGCTCGCCGTCGCCGCATAACGTATCCGTCCCGCTTCTCACCGGAGCATTGCCTCGGGCCCTTTCCGGGGGACAATGAGGTGCGTGGAATGGACCGGTGCGCGCTACGCGGACACCCCCACGGTGGAGGCCTCGACGTGGATCGACGCCGACCCGGCGCGGGTCTGGGATCTGGTCTCCGACATCGAGCTGATGCCGACGTTCAGCAACGAGCTGAAGGCGGTGGAGTGGGCCGAGGGATCCGACCGGCCCCGCACCGGCGCCCGCTTCGTCGGCCACAACGAGCATGAGGCGTTCGGGAAGTGGAGCACCACCTCGCAGATCGTCGCGTGCGACCCCCCGCGCGAATTCGCCTGGGCGGTGGGCGAAACCGAAAACCCGTCGGCAACTTGGCGATTTCGGCTGAACCCCCGGGACGGCGGCACCCTGCTGAACTTCTGGATGCGGATGGGGCCGGGACGCTCGGGGCTGTCGGTGGCCATCGACTCGATGCCCGACAAGGAAGAAAAGATCGTGTTCGTGCGGATGCGCGAATTCGAGGCCGCGATCATCAAGACGCTCGCCGCGCTCAAGAGGCTGGCCGAACGCGGAGTCCGTTGATGCGGACGGCCACGACGGTCGAGTTCTCCGGCGCCGCAACCGAAGTCGTAACCCTGGTCGTGGAAGCCGAGAAGCTGGGCCTCGACGTGTGCTGGGTGGCCGAGGCCTGGGGTTCGGACGCGCCGTCGGCGCTGGGCTATCTCGCGGCGCGGACCGAGCGGATGTTGCTCGGCTCGGGCATCCTGCAGGTCGGCACCCGGTCGCCCGTCCTGGTCGCCCAGACCGCGATCACCCTGTCCAACCTTTCGGACGGGCGCTTTTTGCTCGGGCTCGGCGCGTCGGGTCCGCAGGTGATCGAGGGCCTGCACGGCGTCTCGTTCAGCCGGCCCCTGGCACGCATCGCCGAGACCGTCGACATCGTCCGGCAGGCGTTCGGCGGAGGCAAAATCTCGCACTCCGGCAAGGAATTTCAGATCCCCCGTCCCGGCGGGGAGGCGGTCCCGATGCGGCTGTCGACAAAGCCCGAGCACCCCATTCCGATCTACCTCGCCACGCTGTCACCGGCGATGCTGCGCCTGACCGGACGCATCGCCGACGGCTGGCTGGGCACCAGCTTCGTGCCGGAGGGCGCCGGCGACGCCTACTTCGCCCACCTGGACGAGGGGCTGGCGAACGCCGGCCGCGTTCGCGCCGACATCGACGTCTGTCAGGGGGCCGAGGTCGCCTTCGCCGCGGACGAGGACGAGCTGCGCGGCATGATCGCGGGCCGCAAGAAGGAGCTCGCGTTCAGCCTCGGTGGCATGGGGTCGTCGAGCACGAATTTCTACAACCAGGCCTACGGCCGGCAGGGCTGGGCCGACGTGGCGGCCGAAGTGCGGGAGCGCTGGCAACGCGGTGACCGCGACGGCGCGGCAGGGCTGGTGACCGACGACATGGTGCTGGCCACCACGCTCATCGGCACCGAGGAGATGGTGCGGTCGCGGCTCGCCGTCTGGCGCGACGCCGGCGTCGACACCGTGCGGCTGTATCCCGCCGGCGACACGTTGGACGCCAAGCTGTTGACCTTAGGCCGGGCCATCGAGCTGGTCCGCGAGGTCGCGTAGCTTCACCAGTTTCACCTCGGGCCGCTGCGGCATTCGGCTTTCGCGCCGAACGTGCGGCTGGCTTCACGCTCGGTGTCGAACGTGCGGCTGGCTTCACGCTCGCTAAGCGGCGTGCCCGAGCCGATCAGGAGCGCGGTTCAGTACACGCTCGTCGGAGCATCGGATACCTTCCCAAGTTTCACTTCGGGCCGCTGCGGCACACCGTCGGCCAGGAACCAGCGGAACGCGAGGTTGCCTTGCGGATAGCCCAGCGTCGTCAGCGAATTCGGGTGGGTCGTCATCGCGTGGGACAGGACGATCGTCACCGAGCCATCACCGTTGGGCACGGCGCTGTGCCCGTTGACCGAGCAACGCGCGTCTGCCGCGCCGTAGGTCGCCATGAACTGGTTCCACACCACCATGTTCCAGAACCGGCAGTGCGGGGGCCGGTGCGTGATCACCAGCGCCTCGTCCTCATCGAGCACGAAACTGCCGTAGGCGTAGCACGCGTCGCGGGCAGACCAGCCGAAGTTGGCGTCGGGCACCTGATAGGGTTCGGCGAATTCGTTTGCCGCGTGGGCGGTCTCGTGACCGAGCGCGTGTTCGTCATCGACGCGGGTGCCTACCGCCAGCGGCACGATGGCGAACATCGTGCGCAACCAGGTGGCGGCCGCCCGCAGGCCGGCGGCGGTCTCGGCGTCGCCGTGCCGGATGGGATCGGGTTCGTCGAGCGCCTCGATGTGCCAGACGACCGGGCGGCCGGTGAGCGGGTCGGCCTGGTAGTCGCGCGTCATCAGCACGGCCGCGTCCCGGGTCGGCGGGAATTCGAAGCTGAAGTTGCCGTCGGCGTCGACGTCGAGGTCGCTGTCCCTGACGATCGCCACCACCCGGTCCGACCATGCGCCCGGCGACGGCTCGTTGTAGGCCGTCACCGAAAAGTACACGCTGTCACCGCGATTGCCGCTGACGCGGTAGCGCCGCTCCGGATCGACCGGGCACAGGAAGTAATAGGCGTCGGTGTTGTCGCCGCCCCACCGGCGGTCCCGGCGGAACGGCGTGTTCACCGCGACGAACTGCGGCCGGCCGGGCTCGGGGAACAGGTAGGTGTCCAACGCGACGCCCAGCGTGGTGGCGAGCGTGCGGTAGCCGTCGGCGATGTGGCGATCGTCGGTGACGGCACGGTCACCCTCGAGGAAGGAGCGGTCGAGGGCGCCCAGGGTCGCGAGCAACTCCTGCCACGCGGCCGTCGATTCGTGCGTCATCCTTGGATTCCCTTCAGCAGCAACCTCGTCGTGCGGTCGACCCAGGCGCCGTCGAGTTCGCCGGCGCGGGTGAGCAGGCCCATCAGGGTGATACCGGCGATGGCCTCGGTGACTTCGGCCGCGGTGATGTCCGGCCGGACCTCGCCGCGGCGGGCGGCCCGTCCCAGCAACTCGGTGAGCCCGCCGCCGATGACGCCGCCGAACCTTTCCAGCAGCGCCGAGTGCAGGGTCGGATCCGCGGCCATCTCGCCCACCAGCCCGGGTAAAGCCGCCCTGGCCGCCGGTGTCGTCAGGAAAGCCATTGCGCGGGCGACCATTTCACGGAGGTCCTCGGGCAGCGACCCGGTGTCGGGCAGCTCGGTGGCGGCGCCGATCGGGAACACCGCCTCGTGGACGAGGTGAGCCTTGCTCGGCCAGCGCCGGTAGATCGCGGGCTTGCTGGTGCCGGCTCGTTCGGCGATCGCGGAGACCAGCAGTCCGGCGTAGCCGGTCTCGGCGAGCAGTTCGGCGGTCGCGCTCAGCACCGCGCCGTCGATGCGGGGGTCACGGGGTCGGCCAAAATCCACTACCATTACGAAACCGAGAGTAACATAAGTCGGCGTGACCGACGCCGTTCGCCTTGACGACCTCGCCCGGCCCCGGTTCAGCACCGAGGCGCAGCAGATTCTCGACATGATGGCCGCGATGGCCGCGGAATGTCCGCTGGATTCCGAGGCGCTGCACGCCAGGGCCGCCGCCGACACCGGACTGCACGATTTCGGCGCGCAAGACTACCGGGAGCGGCTCGACGTCTACCTCGCCGCGCTGCGCGACATCGACGGGTTGCACCCGGCGGGCGCGGTCAACTTCTTCGCGCAGCTGCTGCAGTTGCTCAAGAACCGGTTGCTGTTCACCGATCTCCTGCGCCGGCACCCCGAAATCGATGACATCGAACTGCAGCCGCCCATCGTGATCGCGGGCCTGCCCCGCACCGGCACCACCCACCTGCACAACCTGCTGGCGGCGGCTCCCACCTTCCGCACGATGCCGTATTGGGAGAGCGTCGAACCGTTCCCGCTGCCGGCAGAGGCCGGCAGCGAGCCGGATCCGCGGCGCACCCGGATGGACGTCGGGGTCGGCGTGATCAATACCGTGATGCCGTATTTCCCGCTGATGCACGAGATGACCGCCGACCACGTGCACGAGGAAATCCAATTGCTGGCCAACGATTTTTCGACGATGTTCTTCGAGACGCTGGCCGACGTGCCCCGCTGGCGCGACTATTACCAGGCCCACGACCAGACGCCCCACTACCAGTACCTCGCCCGCCAGCTCAAGGCCATGCAGTTCCTGCGCGGCGGGCGGCGCTGGCTGCTCAAGTCGCCGCAGCACCTCGAGCAGGTGCCGGTGCTCGATCGGGTTTTCCCCGCCGGCATTGTCGTGTTCACCCACCGCGACCCCGTCCCGGTGGCGCTGTCGATGATCGCGATGATCACCTACTCGGCGCGGATGCATCGCTCGCCGGTGCCGGTGCCGAAGATCGCGGCCTACTGGGTCGATCGCCTCGACCGGATGCTGACCGCGCTCGTCCGCGATCGTGAGACCATCGGCCCGGAACGCTCGATCGACATCCGTTTCGACCGTTTCATGGCCGACGAGCTCGGCGTCGCCGGGCAGGTGTACGCGCTGGCCGGCGAACCGTTCACCGAACCGGCCCGCGCCGCGGTCGCCGACTACCTGGCCGACCACCGTCGCGGCCGGCTCGGAAACGTCGAGACGTCCGCCGAGATGTTCGGCCTCACCGACGACGGCCTGCGGGCGCGCTTCGCGCCCTACGTGGAACGGTTCCTCGCCTGATCCGCTCGGGCGCTCATCGAGTACCTTCTCAACACATGGTCGCTATGCCCGCGCTGGAAGGTGTGGAACACAGGTACATCGAGCTGGGGGACGGTGTCACCATCCACATCGCGGATGCCGGTCCGGCCCATGGTCCGGCCGTGATGCTGGTGCACGGCTTTCCGCAGAACTGGTGGGAGTGGCACGCGCTGATCGGTCCGCTGGCCGCCGACGGCTATCGGGTGCTGTGCCCCGACCTGCGGGGCGCGGGGTGGAGCTCGGCGCCGCCATCGAGATACCTCAAGAACGACATGGCCGACGACCTGGCCGCGGTGTTGGATCGCTTGGGTGTCGCGACCGTCAAACTCGCCGCGCACGACTGGGGCGGACCCGTCGCGTTCACCATGATGCTGCGGCATCCGGAAAAGGTCACCGGGTTTTTCGGGATGAACACGTCCGCGCCGTGGGTGAAGCCCGACCTGAAAATGCTCCGCAATCTCTGGCGGTTCTGGTACCAGGTCCCGATAGCGTTGCCGGTCATCGGTCCGCGGGTGGTCGGCGATCCGAAGGCCCGGTTCTACCGCGCTCTGGCGTCGTGGGTCGGCGGGGGATACCTGGTGCCCGAGGACGACGTCCGCTTCTATATCGAGTGCATGCGCCAGCCCGGGCACGCGCTGGCCGGTTCACGTTGGTACCGCACCTTTTTGAGCACGGAGGTGTTTCGCTGGCTGCGCGGCGAATACGACGACACCCGGGTCGACGTGCCGGTCCGCTGGCTGAGCGGCACCAAAGATCCGGTGCTGACCGTCGATCTGCTGGACGGATACGCCGACCGCATCAGCGATTTCGAGGTCGAGGTCGTCGAGGGCGCGGGTCACTGGATCGTCGAGGAGCGGCCTGATCTGGTCCTCGACCGGCTCAGGTCCTTCCTGCGCGCCGAAAGTTGAAGCGCCGCGGTGCGTTTCGGCGCTACTCGACGCCGATGGTGACTTCCGTGGACTTGATGAACACCGTCGCGGGCTGACCGACCGCAAGCCCGAGCTCGGTCGCTGCGTCCTTGGTGACCGACGACGTGACGATCTGTTCACCGCCGTCGAGCTTCACCTTGACGATCGCCATCACGCTGCCGAGATTGACCTCGGTGATGGTTCCCTTGAGTTGGTTTCGTGTCGACAGTCGCATCGCAATCCTCCGGGTCGGGGTCAGCGACGAGCCTAGTGTCGCGGGCCGAGCAGGGCGATGGAGGCGTCGACGGCGGGTTCGACGACTTCCCGGACGGGCCGGCCGTCTTCGACGGCCAGCGCCGTCAGCTCACGCAGGCCGCCCAGCAGGATCACGGCCAGCGGCGCGGTGAGCGGTGGCAACTCCGCGCGGCGAAAACCAGGGCTGGCGCTGAGGTCGATCAGCAGGTTGGACAACATCTGCACGCCCCGGCGCTGGACCGGACGGGCGACGTCGCCGAGCGACGGGAGCTCACGAATCAGGCTCAAGGTGATGGCCGGCCGGGCCTCCATGTGGGCGACATAGGCCTCGACGGCCTGACGAATCTGCCGGTGCCAGTCGGCCTCGGGGTCGACGGCCGCGGCGATACCGCCACCGAGCTTCTCGATGTCGGCCCGCAGCAGCTCCAGGAAGCAGTCTTCCTTGCTGGCGAACTGGTCGTAAAAGGTGCGTTTGGAGGTCCGGGCGTGGCGGACGATGTCGGCGACGGTGCTGGCGCGATAGCCGCGTTCGCCGATCGAGGCGGCGAGGCCGTCGAGCAGGCGAAGCCGGAACGGATCCGATCCGGCCTGGGGGTCGGCGCGGAGCACGTCGTCTACCGCTGATGTCACGGGCGGCGCCCCCTTCGGCGAATGCGGCACCTTGTCAGGTCTGGTACTTCAGAGTACCGTAGCGGAAAAGGTTGTGGTACATCGCGGTACCAACCCCGAACCGGGGAGAAATGGGGAACATCACCGCATGAGCGACGTCGTCACCGCCCCACCGGCCGTCCGGTTGCCGCCGACGCCCCGAATCCCGAAGTTGCTCTGCGGAATCGTCTTCGCGATCTCGCGGCGCGGCATGATGGAACGGCTGGCTCGCCGCCACGGCAACGTCTTCGCGCTCAACATCCCGATCTACGGTCGCGTGGTGATGGTCGGTGACCCGCAGCTGGCGAAGCAGATCTTCACCACCAGTCCCGAGGAGCTCGGCAACATCCAGCCCAACCTGAGCCGCCTGTTCGGGTCGGGTTCGGTCTTCGCGCTCGACCGCGACGAGCACCGGCAGCGCCGGCGGCTCCTGGCGCCGCCGTTTCACGGCAAGAGCATGAAGAACTACGAGGCGATCATCGAAGAGGAGACCCTGCGCGAAATCGCAAAGTGGCCGGAGGGCAAGCCTTTTGCGACGCTGCCGTCGACGATGCACATCACGCTCAACGCCATCCTGCGCGCCGTCTTCGGGGCCGACGGCGCCGAGCTGGACGAGCTGCGCCGTCTCATCCCGCCGTGGGTCACGCTCGGGTCGCGGATGGCGCCGATGCCCAAGCCCGAACGGACCTACGGCCGGTTCAGTCCGTGGGGCCGGCTGGCCGAGTGGCGCCGCCAGTACGACGTCGTCCTCGACAGGCTGATCGCCGCCGAGCGGGCGGACCCCAACTTCGCCGACCGAACCGATGTGCTCGCACTGATGTTGCGCAGCACCTACGACGACGGTTCGGCCATGTCCCGCAGCGACATCGGCGACGAGCTGCTGACCCTGCTGGCGGCCGGGCACGAAACCACGGCAGCGACTCTCGCCTGGGCCTTCGAGCGGGTGAGCCGCCACCCCGACGTGCTGGCAGCCTTGGTCGAGGAGGCCGATAACGGCGGTGACGAGCTCCGCCAGGCGGCGATCCTCGAGGTTCAGCGGGCCAGGACGGTTGTCGATTTCGTCGGCCGCAGCGTCTGTCCGCCGGCATTCCGGCTCGGGGAATGGGTCATCCCGCAGGGAGATTCGATCATCGTCAGCATCGTGCAGATCCACAACGACCCCGACGTCTATCCCGAACCGGAGCGCTTCGATCCGCAACGCTTCGTCGGTGGAAAGCCCTCGACGTTCGCGTGGATCCCCTTCGGCGGCGGCGCGCGGCGCTGCGTGGGCGCGGCGTTCGCCAACATGGAAATGGACGTGGTGCTTCGAACGGTCTTGCGCCACTTCACCATAGAGACCACGACAGCGCCGGGCGAGCCGTGGCACTGCCGTGGTGTCACCTACACGCCCAAGAACGGCGGGCGGATCGTGGTGCACCGGCGCTGAGTCAGCGCGCGCCGCGCGGCCCGGGGGCCGGCTTCGGGGCGCGACGGGCGGTCTCCAGCGCGATACACAGTTCCGCCGCGGCCCGGGGTTCGGCCAGCAGACGGCCCGTCCGATGCTCGAGTTTGCGCAGTCTCTGGCGAACCGTGTTGGGGTGCACGTAGAGCTGCTGGGCCGCGCGCTCGGTGGAACCCCCGTTGTCGATCCATGCTTCCAGCGTGTCGAGCAGCAGCTCTCGGTCGTGGTCGGGCAAGTCGTCGAGGGGGCCCAGGACGGTCGCCGAAATGTGGCCCATCACGTCGGGGTCGGTCACGGCCGTCACCGCCATCACGTCGCGGTCGAAGACGGTGACGGGTGCACGGTCGGGACGGCATCCCGTCATCGCGATGCGCGCGTATCGCAGCGCGCCGGCGGTTTCCGCGAGGTCGGTGATCAGCGGGCTCATGCCGATTCGGGTCGGCGGGTATCCGCTGAGTTCCTCGATCACGGGATCGAGCGTCGGCTGCGGACCGAGATGCAGGATGCCGATCTCGATGTCGGGTTGCAACCGCCACGTGGACGAGATGCCCCGTACCGAGAGGCGGTGCTCGATGTCGGGTAGCACGGAGCGTCAGATGCTGGCCAGTTCGGCGCACACCACGACGTAGGGCCCGCGCAGCGAAATCCTCAGTGCGTCGGCGGCATTCCAGAGGTCCAGGTTGTCGGGCAGCCGGCCGTCGATGAGCGCCTGCACCATCGCCGAGCGTTCCCGTTGGCGGCGGACAAGCTGGCGGCCCATTTCCTCCTGGTATCCGCTCACCATCGCGGTAGTGAACTCATCCAGCGCCATCCACATCGCCGTGGCGGCATGCACCAGGCCGCTGTCGCTGACCGTTGCGGACCGCACCGCTTCGGCGCGCAGTTCGTCCCAGATGAAGCGTGCGCACTTGCGGTAGGAATCCATGACCGCGGGCAACGGCACGCCCGCGGCCGCGCGGTCGCGTCCCGTGGCGGCGGCCGCGGCCGTGTCGTATTCGCTTTCGGGTTCACCGAAAACCCCAAGGATGAACTCGAGATGGTCGCGCACCGTCGCGCGCAGCTGGTCGTCGGTCACCAATGCGACGGTTCGGTGAAAGTCGACGTCGCGGCGCATGATCCCGAGCATGGTGTCGGCCAGTTCGTCGGCGCGCGACAGCAGGGCCGCACCGAGTTCGGCGAGTTGTGCGTCCGCGGAATCGGCTGCCATAGCGGCAGCCTAATCCGAGTCAGGGGATCAGCACCGTTGGGCCGCGGCCCGCATCGTTGCTTCAGCCCAGGTGCGCCAGTTGGGGTTTGGTGGGCACCACGATGACCGTGGGACCGTCGGCGCCGAGCGCGCCGTTGAATTCCTTCACCAGTTGTTCGGTGTCGGCCACCGTGACGGCCCGGCACCCGAAGCCCGTCGCCAGCGATTCGATGTCGAGGCCGGGCAGATCCAGGCCCGGGACTCCCGGCGTCTTCTCGAGCAGCGCAAAGGATTTCAGGACCGCATACTCGCCGTTGCGCATCACGACGAACACGATCGGCAGCTTGTGCTGCGCGGCGGTCCAGATCGCCTGAATCGAGTACTGGAACGAGCCGTCGCCGATGGTCGCCACGACGGCGCGTCTGCGACCGGCCACCCGGTCGCCCAGCGCGACGCCGACCGCGCCCGGCACTCCCCAACCGATACCGCCGCTGCCGGTGGCGAAGAAGGCGTGCGAACGCACGGTGGGCAACCAGCGCGCCTGCTCGGCCATCGTCGACGTCGACTCGTTGACCAGCGCCGCCTCCGGCGGCTTCACGGTGTTCAGCGCGGAGTACACCTGCTCCGGGGTGAACGGGGCGGTGGCGGCTTCCACCGCGCCCGGGCTGCGGTCCAGAGCGGTGGGGGTGGGCCGGCCCGACCCGGCTTCGATCAGCGGGGTGAGCTGCTGCAGGGCCAGCAAGGTGTCGCTCAGCAGGCTGTCGCCCACCGGTGCGGCGCCAGCCAGCCACGGGTCCGCGGTGATGTGCAGCAAGTCGGTGCCCTCGGGCAGGTAGTCGCCGGCCACGTACGGGTAGTACCGGAAGACCTGAGCGCCGACGACGACGACCACGTCGTGGCCGCGCAGCACCGCGTTCACCTCGGCGATCGTCATCGGCAGCATGCCCTGATACAGCGGGTGGTCCTCGGGGAAAGACAGCCGGTCGGGCAGTGGACTGGCATACACCGGAGCGTGCACTCGCTCGGCGAACGCGACGGCGGCGTCCCACCCGCCGGCGCGGTCGACTTCGGGGCCGATGACCACCAGCGGCCGGTGTGCCCGGTTGATGCGCTCGGCGAAATCGCCGAGGCGTGCCGCGTCGGGCGCGCTACGGTGGCTGGCGGTGCGGACGACCGCGGGCCCGAGTGCCGGCTTGTCCCAATCATCAAGGGGGATCGACAGGTACACCGGCCCGGCAGGCGGCTGCACCGCGACCGTGTAGGCGCGCATGAACGCCGCCGGCACGTCCTCGGCGCGGGCCGGCTGGTACGCCCACTTCACCCATGGCAGCGGGAGCAGCGTTTCGCTGGTGTTGGTCAAATACGGCTCGCACAAGACCATTTCGCGAGTCTGCTGACCGGCGGTGACGATCATCGGGGTGTTGCTCTTGTACGCCGCGATGAGGCTGCCCATCGCGTTGCCGGTGCCGGCAGCGGTGTGCAGATTCACCAGTGACGGCTTGCCGGTCGCCTGCGCGAAGCCGTCCGCCATCGCCAGCACCGACGCCTCCTGGAGGCCGAGCACGTACGTGAAGTCGTCGGGAAAGTTCTTCAAGAACGTCTGCTCGGTCGAGCCCGGATTGCCGAAAACCGTCGTCAAGCCCAAGGTGCGCAGCAGATCGTACGTGACATCCCAGACGGTGTTTTTCGACGGCATGAGCCAAAGATCCCTTCGTGGTGGCTTACCCGAATGGATCGAGCGCCCGCGTGTGCGGGCGCTCGATCCCTATTGCGTTAGATTCTCGGGCTCGTGGGGGCGTGTTGTCGATGTTCTGACCGACAGCATCTCGACGCGACCACAGTGGTTGTCCACACTGTGGGAGCGGGACCACCCGCGGGAACGGTTTCGCCGTTGGCTATTGGCCGGCGGCGGCGCGGCGCGGCAACTTCCAACCGGGACGCACGAAGTGGCAGGTGTACCCGTTGGGGTAGCGCTGCAGGTAGTCCTGGTGCTCGGGTTCGGCTTCCCAGAAATCACCCGCGGGGCTGACCTCGGTCACCACCTTGCCGGGCCACAGCCCCGACGCCTCCACGTCGGCGATGGTGTCCAGCGCGATCCGCTTCTGCTCGTCGTCGAGGTAGAAGATGGCCGAGCGGTAGCTGGTGCCCCGGTCGTTGCCCTGCCGGTTTTTCGTTGTCGGATCGTGGATCTGGAAGAAGAACTCCAACATCGTGCGGTAGTCGGTGGCCGCGGGGTCGTAGACGATTTCGATGGCCTCGGCGTGCGTCCCGTGGTTGCGGTAGGTCGCGTTGGGGACGTCGCCGCCCGTGTACCCGACCCGCGTCGAGATCACGCCGGGCTGCCTGCGGATCAGGTCCTGCATGCCCCAGAAGCAGCCGCCCGCGAGAATCGCCTTACCATACGCCGCCATGCTCGTCCTCCTTGCCGTCCGCTTACACCGCCCGATTATCCCGCATAATCGGCGCGGCTACCGGAGTCGCTGGTGAGAGCCGTCGCCCTCGCGCGCCGAGCGTGAAACGGCTGCAAAAATCGGCGAAAAACTCGCAGCAGTTTCGCGTTCTGCGGAAGGGCCGGGGACGCGGCCGCCCGGACCCCGGTGAGCCGACGCTCGACAAAGGTCAATAGAACGTGTTCTAGTTTCGGCATGACTACGCCGGCGTTCTCCCGCAGCGAGCTGGCTTCCGCGTTCGAGCAGTTCGAGGCGACGGTTGCCCGGGCCGCAGAAACGAGGGACTGGGACACCTGGGTCGAGCAGTACACACCCGACGTCGAGTACGTCGAGCACGCAGCGGGCACCATGCATGGCCGCGACGAGGTGCGCGATTGGATCCGGCAGACGATGACCACCTTCCCGGGCAGCCACATGGTCGCGTTCCCGACGTTGTGGTCGGTGATCGACGAGTCCACCGGGCGGGTGATCCTCGAACTGGACAACCCGATGCGTGACCCCGGCGACGGCAGCGTCATCAGCGCCACCAACATCACGATCATCACCTACGCCGGCGACGGCCAGTGGAGCCGCGAGGAAGACATCTACAACCCGCTGCGCTTCCTGCGCGCGGGAATGAAATGGTGCCGCAAGGCGCAGGCATTGGGCACCCTCGACGAGGACGCCGCGCGCTGGATGCAGCAATACGGAGGAGCCGAGTGAGCACGCATCCCAAGCTGGTGATCGGCGCGAACGGCTTTCTCGGTTCGCACGTCACCCGCCAGCTCGTCGGCGACGGGGCGGAGGTCCGCGCGATGGTGCGGCCGACCGCCAACACGCGGGCCATCGACGACCTCGAGCTCACCCGCTTTCGCGGCGACGTCTTCGACACCGCCACGTTGCGCGAGGCGATGGACGGCGTCGACGACGTCTACTACTGCGTCGTCGACACCCGCGCCTGGCTGCGCGACCCGGCGCCGCTGTTCCGCACCAACGTCGAAGGCCTGCGCAACGTCCTCGACGTCGCCGTCAAAGAACCCGGCCTGCGCAGGTTCGTCTTCACCAGCACCTACGCGACGGTGGGCCGGCGGCGCGGGCACGTGGCGACCGAGGAAGACAGGATCGGCTCGCGCCGGGTGTCCGCCTACGTCCAATCTCGGGTCCAGGCGGAAGATCTGGTGATGCGGTATGTGGCCGAGGCCGGGCTGCCGGCTGTCGCCATGTGCGTCTCGACCACCTACGGCGCCGGGGACTGGGGCCGCACCCCGCACGGCGCGTTCATCGCCGGCGCCGTGTTCGGCAAGCTGCCGTTCTTGATGGACGGCATCGAACTGGAAGTCGTGGGCGTCGACGATGCCGCCCGGGCCATGATCATCGCCGCCGAGCGCGGGCGCATCGGGGAGCGTTACCTGATCTCCGAGCGCATGATCGCGCTGAGCGACGTGGTGCGGATCGCCGCGGACGAGGCCGGTGTGCCGCCGCCGAGGCGGTCCATTCCGGTCCCGGTGCTCTATGCGCTCGGGGCGGTGGGCAGCCTCAGGGCGCGCATCACCGGCGAGGACGCCGAACTCAGCCTCGAGTCGGTGCGGATGATGCGCGCCGAGGCCCCCGTCGACCACGGCAAGGCGGTTCGCGAGCTGGGCTGGCAGCCGCGCCCGGTGGAGGAGTCCATCCGCGAGGCGGCCCGGTTCTGGGTCGCACTCAAGGACGCGCAGGGCGCGCGCAAAGGCGAGGCCGCCCAGGCCGATTAGGCCGCGGCTCGGGAAGCGTTGGGCCCGGGCCGTTGTTGCACGCTTTACCCGTGTCTGAGGAGGAACTCATGAGCCACCCGGAAATCAAGGAGCCCAGCGCCGGGCATCCGATCACCATCGAGCCGACGAAGGGCCGGGTTCAGGTCCGTGTCAACGGCGAGCTCGTAGCGGACACCACCGCTGCCCTGGAGTTGCGTGAGGCGACTTTGCCTGCGGTGCAATATATTCCGCTGGCAGACGTGGTGAGCGACCGGCTGACCCGCACCGACACCAGCACCCACTGCCCGTTCAAGGGGGACGCCAGCTACTACAGCCTGACCACGTCGGCCGGCGACACCGTCGACGATGTGATCTGGACGTACGAGCAGCCGTACCCGGCCGTGGCGGCGATCGCGGGGCACGTCGCCTTCTACCCCAACAAGGCGGAGATCAGCGTCTCGGCTCAGTAGGGCAGCCACCCCGGGAGCGCATCCTCGTGCGCTCTGGTGTCGCTGTATAGGCGCATCGAGACGATCAGGCCATCGCGGGTGTCGAAAATGCACACGAACGGGCTGTCGTATTCGGCGCCGTTGACGGTGGTGCCGCTGGCTTGCGCCTCCACGACCACCGTGTCTCCCTCGTTGACGCAACGCACCATGTCGATGGTGAGCTCGAGGTCCCGTTTGCGCCGCTCGATCGCTGCCCGGAAGGTCTCTTTGTCGCACGCCTTGCGCGTGGCGAGGGTCCAATAGGTGAAGTCGTCGCTGAGCAGCGCGAAGCCCTCATCGACGTCCCCGCCCTCGCTCGTACTCTGCAGGAACATCCAGGCCAGTTCGCCCTGCGGGTCATCGAACGGCGTTGCCACATCGCAATATTGTCTTGGACACGGTTGACGGTCAATCAGGGCGGTCTGGAGAGGACCTCGTGGAAAGCGCGCGCACGGTCACGTTCCCCGGGGCGGCCAGCTTCGGGCACACCCTGGCGCCCCTGCGCCGAGGGCCCCGGGACCCGAGCTTCCGGGTCACCGGCGACGGCTCCATCTGGCGAACCAGCCTGCTGCCGACCGGTCCCGTCACGGCGCGGATCACCCGCGCGGCCGCCAACGCCGCCCACTGTGTGGCGTGGGGCGGCGGGGCGCAGGAGTTCGTCGAAATGTTGCCGGCGCTGCTGGGCGCCCACGACGACGCCTCGGACTTCGTGCCGCGCGACCCTACCGTCGCCGCCGCCCACCGGCGCGTCCCGCACCTGCGGCTGGGCCGCACCGGACGGGTGCTGGAAGCCTTGATCCCGGCGATCATCGAGCAACGGGTCCCGGGCGCCGACGCGTTCCGGTCCTGGCGTCTGCTGGTCTCGAAGTACGGCACCCCGGCGCCCGGCCCGGCCCCGGCCGGGATGCGGGTGCCGCCCTCGGCCGAGGTTTGGCGGCACATCCCGTCGTGGGAATTCCATCGCGCCAACGTGGACCCACGACGAGCGCAGGCCGTGGTGAGCTGTGCGCGGCGGGCGCCGTCGCTGGAACGGCTCGTGTCGCGGCCGGGCGAACAGGCCCGCCAAGCGCTGACGTCCCTGCCGGGGGTCGGTGAGTGGACGGCCGCCGAAACCGCGCAGCGCGCATTCGGTGACGCCGACGCCGTGTCGGTGGGCGACTACCACATCCCGAAGATGATCGGCTGGACCCTGCTGGGCCGCCCGGTCGACGACGCGGTGATGCTCGAACTGCTCGAGCCGATGCGACCGCACCGTCACCGGGTGGTTCGGCTGCTCGAAGCCAGCGGACTGGCCTACGAGCCCCGGCGGGGCGCCCGGCTGCCGGTGCAGCACATCAGCGAGCTCTAGCCCGGGTTTCCGGCAACGGCCACCGGGTAACCCACCGAAAAGACCGTGTGCGAACCAGGGGAGGGATCGATGACGCAGTTCACCATTCCGGGTCTGACCGACAAACAGGCTGCGCGACTTACCGAATTGCTGCAAAAGCAACTCAGCACCTACAACGACCTTCACCTGACGCTCAAGCACATCCACTGGAACGTGGTGGGCCCCAACTTCATTGGCGTGCACGAGATGATCGACCCGCAGGTCGATGCGGTCCGCGGGTTCGCCGACGACGTCGCCGAGCGCATCGCGGCCCTGGGCGCATCGCCGCAGGGGACGCCGGGCGCCATCCTGAACGACCGCACGTGGGACGACTATTCGGTCGGCCGCGACTGCGTGCAGGCGCACCTGGCCGCGTTGGACCTCGTCTACACCGGCGTCATCGAAGACATCCGCAAATACATCGAGGAGACCGAGGAACTCGACAAGGTCACCCAGGACCTGCTGATCGATCAGGCCGGGCACCTGGAGAAGTTCCAGTGGTTCGTGCGGGCGCACCTGGAGAGCGCGGGCGGCAAGCTGACCCATGAGGGCTCGCCCACCGAACGGGACGCCGCGAGCAGCGCGCGCAGCACCCCCTAACGCGCGCGCTCGGCGGCCGCGGCCCCCCGGTTCAGCCGCTGTGCCTCGTAAATGGTGACGTTGGTGCGCGACATCACCAGCGCTGCGATCCCGACGGCCAGGATGGCTCCGGGCACCACCGAAAACGAGCCGGTCATCTCGGCGACCATGATCATGATCGCCAGCGGTGCGCGCGCGACGCTGCCGAAGCACGCCATCATCCCCACGACGACGAAGATGCCCGGTTCGTGCGGCACGCCGGGCAGGCCCGACAGCTCGCCCAGTCGCCAGACCGCGGCACCGACGAAGGCGCCGATGACGATCCCGGGGCCGAACAGGCCCCCGGAGCCGCCGGTGCCGATCGACAACGACGTGGCGACGATCTTGGCGATCGGCAGGATGACGACGATCCACATTGGGATCGCCATCAGCGAGCTGCGATCGGCGGCCAGCTGCGCCCAGCCGTAGCCGCTGCTGAGGATCTGGGGAATCACCAGGCCCAACAGGCCGACGAGGAGTCCGCCCAGCGCCGGCTTCAGCACCGGCCCGCCCGGCAGCCGATGGGTGAGCCGCACCGTGGTGTGGAAGGTGCGGGCATACAGGTAGCCGACGGCTGCCGCAGCAAGGCCGATCACCACGAACCACAGCAACGGCCAGGATTTCTCGAACCGGTACTCGGCGTCGATGTAGCCGAACAGCGGATCGAAGCCCAGGAACGCCCCGAGCACCGCGTAGGCCGTCCCCGAGGTGATGAAGCCGGGCAGCAGGAAGCGGTAGTCGAAATCGTCGCGGTAGGGGATCGAGGCTGCGAGGACCGCGCCGCCCAGCGGCGCGGCGAAGATCGCGCCGATGCCCGCGCCGATGCCGAGCGCCACCGCCGTCCGGCCGTCCTCGTCGGACAGGTGCAGCCGCCGGGTGAGCAGCGAGGAGAAGCCGGCGGAGATCTGCGCCGTCGGGCCTTCGCGGCCGGCCGAACCGCCCGAGCCGATGGTCAGCGCGCTGGCCACCATTTTCACCAGCACCGCCCGGAAGCGGATGGCGCGGGGATCACCGTGCACCGCCTGGATGGCTTCGTCGGTCCCGTGACCGGTGGCCTCCGGGGCCAGTTTCGCCACGATGAATGCCGACAGCAACGCGCCTCCCGTCGTCACCAGCGGGAGCGCCCACGGGCGCTGAAAGCCCGCCGACCCGTGGCTGCCGCCCTCACCGACCGGCGTCGGTAGGTGGTAGCCCGCCAGGTAGCCCAGCAGGAACTCGGCGGTGTACTTGAGGACGAAATAGAAGACGACGGCCCCCAGGCCGGCGATGAAACCGATCGTGACGCCCAGTAGCAACCACTTCTGCAGGTAGCCCGACTTGCGGATCGAGGCCCCGAATCGTCCGCCGGCGGCGGGTCCGGAGGCCACCGGCGCCACTTGGGACTCCGTGGGCCGGGGTTCGTCGTCCGTGTGTTCGCTCACGGCGCCGACCTGACCCCAAGCACCACGTCATCTTAGGCGGACCGAAACCCGCGGAATAATCGGACCAGAGTCCGGTTATAGCGGTCAGCACTTGTCGAAGGAGGGCAAACATGCCGGCTATCACCGCAAACACGCTCACGTTGCCGCGCGTCGGCGCTGCAGGTCCGGGCGACACCGAACGGCCGGTCCGATCGATCACCACCGGCCCGCGCGGCTACGAGGGTGAGGGCTTCCCGGTGGTCCGCGCGTTCGCCGGGGTCAGCACCGCCGCGCTGGATCCGTTTGTGCACATGGACCAGATGGGCGAGGTCGAGTACCAGCCCGGCGAGCCCGGGGCACCGACTGGCATCCGCACCGCGGCTTCGAAACCGTCACTTACATGATCGACGGCAAATTCGCACACCAGGATTCCCACGGCGGCGGGGGATTGATCACCGACGGCGCGACGCAGTGGATGACGGCCGGATCGGGCATTCTGCACATCGAAACCCCGCCGGCCGAACTGGTGGAAAGCGGCGGCGTCTTCCACGGCATCCAGCTCTGGGTGAATCTGCCGAAGCGGGACAAATTCGCCCCGCCCCGGTATCAGGCGATCGAAGGCGACGACGCAGCACTGCTCGCGTCGGACGACGGCGGAGCGCTGCTCCGCATCATCGCGGGCGAGATCGACGGGCACCGCGGTCCGGGCATCACCCACACGCCGATCACGTTGGCGCACGCGACAATTGAAACTGGCGCCCGGCTCAACATCCCGTGGCGGCGCGACTTCAATGCGCTGGTATATGCGCTGTCCGGGAGCGGGTACGTCGGCCCCGTCGCCCACCCGATTCGCTCAGGGCAATTGGCTGTCCTCGGACCCGGTGATCGGATCACTGTGGGGGCTCACCGGGAGGGAATTGATGTGCTGCTGCTCGGCGGGCAACCGATTCGCGAACCGGTATTCCACTATGGGCCTTTCGTGATGAACACGCGCGCGGAATTGGTCGAGGCACTGCAGGACTACCAGGCCGGAAAGTTCGGCAGCGTTCCGCCAAATGCTTTAATGCCGCACCGTGGCGGTGGCACACTTTAGTAATGTCGCAAACGGCGGGTCGCAGGCCCGGGCGCCCGCCTGCCGCCAAGGCCGACGAGACGCGGCAACGGATCATCCAGGCCGCTCGTCTGGTGTTCAGCGAGCGCGGCTACGACGGCGCGACGTTCCAGGCCATCGCCGCCCGCGCCGACCTGACCAGGCCCGCGATCAACCACTACTTCTCCAGCAAGCGGGCGCTGTTTCGGGCGGTGCTGGACGAAACCAACGAATTCGTCATCGGCGCCGGTATCAAACAGGCGGAGCGCGAGACCACGCTGATGGGCAGGCTGACGGCGTTCATCTCCGCAGCGGTGCGCGCCAATTCCGAAAATCCCGCCGGATCCGCGTTCTTAATCAGCGCTGTGCTGGAATTCCAGCGGCACCCGGAATTGCACAGAACCGACAACGATTCCGTCCGGCTCAGTCGGGAATTCCTGATGCATGTCGTCAGCGATGCGATCGAGCGCGGTGAGGTCGTCCCCGGTATCGATCCGTCGGCCTTGGTCGAGACGCTGCTCGTGGTGATCTGCGGAGTGGGTCTCTATTCCGGTTACGTCCGCAGCTACCAGGAGATGTTGGCCGTCACCGGAATGCTGCGGCAGCTCTTGGAAGGCGCGCTCTGGCGTCCCACGCCCTGATCGGCCGGTCGCCGATCCGACCCCAGTGAAGTTGCGCACAAAGCGCATAGGCTAACTAACTTATTCGGTAGCATGGTCGGGTCATGACTGATGTAGATGCATCGTTACCACCTTCATTGCGGACCGCCGGCGACAGCTGGGCCATCACCGAGCTGGTCGGCGCCACGGCGTTGGGCGTCGCGGCGGCGCGCGCGGTCGAGACCGCCGGCGCCGATCCGCTGATCCACGACGAGTTCGCTCGCCTGTTGGTGTCGTCGGCCGGTCCGGCGTGGGAACGGCTGGCCGACCCCGAGCTCGCCTGGCTGGACGGCGACCCGGAGGGGAAACGCGCGCACCGGCTGGGGATCGACTACCAGGCGGTCCGGACCCACTACTTCGACGACTATTTCGCGAGCGCGGTCGCCGCCGGGATTCGCCAGGTCGTGGTCCTGGCCGCCGGGCTCGATTCGCGGGCCTACCGGTTGACGTGGCCGCCGGGCACCGCGGTGTACGAGATCGACCAGCCCAAGGTGCTGGAGTACAAGACCGGGATTCTGGAGCAGCATGGCGCGGTGCCAGCAGCGACCCGGCGCCCCGTCCCGATCGATCTGCGCGACGATTGGCCGGCGGCGCTGACCGACGCCGGATTCGACCGCGCCCGGCCGACGGCGTGGTTGGCCGAGGGCCTGCTGCCGTACCTGCCGAGCGACGCCCAGGACCGGCTTTTCGAAATGTTCACCGCGCTCAGCGCGCCCGGCAGCCAGGTTGCCGTCGAGGTGTTCGGGATGAACTCGCGCAGCAACTCCCAGCGCTGGCTGCGCATGCGCGAACGCCTCGGCCTGGACGTGAACGTCCAGGCGCTGACCTATCACGAGCCCGATCGCACGGACCCCGTTGCGTGGCTGGCCGACCACGGCTGGCGGGTGGCCGGCGTGGACAACCGCGACGAGATGGCCCGACTGGGCCGACCGGTTCCCGACGACCTGGCCGACGAGGCGGTCCGCAGCACCTTGCTGCGGGCGCGTCTCGGCGGACCGGCTGACTGATCCAAGGAGCAAACGCGATGAGCTCACTACGCACCCACGACGACACCTGGGACATCAAGACCAGCGTCGGCAGCACCGCGGTCATGGTCGCCGCGGCCCGCGCCGTCGAAACCGAACGGCCCGACGCGCTGATCCGCGACCCGTACGCCAAGCTCCTTGTCACCAGCTCGGGCGCCGGCGTCCTGTGGGAGGCCATGCTCGACCCCGAGATCGCTGCCAAGGTGGAGGCCCTCGACGAGGATTCCGCGGCCCACCTCCACCACATGCGCGGCTACCAGGCGGTGCGGACGCACTTCTTCGACACCTTCTTCAAAGACGCCGTCGCCGACGGAATCCGCCAGATCGTCATCCTGGCGTCGGGGCTCGATTCCCGCGCCTACCGCCTGGACTGGCCGGCCGGCACGACGGTTTACGAGATCGACCAGCCCCAGGTGCTGGCGTACAAGTCCACGACTCTTGCGCAGAACGGCGTGACGCCCTCGGCCGATCGGCGCGAGGTGGCGATCGACCTGCGTCAGGACTGGCCTGCCGCGCTGCGCGCCGCCGGCTTCGACCCCACCCAGCGCACCGCGTGGCTGGCCGAGGGGTTGCTGATGTATCTGCCCGCCGAGGCCCAGGACCGGTTGTTCACCCTGATCGGCGAGCTGAGCCCGCCCGGAAGCCGGGTCTCGGCCGAAACCGCACCCAACCACGCCGACGAGCGGCGACAGCAGATGCGGGAACGCTTCAAGAGGGTGGCCGACGAGATCGGCATCGAGCACACCGTCGACGTCGGCGAGTTGATGTACCGGGACGACCACCGCGCGGACGTCACCGACTGGCTCAACCAGCACGGCTGGCGCGCGACGGCGGAGCACTCGGTCGATGCGATGCGCCGGCTGGGCCGCTTCGTCGAGAACGTCCCGCTCGCCGACGACAAGGACGCGTTCTCCGACTTCGTCGTCGCGGAACGGTTGTAGATGCCGCGCACCGCGGACGATTCCTGGGACATCGCCACCAGCGTCGGGGCGACCGCGGTGATGGTCGCGCTAGCCCGGGCCGCCGAGACGGCCGGCTCGGAGCCGCTGATCTCCGATCGGTTCGCCGAGGTGCTGGTGTCCACTCCCGAACTCGAGGGGGTTCGGGAGCAGGTTGCCGCCTGGTGGACCCCGGAACCCGATGACGAGGCCGCCGATTTCACCGTCGACTCCCGGAACATGATCGATTACCAGGCCGTGCGGACCCACTTCTTCGACGCGTACTTCGCCGAGGCGGTCGCGGCCGGGATCCGGCAGGTGGTGATCCTCGCGGCCGGCCTGGACTCGCGCGCCTACCGGCTGGACTGGCCCGACGGCACCGTCGTCTACGAGATCGACCTACCCAAGGTGCTCGAGTACAAGGCCGACACCCTGGCCGCCCACGGGGCGGCCCCTGTCGTCGACCGTCGCCCGGTGCCGGTGGACCTCCGCCACGATTGGCCCGGGGCGCTGCGCGACGCCGGCTTCGACGAGACCCGTCCGACGGCCTGGCTGGCCGAGGGGTTGCTGCCGTTCCTGCCGGCGGGTGCCCAGGAGGCCATGTTCGCGTCGATCGACGCCCTGAGCGGATCGGGCAGCCGGGTGGCGGTGGAAATCTTCGGCGTCGACCGGGAGAAGCGTCGCGAGGCGGAGCAGAGGTGGCAGGAGTTGCGGGCCAAGCGCGAAGCGCGCGGGCAGGACACCTCGTTCAACCCGTTCGACCTCTGGTTCGACGACGAGGGCCGGCCCGAGCCCGCCGACTGGTTCGGCGCCCACGGCTGGACGACGCGCGCGGTGAGCGCCCGCGAGGAGGGGCTGCGGCTGGGAAGGGCGCCACGGTCGGAGGACAGGCCGTTCACCAACAGCTTTGTGACGGCCACCAAACCCTGATAAGGCCGGCGCTCGCCTCGGCACCGTTGCTTACCGCAATCGCCCTACGGCTCGCGGCTGCTGTTACCGCGAAATCCCCGGGTGGTCAGTCACAATGGTGACTCGTTATGAGCAGCAACGAATCTGGTTCGTCGCGCCGCGTGGTGGTGTTGAAAGGGCGGCTGATCGCCAGCCTCGCTTCGGCTTTCGTGATGGCCGTGACCGGTGTCGGCTGGACGGGTTACCACACGACATTGGGCAGGATCATCATTTCCCACGCCCTTCCGGATGCGGCGACGCCGCCCGGTGTGGATCAGAACATTCTGCTGATGGGTCTGGACAGTCGCCTGGATCAAAACGGGCGGCCGCTTCCGCAGGAGATGTATGACGCGCTGCATGCCGGTGACGAAACCGCGGGCGGCTACAACGCGAATGTGTTGATCATCGTGCACATTTCGGGCGGTGATGGGCCAGTCACCGCGGTATCGATTCCTCGCGACGACTATGTGGATCTGCCGGGCTGCCCAGGATCGGTCTGCAAGGGCAAGGTCAAGCAAGCATACGGGCTGGCGTATCAGCAGTCTTTGGACTCGCAGGCCGCCGGCCATTCGGACGGTCCGGGCGCGACCGACCTCGCGGCTCGCGAGCAGTCCGCCCGCGAGTCCGGCCGCAAGGCCGAAATCGCTACCGTGACCGATCTATTGGGGATCTCGCTCGACCATTTCGTCGAGGTCACCCTGGGGGCATTCTTCCAGATTGCCAAGGTCGTCGAGCCGATCACAGTGTGCCTCAGTGGGGATACGGTGGACGGCTATTCGGGTGCCGACTTCCACCAAGGGGTTCAGCGGATCGATGCGGCGCAGGCGATGGCCTTCGTTCGGCAGCGGCGCGATGAAAACGACGGCTCTTTCACGGACTTCGACCGGACGCGTCGACAGCAGGCGTTCCTCGTGTCGTTGGTGAAAGCCGCCCGGGACGGCGGTGCCCTGTCAAGCCCGAGCGCCCTGCGAAAACTGCTTGAGGTGGCCCGCGACAACGTCGCCGTCGACGCCGGGTTGGATCTCGTCGATTTTGCGGCGCGGGCCTCGCGACTGAGCGGGAGGCCGATGTCGTTCTACACCCTGCCGATCTCCGGTTTCGGCAGGGATCCGAATGGGTCCGACGTCAACCTGGTCGACGTTGCCGCCATCCGGCGGATCGTTGACGGCCGATTCTTCTCGGACACTCCGGGCGCCGCGGAACCCGCGCCATCGACCACGCCACCATCGCCCGCGTTGTCGCAACCCCTGGTGCTCGACGTCGTGAACGGCACGTCGCGCGACGGACTGGCCGCCGCGATCGAGGATGCGTTGAGCGTCCGTGGCTTTACCCGGGGGAGCGCGACCACTGCCACGACCCCGGTGGTTGACAGCGTCGTCGAGTACGGGTCGGGAGCCGACGAGGGCGGACGCATGCTGGCGGAGGAACTGCGCGTACCCGCAACCGCGGCGGACACCGTGCCGGCGGGAACCGTTCGGTTGACGGTGGGCACGGGCTTTCCGGCAAATGACTACCTCGCCCATCCCGGTGCTACGGTCGACGGCTCGTCATCCGGGCAGGTGACGGCGGTTGCCGCCACTGGCACCGGCGCTCACGCCCCGGCGCCGACCGACCTCAGCCAGATGTCCGCGACGAGCATCCCCTGCGTCAAGTAGCTGTCGTCGGGCCCGGGGGTTTGGCCGGGGCGGATCCTTCCTATTGCTCCCCCAACCGGATGGTTAGGATCGCGGTTAACACCGATGAGCGGTCGCCCGCATTGCAGCGGGCAATTCTGCTCGGGAAGGACAACGATGACCACCGAATCGGTTGCACCGAAGACCGCGGAATCCAAGGAATCCACGAACGGCGCGGCAGCCCAGCCGGTCGACATCCCCGCCACGGTGGCCCGGCTTCGCAAGACGTTCGCCTCCGGCCGCACCCGCGATATCGAATGGCGCAGGCGCCAGTTGCTTCAGCTGGCGAAGCTGATGGAGGAGAACGAGGCCGCGATCACGGCAGCGCTCGCCGAAGACCTGGACCGCAAGCCCTTCGAGGCGTACATCGCCGACATCGCAACCACGGCCGGTGAGGCGAAATACGCGGCCAAGCACGTGCGCAGGTGGACGCGCCGGCGCTATCAATTGCTGGAGATGGCGCAGCTGCCCGGCCGCGGCTGGGTGGAATACGAGCCGTATGGCACCGTGCTGATCATCGGCGCGTGGAATTACCCGTTCTACCTGACGCTGGGTCCGGCGGCCGGCGCGATCGCCGCCGGAAACGCCGTCATCCTCAAGCCCTCGGAGATCGCCGCGGCCTCCGCACACTTGATGGCCGAGCTGGTGCCGCGCTACCTCGACAACGACGCGATCGCCGTGGTCGAGGGCGACGGCTCGGTCAGCCAGGAGCTCATCGCCCAGGGCCTGGACCGCCTGCTGTTCACCGGCGGCACCGAGATCGGCCGCAAGGTCTACCAGGGCGCGGCGCCGCACCTGACCCCGTGCACGCTGGAGCTCGGCGGCAAGAGCCCGGTGATCGTGGCCGCCGACGCCGATGTCGATGTCGCGGCCAAGCGGATCGCCTGGATCAAAGTGCTCAACGCCGGACAGACGTGCGTCGCGCCCGACTATGTGCTGGCCGACGCAAAGATCCGCGACGAGCTGGTCGGCAAGATCGCCGACGCCATTTCCAAGTACGAAGCCGACCACCCGGACGGGATGCGGATCGTCAATCAACGCCAGTTCGACCGGCTGACCGGTTACCTGGCTGAGACGAAGGGTGAGGTCGCGGTCGGCGGCGGCTTCGGCGCCTCGGATCTGCGCATCCACCCGACCGTCGTCGTCGATCCGGCTCCGGACGAGCCGCTGATGACAGAGGAGATCTTCGGCCCGATCCTGCCGGTGATCACCGTTCAATCCCTGGACGACGCAATACGTTTCATCAACTCGCGGCCCAAGCCGCTGTCCGCCTACCTGTTCACCAAGTCGCGCGACGTCCGCGAGCGGGTGATCAAGGAGGTGCCCGCCGGCGGCATGCTGGTCAATCACCTCGCGTTCCAGGTGTCGACGGCCAAGCTGCCGTTCGGCGGCGTCGGCGCCTCGGGCATGGGCGCCTACCACGGCAAGTACGGCTTCGAGGAGTTCAGCCACCGCAAGTCGGTGCTGACCAAGCCGACCCGGCCGGACCTGTCCAGCTTGATCTACCCGCCCTACACCGAGCGGGCCTTCAAGATGGCCCGCAAGCTCTTCTAGCACCAAATCGAATTCCCTTATGCGCCAATTCCTTTAAACAGGAGAGAGGAACCTGATGCCCGGAGTGCAGGATCGCGTCATCGTCGTCACCGGAGCGGGTGGGGGATTGGGCCGTGAATACGCCCTCACGCTCGCCCGCGAGGGCGCGAGCGTCGTCGTCAACGACCTCGGCGGAGCCCGTGACGGCACGGGTGCCGGCCACAACATGGCCGACGAGGTGGTCAAGGAGATCAAGGACGCGGGCGGTCGGGCGGCCGCCAACTACGACAGCGTCGCCGACCCCGAGGGCGCCGAGAACATGATCAAGACCGCACTCGACGAATTCGGCGCCGTGCACGGTGTGGTGAGTAACGCCGGCATCCTGCGCGACGGCACCTTCCACAAGATGACCTCCGAGAACTGGGACGCGGTGCTCAAGGTGCACCTTTACGGCGGCTACAACGTGATCCGCGCCGCCTGGCCGCATTTCCGCGAGCAGAGCTACGGCCGTGTGGTCGTCGCCACCTCCACGAGCGGTCTGTTCGGCAACTTCGGGCAGACGAACTACGGGGCGGCCAAGCTCGGTCTGGTCGGCCTGATCAACACGCTGGCGCTGGAAGGCGCCAAGTACAACATCAAGGCCAACGCGATCGCCCCGATCGCGGCCACCAGGATGACCGAGGACATCCTTCCGAAGGAGGTGCTCGAGAAGCTCACCCCCGAGTACGTCGCACCGGTGGTGGCCTACCTGTGCACCGAGGAATGTTCCGACAGCGCTTCGGTATTCGTTGTCGGCGGCGGCAAGGTGCAGCGGGTCGCGCTGTTCGAGAACCAGGGCGTCAACTTCGACAAGCCGCCGTCGGTGGACGACGTCGCCTCGCACTGGACGGAGATCACCGACCTGTCCTCGGCGCAGAAGGCCGGCTTCAAGCTGTAAGGCGATGAAAGCCTGTGTGGTGCAAGAGCTGTCCGGCCCGGACGGCATGGTCTTCACCGATATCGAGGATGTCGCCGAGGACGGCAACCATGTCGTCATCGACGTCCGGGCCGCCGGGGTATGTTTTCCCGACCTGCTGCTGGCCAAGGGCGAGTACCAGCTGAAGTTGCCCCCGCCGTTCGTCCCCGGCATGGAGGCCGCCGGGGTGGTGCGTTCGGCGCCGGAGGGGTCGGGTTTCCGGGTGGGCGAGCGGGTTTCGGCATTCGGGATCCTGGGCGCCTACGCCGAGCAGGTGGCCGTTCCGGTGCCCAACGTGATGCGCAGCCCCACGGAACTCGATGACGCCGAAGCGGTGTCCCTGCTGGTCAACTACAACACCATGTATTTCGCGCTGGCCCGTCGCGCCGCGATGCGGCCGGGTGACACGGTCCTGGTGCTGGGCGCCGCCGGCGGCGTGGGCACCGCGGCGATCCAGGTCGCCCAGGCGATGGGCGCAAAGCAGGTGCTGGCCGTCGTGCACCGCGAGGCGGCGACCGACTATGTCGCTTCGCTGGGCGCCGACCTGGTGGTGCCGTTGGTCGACGGCTGGGCCGACCGGGTGCGTGACTACACCCACGGCCGTGGGGTGGACATCGTCGTCGACCCGATCGGCGGGCCGGCCTTCGACGACGCGGTGCGCGTCCTTGCGATCGACGGCAAGCTGCTGGTGATCGGCTTCGCCGCCGGCGGCATCCCCACCGTCAAGGTCAACCGGCTGCTGCTGCGCAACGTCAGCGTGGTGGGCGTCGCGTGGGGCGAGTACCTGAACAAGGTCCCGGGTTCGGCCGCGCTGTTCTCCTGGGGGCTGAGCCAGTTGGTTTTCCTCGGGCTGAAACCGCCTCCGCCGCAGCGCTATCCGCTTTCGGAGGGTGCGGTCGCGTTGCAGAGCCTGGCCGACGGCGGCGTGCTCGGCAAGGTCGTGCTGGAGCCGTAATTGAGCGCGGACCGGTTTCGGGTCAGAGCAGGCTCGCGAGATCGGCGGCGATCGACCGTGTCGCGCCCAACAGCACCAGGCCCTCGCCCGCGCCGATGATCAGGCTCAAGGCGGTGTCCGCGGCGATGGGTCCGACGAGCGCATTGGCAAGTCCGGTTACGACTTGTCCGTTGAGGGCTTGCGAGATCCCGTCCGAGATCAGCGTGAGGTCGTAAGCCGGGAGGGCGGTGAAGAGCGCGGTCACGTTGTCGGCCGTCGGAAGCAGCGTCGCGTACGCCGTCGAGAACGCGTCCGCCAGGGTGTTGATGACGTTCGAGGCCGTCGTTTGCGGGGCGGTCAGCGCTACCAACGGGTTGTACGTCTGCAGGCTGGGAATGCTCGCCAGGTTCCAAAGGTCCGACGGGCTCGACGGCGACGGGAATCCTTGGGCCGCTTGCGCGCTCAGGTCATTGGCGGCGGCGAGGATCCCCTGCTGGGTTCCGGAGATCAGATCGCCGCCCAGGGCAGTGGTCGCCCCGAGCGGTGGGAACAACCCGAACGGCGTGGGCACGTCGGCCGGCCCGGTCGGATAGCCGTAGGCCGGGTTGCCGTAGCCCCAGTTGACGAGATACGTCAGGTCCGGTTGCAGCAGGTCCGCGAGCGGGTTGCCGATGACCGGGATTGCGCGCACCGGATCGAGCAGTGGCAGATTCGGGACGGTGATCATTTCGTACTTGGTGACGCCGGAGTAGCCGGGCGACGTCGGCAACGTCAGAAGCTGGTAGCCGGGCGGGAGGGCCTGCGGATTGATCAGGTAGTAGTCGGGGTGCACGTAATAGATGCCCGCAAGCGCGTTCAGGTCGGACAGGACGTTGAGCGGATACTTCGGGAAATCGGCGAAACCGTCGTATTCCAGCGTGTAGTTGACGGTCGGGTAGATCGTGTTCGGAGGGGTCGCGCCGTAGTAGGTGACCCCCAGGCTCGGGCTGGTGAAACCCGGAAAGCGCGTGAAGAGGCCGCCGTTGGGGGTCATGGGATTTCCCAGCAGGACGAAGCCGAGTTGGCTTGCCGTCGGGGCCGCGGCGCCCATGGCCGCGAGCTTTTCCATTTCCAGCGAGGCGACGACGCAGCTCTGCGAAAAGCCGGTGAACACAACGTTGTTCGGCGAGCCTGGATACAGCAGCGGATGCAGCCCCGGGCCCGTCGCCACCAGCGTGTTGTTCAGGATCGTGACACCCTGGGAGACCGAGGTGTCGAAGGTCAAACCCTTGATGCCGTTGTTCACCGGGTATATCGGATATGCCCCGTTCGGCTCGTACATGACCTGGGCGTTGCCGAGGGTGAAGCTCGGGAAGTTGGGCGTGACGTAGTTGTTGACCAGGTTCGTTATGTACGTTGCGCCGGGTATCGGATTGCCGCTGCCGCCCGCGACCAAGGTGATGTCCGGGTCATTCGCAACGGCGTTGACGATCGCAGCGACGGGGCCGGCACCGCCCGTCAGCGCGTTCGCCGCCGCGGCCTCCGCTTGGGTGTAGGAACCCTCGGCGGCGGCCAGTGCCTGAGCGAACGCCGCGTGGAACGCCCCGGCCTGTGTGACCATCGCCTGATACTCGAGGCCGAATCTGTTGAACAGCGTGCCGACGGCCAGCGACACCTCGTCACCGGCCGCCGCGGCCACGCCGGTTATCCGGCCGGCCGCAGTCGCCCTGGCTTGGTTGATCACCGAACCCGTCTTTGCGACGTCCGCGGCGGCCGCCGCCATCGTCTCGCGCTGCGCAAGCAGGTACGTCATCGGCTCATCCCTTCTCCACCAGCGTCCTGCCGTGCCCGACCGACGACGGACGCAAATGATTTGAGACCGAACCACTGCGAAGGTCAGTTAGGCAGCGTAGAGCGGCACGATCCGATTGTCTGGCTTTTGACCGCTTTGCGTCCGCCCGACGGGTCGGGCCGCCGCGCAGGATAATCCCCCGCGCCGGCCAGCACGCCCGTCGTCGCGCCCGCGGGGTTCACGGGCTCGGCCGCCCTGTTCTCCTGGGGGCTGAGCCAGTTGGTGTTCCCCGGGCTGAAACCGCCTCCGCCGCAGCGGTATCCGCTGTCAGAGGGCGCGGTCGCGTTGCGCGAGCCTGGCCGACGGCGGCGTGCTCGGCAACGTGGTGCTAAAGCCCTAGCGGGCAGCCCGGCAGACGTCGATCACTGGGGCCCGGGGTTCGGGGTTCCGGTCAAGATGGTGTCGAGCGAGTTCTCGATGGCGAGGAACTCGAAACCACCCGCGAGCGTGGTCAGGCCGACGTCGGCCGCGATCGGCTGGCCGAACGCATTGGTGAGGCCGCCGATGGGATCGCCGTTGACGGCTTGAATGATGCCGTTCAGGAACAGGTTGACGTCGTAGGACGGCAGGGTGACCACGACCGCGGTTGCAATGTCGGCCGTCGGCAGCAGGGCGGAATAGGCGGTCGAGAAGTCGCCCGTCAGTGTGCCGACGATGTTGGTGTTCGCCGACTGGATGCCCTGGAGGACGCCGGTGATCGTCGTGGGGATCGACGCCGAGGGTGGCAGGGTCAGGGCGCCGACGCCCGACGTGGCGGCCCCGGGAAGCGAGCCCGCCAGGTGCGACATGTCGTTGACGAAGGCGTTGACTCCCTGTGCGGTGGCGCCGGGCAGGAGCGCCCCCAGTTCCGTCGTTGCGCTGAGCGGCGGCAGGAACCCGAACGGGGTCTGGACATCGGCCGGGCCGGTTGACCAACCGAAGTTGGGGTCGCCGTAGCCCCAGTTGACGATGAGCTTCAGGTCCGGCTGGATCAGGTCGGCGAGCGGGTTTCCGATCACCGGCAGCGCCCGCAGCGGCGTCAACAGCGGCAGGTTGTCGGTAGGGATCATGTTGTAGGTCGTCATCGACGGATTCCCGGACTGCCCCAGCGCGATGGCCGACGCGAGTTGTGCGTTCGTCAGGTGCGGATAGGTGCCGTGGATGAACACGATGCCGGCCAGCGCGTTGAGGTCGGAGAAGACGTCGATCGGATATTGCGGAAAGTCGGCGAAGCCGTCGTATTCGAGCGACCAGATGGTGGTCGGGAAGTCGTTGCTGGGTGTCGAGGTGCCGAACGTGACGCCCAGGCTCGGGAAGCTGAGGCCGGGGAACCGGGAAAGCAGCCCGCCGTTCGGATTCGCCGGGTCACCGAGCAGGGTGAAGTACGCCTGGATCGGGTTTCCGGCCGTTCCATTCGTGAACCCCTCGGCGAGCAGTTTCGGCATCTCCAGCGAGGCGATGATCGAGCTCTGCGAGTAGCCCAGGATGGAGACGGAGCCGCTGCCGCCGTGCAGGAACGGGGTGATTTGCAGGTTGATCGCGTTGTCGAGCGCGGTGACGCCGCGGGCCAGGGAGATGTCCAGCGTCAGGTCTTTGGTGCCGGTGTACGGATACAACCCCTCGGCCGTGGTCACGGGGATCGGGGGGAGAGCGCTCGTGAATTGCGTCAGGTAGCGGCTGGTGACGTTGGCGATGTAGCTCGATGGGGGATTGGCGGTGCCGCTGCCGGTCATGATCAAGATGGCTTTGACGGTCGGGTCCGCCGCGGTGGTCACCGCCGAAAACGCCGGGCCGGCTCCACCGGTGAGACCCAGCGTGCCGGCGATCTGGGCTTCGGCTTGCGCGTAGGCGCCCCCGGCGGCGGCCAGCGCCGCCACGAACTGCTCGTGGAATGCGGAGGCCTGGCGGAGCAGCGCCTGGTACTCCTGGCCGTAGGTGCCGAAGAGTTGCGCGGTGACGGCGGACACCTCGTCTTGGGCCGCCGCCACCACGCTCGTCGTGGGACCCGCGGCGGCCGCCTTCGCCTCGTTGAGCGCCGATCCGATCGCCGATGCATCCGCTGCGGCCGTCGCCACGATCTGGGGCTGCGTGAACAGGTTCGTCATCGGCTTTTCCCTTCCGGACACGGAGGAACTCGTGTTGGCCTCGACGACGCTGCCGACCCGATGACCAGGCGCATCGCTGAAACCGGCACAGCTAGCTTAGGAGTGATCGGGCGTTCTTGGTGGCGTTTTGCGCCCTTGTCTTTGGCAACGGCTTTGGCCGCGTTAGGGAATGAGGCTCTGGATGTCCTTGACGTTGCTCGAGAGCGCCGAGGCGATGGTCAGGAACTCGACCCCGCCCGCGACCGTTCCCAATCCGACATCGGCGGCGATCGGATACCCGATCGCGTTGATGAGGTTGCCCTGCCCGAGTTGGCTCAGGAAAAGCTCGGAGTCGTAGAAGGGCACCGTGGTGGCGAGGGTGTAACCGATGTCAGCGGTGGGCAGCGCGACGGCGTAGTCGGTCGAGACGATCGTGTTGACGGTGTTGAAGACCTGTTGCGGCGACGGGAAGCTGGCCGGCGTCGTCGGGCCCGGCGCGATCGGCAAGGAGAACTGCGGTACGACCGCGGTGGGCTGCGAGGCGATCTGCTGCAGGTCGAGCGAGAAGTCGTGGACTCCCTGCTGGGTGCCGGCGGCCAGCGCATTGAACACGGTGCCCGGATTGGCATTCGGGAACAAACCGAACGGCGTCGGCACGTCCGCGTAACTCGTCGAGTACCCGAGGGTGGGGTCGGGACCATAGCCCAGGTTGACCAATACCTTCATGTCCGGTTGGAGCAGGTCGACCAGGGGCTTGCCGATGACCGGGATCGCATCCAGAGGCTTCAGCAGCGGCAGGTCGGCCGTGGGAATCATGTAGTACGTGGTGTTGCCGGTGTAACCAGGCGACGTCGGCAATTGAATGGCGTTGTTGACCTGGGTGGGCGTCAGATCCAGATAGGTGGTGTGCACGAAGACGATGCCCGCGACCGCGTTGAGGTCGGAAAGGACGTTGATCGGGTATCGCGGGAAGTCGGCGAATCCGTCGTATTCCAGCGTGTAGTTGGCCACCTGGTAGGGCGTGTTGGCGTTCATCGCGGGATAGAAATCCAGCCCCAGGGCGGGCAGCGACAGGTTCGGGAACCGCGACAGCAGGCCGCCGTTGGGGTTCACCTCGTTGCCGGTCAGCACGAAGTTGAGCTGGCTTACGCTGGGCGGGTTCGCGCCGAAGAGGGACGTGCCGTTGGCCAGGTTCTGCATCTCCAGCGACGAGATGATGGCGCTCTGCGAAATGCCGAAGACGGTCACCGTTTGGCCCTGGCCATGGATCGTGTTGTACAGCGTGTTGTCCAGAATGGTCACGCCCTCGGCCACCGACTGGTTGAGGGTGAGGCTTTTGACACCGGTCAGCGGGTACAACTCCTCCGGCGTGTACAGCTCCGCCAGGGTGTTCATCGAACGGACGTAGAGGTTGTTGGCCCGGGTTGCGAATGAGCTCGACGGTATGGGAACCCCTGTGCCACCGATGAAGTACGACAACTGGTTGGCGGTAAACGGGGGAATCGTGGCCGCCGGCAATGCCGGGGCGGGCGCACCGGGTGCTCCCAGCCCTAAGGTGGTGGCGATGCCGGCCTCGGTGTCTGCATAGGCGATTCCGGCGGACGCGAGCGCCTGCCGAAACTGGTTGTGAAACGCGGCGAACCGCGTGACGACGGCCTGATACTCCTTGCCGACCGCGCCGAACACCTCGGCGATGGCCGCAGACACCTCATCGCCGGCCGCCGCCGCCAGCCCCGAGGTCGGGGCTGCCGCTGCGGCGTTGGCGGCACTGAATGCCGAACCAATCCCGTCGAGCTCGGCCGCGACAGACGCCAGCGCCTGCGGCTCAGCGATCAGATACGTCACGGGCCCGATCCTTTCCCGACCAAAAGACGCGAACCCCGTCAGCGTAGGGTGACGCCGCCATCCTGTCCGGCGTTTGCGTCAAAGCGTTGGGCCCGGCTGTGGGCGCGATTGAGTGCGAAGGGATTTCGGGAGCCGGCGGTTCAGCCGAGCAGCGCGGTGCGCAACCGGTCGACGTCGGCATCGGTGATACCGGCGTCGTTCAGATACGCGCCCAGCGAACCGAATTCGTCGTCGATCGTTTGACGGGCGGCGGCGAGGTAGTCCGCTCGGACGCCGAGGACCCCGTCGGACAGCCGCGCCTCGGTGAAGGTCACCACTTCCGGGGTCAGCTCGGTGTCGCCGCGCTGCTGGATCATTTCGTAGATATGCGCCCGAAGCTCGGGTACGGCCTCGTTGCTGCGCAAGAAGTCCGCGACGATCGCGTCGCGATCGACGCCGACGGCCTCGAGCACCGTCGCGATGACGAAGCCGGTGCGGTCCTTGCCCGCGAAGCAGTGCGTGAGCACCGGGCGCCCGGCGGCCAGCAGCGTGACGACACGGCGCAGCGCGCGCTGCGCCCCGTTGCGCGTCGGGAATTGCCGGTACTCGTCGGTCATGAAGCGCACGGCGGTCTCGTTGACCGACTCGTCCGACCCGTCGGATTCGCCCCGCAACAGCCGCTGGAACGCCTCTTCGTGCGGGGCGGCGGCGTCGGCTTCCTGGTCGGACAGGTCTGGTACCGGCAGCAGGTGGATCTCGACGCCATCGGGCACCAACCCCGGACCGCGCCGGGCAACCTCGCGGGACGCGCGCAGGTCGGCGACGTCGGTGATGCCCAACCGGCGCAGCGTGGCCCGTCCGTCGTCGTCGAGGCGGCTCAGCTCGCCGGACCGGAACAACCGACCGGGGCGCAGCGCGGCCACGCCGTCGGCGACGTCGCGAAAGTTCCACGCGCCGGACAGTTCCCGGACCGCCGCCTCAGCCACGCGCGGTGACCGCCGCGGCGAGCGCGGATTGCTCCCGGCCGATCTCGGCACGCGCGATGGTCCGCATGTGCACCTCGTCCGGCCCGTCGAAGATCCGCATGGCCCGATGCCAGCCGTACATCCGCCCCAGCACCGTGTCGTCGCTGACACCGGCGGCCCCGTGCACCTGGATCGCGCGGTCGATCACGTCGCAGGCGACCGTCGGGGCCACCGCCTTGATCTGCGAGACCAGCAGATGAGCGGCCTTGTTGCCGTGCTGGTCGATCGTCCACGCCGCCTTCTCACACAACAGCCGGGCCTGGTCGATCTCGTTGCGGGACTTGGCAATTGCCTCCCGTACCACGCCCTGTTCGGCCAACGGGCGGCCGAAGGCCACCCGGGTCTTCGCCCGGTCCACCATGAGGGCCAAAGCACGTTCGGCGCCGCCGAGCGCGCGCATGCAGTGGTGGATGCGGCCCGGACCCAGCCGGGCCTGGGCGATGGCGAAGCCGCCGCCCTCCTCGCCGAGCAGGTTGGTGACCGGCACCCGGACGTTGTCGTAGATGATCTCGCAGTGACCGGGCTGGTCCTGGTAGCCGAAGACGGTTGTGGAGCGGACGACGGTCACGCCCGGCGTCTCGATCGGCACCAGGACCATCGACTGCTGCTGGTGGCTGGCCGCCTCGGGGTTGGTGCGGCCCATCACGATCAGGATCTTGCAGCGCGGGTCCGACGCCCCGGACGTCCACCACTTGCGGCCGTTGATGACGTAGTCGGCGCCGTCGCGCTCGATGGAGGTCTCGATGTTGCGGGCGTCGCTGCTGGCGACCGCCGGCTCGGTCATCGAGAAGGCGCTGCGAATCTCTCCGGCCAGCAGCGGCTCCAGCCACCGCTTGCGTTGCTCCTCGGTGGCGAACAGGTGCAGGGTCTCCATGTTGCCGGTGTCCGGCGCCGCGCAGTTGATCGCCTCCGGGGCGAGTTCGAGGCTCCAGCCGGTCAGCTCGGCCAGCGGGGCGTAGTCCAGGTTGGTCAGGCCCGACTCGGCGGGCAGGAACAGGTTCCACAGTCCCTGCTGCTTGGCCTTCGTCTTCAATTCCTCGATGACGGGCGGAACGGTGTGGTCGTCCGGGCCGGCCTCGTGACGGTATTTGTCGTATTCGGCCTCGGCCGGAAAGACGTTCTCGATCATGAAGTCGGACAGTCGCTTGTGGTAGTCGCTGGCTTTGGCCGACATCGCGAAGTCCATGACCGCCACGATAGGACACGTGCGGTAACAGGGCGCGTCAGGTCGCCAGCGCGCGAGATATAGACGGTTGCGAGCGGCGCAGGCGTGTCGTCGCAGACGTTTATGTGTCGCGATTCCCGTCGAGCACGATGTACCTCATGACCGAATCCCGCCCCCCGTTTCCTCCCTTCACCTACGAAACCGCGATGCAGAAGGTGCAGGCGGCCGAGGATGCCTGGAACACCCGCGATCCCGAACGGGTCAGCCTGGCCTACACGCCGGACTCGCAGTGGCGCAATCGAAGCGAGCATGTCGTGGGCCGCAAGGAGATCGTTGCGTTTCTGACCCGCAAATGGGAGCGCGAGCTCGACTATGCGCTGCGCAAGAGCTTGTGGGACTTCCACGACAACCGCATCGCCGTGCGGTTCCAGTACGAGTGCCACGATCGCACGGGCCAGTGGTACCGCAGCTACGGAAACGAGCTGTGGGAATTCGCCCCGTCGGGGTTGATGGCGCGGCGCGAGGCGAGCATCAACGACGTGCCGATCGACGAATCGGAGCGCCGGTACTTCGGCCCTCGTCAGGAGTCGGAACACGGTCAAGAGATTCCGCTCTGGTAGCGGCGGTTAGGGTGTCTGCGGCAAGCCAAAGACATAAGGGAAGTGGATGTAGGCGCCATGACAGATGCGCAGGCCAACACGTTCAAGGTGGGGGTGGTCGCCGAGTCCGGGACCGACGAGCGGCGCGTCGCTTTGGTCCCCAAGGCGGTCGCGTCGCTGGTCGGTAGCGGTGTGGCGGTGGTGGTCGAGGCGGGCGCGGGCGAAGGCGCGCTGCTTCCCGACGAGCTCTACACCGAGGCCGGGGCCGGCATCGGCGACGCCTGGGCCGCCGATGTCGTCGTCAAGGTCGCCCCGCCGACCGCGGCCGAGGTCGGCAGGCTGCGCAGCGGTCAGACGCTGATCGGCTTCCTGGCCCCGCGCAATCCCGACAACCTGATCGGCGCGCTCACCGACGCCGGTGTGCAGGCGTTCGCTCTGGAGGCCATCCCGCGGATCTCGCGGGCCCAGGTGATGGATGCGCTGTCGTCGCAGGCCAACGTGGCCGGCTACAAGGCGGTGCTGCTCGCGGCCTCGGAGTCGACGCGGTTTTTCCCGATGCTGACGACGGCCGCGGGTACCGTGAAGCCGGCCTCGGTCCTGGTACTCGGTGTCGGGGTCGCCGGGCTGCAGGCGCTTGCCACGGCCAAGCGGCTGGGGGCGCGGACCTCCGGCTACGACGTGCGTCCCGAGGTGGCCGACCAGGTGCGGTCGGTGGGCGCGCAGTGGCTCGACGTCGGCATCTCAAAAATCACAGCGGCCGGCGAGGGCGGCTACGCCCGCGAGCTCACGGACGAGGAGCGCGCCCAGCAGCAGAAGGCGCTGGAGGAGGCGATCGCCGGCTTCGACGTGGTGATCACCACGGCGCTGGTGCCGGGCAAGCCCGCGCCGCGCCTGGTGACCGCCGCGGCCGTGGAAGCGATGAAGCCGGGCAGCGTGGTGGTGGACCTGGCCGGGGAGACCGGCGGCAACTGCGAGCTGACGGAGCCCGGGCGGACCGTGGTCAAGCACGACGTCACCATCGCCGCGCCGCTGAACCTGCCGGCGACGATGCCCGAGCACGCCAGCGAGCTCTACAGCAAGAACATCACCGCGCTGCTGGAGCTGTTGATCAAGGACGGCAAGCTGGCGCCCGACTTCGGCGACGAGGTGGTCGCGGCGGCCTGTGTGACCCGCCCGCGCGGAGAGGACTCCTAGAGATGTATGACGAGCTGTTGGCCAACCTGGCGATCCTGGTGCTATCCGGATTCGTCGGGTTCGCCGTGATTTCCAAGGTGCCCAACACCCTGCATACGCCGCTGATGTCGGGGACCAACGCCATCCACGGCATCGTGGTGCTGGGCGCGCTCGTGGTGTTCGGAACCGTGGAGCACCCGTCGCTGGCGGTACAGATCATCCTGTTCGTCGCCGTGGTGTTCGGCACGCTGAACGTGATCGGCGGTTTCATCGTGACCGACCGGATGCTGGGCATGTTCAAGGGCAAGAAGAAAGTCAAGCCCGTGCAGACCGAGGATCTGGCGGCGAAATGAACTACCTCGTCACCGTTCTCTACATCGTCGCGTTCTCGCTCTTCATCTACGGCTTGATGGGCCTGACCGGCCCGAAGACCGCGGTGCGGGGCAACCTGATCGCCGCGGTGGGCATGGCCATCGCGGTCGGCGCGACACTGATCAAGATCCGGCACACCGACCAATGGGTGCTCATCATCGCCGGCCTGGTCGTGGGCGTCGTGCTCGGGGTTCCCCCGGCGCGGTTGACCAAGATGACCGCCATGCCGCAGCTGGTGGCCTTCTTCAACGGCGTCGGCGGCGGCACGGTCGCGCTGATAGCGCTCGCGGAATTCATTGAGACCAAAGGTTTCTCGGCGTTCCAGCATGGCGAGTCACCCACCGTGCACATCGTGGTGGCGTCGTTGTTCGCCGCGATCATCGGGTCGATCTCGTTCTGGGGGTCGATCATCGCGTTCGGGAAGCTGCAGGAGATCATCTCGGGATCACCGATCGGCTTCGGGAAGGCCCAGCAACCGATCAACCTGCTGCTGCTGGCCGCGGCGGTGGGCGCCGCGGTGGTCATCGGCCTGCACGCGCATCCCGGCAGCGGCGGGGTGTCGCTGTGGTGGATGATCGGCCTGCTGGCCGCCGCGGGCGTGCTGGGCCTGATGGTGGTGCTGCCCATCGGCGGCGCCGACATGCCGGTGGTCATCTCGCTGCTCAACGCGATGACCGGGCTGTCGGCCGCCGCGGCCGGCCTGGCGCTGAACAACACCGCGATGATCGTGGCGGGCATGATCGTCGGCGCGTCCGGTTCGATCCTGACGAACCTGATGGCCAAGGCGATGAACCGCTCGATTCCCGCGATCGTCGCGGGCGGTTTCGGCGGCGGCGGCGTGGCGCCCAGCGGTGACGGCGGCGGCGACAAGCACGTCAAGTCGACCTCGGCCGCCGACGCCGCGATCCAGATGGCCTACGCCAACCAGGTCATCGTGGTGCCCGGTTATGGCCTGGCCGTCGCGCAGGCCCAGCATGCGGTCAAGGACATGGCGTCGCTGCTGGAGGACAAGGGCGTGCCGGTGAAGTACGCGATCCACCCGGTCGCCGGCCGCATGCCCGGACACATGAACGTGTTGCTCGCGGAGGCCGAGGTCGACTACGACGCGATGAAGGACATGGACGACATCAACGACGAGTTCGCCCGCACCGATGTCGCGATCGTCATCGGCGCGAACGACGTCACCAACCCGGCGGCCCGCAACGAGCAGTCCAGCCCGATCTACGGAATGCCGATCCTCAACGTGGACAAGGCGAAGTCGGTGATCGTGCTGAAGCGGTCGATGAACTCCGGTTTCGCGGGCATCGACAACCCGCTGTTCTACGCGGAGGGGACGACGATGCTGTTCGGGGACGCGAAGAAATCGGTGACCGAGGTCGCCGAGGAGCTGAAGGCGCTGTAGCGGTCTAGACGGGCGGGTAGGCCGGCGGCGGGTAACCGTTGCCGTCGACGACGCCGCGCAGACCCCATGGCACGTATTTGAAGAAGAACTCGATCTCGTCGCTCATGTCATAGTCCGGACTCGGATCCATGTCCCCACCTCTCGACTCGCGACCAGTTCGACACACCATCGTAGTCGCCGAGCCGTCGGTGCGACAGCGGCGATGCCCTTAAACTGTCCAACCAGTTGATTGGTACTTTGCCTTATCCGGGCCCGTCCGCGGCCCGCCGACTGTGACGATAGAGAGTACGAATGGCGTCCGACAACGGGATGACCCGCCGCGAAGAGTTGCTGGCCGTTGCCACCAAGCTGTTCGCCGCGCGCGGCTATCACGGCACCCGGATGGACGACGTCGCCGACGTGATCGGCCTGAACAAGGCGACCGTCTACCACTACTACGCGAGCAAGTCGCTGATCCTGTTCGACATCTACCGCCAGGCCGCCGAGGGCACCCTGGCCGCCGTGCACGACGATCCGTCATGGACGGCCCGCGAGGCGCTCTACCAATACACCGTCCGCCTGCTCACCGGGATCGCGGCCAATCCCGAGCGGGCCGCCGTCTACTTCCAGGAGCAGCCCTACATCACCGAATGGTTCACCAGCGAGCAGGTCGCCGAGGTCCGTGAGAAGGAGGCCCAGGTCTACGAGCATGTGCACGGGCTCATCGACCGCGGCATCGCCAGCGGCGAGTTCTTCGAATGCGATTCGCACGTGGTGGCCCTGGGCTACATCGGGATGACGCTGGGCAGCTACCGCTGGCTGCGGCCGAGCGGCCGGCGCACAGCCAAGGAGATCGCCGCCGAGTTCAGCACCGCGCTGCTGCGGGGACTGATCCGCGACGAGTCGGTCCGCAACAGCTGTCCGCTCGGCCCCTGACGGAGCGGCGGGAGAATCAGCCGAAGTTCGGTGGCGGAATGATGTGCAGCACGCTGCCCGTGGCGCCGCTCAGGATCGACAGCAGCGTCGTGCTCGACTGGCCGAAGGAGACATTCAGGCCGGGGTCGATGGACGGGACCCACGGATAGGTGTTCGGGAACAGCGAGGGCGACAGCAGCCCCGCCTCCACACCGATTTCGACCGCGGCGCCGTAGGGGCCCTGCACGGCGCCCAGGGCCAGGTCCGGGATGACCGTGAACGGATTCGGAAGATCGAACAACCCGGCCGGGGTCGGAACGTTCGCGTAGTTGGCGCCGGTGCCGTAGTCCGCATAGCCCAGGTCGACGAGCACCCGCAGATCGGGCTGGAAGATGTCGGCGATCGGCGGACCGGCGTAGGGGATCGCGCGGATCGGCTCCAGCAGCGGCAGGTTCTGCGTCATCAGCATGTAGTAGTCGGTGTTGCCGCCGTTCGTCGGCAAGGGAACGGCGGTGCCCACCTGGGTGGCCGTCAAGAGGGGATATTGGCCGTGGACGAAGAAATAGCCCATGAACGCGTTGAGGTCAGAGACGAGATTCAGCGGGTATTGCGGGGCGTCGGCGATGCCGTCGTATTGGTAGGTGTAAACGGTGGTGTGCCACGGGGATTGCGGCGTCGCGCCGTTGAACGCCACATCCAGGAACGGAATGTAGAAACCGGGGAAGCGCTCGAGGATGCCGCCGACGGGGTTGTTGGGATCGCCGATCAGCACGAAAGACAACTGGTTGGCAGGGATGGGTGAGCCGGCCGCCAGCAGCGCATTGATCTCGTTGGTGGCGATCGTGGCGCTTTGGGAGTAGCCGAAAACCACGGCGCTGTTGCCTTGCGTGATGACGCCGGTGGGTCCCAGGAGTGCGTTGTTCAGCAACGTGACGCCCTTGGCGACGGACTGGCCGAACGTCATGCTGCCGAGTTGTGGGGTCACCGGCCAGAACTGCTCGGGCGTGAACAGGCCCTGCGGGATGGCCGAGGAGAAAAGGGGATTCGGCTTGATGTACGCGTTGAAGACGCTGGTTACATATTTGGGGTCGGGCATCGGGTTGTTGGTGCCGCCCATGATCAACGCGTACATCGGGTCCCCGGCGGCCAACTGCACGGCCAGTGGGTTGCCGCCCGTCGGCGCGCCGCCCGCGATCGGCGTCTGCGCGAGCAGCGCGGCGCCGGTGGCCTCGGCTTGCGCGTAGGTGCTCGCCGCGGCGGCCAGCGCCCGGGTGAATTCGGTGTGGAAAATTCCGGCCTGGGACAGGGCGGCCTGGTATTGCCGGCCGTACGTGGCGAACAGGGTCGCGATGGCCGTCGACACTTCGTCTTCCGCCGCCGCCAGCAAGCCCGTTGTCCGGGCCGCCGCGCCGGCGCGGGCATCGGTGATGGCCGACTCGATGCTTTGCACGTCGGCGGCCGTGGCGGCCAGCGTTTCCGGGGTGCTGATCAGATCCGACATCTCCCCGCCCTTCCCCACAGACTGGGACCCCGCCCGGCCGAACGGGCTTACCCGCGACCGTGGGTATTAGGTACTGACAGAGACTAAGACCGTGCCCTCGGGAAATCTGGCGTTTCGCGCAAGTTTGCCCGCGCTACACGTTGGCGTGCTTCAGATGCCTGCCGAGAAAGGCGAGTTGGTCCTCCACCACGCGCTCGAACGCGTCGTCGACATAGATGTCGAAATGCCCCTCGGGATACATCCTGACCTCACCTCGGGGAGCCTTGGCCGCGTAGCGCAGCGTGGGGACCGCGGGAGCCACCGAGTCGGCCTCGCACACGCAGAACAGGATCGGGCAGGGCACCTTTGCGGCGCAGCGCCCGGGACGGTAGCTGAGGATCCTCAACGCGAACCGGGCGGCGACCTCGTTCGGCACGTGCTGGCCCTCGGGGACCAGCCGCATGTACCCGGGATACGCGTCGGGGGCGTTCATCAAGGCGACCTCGCCCGGCTTGCCCGCCGCGGCGACCATCACCGGTGGCCGGCCAAGCCCGGCCGCGACGAGGTCGCGAACGGCCAGCACACCGATGCGTGCGAAGATCAGCGGGTTCAGCGTGCGCGCCGAGGCGACGCCGTCGGTGAACGGGCACTGGGCCACGGCGGCCTTGATGCCCGGCAGCCGGGCGGCCATGGCGATCACGTGTCCGCCGCCAAACGATGTGCCCCACAAGCCGATTCGCTGGTTATCGATGCCTTCGAGGGTGCGGCCGTAAGCGACCGCGGCCGCCCAGTCCGCGAGCTGCATCTTGATGTCGAGCAGTTGGCGCGGCCGGCCTCCGCTGTCGCCGAAGTTGCGGTAGTCGAACACCAGGCAGGCGTAGCCGGCCCCGCTGAATCGTTCGGCATAGGCGTCCAGTCGCATGGTGCGCACGGCCCCCAGGCCGTGCGCCATCACCAGCAGCGGCGCGGGATCACCGCTCGCGGGCCGGTAGAGCCACGCGCTGATCGCCTCGTCGCCGGATGCGAATTGGACGTCCTCACGTTGTGTCACAGCGATTCAATTCTGCCGGGTCGGGGCTCGAGTTGGGTGCCGTGGGTGCCTGAGAAATAGTGGACTACTGTCTAGAAACGTTTCGGGCGATCGAGGGACGGAGACTCGCATGGCTATCCGCGTCGCGCACGTCGGTACCGGAAACGTCGGGGGGCTGGCCCTGGCCGAACTGATCACCAACCCGCAGTTCGAATTGACGGGCGTGTGCGTGTCCACGCCGGAAAAGGTGGGCAAGGACGCCGGGGAACTGTGCGGCGTCGGCCTGGGCGCCGGCACCGCGACGGGCGTGGCGGCCGTCGGGGACCTGGACGCCATTTTGGCCACCCGGCCCGACTGCGTCGTCTACTGCGCGATGGGCGATACCCGCCTGCGCGACGCGATGGCCGACGTCATGCGCATCCTGGCCGCCGGGGGCAACGTCGTCGGGTCGTCGCCGGGGCTGCTGCAGTACCCGTGGGGCGTGATGCCCGAAAAGTACATCGCTCGCGTGGAAGACGTTGCGCGGCAAGGGAATTCGAGCGTCTTCATCACCGGCGTGGACCCCGGGTTCATCAACGACCTCATCCCGTTCGCGCTGGCGGGCACCTGCCAGAGCATCGAGCAGGTGCGCTGCATGGAGATCGCCGACTACGCCACCTACGACGGCGCCGAGGTCATGCATTACATGGGGTTCGGCAGGCCGCTCGACGAGGTGCCGATGCTGCTGCAGCCCGGGGTGCTGAGCATCGCCTGGGGGACGGCGATCCGTCAGCTGGCCGCCGGCCTCGGCATCGAGATCGACGAGATCACCGACTCGTGCCAGCGCGAGCCGGCGCCCGAGGACTTCGAGATCGCGGTCGGACCCGTGGCCAAGGGAACCATGGCCGCGCTGCAGTTCGAGATCTGCGGCATGTCCAAGGGGCGCCCGGCCATCGTCGTCGAGCACATCACCCGGTTGCGCCCCGACTTGCGTCCCGACTGGCCCCAGCCCGCTTCCGGCGGCGGCTCGTACCGCGTCGAAATCACCGGCGAGCCGTCTTACGGGGTCGACATCGTGCCGAGCAGCCGCAAGGGCGACCACAACCACGCCGCGATCGTCGGCGCGGCCGGGCGCATCGTCAACGCCATCCCGTCGGTAATCGCGGCCCCGCCCGGCATCCGCACCACGCTCGACCTTCCGCTGGTCACCGGCAAAGGTCTGTACGCACCGAACAACCTGGTAGTCAGGTAACCGAAAGGAGCCCGAGTGGGACGAGTAGACGGCAAAGTTGCGCTGATCAGCGGTGGCGCCCGCGGGATGGGCGCCTCGCACGCCCGGATGCTCGTGGAAGAGGGCGCCAAGGTGGTGATCGGCGACATCCTCGATGACGAGGGCAAGGCGCTGGCCGACGAGCTCGGCGACGCCGCGCGCTACGTCCACCTCGACGTCACCCAGCCCGACCAGTGGGATGCCGCGGTCGCGACGGCGACCGGCGAATTCGGCAGGCTCAACGTGTTGGTCAACAACGCCGGCATCGTGGCGCTGGGGCAGCTGAGAAATTTCGATCTGGGCAAGTGGCAGAAGGTGATTGACGTCAATCTGACCGGCACCTTCCTGGGCATGCGGGTGGCCGTCGACCCGATGACCGAGGCGGGCGGCGGGTCGATCATCAACGTGTCGTCGATCGAGGGGCTGCGGGGCGCGCCCGCGGTGCACCCGTACGTCGCGTCGAAGTGGGCGGTGCGCGGCCTGGCCAAGTCGGCGGCGCTGGAACTCGCGCCGCTCAACATCAGGGTCAACTCGATCCACCCCGGCTTCATCCGCACCCCGATGACCGCGAAGCTGCCCGAGGACATGGTCACGGTTCCCTTGGGGCGCCCGGGCGAGGCGCGGGAAGTGTCGACGTTCGTGCTGTTCCTCGCCAGCGACGAGTCGTCCTACACGACCGGCAGCGAATTCGTCATGGACGGCGGGCTGGTCACAGACGTGCCGCACAAGGAGTTCTGAAGCGAAGCCGTCGGCCTTAACCGGGGCGTCGCGGGGGCTTCGGCCACGGTTTCGGTGGCGGCCGCCGATTATTCAACTGGTGTCGTTTAAGCGGCGCGACGCCGGGAATTCATGCAGGCAAGGACGTGTGTGGCGATCTCGGGCCGGGAGAAGGGGACTGCTCATGTCAGGGTCACAGCCCGGCGGTCAACGGCCGCACCGGGTGGTTATGCGGGGGGTGGCCGGCAACCCGGCCGAGGACGAAGACGCCGGCTGGGTGTCGAGGGCCTTGTGCCGCCACGCCGATCCCGACCGGCTCTTCGTCACCGGTGCCGCCCAACGCAAGGCCGCGGTGGTCTGCCGTCATTGCCCGGTCATGCGGGAGTGCGCCGCGGAAGCGTTGGACAACCGCGTGGAATTCGGTGTGTGGGGCGGCATGACGGAGCGCCAGCGGCGAGCCCTGCTCCAGCGGCACCCCGAGGTGGTGTCGTGGTCAAACTTCCTCAGCGAGCGGACAAACCGCAGCGTCGGCTGAATCGCGCAGCGGGGGCTTTGGTCGGGGACCATCCGGCGGTGCTATAACCGCGAGCATGCCAGGCAGGCTCGTGGAGCTGAAAAGGATCGTCGGTTCCCAACACGTCGTCACCGATACCGACGTGCTGGCCGGCCGCAGCGTGGACTACACCGGCCGCTACCGCGGGCAGGCGAGCGCGCTGGTGCGACCCGGGTCCGCCGAGCAGGTCGCCGACGTGTTGCGGGTATGCCGCGACGCCGGGTCGCACGTGACGGTGCAGGGCGGTCGCACCTCGCTGGTGGCCGGCACCGTCCCCGAGCACGACGACGTCCTGCTGTCCACCGAACGGCTCAACGCCGTCGGCGACGTCGATATCGTCGAGCGCCGCGTTTCGGCCGGTGCCGGCGCCACCCTGGCCGCCGTTCAGAGTGCCGCTGCCGCAGCGGGTTTGGTGTTCGGCGTCGACCTGGCCGCCCGGGACACCGCGACCGTCGGCGGCATGGCCGCCACCAATGCCGGCGGCCTGCGCACCGTTCGCTACGGCAACATGGGCGAGCAGGTCGTGGGCTTGCAGGTGGCGCTGCCGGACGGTTCGCTGATGCGACGCCACAGCCTGGTACGCCGCGACAACACCGGGTATGACCTGCCGGCGCTGTTCGTGGGCGCCGAGGGCACGCTCGGCGTGATCACCGCGCTGGACCTGCGCTTGCATCCCACACCGTCGCACCGGGCGACGGCGGTCTGCGGGTTCGCCGACCTCGAGGCGCTGGTGGCGGCCGGGCGCACCTTTCGGGACGCCGACGGGATCGCGGCGCTGGAGCTGATCGACGGCCGGGCCGCGGTCCTGACTGCCGAGCATCTCGGGGTCGGCGCGCCGGTCGCCGGCGACTGGCTGCTGCTCGTGGAACTGGCCGGCGACCACGACCAGACCGATCGGCTCGCCGACCTCCTGGACGGTGTGCGGTTGTGCGCCGAACCGGCGGTCGGCGTGGATGTCGCTGCGCAGCAACGGTTGTGGCGCGTGCGGGAAGCGCTCGCCGACGTGCTGGGCGTGTATGGGCCGCCGCTGAAGTTCGACGTGTCGCTGCCCCTGTCGGCGATCGACGGGTTCGCCCGCGGGGCCGTCGCCTTGATCGGTGCTCGGGTGCCCGAGGCGGTGCCGGTGTTGTTCGGTCACATCGGTGAGGGCAATCTGCACCTCAACGTGCTGCGTTGCCCGGTCGAGCAGGAGCCGGCGCTGTACGAGCCGATGATGGACCTCATCGCGCGGTGTGGGGGCAACGTCAGCTCCGAGCACGGCGTCGGCAGCCGCAAGCGCCCCTACCTGGGCATGTCGCGGGAGGCCGCCGACATCGCCGCGATGCGGGCGGTCAAAAGCGCCCTGGACCCGACCGGCTACCTCAACGCCGCGGTGCTGTTCGACTGAACCTTCCTGCCGCGAGGGTGCGCAGTTGTACGCGCAATACGGCGTGTTGCCGTACAAACACGCTCACCCGCAAGCGGGCGGTGCCCCCACCTCGCGGGGATCAGGAGGTGCCCTTGATCCCGACGGCGTGGCGCAGTTGCTCCAGGAACTGATCGGCATCGTCGCTGCGGACGATGTAGTGCGAGATCGCGATCCTGATGACCGTCGCGGCCTTCACCGCCGCGTTGGGTCCGGAAAGGTGCCGTTGCAACCCGTCGCGCATCTCGGGGATGACGCGACCGAACTGGGCGATCGTGTGCTCGGGTTCGACGTCGACCATGCGCACGCCCGAGTACGAATGCTGGAACTCGACGATGAACCGCAGCACGGCGTCGAGCTTGTCGACCCCCTTCAATCCGGCCGTGGCCCTGACCAGGCCGCTCTCGAAGGCCTGCCGCTCGTATTGCGAAAACGCCGACAGCAGTTCCTCTTTGGAGGCGAACCAGCGGTAGAGCGTGGGGCGCGACACCCCCGCCTGGGCGGCCACCTCCGACAGGCTGAGCTTGGTCTTGCCGTTGCGGCCGAGCACCTCGGCGGTGGCGTCGAGGATGCGTTGCCGCGTCGAGGTGTCGAACTCTGCCGCTTGGGCCGGTTGGCTCATAAGAGAAACTTTACGAAGTATCGACAAGGTGTCACGGTTTTTTCGTTTCCCGGCCGGGACGCGCCCGCACCAGCACACACTGCTGGATGGCGCCGACCGCGCCCCCCTCGTCGAACAGCGTGCCGACCGTCGTCCCCACTCCGTCCGGCCCGTAGCTGGTCTCCGCGCGAATGCCGATCCAGTCGCCGTCGGGGATCCGGAACACGTGCACGGCGAGGTCGGTGTTGAGGAACGTCCACTTGGTGATGTCCAGCTTGCTGCCGATGCCGTTGGCGCAGTCGGCCACCGCGAACAGCCGCTCCAGCGGCGTCATGGCCTCGCCCTTGACGAGGTCGACCGTCGGATTGATCCAGGATTCGCCCGGACCCGCGCTGAGCGGCTCGGTCAGCCAGAGCCACTCGAGGCTGTGCACGTAGTTGCGGTCCCAGTCCAGCGCCTTGAGGTTGCGGTTGCGGGCCTCGGCCCGCGGCCGCGGCGGCTCGGCCGCGGCGTGAGCAATTGCCCGCGTGTCCTGCCGCTGCAACCGCCAGCCGCTGGCGCGAGCCACCGGCCGCGGCTCGCCGTCGGGACCCACGGCGAGCATCTCGGCGCTGACCAACTCGATCTGCTTGCCGCCGCGCTGCACCTGGGAGCTCACCCACAGGTCGCCCTCGGCCGGCACCCCGCCCAGCAGGTCGATGACGACGCGGGACAGCCGGGTGTCGTCGCGCCGGGCGCAGCGCTCCAGCGCCCGGACCAGCAGCGCCGATACCGGTCCGCCGTGCTGGATCGCGGCCGACCAGGTGCCGCGCGCGAGGTCGGTGGCCCGGAACTTCTCACCCAACGGGTCGGCGCCGTCGATCAGCTCGTAATAGGAATCCGTCACTCGTCCACCTCCCGGGGTGTCAGGGTAGGCCAGCGCCGGGGGTGTCCACCGTCACGGCGTCCAGCCGCGACAGCTTGGTGCCGATCAGGCGCGCGGGATAGGCGTCGGTGCTGGAGAGCAGGAACAGCGTGCGGCGCGAGGGGCCGCCGAACGCGCACGCGATGGCCACCCGCTCGCCCATGTCGATCCGATCGGTCACCACGCCGCCTTCGGTGATCCGCTCGAACTGGTGGGCCAGCGTCATCGACGCCCACACCCCGCCCTCGGCGTCGAGCGCGATGCCGTCCGGTGGCCCGTCGAGGCCGTCGGCGAAGACCCGACGCGCACCGAGCCCACCGTCGTCGTCGATGGTGAACGCGGACAGCCGGCGGGCCGTCGATTCGGCGACGATCAACGTCCTTCGGTCGGGGGTGATCACCATGCCGTTGGGAAAATCCAGGTCCTCGGCGACAACAGCGGCGGTGTCGTCGGCATCGAGGCGGATGATCGCGCCACCGGAGAACGCCTGGCATCCGATGTAGGCCCGCCCGGCGTCGTCAACGACCATGTCACCCAGATTGGCCGGCGTCAGGTAGGCGAGATCGGCGATGGTCACGACCGTTTCGCCGTCGTAGCGCAGCACCTGGCGGTCTTCGGTCGAGGCGATCAGCAGTGACCCGTCGGGGCGGAACCCCAGGCCGGACGGGGAGCGCCCGGGCAGCGGCAACGTGGTCAGCGAGCCGCGCATGTCCGCGGTGTGGACGGCCTCGCCGAGCATGTCGGAGAACCACAGCAGTCCCTCGAACCACCGCGGGCCTTCACCGAAGCAGAAGCCGTTGGCCAGGGGCTCGGGGATCATCCGGCCGGGCCTTTACAAAACATCGGGAAAGTGTCATGCAGGACGTGTGCCGGTGTCAATCTCGCCCGGTTTGTTAGCCAAGCTTTACAAATCCTACTCAAAGTGTCACGCTGAGCCGTGAGCTGCCTGCGCGAGAGATGGAGCGGACTTGACTAAAGCTTCCGAGGAATCCGAGCAGACCGAGTGGACGGTGCAGGGCCTGCTGGATCTCTTCGACGTGCAGGCCGAGGGCCAGGATCGGTTCACCGCCGACACCGGGATCGCCGTCGGCGACGAACGGCAGGTGGTGGAGGGTACCCAGGTGCTCGCCCAGGCGATTGTCGCGGTGGCCAAACGATTCCCGGACAAGTCCGTGCGCTCGGCGCATGCGGTGTTCTCCCGTGCGGTCACCGTCGGGCCGCCGATCGAATTGGTGCTCGACGTGGTGTCCGAGGGCCGGTCCACCGCGACCGCGGTGGTCGCCGTGCATCAGAACGGTCGGCGCTGCCTGAGCATCACCGTGCTGGCCGACGTCCCGACCGACGACGTCATTCGCCACCATCTGCCGCGGCCCGACGTGGCCGGGCCCGCCGAAGCCCACCCCTCGCCGATGCCGATGGTCGGACGCGAGCTGCGTCTCGTCGACGTCGTCGATGTGAACAGCCCCGACGAGGTCGGGCCGCCGGAGCTCTACGCCTGGCTGCGTTACGAGCCGATCCCCACCCGGGATGACCTGGCCAAGGCGCTGCTGGCGTACTTCACCGGCCACCTGGGCATTTCCACCACCATGCGCGCGCACCCGGGCATTGGCACCGCCCAGGCGCACCTGACCGTGTCCACCGCGCCGATGAGCATCTCCGTCGCGTTCCACGAGCCGGTGCGGTGGCAGGGTTGGCTGCTCTACACCCACGAGAGCACCCAGGTCGGCGCGGGAATGTCGTACGTGCGCGGCACCGTGCACTCCGAGGAGGGCGAGCTGCTGTGCTCGTTTGCCCAGGAGGCGCTGATCCGTCCGTTGCGCACCAGCGACACGGCCATCGATTCCCGCGCGCGGTTCTAGCGTCTGGTCGCGGTCATGCGCTTCACCATCACCCATCCGATGCACAGCCATCCGTATAACCCGGAACTGGTGAGCGGGGAGGGCATCGGGAAGGTGGCGGCAGCTGCCGAGGCGGCCGGAATTCACGGGTTCGGCTTCACCGACCACCCGGCGCCCTCGCAGCGATGGCTGGAGGCCGGCGGGCACGACGCGCTGGATCCCTTTGTGGCGCTGGGTTATGCGGCCGCCAGAACGACGACGCTGCGGCTGATCCCCAACATCGTGGTGCTGCCGTATCGAAACCCGTTCGTGGTGGCCAAGTCCGGGGCCTCGCTGGACCTGCTTTCGGGCGGCCGCTTCACTCTGGCCGTCGGCGTGGGCTATCTCAAGCGCGAGTTCGCGGCGCTGGGTGTGAACTACGACGAGCGCGCCGAGCTGTTCGAGGAAGCGCTGCAGGTGATCCGGACCATCTGGACCGGCGACGACATCACCTTCGAGGGAAAGCATTTCACCGCCCGGGGCATCACGGCCCACCCGCGGCCGGCCACCTGCCCACCGATCTGGATCGGCGGCAACACGACGACCGCGCGCCGGCGCGTCGCGCAGTACGGCGACGGCTGGTGCCCGTTTCCGGCTCCGCCGCAGCTGGCCCAGACCGCGGGCACCGCGGTGATCGACTCGGTGCAGCGCCTCACGGAGGGCATCGACGATCTGCGCCGGCGCTGCGACGCGGCGGGCCGCGACTGGTCCGCGATCGACGTCACCTTCACCAACTTCGAGGGCGGCAGCCCCGCGTCCGATGAGTTCAACGCCGACGCGTACCTCGACGGATTGGAAAAGCTTGCGGCAGTGGGCGTGACGTGGGTGAGCGTCGGGCTGCCCGGCGACAGCGTGGCGCACGCGCTAGAGACCCTCGACCGGTTCCGAACCCAGGTGGTCGACGCGATCTAAATGGACTTTTCACGGGTCGAACTCTCCGCCGAAGACCGGGAATTTCTCGACGAGACCCGGGCCTTCATCGCCAAGCACGTCACCGACGAGGTGCTCGCCCGCCAGCTTGAGTTCGGCGAAAACTTCGACGAGAGAGTGCATTTGGCGCTCGGTGAGGCCGGCTATCTGGCCTCGGATTGGAAGGTGGAGGCCGACGGCGGGTTCAGCCCGGTCCGACGGCGCATCTTCGCACTCGAGATCGCCCGGGCCCACACGCCGTGGTACCACTGGGGCACCACGTCCGTCGTCGCCCGGCTGGTCCAGCAATTCGGCGCGCCGGAGCTGGCCGGCAAGGTCGTGCCCGGCGTGCTGTCCGGCGAAATCCGGCTGTGCCTGGGGTACACCGAGCCGGAGGGCGGCTCCGATGTCGCCACCTGCAAGACCCGGGCGGTGCGGGACGCGGATGGATCTAGCTGGATCATTAATGGCTCCAAGATGTTCACCTCGAACGCGCAGAACGCCCGGTACGTCTTCCTGCTCACCAACACCGACCCGCAGGGCCCGAAACACAAGAACCTGACCATGTTTCTGGTCCCCCTCGACTCGCCGGGCATCGAGATCCAACCCATCCGCACCCTGGACGGCGACCGCACCAACATCGTCTACTACAGCGACGTGCGCGTCGATGACCTCCACCGCATCGGCGAGGTGAACGGCGGCTGGACGGTGATGCGCGCGGCGCTGGACTCCGAGCACGGCATGGTAGACCCGGAAAACCATGGGCTGCAATACGTTGCGGCGATGGCGGGCCACGGCGATCTGATGGCCGAAGTGGTCGACACCGTCGCGGGGCTCGTTGCCGAAGTGGACGACGAGTCGGTGAAATACCGCCTCGGACGGGCCGTCGCACGGATGGAGGCGGCGCTGTCCACGCCCGGAATGTTCGGTCGCGTGGCGATCGCGCAGGCGATGCGCGACATCACCCCGGACCTGATGGACATCCTCGGGGCGGCGTCGGCGCTGCCCACCGGCGCCCAGGGTGCCGCGAGCGACGGTGCGGCAGAACACCTTTACCGCCTTTCGTTACCGCTGGGGATCTACGGCGGAACCCTGGAGGTGTTCCGCAACATGATCGCGCAGCACGCGCTCAAGCTGGGCCGCCCCAGTTACTCCTGATTTCGCCGCGAAGGTGCAACTGCCGACGGCGGCACTCGGGAAATGCGTTGCCAGTTGCACTTTCGCGGCTCAAGTGAGTGGCAGTTGGGCCGTCACATCCGCCCGGGCGGTGTCGAAGCTCAGGAATCCTTTGATGGGCAGGCATTCGGGGGGTGGGTCCTCGTAGCTCCAGGCGACGTCGTCGACGGTGCGGTCGTCGAGGGCGACGGACCAGTAGGTCGCAAAGCCCTTGTAGTTGCAGTAGCTCGACGTCTCCGATCGCCGCAGCAGATCGGTGCGTACGTGCTTCGGGTCGACGTAAAGACGAGCCTCGAGCGCCGTTTCGAACAGGATCAGTGTGTCGTCGGTGTCCACCAGTGTGGCGCCGGCGACCGAGACGCGCAGCCGGCGCCGCGTCGGGCGGCAGTCGACGCGATGGTAGGGATTCGGCGGGTAGTGGACGAGCTCGCGGCCCTCCTCCAGCCAGGTGTCGACGGCTTCCCAGGGCACGTGGACGAAGCCCGGCGCCTCGGGTTCCGGCTCCGCCGGGAGGTCACCGACCTCGTCGGCCGGAAACACGTAGCTGAGCGGGCGGCCCCGCCGGTGCACCATCAGTGCCCGCTCGGTGTCGATCACCGGACGCCCGTCCCGGAAGGCTTGGACGCGCCGGGGGTGTGGCTCGATGTACACGACCTCGGTGGGTATCGCCGGCGAGAACCGCCCGGCCGGATCGGTGCTGAGCGGACCGCGTCCGGCTACCAGGCTCATGGTCTTCCTTCCTGAGCCTCCGCATGAGCGGATGCTTCAGCCGTCAATCGATTCCAGAAACAACATGGTGGGGTGATGATCGGGCGAATAGTTCGGAATGTCGGCGATCACGTCCCTACCGGCAGGAGAAGCGAACGCATCCTTGATCGCTTCTAGACTGTCGAATGTTGCGATGGAAAAAGCAGAAGAACGCACCCTCCTGGTTGTCAGGCCCCGTCGGGTAGCGGTAACTATAGTCCTTGATTCCGGGCATTCTTTCAACGAGCGGGACGTGGACTTCGCGGTAGAACCGCTCAAAGTGCGCCGTATCCTTCGGCTTTGGATACATGACGACAAGCTTGGCGACCGATGCCCCCTTTGTATTTGGTTTCAGATCAGTCGGTTTCCCCTCAACTACCCGATATTCGGGTCAGCGTCTCGGCTACCCGGTCATCGTCGCGGTAATCGTCGTGCGTTCCCGGATGGGAGCTGCTCGGTGCTGGTGGCAAAACCCATCACTTCGGAACATCGCCGAGCAGTGCCTCGACCGGGGTCAGCGGATCTTCATCGTGTGTGAGCGCTCGCCGACCCAGTTCGGCGATTGCGAGCTCGTGCGCGAGGACATAGTGGAAGAACGCGGCCCGGGGCCCACCGGCGAAATGTTGGTCAAGCTTGCGGAAATGCGGGATGAACAGCTTCGTGGCGACGACCAGCGAGCGCATCTGCATCTGATGAGGCAACACCGTCACGGCCGCCCCATTCGCCCCACCGAGGGTCTTCGCCATGCGTTTTGTGGCGGTGAATCGCGCGGCGGCTCCGCCCAGCTGATCGAAAACCGCTTCGCGCGTTTGCAGCTCAAGTTCGCGCAAAGCCGCCCAGATGTCGCGTTCCGCTGCGTTACGTGCGTGTCGTTCGGCGAATGCCGCGGCCTGAACGCCACCGACCTCGGACCCAACCAAGACCCGGACGCTTCGGATGACTTTGCGATCCAACAAGTCGTCTGGCATATCGTGGCCGGCCCCCACAACGCGCACCCTACGCCGGGAGCTACCCGAGCGCCATGGTCGACCGCGTGACCCGGTTGAGAGAGGCGGCAGCAACACGGAGTAGGAACTTAGCCATGGCTGGACCGGTGGAGGGCGTCAAGGTCGTCGAGCTCGGCGTGTGGGTGGCCGGGCCGGCCACCGGCGGGATCCTGGCCGACTGGGGCGCCGACGTCATCAAGATCGAACCGCCGACGGGCGACCCGGGCCGCCTGTTCGGCCGGATGCTGGGGTGCGACCTAGGGGTCAACCCGCCGTTCGAGATGGACAACCGGTCCAAGCGCAGCATCGTCCTGGACCTCACGACCGACGAGGGGCGCGACACCGCCCTCGAATTGCTCAGCGACGCCGACGTTTTCGTGACCAATGTGCGGCCCGGCGCGCTGCGGCGCCTCGGGCTGGACTTCGAGTCGGTGTCGGCCCGCAACCCCCGGCTGGTCTACGGCCTGATCACCGGGTACGGCGAGACGGGTCCCGACGCCGACCGCGCCGCCTACGACGTGGCCGCGTTCTGGTCGCGGGCGGGGGTGGCCCACCTGCTCACCCGGCCCGGCGACACGCCCCCGTTCCAGCGCGGCGGCATGGGTGACCACTCCGCCGGGATGACCCTGGCCGCGGCGGTGTGCGCGGCGCTGCTCGCCCGCGAACGCACCGGTGCGGGCCAATTGGTGAGCACCTCGCTGTACCGCCAGGGTGCCTACACGGTCGGCTTCGACCTCAACACCTATCTGCTGACCGGCCAGCAGATCGCGATCGGCCAGCGGGAATCGATGGGCAACCCGTGCATGAACAACTACGCCGCCGGTGATGGGCGACGGTTCTGGATCGTCGGGCTGGAAGCCGATCGCCACTGGCCGCCGCTGTGCCGCGCCGTGGGCCGGCCCGAGTGGGCGGACGATCCCCGGTTCGCCGACGCCCGGTCCCGCGCCGCCAATGCGGTGCCGCTGATCGCCGAGTTGGACGAGATCTTCGCGACCCGCCCGCTGGACGAGTGGGCGCAGATCTTCGCGGGCGAACCCGACCTCTTCTGGTCGCCGGTCAACTCGCTCGAGGACGTGGTGGCCGACGAGCAGTTCCACGCCGCGGGCGGCATCGTCGACGTGCCCGACGGACAAGCCGGCGTGGCGATGGTGGCCACACCGGCGGATTTCCATGGCACGCCGTGGGCGCCGCGGTCCGTGGCGCCGGAACTGGGGCAGCATACCGACGAGATTCTCGCCGAACTCGAGGCACGCCGCGGGTCCTGACCGGCCCGCGACCTTTACAAATTTTTCCCGAAGTGTCACGCTGTCCGGTGACAACAAGCCCAGGACGAGCGCTGCAGGAAACACCAACGATGGTCACTCCAACGTTCAACATCGGCCACCAGGGCCGGGTCAGGTCCGCGCGGTCGACCCGTGCCGATGGTGAGTGTCTGCGATATCGGTTGGACGTCGTCGCTTCCAGCGCCGCCGATGTCGTGCAGTCCGCCGGGGGCTGGCTCTATGACCGCGTGATGGCCGGTTGGGAGGTGACCGTCATGTTGCCGCACGGCTGCGACACCCGCGCGCTGCGGATCCTCGGGGTGCGGGCAGTGGACTCCGACGAGCAGCCGGATCCGGCGGCCGCGAGGAGCCACAGCCTGGCGGTCAGCGCCGAGGCATTCACCGCCGACGCCCGCGTGCGCGAGAAGGTGCTCGAGGCCATGGGTGATCGGTTGACCGAGGTCGCGTTGTGGGGTGACGGATGGCCGTTGGCGGTCGACCGCGCGATGAACCAGGCGCAGCACGTGCTCAGCATGGCCGCGCGCCGATTCAAGGGCCACGCCCTGGCGGCGGCCGGAATCGGCTGCGGCCCGGTCGATCCGACCGAGACGCTGCTGTGCGACGCCGCCACCCGGCTCGACTGATGAAGAAGTACTACGGCCACACCCTGCTCTACCTGCACGAGACGATTTCACTGGGATCCGGGCGAAGTGACGGCTTCACCGAGGCTTTCACCGACACGTACCAGCCGATGATGGACGACCTCGGAGCCCGGCTGTTCGCAATCTGGGAAACCACCCCCTACAACGGCCACTGGCCGCAGGCCACGGTCATCTGGGAGATCGACGGGTTCGCCGACTACGCCCGCATCGGCGCAGCGCAGGCGCGCGGCGGCAGCCACGAGGCCGCGGCCGGCAAGTGGGCGGGGTACCTGTCCGACATCGGCGCCTCGGGGGAGGGGCGGATCATGTACCCCGGTCCCAGCAACAGGACGCTGGAACAGCTGCGCGAGACGAATTTCGCTGCTCCGCTGGTGATCCAGGAGATCATGCAGACCAAGCCCGGGCGCCAGGACGACTACATCCGCGAGCTGGAGCGCCTGTACGTCCCGTGGTCGGAGCGCACGGGCAAGCGCTGGCTGGGCTCCTTCACCACCACGTTTCGCTACAACGAGGTCATCCACTACTGGGCGCTCGACGGCGGCTGGGAGTGCTTCGCCAATCACTACCCGTCCTGGAAGGAGAGCCCGCCGGCCGAGATCGTCACGTGGATGAGCGTGGCGCCGGCCCTGCGCGACGGCTGGGAAGACTCGATTCTGCAGGCCCTACCCCCATCGCCACTGCAGTGACCTTCTCGTACGATCCCTTCGACGCGGAAGTCATGGCGAACCCGCTGCCCTACTACCGGATCCTGCGCGACGAGCACCCGGTGTATTACATGCCGCAGTGGGACACCTTCGCGCTGTCCCGTTTCGAGGACATCTGGCAGGTGCTGGAAGTCAACGACGGAACGTTCGTCGCGACGGAAGGCACATTGCCCCCGGCGTCGGTGCTGGCTTCCCACAACGACGGGCCGCTCGACGATCCGCCGCTGCACCCGCTGCCGTTTCACGCGGTCTTCGACACCGATCTGTACGCCGAGATCCGTCGCGCGCATTCGGCGCCGTTACGCCCGAGGTCGGTCGCCGGGCTGGAAGCACGGATCAGAACGCTGGCCAACGAGCGCCTCGATGAGCTGCTGCCACGGGGCTCCTTCGATCTGACTCAAGAGTACGGCGGCATCGTCGCGGCTTCGATGGTGTGCGGATTGCTCGGCCTGCCAGACGATCTCGCCCCGCAGGTGCTGGCCGCGGTCAACGCCGGCAGCTTGGCCGAGCCCGGCGTCGGCGTCGACACCGCGCAAGCCCGGCCCAACTACCTCGAGTACCTCACACCGGTGGTCGAGGGCCGCCGGGCCGCCTCCTCCGGCGATGCGCTCCCAGTCGTCGACGGCCTACTGGGCTATCGGTTGCCCGATGGCAGCGCCCTGTCCGACGTCGAGGTCGCCACCCAGATGTTGTGCATCTTCATCGGTGGGACGGAGACGGTGCCCAAGATCGTCGCGCACGGGCTGTGGGAACTCAGCCGACGGCCCGACCAGATGGAAGCGGTCTGCGCCGATCCCGTCACCAACGTGCCGATCGCACGCGAGGAGATGATCCGCTATTGCGCGCCGGCGCAGTGGTTCGCCCGAACGGCGCGGAAACCCTTCACCATTCACGACACGACGATCAAGCCGGGCCAGCGCGTGATCACGCTGCTGGCGTCGGCCAACCGCGACGAGCGGGAGTATGCCGAGCCCGACGAATTCATCTGGAACCGGCCCATCCGCCGCTCGCTGGCCTTCGGCCGGGGCCAACATTTCTGCATCGGGTATCACCTGGCCCGGCTGGAAATCGATGTGCTGCTGGCCGAATGGCTGCGGCGGGTGCCCGACTTCGCGATCCGCGGCGACGCCGCCACCCGGCTGCCGTCCAGCTTTCAATGGGGATACAACAAGATCCCGGTGGAGGTCTGAGGTGTGGTCCTACCGGATCATCGCGCCGTACCTGTTCGAGCGGACCTCGATCCCCGACACCACGGTCGAGCACCTCACCGACGGCCAAGTGTTGCTGCAGTTTTCGGCCGCGGGCGTCTGCGGCAGTGACCTGCCGGCCTTCCGCGGCAACCGGGGCCGGCTTCCGGGCGACGACGGCAGAAGCGCGGCCGGGAAGGACGGCTTCCCGGTCCACGAGGTGGCCGGCGAGGTCATCGCCAGCCGGCACCCCGACCACCGGGCCGGCGATCGCGTGGTGGGCTGGGCGTCGGGGTTCGACGGCTTGATGGAGCGGGTGATCAGCGACGGCAACATGCTGGCGCCGTACGACCCGGCGCTGAGCCCCGCGGAGGCGATCGGCCTGCAGCCGCTGGCGTGCGTCCTGTACGCGTGCGAGCAGTTGCCGGACCTGTCCGGGCGGCACGTCGCGATCATCGGGCAGGGTTCGATCGGCCTGCTGTTCGCCTACGTCGCCAAGGCGGCCGGCGCGCGCCGCGTCACCGGCGTCGACCCCGTCGACCGCACCTGCCACGCAACGGCTTTCGGCGTGGACGACCCGGTGCGCGCCACCAGCGACCGGTGGGTGAGCCAACTGGCTCCCGGCGATCGCGCCGACGTCGTGATCGAGGCCGTCGGACACCAGGTGGCCACCCTGGGGCACGCCATCGAGGCCGCCGCCCCGGGCGGCACGGTGTTCTATTTCGGTGTGGCCGACGACGACGCCTACCCGATCAACATGCGCCTGATGCTGCGCAACAATCTGACGCTGAAATCCGGTGTGACGCTTGACCGGCGACGCGTCCTGGACCTCGCGGCCAAGTTCGCCGACGAGCACCCCGAGCTGCTGCGCACCTACCTCACGCACACCTTCGGCGTCGACGATGTCCAGGCCGCGTTCGACCTGGCCTGCCGCCCGGTCCCCGAGCGCATCAAGATCGCGATCGCCGGATGAGCGTCTTCGATCGCAACCATCCGGCCCCGATCTGGGGCGGCTGGATCACGGGGCCGACGGCGCTCGGGCCGGAGGAATTCGCCCGGGCCGGTTACGACTACGTGGGTTTCGACGCCCAGCACGGCTACCTCGACGACGCCGACATCGCGCGCATGCTGCGCCGGCTCGGCCACGTGCCCATCGCGACGGTGGTGCGGCTGCCCAACGCCGACGCTGCGCCGATCGGGCGGGTGCTGGACGCCGGCGCCGACGCCGTCCTCATCGCGATGATCGAGTCGGCGGAACAGGCCGCCGCCGCGGTGGCCGCCACCCGCCACCAGCCCCGGGGGATCCGCAGCTTCGGCCCGTTGCGCGCCGACCTGGGCCACGACGTCGCCGCGCTGGAGTCACGGGTGAGCGTGTTCGCGATGATCGAGACGGCGGCGGCGCTGTCGGGCCTGGGCGAGATCTGCGCCGTCGACGGCCTGGCCGGGTTGTACGTCGGGCCCGCGGACCTGGCCCTGTCGATGGGCGTCGATGTGGTTGGCGCGACCAAACACCCGGCGGTCATCGACGCCATATCCCGGGTGCACGCCGCCGCCACCGCCGCGGGCCTGCTCACCGGGATTCACGCGGGCGACGGCGCGACGGGTCGCGTCATGGCGAAGCTGGGCTTCCGGATGATCACCCTGGCGGCCGAATCGCAGGCGCTGCGGCGCGGGGCGGCCGAACACCTCCGCGAGGCGACCGGGCAATGACCGAAGACGAAGCCGCGATCCGCGACCTGATCGCCGCGTACGCGCTGGCCCTCGATGCCGGCGACATCGACGGCTGCGTGGCCCTGTTCGTTCCCGACGCCGAGTTTCGCGTCTACGGAAGGACTTTCGCCGGGCGCGACGCCATCGCCCAGATGTTCCGGGACGCGCCGCGCGGGCTGCACCTGACCGGGGTCTCGCGGATCGACGTCCGGGGGGACACCGCCACGGCACGCTCACAGGTGCTGTTCGTCAGGGCCGGAGATCTGCACCTGCGGCCCGCCCTGTACGACGACGAGCTGGTCCGCGTCGCCGGGCGATGGCGCTTCCGGCGGCGGCGCTGCCAGTTCGTCACCAGCCGCGGCCTGGCCGAGAGCCCCGAGGTGCCATGATGCAACGACGCGTCGCGCTGGTCGCCGGCGCCGCCGGCGGGCAGGGCTTGGCCATCGTCAAACGACTTCGCGGAGAAGGTTATTCGGTGGCGGCCTGCGACCGCCGGGCCGGCCAACTGGCCGCCGCGGTCGACGAGCTGGGCGACGACGGGCTGATCGCGATCGACCTGGACGTGACGTCGCAGGCGCAGTGGCAAGCGGCGGTGCGCGCGGTGGTCGACCGATTCGGCGCGTTGACGACGCTGGTCAACGCCGCCGGCGTCCTGCACCGCGCGTCGCTCGCCGATGAGACGGCCGAGGGATTCGAAAACGCCTGGCGGGTCAACTGTCTGGGTGCGTTCCTCGGCATCCAGGCGACGCTCGAGCAGCTGCGGGCGGCCAAGGGTGCCGCCGTCGTGAACATCTGCAGCACGGGTGCGATCCGCCCCTTCCCCCGGCACAGCGCCTACGGTTCCTCGAAATGGGCGCTGCGTGGCCTGACCCAGAATGCCGCCGCCGAACTGGCGCCGCTCGGCGTCCGGGTCAACGCCGTGTTCCCCGGGCCGGTCGCGACCCCGATGCTCGACGACGCCACCCAGCTGAGGCTCGCCGCCGCGTCGGCGTTCGGGCGGATCGGGCAACCGGGCGAGATCGCCGACGCGGTCGCATTCCTGGTCTCCGACGCGGCGTCCTTCATCACCGGTGCGGAGCTGGTCGTCGACGGTGGCCAGTGCCTGCAGATCCGATGAGCGGCAACCCGTCGGTCGGCATCATCGGTGCCGGACCGGGCGGCATGGCACTGGGAATACTGTTGTCCCAGGCCGGTTTCCATGACTTCACGATCTTTGACCGCGAAGACGACGTCGGGGGCACCTGGCTGATCAACACGTATCCGGGGCTGGCGTGCGACGTCAAGTCGCACCTCTACTCCTACTCGTTCGACCTGAATTCGGACTGGTCGCGGCTGTGGCCCGCGCAGCCCGAGATTCTTGAGTACTTCCAGCGGTGCGCCGACAAGTACGGCTTGCGCCCGCACCTGAGATTGCGCACCGAAATCGTCTCCGCGCGTTGGGAGGAAGACACGCAGCGGTGGTGCCTGACCACAGCGACCGGCCACCGGCACCACTTCGACATCGTGGTGTCCGCCGTGGGCCTGTTCACCCGGCCCCTCTTCCCGGAGCTGGTGGAGGAGGAACCGTTCACCGGGACGCTGTTGCACTCGTCGCGATGGGACCATTCGGTTCCGCTCGAGGGTGCGCGGGTCGCGCTGCTGGGCACCGGATCGACGGCCTCGCAACTGTTGCCGGAACTGGCGAGGGTGGCCGACAAGGTGTATTCCGTGCAGCGGTCGCCCACCTGGATCCTGCCCAAGCCCGACCGGCCCTACACCGAACGGGAGCGCTGGGTGTTCGCGCACGTGCCGTTCGCCAAGAGGCTGTACCGGACCCGGCTCTGGCTGCGCAGCGAATCCAACATCTCGGTGATCGAGCACGGCAGCGAAAAAACCCGGGACTTCACCGCGACCGCGCTGGGCCTGCTCGAAAAGACCGTCGCCGATGAGGAATTGCGCCGCAAGCTGACCCCCGATCACCCGATGGGCTGCAAGCGGCTGGTGTTCTCCTCGGACTACCTGCCGGCCCTGACCCGCCCCAACGTCGAGGTGCTGAGCAGCCCGGCGCGCTGCCTGCGCGCGCGCAGCCTGGTCACCGCGGACGGCACCGAGCGCGATGTCGACGTCGTGGTCTGCGCGACGGGTTACGCCGCGGCCGATTACCTGGGTGAGCTGGAGGTGACCGGGGAGGGCGGGACGACGCTGCGGGAGGTCTGGCGCGACGGCGCGCACGCGTATCTCGGCATGGTCGTTCCGGGGTTCCCGAACTTCTTCATGCTGTACGGGCCGAACACCAACGTCGGCTCCAACAGCGTCATCTTCATGCTCGAGGCCCAGGCCCGCTACATCGTCCGGGCGTTGAAGTACCTGCGGCGCAAGAGCAAAACGTACCTGGCGGTGCGGCCCGCCGCGCTGGCGGACTTCGTCGCCAAGGTGGACCGGTGGATGGTCGGCACGGTGTGGACCACCCAGTGCAGCAACTACTTCCGCGCCGCCAATGGCCGAGTGGTGACGCAGTGGCCGCGCAGCGCGCGTACCTTCTGGGGAATGACGCGCAGATTCGAACCCGCCGACTTCAGCTTCCAGGCCCCCGAGACGCGTGCCCGATGAGCGAATTGCACGGCTTTGACCGGCTGGATCCCGCGCTGCGCGCGGTGGCGACGACGCGAACCGACTTCTCGCCGCAAGCGATCCAACTCATGCGCGAGCCGTTCAACGAGCGCCGCCGCGAGGCCGCCGAGCACACCGACACCCACGGCGTGCGGATCGTCGACGACACCGCGCCGGCCGAATCCGGTGGCGTGGCCGTGAGGATCTATCGCGGTGCGCAAGGCGATCCCGCACCGGCGATCGTGTACTGCCACGCCGGCGGCTTCGCGCTGGGAAATCTGGACACCGATCACCGGCAGTGCGTGGAGCTCGCGCGACGCGGACGCTGCACGGTGGTGTCGGTCGACTACCGGCTGGCGCCCGAGCACCCCTACCCGGCCGCCCTCGACGACGCGGTCGCCGTGTTGCGGTGGGTGGCGGCCGACCCCGCGGGGCTGGGCGTCGACCCCGCCCGCCTGGCCGTCGCGGGCAGCAGCGCCGGCGCCACCCTGGCCGCATGCCTGGCGCACGGCGCCGCCGACGGGTTGCTGCCGGCCGTCGCGTTCCAGCTGCTGCATCAGCCGGTCCTGGACGATCGGGAGACCGCGTCGAAGGCCGAGTTCGGCGCGAGCCCCGCTTTCGACAGCGAGGCCGCGGACCAGATGTGGCGCCACTACCTGGGCCCCGACGGCACGGGCGGACCCGCCGCCGTGCCCGCGCGCCGCCGCCAATTTGGCGGCCTGGCACCGGCTTTGATCACCTGCGCGGAGATCGACCCGTTCCGCGACGAGGCGGTCGACTACGCCCTGCAGCTGCTGCGCGCCGGGGTCTCCGCCGAGCTGCACGTGTTTCCGGGCGCCTGCCACGGCTTCGACTCGCTGCTGCCGGACTGGTCCGACTCGGAGCGGTTGTTCGCCCTGCAGGGCCACGCCCTGTCAAGGACCTTCGGCTCTACTTGACCGCGCGATCCGCCCGGAACAATCGGCTGTCATGAAGATCACCGGGCTTGAGGTCGTGCCGTTCGAGACCTTCGTCGATCGAATCTCGTTCGGCCAGTTGAACACCGACTACCGCGTCGTCCAGACCGTCACCAAGGTGCTCACCGACGAGGGAGTCGAGGGTTACTACTTCGGCGGTCACTTCCACGGCGACCAGGACGGCCTGCTGCCCGGGGACCAGGCACTGATCACGCAGTTCCTGAGCCCGCTGCTCGCCGGGCAGGACCCGTTCGACCGGGTGGAGATCTGGCGGCAGCTGTGGGCGGCGAAGCTCCCCGAAAACGTCTGCAGCGTCATCGATCTAGCCCTGTGGGACCTGGCGGGCCGGCTCGCCGGGCTGCCGGTGCGCAAGCTGCTGGGCGGTGCTCGCGACCGGGTCAAGGCGTATGCGAGCAGCTTCAACAATCTCGGATCGCCCGACGAATACGCCGCCCACGCCGTCGAATGTCAACGACAGGGCTATCGCGCCTACAAGATCCATCCCTACCACTACTGGAACCCCGCGACCCGCCAACCCGCGCTGCCGCGGCCGTCGTACGTGGACTGGGACGTCCGGGTGTGCCGGGAGGTTCGGGCGGCGGTCGGTGACGAGATGGTGCTGATGTTCGACCCGTGGGGCACCTACCACACCTACTCCGACGCGCTGCGCGTCGGCCGCGAACTCGAGCGGCTGGGCTTCTACTGGTACGAGCACCCGATGCCCGAGCACCGGGTCGAGGCCTACGTGAAGCTGGCCGACGAGCTCGAAATCCCGATCTGCTCACCGGAGATCGCCGAGGGCGGCATCGACACCCGCGCCGACTGGATCCTGCGCAAGGCGTCCGACATCAGCCGCATCGACGTGCTGCGCGGCGGCATCACCGGCGTCATGAAGCTGGCCGGCATGTGCGAGGCGGTCGGCATGCGCTGCGAGCTGCACATGAGCGGCTTCGGCAACCTCCAAGTCCTCGGCGCCACAAGCGAAGACGTCTGCGAATACTACGAGCGCGGCCTGCTGGGGCCCGGGGTCCGCTACGACGCCGCCCCGCCCTACCTCGACGCGCCCTGCGATCCGCTCGGCCCGGACGGCTTCGTCGAACTGCCGCAGGCGCCGGGACTCGGCTACCTGATCCGGTGGGACTACATCGACGCTCACCGCCTGCCCGTCAGCACCGCCGAGCCGGTCGCGCCGCTGCACCCGAGATAATGGCCGCATGGCGTGCTGCGGATACCCCATTCCCGCCCAGGACTGCGACGGAGCCTTCACCGTCGACGCGTCGCGGGTGACCTTCGGGAGAGGTTGCCTGGCGGAGGTGGGTGACCGTGCCAAGGTCCTGGGCATGCGGCGGGTGGCGTTGTTCTCCGACGCCGGCGTGGCCGGCCTGCCCGTCTTCGCCACGGCCCGCGACTCGCTCGCCGCGGCCGGGCTCGACGTCGTCACCTACACCGACGTGCATGTCGAGCCCACCGACGCGTCGTTTCGGGACGCGGCACGGTTCGCGGCGGAGACGAACCCCGACGGCTACGTGTCGCTGGGCGGTGGCTCGGTCATCGACACGTGCAAGGCCGCCAACCTGTACGCCACCCATCCCGCCGATCTCCCGGCCTACGTCAACGCGCCGATCGGGGAGGGCAGACCCGTGCCCGGCCCGCTCAAGCCGCACATCGCCTGCCCCACCACCGCGGGCACCGGGAGCGAGGTCACCGGCATCGCGATCTTCGACCTGCTGTCGCTGAAGGCCAAGACCGGCATCGCGTCGCCCGCGCTGCGCCCCACCGAGGCGCTCGTCGACCCCGACTGCACCGCGAGCCTGCCCCGCGAGGTCGTCGCGTCGGCCGGCCTCGACGTGCTGTCGCACGCGTTGGAGTCCTACACCGCGCGGCCGTACGTCCGGCGGCGCGCGCCCGAACGCCCGAGCCTGCGGCCCATGAGCCAGGGCGCCAACCCGTGGAGCGATCTCGGCTGCCGCGAGGCCTTGCGCGTGCTGGGGCAGTTCCTGGAGCGCGCGGTGAGCGACGCCTCCGACCGCGAGGCGCGCGAGCAGATGATGTGGGCCGCCACCCTGGCGGGCATCGCGTTCGGCAACGCGGGCGTGCACGCCCCGCACGGCATGGCCTACGCGGTGGCCGGGCTGGTCCGCGAATTCCGGCCGCCCGGGTATCCGGACGACGAGCCGCTCGTGCCGCACGGCATGGCCGTCATCCTCAACGCGCCGTCGTCGTTCCGCTTCACGGCGCAGGCCAGCCCGGAGCGGCACCTGGAAGGCGCGCGGCTGCTGGGCGCCGACACCCGGGGCGCGGACCCGAGGGATGCGGGCGAGGTGCTGGCCGACGAACTCATCCGCATCATGCGGGCGGTCGGCATGCCCAACGGGCTGGGCGGGGTCGGCTACACCGACGACGACCTGGCGGCCCTGACCGAGGGCGCCTACCCGCAGCAGCGCCTGTTGCAGAACGCCCCGCGCGAGATGAGCAAACCGGTGCTGGCCGACCTGTTCCGGCAGGCCATGCGGTACTGGTAGACGATGGGCTCACCTGCGGCGGGCGACCTCACCAGCGCCGACTTCCCGGTGTTGTGGCCGGTGGGAACCCGGTGGGCCGACAACGACATGTTCGGCCACCTCAACAATGCGGTGTACTACCAGCTGTTCGACACCGCGATCAACGCCTGGATCAACACGACCACCGGCCTCGACCCACTCACCACGCCGGCGCTGGGCATCGTCGCCGAGTCGGGCTGCCGCTACTTCTCGGAGCTGCATTTCCCGGAGAGCCTCGTGGTGGGCCTCGCGGTGACGCGGCTGGGCCGCAGCAGCGTCACCTACCGGCTCGGCGTGTTCCGCGGCGACGGCGGCGGACCCCGGCCGATCACGGCGCTGGGCCACTGGGTGCACGTCTACGTCGACCGGATCAGCCGCAAACCGGTGCCCATTCCCGACGCCATCCGCTCGCTGCTGTCGACGGCCCGCGTTGGCGAGATGGCATAGGAGTCGGCCACTTTCGCCGCCCCGGCTATGCTTCGCCAATGCCAGTTCTGAGCAGGACCGTCGAGGTCGGCGCCGACGCCGCGTCGATCATGGGGATCGTCGCCGACTTCGAGCGCTACCCGGAATGGAACGAGGAGATCAAGGGCCTGTGGGTGCTCGCCCGCTACGACGACGGGCGCCCCAGCCAGGTGCGGCTCGACGCCGATTACCAAGGCATGCAGGCGACGTTCATCCAGGCGGTCTACTACCCGGGGGAAAACCAGATCCAGACCGTGCTGCAGCAGGGCGACCTGTTCACCAAGCAGGAGCAGCTGTTCAGCGCGGTCGAGACGGGCGCATCCAGCCTGCTGACGGTGGACATGGACGTCGAGACCAACATGCCGGTGCCCGCCCCGATGCTGAAGCAGCTCGCCAACAACGTGCTCGACCACCTCGCCAACAACCTCAAGCAGCGCGCCGAGCAGCTGGCCGGCGGCTAGGGCGCTCGGCTCAGCCGAAGACTCCCGTGCGGTCCAGCATCACCGTCAGCCGGTCCGCCGCGTCGCTGAACTGCCAGACGGCGTGCTCGATCACCGCGGCGGCGTCGCGCCGGCGCAGGGCCGCCACCAGCTGCCGGTGGTTCTGCACCGCGGCCGCACCCCACTCGGGATCGGCCGCGTACACCAGCAGCGGCGCGTAGCGGGCGGCGTTGAGCAGGAACCACGCCAGCTTGATCCGTCCGCTGGCCTGGTTGAAGACGCGGTGAAAAGCGAACTCGATGCCCGCGATGGTTTCGGCGTCGCTGGATCCCAGGGCCGCCGCAAGGGCGTTGGTGATGCGGTCCAGCTCGTCGATCTCGGCGTCGGTGATGTGCTCGGTGGCCGCGGCGGCGAGTTCCCTGGCGATTGTCGCCTGTAGCCAGAAGATGTCCTCGATGTCCTGCCGCGACAGCGGCAGCACGACATGCCCGCGGTGCGGCTCCAGCTGGACCATGCCCTCGCCGCGCAACTTCAGCAACGCTTCGCGCACCGGGGTCACGCTGACGCCGAGTTCCGCCGCGGTCTCATCGAGGCGGATGAACGTCCCGGGACGCAAGGCCCCGGACATGATCGCGGCGCGCAGGTGGCCCGCGACCTCGTCGGACAGCTGCGCCCGGCGGAGTGGCCGCCGGGTCCTCCGGTGCGTCCTGATCGGTGCGTTCACGCGGGCTGCCAGGGGTTTCGCGGGCTGGGCGGGTCTTGTCTTTGTGGCACTAAAGCCATAATGTGACCCACACAACACTATGTTTTATCAAATATCAACCTGGCGCAAGCGGTGCGCGAGGTGAAGGGGAGGCAACTAGTTGACCGCGCAACTGGCCAGCCAGCCGACCCGGGCCACCGAGCAGCCCTACCTGTCCCGGCGGCAGAACTGGGTCAACCAACTGGAACGGCACGCGCTGATGCAACCGAACGCAACGGCGCTGCGTTTCCTGGGCAACACGGTCACCTGGGGCGGCCTGCACCGCCGGGTGATGGCGCTGGCCGACGCGCTGAGCCGCCGCGGGGTCGGCTTCGGTGATCGCGTCATGATCCTGATGCTCAACCGCACCGAATTCGTCGAGTCGGTGCTGGCCGCCAACGCGCTCGGGGCCATCGCGGTCCCGCTCAACTTCCGGCTCACCTCGGCGGAGGTCGTCTTTTTGGTCGAGGACTGCGAGGCGCGGGTGATGATCACCGAAGCCGTGCTCGCGCCGGTGGCCACCGGCGTTCGTGACATCCAGCCGATGCTCGACACCATTGTCGTGGCCGGCGCGGCGACCGACGACCGTGTCTTCGGCTACGAAGACCTCGTTAGCGAGCGCGGCGACGAGCGCGGGTCCAGGGACATCCCGGACATCCCGAACGACTCGCCGGCGCTGATCATGTACACCTCGGGCACCACCGGGCGGCCCAAGGGTGCGGTGCTGACCCACGCCAATCTGACCGGCCAGACCATGACCGGCCTCTACACCAACGGCGCCGACATAAATAGCGATGTCGGTTTCATCGGTGTCCCGTTCTTCCACATCGCCGGGATCGGCAACATGCTCACCGGCATGCTGCTCGGCATCCCCACGGTGATCTATCCGCTCGGCGCCTTCGACCCGGGGCAGCTGCTCGACGTGCTGTCGGCGGAGAAGGTCACCGGCCTGTTCCTGGTTCCCGCGCAGTGGCAGGCGGTGTGCGCCGAGCAGCGGGCGCGACCCCGCGACCTGAGGCTGCGGGTGATGTCGTGGGGGGCCGCCCCGGCGCCGGACGCGTTGCTGCGGGAGATGTCGGCAACCTTCCCCGGCACCCAGATCCTGGCGGCGTTCGGCCAGACCGAGATGTCGCCGGTCACCTGCATGCTGCTCGGCGAGGACGCGATCCGGAAGCGCGGCTCGGTCGGCAAGGTGATCCCCACGGTCGCGGCGCGCGTGGTGGACGAGAACATGAACGACGTGCCGGTCGGCGAGGTGGGCGAGATCGTCTACCGGGCACCGACTTTGATGAGCGGCTACTGGAACAACCCGGAGGCCACGGCGGAGGCGTTCGCGGGCGGTTGGTTCCATTCCGGAGACCTGGTGCGCATGGACGAGGAAGGCTACGTCTGGGTGGTCGACCGCAAGAAGGACATGATCATCTCCGGCGGCGAGAACATCTACTGCGCCGAGGTCGAGAACGTTCTCGCCGGCCATCCTCAGATCGTCGAGGTCGCCGTCATCGGCCGGGTCCACGAGAAATGGGGCGAGGTGCCGATCGCGGTCGCGGCCATCGCCGGCGACGAACTGCGGCTCGACGACCTGCACGAGTACCTGGCCGAGCGGCTGGCGCGCTACAAGCATCCGAAGGCGCTCGAGATCGTCGACGCCCTTCCCCGCAACCCGGCCGGAAAGGTGCTCAAGACTGAGCTACGGGTGCGCTACGGGGTGGTCACGGTGACCGAAAGCGCTTCTGGCGCAAGGGATTCAGCTACCGGAGAGGAAGGTTGACGGAAACTGTAACGTTTGCCCGCTGTTGACGAAGGGTTAATTGTGCGGATGCAGTTCACACGTTCACGGCCATCGGGTACATTCCTGTGGTCTCCGTTACTACTTGCCGGTAGGGAGCCGATGGTCACAGACGTAGGGTCGCGGCAAGGCGGGGGCGGCGTGCGACACGATAGGCCGCGGATCCGCCAGTCCCGCGGTGTCGAGGGGAGGGGGCAGCGGTGACTTCGACGACGGAAAGTCGACGCGGCCCCTATCTGGTCGGCTACCTTCGCGACCAGCTCGAGACTCCGCTGACCCTCATCGGTGGCTTCTTCCGGATGTGCGTCCTGACCGGAAGGGCGCTGTTCCGCTGGCCTTTCCAGTGGCGCGAGTTCGTTCTGCAGTGCTGGTTCATCATGCGGGTGGCGTTCCTGCCGACCATCATGGTCTCGATCCCGCTGACCGTTCTGCTGATCTTCACCCTCAACGTCCTGCTGGCCCAGTTCGGTGCGGCCGACCTGTCGGGTGCGGGCGCCGCCATCGGCGCGGTCACCCAGTTGGGCCCGCTGACCACCGTGCTGGTGGTGGCCGGCGCCGGCTCGACGGCGATCTGCGCGGACCTGGGTGCCCGCACCATTCGCGAAGAGATCGACGCGATGGAGGTGCTGGGCATCGACCCGATCCACCGGCTGGTGGTGCCCCGGGTGATCGCCGCGACCCTGGTCGCCACGCTGCTCAACGGCCTGGTGATCACCGTCGGCCTGGTCGGCGGCTACCTGTTCGGTGTGTACCTGCAGAACGTCTCGGGCGGGGCCTACCTGGCCACCCTGACCACCATCACGGGCCTGCCGGAGGTGGTCATCGCAACGGTCAAGGCCGCGACGTTCGGCCTCATCGCCGGCCTGGTCGGCTGTTTCCGCGGCCTGACCGTGCGCGGCGGGTCCAAGGGGCTGGGCACCGCGGTCAACGAGACCGTGGTGCTCTGCGTGGTCGCGCTCTACGCGGTGAACGTGGTGCTGACCACGATCGGTGTTCGGTTCGGGACGGGGCGCTGACATGTCGACCGGTGCGGTGTTGCGCGCCCGCTTCCCGCGGGCGGTCGAGAACGTCAATCGCTACGGCGGCGCCTTCGGCCGTGGACTCGACGACATCGGGCAGATGGGCTGGTTCGGGGCGGTGGCCCTCGGCAACATCCCGCACGCGCTGCGCAACTACCGCAAGGAGACGCTGCGGCTGATCGCCCAGATCGGCATGGGCACCGGCGCGATGGCCGTCGTCGGCGGCACGGTCGCGATCGTCGGCTTCGTCACGCTGTCCGGTAGCTCGCTCGTGGCCATCCAGGGGTTCGCATCCCTGGGCAACATCGGCGTCGAGGCGTTCACCGGCTTCTTCGCCGCATTGATCAACGTGCGCATCGCCGCACCCGTCGTGACCGGGATCTCGATGGCCGCCACCGTCGGCGCCGGCGCCACCGCCGAGCTGGGGGCCATGCGGATCAGCGAGGAGATCGACGCCCTCGAGGTCATGGGGGTCAAGTCGATTTCGTTCCTGGCGAGCACGCGGATCATGGCCGGCCTGGTGGTGATCATCCCGCTCTACTCGCTGGCCATGATCATGTCGTTCCTGTCGCCGCAGATCACCACGACGGTGATCTACGGGCAGTCGCACGGCACCTATGAGCACTACTTCCGGACGTTCCTGCGCCCCGACGACGTGTTCTGGTCCTTCGTCGAGGCCATCATCATCACGGCGGTGGTCATGATCACCCACTGCTACTACGGGTACAACGCGGGCGGCGGACCCGTCGGCGTCGGCGAGGCCGTCGGCCGGTCGATGCGCTTCTCGCTGGTGTCGGTGCAGGTTGTCGTTCTGGCCGCCGCGTTGGCGCTCTACGGCGTCAACCCCAACTTCGCTTTAACGGTTTAGCCATGACCACTGCGACAGGGACCGCCGGAAAGGTCAACGCCCCCCACAACCCGCCCTACAAGCTGGCCGGGGTCGCGATGCTGGTCGTCGCCGCCGTGCTGCTGGTTTTGGTGTACGGGCAGTTCCGGGGGGACTTCACGCCCAAGACCAAGCTGACGATGGTGGCCTCCCGGGCCGGGCTCGTCATGGATCCGGGCTCCAAGGTCACCTACAACGGGGTGGAGATCGGCCGGGTCGCCAATATCTCCGAGATCGTCAAGGACGGCAAGCCGGCCGCCAAGTTCAGCCTCGACGTGTACCCGCGCTACCTCAAGCTGATCCCGTCGAACGTGAACGCCGACATCAAGGCGACGACGGTGTTCGGCGGCAAGTACGTGTCGCTGACGACGCCGAAAAACCCTTCCCCGCAACGGATCACGCCGCAGACCGTGATCGACGCCCGATCGGTGACGACGGAGATCAACACGCTGTTCCAGACCATCACCGAGATCGCGCAGCAGGTGGACCCGGTCAAGCTGAACCTGACGCTGAGCGCCGCCGCCCAGGCGCTGACCGGGCTGGGTGATCGGTTCGGTCAGTCGGTCGTCAACGCCAACGCGATCCTCGACGACGTCAACCCGCAGATGCCGCAGGCCCGCCACGACATCCAGCAGCTCGCGGGTCTGGGTGACACCTACGCCAACGCCGCGCCCGACCTGTTCGACTTCCTCAACAACGCCGTCGTCACGTCGCGCACGATCAATGCGCAGCAGAAGGACCTCGACCAGGCGTTGCTGTCGGCGGCCGGCTTCGGCAACACGGGCGCGGACATCTTCGAGAGAGGCGGGCCGTACCTCGCCCGCGGGGCCAGGGACCTGGTGCCCACGGCCCAGCTGCTGGACACCTACAGCCCCGAGCTGTTCTGCACGGTCCGCAACTACCACGACATCGAGCCCATCGCCCAGAAGTTCCTCGGCGGCAACGGCTATTCGCTCAACGCCGACACGAAGGTGCTGTCCGGACTGGGCTTGTTGCTCAACCCGCTGTCGGCGGTGACCCTCGTCGGTCTGATCGGAATCTTCGCGCTGCCCACCCAAGGGCTTGCGGGCCTGGGGAACATCGCCACCCTGATCGGCGGGGCGCCGAACCCGTACGTGTGGCCCGAGAATCTGCCGCGCGTGAACGCGCGCGGCGGGCCAGGCGGTGCGCCGGGTTGCTGGCAGCACATCACCCACGACCTGTGGCCCGCGCCCGAGTTGGTGATGGACTCCGGCAACAGCATCGCGCCGTACAACCACCTCGACACCGGTTCCCCGTACGCGATCGAGTACGTCTGGGGCCGCCAAGTAGGGGACAACACGATCAACCCATGAAAATCACCGGAACCATCGTTCGACTCAGCATCTTCTCCCTGGTGCTGCTGGTCTTCACTGTGATGATCATCGTGGTGTTCGGTCAGATGCGCTTCGACCGCACCTACGGGTACTCCGCGGAATTCACCAACATCAGCGGGCTGCGGCAGGGCCAATTCGTCCGGGCCTCGGGCGTGGAGATCGGCAAGGTCAGCTCGGTCGAGCTGGTCGACGGCGGCCGGCGCGCGCGGGTGAACTTCAGCGTCGACCGTTCGATCCCGCTGTATCAGTCGACGACGGCGCAGATCCGCTACCTCGACCTGATCGGCAACCGGTACCTGGAGCTCAAGCGCGGCGAGGGCGAGGGAGCCGACAAGGTGCTGCCCCCGGGCGGCTTCATCCCCGTGTCACGGACCTCGCCGGCGCTCGACCTCGACGCGCTGATCGGTGGTTTCAAGCCGCTGTTTCGGGCGCTCGACCCGCAAAAGGTCAACACCATCGCGACCGCGCTGATCACGGTGTTCCAGGGTCAGGGCGGCACCATCAACGACATCCTCGACAACACCGCGCAGCTGACGTCCCAGCTGGGGCAGCGCGACCAGGCGATCGGCGAGGTGATCAAGAACCTGAACGTCGTGCTGGACACCACGGTCCGGCATCGCCAGCAATTCGATCAGACGGTGAACAACCTCGAGGTGCTGATCACCGGGCTGAAGAACCACGCCGAACCGCTGGCGGCGGGCACCGCGCACATCAGCAACGCCGCCGGGACGGTGGCCGACCTGCTGGCCGAGGACCGCGGGTTGCTGCACAGCACCCTGAACTACCTGGACGCGGTGCAGCAGCCGCTGATCGATCAGCGCGAGCAACTGAACGACTTCATCCATAAAGTGCCGACCGCGCTGAACATGATCGGGCGCACCATCGGTTCCTACGGGGACTTCGTCAACTTCTACGCCTGCGACATCACCCTCAAGATCAACGGGTTGCAGGCCGGTGGTCCGGTGCGCACGGTCAAGCTCTTCTCGCAGCCGACGGGTAGGTGCACGCCGCAATGAGGACGCTGGAACCCCCCAACCGGATGCGCATCGGCCTGATGGGCATCATCGTGACGCTGCTCGTCATCGGTGTCGGTCAAAGCTTCACCAGCGTGCCCATGCTGATGGCCAAGCCGCACTACTACGGGCAGTTCACCGACACCGGCGGCCTCAGCAAAGGCGACAAGGTCCGCATCGCCGGCATGGACGTCGGGAAAGTGGAAAGCCTCAAGATCGACGGCGACCACATCCTGATCAAGTTCAATCTCGGCAGCCAACGGATCGGCACCGAAAGCCGGCTGGCGATCAAGACCGACACCATCCTCGGCAAAAAGGTCCTGGAGATCGAGAACCGGGGCAGCCAGACGCTGCGTCCCGGGGACTCGTTGCCGATCGGGCAGAGCACCACGCCTTACCAGATCTACGACGCGTTCTTCGACGTGACCAAGGCCGCGCAGGGTTGGGACATCGACACGGTCAAGCAGTCGCTGCACGTGCTGTCGGAGACGATCGATCAGACCTACCCGCACCTGAGTTCCGCGCTCGACGGCGTGGCCAAGTTCTCCGACACCATCGGCAAGCGCGACGAGCAGGTCAAGCACCTGCTCGCGCAGGCCAATCAGGTGGCGGGCATTCTGGGTGACCGCAGCGAGCAGATCGACCGGCTGCTGGTGAACGCGAAGGTCTTGCTGGCCGCGTTCAACGAGCGCGGCCAGGCGATCAACGCGCTGCTGAGCAACATCGCCGCCTTCTCCGAGCAGGTCAAGGGCTTCATCAAGGACAACCCCAACCTCAACCACGTGCTGGAGCAGTTGCGCACGGTCAGCGACATCCTGGTCCAGCGCAAGGACGACCTCGCCACCGGCTTCACCGAGGTCGGCAAATTCCTGCCATCGCTGAACGAGGCCATCGCGTCGGGACCGTTCTTCAAGGTGGTGCTGCACAACCTGTTTCCCGGTCAGATCGTGCAGCCGTTCATCGACGCCGCGTTCAAGAAGCGCGGCATCGACCCCGAAAACTTCTGGCGCAGCGCCGGTCTGCCGGAATTCCGGTGGCCCGACCCGAACGGCACCCGGCAGCCCAACGGCGCGCCGCCGCCGGCGCCGCCGGTGCTGGAGGGCACGCCCGACCATCCGGGACCGGCCGTCCCGCCCGGGTCGCCGTGCTCGTACACGCCGGCCAACCCCGGCGGCAACGTCACCGTCGGCGACGAGGGCCTGCCGCGGCCGTGGAACCCGTTGCCGTGCGCCGGCGCGAACATCGGCCCCTTCGGTGGAGTGAACTTCCCGGCGCCCGTCGACGTCGCGACGTCGCCGCCGAACCCCGACGGGCTGCCGCCCACCCCGGGCATCAACATCGCCGGGCGGCCGGGTGACCCGCCGCCGAACGTGCCGGGCACGCCGGTGCCGCTGCCGACTCAGGCGCCGCCGGGCGCGCGGACCGAGAACCTGGGACCGGCAGGCCCGACGCCGCCCCCGTCGACGTTCGCGCCGGCCCTGCCGCCCGGACCGCCGGCACCGCCCGGGCCGGGGATCCAGCTGCCGGCACCGTTCATCAACCCCGGCGGCACGGGAGGTAGCGGCGTCACCGGAGGTAGCCAGAATTGAGCACCATCTTTGACGTCCGCAACATCCGGCTGCCGAAGCTGTCCCGGACGTCGGTGATCGTCGGGTCGCTGGTCATCGTGCTGGCCCTGGTGGTCGGCTACGCCGGGTGGCGGCTGTACCAGAAGCTGACCAACAACACCGTCGTCGCGTACTTCCCGGCGGCCAACGCGCTGTACGCCGGCGACAAGGTCCAGATCATGGGCCTGCGGGTGGGCACGATCGACAAGATCGAGCCGGCCGGCGACAAGATGAAGGTGACCTTCCACTACGAGAACAAGTACAAGGTGCCCGCAAACGCGTCGGCGGTGATCCTCAACCCGACCCTGGTGGCCTCGCGCGCGATCCAGCTGGAGCCGGCCTACAAGGGCGGCCCGGTGCTGGCCGACAACGCCGTGATCCCCGAAGAACGCACCCAGGTGCCGGTGGAGTGGGACACCCTGCGCAACAGCATCACCAACATCATCTCCAAGCTCGGCCCGACGCCCGAGCAGCCCAAGGGCCCATTCGGTGAGGTCATCGAGTCCTACGCGAATGGCCTGGCCGGCAAGGGCAAGCAGATCAACACCACGCTGAACAGCCTGTCGCAGGCGTTGACCGCGCTCAACGAGGGGCGCGGCGACTTCTTCGCGGTGGTGCGCAGCCTGGCACTGTTCGTCAACGCCCTGCACCAGGACGACCAGCAGTTCGTCGCGCTGAACCAGAACCTCGCCGATGTCACCGGCCGGCTCGCCAGCTCCGACGGCGCCCTGGCCGACGCGATCTCACAGTTCGACAGTCTGCTTTCCACCGTGCGGCCCTGGCTGGACCAGAACCGCGAGGTGCTGACGCACGACGTCAACAACCTGGCGACGGCGACGAACGCGCTGCTGCAACCCGATTCGCTGAACGGTCTGGAGACCGCCCTGCACGTCCTGCCGACGGCCGCGGCGAACATCAACCAGATCTATCACCCGACGCACGGGTCGGTGGTGGCCATCCCGGCGATCACCAGCTTCGCCAACCCGATGCAGTTCATCTGCAGCTCGATCCAGGCCGGCAGCCGGCTGGGTTACCAGGAGTCCGCCGAGCTGTGCGCGCAATACCTGGCGCCGATCCTCGACGCGATCAAGTTCAACTACTTGCCCTTCGGCCTCAACGTCGCCAGCACGGCCGAGACGCTGCCCAAGGACGTCGCCTACTCCGAGCCGCGGCTGCACCCGCCGAACGGATACAAGGACACGACTGTCCCGGGCATCTGGTCACCGGATACGCCGACGTCACACCGCAACACCCAACACGGGTGGATCGTGGCCCCCGGCATGCAGGGGCAGCAGGTGGGACCGATCACGCAAGGTCTCATGACGCCTGAGTCGCTTGCCGAACTGATGGGTGGGCCCAACATTCCGCCCGTGGAGTCGACCCTTCAGACCCCGCCCGGGCCGCCGAACGCCTACGACGAGAGCCCCTCGCCGGTGATCGGGCAAAACCCGCCACAGGTGCCGATACCCCCGCCGCCGCCGGGGCCGGAGGTGGCCCCCGGCCCGGTCGCTCCGACGCCCGCGCCGGTCGCGGCGCCGGCCCCCAACGCCGGCGGGCCGGCGGCGCCCGCCGCCGCTGACCTAGGGGGTGGCCAGTGAGCGCGATTGCTCGTCGGATGCGTCACCGGGCCTGGCAGGGGCTGGTGCTCGGGGTGGCCGCGCTGGTGCTGAGCTCGTGCGGATGGAAAGGGATTTCCAACGTGGCGATCCCGGGCGGCCCGGGCAGCGGCTCGGGCGCAATGACCATCTATGTGCAGATGCCGGACACGCTCGCGATCAACGGCAACAGCAAAGTGATGGTCGCCGACGTCTTCGTCGGCTCGATCAAGGCCATCAACCTGAAGAACTGGGTGGCCACACTGACGCTCGGCATCGACAAGAACGTCAAGCTGCCGAAGAACGCGACGGCCAAGATCGGTCAGACCTCCCTGCTTGGTTCGCAGCACGTGGAGCTGGCGGCGCCGCCCAACCCGGTGGGGCAGCTCAAGGATGGCGACACCATTCCGTTGAAGAACTCATCGGCGTTTCCCACCACCGAGCAGACCCTGGCGAGCCTGTCGCTGATCCTGCGCGGCGGCGGCATCCCGAACCTGGAGGTGCTCCAGAACGAGGTCTTCAACATCTTCAACGGCCGGGGCAACCAGATCCGGGCCTTCCTGGGCAAGCTGGATACCTTCACCGACCAGCTGAATCAGCAGCGAGATGACATCACCCACGCCATCGACTCGACCAACCGGCTGCTGGCGTACGTGGGTGGCCGGGCCGATGTGCTGGATCGGGTGCTGACCGACGTCCCGCCGCTGATCAAGCATTTCGCCGACACCAAGCAGCTGCTGATCAACGCCGTCGACTCGGTGGGACGGCTCAGCCAGGCCGCCGACCAGTATCTGTCGGAGGCCAGAGCACCGCTGCACCAGGATCTGCAATCGCTGCAGTGCCCGCTGAAGGAGCTCGGCCGGGCGTCGCCGTATCTGATCGGGGCGCTGAAGCTGATTCTGACGCAGCCCTACGACATCGACACCATCCCGAAGCTCATGCGCGGCGACTACCAGAACGTTTCGATCACCCTGGACGTCACCTACAGCTCGATCGACAACGCGTTCCTGACCGGCACCGGGTTGTCGGGGGCGCTGCGGGCGCTCGAGCAGTCGTACGGGCGCGACCCGGAGACGATGATCCCCGACGTCCGCTACACGCCGAACCCGAACGACGCGCCCGGCGGGCCCCTGGTGGAGAGGGCGGATAGGAATTGCTGACTCCTTTCATCAGACGCCAGCTGATCGCGTTCGGGATCCTGACCGTGGTCTCGATCCTGGTGCTCGGTGTGTACTACCTGCAGATCCCGAGCCTGGTGGGCATCGGGCGGTACACGCTCAAGGCCGACCTGCCCGCCTCCGGTGGCCTGTATCCGACGGCGAACGTGACCTACCGCGGCGTCACCATCGGCAAGGTCACCGACGTCGAGCCCACCGAATCGGGCGCGCAGGCGACGATGAGCATCGACAGCCGGTACAAGATCCCGAGCGATGCGGTCGCGAACGTGCACTCGGTGTCGGCGGTGGGTGAGCAGTATCTGGACCTGGAGTCGACCGGCAACCCGGGCAAGTACCTCTCGTCCGGGCAGACGATCACCAGGGGCACGGTGCCCGCCGAGATCGGCCCCGCGCTGGACACCGCCAACCGGGGGCTGGCCGTCCTGCCCAAGGAGAAGATCGGCCAGCTGCTCGACGAGACGGCGCAGTCCGTGGGTGGGCTGGGCCCCGCCCTGCAGCGGCTGGTCGACTCGACCCAGGCGATCGTGGGTGACTTCAAGACGAACATCACCAACGTGAATGACATCATCCAGAACTCCGGGCCGATTCTGGACAGTCAGGTCAACTCCAACGCCGCGATCGAGCGCTGGGCGCGCAACCTGAACAACCTGTCCGCGCAGGCCGCCCAGGAGGACGGGCACCTGCGCAGCGTGCTGCGCCAGGCGGCGCCGACGGCCGACCAGGTCAATTCGGTGTTCAACGACGTGCGCGACTCGCTGCCGCAGACGCTGGCGAACCTCGAGGTGGTGTTCGACCTGCTGAAGCGCTACCACACCGGTGTGGAGCAGGTGCTGGTCTTCCTGCCGCAGGGAGCCTCGATCGCGCAGACGGTGGCAGCGCCGTTCCCGAACCAGGCCGCGCTCGACCTGGCGTTGTCGATCAACCAGCCCCCGCCCTGCCTGACCGGCTTCATTCCGGCGCCGGAGTGGCGGTCACCGGCGGACACCAGCCTGGCGCCGTTGCCGTCGGGCACCTACTGCAAGATTCCGATGGAGACCCCGGCCAACAGCGTGCGCGGATCGCGCAACATCCCGTGCACCGACGTCCCGGGCAAGCGGGCGGCCACGCCGCGGGAGTGCCGGGACCCCAACCCGTACGTGCCGGCGGGCACCAACCCCTGGTACGGGGACCCGAACCAGATCCTGACCTGCCCCGCCCCCGCGGCGCGCTGCGATCAGTCGGTGCGGCCCGGCATGGTGATTCCGGCACCGTCGGTCAACAACGGCCTGAACCCGGCGCCGTCGGACCGGGTCCCGGGCACGCCGCCGCCGACCAGCGACCCGCTGTCGCGGCCGGGAAGCGGCACGGTGCAGTGCAACGGCCAGCAGCCCAATCCGTGTGTCTACACTCCGAGCGGGCCCCCCGCCGCCATCTACAGTCCGCAGAGCGGTGAACTGGTGGGGCCCGATGGGGTGAAATACTCCGTCGAGAACTCGACCAAAACAGGAGACGACGGATGGAAGGAGATGCTGGCGCCGGCCGGCTGAACCCCCCACCCATGCCGAGGTTTCGTCGACTGCGCAGGCCCTCCCAAAGATCCAGTCCGAAGATCGACCAGGAGCCGGCGGCTGCTGAGGAACCCACCCCGGAGCTGACGGCCGAGGACCCGGAGGCCGCCGAAGCCCAAGCGACGGCCCCGGCGGCCGTCGACGCGGTGCCGGAACCGGAGGGCGAAGCCGGGGAGACGAGCCCGGAGGCGTCGGCGGAGCATGCGCCGGTGGCCGAGGTCGAAACCGCCGCTGCGGCCGCCGGCGTCGAGCGCCGCTCGTCGCGACTGGGTCGCTGGTGGCTGGCCGGCATCGCCGCCGCGCTCGTGCTGCTGGCCGCCGGCCTGGGGGCGGGCGGCTACTTTGCCCTGCGCTACCACCACCAAAGCCAGGTGATCGCCCGCAACGACGCCGCGGCGCTCAAGGCGGCGGTGGATTGTGTGTCGGCGACTCAGGCCCCCGACACCAATGCGATGGTCCAGAGCGAACAGAAGATCATCGAGTGCGGCACGGACGCGTACCGCTCCCAGGCGCTGCTGTACACCAACATGATCGTTCAGGCCTACCAGGCCGCCAACGTTCACGTTCAGGTCTCCGATGCGCGCGCGGCGGTGGAGCGTAACAACGACGACGGCACGGTCGACGTGCTCGTCGCGATGCGCGTCAAGGTGTCAAGCGACCAGTCGCAAAAGGAAACCGGCTACCGCCTGCGGGTGAAGATGGCATTCGCCGAGGGGCAGTACCGGATTTCCAAGCTCGACCAGGTGACGAAGTGACGGTGGTGGTCGAGGAGATTCCGGCTCGGGCTGAAAACACGGCGGCCATACCGGAGTCACCGCGGGACGCCTTGGCGCCCTGGCAAATTCGAGCGGCCGCGTTCGCCGTCGACGTCGTGCCGTGCGTCGCCGTGGCGACGACGATGGCGTTGGTCGCCTGGACCGTCGCCGCGTACTCCGCTTGGTGGTGGGTGTGTGTCTCGGTCGGTGGCCTGGCCATCCTGCTGATGTTGGCCGACCGGTTGATGCTGCCAACCCTTACCGGGTGGAGCCTGGGACGCGGCCTGTTCGGAATCGCCGTGGTCCGCCGCGACGGCACGGCCATCGGGCCGTGGGGGCTGCTGCTGCGGGATCTGGCCCACCTGCTCGACACCGCATCGGTAGTGGGATGGCTTTGGCCGCTGTGGGATTCGCGGCGCCGCACGTTCGCCGACATGCTGCTGGGCACCGAAGCGCGCCGCGTCGAACTCGACGACGAGGCGCCGGGAAAGTTGCGGCGCTGGACCGCGATGGTGGTGCTGATCGCGACGGCGGTGTGCCTCGCCGGGGTGGCCGTGAGCTACCTGGTGGTGTACTCCCGCGATCGGGCGAGCGAGCAAAGCAGGGCGCAGATCGAGGCGCAGGGGCCCAAGATGGTCGCGCAGATGCTGACGTACGACCCGAAGTCGTTGCGCGACGACTTCGCTCGTGCCCGGTCGCTGGCGACCGACAAGTACCGAAGCCAGCTGGCGGCGCAGCAGGACGTGGTCGAGAAGGGCAATCCGGTCATCAACGAGTACTGGCCCACCGACTGGTCGGTGCAATCGGTCACGCCGGATCGCGCGACGATGCTGCTGTTCCTGCAGGGGCGGCGCGGCGTGGGACCCGGCGAGCGCTACATCAGCGCGACCGTTCGGGTGGAATTCGCCAAGGGCGCGGACGCGCATTGGCGCGTTGACGACCTCGCCGTGCTGACCAGACCGAAACCGCCGGGGAACGGAAAATGAGCCCCCGCCGCAGGTTTGAGCCCGGCGCGGAGTCGCTGCTCGTGGCGCGCCCGGTGCCGGCGTCGCGACCGCGGTGGATGCCGGCCGTCGGCGCGGGCGCCGCGGTGCTGATGGTCGTGTCGATCGCGGCATGCACGCTGATGCTGATTTCTCACGAACGCCGCGCGCGCCTCGCGTCGAAGGAGCGCGAGGTGCTCGCCTACGTGGGCGGGTTCATGACGCAGTTCACCTCCATCGACCCCTATCACGCCAACGACTATGTGAACCGGGTATTGGCCCAGGCGACAGGTGATTTCGCCAAGCAGTACCACGACAAGGCAAACGAGATCCTGCTGCAGGTCGCCCGGGCCGAACCCGCGACCGGCACCGTCCTGGGCTCCGGCGTGGAGCGGTGGAACGACGACGGCAGCGCCACGGTGATGGTGGCCACCGACGTGACCTCCAAGTCGCCGGACGAAAAGCAGGTATTCGACAACACCAATCGTTGGACGGCAACCGTCACGCAGGAAGGGAATCAGTGGAAGATCAGCAACCTGCTGCAGGTGACCTGACCGCCGACGCGGAAGAGACCGAAGAATCCTCCGGTGAAGACGCCGCGGAGACCAGCGAAAGCGCCGACGGGGCAACCGAATCCGCCGACGCTGCCACGCCGGACGAAGAAGAGGCGGCGACGGACGCCAACAAAAAGCGACCCCGGCGCAAGATCCTGGCCGGCAAACGGCTCGCCATCACGATCGCGTTGGCCGCCGTGCTGTTCGTCGGCTCCGCGGCGTTCGCGGGCGCGGCGATGCAGCCGTACCTGAGCGATCGCGCCACGACCGCGACAAAGCTGAAGGTGGCGCGCACCGCTGCCAACGCCATCACGACGCTGTGGACCTACACCCCGGAGAACATGGACGGCCTCGCCGATCGCGCGGCGGTCTACCTCAGCGGTGACTTCGAGGCCCAGTACCGCAAGTTCCTCGACGCGATCGTTGGCCCCAACAAGCAGGCCAAGGTGACCAACAGCACCGAAGTCACCGGCGCGGCGGTCGAATCGCTGGACGATCCGAATGCCATCGTCATCGTGTACACCAACACCACGTCCACCAGCCCGCTGACCAAGAACATCCCGTCGCTGAAATACCTGTCCTATCGGCTGTTCATGAAGCGCACAGGCGGGCGCTGGCTGGTGACGAGGATGACGACCATCACCTCGCTGGACCTGACCCCGCAGGTCTAGCCCGTGCCCGTCGCGTCACCGGTCTCCGAACGCGCGACCGTCGCGGCGCTGCTGCTGCTGACCTTCGCCACCGGCCTGGCCGACGCGATCAGCATCCTGGTACTCGGCCACGTCTTCGTGGCCAACATGACCGGCAACGTGATCTTCCTCGGCTTCTGGCTGGCCCCGCGAACCAACATCGACCTGACGGCGGTCGTGGTGGCCCTGCCCACCTTCGTCTGCACCACGATCGTCAGCGGCCGGCTGGCACGGCATTTCGGTGGGCGGACGCGACCGTGGATCACCACGGTGCTGGGCAGCGAGATCGTGTTACTGGTGACGCTGTCGATCCTGGCCGGCGGCGGCGTGCTGCACTACCACGACAACAGCAAGCTGGTCATGATCGGGCTGCTGGCGGTGACCTTCGGCTTGCAGCACTCGAGCGCGCGCCAGTTCGGCATCCAGGAGCTGTCCACCACGGTGTTGACGTCGACGATCGTCAGCCTCGGCCTGGACAGTCACCTGGCCGGCGGGACCGGCGCCCGCGAAAAGCTGCGCTTCAGCGTGGTTTTCACGATGTGCGCCGGCGCCCTGGTCGGCGCGACGATGTCGCGATTCGTCGTCGCCCCGGTGTTCGCGGTCACGGCGGCGGTCGTCGCGACCAGCCTGCTGATCTTCCGCCTGGGACCGCCGCCGTCGAGGTCTAGCGGCGATCGCGAGGGCGGCGAAGCCGGGCGAAGCGGGTCGCCGCCGTCGAGGTCTAGTTGAAGGCCAGCCAGCTCGGCAGCGCCCGCTCGTGCGAGTCGCACAGCACCTCGCGGGTGTCGCACGATCCCCGCGGCGACCCGGCGCCTGCCCACATGCCGCCGGTGTCGCGCCGCAGCACGATGGCCGACGACCCGCCGCCGTCGAGCAGCACCGCGGTGTCGCTGCCCAGGCCGCGGAACAGGTCCTGGATGTTGTCCGGCGTGTAGCTGCCGCCCTCGAAGATGTACATCTCGTCGCGTTGCTTGACGTAGGCCAGCGCCGTCCGCGCCGCGCTGGGACCGCCGTCGTTGAGCTGCCCCGTCTTGCCGGGCGACAGCAGGCCGATCCCCGACACGGCGACGAACCGTTCGTTGCGGCTCAGGAGGTCCTGGACGACCGGCGTGGCGACGTCGTAGTCCTGGGGGCTCTTGGGGCGCAACACATACGGCGCGGCGCCCGACGGCAGGATCATCGTCGACAGGGCGCTCCAGCTCTCGCCGCCGCCGGAGAGGCCCTGCTTGCCCGGATACGCGACGGTGCCGGTGACCGCCTGGTTCGCCCGGCCCTGGCCGCGGGTGTTGTCGACGAAGGCGCCCAGCGGGGAGCTGCAACCGGTCTGGCGCCAGGAGCCGGCCTTCTGCGGCCGGATGTCGAAGAAGTTGGCGTTGATGGCGATCGTCGGCTGCCCGAGCCGCTGCCACGCCTGCAGCGGCGGGTAGATCTCCGACGCCTGCCACAGGCCCTCGCCGGTGCGGGCGCCGGGGTTGTTCTCGCAGCGCGCCTGGTCGCCCTGGTGGGTGTCGACGAGCAGGTGCGGCGCGAGCCGTCCCGCCGCGTTCTTGATGATCATCAGGTGCCCGCCGTTGTTCATCTCGTACCAGCTGCCACCGGCGTTGAGCATCGGCGTGGGGTGACCGGGACCGAAGTTGTAGACGAGGTAGGAGCCCTTGGTGGTCTCGATGGCGTTGGCCAGCAGGTCACGCCCGTCGGCGGCGCGCGCGACGGGTTGCCCCGCGGTGCTCGCCAGCACCGCGCATGCCGCCACGGCGGTGCAGCAGGCCGCCAGCCGGCGCAGGCTGGCAAGGGGCGTGAGCACGGTGGACCTTTCGGCACTGATGGCTATGCAACATCAATAGCATCAGTCACACCAGTCACACTGTCAATTTTGATAACGAACGCGTGACGCTTAGGGCGCGTCCGAATTACGTTTGCTCGCTTGGGCTTTCACTCTCGGTGTCGACCACGCCAGCTTGGCTTTCGGCGGCGCTCTCGCGCTTGTTCACCCGCGCCTGATGCTCCGCCTGGTGTTGGGCGGCGATCGCCAGCTCGACCGCGCCCGGGATCCGGTGGAAGCCCTGGCGGTCGTAGAGACGCGTGATGATGCCGCCCAGCAACAGGCCGATCACCAGCCCGATCGCCGTCAACCACAACGCCTGGGACAGACCGCTATCCGCGCGGCCGTCGAGATAGACCAGCGACCGCACGCCCAGGAAAACCTGGTGCATCGGCTCGAATTCGGCCAGCCAACGAAAGAACTGTGGCGTGGCCTCCAGCGGGACGGTGGCGCCCGCGGACGGCAGCCCGAGGATCACGAAGATCAGCATGCTGACCAGCAGGCCCATCGAGCCCAGCACCGAGAGTATCGAACTCGACGTGATGCCCACCGCGATGATCGCGAACACCCCGAATGCCCACAATTGCCAGCCGAGCGGAATGGGCATGCCGAGCCCGTGGGCGATCGCCAGGTACACCGCCGACGTCAGCAGCGCCAGCACCACCATGATGGCCCACTTGAGCAGCAGCGTCTGGAAGCGCGAGATCCTGACCTGCTCGGCGAAGCGGTACACCGGGCCCCACTCGGCCGGCACGTAGCCCAGCAGCGCGTCCACCAGCGTGCTGACCACGACGCTGCCGGTGAACCCGGCGAGCAGCAGCAGGAGCGCGAAATAGAAGGCAGACAACCCGTTACCGGTGCCGTTCGGCAACGGCTTGTACACGCTCGCCTTGATCTCGATCGGATTGGCCAGGCCGAGCGCCGACGCACCGGTCAACGGCGCGCCGCCGGTCTGCGCGGCGACATCGGCCGTAAGCCGTTGGCCCGCTTTGCCGTTGGCCGCGGTCATCGCCTGGGTCAGGGTCTGTCCGGCGATGCTCGACCCGAGGGTGCCCGCCCGCGGGTTCGTGGCGATGGTGACCGACGGCCGGGTCGCACGGCCGGGAGTGACCGCGCTGGCCCCGTATTCGCGCAAATTGGACGAGAAGGTAGGTGGGATCACCATTTCGGCGTAGACCCGGGCGGTGTCCAGCTGTCGCTGCGCCTCGTCGTGCGACACGACGCGGACGTCGAACTTGTCCTTGTCCAGCCCGGCGACGAGGCCGTCGGTGATCTGGCCCCCGAACGGGCCGGCGTCCTCGTTGACCACGGCGATCGGGAAGTGCCGCAGGTTGGTCATCGGGTTCAGGATGCCCCCGAGATAGAGCGCGCACAGCGCCGACATCAGCGCCAGGGTGACGACGATGGGCAGCGCCCAGAACCGCACGGTCCGAACCGCCGTGATGTTCCGCTTGGGGTTGGGCGCCGCGTGCCGCGGCTGCGATTGAGACATGCGGGCTCCTGTCTGTCGTGCCCACTCTATGTGGTCTCAGGCGCCCAACTCTGCATGCATCTCCCAGATCAGCAGCTCCGCCGGGTCGCTCGCTGTGACGCGCGTCCCGTCGGCGTCGGTGCACCGGACGGCGTCGCCGGCCTCGAGGACACCGATTTCCGCCGCGTCGACCCGGCCTCGCGCGACGAATAGGTGCAGGTAGGGCGCCCGCGGCAGGTCCACCGAGTCACCGGGTGCCAGCCGCGCGGCGTGCAGCGCGGCGGCGCGGTTGTGCAGCGTGATGGCGGCCGCACTGCCGGGGATGCCTGAGGCGATGGTCACAAGACCGCCCGAGAGGTCCCTGTCGCCGATCTCGTGCTGCTGGTAGCTGGGTGTGACGGACGTCTCGTCGGGGACCACCCACATCTGCACGAAATGCACTGGTTCCGTTGGGGAGTCGTTCTTCTCCGAGTGCAGGATGCCGCTGCCCGCCGACATGCGTTGGGCCAGGCCGGGATAGATCACCCCGCGGTTGCCGGCGGAATCCCGGTGTGTCAGTTCGCCACTGAGGACCCAGGTCACGATCTCCATGTCCCGGTGCGGGTGCGTGTCGAATCCCGTTCCGGGCGCCACGATGTCGTCGTTGTTCACCAGCAGCAACCCGTGGTGGGTGTTGTCGGGGTCGTAGTGGCCGCCGAACGAGAACGAATGCCGCGACCGCAGCCAGGGCGTCGTGGTGACGGCCCGGTCGGCCGCCCGCCGGATCTCCGCGGTGGCAGGCATGGGTTCCAGCCTAGGCCAACATTCCCTGCGCGCGATGCAGCGCGGCGTCGAGCGCGGCCAGCGTCAGGCCGGCCGGGCGCCCCAGGTGGATCTCGATCTGGTACTCCGGCTGGCCGTCCCGGCCGAACACTGGCAGCACAATGAATTCCGTTGAGGCAAGCTCGTTTTCGAGTTCATGCGTGACGGATTGCAGCGTAACCATCGTCATCAGGGTGGTGAGCTGGCGCGTCACCCGCGCGGTCGGCTCCAGCGACGCGAGCACGTCGGCCAGGCGGTGGTGCAGCGAGGAGTGGCTGTCGTCGAAGCGCCATGCGCCGTAACCGCGGGCCCGGATGTCGGCGAGCACCCGCTGGTGCCCGGCGATTTCGGCGCGCGCCAGCCGCGGTGTGACGCGGCGCAGCCAGGTCTCCACGAAATCGGCCTCGCGCCACGCCATCGCGACGAGACCGAACGGCGGGTCGATGGGGAAACGCTGGCCGACGGCGTGCTCGCCGTCGGTGCCGTGGCCGACCGCGTCGACCGTGACCAGGTGGCGGTCACCGATCCGCGACATCGAGCAGCCGGCGCCGAGCGTGTCGTGCAGGAAGCGCAGCGCGTCGCGGCCTCGGTCCAGCAGGGGGAACTGCAGGCGCAGCCCATGCACCAAGCCGAACAAGCCACTGCCCAGCACGTAGCGGCGGTCTTCGCACCGTGCCACCCAGCCGCGCCCCTCCAGCTCCGCCAGCACCAGGGCGCAGGTCGAGCTGCTGATGCGGCAGAGCTTCGCCAGTTCCGCCGACGTGCGCCCGCCCGGTGAATCCGCCAGTGCGCCAAGCACATCCATCACGCGGGCGGTCGGCGGCGACTTGGTGGTTGACTCACCCACGCGCAGCTCCCTACGATCCGTCCAAAATCTAACGCTTAGCGTCCTAATATTAGGAGAACATGGTGGTCAAGGTGGGGGTTTGGGGGCCGGGTTCCATGGGCGTGATCGCCCTGCGCGGCGTGATCGACCATCCGGAGCTGGAGCTCGTCGACCTCGTCGTGCACAGCGACGCCAAAGCCGGTCGCGACGCCGGAGAACTGTGCGGGATCGCTCCGGTGGGGGTCGTCGCCACCCAGGACCCGGCCGCGATGGTCGCCGGCGACGCCGACGCGGTGGTGTACGCCGCGGGTGCCAACCTGCGTCCGCTCGACGCCGTCGAGGACATGGCGTCGATCCTGCGGTCCGGCAAGAACGTCGTGTCGTGCTCGGTGGTGCCGCTGGTATTTCCCGACGCCCTCGATCCGGCGTTCACCGATCCGCTGCGGCGGGCGGCGCTGGACGGGGGCGTGTCGTTCTTCACCACCGGCATCGACTCGGGATTCGCCAATGATGTGCTGCCGCTGGTGCTTTCGGGGGTTTCCCGGGCGATCGAGTCCGTGCGGGTGACCGAGATGTTCAACTACGCCACCTACCCGGACCGCGCCGCGGTCTACGAGATCCTCGGATTCGGCCAGCCGCCGGAGTACCAGGCCTTCGCGGCCCAGCCGGGAATCTTCACCTTCGGCTGGGGGCCCGTGCTGCACCAGCTGGCCGCCGGGCTGGGCGTCGAGATCGACAACATCGAGGAGAGCAACGAACGCATCGCCGCCGCCGAGTCCTTCGACACGCCCACCGGCCACATCGCGGCGGGAACGATCGCGGCCATGCGCTCCACGCTGACCGGATATGTCCGTGGGAAGCCGACTTTCGTCCTCGACCACGTGACGCGGATGCGCGACGACATCGCCCCCGACTGGCCCCAGCCGCACATCTCCATCCCGCCCAAGGATCTCGGCCACGGCCCCGCGTCGGGACGAGGCCTGTATCGCGTCGAGATCGAGGGATCGCCGACAATGCGGTGCGAATTCGAGATGGCCGAGGACCACGACCACGACCTCGGCGCGCGCATCGCCGGCGCGTCGCGGATGGTCAACGCCATCCCCGCGGTCTGTGCGGCGCCGCCCGGCCTGCTGTCGGCGCTGGACCTGCCGCTGATCACCGGCGCGGGCCTGGTCCGCTCGGTGGCGGGACCGGCGCCCGACAGCCGGCTGTTCTAAGCGGGATACGTCGCGGCGGCGAGCTCGAGGATCTCGGCGCGGTCGGCCGGCAGGATGAACCCCGATCCGATCGCCCGGTCCAGCGCCGCGGTGAAGCCGTCGAGGTACTGCTCGGCCCCACCCGGATACAGCCGGCGCAACGTCGCGGCGTCGAACGGTTCGCCGGAGCCGAAGATCGCCGCCATGACGCCGTCCCCGTCGGCGATCCCGGACGTCCGGGCGATCGGCACGTCCACCCACGGGGTCCGAACGCCGCCCCGGGCCAGGCCGTCGGGATCCAGCACGGGCCGGGGCAGATCGCCGTCGCGTACCTCGATGGGTGGGGCCGCGGGCGCCGGCTCGCCGGTTCGCACCCAGTTGTGCAGCGCGGCGAGCGCCGCCTGCACCACGTAATGGTGCTGCGGGCCGAAGTTGATGAAATGCCCCAGCTGCTGGCCCATCAGCATCCTCGTCGGCGCGTAGGCGGCCACGATGGCATCAACCGGAGCGGAGCCGTCGTCGATGGGCGCCACCTGGATCGTGTAGTTGTCGGCGTGCGCTGCGCCGGCGATCTCCCAGACCCGCAGCGAATGGTCGTCGGGCTGGCGCGCGAAGTAATAGCCGTGCCGGGGGCCGCCGAACAGGTCGGTCTCGGTGATGATCGTGACCACCGGGACGCGCAGGTCGGCGCGGAACGCGACCGCGTCCGGCACGCCGGCCTGCGATTCGTCGAAGATGGACATGCCGTCCAGCGGCGCGGCCGAGCCGAACCGCGAATGCACCAGGAAGCCGTCGTAGCTTCGGGCGAGCGGATCGATGGCGTTGACGTAGGTGGTCAAAAACATCGCCGATTGCGACTCGCCCACGGCGATCACGTGGCGCACACCGAGCTCGCCCAGCGCGCCGGTGCGGACGAGTTCGCCCGCCTGGGAGAAGATGTCGTAGGAAAACTCGTCGCCGGGGTGGTGCAGGGGCGCATACCGCGCCGGGTCCCGGCTCTTCAGGGACATGTCCGCGCCGAGCAGGCTCGCGCCGCCCTCCACCCCCACCCGCTGGGCCGAGACCGCGACGTAGGCGTAGCCCGCGCGCAGGATCTCGCGATGGGCCATCATCCAGACGGCCGGGGCATCGATGCCGCCGCTGACGTTCAGCCATTCCACGAGCACCGTCCCGTTGAAACGAGCCGGCTCGGTCGGGGTCAACACCACCATGCGCGTGGTGTATTCGGCTGTGCGATCCGGTGTTACGTGCCAGCGGCCGTCGGATGCCAACGCGGCGGTGGGGGTGTAGGACGAGGCCGTTCCGGAGACGAAGAACTCCTCGGCGGCGTAGCCCAGGGCGGTGATGTCGAAGGCGCCCAGCAACAGCAGCGGTTTCCCGGGCGCGGGGGCGGCGGTCGGGGGATTCGGCATCGTCACAGGGAAGCGGGCAGCCCGAACTTGGGGAACAACGCGCCGTCGAGGAATGCCACCACGCGCGCCACGCGGCCGTCGACCACGTCGAGCACGTGCAGCTGAAATGGCACGTGCACGTCGCCGGCGCGCATGTACATGGCCGCGCCGGGCTGGCCGTTGGCGACCAGGGGAAGCAGGCGCATGTCGCCGGGGTGCTCGGCGGGGCACTGCTGGTGGATGAGCGTGACGATGTCCCGCGCGCCCCGGTACCAGCCGACGTACGGCGGCATCTCCCAGACCGCCTCGGCGGTGAACAGGTCGACCAGCCGGTCGATGTCATACGCCTCGAACGCGGCGATGTAGCGGTCCAGCAGGTCCTGCGCCTCGACCGAATCGGGCGGCGTCAGCCGGTCGCTCGCGCTGGGCTGCACGGCCTCGAGCTGGGCGCGGGCCCGCTGCAGCAGGCTGTTGACCGCGGTGGTGGTGGTGCCGATCGCCGCGGCCACCTCGGCGGCCTTCCACTGCAGCACGTCGCGCAGCAGCAGCACCGCCCGCTGCCGGGGCGAAAGGTGTTGCAGCGCGGCGACGAACGCCAACCGCACCGACTCGCGCGACCCGACGATGACCGACGGGTCGGCCGGGTCGTCCGTCAGCTCCGGCAGGGGCTCCAGCCAGGGCACCTCGCGGCGCTCCACCAGCTCGGCCGTCGGGTCCGAGCTGGGCTGGCCCAAGCCGGTGGGCAGCGGGCGCCGCTCGCGGCCCTCCAGCGCGCTCAGGCAGGTGTTGGTGGCGATGCGGTGCAGCCAGGTCCGCATCGAGGACCTGCCCTCGAAACGGTCGTACGCCTTCCAGGCCCGCAGCAGCGTCTCCTGCACCAGATCCTCGGCGTCGTGCAACGACCCGGTCATCCGGTAGCAGTGCGCGAGCAGTTCGCGGCGGTACGGCTCGGCGTCGGTGGAGAAGTCCCCGCCGACCGCCGAGTCACCGCCAAGGTCCCCGGCGTTTTCGGTGAGCAGCCTCACGCGCACGAGCCTACGCAGGGTGTCCGACAGTGTCTCGGTCAAGGCCCGCCCCCGAGCCACTACGCTGCCTCTGATGGCTACGCGCACTGAACGGACCTTCGACGGCGTCGGCGGCGTGCGCATCGTCTACGACGTCTGGACGCCGGACACCGCGCCGCGGGCGGTGGTCGTCCTGTCGCACGGTCTCGGCGAGTATGCCCGCCGCTACGACCACGTCGCGCAGTGCTTCGGCGGCGCGGGGCTGGTCACCTACGCGCTGGACCACCGCGGGCACGGCCGCTCCGGCGGCAAGCGGATGCTCGTGCGGGACATCTCCGAGTACACGACGGATTTCGACACCCTGGTCCGCATCGCCACCCGGGAACACCCCGGCCTCAAATGCGTCGTGCTCGGGCACAGCATGGGCGGCGGGATCGTGTTCGCGTACGGCGTCGAACGCCCGGACAGCTACGACCTGATGGTGCTCTCGGCGCCGGCGGTGGCCGCCCAGGACCTGGTGTCGCCGCCGATGGTGCTCGCGGCCAAGGTGCTCGGCGTCGTGGTGCCCGGCCTTCCGGTGCAGGACCTCGACGTCGACGCGATCTCCCGCGACCCCGCGGTGGTGGCCGCCTACAACGCCGACCCGCTGGTGTACCACGGGAAGGTGCCGGCCGGCGTCGGACGGGCGCTGATCCAGGTCGGCGAGACGATGCCGCAGCGGGCGCCGGCGCTCACCGCGCCGCTGCTGGTGGTGCACGGCTCCGACGACCGGCTCATCCCCGTCGCCGGCAGCCGCCGGCTGGTGGAATGCGTCGGGTCCACCGACGTCGAGCTGAAGGTCTACCCCGGGCTGTACCACGAGGTCTTCAACGAGCCGGAGCGCGACCAGGTGCTCGGCGACGTGGTCTCCTGGATCACCGCCCGGCTGTGACCGGCCGTCGGCAAACTGTCGTCCCGCTGAAGTAGTTTGGCGCGTATGACCGACGACAAGATGCTGGCCCGGATCGCCGCGCTGCTGCGTCAGGCCGAGGGGACCGACAACGCGCACGAGGCGGACGCCTTCATGAGCGCCGCGCAACGGCTGGCGACGGCGGCCTCCATCGACCTCGCGGTCGCCCGTTCGCACGCGGCCAAACGCTCGCCGGTGCAGGCGCCGACGCAGCGGACCATCACCATCGGCGCGGCCGGCACCCGGGGGCTGCGGACGTATGTGCAACTCTTCGTGGTGATCGCGATGGCCAACGATGTGCGCTGCGACGTGGCGTCGAACTCGACGTTCGTCTACGCCTACGGATTCGCCGAGGACATCGACGCGACCCACGCCCTCTACGCCAGCCTGGTCGTCCAGATGGTGCGGGCCTCGGACGCCTACCTCGCGTCCGGCGCGCACCGCCCGACGCCGACGATCACCGCCCGGCTCAACTTCCAGCTCGCGTTCGGGGCCCGCGTCGGCCAGCGCCTGGCCGAGGCCCGCGAGGAGGCCACGCGTGCGGCCACCGCGGATCGCCGCCGTCCGCCCGGGACCGCTATCGCGTTGCGCGACAAGGAGCTCGAGCTGCGGGACTTCTACCGGGGCGCGTCGAAGGCGCGCGGCACCTATCAAGTGAGTCGCGCGACGGCGGGGTATTCGTCGGCGGCGCGGCGCGCTGGCGACCGGGCCGGCCGGCGGGCGCGGCTCGGGAACAGCCCCGAACTGCCCGGCGCCCGGAGCGCATTGCGACGGTGACTCGGGCCGGCGGCGCCCGCGATTCGCAGCGCGCCAAGGTATATGCGGCCGAGGACTTCGTCCGCACGTTGTTCGACCGTGCCGCCGAGCACGGCTCTGCGGCGGTGGACTTCTTCGGCACGCAGCTGACGCTGCCGCCCGAGGCCCGATTCGGCTCGGTCGCCTCCGTGCGACGCTACGTCGACGAGGTGCTGGCGCTGCCGTCGGTGCGACGCCGTTGGCCCGGCGTGTCGCCACTGAAGGTACGGTCGCGGCGGGCCGCCACCGCGGCCCACTACGAAAGCCAGGACGGCGCAGGCACTATCGCGGTGCCCGACCGCGACACCGCCGACTGGGCGTTGCGCGAGCTGGTGGTGCTGCACGAGGTTGCGCATCACCTGTGTCAGGCCGAGCCGCCGCACGGCCCCGAGTTCGTCGCGACGATCTGCGAGTTGAGCGAGCTGGTGATGGGGCCGGAGGTGGGGCACGTGCTGAGGGTCGTGTACGCCAAAGAGGGTGCGCGGTGAGCGATCCGGACGCCCGGGCCCGCGACGTCGAGTCCCAGATGACCGACGACGAGCGGTTCTCGCTGCTGGTCGGGGTGATGGGCGCCAGTGAACTGTTCCCCCGGCGCGACGACCGCATCCCCGCCGGCGTGCCGATGAGCGCCGGGTACGTGCCCGGGATCCCCCGGCTCGGCGTGCCGGCCCTGCTGATGAGCGACGCCGGGCTGGGCGTCACCAACCCGGGCTACCGCCCGGGTGACACGGCCACCGCGTTGCCGGCCGGCCTGGCCCTCGCCGCCAGCTTCAACCCGGCGCTGGCCCGCGCCGCCGGGGAGGTGATCGGCCGGGAGGCGCGCAGCCGCGGGTTCAACGTGCAGCTCGCCGGCGCCATGAACCTCGCGCGCGACCCCCGCAACGGCCGCAACTTCGAATACCTCTCCGAGGACCCGCTTTTGACCGCCGCAATGGCGGCCGAGTCGGTCACCGGGATCCAGCAGCAGGGCGTCATCTCGACGGTCAAGCACTACTCGCTGAACTGCAACGAGACCAACCGGCACTGGCTGGACGCCGTCATCGATCCCGACGCGCACCGCGAATCCGACCTGCTGGCGTTCGAGATCGCCATCGAGCGCTCCCGGCCCGGAGCCGTCATGACGGCCTACAACAAGGTCAACGGCGATTACGCGGCCGCCAACGACGCCTTGCTCAACGGGGTGCTGAAGGGTGCGTGGGGATACCGCGGCTGGGTCATGTCCGACTGGGGTGCCACCCCGAGCTGGCAATGCGCGCTGGCCGGCCTCGACCAGGAATGCGGCGCGCAGATCGACGAGCTGCTGTGGGATGCCGAGGCGTTCGGCGAGCCGCTGCGCGCCGCCTACGCCGACGGCCGGTTTCCCCGACGGCGGCTGTCGGACATGGTGCGGCGAATCCTGCGGTCGATATTCGCCGTCGGCGTCGACCGGAACGACGCCGCGCCCGCGCCGGACATGCACGCGCACAACGAGATCGCGTTACGGGTCGCCCGTGAGGGGATCGTGCTGCTCGTCAACCGGGGGGTGCTGCCGCTGTCGCCCGAGTCGACGGCGCGCATCGCGGTCATCGGTGGCCACGCGCAACTCGGGGTCGCGGCCGGATACGGGTCGAGCGCCGTCGTCCCCGCCGGCGGTTACGCGGCCGTGATCCCGCTCGGCGGTGCGGGTTTGGAGGCCGGCATGCGCAGCCTGTACGTGCTGCCGTCGAGCCCGCTGCGGGAGCTGGGCAAGCTCCTTCCGCACGCGCGCATCGAGTTCGATCCCGGGGTGACGCCGGCCGAGGCGGCGCTGGCGGCGCGGCGGGCCGACGTCGCGATCGTGTTCGCCGTCCGCGCCGAAGGGGAGGGCTTCGACGCCGCCGACCTCTCGCTGCCGTGGGGCCAGGACGCGCTGATCGCCGCCGTCGCGGCCGCCAACCCGAACACCATAGTGGTGCTGGAGACCGGCAACCCGGCGGACATGCCCTGGCGCGACTCGGTGAACGCGGTCGTGCAGGCGTGGTATCCGGGTCAGGCGGGTGGCCGGGCGATCGCGGAAGTGCTTGCCGGGAGGGTGAATCCGTCGGGCCGGCTGCCGATCACGTTCCCGGTCGACCTGGGCCAGACGCCGCGGCCGGAACTCCCCGGCCTCAGCGTCCCGTGGGGCACGCCGACCACCATCGACTACGTCGAAGGGGCCGACGTCGGCTACCGCTGGCACGCCAGGCGCGGCCTGGCGCCGATGTTCGCGTTCGGTCATGGCTTGTCCTACACCAGCTTTGAGTACGACGACCTGGTGGTCCGCGGCGGGAACACGATCAGCGCAAGTTTCAGCGTCGTCAACGTCGGCGGCCGCGACGGGGCCGACGTCCCGCAGCTGTACCTGACCGCGGCCGCCGGCCGACAGTGCTTGCGGCTGCTCGGATTTCAGCGGGTCGAACTCGAGCCGGGCGCGACCCGCCGGGTGACCATCGAGGCCGACGCCCGCCTGCTCGCCCGTTACGACGGCGGCGCGCAAACCTGGCGCATCGAGCGGGGCGGCTACACGGTGGCGGTCGGCGCGTCGGCGGTCGCGCTGCACCTGTCGGCCGGGGTCGAACTGGCCGGTCGCGCGTTCGGGCGGTGATCGCCACGACTCTTGACGGCCCGAACGCGCGACCGGCGGGCCCTGGGCTACTCGACCGGGGTCAGCTCGTCGCCGCAGGTGCAGCGGTACGGCTCACCGGCGCCGGAGCAGTGGCACGGCACCTCGATGCGAACGCGACATCCGCAGCCCTCGTGGCCACACGTCAACAGGGTTCCCGCGTCATAGGTCGCCATCTTTTCATCACCCTTCTCTGTGTTGTGGACTCACACGTTGTGGAACACCACGCGGCCACTCTATACCCCCCACGGGTATATCGTAAATAGGCGGCGCGAAGCGCGCCGGGCCCGGTAGCGTGGACGTCATGAGCCACGACCCCACACCGCAAGACGTCGACGCATTCCTGGACAGCACGGTGGTCGGCGAAGATCAGGCCCTGATCGCGGCGCTGGAGGCCAGCGACGCGGCCGGCCTGCCCAAGATCGCGGTCTCGGCGCAGCAGGGCAAGTTCCTGTCCTTGCTGGCCGGTGCGATCGGCGCGCGGCGCATCCTCGAGATCGGCACGCTGGGCGGCTTCAGCACCATCTGGCTGGCGCGCGGAGCGGGACCCGAAGGTCGCGTGGTGACGCTGGAATACGAGCGCCGGCACGCCGAGGTCGCGCGCTCCAACCTGCAACGGGCCGGCGTGGGCGACCGCGTCGAGGTGATCGTCGGCGCCGCGCTGGACACCTTGCCGACCCTGAACGGCGAGCCCTTCGACCTGGTGTTCATCGACGCCGACAAGGAGAACTACGCCGCATATCTCGAGTGGGCGGTCCGGCTGGCTCGTCCCGGATCAGTCATCGTGGTGGACAACGTCATTCGTGAGGGGCGCATCCTGGATGCGGAGTCCGACGACGCCCGGGTGCAGGCGACGCGGCAGACGTTGCAGGCGATGGGCGAGCACCCGCGGCTCGACACGGCGGTGATCCAGACCGTCGGGGCCAAGCACTGGGACGGTTTCGCGGTCGCGCTGGTGCGCAACGGCGTCAGCGCGGCGTGAGGTCCTCGACGGCCTGCTCGGCGGAGGTGAGTTCGTCGATGCGCAGCGCGGTTTCGCCCGCGTACAGGGCGGCGCTGTCCAGCCGGGACTCGGGCATCCCGGCCACCGGGGCCAGCGGTGTGAAGACCGGGACGGCCGGCGACTGCAGGCGCATCAGCGCGCCCGCGTCGAAATAGCCCAACACCGACAGCGGGCGGCTGGCCGCGTTGAGGGCGGCGGGCAGCGCCTTGGCCCTCCCGTCGGCGCCGCACCAGCGGCGGGTGGCCGCGTTGGGCACCACCCGGTGGCGCAACGGCCAGCTCAGCCCGAAAAGGTTCGTCTCAATCGTCCTGTCCGCCTGCAGGACCCGTTGCTGATAGCCCCGGCTCGCGTTGGCCTCGTGCGTCAGGAGGAACCGCGTGCCGGCGATGACGCCGGCGGCGCCGGCATCCAGCGCGGCGCGGGTGTCGGCGGCGGTGGCGATGCCGCCGGCCAGGAAGACCGGTCGGTTGCCGGCCACCCCCATGGCGTGGGGCAGGAAGTCCAGGGCCGGCATCGTTCCCACCAGGTGGCCGCCGGCCTCCCGGCCCTGGGCGATCAAACCGTCGGCGCCCCAGGCGATTGCGACGCGCGCCTGCGCCTCGGTGCCGACCATCACGAAGACGAACACTCCCGCGTCGCGCAGGTGCTCGACGAGTCCCCGCTTTTCGCCGAACGCAAGCACCACCACGTCCACGCGGGCGTCCACGCACGCCGCGACGTGGTGGCGATGAACGAAGGGCAGCAACAGGTTCACCGCAACCGCGCGCCCGGGCGCCTCGGCGCGCACCCGACCGATCCACGCCCGCAATTGGCGTGGGGTGGCGATGCCGAGCGTTCCGAGGCCGCCCGCTTTGGCGACCGCGGCCGCCAGCGGCGCGGTCGCCAGGCCGCCACCCATTCCGGCCTGGCCCACCGGAACGTCGAGCCGCAATCGGTCGGCGATGTCCACGACTTACGACGCTACGCGGTTGGTCGATCGGGCGTAATCTTGACAGCGGATGGATGGGTTGCAGCGCGGCCCACTGTGCTTGTCGCACAACGAGCTTGCTGCATTACAGAAAGGTCACAAAATGAGCACGGTCCATTCATCAATCGATCACCACCCCGATCTGTTGGCCCTGCGCGCGAATTACGAGCGCGTCGCCGAGTCGACGAGTGCGCATGTCACCTTCGGCGTGGCCCTGCTGACGGGCCTGTACGTCGCCGCGTCGCCGTGGATCGTCGGGTTCAGCGCGACGGCACCGCTCGCCACGTCCGACCTCATCGCGGGGCTCGCGGTGGCATTCCTGGCGTACGGGTTCGCCACGGCGCTGGACCGCGCGCACGGCATGACCTGGACGCTGCCGGTGCTCGGCGTCTGGCTCGTCGTGTCGCCGTGGGCCCTGCGCGGTTTCGAGCCGACGACGGGCATGATCTGGTCGAACGTCGTCGCGGGTGCGCTGCTGACGGTCGTCGGCCTCAACGCCGCCTATTTCGGCATGCGCACGCGCGAGGCGGCGACCCGGGGCTAGCCGCAGACCGCGCCGATCGCCGCCGAGCTGACCAGCTTGACGTACTTGGCCAACACCCCGGTCTTGTAGCGGGGCGGCGGAGGGCTGAAATCCCTTCGCCGTGACTCGAATTCGGCCGGATCGGCGAGCACGTCCAGGGTGCGGCCGGCCACGTCGAGGCGGATTTGGTCGCCGTCGCGCAGCAGGGCGATGGGTCCGCCGTCGACGGCCTCCGGCGCGACGTGTCCCACGCACAGCCCGGTCGTGCCGCCGGAGAACCGGCCGTCGGTCAGCAGCAGCACGTCCTTGCCCAGCCCGGCGCCCTTGATCGCACCGGTGATGGCGAGCATCTCGCGCATGCCGGGGCCGCCCTTGGGGCCCTCGTAGCGGATCACCACGGCGTCGCCCTTGGTGATGGTGCCGTCCTCGAGGGCGTCCAGCGCGGCGCGCTCGCCGTCGAAAACCCTTGCGGTGCCTTCGAACACGTCGGAGTCGAACCCGGCCGTCTTGACCACCGCGCCTTCGGGAGCCAGTGATCCGTGCAGGATGGTGATGCCGCCGGTCGGGTGGATCGGGTTGTCCAGGGCCCGCAGCACCTTGCCGTCCGGGTCGGGCGGTGCGATGGCGGCCAGGTTGTCGGCCACGGTCCGGCCGGTGACCGTCAGGCAGTCGCCGTTCAGCAGGCCCGCGTCCAGCAGCGCCTTCATGATCACCGGCACGCCGCCGATGTGGTCGACGTGGGACATGACATGCCGGCCGAACGGCTTGACGTCGGCCAGGTGCGGCACCTTCGACCCGATCCGGCTGAAGTCGTCGAGGGTGAGCGCGACTTCGGCCTCGTGGGCGATGGCCAGCAGGTGCAGCACCGCGTTCGTCGAGCCGCCGAACGCCATCACCACCGCGATCGCGTTGTCGAAGGCCTCCTTGGTGAGGATGTCGCGCGCGGTGATGCCGCGCCGCAGCAGCTCGACGACGGCCTCGCCGCTGCGGCGCGCGAACCCGTCGCGGCGCCGGTCGGTCGCCGGCGGCGCGGCGCTGCCCGGCAGCGACATGCCGAGCGCCTCGGCGGCGCTGGCCATGGTGTTGGCGGTGTACATGCCGCCGCACGCGCCCTCGCCCGGGCAGATCGCCCGCTCGATGGCGTCGACGTCCTCGCGGGGCATCAGGCCGCGGGCGCACGCGCCCACCGCCTCGAACGCGTCGATGATCGTGACCTCACGCTCGCTGCCGTCGGACAGCTTGGCCACCCCCGGCAGGATCGAGCCGGCGTAGAGGAACACGGCCGCCAGGTCCAGCCGCGCGGCGGCCATCAGCATGCCGGGCAGCGACTTGTCGCAGCCGGCCAACAGCACCGAGCCGTCGAGCCGCTCGGCCTGCATCACGGTCTCGACGCTGTCGGCGATCACCTCGCGGGACACCAGCGAGAAATGCATCCCCTCGTGCCCCATCGAGATGCCGTCGGAGACCGAGATGGTGCCGAACTCGAGGGGGTAGCCGCCGGCCGAGAACACGCCCTCCTTGACCGCCGTGGCGAGCCGGTCCAGCGAGAGGTTGCACGGCGTGATCTCGTTCCAGGACGACGCGACCCCGATCTGCGGCTTGGCGAAGTCCTCGTCGCCCATGCCGACGGCGCGCAACATGCCCCGGGCGGCGGCCTTCTCCAGGCCGTCGGTGACGTCACGGCTGCGCGGTTTGATGTCGGCATCCCTTTTCGGTGGCGCCGAATCCGTGGGTGTGGCCTGCCCTGAATTCATCGTGCAAGTATGCCGGGGCGATCGCCCCCGCAGACGCGCGGGTCATACCCCGTCGGGGTATGGGGTAGACTCGAGCGGTGACGAGCGCACACGGATATTCGCAGCAGAAGGACAACTACGCCAAGCGGCTGCGGCGCATCGAGGGACAGGTGCGCGGGATCGCGCGGATGATCGAGGAAGACAAATACTGCATCGACGTCCTCACCCAGATCAGCGCCGTCAACAGCGCCCTGCGCTCGGTGGCGCTGAACCTGCTCGACGAGCACCTGGGCCACTGCGTCACGCGCGCGGTGGCCGAGGGCGGCGACGATGCCGACGAGAAGCTGGCCGAGGCGTCGGCAGCGATCGCGCGCCTGGTGCGGTCCTGACCGCTCGTCGGTGGGCGTGTTGAACCGCTAACTCGCGGGAACCTATTGTTGCGGTGCGTACGGTAGGTGCAGCGTGATCTCGCCCAGCAGCCTTGCCCGGCCGATTGCGTGCCCAACCGATGACCGCCATGACTGCCGCCACCAGCACCGCCGCGCGAACGTGGACGCCACGGGTCGCGGCGCAGCTGACCGTGCTGGCCGCCGCGGCGTTCACCTACGTGACGGCCGAACTCCTGCCGGTGGGCGCCCTGTCGGCGATCGCGCGGAACCTGCACGTCAGCGTGGTTCTGGTCGGGACGCTGCTGTCCTGGTACGCGCTGGTGGCGGCCCTGTCGACGTTCCCGCTGGTGCGCTGGACGGCGCACTGGCCGCGCCGGCGCGCGCTGGTGTTCAGCCTGGTCTGCCTGACCGTCTCGCAGCTCATCTCGGCGCTGGCGCCCAACTTCGCGGTGCTGGCCGTCGGGCGGGTGTTGTGTGCGGTGACCCACGGGCTGCTGTGGTCGATCATCGCCCCGATCGCCACCCGGCTGGTGCCGCCCAGCCATGCGGGGCGCGCCACGATGTCGATCTACGTCGGCACCAGCCTGGCGCTGGTGATCGGCAGCCCGCTCACCGCCGCCATGAGCCTGATGTGGGGCTGGCGGCTGGCCGCGGTGTGCATTACGGCCGCCGCGGCCGTCGTCACCGTGGCGGCCTGGCTGTTGCTGCCCGAGCTGGTGCTCACCGACGATCAGCTCAAATGCGTGGGTCCGCGGGCGCGGCACCACCGCAACCGCCGGCTGATCATCGTCAGCCTGATCACCATGGTCGGGGTCACGGGCCACTTCGTGTCCTACACGTACATCGTGGTGATCATCCGCGACGTCGTCGGCGTGCGCGGGCCCAATCTCGCCTGGGTGCTGGCCGCCTACGGCGCCGCCGGCGTGGTGGCCGTGGGTTTGGTGGCGCGCCCCCTGGACCGGCGGCCCCGCGGAGCCGTCCTACTCTGCATGGCCGGCTTGACCGCCGCGTTCGTGGTGCTGACCGCGCTCGCGTTCGGCGGCGCGCCGGCGGCGGTGACCGCCCTGACGGGGACGGCCGCGATCGTCCTGTGGGGCGCGATGGCCACCGCCGTGTCGCCGATGATGCAATCCGCCGCGATGCGCAACGGGGCCGACGACCCGGACGGCGCGTCGGGCCTGTACGTGACGGCGTTTCAGGTCGGCATCATGGCCGGCTCGCTGGCCGGCGGGCTGCTCTACGAGCGCAGCGTCGCGCTGATGCTGACCGCCTCGGCGGCCCTGATGGCCACCGCCCTGGTCGCCATGGCGGCCAACCGGCAGACGCTCGACGTAGCCGCGGCAACCTCACGCAATTCATAGCTGCGCAGCTCAAGAGCGTAAACCACGTGGCGGGCCGCCCGCCGACGGCCTCGGCGGAGGTAGCTGGCCAGCTCGCTATGCCACACTGTTTCGTTAGATGGCGACTGGAGGGATGCATATGTCGAAGGGCCTCTTCGCGGCGCTGAAGGCAGCCGGAGTGGCGTCAATGCTCGGTGTGCTGGTGCTGAGCGCCGGCCCCGCGCTGGCGGACCCTGACCCCGCCCCCGGCGACCCGGGCGTCGTCGCCGCGCCTCCCGGACCGCCGTCGCCGCCGCCGGCGCCGGCCGACCCCCTGGCGGCCCCGCCACCGGCGCCATGGATGCCCTTCCCCGGTGCCGCGCCCGCGGCCGCGGGTCCCGCCGCCGGGCAGAACCCGACGGCCTTCACCGGCACCCCGCCGTTCGGTCCGCCGTCGTTCGTCCCGAAGCCCGGGTCGACGGTGGGTGTGGGCCAGCCGATCATCATCAACTTCCCCGGGACCGTCGAGGACGCGGGCGCGGCCATCGACGCCGTGCACGTGATGTCGACCCCGCCGGTGCCGGGCAAGTTCTACTGGATGACGCCGACCCAGCTGCGCTGGCGCCCGCTGAGCTTCTGGCCCGCCCACACCGCGGTGACCGTCGACGCCGGCGGCACCGTGATGAGCTTCCAGACCGGGGACACACTGATCGCCACGGCCGACGACGCCACGCATCAGCTGACCGTCACCCGCAACGGCACCGTGGAGAAGACCTTCCCGATGTCGATGGGCATGACGTCCGGCAACCACCAGACGCCCAATGGCACCTACTACGTGCAGGACAAGAAGGCGTCGGTGGTGATGGACTCCTCGACCTACGGGGTCCCGGTCAACTCGACCTACGGCTACAAGGTGACGGTCGAGGACGCGGTCCGCTTCGACAACGTCGGCGACTATGTGCACAGTGCGCCATGGTCGGTGGACGACCAGGGCAAGCGCGACGTCAGCCACGGCTGCATCAACATCAGCCCGTCCAACGCGCGGTGGTTCTTCGACAACTTCGGTCCCGGTGACCCGATCGTCGTGAAGAACTCCACCGGCGGCGACTACAAGAAGAACGACGGGTCCGCCGACTGGATGTCGTGACGGGCGTAGCCGAGCAGTCACAAAAGCCCCCTTTTCGCCTACGAATGGGGGGCTTTTGCGACTGCCGGGCCCCTTTCGCGGGCCCGGGGGTTATGTATAGCATCATACATATGCGCAGCCCACGCGAGCGGATGGTGGTTTCCGCCGCGCTGCTGATCAGGGAGCGCGGCGCGCATGCCACCGCCATCTCGGACGTCCTCGAGCACAGCGGCGCGCCGCGCGGCTCGGCCTACCACTACTTCCCCGGCGGGCGGACGCAGCTGCTCTGCGAGGCCGTCGACTACGCCGGCGAGCACGTGGCCGCCGTCATCGACGAGGCCGGCGGCGGCCTGGAACTGCTGGACACGCTCATCGACAAGTACCGCCGCCAGCTCTTGGAGACCGACTTCCGCGCCGGCTGCCCCGTCGTCGCGGTCTCCGTCGAGGCCGGCGAGCAGTCCGACCGCGAGCGGATGGCGCCGGTGGTCGAGCGCGCGGCCGCGGTGTTCGACCGGTGGTCGGACCTGATCGCCCAGCGCCTCATCGCCGACGGCATCGCGCCGGACCGCGCCCACGAGCTCGCGGTGCTGACGACCTCGGCGCTGGAGGGCGCGATCGTCCTGGCCCGGGTGCGGCGCGACCTCACCCCCCTCGATGTCGTCCACCGCCAGCTGCACCGACTGCTCGTCACCGAGCTCGCCGAAGGGAACGCGCCATGACGACAACTGAAAAGACCACCACCGACTGGCAGCCCACCGCCTGCATCCTCTGCGAATGCAACTGCGGCATCGTGGTCCAGGTCGAAGACGGCCGGCTGGCCCGCATCCGGGGCGACAAGGCGCACCCCGGGTCGCAGGGCTACACCTGTAACAAGGCGCTGCGGCTCGACCACTACCAGAACAACCGCGCCCGCCTGACCGCGCCGATGCGCCGCCGCCCCGACGGAACCTTCGAGGAAATCGACTGGGACACCGCGATTGTCGAGATCGCCGAGGGGTTCAAGCAGATCCGCGACACCTACGGCGGCGACAAGATCTTCTACTACGGCGGCGGGGGTCAGGGCAATCACCTCGGCGGCGCCTACAGCGGGGCGTTCCTCAAGGCGCTCGGGTCGAGGTACCGGTCAAATGCGTTGGCGCAGGAGAAGACCGGCGAGGCGTGGGTCGACGCCCAACTGTACGGCGGGCACACCCGCGGCGAGTTCGAGCACGCCGAGGTGTCGGTGTTCGTCGGCAAGAACCCGTGGATGTCCCAGAGCTTCCCGCGCGCCCGCGTGGTGCTCAACGAGATCGCCAAGGACCCGGCGCGCTCGATGATCGTGATCGACCCGGTGCTCACCGACACCGCGAAGATGGCCGACTTCCACCTGCGGGCGCGGCCCGGAACCGACGCGTGGTGCCTGGCGGCGCTGGCCGCGGTCCTCGTCCAGGAAAACCTTTGCAACGAGGTGTTTCTCGCCCAGCACGTGCACGGCGCCGACGCCGTGCGCGCCGCGCTGCGCGACGTCCCGGTCGCCGGCTACGCGCAGCGCTGCGGGGTCGACGAGGAACTGCTGCGCGCGGCGGCGCGGCGCATCGGCACCGCCGGCAGCGTCGCGGTGTTCGAGGACCTCGGGGTGCAGCAGGCGCCCAACAGCACGCTGTGCTCCTACCTGAACAAGATGCTGTGGATCCTGACCGGCAACTTCGCGAAAAAGGGCGGCCAGCATCTGCATTCGTCGTTTGCGCCGCTGTTCAGCACCGTCTCTGGCCGCACGCCCGTCACCGGTGCGCCCGTCATCGCCGGGTTGATCCCCAGCAACGCGGTGCCCGAGGAGATCCTGACCGATCACCCCGACCGGTTCCGGGCCATGATCGTCGAAAGCGCGAATCCCGCGCATTCCCTGGCCAATTCGGCCGCGTGCCGGGAAGCCTTCCAAAGCCTCGAGCTGATGGTCGTCGTCGACGTCGCGATGACCGAGACCGCCCGGCTGGCCCACTACGTGCTGCCCGCGGCGTCGCAGTTCGAGAAGTGCGAGGCCACCTTCTTCAACTTCGAGTTTCCCGCCAACACTTTCCAGTTGCGCCGGCCGCTGCTGCCGCCGTTGCCGGGCACGCTGCCCGAGCCGGAGATCTGGGCGCGGCTGGTGCGCGCGCTCGGCGTGCTCGACGATGCCGAGTTGCGCCCGCTGCACGAGGCCGCGCGGCGCGGCCGCCAGTCCTACACCGAGGCGTTCCTGACCGCGGTGGCGAGCAACCCGACGATGGCGAAACTGGTTCCGTATGTTCTCTACGAGACGCTGGGTCCGACGCTGCCCGACGGGTTGGCCGGCGCGGCCGCCGCGTGGGGGCTGGCCCAGAAGACAGCGATGGCCTACCCCGAGGCCGTGCGGCGGGCCGGCCACGCCGACGGCAACGCGCTGTTCGACGCGATCCTCGACAACCCGTCGGGCGTCACCTTCACCCGGCACGAGTACCAGGACGACTTCGTCCTGATCGGCCACGCCGACCACAAGATCGCGCTGGAGATCCCCGAAATGCTCGACGAGCTAAGGGCCTTGGCCGCGACGCCGGCCCGGCTGACCACACCGGAGTTTCCGATCGTGCTGTCGGTGGGGGAGCGGCGCGCCTACACCGCCAACGACATCTTCCGCGACCCGTCCTGGCGCAAACGCGATGCCGACGGGGCGCTGCGGGTCAGCGTCGAGGACGCGCAGGACCTCGGACTGGTGGACGGTGCACGGGCCCGCATCAGCACCGCGGCCGGCAGCGCCGAGGCGACGGTCGAGATCACCGAGACCATGCTCGCCGGGCACGCTTCCCTGCCCAACGGTTTCGGCCTGGACTACGTCGACGACGACGGCAACGTCGTCACGCCCGGTGTCGCCCCGAACGCGCTGACGTCCACCCAATGGCGCGACCCCTACGCCGGCACGCCCTGGCACAAGCACGTGCCCGCCCGCATCGAATTGTGCCGAGCAGACACAAAAATTCCCGTTTGACGGCGTGTCGCGGCGCTTTTGCGTCTGCTCGCCAGATAAGGCGGCCTAGTTCCAGATGCGCACGCGCCGCCCGGGCTCCAGGTACAGGGCGTCACCCTCGGCCACGCCGAAGGCGTCGTAGAAGGCGTCCATGTTGCGGACGACGCCGTTGCAACGGAACTCCGGCGGCGAATGCGGGTCGACCGCCAGGCGCCGGATCGCTTCCGCGTCACGGGATTTGGTGCGCCACACCTGGGCCCAGCCGTAGAACACGCGCTGCACGCCGGTGAGTCCGTCGATGACGGGGGCGGGCTCGCCGTTCAGCGACAACTGGTAGGCGAGCAGCGCAATCGACAACCCGCCGAGGTCGCCGATGTTCTCGCCCACGGTGAAGGCGCCTTGAACATGGGGCGGGCCCTGATGTTCGGCGAGTGCTCGCGGCACGTACGCGTCGTACTGCTCGATCAGCGCCCTGGTGCGGGCGCCGAACTCGGTGCGGTCGTCGTCGGTCCACCAGTCGACCAGGTTGCCGTCGCCGTCGTACTTGGCACCCTGGTCGTCGAAGCCGTGCCCGATCTCGTGACCGATCACCGACCCGATGCCGCCGTAGTTGGCGGCGTCGTCCGCCTCGGCGTCGAAGAACGGCGGCTGCAAAATGGCCGCGGGGAAGACGATTTCGTTCATGCCCGGGTTGTAGTACGCGTTGACGGTCTGCGGCGTCATGAACCACTCGTCGCGGTCCACCGGACCGCCGAGCTTGGCCAGCTCGCGGTCGTGATTGACCGCGTACCCGCGCCGGTAGTTGCCGTACAGGTCGTTGCGGTCGATCACCAGCGCGGAGTAGTCCCGCCACTTGACCGGGTAGCCGACCTTGGCGGTGAACTTCTCCAGCTTCCTCAGCGCGCGCTCGCGGGTCTGCGGCGTCATCCAGTCCAGCTCGCTGATGGACTCCCGGTACGCGGCCTTGAGGTTGTCCACCAGGGCGTCGATGCGGGCCTTGGCGCCCGGCGGGAAATGTCGCTGCACGTACAGCTTTCCGACCGCGTCGCCCAACAGGCTCTCCACCAGCGACACCGCGCGCTTCCAGCGCTCGCGGATCTGCTCGGCGCCGGTCAGCAGGCGGCCATAGAACTCGAAGTCGGCGGCGACCAGCTCATCGGTCAGCCAGGACGCGCGGGCGCGGATCACCCGCCACCGCGCCCAGAGCTTCCAGTCCTCGATGTCCTCGCTGTCCCACAGCGCCGCGAACGCGGCCAGGTAATCCGGTTGGCGCACAACCACTTCCGCGAGGGCGTCGCGCGTGCTGCCCAGCGCCGCCGCCCAGCCGGCCCAGTCGAAACCGGTTGCCTCGTCCCGCAACTCGGCGAAGGCGCGCAGGTTGTAGCTCAGGTCGGCGTCGCGGCGCTTCACCACGTCCCAGTGCGCGGCCGCGAGTTTGCTCTCCAGCGCCACGATACGGGCCGCGGCGTCCGCGTGATCGCCGCCGACGACCAGGCCGAACATCCGCGCGATATGCCCCGGGTACGCGGCGAGCACGGCGGCGTGCCGCTCCTCACGGAAGTACGACTCGTCGGGCAGTCCGATCCCCGACTGCGAGAAGTGCATCAGGTAGCGGGCCGAGTTCTTGGCGTCGGTGTCCACGTAGAACGCCACGCCGCCGCCGACACCGGTGCGTTGCAGGGCGCCGAGCACCGCGGCCAGGGCGTCGGGGTCCGCGCAGTCGTCGATCAGGGCCAGTTCGTCGAGCAGCGGCGCCAGGCCGCGGCGCTCGACGGCTTGTTCGTCGAGGAAGCTGCCGTAGAGGTCACCGATGCGTTGTTCGTCGCTGCCCGCCGGGGCGCCCTGCCGGCCGGCCTCCTCGATCAGGTCGCGAACCTGTTCCTCGGCGCGGTCGAACAGCTGCCGGAACGCGCCGTCGGTCGCCCGGTCCGGGGGGATCTCGTAGTCGGCCAGCCAGCGGCCGTTGACATGGCCGAACAGGTCGTCCTGGGGGCGGGCGTTCGCGTCGACAAAGCTCAGGTCTAATCCCGATCGGATGGCCTCTACAGTCACCCCGCCATCCTGCCAGCTTCTTTTGGGTGCAACGATCGCCCATGTCCGCCGACGCCGACGAGGTCGACTCCGAAGACGACGTCGAATCCGAGGACGACGTCGAGTCCGAAGCCGGCGCCCCAGGGCCCGGACCGGGCGGCCGCATCTTTTCCCCGTACGGCATCGCGTCGACCGTGCTGGGCGTGCTGGCGGTGGCCGCGGTGGTGTTCTGCTACCTCATCTGGTCGGCGCACCGCGACGAGCTGGGCGAGCGGGCCTATCTGACCCGCGTCATGCAGACCGCCGCCGAGTGGACCGGCGTGCTGATCAACATGAACAGCGGCAACATCGACTCGAGCTTGCAGAAGCTGCACGACGGCACCGTCGGGGAGCTCAACACCGACTTCGACGCGGCCGTGGAGCCCTACCGGCAGGTGGTGCAGAAGCTGCAGTCGCAGAGCGCCGGGCGGATCGAGGCGGTGGCGATCGAAACGGTGCGCCGCGACCCGGACACCCAGCCGGGGGGCGGCAGGCCTCCCCGGGAGGTGGTCACCACCAAGCTGCCGCCGTTCGCCAGCCGGACGGACTCGGTGATGGTGGTCGCGACGTCGGTCAGCGAGAACGTCGGGGCCAAGCCGCAGGTGGTGCACTGGAACCTGCGCCTCGACGTCTCCGACGTGGACGGCAAGCTGATGATCTCCGGGCTGGGATCCATCCGATGAGAAACCTGTGGCGGCTGCTGGCCTTCGACATCGCGGCGCCGCTGGCCGCCGTCGCCGCCCTGCTGGCGATCGGGGTGGTTCTCGGCTGGCCGGTGTGGTGGGTCGCGGGGTGCACGGCGCTGCTGGTGCTGATCGCCGAGGGCGTCGGCGTCAATTTCTGGTTGCTGCGCCGCGATTCGGTCAGCGTCGGCACCGACGACGACGCGCCGGGGCTGCGGCTGGCCGTGGTGCTGCTGTGCGCGGCGGCCCTGTGCGCGGCGGTGCTGACCGGCTATACGCACTGGACGAGGGCGGACCGCGACTTCAAGAAGGATTCCCGGGAGGTGGTGTCGGTCGCGACCGGGATGGCCGAGGCGATGGCGTCGTTCACCCCCGGCGCGCCGGCCAGCTCCCTCGACCGGGCCGCGGCGCTGATGATGCCCGAGCAGGCGGCCGCCTTCCGCGAGCAGTACCAGAAGTCGAGCGCAGACCTGGCCCAGCACAACGTCACCGCCCAGGCCGCGACGCTGGCGGCCGGGGTAGAGGCCCTCGGGCCGTCGGCGGCCAGCGTGGCGGTGATCCTGCGGGTGACGCAGAACGCGCCCGGCCAGCCGCCCACACAGGTCGCTCCCGCGTTGCGGTTGACCCTGGCCAAGAAGGGCGGCACCTGGCTGGTGGCCGACGTGCGGCCGATCAACTCCCGTTGATCAGTTGGATTCGGTCGACCGCGCGGACTTGACCTTGACGAACCGGTCCGACAGCCGGCGCATCCGGATCATCAGCGCCGACGTCGGGCTGATGCTGCCGTCCAGGTAGGTGGCCAGGTCCTCGGACGACACCCCGATGCGCGACGCGAATTCCTGCTCGCCCAGGCCGGACCGGTCGATCAGCAGCCGCACGTGGCGCGCCACCTCGGCGCGTTCGTTGGCCTCCAGGTGGGTGCGGGCGCGCTCCAGCACCTCCCACAGCGCCTTGGAGATGCCGTAGGGCCGCGTCCCCTCGAGGACCTCCTCGACCTGGCGGGCCGTCCGGCCGTACGGATCGCGCTTCAGCGCGGCGGCGATGCGCTTCCAGGTCGCGATGTCACCGCCCTGCAGGGCCGAGCGGATGGCGGCCGTCGGCCAGAACTCCACCGGCTGCTCGGGGTCCTGAAAAGGTTCCGGAGGTGCCCCGTTGGGGCTGCGCCGTTCGCCGGCGGGCGGCTGGGGCGGCGGCGCCGGGCGTCGCTCGGATGCCAACGTCACCTCGCCTCCTCCAGCATCGCTACGGCCACCGACAGGCAGCGCTGCCGGACATCTTCCCAGTTTGCCCTGGCGTCGGGCTCCGACCACCCGTTGTCGCCCAAATCGGACGGATGCGGATCCGCGAGCCGGCGGACCAGCTGCGTCGCCATCCACTCCCGCCTGGGCGTTTGACACCAGTAATACCTGTCCATGCCGGAGAGCACCACCGCGGCGGTCTGCGGCTCCACGGTGTCCACCATGTCAGCAAATTCGGCGTAATCGCGGCTGCTGTTACGGCACATGATCAGGTAGCCCTTGAGCCGCAGCGCCTCCGCGCCGGTCGGGACGAGCAGGCGGTCACCGGTGGGCAGCTGCACGTTGGTGGTTTCCACCGGGCTGCGCCGCTCGTATCGCGGGGGGTCGCACTCCTCGACGCCGGTCTCCAGCGCGTCGATGGCGACCGACAGCCGTCCCCGCCACAGCGTGACGGGATGAACGGGGCGGTCCCCCGCGATCGCGCGGGCGATGCCGTTGCGCGACGCCCGGCCGACGGCCGGCTTCTTGGCGCCCGGGTGACCGTTGCTGCCGTTCCTGGCCGCCGGGCTCACGTCGGCCCCCGCCTCGTCGTCGATGTTGACCTGGTGCGGAATCTGCCCGGGGCCGAGCCCCCGGCTCCCGGCGGGGCCTTTCTCAAAGCCGGCGTGGCCCGCCGTGCCGTTGCGGCCGCAGCCGGTGAAGGCCAGCGGGTCGGCCACGCAAATGGCGTCGGGCGCAAGGTGTTTGAGCTTCGCGGCCGACTTGAGCACCATGCGCAGGTCGGCGCTGGGCGCCGCCAGCGCGGAGATGTCGTCGGGGATGACCACCACGTCGCCGAGGTCGACCTCGGGCAGCGGCCTGTCGAAGTCGACCGACGGCAAGATGCGGCGCAGCCAGTCGGGCAGCCACCAGTTCCACTGGGCGAACATCGCCATCAGCGCAGGGACCAGGACGAGCCGCACCACCGTGGCGTCCACCGCGATCGCGACGGCGCACGCCACGCCGATCTCGGCCACCAGCGGCATACCGGCGAACGCGAAGCCGATGAACACCGCGATCATGATCAAGGCGGCGCTGGTGATCGTGCGGGCGCTGGTGCTCACGCCGTAGGCGACCGCGTCGCGGGTGTTCCCGGAGTGCAGGAAGCGCTCCCGGATGCGGGTGAGCAGGAAGATCTCGTAGTCCATCGACAGCCCGAACGTCATCGCCAGCACCAGCGGCGGGACGGTGCTGTCGATCGAGCTGATCTGGGTGAAACCCAGGCCCCGCAACCAGCCCCACTGGAAGACCATCACCAGGCTGCCGTAGGCGGCGGCGACGGACAGCAGCGTCATCAGGACGCCCTTGAACGCCAAGAACACCGAGTGGATGGAGATCAGCAGCATCACGAAGGCGATCAGCGCCACGAAGAGCAGCACGAACGGCTCGGTTTGCGACACCCGGTCGTCGAAGTCCTTGATCAGCGCGGTCGGGCCGCCGACGTCGACCCGCGCCGTGCCCGGGTCGGGCACCTTGGACAGCTGCACGCGCATCCAGCCGACGGTGTCGCGGGCCTTCATGTCCTCGGGGTCCACCGACAATACCGCCGACAGCAGTGCGCTCCCATTGTCCTCGGCGAATTGCGGCGGCGACACCGAGACGATGTTGGGGGCCTGCGTCATCTTCTGGCGGATCGCGGCGACCGTCTGGCTGTGCTCGGGTGAGGCGGCGCCGCCGTCGGGAAAGCTGATCAGCACCCGGATCGGCCCCAGCGCGCCGGGCCCGAGCGCCTGCGCCGCCGCGCCGACCCCGGCCCGGATCTCATGCGACGAGTCGAACTGGCGCAGCAGGCTGTTGCCCAGCACCATCGATCCCGCCGGCACGGCCATCAGCAGCAGCACCACCGACGCCGCCACCGCCGACGCCCACGGGCGACGCATCACCCAGCCGATCCAGCGATTCCAGAACCGGGACTGGCTGCCCTCGGGCTGGCGCGACCAGTGGAAGAGGCGCGAGCGCTTGGCGGCCGCCCGGCCGAAGGTCGCCAGCACCGCCGGCGTCAGGGTGGCCGCCGAGAGCATCGCGACCGCTACGGCCAGGATCGCGCCGGTGGCCATCGACTTCAGCGCCGGGGTGTTGATGATGTAGATGCCGGTCAGGGAGGCGACGACGGTCATCCCCGACAGCACCACCGCCAGCCCGGAGGTGGCCATCGCGGCGTCGACGGCCTCGTTCGGCTGGCGGCCGGCGCGCAGTTCCTCGCGGAAGCGCATCAGGATGAACAACGAATAGTCGACGGCGAGCGCGATGCCGAACATCGACACCGTCGACGTCACGAACACCGACATGGTGGTGTACGTCGACAACAGGTAGACCAGGCCCATCGTGACCACGACGGTGCAGGCGCCGAGGGCCAGCGGGATGGTCGCGGCGGCCAGCGAACCGAACACCGCCAGCAGGACGATCAGGATGATCGGCAGGTTCCATTTTTCGGCGGCGGCGATGTCGTGCTTGGTGTTCGCCGCCGCCGCGGCGCTCAGTGCGCCCTGGCCGATCACGTAGAGCCGCACCCGGCCGTTGGCGGTCTGGCCCGACTGGTCGCCCCTGACACCGACCTTCCGTTGCAGCTGCTTGGCGAGGTCGCTGGTGCCGGCGTTGCGCGCGTCCAGCCGCAGCGACACCACGTACGGACGGTCGGGCTGCGGCGGTCGCTGGCCGGGGTTGGGCACCTCGGTGACGCCGGGGAACTCGCCGGCGACCTGCCGCAGCATCGCGACCGCGTCGTTGATGTCGGCGTAGCTGGCGTCCGGTCGCGGGGCCGCGACCAGCGCCAACGACGATGCGCCCTGGTCGTGGTAGAGATCCTCGAGCTGATCGTGCACGGCCAGCGACTGGGACCCGGCCACCTCGAAACCGCCGCCGGTGAGGTTTCCCGACTCCGACATCGCCAGATACACCGCGGGCACCAATGCCAGCAACCAGCCTGTGAAGACCAACCAGCGGTACTTACGCAGGCTGCGACTGACGCGCATCATGAACTGCTGGATTTCGTCACTCCCCGGGCTCTCGCGCAATGCGTGCAGGCGAGAATACCGCAGCAGCCTGTGGATTATGTCGGCTTATCTGGTTCCTGAGCTGCGCAGACACGGACGTTGCCAAGCCGCCACAAAGTCGTTGTGAACCGGTGACCAAGCGGGATGTCGGTCACACGAGGTGGCAGGGCCCTGTCGGGGATGGCAGGATGTCCGATGGCCGCGCGGGGGGAGCGGGGAACCCCGCCGGGAAAAGCCGTTCATGCCAACCGTTTGCGGGGCGTTCAGGACGCCGCGCGCCTCCGCAAACTAAGGAGTGACCCATGCTGACCGTCACCGCGACCGCGCGCCGCAGGCTGCTGGCCGGGCTGATCGCCGCCGCCGCACCCGGCGCCGCTCTCGCAGTTCTGGCCGGGCCGCCCGCGACGGGCGCCAACGACCCGTGCGCGGCCAGCGAGGTCGCCCGCACGATCGGTGCTGTCTCGAAGTCCATGGGGGACTACCTGGACTCGCATCCCGAGACCAACCAGGCGATGACGACGATGTTGCAGCAGCAGGCCGGGCCACAATCCCTCACCGGGCTGAAGTCCTATTTGGAGGCCAACCCCAAGGTCGCCGGCGACATGACGTCGCTCGCGCAGCCATTGACCAACATCTCGACGCAGTGCAAGCTGCCGATCACCATCCCGCAGGCGATGGGCATGATGCAGCAGGCACAGGGCGCGGCCGGCGGGCTGCCGGCGCTGCCCGGCAACCCCGCGGCCGCCCCGCCCGCGGCCGCCCCGCCCGCGGCCGGCACCCCGGGCGGCACGCTGCCCGGCGTCACGATCGGCGGACCGCGACCGAATAACGTCGGCTAGAAAGCCGGCCCAACGCCGGGCTCCGGCTGCCGCTCGGGCGGCGGCAACGGGCCCTGCAGGGCGGCCTCGGTCGGGTCGAAGGCCGGGTCGTGACGCACCACGGGCAACGGACCGGTGATGGGGTCGTCGCCGTCGGAGTCGCCGCCGTTCTCGGTGCGGAACACGAAGAAGAACACCACCCAGCCGACGGCGGAGATGAGCAGCCAGCTGATCAGCCGGTAGATGAGCATCGCGGAGATGGCGTTCGGCAACGACATCCCGCTGGACACCAGGCCGGGCACGAGCACCGCCTCGACGACCAGCAGGCCGCCCGGCATCAGCGGAATGGTGCCGACCGCGCGGGCCGCCGCGTACGCGACCGTCAGCCCGGCCACCGACGCGTGGTCGCCGGCGGCGTAGGCGGCGAAGCCGAGGCAGGCCACGTCCGCGATCCAGTTGAACATCGACCAGCTGAAGGCCACGCCGAGGTCGCGGCGGCCCAGGCTCACCGATTCGAGCTGCGTGAGCGTCTCGCGCCACCGGTCCAGGCCGGTGTCGGCCGGCTTGCCCCGGACGGAGTTGAACCACGACAACACCCGGCTGCCGATGCCCTCGATCAGCTCCGGCCGCGACGCCACCGCCTGGGCCAGCAGCAGCAGCGCGACGAAGCCACCCAGCGTGAACAGCAGCGTGAACGGGTTGTTCTTGGCGCCCAGGAACAACGCGCCGCCCAGGCCGAGCAGCGCCAGCCCTACCGCCTGCAGCACGCCGGACATCACCAACTGCCACGAGGCCACCACGGTCGAGGCGCCCCAGATCCGCTGCTGGCGCAGCAGGAACGTCGCCGACAGCACCGGGCCGCCGGGCAGCGTGGTGCTCAGCGAGTTGGCCGCATAGAACGCGGCCTCCGACCGCCATTGCTTGACGTGCACGCCGGCCGATCCCAGCAGGGTGCGCTGGATCTGCGCGAAGCTGTGCATCGACGCCACCGACGCCAGCACCGAGGCGATCAGCCACCACCAGTTGGCCTCGTACAGGCTCATCCAAGCCTTGGCCAGCTGATTCCAGCCGAGCGAAATCTCGACAGCAAGCACGACCGCGACGATGGCCAGGATGGCCCAGCGCACCCACCAGTATCTGCCGCGCGGGGGAGCTTCACGCGTCAGTTCGAGCTTGCGGGCGGGTGCGTGGTGCGGCACGTGCTTTAGGGTAACCGCGCAGGTGGCGCGGCCCGCCGGGCGCGGCTCCGACTGTGTCAGGGTCGTTCCGGGGTCGTAACCGGATCGTGCCGGGCCGGAGGATTTCCGGGGGGATGCGGGCGCCGACCGGCCGCGGCGGCGCCCGCTAGGCTGGCCCGATGCCGGCAAACCTCGACCACGCCTCGGAGGCTGAGTCAGTCGAACCCCTGGTCCGTAAGGCCGCGGCGTGGGCCTGGCGTTTGCTCGTCATCCTGGCCGCGGTCGTCGCCTTGCTGTGGGTGGTGAAGAAGCTCGAAGTCATCGTTGTCCCGGTGTTGCTGGCGCTCATGATCAGCGCTTTGCTGGTTCCGGCGGTTGACTGGATCGACAAGAGGGGCCTGGCCCGCGGCGCCGCGGTGGCGCTGGTCCTGCTGGGCGGATTCGCCGTCTTCGGCGGCATCCTGGCGTTCGTCATCGTGCAATTCGTCTACGGCCTGCCCGACCTGACCGACCAGATCACCCACAGCATCGACTCCACCCGCCGGTGGCTGATCGAGGGTCCGCTGCATCTGCGGGGCGAACAGATCTCCAACGCGGGCAACGCCGCGACCCAGGCGCTGCGCAACAACCAGTCGAAGCTGACCAGCGGCGCGCTGGCCACCGCGGCCACCATCACCGAGCTCGTCACCGCCGCCGTGTTGGCCCTGTTCACGCTGATCTTCTTCCTCTACGGCGGGCGCAACATCTGGCAGTACGTCACCAAGATCTTCCCGGTCGGCGTCCGGGACAGGGTGCGCGAGGCGGGCAACGCCGGCTACGGATCGCTGATCGGCTACGTGCGGGCCACCTTCCTGGTCGCCCTTACCGACGCGGCCGGCGTCGGGACGGGGTTGGCGATCATGGGCATCCCGCTGGCGCTGCCGCTGGCCTCGCTGGTGTTTCTGGGCGCCTTCATCCCCCTGGTGGGTGCGGTGATCGCCGGCTTCCTGGCCGTGGTGGTGGCCCTGCTGGCGAAGGGCGCGGTCTACGCGCTGATCACCCTTGGTTTGCTGGTCGCGGTCAACCAGCTCGAAGCGCATTTGCTGCAGCCGCTGGTGATGGGCCGGGCGGTGTCGATCCATCCGCTGGCGGTGGTGCTGGCCATCTCCACCGGTGGCGTGCTCGCCGGGATCGTCGGCGCCCTGCTGGCCGTTCCGACGGTCGCGTTCCTCAACAATGCGATCCAGGTGTTGCTCGCCCCGAATCCGGCCGCCGAGGCCGAAAAGCAGGCCGAGGGTGACGAGGCGGGCGTGGTCGTGCAGGCGGAACCCGACGAGCCGGGAGACGGGCCCTGAGCCCTTACAGCCGTCCCTCGCGCCGCAGCAGGTCCTGGGCGCTGACCCCCGCGCCGCCCCCGCCGCCCCGGCGACGCGGACGCGAATCGTCGCCACTGTCGCCATTGTCGCTCTGGCCGCCGTGCTCGTTGTGGCCGCGCGCGTTGAGCTGCTCGGTGGCCGCGTCGGAATCGGTGGCGCCGGACCGCATGACCGGGAGGGCGGCGGTGGGGTCGGCCGGGTCGCCGCTGTTGTCCCCGGAGTGGCTGGTGGGGACGGGGATCGCCCGGGTCTGACCGCTGGACGGGGGCGCAGGCGGCCGGGGCGCCGCGGGCCCGGTGCCGGTCGGCGCCGCGAGGCGCGCCGTCTTGGCGTCGGCCGGTTGGGCCGGCCTGGCCTGCATCCGGGTGGTGTCGGCGCGGGACGGCTCGCCGGCCGGGGGTTCCTGAGCCGGCCTCGGCTCCGGGGGGCCCACCCGCGACGGCTCCAGCGCACCCGGGTGCGTGGGGTCGTGCGGCGCGCGCGGCGTCGCGGCGACCAGGCTGGCGGCCGCGACCGGGGGCCTGGCTGGGCGCCCGTTGAGCGTGGGGCGCTTGCGCTCGTCGGGCAGGTCGATCTCGCCCAGCCCGAGCCGGTTCTGCAGGCGCCGGGCCCAGCGCGGCGCCCACCAGCAGTCGTCGCCGAGCAGCTTCATCACCGAAGGCACCAGGAACATCCGGACCACGGTCGCGTCCAGCAGCAGCGCGGCCATCAGGCCGAAGGCCAGATATTTCATCAGCACCAGGTCGGAGAACACGAACGACGCTGCGACCACGGCGAGGACCAGCGCGGCGGCCGTGATCAGGCGGCCGGTGGTCGCGGTGCCGATCCGGATGGCCTCGGCGGTGGACATGCCGCGCTCGCGCGCCTCGACCATGCGGGAGACCAGGAACACCTCGTAGTCGGTGGCCAGGCCGAAACCCACCGCGACGACCAGCGCGATCAGCACCACCATCAGCGGTGTCGGGGTGAAGTTCAGCCACGTGGAGAAGTGCCCGTCGACGAAGATCCACGTCAGGATCCCCAGGGTGGATCCCAGCGTCAGCGCGCTCATCACCACCGCCTTGATCGGCAGCACGAACGAGCCGAACGCCAGGAACATCAACACGGTTGTGGCGCCGAGCAACAGGACCAGCATCAGCGGCGCCTTGTCGAACAGGCTGTGAATGCTGTCCTGCTCGAGCGCCGGCGTGCCGCCCACCAGCAGGGTGAGGCCCTTCGGCGGGGGTATGGCGCGCAGTTCGGTGATCTTCTTGGCGGCGTCACCGCGATTGGACAACCCGTTCTGGATGACCCGTATCGAGTCGTCTTTGGGCTGTGACGTCCCGTTCGGGCCGTTGACGCAGGGATTGCCGGCGATGGTGGGGCACGGCCGCTCCTGCCACGTCTTGTCGGTGAACCCGGTGATCGGCGCGAGCTTGTTGCGGATGTCCGCGACCTGCTGGTCGGTGACCTTGCTGCCGTTGTTGCTCTTGATGACCATCGTCAACTGCTCGGTCCGGTACCCGGGGAACAGCTTGTCGAAGTGCTCCTGCGCCAGCCGGACGGAGTTGTTCGGCGGCAGGTACTTCTCGCTCATGCCGCCGAAGGACAGGTTGCCCAGCGGGATCACCAGCAGGATCATCGCGACGGCGATGGGGATGGCGAACATCAGCGGGCGCTTCATCACGAAGTTGACCAGCTTGCCCCAGAACCCGGCCTCGACCTCCTCGCGGGTCTTGGTCTTCTGCAGCCGGTCGGCGAGCCAGTTCAGGTAGGCGCGCGACACCTTCCAGTTGCGCAGGAACGGGACGCGGAAAGCCGTCCGCACGCCCAGCGCGTCGACGTGCCGGCCGAGGATGCCCAGGCAGGCCGGGAGCAGCGTGATCGACAGGATCGCCGCAAGCCCCACCGCGGCGAAGATCGCATAGGTCAGCGAATGGACGAAGCCCTGCGGCAGCGCGAGCAGGCTGGCGCTGGACGCGATGATCAGCACCGCCGAGAAGGTGACGGTCCGGCCCGCCGTCATGACGGTTCTTCGCACGGCGGCCTCGGTGTCGTAGCCCTCGGCGATCTCCTCGCGGAACCGGCTCACCACGAAAAGCCCGTAGTCGATCGCGATACCCAGGCCGATCAGCGAGACCACCGGCTGGGCGAAATAGTGCACCGGCCCGAACATCGCGATGAACCGCAGGATGCCCAGCGCGCCCGCGATGCTCAGCCCGCCCACCATCACCGGCAGGCCGGCGGCGATCGCCCCGCCGAACACCAGGAACAGCACCACCGTCACCGCCGGCAGCGCCAGCACCTCCATGCGGCGCTGGTCGGTGGCGATGGTGCCGGTCAGGGCGTTGGCGATCGGCTCGAGGCCGGCGAGCTGGACGGTGCCGCCGTCGAGCTTCTGCAGGTCGGGCGCGATCGTCTTGTAGTTGTTGAGGATCGTGTCGTCGTCGTCGCCCTTGAGCGGGATGGACACGAAGGTGTGCTTCTTGTCCTCGGTGGCCATCCCCTTGATCAGCGGGGGCGCGTCGGCGGGGTTGGCCACCGCGAGCCAGCCCGCCCACCCGACGACCTGGTTCGGGTGGTCGTTCTTGAACTTGTTCAGCTCGTCGACGATCTTCTGGTGCCACGCCGGGTCGTCCACGGTCTTGCCGTCGGGCGCCGTGAAGGTGGCGACGATGTGGCTCGTGCGATCGCGGCCGTACGTCTGGTCGCCCAGCACCGAGGCTTTGACGGATTGGCTGCCGTCGTCGTAGAAGCCGCTCTGCGTGACGTGCTTGCCCAGGCTCATGCCGAAGACGCCGCCGCCGAGGCACAGGGCCACCATGACCCCGATCACGATGTACCGATAGCGGTACACGGTTCGACCCCACCAGGCGAACACGTAAGCTCCTTACTGGATCGCTAGCGACCCGCGCTGTGCTTCTTTCGGTTTTTTGACGCCAGTCTCACACACGCGTGGTCAACAGGGCGGACAGCGGCCGGAACGGCTGCAGCCACGCCCCCTGATCAGGCAGCGAATCCAGGCCGATCCGTGGCAACGGTTCCCGGAAAACACCGTTGATGTCTTCCAGGTCGACGAAGTCCAAGGTATCCGACGCTAGCGCCCAACTCGCGTGTTCACGAAATCCGATCACCTGCACGGCCACCCCGGCCCGCGCGATGTCCTCCAGGGGCTGGCGGAACGCCTGGCCGTCGGCGGAGGCCACCACCAGCGCCGCGAGCCCCTCCCGGTGCCGCTGCGCGATGTGGGCCAGCATGTCGCGGTCCACGTCGCTGTCCTCGTCGATCTTCGGCTTGGCGAACACGGCGAACCCCACGTTACGCAGCGCGTCCACCCACGGCCGCACGACTTCGGCGCTGCCCGGCGCGATGTTGGTGAAGACGGTCGCCTCGGGTTCGATGACCACGCCGGGCCGCCCCGAGCTGACCTCCGCGGTGCGCGCCAGCAGCCAGCGGCCGAGGGCGTCGAAACGCGGACGTTCCAGGGCCGTCGGGCGCCGGCCGAGGATGGAGCCCAGGCCCATGTCGAGGTTGGGCGCGTCCCAGACCAGCAGGACGCGGCCTGCCGGCGGTTCGAAGCTGCTCAGGCCCTCGGCGGACAGCACCGCCGGTGCGTCCAGCGGTGCCTCTTCCGGGGCCGCTGTGGTTTCTTCCGTCAGGCTCATGTCACTGCCTCTTTCAGCCTTGTGCAGCCTTTATCCAGACGAATTCGTTCACGACGCTGCCCGCTTCTTGGGCCTTGGTCTCGTACTTGGTGGTGGGCCGGGCGACCGAGATCGGCAACGCGGCGCCCGGGTCGGCACGCCGCAGCCGCGGTTCGGCGTCGCCGACCTCGGAGATCTGCTCGGCGTAGCCCTGGTGGTCGGTCGCGGCGTGCAGGACACCACCGGGGAGTAGCCGGTCGGCGATCAGGCCAATCGTGCCCGGTTGCAGAAACCGGCGTTTGTGGTGCCGGGCCTTGGGCCAGGGATCGGGAAAGAAGACCCGCACCCCGGTCAGTGAGCCCGGCTCGATCAGGCGGTCCAGCACGTCGATCGCGTTGCCGCGGATCAGCCGGATGTTGTCGACGCGCTCACGGTCGATCGCGCTCAGCAGCTGCGCCAGCCCGCGGCGGTAGATCTCCACCGCGATCACGTCGATGTGGGGCTCGTCCTTGGCCATCGCCAGGGTGGATATGCCGCTGCCGCAACCGATTTCGAGCACCACCGGTGCGCGGCGGCCGAACCACGCCTCGGTGTTCAGCGGCTCCGTGCGCCGGGGAGCGCCCTCCGCGGGGGTGCCGACCGAGATGCCCAGTTCCGGCCAGAGCCGCTCCCACGTCTCGCGCTGGGCCCCGGAAAGCGCCGAACGCCGCGAGCGGAAGCTCGTGGCCGGGAGGTGGCGCTGATCGGGGCGGTCCCGATCGGGCGGCCCCGGGACCGCCCCCACTCCTGTCTCCAGGCCAGCCTCCGATCCCACCGGCGCGTCGGGACACGTCCCGACCCCGGGTTGCGCATGCATTTGTCCATGGTGGCCCATGAACCTCCGATGTAGCCGCCCCTGATCCAGATTGATACCCAACAGTTGCCTTCGACTGGTAACAGCCCGGTGGCTCGCATCTGGGTGACGTAGATGCCACCATTCGGTGAGGTTGAATCGGACAGGAAATGACGAGACAAGGGCACGGAATTTTCGTCGACGAGCTGCGGGCCTTTGCCGACGGCCACGCCGACCCGCGCGTGACGGTGGTCGCGAGGCGATGCGCCGCGCCGCTGCGCGTGGCCGTCGGCGGGCGCCGCGGGGTGGGCCGCCGCACGGTGGCTCGCGCCCTCGCCCTCGCCGGGCTCGCGGTGACCACGGGGGTGACCGACGCCGCCGACCTGGACGTCTATGTCACCGCCGAGGTGATCAAACCCGAGGACACCGGGGCGATCGCCGCCGCCGCGCGCCCGGTCCTGGCGGTCCTGAACAAGGCCGACCTGACCGGCTCGCTGTCCGGTCGGGCCGGCGCGGGGCCGATGGCGGCGGCGCGTTCGCGTTGCACCGAGCTGTCCGCGCGCGCGGGGGCGCCGATGGAGCCGATGAGCGGGCTGCTCGCGGTGGCCGCGGCGCGGGACCTGGACGGCGCCCTGTGGGCGGCGCTGCGGGCGCTGGCCGCCGATCCGGGCGGCGCCACCTGTCTCGACGGCTCGTTCGCCGGGTTCCTGGCCGCCGACAACCCGGTGCCGACCGCGCTGCGGGTGCGCCTGCTGGACGCGCTGGACGTGTTCGGCGTCGCGCTCGGGATCGCCGCGGCCCGGCGGGGCAGGACGCCGGCGCAGTTCCGCGCGTTGTTGCGCCGCGTCAGCGGCGTCGACGCCGTCCTGGGCAGGGTCTCGGTGCTCGGGGCCGAGGTGCGTTACCGGCGGGTGCTCCGGGCCGTCGCCGAGCTGGAGGCCCTCGCCGTGGTTGACGAAGGCATCCACGGCTTCCTGTGCAGTGACGACACCGTGGTCGCGCGCATGGCCGCCGCCGTCGAGCTGGCCGAGGCGGCGGGGCTGGAGCGCGCGACGCCCGAAGAACCGGTCGCGCACCTGCCGCGCGCCGTGCGCTGGCAGCGCTACGGCCTGGGCCCGGTGAGCGAGCTGCACCGCGCCTGCGGCGCGGACATCGCCCGGGGATCGCTGCGGCTGTGGTCGCGCGACGGCGGGCCGCTGCCCCGGGAGTCCTGTTGAACGGCGAGGACCCGGTGGACCGGGTGGACGCGCTGGTGGCGACGATCGGTCCCCGGCTGGACGCGCCCGCCATCAACCGCCGCGACGTGGTGTTGGTGACGGGCCCGTGGCTGGCCGGCGTCACCGCGGTGCTCGCCGCGCTGCGCGAACGGCTGCCACAACACAAGTTCGTCGAGTCCACGGATCTGGGGCCCGGGGACGCGCCGACCGCGGTGATTTTCGTGGTGTCCGCGGCCGCGCCGCTGAGCCCGTCCGACTGCGCGCTGCTGGACGCCGCCGCCGACCACACCGACGTCGTCGTCGGCGTGGTGTCCAAGATCGACGTCCACCGCAATTGGCGCGACGTGATGGCCGCCGACCGCGACGCCCTGGCCGCGCACGCGCCCCGGTACGGCCGGGTGCCGTGGGTGGGCGCCGCCGCCCTGCCCGACCTCGGCGACCCGGACGTCGACGACCTGGTGCAGACCGTCGCAGCGGAACTCGACGACGCCGACATCCCGCGGCGAAACCGGTTACGCGCGTGGGAATCCCGGCTGCAGACGGTCACGCGGCGGTTCGACCGGGACGCCGAGGGGGCGGGCCGGCGCGCCCGGGTCGATGCGCTGCGCGAGGAGCGCAGCGCGGCCCTGCGGCAGCGGCGGCAGTCCAGGACCGAGCGCACCATCACCCTGCGCGGCCAGATTCAGCAGGCCCGGGTCCAGTTGTCCTACTTCGCGCGCAACCGTTGTTCGTCGGTGCGAGGCGAGTTGCAGGAGGACGCCGCCGGCTTGTCCCGGGGGAGGATGGCCGGCTTCGAGGCCTACACGCGCGGGCGGGTCGACGAGGTGGTGGCCGAGGTGAGCGAGGGAACCACCACCCAGCTCGCCGACGTCGCGCAGGTGCTGGGCGTGCCGGTGGCGCTGCCGGACGTGGAGAAGCTGCCGACGATCGACGTGCCGCCCCCGCCGCTGAAATCCCGGCGGCAGGAGACGTGGCTGTTGATGCTGCTGGGCGCCGCGTTCGGGCTCGGCGTGGCGCTCACGCTCAGCCGACTGGTGGGCGGGCTGACCTCCCGGCTGAGCCCCGCGCTGGCGGTGGCCGGGGCCGCGGCGTGCGTCGCGATCGGGGTGGCGGTGACGTTCGTGGTCATCCACATCCGCGGCCTGCTGCGCGACCGGGCGTTGCTGGACCGCTGGACGGGCGAGGTGACGGCGTCGCTGCAGTCGGCGGTCGAGGAACTGGTCGCCACCCGCGTGCTGGTCGCCGAGTCCCTGCTGAGCACCGCGCTGGTCGCCCGGGACGAGGCCGAGAACGCGCATGTGGCCGAGCAGGTCAGCGCGATCGACAGCGAACTGCGCGAGCATGCCATTGCGGCGGCGCGGGCCGCCGCGGCGCGTGACCGGGAGATGCCCACCGTGCAGGCCGCGCTGGACGCCGTGCGTGCAGAACTGGGCGAACTGGGTACACCCCAACCCGAGGGCGAAAACGATGGACCAGCTTCGAGGAGCGAGAATGGCGATTCCGGGTGACGTTCGGCCCTGTTTCTGAATCGTTGTTGTGAGAAGGCTTATACCTGCCCGAGACCTCCCCGACAAGGCGATCACGATAACCTGTAGTTAACGCCACCATGTAAACAGTTGTGTGGGCGAACGCATACGCAAGCGGAAGATGCCGGTTAGCAGGCAGAAGAATTCAGGAGAGTTCGATGACTTCAGCGACCATTCCCGGTCTGGACAGCGCACCCACCAACCATCCCGGCCTGTTGGCCTGGGTGCAGGAGGTTGCCGAGCTCACGCAGCCCGACCGGGTGGTGTTCGCTGACGGCTCCGACGAAGAGTGGAAGCGGCTGACGGACCAGCTCGTCGAGGCGGGCACCTTCAAGCGGCTGAACCACAAGGAGTACCCGAACTCCTTCCTGGCGCTGTCCGACCCGTCGGACGTGGCGCGGGTGGAATCGCGGACCTTCATCTGCTCCGAGCGCGAGATCGACGCCGGACCGACCAACAACTGGATGGACCCCGCCGAGATGCGGTCCACCCTGAACGACCTGTACCGCGGCTGCATGCGCGGCCGCACCATGTACGTGGTGCCGTTCTGCATGGGCCCGCTGGGCGCCGAGGACCCCAAGCTCGGCGTCGAGATCACGGACTCCGAGTACGTCGTCGTCTCGATGAAGGTGATGACCCGGATGGGCAAGGCCGCGCTGGAGAAGATCGGCGACGACGGGTTCTTCGTCAAGGCGTTGCACTCGGTGGGCGCCCCGCTGGAGCCGGGCCAGCAGGACGTGCCGTGGCCCTGCAACGACACCAAATACATCACCCACTTCCCGGAGACCCGCGAGATCATGAGCTACGGCTCCGGCTACGGCGGCAACGCCCTGCTGGGCAAGAAGTGCTACTCGCTGCGCATCGCGTCGGCGATGGCCCACGACGAGGGCTGGCTCGCCGAGCACATGCTGATCCTCAAGCTGATCTCCCCGGAGAACAAGGCCTACTACTTCGCCGCGGCGTTCCCGTCGGCGTGCGGCAAGACCAACCTCGCCATGCTGCAGCCGACAATCCCGGGCTGGCGCGCCGAGACGCTGGGTGACGACATCGCCTGGATGCGGTTCGGCAAGGACGGCCGGCTGTACGCGGTCAACCCCGAGTTCGGTTTCTTCGGGGTGGCGCCGGGCACCAACTGGAAGTCCAACCCCAACGCCATGCGCACGATCGCCGCGGGCAACACCGTGTTCACCAACGTCGCGCTCACCGATGACGACGAGGTGTGGTGGGAAGGCCTGGAGGGCGAGCCGGATCACCTGATCGACTGGAAGGGTCACGACTGGTACATCCGCGAGACGGAAACCAAAGCCGCGCACCCGAATTCGCGGTACTGCACGCCGATGTCGCAGTGCCCGATCCTGGCGCCGGAGTGGGACGACCCGCAGGGCGTGCCGATTTCGGGCATCCTGTTCGGCGCCCGCCGCAAGACCACGGTGCCGCTGGTGACGCAGGCGCGCGACTGGCAGCACGGCGTGTTCATGGGCGCCACCATGGGCAGCGAGCAGACGGCCGCCGCCGAGGGCAAGGTCGGCACCGTGCGCCGCGACCCGATGGCCATGCTGCCGTTCCTGGGCTACCACGTCGGCGACTACTTCCAGCACTGGCTGGACCTGGGCAAGAACTCCGACGAGTCCAAGCTGCCGAAGGTGTTCTTCGTCAACTGGTTCCGCCGCGGCGACGAGGGTCAATTCCTCTGGCCGGGCTTCGGCGAGAACAGCCGGGTGCTGAAGTGGATCGTCGACCGCATCGAGCACCGGGCCGGCGGCAAGGAGACGCCGATCGGCATCGTGCCGACCGCCGAGGACCTGGACCTCGACGGCCTCGACGTGGACGACGCCGACGTCGAGCGGGCGTTGCTGGTCAACGCCGACGAGTGGCGGCAGGAATTGCCGCTGATCGAGGAGTGGTTCGAGTTCGTCGGCGAGAAGCTGCCCACCGGGGTCAAGGACGAGTTCGAGGCCCTCAAGCAGCGGCTGGCCGAGTCGAGCTAAGCCCCGCGAGCAGACGCAAAAGCCCCCATTCCGTCGCGGAATTGGGGGCTTTTACGTCTGCTCGGCAGACGGTATCGCCTGCCGCCGCAGCGATTTCGGCAGGTACACCGCTCCCGCGCCGGCGCCCGCCGCAGCGTCGCCCGGGTTGGAGATCGCGCAGCGCCTCAGTGACAGGCAGCCGCAGCCGATGCACGAATCGAGGTTGTCGCGCAGCGCGATCAGCCCGGCGATCTGGTCGTCGAGGCGCGTACGCCACGTTCGGGACAACCGGGCCCAGTCGGCCCGGGTGGGGGTGCGGCCGTCGGGGAGTTCGGCGAGCGCCGAGGCGATCTCGTCTAGGCTCAGGCCGACGTTTCGGGCGGCCTTGATGAAGGCCAGCCGGCGCAGCATCTGGCGTTCGAATCGGCGCTGACCGCCCGAGGTCCGGGTGGCCGTGATCAGGCCCTGGCCCTCGTAGAACCGGATCGCCGAGGCGGCGAAGCCGCTGCGGCGCGCGATCTCGCTGACGGTGAACAGATCCCGCTTGTCCATCTGACCCTCTTCGGAATTGCGGACTTGACTTAAAGTTTACTTCAACTATCAGTATGGCCGTATGACTCAAACTCATGTCGCCATCGTCACCGGCGCGTCCCGCGGGTTCGGCAAGGCGGTGAGCGCCGCGCTGCTCGACCGCGGGTGGGCCGTCGTCGCCGACGCGCGCCGCGCCGTCGACCTCAAAGCCGCTGCCGCCGAACTGAATTCGGACCGATTCATCCCGTTGCCGGGCGACGTCACCGACGCGTCGCACCGCGAAGTCCTGGTCGCCGCCGCGACCGGTGCCGGACCGCTTGGGCTGCTGGTGAACAACGCCAGCCGGCTGGGGCCCAGCCCGCAGCCGGCGCTCGCCGACTACTCGCCCGACGAGTTGCGGGCCGTGTACGAGGCGAACGTGTTCGCGCCGCTGGCCCTGATCCAGGCGGCGCTGCCCGCGCTCGCCGCCAACGCCGGGACCGTCATCAACGTCACGTCCGATGCGGCGGTCGAGCCATACCCGGGCTGGGGTGGGTACGGCTCGTCGAAGGCCGCGCTGGATCACCTGTCGGCCATCCTGGGTGCCGAGGTGCCGGTGGCGGTGTACGCCTTCGATCCGGGCGACATGCGGACCGAAATGCACCAGGCCGCGTTTCCCGGGGAGGACATCTCCGATCGCGCCGAGCCGGAAGCGAAAGTCCCGGCGTTGCTGCGCCTGCTGGACGCCCGGCCGCCCGCGGGCCGCTACCGCGCCGCCGATTCGGCGTTGTCCGGGGCGAGCTCATGACCGCGGCCATCGAGCCGCCGGAAGCGCGCGGCGTGGCCCGCGACGCCGTCAAGCTGCTGGTGGCCCGCCCCGGCCGGGTCACCCACGCGCGCTTCGCCGACCTCGGCGATCACCTGCAGCCGGGCGACCTGCTCGTGGTGAACAACTCGGCCACCCTGCCCGCGGCGGTCGACGGGCGCCGCGCCGGGCAGCCGATCGCCGTGCACTTCTCGACGGCGCGCGCCGAAAAGGCCTGGGTGGTGGAACTGCGGCCCGCGGCCGACGCGGCCGGCCACCTCACCGACGTCCGGCCCGGTGAACGCATCGACCTGCCCGGCGGCGCCGCGCTCGTCATCGGTTCGTCCTACCCCGAGCCCGAGGTCGACGGCGCGCGGTTGTGGGTGGCGCGGGTGATCCTGGAGGGGGAGGTGGGCTCGTACCTCGCCCGGCACGGCCGGGCGATCCGCTATGCGTACGTGCCGCGGCAATGGCCGTTGCGTTATTACCAGACCGTGTTCGCCCGCCACCCCGGCAGCGCCGAAATGCCCAGCGCGGCAAGGCCGTTCAGCACCGAACTGGTCACCGCTCTGGTCTCTGCCGGCATCGGGGTCGCACCGGTCACGCTGCACGCCGGCGTGTCGTCGGCCGAGGCCGGCGAGCCACCGACCCCCGAGCTGTTCGAGGTGCCGGCGCCCACCGCGCGGATGGTCAACTCGGTGCGTGCGGGCGGCGGCAGGGTGATCGCCGTCGGCACCACGGCCACCCGCGCGCTGGAGTCGGCCGCGACGGCCGACGCAGTGGTGCGGCCGGCCGTCGGCTGGACCGATCTCGTGCTCGGCCGCAACCGCCCCGCGCGGGTGGTCGACGGCCTGATCACCGGCTGGCACGACGCCGGCGCCTCGCACCTGTTGCTGCTGGAGGCCGTCGCCGGCCCGGACCTGGTCGCCCTGGCCTACCGGGAGGCCGCCGCCCACGGGTACCTGTGGCACGAGTTCGGCGACAGTGCCCTGCTCCTGCGGGACAGATAGGCCGAGCAGACACAAAAGCCCCCACACCTACGGCGTGTCGGGGGCTTTTGTGTCTGCTCGGCAGGTTGCGCGCGCCTCGACCCGCCACTTAACACCCGTCAACTTCGGCGGCGGTACAGTCCTCGCATGCAGATTCGCCCCCACGTCGGCGCCGGCAAACCCGCCGTCATCCTGTACCCGTCCGGCACGGTCGTCACCTTCGACGACCTGGAGGCGCGCGCCAATCGGCTGGCGCACCGATTCCGCCAGGCCGGGCTGCGCGAGGGGGACACCGTCGCGATCCTGATGGAGAACAACGAGCACATCCACGCGGTGATGTGGGCGGCCCGCCGCAGCGGCCTGTACTACGTGCCGATCAACACCCACCTCACCGCGGCCGAGGCCGCCTACATCGTCGACAACAGCAACGCCAAGGCCATCATCGGGTCGGCGGCGCTGCGCGACACCCTGGCGCAGCTGCGCGACCATCTGCCCAACGGCTTGCCGGAGCTGCTGATGATCGCCGACGGCGACCTGCCCGGCTGGGAGCGCTACCCGGAATGCGTTGCGCGCCAGCCCGATACGCCCATCGACGACGAGCTCGAGGGTGACCTGCTGCAGTATTCGTCGGGCACCACCGGCCGGCCCAAGGGGATCAAACGCGAACTGCCGCACGTCCCGCCCGCCGAGGCGCCCGGCATGATGTCGGCGCTGGTCGAGTTCTGGATGACGCCCGACTCGATCTACCTGAGCCCGGCCCCGCTGTACCACACGGCGCCGTCGGTGTGGTCGATGAGCGCGCAGGCCGGCGGCATCACGACGGTCGTGCTGGAGAAGTTCGACCCCGAGGGCACGCTGGACGCCATCCAGCGGCATCGGGTCACGCACGGCCAGTTCGTGCCGGCCATGTTCACCCGGATGCTGAAACTGCCCGCCGCCGTGCGAGATTCGTACGACCTGTCCAGCCTGCGGCGGGTGATGCACGCCGCCGCGCCGTGCCCGGTCGAGATCAAGAAGCAGATGATCGACTGGTGGGGACCGATCATCGACGAGTACTACGCGTCCTCCGAGGCCATCGGGTCGACGCTGATCAGCGCCGAGGAGTGGCTGGCGCACCCGGGTTCGGTGGGCAAGCCGATGGCATGCCAGATCCACATCCTCTCCGAGGACGGCACCGAGCTGCCGCCCGGCCAGCCGGGCGAGATCTACTTCGAGGGCGGGTATTCCTTCGAGTACCTCAACGACCCGACGAAAACCGCCGCCTCGCGCGACAGGCACGGGTGGGCCACCGTCGGCGACATCGGCTACCTCGACGACGAGGGCTACCTGTACCTGACGGATCGCCGCCACCACATGATCATCTCCGGCGGCGTGAACATCTACCCGCAGGAGACCGAGAACCTTCTGGTCACGCACCCGAAGGTGTTGGACGCGGCGGTGTTCGGCGTTCCCGACGACGAGATGGGACAGCGGGTGGTGGCGGCCGTGCAGACCGTCGACCCCGCCGACGCCACCGATCGGTTCGCCGACGAGCTGACCGCGTGGCTGCGAGACCGCTTGGCGCACTACAAATGCCCGCGGTCGATCGCCTTCGAGGAGCAGCTGCCGCGCACCGACACCGGGAAGCTCTACAAGAACGGGCTGATCGAGAAGTATTCGGTGTGACCCATGCTGCGGGTCGTCGACGTCGGTAGCGAGGGCGATGCGGACGCCGCTGCACCGCCCGGCGTGATCGTCGCCGTCGGCTCGGCCGCCGATATCGCGGCCGGCGAATCGTGGCTGCAGCAAGCGACTTTCACCCTGACCGAGGATCCCTGTGCCGATCGCCGGGCGGTCACCGTCGAGTCGGTGGCCGAAACCCTGGCCGAGCTGACGAGCCGCTGCCAGCGATGGCCGCACGCCAGCGCCGTGTGCGACGACGTGCTGCGCGCGGTCGACCCGGCGGCCCCGGCGCTGGCCGGGGTGGTGACCGAGTCGCTGGCCTACTCGACCCTGCAGGCCGGCCCGGAGTTCGCCCGCTGGCTACACGAACGCGGCCCGGCCGGCGCGCCCGGCCTCGTCGACCCGGTGCTGACCCGCCGCGACGGCGACACGCTGCGCATCACCTTCAACCGCCCGCAGCGGCACAACGCGTTCTCCACCGACGCGCGGGCCGCGCTGCTCGAGGCGCTGACCGTCGCGCTGCTGGACCCGTCGTTGACCGGGATCGTGTTGAGCGGCAACGGCCCGTCGTTTTGCAGCGGGGGAGACCTCGCGGAATTCGGGACCTTCGCCGACCCGGCGAGCGCGCACCTGGCCCGCACCCGGCACAGCCCCGCCCTGGCGCTCGACGCGCTGACCGCCCGCCTCGGCCGGGCCTGCCGGGCCGAGGTGCACGGCCGGGTGGTGGGCAGCGGTTTGGAGATGGCGGCGTTCTGCGGATGGGTTGAGGCGCACGAGGATTCGCTGTTCGGGCTGCCAGAATTGGGCCTCGGCCTGATCCCCGGTGCCGGCGGAACCGTCAGCGTCACCCGCCGGATCGGGCGGTGGCGCACGGCGTATTTGGTGCTGTCCGGGCGCGCGATCGATGCCGGTACCGCGCGCGGGTGGGGGCTGGTGGACGCGACTTTCGCCGGCGCCCAAGGGCGTTAGAAGCCGGAGAACGTCGTGGTGGTCGTGGACGGGATGGACGAGACCACCGCCGCGATGAACGCGAACCACAGAATGACCCCGATGACGGACGCCGCCACACCCACCACCGCGCCGATGATGGCCCACTTCTTGGCGTTTTCGGCCGAGGCCTGTGCCTCGGCATACCGTCCCTGCGCCCACAGCCCGGAGACCTTCGTGGAGTACACCAGCGAGACGATCCCGAACGGGAGGCAGCAGAAGACCGTGACCAGGATGGCCCAGACGAGGTAGTTGTCCGGCTCGCGCTGCCCCGGCCAACCCGGCTGCGGGGCCGGGTAACCGGGCGGCGGCTGGCCCTGCCAATACGGTTGCGGTTGGCCCTGCCATTCCGGGGAACCTTCGTACGGCCCAGGGGGATAACTCATGGCAGCCGCCTCCCTCTGGCTTTGCCGGTGCGAGAAGTCCCGCAAATATACAGCAGGCGCCGAGCGCGATCCGGGAGATTCGCCTCAGATCCCGCCCCGGGCGACCAGTTGGGCGGCGATCACGTTGCGCTGGATCTCGTTGGTGCCTTCGCCGACGATCATCAGTGGCGCGTCGCGGAAGTAGCGCTCGACGTCGTATTCGGTGGAATAGCCGTAGCCGCCGTGGATGCGGACGGCGTTCAGCGCGATTTCCATCGCGGCCTCGGAGGCGAACAGCTTGGCCATCCCGGCCTCCATGTCGCAGCGTTCGCCGCTGTCGTAGCGCTCGGCGGCGAAGCGCGTGAGCTGACGGGCCGCGGTGAGCTTGGTCGCCATGTCGGCCAGGTAATTACCGACGGACTGGTGTTTCCAGATCGGCCGCCCGAAGCTCTCCCGCTGCTGGGCGTAGGCCAGCGCGTCCTCGAGCGCGGCCGTCGCCACCCCCAGCGCCCGCGCGGCCACCTGGATGCGACCCGTCTCCAGCCCCTTCATCATCTGCGCGAAGCCCTCGCCCGGCCGGCCGCCCAGGACCGCGGCCTGGGGCGCGCGGAAGTCGTCGAACGACAGCTCACACGACTCGACGCCCTTGTAGCCGAGCTTGGGCAGGTCCCGCGACACCGTCAGCCCGGGCCCGTGCTGCACGAGCACGATCGAGATGCCCTGGTGCCGCGGCGTGGCGTCGGGGTCGGTCTTGCACAGCAGCGCGATCAGGCCGGAGCGGCGGGCGTTGCTGATCCAGGTCTTGGCACCGTTGATCCGCAACCCGCCTGAGCCGTCTGGCAGCGCCGTCGTCGTCATGTTCTGCAGGTCCGAACCGCCGCCCGGCTCGGTCAGCGCCATCGTGGCGCGAAGGTCGCCGGTGGCCATCGGCGGGAGGTACGCGCGCTTCTGCTCCTCGGTGCCGAACAGCGTCAGCAGCTTGGCCACCACGGTGTGCCCGCCCATCGCGCCGGCCAGGCTCATCCAGCCCCGTGCCAGCTCCTCGGTGACGCGCACATAACAGGGCATCGACACCGGCGACCCGCCGTACTCCTCCGGAATGGCCAGGCCGTAGATGCCGATCCGCTTCATCTGCTCGATCCACGCCTCGGGGTAGGCGTTGGCGTGCTCGACCTCGCGGACGCCGGGTTTGACGTCGCGGTCGACGAACGCCCGCACCGTGGCGACCAGCATGTCCTCTTCGTCGTTCAGCTCTGTTCTCACGTGTGCCATATTGGCCCGGTGACTTATGCGCGTGTGCGGGAGGGCGGCCCGTACTTCGACGATCTCTCGGTGGGCCAGGTCTTCGACTGGGCGCCGGCGATGACGCTGTCCTCGGGACTGGCCGCCGCCCACCAGGCGATCCTGGGGGATCGGCTGCGACTGGCGCTGGACGCGGTGCTGTGCACCGCGGTGACGGGCGAGCCGGGGCCGCTGGCCCACCCGGGGCTGGTCTGCGACGTGGCGATCGGGCAGTCGACGCTGGTGACCCAGCGGGTGAAAGCCAATTTGTTCTATCGGGGGCTGACCTTTCACCGCTTCCCGGTCGTCGGCGACACCATCTACACGCGCACCGAAGTCGTTGGGCTGCGGGCGAATTCGCCCAAGCCGGGCCGGGCGCCGACGGGGCTGGCCGCGCTGCGGATGATCACCATCGACCAGGCCGACCGGCTGGTCCTCGACTTCTACCGGTGCGCCATGCTGCCGGCCGGCCCGGACTTCGATCCCGAGCGCGCCCCCGCCGACGATCTGTCGGCCGTCGGCGCCGGCGTTCCCGGCCCGGCCCACGATCCGACGGCGCATTGGGACGCCGAGGTGTTCCGCACCAAGGTGCCGGGCCCGCATTTGCCCGCCGGCCTGGCGGGCGCGGTGCTGCGCAGCACCGGTGACGTGGTCAGCGGCGCAACGGAACTCGCCAGGCTTACCCTCAATATCGCCGCCACACACCACGATTCGCGCGTCGGCGGGCAACGGCTGGTGTACGGCGGGCACACCATCGGGCTGGCGCTGGCCCAGGCCAGCAGGTTGCTGCCCAACCTGGTGACGGTGTTGGGCTGGGAGTCCTGCGACCACACCGGTCCGGTGCACGAGGGCGACACCCTGTACAGCGAACTGCACGTCGAGACCGCCCGGCCGACCGAGCGCGGGGCGGTGCTGGGGCTGCGGTCGCTGGTCTACGCGGTGGGCGATCCCGACCGCCCGGTGCTGGACTGGCGATACAGCGCGCTGCATTTCTAGTTCGCCCCACGCGCACAATGGGATGGTGACGACGTCGACCGGGTGGGGCAGCAGCGGGCTGGCCTACCTGACGGGCATGCCGGACGGGCCGCCCGACTTCTCCCGCGCCAACGTGCTGGCCCGCGCCGAGGACGTGGCCGCGGCCGTCGGCCGCCGGTTGGGCATCGCCGTCGACGCGGCGGCCCTGCTGGCCGGGCGCGCCGCGCTGCTCGGGCTGACCCGCGCGGGCCGGGTGTCGGCCGGCGGCGCCACCCGGTTGCTCGCTGCGGCCGACGGGTGGTGTGCGATCACGCTGGCGCGCCCCGACGACGTCGCCGCCGTGCCCGCGCTGCTGGCGGTTGACGAGGCGCCCGCCGATCCGTGGCCGGCGCTGCGGCGCTGGGCCGCAACGCATCCGGCGGGCGCGATCGTCGAGCGTGCGCGCCTGCTCGACCTCCCGGTCGCCTGCCTCGGCGAGGCCGCGCCCGGCCCGCCGCGGATGAGCCGGATCGGTGCCCCGGCAACGCCGCGCGAGCCGGCCGGCCTGCTGGTGGCCGACCTGTCTTCGATGTGGGCCGGCCCGCTGTGCGGGCGGCTGCTGGCGCGTGGCGGGGCCACCGTCGTCAAGGTGGAAAGCCCGCGCCGCCCCGACGGCACCCGAGCGGGCAGCCGCGCCTTCTACGACTGGATGAACGCCGAAAAGCTGTCCTACTGCCTGGATTTCGACGCCCAGACCGACGAGCTGCACGAGCTGCTCGCGGTGGCCGACGTCGTGATCGAGGGCTCGCGCCCCGCGGCGCTCGCGCGGCGCGGGCTGGGACCGGACCACGTGGCGCCGCGCGCGGGCCGAATCTGGTTGCGGATCACCGGATATGACGATCCCAGGCCGGCGTTCGGGGACGACGCCGCGGTGGGTGGCGGCCTGGTGGGCACCGCCCGCCCGGGTTTCCAAGGGCCGGTGTTCTGCGGCGACGCCATCGCCGATCCGCTGACGGGCCTGGAGGCGACGCTGGCGGTCGCCGAATCGCTGGGCCGCGGCGGCGGCGAGCTGATCCACGCGTCGATGGCCGCAGTGGCCGCGAGCTACGCTGCGCTGCCCACCGCCGCATCGGAAGCGCCGCACCCGGCCCCGCCGCCGCGGGCGCCCGCGACCCTCGGTCGGGCGGCCGGGCTCTGCGCCGACAACGAGGCTGTCCGCCGGTTGGTCGCCGAAAGGCGTTGCTTGTCATGCTGATTCACCGGGGCACCCTGCTGGACGGCAGAACCGTCGACATCCGGGTCGGCGCGCAGATCGAGGAGATGGGCGAGGGCCTCGCGGCGCGCAAGGGCGAGGGCGTGCTCTACGCCGGCGGCGGAACCGTGCTGCCCGGCCTGCACGACCACCACGTGCACGTGCGGTCGGCGGCGTCGGCGCTGGACTCCTTCCTGGTCGGGCCACCCGGAGTCACCACCAAAGAGCAACTGACGCAGCTGCTCTCGAACGCCACCCCCGGGCCCGACGGATGGATCCGCGCCGTCGGCTACCACGAGTCGGTCGCCGGGGAGCTGGACCGGGCGGCCCTGGATGCGCTCGTGCGCGACGTCCCCGTGCGCATCCAGCACCGCAGCGGGGCGCTGTGGATGCTCAACTCCGAGGCGCTGGGCCGGGTCGGCCTGCCCGAACACCCCGACGGCCGGCTGCGCAGCGCCGACCGCGGCTGGTCGGACGCGCTGGCGCAGCGCGAAACCGACCTTGCCGAACTTTCCCGCCGCATCACCGCGACCGGCGTCACCGGCGTCACCGACGCCACCCCCGACCTCGCCGCCGACGACATGGTCGCGCTGCTGGTGTCGCACCGGCGCGGTGAGTTCCGGCCCCGTCCGAGCTTCCTGTCCCCGGGTAAGAAGATCCTGCAGGACGACCGCCTCGACCTGGACGCCCTGACGGCCTGGGTCGCCGCACAGCACGGCGACGACCGGCCGGTCGCCGTGCACTGCGTGACCGCCGCCCAATTGGTGGTCACCATCGCGGCCCTGCGGGCGGCCGGCAGCCACCCGCGGGACCGCATCGAACACGCCGCCGTCGTGCCCGACGAGAACTTGGCGGATCTCGCCGAACTCGGGGTCACCGTGGTGACCCAGCCCAACTTCGTCGCCGAGCGCGGCGACCACTACCTCGCCGACGTCCCCGCCGCCGAGCACCCTCAGCTGTGGCGGGTCGCCTCCCTGCTGGACGCGCGGGTGCCGGTGGCGCTGTCGACCGACATGCCGTTCGGTCACGGCGACCCGTGGACGGCGATGCGCGCCGCGGTGTACCGCACCACGCCCGGCGGCGCCGTCCTCAACCCGAATGAATGTGTCTCGGCGCTAACGGCTTTGACGATGTTTCTGGGCCGGCCGGATCAGCCGGGGCGGGCGCGGACCGTGGACACCGGGCAGGCGGGCGACCTGTGCGTGCTGACCGAGCCGCCGGCCACGGTGCTGGCCGAGCTGGACGCCGGCATGGTGGCGGCCACCGTCATCGGCGGGGAGCTCGTGTACTTCGCGATGTGACCCGCGCTCAGGCGGCCTGGCCGAGCGCGGCGCGCAGGCTGTCGCACTGGCTGTCGAAAAAGCGCCGCGACACCGCGGCTTTGCGGGCCACCGCGTCGAAGCCGTGGAAGGCGCCCGGCACCACCTCGACGTGGCACGGCACGCCCGCGTCGATCAGGCGCCGGGCGTAAGCCAGGTCCTCGTCGTGGAACAGGTCGTGCGTCCCGACGCCGATCCACGCCGGCGGCAGTCCGCTCAGGTCTTCGCGGCGCGCCGGCACCGCGACCCGCGGGTCGGCGCCGCCCAGATAGGCCTGCCAGCCGAAGTGGTTGCTGCGCGTGCTCCACAGCCGATGGTGCGGGCTCGCCGCGGCGGCCGAGCTCCGGTCGTCCAGCATCGGGTACACCAACAGCTGCAATACCGGACTGACCTCGCCGCGGTCCCTCGCCAGCAGCGCCAGCGCCGCCGCCAGGCCGCCCCCGGCGCTGCCGCCGGCGATCGCCACCCGGTTGCGGTCCACCGCCGGCAGGTCGGCCAGCCAGGTGAGCGCCGAATAGCAGTCCTCCAGCGGCGCGGGATACGGATGTTCGGGCGCCAGGCGGTATTCCACCGACGCGACGGTCATGCCCAACCTCGAGCTGAACCGCCGGCACAGCCAGTCGTCCTGCTGGGCGGTGCCCATCACGTATCCGCCGCCGTGGATCCATACCAGCCCTGGGGTCGGCGCGGCCACCCCGACCGGGCGGAAGAGCCGGACACCGGCCCCCGACGCCAGGGTGATCACCTCGACGTCGGACGCGCCGGGTTTGCCCCGGCGCCCCGTCACGGCGCTCAGGGACCGCAGCACCGGCAGGGTGCGGGGCCCGATCAGGTGCCGCGGGACGATGCGGGCGAACAGGCGCAGGTCGGGGTGAACGTCGTTGTGTTGAGCGTCGCTGTCGTGAACGTCATCGTTCGGCACCGATCCAGTATCCATCCGGGCTTGTTCCGGCACCGAATAACTCCCGTGAACCGCTGGGTTAGCCAAGCGAAGATCGGGGTAGGAATCCCGTTGATCGAAATGCCGGCGCACCCCGTGTCCATCAGCGTGCCGGCGAAGCGGGTTCGCGTACACACCCCCCACCGGGGCAGAGGCGCGTCCGGGCCGCCCGGCCGTGCACGATGCGAGAGGCATGACATGCTGGGGCATCTCTACGATCGGGCGCTCGGTGGCGAGAGGTGTTGGGTCCGGCACGAGGACGGCGAGGTTCGCCCGCTGCCGGCGCACCGCTGGCTGGGCGACCGATGCCCGGACAACGTGCCGCGCGACGCCGTCGACGACGTGTTCGACGAAGCCGTGACGCAGATGTGCGCCGGCCCGACGATCGAGCTGGGTTGCGGGCCCGGCCGGTTGGTTGCCAGGCTGATCCGCCGCGGGGTGCCCGCCCTGGGCATCGACCGGTCCGCCACCGCGATCCGCCTGGCCGGGCGCGGCGGCGCGCCCGCGATACTCGGCGATGTTTTCGAGCCGCTGCCCGGAACGGGTCGCTGGCAGACGGTTCTGCTGGTCGACGGCAACGTCGGCCTCGGCGGCGATCCGCGCCGGATCCTGGCCCGCGCCGCCGAGCTGCTGGGTCGCGGCGGGCGGTGCATCGCCGAGTTCGAGACCGAGGCCATCGGCATCCGTCCGCGCTGGGTGCGGCTGGAGACGGCCGGTGACGTCGGGCCCTGGTTCCGGTGGGCGTCGGTCGGCGTGGACAGCGCCGCCACCCTGGCCGCACAGGTGGGGCTGACGCTGACCGGCGTCCGGCTGATCGGCGGGCGGGTCGTCGCGAGCCTGGCCGCCCTGTGAGCGACTACGGGTACCCCGCCCGGCTGTGGCGTGCGCTCGACGGGCACCCCCCGCCGGGCGTGCGGCGGCTGAACCGCTTGCCCCTCCAGTTTCGAAGCCCCCTGCGCGGTCCGTGGCTGACCTCGGTGTTCGGGCTGGTGCTGCTCGTCGCGCTGCCGATCGTCATCGTCACGGGGCTGCTGTCCTACATCGCCTACGGACCGCAACTGGGACAGGCCATCCCGTCGGACATCGGCTGGCTGCGGCTGCCGGCCTTCGCCTGGCCGACCCGCCCGTCGTGGTTGTACCGGCTGACCCAGGGCCTGCACGTGGGGCTGGGCCTGGTGATCATCCCGGTCGTGCTGGCAAAGCTGTGGTCGGTGATCCCGAAACTGTTCGTGTGGCCGCCGGCGCGCTCCCTCGCGCAGGTGCTGGAGCGGTTGTCGTTGCTGATGCTGGTCGGTGGCGTGCTGTTCGAGATCGTCACCGGGGTGCTGAACATCCAGTACGACTACATCTTCGGGTTCAGCTTCTACGACGCCCACTATTTCGGGGCCTGGGTCATGATCGCGGGCTTCCTGATGCACATCGCGCTCAAGATTCCGCGCATGCTCACCGGGCTGCGGTCGATGCCGCTGCGAGAGGTGTTGCGCACCAACCGAACCGATACCCGCCCGGAACCGCCCGACCCCGACGGGCTGGTCTCGGCGGATCCGGCGGAGCCGACGATGAGCCGGCGCGGCGCCCTGGCGCTGGTCGGCTCCGGCGCCCTGCTCGTCGCCGTGCTGACGGCCGGCCAGACGCTGGGCGGCGCCTCCCGCCGGGCGGCCCTGCTGCTGCCGCGCGGCCGCGGTGACTTCCCGGTCAACAAGACCGCTTCCGCCGCGGGGATCGCGCCCGAAAGCGTCGGCGCGAGTTGGCGATTGACGCTGCGCGGCGGCCCCTCGGAGGTGGTGCTGGACCGGGCCACGCTGGCCGGCCTGCCCCAACATGGGGCGCGGCTGCCGATCGCCTGTGTCGAGGGATGGTCGACGGTGCAGTCCTGGAGTGGGGTCCGGCTGGCCGAACTGGCCCGGCTGGCCGGGGTGCCCGCGCCCCGCGCGGCCCGCGTCACGTCACTGCAGCGGGGCGGAGCCTTCGGCGCGGCGACGTTGCAGGCCAACCAGATCGGCGATCCGGACGCCGTGCTGGCGCTGCGGGTCAACGGCGCCGACCTGTCGCTGGATCACGGCTATCCGGCCAGGATCGTCGTTCCCGCGCTGCCCGGCGTGCACAATACCAAATGGGTCACCGCCATCGAATTCAAACCGAACTGAAATGTCCGGGCTGTCAACGCGTTTCGCGGCCGCCTACGGCGCGCACCCGCTGCATCTGCTGACCATGCTGTCCGGCTTCGCGCTGCTGGGCTACGTTCTGGCCACCTTCCGGCCGGTGACGCTGTGGAATTCGGGCACCTGGTGGCAGTCGATCGCCGTCTGGCTGGCCGCCGCGGTGATCGCCCACGACCTGCTGCTCTTTCCGCTCTACGCGCTGGCCGACCGGCTGCTGTGGCAGCGCGCCGCCCGGTCGAGCCCTCCAAAAGTCGGCGCGCGCAACCACATTCGGGTCCCCGCCCTCGGCGCCGGGCTGACGCTGCTGATCTTTCTCCCGGGCATCATCCAGCAGGGCGCGCCCACCTACCAGGCGGCCACCGGGCAGACCCAGCAGCCGTTTCTGGGCAGGTGGCTGCTGCTCACCGCGGCGATGTTCGCGGCGAGCGCGCTGTGCTACGCCGCGCGACTCGCCGGGCTGCGTTTTCGGGCCGCCGGCGCCCAGCGCGGCGAACCGCCAAATCGGTCTGAGCAGTAAGCCGGCGCGGCCTGGCTAATCGCGGGCGCAGCCGTTCGCCGGCGCCGAAAGGAAGCTTTACGCAATCGTCAGTTTCGCCGGTCCGCGCGGGGGTACAGTCCGTACATGACTGCGAGGGGACCCCGCATGACACCCTGCGTGAAGTGGTTGCTGCGGGCGGGACCCGCGGACTACATGCTGGCCCTGAGCGATATCGGCGCTTCTCTGCCGGTCGTCGGCAAGCACCTCGAGCCCCTGGGCGGGCTCACGGCGATGGGCATCTGGGGCGCCCGCCACGCACCCGACTACTTCTCGGGGATGAGCATGCGTCGCCCGGCGCCCCGCGACGAGAGCCCCCGGCCGGGCCGCGAGAGCATCCAGGAGGTGTCCGTCGCGGCCCTGCGGGGGATCGTCTCGGCCGCCGACCTCGAACTCGAATGGCCCGTCGCGGAGCGGACGCCACCGATCTGGGAGGCGATGCGCCGGCGCCGCTACCTGTACCGTCGCGGCGTCCACTACGGGAACAGCCCCGCGCAGGTGCTCGACGTCTGGCGCCGCAAGGACCTGCCCGCGCAACCCGCACCCGTCCTGATCTTCGTTCCGGGTGGCGCGTGGGTGCACGGCAGGTGCATGGGCCAGGGCTCCGCGCTGATGTCGCGGCTGGCCGAACAGGGGTGGGTCTGCCTGGCGATCGACTACCGCGTCGCGCCGCACCACCGCTGGCCTCGGCACATCACCGACGTCAAGACCGCCATCGCGTGGGCGCGCGCCAACGTCGACAAGTTCGGCGGCGACCGCGATTTCGTTGCGGTGGCGGGCTGTTCGGCCGGCGGCCACCTGTCCGCGCTGGCCGGGCTGGCCCCCGACGACCCCGCGCACCGGGCCGAGCTGCCCGAGGGCGCCGACAGCTCGGTGGATGCGGTGGTCGGGATCTACGGCCGTTACGACTGGGAGGACCGTTCCACTCCCGAACGCGCCCGGTTCGTCGACTTCCTGGAACGCGTGGTGGTCAGGAAGTCGATCGCCCGGCACCCCGAGGTGTTCCGCGACGCCTCACCGATCGCGCGCGTGCATCGAAATGCGCCGCCGTTCTTGGTGATTCACGGCAGCCGGGACAGCATCATCCCGGTCGAGCAGGCCCGCAGCTTCGTCGAGCGGCTGCGCGCCGTCTCGCATTCCATGGTCGGCTACCTGGAGCTGCCCGGCGCCGGTCACGGGTACGACCTCATCGACGGGGAGCGGGCCGGTGCGGCGGCGCACGCCGCATCGCTGTTCCTCAACCACGTCTACCGCACCAAAACACGGATCGGCGCGAAAGAGGTTATCTGAGCTCCCGCCGCTGGGTAATGTCCCCCTATGGGTAAGGGGCACCGGTGAAGAGGCTCAGCGGCTGGGACGCGGTACTGCTGTACAGCGAGACGCCGAACGTGCACATGCACACCATCAAAGCCGCGGTGATCGAACTCGCGCCGGATCGACGCGACTTCGACATCGACGCCTTCCGCCAGGTGATCGGCGGTCGGCTGAACAAGCTCGAGCCGTTCTGCTACCAGCTCGTCGAGGTCCCGTTCAAGTTCCACCATCCGATGTGGCGGGAGAACTGCGAGGTCGACCTCGACTACCACATCCGCCCGTGGCAGCTGCCCGCGCCCGGCGGCCGCCGGGAGTTGGACGAGGCGATCGGGCGGATCGCCAGCACCCCGCTGGACCGCACACGCCCGCTGTGGGAGATGTACTTCATCGAGGGGCTGGCCAACCACCGCATCGCGGTCGTCGGCAAGATCCACCACGCGCTCGCGGACGGGGTCGCCTCGGCGAACCTGATGGCGCGCGGCATGGACCTGCAGCCCGGGCCCGAGGGCCGGCCGTACCACTCGGACCCGGCCCCGACCGCGCGGCAGCTGATGAGTTCGGCCTTCGCCGATCACCTCCGTCACCTCGGGCGCATCCCGCACACGGTCCGCTATACCGCCGAGGGCCTGGGCCGGGTGCGTCGCAGCTCGCGCAAGCTGTCACCGGAACTGACCCGGCCGTTCGAGCCGCCGCCGACCTTCATCAACCACAAGATCACGCCCGAGCGCCGGTTCGCCACCGCCACCCTCGCGCTTGCCGACGTCAAGGAGACCGGCAAGCGGTTGGGGGCGACGATCAACGACATGGTCCTCGCCATGTCGGCCGGCGCGCTGCGCACGTTGCTGCTGCGCTACGACGGCAAGGCCGAGCCCCTGCTGGCGTCGGTGCCGATGAGTTTCGACTTCTCGCCCGAGCGGATTTCGGGGAACCGCTTCACCGGGGTGCTGGTGGGCCTGCCGACCGACTCCGACGACCCGCTGGAGCGGGTGCAGTGCAGCCACGAGAACGCGATCGCCGCCAAGGAAAGCAACCAGCTGATGGGGCCGGAGCTGGTCAGCCGGTGGGCTGCCTACATGCCGCCCGCGCCCACCCACGCATTCTTCCGGTGGGCGTCCGGGCGCGACGGACACAACAAGATCCTGAACCTGAACATCTCGAATGTGCCCGGCCCGCCCGAGCGGGGCCGGGTCGGCGGCGCGCTGGTCACCGAGATCTACTCCGTCGGCCCGCTGACCGCCGGCAGCGGCCTGAACATCACCGTGTGGAGCTACGTCGACCAGATCAACATCTCGGTGCTGTCCGACGGCGCCACGCTGAAGGACCCGCACGAGGTGACGGAGGCCATGGTCGCCGACTTCATCGAGATACGCAGGGCCGCAGGGCTTTCCGAAGAGCTGACGGTCGTCGAGGCGGCGATGGCGCCGGCCTGAGACCCGCCCCGGAAACCGGGCTCTCGCCTGGTGCCAATGCCATTTCCGCCGACCGCTACCATCGGTCGGATAAGCAGCCACCCCTACCCGAAGGAGCTGTGCGGCACCGTGAGCACCGGCAACGAAGCGGCCACCGATTCCGAACCCGAGGTCCTGGTCGAACAACGGGATCGGATCCTGATCATCACCATCAACCGTCCGAAGGCCAAGAACGCGGTCAACGCCGCGGTGAGCAGGGGCCTGGCCGACGCCGTGGATCGGCTCGACGGCGACACCGGCCTGTCCGTCGGGATCCTGACGGGCGCGGGCGGCTCGTTCTGCGCCGGAATGGATCTCAAGGCGTTCGCGCGGGGCGAGGTGCCCATCGTCGAGGGCCGCGGCATGGGCTTCACCGAGCGGCCGCCCGTCAAGCCGCTCATCGCGGCCGTGGAGGGCTTCGCGCTGGCCGGCGGGACGGAGCTGGCGCTGGCCACCGACCTGATCGTGGCGTCCACCGACGCGGCCTTCGGGATACCCGAGGTCAAGCGGGGCCTGGTGGCCGGTGGCGGCGGCTTGCTACGGCTGCCCCAGCGCATCCCGTCGGCCATCGCGATGGAGCTGGCGCTCACCGGGGACAACCTTTCCGCCGAGCGCGCCCACGAACTGGGCATGGTCAACGTCCTGGCCGAGCCGGGCGAGGCGCTGGACGCCGCGATCGCGCTGGCCGAGAAGATCGCGGCGAACGGCCCGCTGGCGGTCGCGGCCACCAAGCGGATCATCGTCGAGTCCCGCGGCTGGACCCCGGAGTCGATGTGGGCGGAGCAGAACAAGATCCTGGCGCCGGTGTTCGTGTCGAACGACGCGAAAGAGGGTGCGATCGCCTTCGCGGAAAAGCGCCCGCCGCGGTGGACGGGCACGTGATCGGCCGGCCGGACGGGTTACACTGTGACTAATATTTGTAACGTCGTGGGGATCCGGAAAGACCGAGGATGAGCATTTCGCTGCTGCTGGAGATGGCCGCGTCGGGCAACCCCGGGCGCACGGCGCTCGTCGACGGGGACACCCGGCTGACGACGCAGCAGCTCAGCGACCTCGCCGACGGGGGCGCCGGTGTCATCGCGGCGTCCGCGGCCAAGCACGTGGCGTACGTGGGGGTCGGCGGCGCCATGCTGCCGCTGCTGATCTTCGCGAGCGCGCGCGCCGGGGTGGCCTTCACCCCGCTCAATTACCGGCTGTCCGCCGACGGGATCCGGGCGCTGATCGAGCGGCTGCCCGAGCCGCTCGTGGTCGTCGACGCTCGCTACCGGGACATGGTCTCCGACGCGTCGGGCCGGGTGATGGCGTCCGATGAGTTCCTGTCGGCGGCCGGTGCCGCCGAGCCCGCGGCCGAATTTCCCGACCCGGAGTCGGTGGCGGTCGTGCTGTTCACGTCGGGCACGACGTCGCAGCCCAAGGCCGTCGAGCTGTCGCACAACAACCTCACCAGCTACGTCACCGGGACGGTCGAGTTCGAGTCGGCCGCGCCCACCGACGCCGCGCTGATCTGCGTGCCGCCCTACCACATCGCCGGGGTCGGCGCGGCCCTGTCGAACCTGTACGCCGGCCGAAAGATGGTGTATCTGCCCAACTTTGACGCCGACGAATGGGTGCGGCTGATCAACGACGAGCAGGTGACCACCGCGACGGTGGTGCCGACCATGCTCGACCGCATCGTCACCGCGCTGGAGGCCGGCGGTCACCGGCTGCCGTCGTTGCGCAACCTGGCCTACGGCGGCTCGAAGGTGGGCTTGCCGCTGGTGCGCCGGGCGCTCGAACTGCTGCCGCACGTCGGCTTCGTCAACGCCTACGGCCTGACCGAGACCAGCTCGACGATCGCGGTGCTCGGCCCGGACGACCACCGCGAGGCGCACGCCGCGACGGTTCCGCACGCGGCCAGGCGGTTGGGATCGGTCGGCCGGCCGGTGCCCGGCATCGAGGTGCAGATCCGCGACGAGGACGGCAAGGTGCTCGGGCCCGGCGAAACCGGTGAGCTGTTCGTGCGCGGCGAGCAGGTGTCCGGCCGCTACACCGGGATCGGCTCCGTGCTCGACGAGGACGGCTGGTTCCCGACCCGCGACATCGCCCTGCTCGACGAGGACGGCTACCTGTTCATCGGTGGCCGCAGCGACGACACCATCATCCGCGGCGGGGAGAACATCGCGCCGGCCGAGCTCGAGGAGGTGCTCATCGAGCACTCCCACGTGCACGACGTCGCGGTGGTCGGCGTCGACGACCCGCAGTGGGGCCAGGCGATCGTCGCCGTGGTGGTGCCCGCCGCGGGCATCGACCCCGACCCGGAGGAACTCCGCGAGCACGTGCGCAAGAACTTGCGGGGGTCGCGAACCCCCGACCGGGTGGTGTTCGCCGACGAACTGCCGACCACGCCCACCGGCAAGGTGCTGCGCCGCGAGATAGTCGAACAGCTGGAAGGACTGCACACATGATCAAAAACGGAACCCGCCTCGCCAGCCAGGTGTGTGACACCCAGGTCATCGTGGTCCGAAGCGCCGACAGCCTCGACGACCTGCGCTGCGGCGGCGCGCCGATGGTGCCGATCGGCGGCGAGCGGTCCGGCGAGCTCGACCCGAACTTCGCCGACGGCACCGTGATGGGCAAGCGCTACGTCGACGAGACCGGTGCCGAGGTGCTGGTGACCAAGCCGGGCGCCGGCAGCCTGAGCGTCGGTGCGACCGCGCTGCAGCTCAAGGAGGTCAAGCCGCTGCCGGCCAGCGACTAACGGCGCTCAGCGCCCGGCGGGGCGGTGGACTACTGCCCGATCTTGTTGCGAATGACGAATTCCCTCGCCTTGATCAGGAATTCGAGTTGGTCGCCCACCTGGTGCAGCGGGCCGGTGCTGCGGGTCGAGCGGGACAGCACGACGGCGCCCTCGAGCGCGGCGATGGACATGACCGCCAGCGACGCGGCGTCGGCGTCCGCGAAGCCGTCGTTGCCGAACGCCCGCGTCAGTGCGGTACACCAACGGCCGAGGATCGCGCCGGCCTCGGCGGACAGCTTGAGCTCGGCGTCGTCGGAGCCGATCGCCGCGGCGACCACGGCACAGCCGGCGGCGAAGTCGCTCTCGGTCAAAAGACGCTCCCAGAACTCAACGAACTCGCGCAGCAGGGCCTTGGCGCCCCAGCCGGCGGCGTCGTCGATCATGGCGGTGACGGAGTCGCCCGAGTAGCGCAGCGCCTCGGCCAGAATCTGATTGCGTCCGTCGGGGAAGTGGTAGTACACCGAGCCGCGCGGCGCGCCGCTGCGGGCGAGCACCTCATCGATGGTCACCCCGGCGGCCCCGCGCTCGCGCATCACCTCGGCGGCGCTGACCAACATCTTTTTGCGGGTGTCGCAGCGCTTGGTCGGCGTGGACTCCGCCTTCGCGTCGGTGGAAGCCGGCATCATGCAGCGTGCGAATGCCGCGGTACCGGCCAGTGCATGTTACGCGGGCCGAAGCGGAAGGAGCGGCGCTTGAAGTCGGGCATTTCGCGCGTGAACCGGTAGCCGGCGACGTTGAGTTCGATGATCCACATTGTTTTTCTCCCGGCCTGAGCGCGGCCCTAGATTATGCTGAGAAGCATATAAGACATCGGTCAAGTAAGCAAGTTTTACTCCCTAAGTAAGTCCAGCAGCACGGCAAACGTCGTGTGGCCGCCGTCACAATACTTTTTGACGCGAACGTCACTCGGGGCAAATCTATGCTCTGATGCATAATCCCGAGGCGTGAGATGCGTGAGATGCGCAGCGTCACCGCCAGCGTGCGGCCGGCCGCACACCGGGCGCATCCACTGCGCGTCAGCTGTCGGCCGTGTATCCCATCGGCATCAGCACGCTCTTCTGCTGCGTGAAGTGCTCGACGCCCTCGGGCCCGTTCTCCCGGCCGATGCCGGAGTTCTTGTAGCCGCCGAACGGGCAGCACGGGTCGAAGGCGTACCAGTTGATCGCGTAGGTCCCGGTGCGGATCTTTTCCGCGATCTCGATGCCGCGCGGCACGTCGGCGGTCCACACGCTGCCGGCGAGCCCGTACGCCGAGTCGTTGGCGATCTTGATCGCGTCGTCCTCGGTGTCGTAGGGGATGATGCTCAGCACCGGCCCGAAGATCTCCTCCTGGGCGATCGTCATCTTGTTGTCGACGTCGGCGAAAACCGTTGGCTGCACGAAGAACCCGTTGTCCAGGCCCTCGGGGCGGCCGCCGCCGCACACCAGCCGGGCGCCCTCCTCGATGCCCTTGGCGATGTAGCCCTCGACGCGGGCGCGCTGCTTCTCCGAGATCAGCGACCCGATCTGGGCGGCCGGGTCCGACGGCAGGCCCACCGGCAGCGCCTGCATGAAACCGCCTACCGCATCGACGATTTCGTCGTACCTCGAGCGTGGCGCCAGGATGCGGGTCTGGGCCACGCAGGCCTGCCCGGTGTTCATGATCCCGGAGAACACCAGCATCGGGATCGAGGCGGCCAGGTCGACGTCGTCGAGGATGATGGCCGCCGATTTCCCGCCGAGCTCCAAGGTGCACGGCTTGAGCATCTCCGCGGCGCGCCGGCCGATCTCCTTGCCGACGGCCGAGCTGCCGGTGAAGGAGAAGAGGTCGACGTCGGGGTTGGAGGTCAGCGCCTGTCCGGTCTCGATGCCGCCGGGCACCACCGACAGCACGCCGTCCGGCAGCCCGGCCTCGGCGAAGGCCTCCGCCAAAAGGTTTGCGCTCAAAGGTGTTTCGGCGGCCGGCTTGAGCACGACGGTGCAGCCGGCCAGCAGCGCGGGGCCCAGCTTGTTGACCGCCAAGAACAGCGGCACGTTCCACGCCACGATCGCGCCCACCACGCCGACCGGCTCTCGATAGACGATGCTCTGGCCGTAGCCGCCGTTGCGGATCTCTTTCCACTTGACCTGGTCGACCGCCGGGCCGGCGAAGAAGTTCAGCGCGCCGATCGAGCTCATCCAGTGCATCGTTTCGATGCCGGTCGGCGGCTGACCCGTCTCGCCCGCAAGGATCTGGGTGAACTGGTCCTTGCGCTCCTCCATCAACTTCAGCGCGTTGGCGATGACGGCCGCGCGCTCCTTCGGCGGCGTGGTGGGCCAGGGCCCGTTGTCGAACGCGGCGCGCGCCGCCGCGACGGCGGCGTCGACGTCGGCCGCCGCGGCCAGGGGCGTCTTGCCGACGTACTCGCCGGTGGCCGGGCAGTGCACCTCGATGACTTCGGAGGTCGACGGTTCCGCCCACTTGCCGCCGATGAAAAGTTTGTCGTATTCGGTCTTGACGTCGGGCATCTGCGCCGCTCCTCCTCATTGCTCCGCGCTGCATCGTCGCCGGCGCGCATGGCGCCACCCTACCGAAGCCGACGCAAAACGAGAACACGTTTCATTACCGGGGTGCGAGCACCAGCACGAGATTGCTCACCAGGAACTCGCGCAGCCCCGGCGCGGACGTCAGCCACCACGCCCATCGCGGGTGGTAGCGGGGAAATGCCGCGATGAGCGCGCCCGTGTTCGCCGCCCAGTCCAGGCCGTCGGCCGCCGACACCGCGAACAACGACGACCCGTAGTTGTTTTTGGCCGGACGACCGTGCCTGCGGGCGTAGCGCTCGGCGGCGCGGTCGCCGCCGAGGTAGTGGCTCAGACCCATCTCGTGGCCGCCGAAGGGGCCGAGCCACACGGTGTAGGAGAGCACCGCGAGCCCGCCCGGCCTGGTCACCCGCAGCATCTCGCCGCCGAGCTGCCAGGGGCGCGGCACGTGCTCGGCCACGTTGGACGACAGGCAGATGTCCACGGAGTCGTCGGCGAACGGCAGCGCCATGCCCGAAGCCCGGACGAACGCGCCCGGCCCGCGCGCCAAAGCCGGCTCCGCCGCGTGCATCTCGCTCGGATCGGGTTCCACGCCGAGGTAGCGGACACCGGCCCCGGCGAAGGCCGCCGCGAAATACCCCGGGCCGCCGCCGACGTCGAGCAGCGTGCGGCCCGCCGGCGGTTCGCCGTGGCGGCCCCGCCACAGGTCGCCGACCATCGCGGCGGTGTCGGCGGCCAGCGCCGCATAAAAGCGCGCCGGGTCGGACCGCTCGTGGCGGAACTCCGACAGCAGCCGCAGCGACCGGCGAAGCGTCGCCCGCCGCGCGAAGAGGTCGGTCACGCCCACCCAGGGCTCCCCACGACCCGCCGGTCGCGTTGGCCACACACACCACACGGGTCTCTGTGCCCCGAGACGGGTCGCTGTGAGGTGGACACGAACAACATCCTTCCAGCCAGGCGCGGATGTGACGGATGGGGCAACGCCGGGCGAGACCGCGGCGCGCATCGTCACCGGGCTACGCTGGCCGGTAATGTCTGCTCTCCGCTCCGTCCTGCTGCTGTGCTGGCGCGACACCGGGCACCCGCAGGGCGGCGGCAGCGAAGCGTATCTGCAGCGGGTCGGGGCGCAGCTGGCCGCGTCGGGGGTCGCCGTCACGCTCCGCACCGCCCGCTATCCGGGCGCGGCCCGGCGCGAAGTGGTGGACGGGGTGCGGATCGACCGCGCCGGGGGCCGGTACTCGGTATACGTGTGGGCGCTGCTGGCCATGGGCCTGGCGCGGCTCGGTCTGGGGCCGCTGCGCCGCGCGCGTCCCGACGTCGTCGTCGACACCCAGAACGGACTGCCGTTCCTCGCCCGGCTGGTGTACGGCCGCCGGGTCGCGGTGCTGGTGCATCACTGCCATCGCGAGCAGTGGCCGGTGGCGGGGCCCCTGCTCGGCCGGATCGGCTGGTTCGTCGAGTCGTGGCTGTCGCCGCGGCTGAACCGGCGCAACCAGTACGTGACGGTGTCGCTGCCGTCGGCCCGCGATCTGGTGGCGCTGGGTGTGGCCCACGAGCGGATCGCCGTGGTGCGCAACGGCCTCGACGAGGCGCCCCCGCAATCGCTGCCCGGGCCGCGCTCGGCGGCGCCGCGGGTGGCCGTGCTTTCTCGGCTGGTGCCGCACAAGCAGATCGAGGACGCGCTGGAGGCCGTCGCGGCGCTGCGGCCGCGCCTGCCGGGTCTGCATCTCGACATCGTCGGCGACGGCTGGTGGCGGCAGCGGCTCGTCGACCACGCGCAACGGCTCGGCATGACGGGGGCGGTGACCTTCCACGGCCACGTCGACGACCTCACCAAACACCATGTGCTGCAAAGCTCCTGGGTGCACGTGCTGCCGTCGCGCAAGGAGGGTTGGGGGCTGGCGGTCGTCGAGGCGGCCCAGCACGCGGTGCCCACGATCGGCTACCGCTCGTCGGGCGGCCTGGCCGACTCGATCGTCGACGGGGTGACCGGGATGCTGGTGGACAGCCGCGCCGAACTGACGGACCGCCTCGAGCAGCTGCTGTCCGACCCGGTGCTGCGCGACCAACTCGGCGCCAAGGCGCAGGCGCGCAGCGGCGAGTTCTCCTGGACGCAGAGCGCCGAGGCGATGCGTGGCGTGCTCGAAGCCGTTCGGGCCGGCGAGTTCGTCAGCGGCGTCGTCTGACCCGGGAGAGCCCCGCGCCGGCGGCCGAGCCGATCAGCACGGCCAGCCAGGCCAGGTGCGCGATCAGTGCCGCGGTGCGCCGGGCGGGCGGGACGCCGGCGGTGTCGCCGCCGATCCGATACAGCGCGAACTCGTTGTCGCGGTAGACCGGCGTCAGCGCACCGAGGGTGCGCGGGGCCGCGCCCAGGTCGCCGGCGCTGTCCGATTCGACGACGAGCCATCCGATGCCGGCCGGGGCCAGCGCGGCGGGATCGGGCCCCGTCAGGAGCAGGTCCTGCACGGCGCGGGCGCGATTGCCCTCCCCGGGCACGACGACCCCGGAGATGGCCAGGTCCCCGGTGCTCAGCACGTCGGCGCGCAGCCAGCGGGGCAGCGGGTCCAGCACCGGCGCCGGGCCCGACCACGAGAACCGCCGCATGGTGCCGGCGGGCAGCACCGCGACCGTCCGCGGATCCGAGTTGATCGCCGCCGCCACCGCCGCCCACCCGGGCGGGTAGCGCACCGGCGAGACCTTGCCCCACACGCCCCACGCCAGGTCGGGCAACGCCAGGATCAGCGCCAGGCAGCAGACCAGCGCCGCCACCGGGGGCCGCAACCACCGTCGCAGCGTCACCACGGCGCCGGCGCCCGCCAGGGCGTACCCCGGCACCGCGAGCGCCACCCACTTCTGCCCGTCGCGCAGCACACCGAAGCCCGGCGACGCGTCCACCAGCGCCGCCAGCGCGTGCCGGCCCGGGCCGGTCGCCAAGACGGCCGGCAACACCACCGACACCGCCGCCAGCGCCAGCAGCGGCACCGCCGCGCGGCGGCGCGCCGCCACCGGCAACCCGGCCGCCACCACCGCCAGCAGCACCACGGCCGACGACACCGCGAAAAGCGTTGCCCGCGAGGAAGGTACGGCCTCGCCGTTCCAGATGCCCCCGAGGCTGGCCAGGCTGCCGAGGGTGCCCAGGCCGGGCTCGGCCCGCGGCGCGAACGCGGTGACCCCGGGCGCGGCGTCGGGGGCGGATGGCGAACCCGTCGCCGCCGCGGTCAGCCAGGGCGCCGCGACCACCAGCGCGACGCCCGAAGCCACCGCGGCGCACAGCCACCGGGGACGGCCCGCGCCCGGTGCGGCCACGCAGACGAGCGCCACCGCCGCGGCGAGCAACAGGCCGGTCGGGGTGAGCCCGGCGAGCGCGATCCAGAACGCCAGCGCGAACCAGCCCGACCCCGAGTCCCGCAGCCGCAGCATCGCCGCCGCGACCCAGGGCAGGCAGCCGTAGCCCACCAGCAGGCTCCAGTGGCCCTGCAGGAGCCGTTCGGCCACATATGGATTCCAGATCGCCAGCGTGGTGGCGACGAACTCGCCCGGCGCGCCGGCGCAGGGCAGCGCCGCGGCGACCAGCCGGGCGGCGCCCCAGCCCGCCAGCCACAACCCCGCCACCAGCAGCGCCTTCACCACGACCCCGCCGTCGACCAGGCGCGAAGCCAGCGCCACCGCGAAGTCCTGGGGCGTCGCGCGCGGCGCCGCCGTCAGCCCCAGGGCGGTGTCGGACAGGTACGACCGCGGCGTCGACACCGCGTCGCGCAGGAGCAGGTACCCGGGCGCCAGGAGCGGGGAGACCACCAGGAGCGCCAGCAACAGCGCGTACCCCGGTCGGGCCAAGCGCGCGGTGAGCGCTTCCAGGGAGCTAGGCCCGTTCGGTCGGCCCGGGGGCTTCGGACGGCCCCGGCTCGGGCGGCCCCGGCTCGGGCGGCTCGTCGGCCTCCAGGGTCGGCGGGTCAGCACCTGGCGACTCCGGATCCGCGGCCGGGCGTTGCGTGGGCAGCTTCTCGGTCTCGGCCTCGGCGCCGGGCACCGGTTCCTCGGGGCCGGTGCGTCCGAAGAACTCCTGATCGGAGCGGTCCAGCCCGGGGTCGGTCAGCGCGCTCTCGGTGCGCAGGCTGAAGGCTGCGAGCACCCCGCCACCGATCAGCGCGATCAGGCCGACCGCGGTGAACGTGATCGGCAGCACCCGCGACCACAGCGCGAGCCGGTCCCGCTCATCGCGCGCGGCGTTGACCTGCGCCTCGATGGTGTCCTCATTCGAGGTGACCTTGTAATCGGCGAGCGTCAGCTCCGGCTTGAGCGGATCGCGGGCGAAGTAGTGGTTGGCGTGCTCGGTCTCCTTGACGATGGTGCCGGAGACCGGGTCCACCCAAAAGGTCCGCTGCGCCGCGTAGTAGCGGGTCATGGTGATCTGCTCGTTCGGGTCGCCGCCCTGCACGCCCCACATCGCCGCGGAAGCGGTGAACTTGGAGTCCGTCGTCTGGTCGGCGTACAGCGTCGGGTACGCCACCGGGGCCACCAGCTTGCCGTCGGCGTTGTAGCCGACGTTCTGGGTGAACTTGTAGGTGGTCAGCCCGTTGACGTCTTCCTGGTTGTCGTAGTTGACGTCGAACGGCTTCTGCGCGATCGGGTCGAAGTAGGGGTACGTCTTCTTCTCGGTGTGGAACGGGAACCGGTAGGACAACCCGTCGTGGCGGAGCGGCATCGCGGTGGGCGGGCTCTCGTCATTGACGGTGCGCGGCTTCTGCACGGAGCCGCCGGGGTGGGTGTCGTCGGAGACGGCCATCGCCGTCTTGCGGTTGAGCGTGACGGTGTCGACGATCGCGAGCAGCAGGCCGCTGTCTTTCTGCTTGTCGGTGCGCCGGACCGAGGTGCCGACCTGCAGCGTGACGACGTCGGCGTTGGCCGGGTTTTCAACGCTGACCTGCTGCTGGGACACCAGCGGCACGTTCTGGTTGACGACGAGGTGGTCGCTGGACAGCGAGGCGGCGTCCAGCGCGGTTCCGTTGCCGTCGCTGATCAGCGTGGCGTCGATGTCAAGCGGGATCTTGGTGATCCTGCTGCTGGTGTACGTCGACAGCAGCAGCGCCGCGATCAGCAGGGCGGCCCCGAGCCCGATGATCGCGCATGCGGCGTATCGCAACATGACTGCTCGGTTCACGTTGCTGCGCCCTCCTTGTGGTCCCCAAACCCGTTCGACCCTAACAGCAGAATTTAAGGCCCCGGCTTACCAACCCTGCAGCCCCGCGCCGAATACCCGATTCGCCGGCCACCACACGACAGGCACACTTGTGATCGTGACCGATGGCCAGCGGGTGGGTGGGATCCGCAGCTTCCTGCCCGCCGTGGAGGGGATGCGCGCGTGCGCGGCGATGGGCGTCGTCGTCACGCACGTCGCCTTCCAGACGGGCCACTCCACCGGCGTCGCCGGCCGGCTGTTCGGCCGCTTCGACCTGGCGGTGGCGGTGTTCTTCGCGCTGTCGGGGTTCCTGCTGTGGCGCGGGCACGCCGCCGCGGCACGGGGATTGGCGCCGCGTCCGCGTACCGGGCATTACCTGCGCTCGCGGGCCGTCCGCATCATGCCGGCCTATGTGGTGGCGGTCGTGGTGATCCTGACCCTGCTGCCCGATTCGGATCACGCCAGCCCGACGGTGTGGTTGGCCAACCTCACGCTCACCCAGATCTATGTGCCGCTCACCCTGACCGGTGGCCTGACACAGATGTGGAGCCTTTCCGTCGAGGTCAGCTTCTACCTGGCGTTGCCGGTGCTGGCGTTGCTGGCCCGTCGCCTGCCGGCGGCGGCCCGGGTGCCGGCGATCGCGGCGCTGGCCGCCCTCAGCCTCGCCTGGGCCTGGGTGCCGCTCGACAGCGGGACGTGGAACAACCCGCTGGACTGGCCGCCGGCGTTCTTCTCGTGGTTCGCCGCGGGCATGCTGCTGGCGGAATGGGTGCACAGCGGAATCGGACTGCCGCACCGCCTGGCGCGACATCGCGTGCTGATGGCCGCGATCGCGGTGGCCGCCTACCTGGTCGCGGCCTCCCCGCTGGCGGGCCCGGCGGGCCTGGCGGTCGGCAGCGCCGCGCAGTTCGCGGTCAAGACGGCGATGGGCGCGCTGGTGGCCTTCGCGCTCGTCGCCCCGCTGGTGCTGGACCGGCCGGACACCCCGCACCGGGTGCTGGGGAGCATGACGATGGTGACGCTGGGGCGCTGGTCGTACGGCCTGTTCATCTGGCACCTGGCGGCGCTGGACATGGTGTTCCCGGTGCTGGGCATCTTCGCCTTCACCGGCCGGATGCCCTCGGTGCTGGCGCTGACGCTGGTCTTCGGCTGGGCGATCGCCGCCGTCAGCTACGGCCTGGTCGAGTCGCCCTGCCGGGAGGCGCTGCGCCGCTGGGAGAAGCGCGGCACCGACACCAGCCAGGTCACAGACGCTGAGGCGGACGCAATCGCGCCATGACGTCCTCGCGCACCGCCGATCGCCGCGCTTTGCCGGCGTCGTCCCGCAGCGGGGTGTCGACGAACTCGACGGTGTGCGGGACCTTGTATGACGAGATCCGTTCGCGCAGAAAGCTTTTCACGCCTTCGGCGTCCAGCGTGGAGCCCTCGGCCGCGTGCACCAGGGCATAGGGCACCTGGCCCAGGTCGCCGGCGTTCGGGTCGGGCAGGCCGACGACGAGGCAGGACAGCACCTCCGGGTGCGCCGACAGCGCGTTCTCGATCTCGGCGGGGTAGACGTTGCGGCCGCCGACGGTGAACATGTCGACCCGGCGGTCCGACAGGTACAGGAACCCGTCGGAGTCGAAGTAGCCGAGGTCGCCCAGCGAGTCCCAGCCGTCGCGGCTCTTCGCCTCCACGCCGATGTAGCGGTACGTCGGCGCGCTGCCGGGCGATGGGCGCATGTAGATCTCGCCCACCACCCCGGGCGGGCAGGGATTGCCGCCGTCGTCGAGCACCTTCATCTCCCCGGCGACCACCACCCCGACCGAGCCGCGGTGGCTCAGCCACTGATCACCGGAGATGAAGGTCAGCGCCTGTAATTCGGTGCCGCCGTAGAGCTCCCAGACCACCTCGGGGCCGAGCAGCTCGATCCACGCCTCCTTGATGGCCGGCGGGCACGGCGCGCCCATGTGCCAGAACCGCCGCAGCGACGACAGGTCGTACGAATCGGGGTCCGCGTGGTAGACGGGCAGCGAGCGCTGCATGATCGTCGGCACCGTCGTCAGGAACGTGACGCGGTGGTCGGTGATCAGCCGCAGGAACCGGTGCGGGTCGAACCGGCTCATCACCACCAGGTGGTGGCGCATCAGCAGCGCCAGCGTCGCGGTGGTGAAACCGGTGTTGTGCGACAACGGGATCGGCACCAGCGTCGTGTCGCCCTCCTGCGCGCCCAGCGGGTAGCCGATGGCGGCCGGGATGCGGCTGTCGCCGCCGGACTCGATGAGCTTGGGCCGACCGGTGCTGCCACCCGAGCCCATCGCCTTCCACACCGGCGAGACCGCCTCGGGCAACCCGGCGTCGGACAGCGCCGGGTCTGGCGTGAAACCCGCTGGGACGCTTGGTATTCCGGCGTGCTCGCGGCCCACCAGCAACGCGGGCGGACGCAACTCCAGCAGCCCCCGCAACTCCGCGTCCGGCAACCGCGCCGACAGCGGCTGGGGCACCGCGCCCAGCTTCCAGCACGCCACCGCCGCCTGGATCCACTCGACGGAGTTGGGCAGCACCATGGTCACGTAGTCGCCGACGCCGACGCCGCGGTCGGCGTACGCGCGGGCCAGCCGGTTCGTGGAGCGGTCGAGTTCGGCGCGGGTGAGGGTCACGCGATCGCAGGTGACCGCCGGCTCGTCGGGGGCGAGGGCGGCCAGCGCCGAAATCTGTGAACCGATGGGTGCAACCGGTTCACTCATAAGCGCCCTGCCGCTCGAAGATGCGCCGCGGGTTGTCGACCAGCATGGTGTGCAGCTGCTCGTCGGTGACCCCGCGCTCCTTGAGGGCGGGGATCACGTCGTTGTGGATGTGCAGGTAATGCCAGTTCGGCATCACCTGCGGCACCAGCTCCTCGGGCAGCGCGTCGAAGTAGCAGTTGGCGTCGTGCGAGAGCACCATCTTGTCGGCGTGCCCGCGCTCGCACATCTGCGCCACGATGTTCACCCGGTCCTCGAATGGCGCGATCGCATCGATGCCGAACCGGTCCATCCCGAGGTAGGAGCCGGCGGCGATGAGCTCCTCGAGGTAGCCGACGTCGGTGGTGTCGCCGGAGTGGCCGATGACCACCCGGCTCAGGTCGACGCCCTCGGATTCGAAGATGCGTTGCTGCTCGAGCCCGCGCCGCAGCCCGGCGTGGGTGTGCGTGGAGATCGGCACCCCGGTGCGCTTGTGCGCCTGCGCGACCGCGCGCAGCACCCGCTCCACGCCGGGGGTGACGCCGGGCTCGTCGGTGGCGCACTTGAGGATCCCGGCCTTGACGCCCGTGTCGGCGATGCCTTCCTCGATGTCGCGGACGAACATGTCGGTCATGATCTCCGGACCACCCAGTTGCCCGCCCGGGCCGAGGTAGTGGAAGTAGAACGGCACGTCGTTGTAGGTGTAAAGCCCGGTCGCCACAACGATATTCAGCTCGGTGGCCGCGGCGACCCGCGCGATGCGCGGAATGTAGCGGCCCAGCCCGATCACGGTGAGGTCGACGATGGTGTCCACCCCGCGCGACTTCAGCTCGTTGAGCCGGTCGATGGCGTCGGCCACCCGCTGTTCCTCGTCGCCCCACGCTTCGGGATAGTTCTGCGCGATCTCGGTGGTCATGATGAACACGTGCTCGTGCATGAGCGTCACGCCGAGATCGGCGGTATCGATGGGGCCGCGGGCGGTATTGAGTTCTGACACGTGATCGACTCTAGGTCGACTCGGTGCCCGACCGACAGAGGTGTTTTGTCCGGTGCGTTCCCGCGGCGGCGCCGGTGCAGTACGGTCACCGCATGTTGCTCAACCCCAATCACTTGCAACGCCGCTACCCGGACCGCCGCTCCGGGGAGATCATGGCCGCGACGGTGGACTTCTTCGAGTCCCGCGGCAAGGCGCGGTTGAAGTCCGACGACCACAACCGCGTCTGGTACTCCGACTTCCTCGACCACATCGGGCGCGAGCGCATCTTCGCCTCCCTGCTGACGCCGGCGGAATACGGCGCGGACGATTGCCGCTGGGACACCTACCGGCTCAGCGAGTTCGCCGAGATCGTCGGCTTCTACGGCCTGAGCTACTGGTATCCGTTCCAGGTCACCGCGCTGGGCCTGGGCCCGATCTGGATGAGCGGCAACGAGGACGCCAAGCGCAAGGCCGCGGCCCAGCTGGAGGCCGGCGAGGTGTTCGCCTTCGGGCTGTCGGAGCAGACGCACGGCGCCGACGTCTACCAGACCGACATGATCCTGACGCCCAGCGAGCACGGCTGGGTCGCCAATGGCGAGAAGTACTACATCGGCAACGCCAACGTGGCGCGGATGGTCTCCACCTTCGGCAAGATCGCCGGCACTTCAGGTGGGGAAGACGAATACGTCTTCTTCGCCGCCGACTCCCAGCACGACCGTTACGAGCTGATCAAGAACGTGGTCAACTCGCAGAACTTCGTCGCCAACTACGCGCTGCGCGACTACCCCGTCACCGAGGCCGACATCCTGCACCGCGGTCCCGACGCCTTCCACGCCGCCCTCAACACCGTCAACGTCTGCAAGTACAACCTGGGCTGGGGCGCGGTCGGCATGTGCACCCACGCCATGTACGAGGCGGTCACCCACGCGGCCAACCGCTACCTCTACGGGACCGTGGTCACCGACTTCTCGCACGTGCGGCGGCTGCTCACCGACGCCTACGTGCGCCTGATCGCGATGAAACTGGTCGCCACCCGCGCCTGCGACTACATGCGCAGCGCCTCGGCCGCCGACCGCCGCTACCTGCTCTACAGCCCGCTGACCAAGGCCAAGATCACCAGCGAGGGCGAGCGGGTCATCACCGCGTTGTGGGATGTGATCGCCGCCAAGGGAGTTGAGAAGGACACCTTCTTCGAGGCCGTCACCCGCGAGATCGGGCTGCTGCCGCGGCTGGAGGGCACCGTCCACATCAACATCGGGCTGCTCGGCAAGTTCATGCCCAACTTCCTGTTCGCCCCCGACGCCGAACTGCCCGTCATCGCGCGCCGCGACGACGCCGCCGACGACACGTTCCTGTTCGCCCAGGGGCCCACCGGGGGGCTGGGCAAGGTGCGGTTCTCCGACTGGCGCGCGCCGTTCGACAGCTTCGCCCGCCTGCCCAACGTCGCGCTGTTGCGCGAGCAGGTCGATGTGCTCACCGAGATGCTGGCCAGCGCCACCCCGGATGCCGTGCAGCAGAAGGACATTGACTTCGCCTTTGCCGTCGGCCAGCTGTTCGCGACCGTGCCGTATGCGCAGCTCATACTCGAGGAGGCCCCGCTGTCCGGGGTGGACGACGCCCTGATCGACGCGATCTTCGCCGTGTTGGTGCGGGACTTCAACGCCTACGCCGTCGAGCTGAGCGACAAGCCCGCGACGACGGACGAACAGGCCCGGCTGGCGATGCGGATGATCCGGCGTCCCGCCCACGACCCCGCGCGCTACGACCAGATCTGGAAGGAACACGTGCTGCCGATCAACGGCGCGTACGCCATGCGGCCCTGACACCGCTTGACTGTGACGTGGCTCACCGTAGAATGACCGGTGGTCATCGACGCTAGGAGGCCGCATTGCCGACGGTGACATGGGCGCGCGTCGACCCCGCTCGACGCGCGGCGATCATCGAGGCCGCGGAGGCCGAGTTCGGGGCGCACGGTTTCTCCGGGGGCAGCCTCAACGTCATCGCCCGCCGGGCCGGCGTCGCCAAGGGCAGCCTGTTCCAGTACTTCGCCGACAAGCGGGACCTGTACGCGTTCATCGCGGACATGGGCAGCCAGCGGGTGCGGGCGTACATGGAGGACCTGATCGTCAGGCTCGACCCGAGCCGCCCGTTCTTCGAGCACCTCACCGACCTGCTCGACGGCTGGGTGGCGTACTACGCCGAGCACCCGCACGAACGAGCGCTGCACGCCGCGGCGACGCTCGAGGTGGACACCGAGGCGCGCGTCAGCGTGCGCAACGTGATCCACCGGCACTACCTGGAGGTGTTGCGGCCGCTGGTCCATGCCGCCAAGACCCGCGGGGACCTGCAGGCGGACGCCGACACCGACGTGCTGCTCTCGCTGTTGCTGCTGATCTTTCCGCACCTTGCGCTGGCCCCCTACATGCGCGGCCTGGACCCGATACTCGGGCTCGACGAGCCCACGCCGGAGCAGCCGGCGCTGGCGGTGCGCCGGATCGTCGCCGTCTTGGCGGCCGCGTTCTCGGCGCACGCCGTCAGCCCGAGGCCGGCACTATTTGAGGAGATCACATGACACGTTCACGCTCGGGCTCGCTCGCCCAGGGCGGGCTCAACTGGGACAGCCTGCCGCTCAAGCTCTTCGCCGGCGGCAACGCGAAATTCTGGGATCCCGCCGACATCGACTTCTCCCGGGACCGCGCGGACTGGGAAAAGCTCACCGACGTCGAGCGCCACTTCGCTACCCGGCTGTGCGCCGAGTTCATCGCCGGCGAGGAGGCGGTGACCGAGGACATCCAGCCGTTCATGGCGGCCATGCGGGCCGAGGGCCGGCTCGGCGACGAGATGTACCTGACGCAGTTCGCGTTCGAGGAGGCCAAGCACACGCAGGTGTTCCGGATGTGGCTGGACGCGGTCGGCATCACCGACGACCTGCACGGCTTCCTCGAGCCCCTGGTCGCATACCGGCAGATCTTCTACCAGGAGCTGCCGGACTGCCTGGGCGCGCTGTCGACCGACCCGTCGCCGGCCGCGCAGGTGCGGGCTGCGGTGACCTACAACCACATCGTCGAGGGCATGCTGGCGCTGACGGGCTACTACATCTGGCACAAGATCTGCGTGGACCGCAACATCCTGCCGGGCATGCAGGAGCTGATCCGGCGCATCAGCGACGACGAGCGGCGCCACATGGCGTGGGGCACCTTCACCTGCCGCCGCCACGTCGCCGCCGACGACGCCAACTGGGGCGTGTTCGAAACCCGCATGAACGAGCTTCTCCCCATGGCACTGGAGGCCGTCCAGCAGAGCTTCGCCCTGTACGACCCGATGCCGTTCGGGATCACCGAGGACGAGCTGATGCAGTACAGCGCCGACAAGGGGATGCGGCGGTTCGGCACCATCTCCAGCGCCCGCGGCCGGCCGGTCGGCGAGATCGACCTCGACTACTCGCCGCTGGCGCTCGAGGACACCTTCGCCGACGAGGACGAGAAGGCGCTGGCCGGCGCGTCGGCCTAGACCCTCGGTTGACCCTCGCCGAACGTGGGCGCCACGTACGAAACGTCGTCGCGATAAGTCCCTGAACCCCATGTTCGGCGGCCCGGCTACTCCACCTTGCTGCCGCCGGCGGCGTCGCCGGTCTCGGACGAACCCACCCACACGGTCTTGGCGTTGCAGAACTCGCGGATCCCGAGGCCCGCGAGTTCGCGGCCGTAGCCGGACCGCTTGACGCCGCCGAACGGCAGCTCGGGGTAGGACACCGTCATCCCGTTGATGAACACCTGGCCGGCCTCGATGTCGTCGATGAAGCGCTGCTGCTCGGCCTCGTCGCGGGTCCAGGCGTTGGAGCCCAGGCCGAAGGTGGTGGCGTTGGCGATCTCGATCGCCTCGTCGATGTCGGCGGCCCGATAGATCGAGGCCACCGGCCCGAACACCTCCTCGGTGTACAGCGCCATGTCCTTGGTGATGTCGGTGACGACCGTCGGCGCATAAAACCAGCCCGGCCGGTCCAAAGGCTTGCCGCCGCAGCGGATCACCGCGCCGGCCGCGGCCGCGTCGTCGACCTGCTTGGCCACGTCGTCGCGGCCCGACTCGGTGGCCAGCGGTCCGACGTCGGTGTCGGGGTCGGTCGGGTCGCCGACCTTCAACGCCTGCGTCCGCTCGACGAACTTCTCGACGAATTCGTCGTAGATGTCGGCGTGTGCGATGAACCGCTTGGCGGCGATGCAGGACTGGCCGTTGTTCTGCACGCGGGCGGTGACGGCCGTCTTGACCGCCTCGTCCAGGTCGGCCGACGGCATCACGATGAACGGGTCGCTGCCGCCGAGCTCGAGCACCGAGGGCTTGATCTCGTCACCGGCGATCGCGCCGACCGACTGCCCGGCCGGTTCGCTGCCGGTGAGGGTGACCGCCGCGACGCGGGGATCGCGCAGGATCTTCTCCACCGCGCCCGACGGCACGAGCAGCGTCTGGAAGCAGCCGTCGGGGAAGCCGCCGCGGGCGATCACGTCGGCCAGGTACAGCGCGCACTGCGGCACGTTGGACGCGTGCTTGAGGATGCCGACGTTGCCGGCCATCAGCGCCGGTGCGGCGAACCGGACGGCCTGCCACAGCGGGAAGTTCCACGGCATCACGGCCAGCACCACGCCCAGCGGCTGCCAGCGGGTATAGGCCTGCTTGGCGCCCACCTTTCCCGCGTCGGCCGCCTCGTCGGCGAGCAGCTGCTCGGCGTTTTCGGCGTAGTAGCGAAAGCCCTTGGCGCACTTCAGCACTTCGGCCTTGGCCGATTTCAGGGTCTTGCCCATCTCGAGGGTCATCATGGCGGCGGTGTCGTCGGCATCTTTTTCCAGGAGGTCGGCCGTGGCGGTTGCCCACTTTGCGCGCTGGGCGAAGGTGGTGTTGTGGCGGTAGTCCCGGAACCGGGCGTACGCGCGGGCGATGGCCGCGTCGACTTCGTCGTCGCTTGCCGGGCTGAAGGTTTTGACTGTCTCGCCGGTGGCCGGGTTGATCGTGGCGATGGGCACGCTGAGTCCTTCGTGTGGTTGGGTTTATAGAAGCGTCCCCTACCAGCCTGCCACTTCCGCGACTCTTATGGCTCGGCCGCGGGTAGGAAGGCTGCGGGCACGCTCGTCCGACCACCCGACCCTGGACCGATCTTCTTCGAAGAGGCACCATGACCGACAGCGACGTCAGCGACTTCAATCGACGCAACATCGAGGAGTTTCGCGCCAACCACGGCCGGGTCGGCGGACAGTTCGAGGGCGCCCCTGTCCTGTTGCTGCACACCATCGGCGCGCGCAGCGGCGAGGAACGGGTGAGCCCGATGATGTACCTGCGCGACGGGGACCGCTACCTGGTCTTCGCCTCCGCGGCGGGAGCCGACCGCAACCCCGCCTGGTACTGGAACCTGGTCGCCCACCCCGACGCCAGCATCGAGGTGGGTGACGAGCACCTCGACGTGCACGCCGTCGAACTCGAGGGCGCCGAACGCGACGAGAAATACGCCGAACAAGCCAGGCGGTACCCCGGGTTCGCGGAATACGAACGCAAGACGAGCCGCACGATCCCGGTTCTCGCGCTGTTGCCGGCCGGGCCGCACCGCGACTGACGCCGCACCGTCGCCGCTAGGGTGGCGAGAAGGGAGGTGCCGGATGAGCAAAGCGGCCGAACTGATGGTCAAGTGCCTCGAGAACGAGGGCGTCTCGGTCGTCTTCGGGCTGCCCGGCGAGGAGAACATCCGCTTCGTGCAGGCGCTGGCCGCATCACACATCCGGTACGTGCTCACGCGGCACGAGCAGGGCGCGGCCTTCATGGCCGAGATGTACGGGCGCGTCACCGGACGCGCGGCGGTGGTGTCGGCCACCCTGGGCCCCGGCGCGATCAACATGCAGCTCGGCGTCGCCGACGCCACCACCAACAGCACGCCGATGGTCGCCATCTCCGCGCAGGTGGGCCAGGACCGGGAGTACAAGGAGTCGCACCAATACGTCGACCTGGTGTCGATGTTTGCGCCGATCACCCGGTGGGCCGCGGGTGTCCCCACCGCGCGGGCCATCCCGGAGATGGTCCGCAAGGCGTTCAAGGTCGCCGAGACCGAACGCCCGGCCGCTGTCTATCTCGCGGTGCCCGAGCACATCGACGCCGACGAGACCGACTACGACCTGAAGCCGTTGCCGCGCAACGTTGTTCGCCCCGACGCGCCGGCCCCGCGGCAGGTGGAGCGCGCCGTCGAGATACTGCGCAAGGCGCAGCGCCCGGTGGTGCTGGCCGGGCACGGCGCCGCGCGCGCCGACGCCACCAAGGCCCTGGTCCGGTTCTCCGAGGAGTTCGGCATCCAGGTGGCCAACACCTTCCACGGCAAGGGCGTGATGCCCGACGACCATCCCAACAGCATCGGCACCCTGGGGTTCATGCGGCACGACTACGTGAACTTCGGCTTCGACAACGCCGACGCCGTCATCGCCGTGGGCTACGAACTGCAGGAGTTCGACCCGGTCCGGATCAACCCGCAGGCCGACAAGAGGATCATCCACGTTCACCGCTTCCCCGCCGAGGTCGACGCGCACTACTCGGTCGACGTCGGGATCATCGGGGACATCAGCGATTCCCTCAATGCGCTCACCGACGCACTCGCCGGGCACACCTTCACCCACGCCGCCGACGTGCCCGGGTCGGGCCTGCTCGCCGAGGAATTCGCTCGGGGACAACAGGATTCTCGCTACCCGCTGGCACCCGCGCGGGTGGTCGCCGACACCCGCGAGGCGCTGGGCCGCAGCGACGTCGTGCTGGTCGACACCGGCGCCACCAAGATGTGGATGGCCCGGCTCTACCCGACCTACGAGCGCAACACCTGCCTGATCTCAAACGGCTTGTCCACCATGGCATTTGCCCTGCCCGGGGCGCTCGGCGTCAAGCTGGCGCGGCCCGACGCCAAGGTGCTGGCCGTCGTCGGCGACGGCGCATTCCTGATGAATTCCCAGGAGATCGAGACCGCCGTCCGGGAGCGGATTCCCCTCGTGGTGCTGATCTGGGAGGACGGCGGCTACGGCCTCATCGAATGGAAGATGGACCTCGAACTCGGCGAGCACTACTACGTGAAATTCGGCAACCCCGACATCGTGACCTACGCGGAAAGCTTCGGCGCCAAGGGCTATCGGATCAACAGCGCCGAGGAGCTGTTGCCGACGCTGCGGGCCGCCCTCGACGACGACGGGGTGTCGCTGATCTGCTGTCCGGTCGACTACTCGGAGAACCTGCGGCTGACCGACCGGCTCGGCGAGCTGGACGAGACGCTGTAACCGTTTCTGTAGCAAGTCGATTGTGGCCCGAAGGATGGCATCCGCCACTTCAGGTGCTTAACATCAATTCATTGCTGAACGCGGGGGCAGCTCGGTCGCACGGGCAACCGGAGGTGTCCCATGGCGTTCACGGTCGCGGCGCCGCAACTGGTCGAAGACGCGGCAGCAAGTCTGGCGGGTATCGGCTCGACGATGAACGCGGCGCACGCGGCCGCGGCGGCACCCATCACGGGGGTGTTGGCGGCCGCGGCCGACGAGGTGTCTACCGCGGTGGCGTCGCTGTTTTCCGAGCAGGGCATGGCGTTTCAGGCGTTGAGCGCGCGGGCGGCGGCGTTTCATGGCCAGTTCGTGCAGACCCTGAATGCGGGCGCCGCCACGTATGCGGCCAGCGAAGCGGCCGGCGTCGGGCAGCTTCTGCTCAACGCAGTCAACGCACCCTTCGTGGCGCTGACCGGGCGCCCGCTGGTAGGCAACGGGGTCAACGGCACGACCACCACCCAGGGAGTGGGCACGCCGGGGGGACCCGGGGGGTGGCTGATCGGCAATGGCGGTAGCGGCGGCGACAGCCTCGCAACCGGGGTGCGCGGCGGCCCGGGCGGGCCGGCCGGGCTGATCGGCACCGGCGGCGCCGGCGGGCTGGGCGGTTGGTTCGCGCCCGGCGGGGTCGGCGGCGCCGGGGGGTTGCTGTACGGGAATGGCGGCCCGGGCGGCATCGGCGGAGCCTTCGCCGTCGGCGGTACGGGCGGCAGCGCGCTGTTGTTCGGCACGGGCGGACCCGGAGGGCTGGGCGGCGAACTCGGGGGCACCGGCGGAACCGGCGGCGCCGGCGGGTTGTTCGTCGGCAACGGCGGACCGGGTGGCACCGGCGGCGTCTCGGGTGGCGCCGGGGGAGTCCCCGGAGGCGAGGGCGGCGCCGGCGGCCTCGGCGGCCTGTTGGGCACGAGCGGGAACGCCGGCGGCACCGGCGGCCCGCCCAGCGTCACCTTGTCCTATGAGAAGCTGCCCTACAACTCGCCGACCGTCATCGTCCCCCGCGAAATCGTGAACATCTCCATGGGTGGCGGACCGAGTGTTCCGGTGATCGTCGACACCGGCTCACTGGGCATCCTGGTTCCGCCGCAAGACGTCAATCTGTCGATCCTCGGCCCGCCCACCGCGACGGGACTCACCACGGCCCACTACGGCTTCGCCGACAACTACGACGTGTTCACCTACAACACGTACATGGCGCCGGTGGATTACGGCAACGGAATCGTCACCGCGCCAACCACCATCGGCGTGATGACCTCCGGGACGCAATATACGAACGGCGTTCCGGCCCCCATCGACCTCACCTATGCGACACCGAAGATGGGTGTTGGGGTGAACACGGGTGTTGTGGTGGGCACCAGCCCCGTGCAGGCGCTACCGGGAACGCTCAATCAGGGTGTGCTCCTGAACAATCCGGGGAACGCGCTGCAGTTCGGAGCCAACCCGCTGACCCTCCCGGCGACTCCGTACGCCACGGTTCCCGGAGCGCCGGTTTCCGGCAACCTCTACATATCGATCACGGATGGCGCGACTACCGGCGCCACGGTGAACCCGTCGGTCGGGTACATCGACAGCGGTGGTATCTACGGGGTCGTCCCCTCGACCGCGATGCCCGGCAACACTCCGGTCGGCACCACCCACGTGCCAGCCGGAGATGTCATCTCGGTCTACGTTGGCGACCCCACCAGCGGTGGCACTTTGCTGTACCAGGTGGTCAGCAACGGCGGCATAGGCATTGTCAGCAGTGGGTTCAATTCCGGCATCTTTCCCTTCTCGGGTTACCCCGACGTCGGAACGGGCCTCACCGCCGGCCCCGCCCCTGGCACCCCGGCCCCCGACGGGATACCGATCTACCTCTCGTACAGCACCACCGGTGGGACCTTGTACTTCGATCCCGTTACCTGAGCCCGGCATCGCCGCGTCGGTCGCGTGGGTTCAACGGTTGCGCGGTGCTGTCTCAGCCGGCAGGGCCAGCGGCCGCACGTATGGACCGATGAGCGTGCGATGCCACCAGGCGCGCTCCCGCCGCAACTCCCGCCACGTCGTGAACCGGTATTCATACAGCCGCGCGCGCACGTAGGTGGGCGGCGAATCCGGGAATGGATTGCGCCGCAACAGGCGCAGCGTCGGGCGGTCGTTGCGCAGCAGCCGCTGCAGCAGGGGCACCAGCCACGGCCCCGCATACCCCGGCGAGATGGCGGCGAACCACATCAGCCAGTCCAGGCGCAGGTGATACGGCGCCCACTGCCGGGGCAGCCGGCGCAGAGCCCCGGGCTTGCCCTTGAATTCGTACTCTCGCCACGCGGTGTGGGCGGTGATCTGGTTGTCGTCGGTGCCCTCGATCACCACCTCGCGCCGGACGCGGCCGATGCTACCGAACGCCCCATAGGTGTTCACCAGGTGAAAAGGGTTGAACGACATGTTCATTCGCTGGCGGGAGGAGAGCATGTTGCGCACCGGCCAGTACGTCAGGAACAGCACCGTGACGGCGAACACGATCACCAGGCCGGCGAACCACAGGGGTGGCGCCGGCCAGGCGGGATGCGCGGGCACGGGAAACAGCATCCCGAAAGCCGAGTCGTCGATCGCGCTGAACGCCAGCAGGATCGTCACCCAGTTGAGCCAGGCGAAGTTGCCCGACGCCACCAGCCACAGCTGGGTGATCACCACGATCACGGCGGCCACGTCGGCCACCGGCTGCGGCGCGAACAATCCGAACGGCACGATCAGTTGGGCGAAATGGTTGCCCGCCACCTCGATTCGGTGCAGCGGCCTCGGCAGGTGATGGAAGAACCAGCTCAGCGGCCCCGGCATGGGCTGGGTCTCGTGGTGGTAGTACAGGCAGGTCAGGTCGCGCCAGCACGGGTCGCCGCGCAGCTTGATCAGTCCCGCGCCGAACTCGACCCGGAACAACAGCAACCGCGCCAGCCACAGCGTCAGCACCGGGGGCGCGACCCGGTCGTTGCCGAGGAAGACCATCAGGAATCCCGCCTCCAGCAGCAACGACTCCCAGCCGAACCCGTACCACGTCTGCCCGACATTGACAATCGACAGGTACAGCACCCACAGCGCGAGCCACGCCAGCATCGCGGCCCACAGCGGCGCGCGGTCGGACGCGCCGGCCACGATGGCCGCCGACAGCGCCGCACCCAGCCACGCCACGCCCGCGAACAGCCGATCCGAATAGCGCAGATGAAAAAGGCTCGGCGCCCGCCAAAACGACTGCCTGGCCAAAAACCTTGGGATGGGCAGGATTCCGTGTTCGCCCAGGAGGGCCCGGAACTGACGTGCGGCCGCGACGAAGGCGATCAGGTAGATCGCCGCGACCCCGCGCTCCACGACGAGCCTGCCCAGCCAGTATTCGGGCGCCGAAAACCATCCCATGGCCGTCACGTATAGCCAGTCAACCAGCCGGAAAACCCCCAGCCAACAGCCGAAAGTCACTCCTTGCGGGGCCGCGGCTCCCGGGCCGGCACGGTCACCGCCGAAGCGGCGAGCACGGCAAGCGAAGTCAGCGCCAGCAGTTGCACGCCCGCGGAATGTCCGGCGTAACCGTCGACGGAGTGCCAGGGATGCCGGGACAGCACCGCCCCGGCCAGGATCAGCCCGCCGGCGCTGAGCGCGACGGTCACCGCCTCGAGCCGGCGCGGCCGATCGCGCAGCGCATACCGCAGGCCCAGCGCGGCGCCGACCGCGACGACCCCGGCCGCGCCGGCGATCACCGCCCCGGCCGCCAGCACGGCGACCGCGGCCCAGCGGCCCGACGGCCAGGGCCGCGCGGGTTCCTCGTCGCGGCGGCCTCCGCGGATGCGCCACAACGCCAGCGCGGCCAGCAGCGGCAGCAACGCCAGACCGACCGCCAGGCCGGCCCGGTACAGCGAGTTGGCGGCGAAGGTCAGTGTGATGGTGCCGGGGTCGCCCGCCGGGACCACCCAGCCCTGCTGCCAGCCGTTGACGGCGACGGGTGTCAGGCGGGCGCCGGTGCTGGTGCGCGCCACCCACCCGGGGTTGATGGATTCCGGGATCACCAGCACCCGGGACGTGGGCGACGCCGGGGCGCGCACCTCGCGGCGGCTCGGGCCCCAGGTGCCGGTGGGGGCACCGGTGAGCGGGGCGTCGGGCATGTCGGCGGCGGCCGGGGTGGACAGCCGGGCCCCGTCCACGACGAACTGGGCGCCCGGGCTGATCAGCAGCTCCTGTTGGCCGGCCGGCAGCGCGACCGGATCCCGGTCGCAGGGCAGCGCCGCCACCGGTTCGCCGTCCAGCAGTGCGCCCACGGTGGTGCGGATCGAGGTGTGCACGAACCGGCCCGCGACGGCGATAACCGGCCCCTGGTCGCAGCCGACGGTGATCTCGCGAGACCGGTTGCGCGTGGCGTCGGCGGGCGCGATGGGATTGCCGTCGGCGCCGAGCACCGCCACATCCGCCAGCCCCGGCGGCTTGAGCTGATCGAAGCCCAGCGCGTTGCGGTCGATGACGTCTTCCCAGTCGAGCAGGCTGATGCTGACGGTGTCGGTCACCCGGGGTTGCAGCGAAAGGGTTTGCGGCCCATCCGTTTTCAGTTGCCGGACCTGCGGGCCGTCGCCGAGGTTGACGGCCAGCACCGTCGGGTGCGCCGGCAGCGCCGACCGGCTGGGCGTCACGCGGAGGCCGGCGACCTCGGTGGGCCGCGGCAACGTGACGGTCAGCGTCGGCGGCGACCGGTGTTGCACCACCCGTTGCGGCGCGGTCCACGCGGTGGCCGGGTCGCCATCGGTGGCCGCGAACGCCGAGCCGAGAACGTCCACCACATCGGAATCGCCTTGGGCCCGAGTCGTTTTCGGCTCCGCGATCAGGTCGGCCAGCTTGGGTCCCTGCCGTGGTCGTACCCACACCGTCGGTGTCACCGCCACCGGGGCGGCCACGGTCAGGGTCCGGCTGAAATTGACCTGCTCTTCCGGCGCCAGCGCCATCGAGGCCGCGCAGCGCACGCCGTCGGGCGCCTGGGCGCAGCCGGGTCTGCCCAGCAGCTCCGAGCCCAGGTCCCAGGCCGCGATCGCCGAGCCCGGCGGCGGGCCGGGCACGCGCACCGTGTGCCGCAGGTCGACGGGGTGGGCGAAGCCGGACGCGTCGTACTGGGTGACCGACAGGTCGGTGATGCCGAACTGCACGCCGGGCGAGCCGTCGTCGGTGCCGGCGGCCGTGACCCGCACCCACGGGGTCTCGCCGTAGGGCAGCGCGACCGCGAGCGGCTTGCCGGGCTCGTCGAACCGCAGCGTCGTGCTGCCGTTGGCGGTCTCGACCAGGATGCGGCGGACCTGGGCGCCGACGGCGGTCGCGCTGGGCGTGAGCGTGATCGCGCCATTGCTCACCGGGTGGTCGAAGTCCACCTGCAGCCACTGCCCGACGGCGGACTGCAGCGCGTTGGACACCCACGCGGTTCCCGAGTCGCCGTCGATCGCGGCGGGCGGGGAGGCCGCGGGCGCGACGTCGGGCATCGCGGTGGAATCCGACGACGAACTCGACACGGTGATGCGGCCGCCGTTCCAGGCGCCGAACACCGGGTCGACGCCGGGGACGGGGTAGTCGGGGACGCGGTTGAAGGTGTGCCGCGCGTCGCCGGGCGCCCGGATCGCCGAGGAATGCTGGTCGACGCGGCCGTAGTCGGTCTCGCGGGCCACCGGGGTGTCGGTGACGGTGACGACGGGCGCGGCCAGCCCGGCGCCGCGCGCGTCGCCCGTCATCAGCACCGGACCCAGCGGCGGTTCGCCCAGCAGCCGTCGCCGCTCGTCGAGACGCAGCAGCACCTCGGGCCCGCCGTCGACCCGGGCCAGCCGGTCGGTGTCGACGAGGTACGGCGCGCCCGGATCCCCGGGCCCGCCATTTGACGAGGCGACCCGATAGATCTCCACCGCCGGGTAGCGGGGGCGCAGCCCGCTGTCGGCGACGAAACCCGCCACCGTGCCGGGGCCCACCGGCGCGCCGAACTGCGCCACCTTCTGCAACCGCGGCGAGCCCTCGATCGCGCGGTGCACCAGGATCGGGCGCGCCGAGCGCGACGTGTCGGGGTCCAGGTCGTTTCGCAGCACGACGTACGAAATGCCTTGCCGGGCCAGGGTATCCGCGAGGCCGGCCGAGGGCCGCCCGGCGGCGAACAGGCGTTGGACGGAATCCAGCGCCCGGATGGTCTGCGGCGGGGTCAACGGGATGGAGTCACGCACCCCCCACGGGCTGCTGCCGAGCACCTGCAGCGGCTCGTCGTGGCTGGTGCCCCAGACCTGGGTGGCGAACGGCGATCCCGGGACCACCAGCACCCGCCCGGGGACCGGCGTCCCGGTGTTGTGCCGGTCGAGCCAGTCGGCGGTGTCCTGCCAATAGCGGGGTATCGCGCTGAAGGTGCCGGGCGGGGTCAGCCGCCCGGTCCACGCCAGCGAGGTGCTGACCGCCAGGGCGGTCAGGACGACGATCGCGACGGCCACCCGCCGGTCGCGCTCGGGGTGGGCGAAGGCGCGCAGCCACACCGGGACGGACACCCGGCCCGGCAGCGGCACCCGGCCCAGCAGCTGCGCGATGCCCAGCGCCAGCGGGATGCGCACCACCGAGCCCAGCTTGTGCACGTTGCGCAGCGGCGCGCCGGCGGCGTCCAGGAACGCCTGGACCCCGTGGGCGAACGGCGACCCCAGCCCGCCGCTGTAGCCGGCGGCCATCAACACCACGCCCACCAGCAGGATCGTCACCAGCCGGCCCCGCGCCGGCATCGCGGGGCTCGCCAGCCCGGCCAGCCCGGCCGCGGCGACCAGGCAGGTGGCCAGGACGGCTGCCGACCCGGTGACGAGCGGGGCGCCTGCGGTGGCGGTGGGGGCGACGTACGGCGTCCAGCTGTCGGTGCCGCGCAGGATCTCGGTGAGCGACGACCATTGCGTCGTCACGCCGGAGGATTCGATGAAATCCAGGAACGGCGGGCTGACATGGCGCAGGCACACCAGCGCCACGATCCACCACAGCATGGCCAGGCACAGGGCCAACGCCCACCACGCGGTGTAGCGCCACCACAGCCGGTTCGGCCGGTGGCACGCCCACCAGATCGCCGCGGGCAGGCACCCGGTCAGCGTGGCGATGGCGTTGACCGCGCCCATCAGAGCGACGGCCAGCCCGGCCTGCGCGGCCAGCGCGCGCACCGTCCGGTCGGTCGAGCCCCGGAGGGCCAGGATCGTCGGCAACAACACCCACGGCGCCAGCATCATCGGCAACGTCTCCGACGAGATCGAGCCGAGCGTGGTGAGCACCCGCGGCGACAGCGCGAACGCCGCCGCGCCGATCACCCGCGACGCCGGGCTGCCGATCCCGAGCGTCTCGGCCACCCGCAACAGCCCCCAGAACCCGACGGTCAGCAGCAACGCCCACCACAGCCGCTGGGTCACCCACCCCGGCACGCCGAGCAGGTGGCCGGCGAGGAAGAAGGTGCCGTGCGGAAACAGGTAGCCATAGGCCTGGTTCTGCGACTGGCCGAAGGGGAGCTCGCTGTTCCACAGGTTGGTCGCGCGGGCGAGGAAGCGCAGCGGGTTGGCGGTGAGGTCGAGCTTGGTGTCGGGGGAGACCTGCCCGGGCGACTGCGCGAACGTCAGCGCCAGCGCGACGGCGCCGACCAGCAGCAACCAGCGGCGCGAGGCAGCCGGTGGGGCGGGGGCCGGTGCGGCGATCCGCGCTCGCGACCCGGGGCTAGCTACGGTTGCCGTACTCGACCCGGTTGAGCACTGACGACTGCGGATCGCCCCCGGGGAGTGGCGGCTTCGTGTCCTGCTGCACCATCAACGTGATCCCGAAGATCGCGGCCGCGCCCAGCAACAGACCCACCACCACGCTCGCGGCGGCGGGCGCGATGATCCGGTTCAACATGGCTCCTCTGGGTGGCGTCCGACCTAGGGCCAACCTAGCAGAACCGCCGCGGCCGGCCGGGCCGCCGAGTCACGGCCACGGGACGCAGTGACCATGCCAGCAGCGAGAGCCGTAGTCCACCAGATACGGCCCGACGGGGTTCCGCACGGCCGGCGCGGTCGGTGCCGGCGCCGTCTTGTGGTCCGCGACGGCGAGCGTGACGCCGACGGTCGCCGCGGCGCCGATCATCAGCCCCGCCGCGATGCTGGCCGCGGCGGCCAACGAGAACCCCGCCATCGCCGGCTCCTCCCTGCCAGGCAAATGCTCTGGCCAACGTACCGCTGATGCCCCCTGGCGGGCGGGACGAAACGCCCGCCGTGACAACATGTCCCGATGGCTTTCCCCCGGATCCTGGCCGTGCTCGCCGTCGCGGCAGCGCTGGTTGCCGGCTGTGGCCACCACGCCGCACGGACGCCCGGCGCCTCGACCGGCAAGCCGGCGGCGACCCCCGCGCCGCCGGTCTGCGCCGACCCGACCGCCGTCCCGGCCGCCCTGTCGACCCGCGACAAGCTGGCGCAGCTGCTGATGGTCGGGGTGAAAGACGCCGACGACGCCCGCGCGGTGGTCAACCGCTACCACGTCGGCGGCATCTTCGTCGGCGGCTGGACGGACCTGTCGATCTTCAAGGGCCCGCTGGCCGACATCGTGCGCAGCGCCGGCCCGTTGCCGCTGGCGGTCGGCGTCGACGAAGAGGGCGGCCGGGTGTCGCGGTTGAAGTCCCTGATCGGGACGGCCCCGTCGGCCCGGGTGCTGGCGCAGACCCAGACGCCGCAGCAGGTCCACGACCTGGCGGCCGAGCGCGGCAGGAAGATGCGCGACCTGGGCATCACCGTCGACTTCGCCCCGGACGTCGACGTCAGCGACGAGCCCGACGACGCCGTGATCGGCGACCGCTCGTTCAGCGCGGATCCGCAAACCGTCACCGCCTACGCGGGGGCGTACGCGCAGGGCCTGCGGGAAGCCGGGCTGCTGCCGGTCCTCAAGCACTTCCCCGGGCACGGGCACGGCTCCGGCGACTCGCACACCGGGGGTGTGGTGACCCCGCCGCTGAGCGAGCTGCAGAACGTCGACCTGGTGCCGTACCGCACGCTGGTGACCGCGACGCCGGTCGCCGTGATGGTCGGTCACCTGCAGGTCCCCGGGCTCACCGGCGCCGACCCGGCCAGCCTGAGCCGCGCCGCGGTCCAAATGCTGCGCACCGGCACCGGCTACAACGCGCCGCCGTTCAACGGGCCGGTGTTCAGCGACGACGTCTCCAGCATGGCCGCGATCTCCGATCGCTACCCCGTGCCGGAGGCGGTGCTGCGCACGCTGCAGGCCGGCACCGACGTCGCGCTGTGGGTCACCACCGACGAGGTGCCCGCGGTCCTGGACCGCCTGCAAAAGGCGGTCGACGCGGGCGACCTGCCGATGCCGGCGGTCAACGACTCGCTGGTGCGGGTGGCGACGATGAAGGGCACCAATCGAACGTGTGGCCACTAGGACGCCGCGTCGTCGTTACCCTGTAGTCAGATAGCGGGGCCCGAAGAGGGTGAAAGGGCAGCAGTATGGCGGGTGGTACCAAGCGGCTACCCCGTGCCGTCCGCGAACAGCAGATGCTCGACGCCGCGGTGCAGTTGTTCTCCGTCAACGGCTACCACGAGACGTCGATGGACGCCATCGCCGCCGCGGCCGAGATCTCCAAGCCCATGCTGTACCTGTACTACGGCTCCAAGGAAGACCTGTTCGGCGCCTGCCTGGATCGTGAGCTGGGGCGGTTCATCGACGCGGTGCGCGCCGACATCGACTTCAGCCAAAGCCCCAAAGACCTGCTGGGCAACGCCATCGGGTCGTTCATGCGCTACATCGACTCCAACCGCGCGTCCTGGATCGTGATGTACACCCAGGCCATCAGCTCCCAGGCGTTTGCGCACACCGTCCGCGACGGGCGCGAGCAAATCATCGAACTGGTCGCCGAGCTGATGCGGGCCGGCAGCCGCACCCCGCGGTCGGACGCCGAGTATCAGATGATGGCGGTGGCGCTGGTGGGCGCGGGCGAGGCGATGGCCAACCGGCTGTCCACCGGGGATGTCGGCGTCGACGAGGCCGCCGAATTGATGATCGACCTGTTCTGGCACGGCCTGCGGGGCACGCCGGAGGACCGGGAAGCCGCCTCACAAGCCGGATGAGCCGGCTAGCCAATACATTCGTGGGGTGGCCCCCTCGGCTCGACGGCCCCGGCGCAACGTCGACTTCTTCTGCGCGGTGGTCATCGTGGGGCTGCTGGCCGGGGTCGCCGGGCTGGCGACCACGGCGGTGCTGCGCTTCGTCGAGCACGCCACCTACCACTACAGCTTCGGCACGCTGCTCACCGGGATCGCCGGCAGCAGCCCGGTGCGACGCGTCCTGGGGCCGATGGCCGGCGGCGCGCTGGCCGGATTGGGCTGGTGGATGCTGCGCCGCAGCACCGAGGTGCCGCCGCTCGCGCGGACCGTCGCCGACCGCGAACGGATCCCGCGGCTGGCGTGGAGCGTCGACGCCGTGTTGCAGGTGCTGCTCGTCGGCTCCGGGGCATCCCTGGGCCGGGAGGGCGCCCCGCGCCAGTTCGCCGCGGCCCTCGGCGATTTCGGCACCGCATGGTTGAAGCGGCTGTCCGCCCGCGACCGCCAGGTGTTGCTGGCGTGCGCGGCCGGCGCCGGGCTCGGCGCGGTCTATGCCGTCCCGCTGGCCGGCGCGCTGTTCGCCGTGCGGATCATGCTGAACACCTGGCATCCGCGGGCGGTGGGCGCGGCGTTGCTGACGTCCAGCGTGGCCGTCGCGACCTGCTCGGCCGCCACGCACGACCACCCCACCCTGGCCTGGCCGAGCGCGGAGTCGTCGTACCTGCTGACGGCGCACGGGCTGATGCTCGCGCCGCTGACCCTCGCGGTGGGCCTGGCGTTCAACCGGCTGATGGCCGCGGCGCGACCGGCCCGGGTGATGCGGACGTGGGTGCTGATCCCGGCGCTGGCCGCCGCGGGCCTGGTGATGGGCGTCTGCTCGCATTGGTGGCCGGAGTTGCCGGGCAACGGCCGCAGCATCCTGACCGTCAGCCTCGCCAGCGGCATGACGCTGTCGACGGCCGTGATCATCCTTGTCCTCAAACCGCTGCTGACGGCCCTGTTCCTGCGCGCGGGCGGGGCGGGCGGGATGCTCACGCCGTCGTTGGCCACGGGCGCGGCGGCCGGGTCGGCGCTGGTGCTGGCGATCAACTGGGCGGCGGGGACGAGCCTGCACACGCCGGCGGTGTCGCTGGCGGGGGCCGCCGGCGTGCTCGCGGTCACCCAGGATTCGCCGATCTGGGCCGCGATCTTCGTCTGGGAGCTCGCCCATCCGCCGCTGTGGCTGTTCCCGCTGTTCCTGCTGACCGCTTGCGCCTCATACGGATTGAAGGTGCTGGCGCTCGGCCGCCGGCCCGCCTGAAGGGCGCTAGAGGGCCCGCACGCTGCCGGTCAGATAGGGGTAGCCCTTGGCGACGTTGCGCAGCGAAAGGTCCCAGCCGCCGTCATCGCCCTCGTCGATGTAGAGCCCGGCCGTGCCGGGCAGCACCAGCGGCTTGCCGAACCGCACCGAATACTGCACCTGGTCGGGAAACCGGGCCTCGATGTTGGCCAAAACCGCTGCGGCGCTGAACATCCCGTGTGCGATCACCGTCGGGAACCCGAACAGCCTGGCGGCGATCGGGTTGGTGTGGATGGGGTTGTGGTCGCCGCCGACGACGGCGTAGCGGCGGATCTGGCCGGCGCTCACCCGCAGCACGGTGCTGGGCGGCGGCAGCTTCGGCTGCTTCTGCGGCGGCGGTTTGGGCTCGTCGGACAGGCTGGTCCGCTGCTGGTGCAGGAAGGTGGTCACCTGGTGCCACGCCGCCTCGTTGCCGACGCTGACGTCCGTCACCAGGTCGACCAGCAGGCCCTTGCGGTGCTCGCGCAGGTTCTCGGCGTGCACGCGCACGCCGACGGTGTCGGTCACCGCGATCGGGCGGTACTGCGCGATGCGGTTCTCGGTGTGCACCGCGCCCATTGCCGCGAAGGGGAAGTCGAAGCCGGTCACCAGCGACATCATCGCGGGAAAGGTCAACGTGAACGGGTAGGTCAGCGGCACGTGATTGCCGTAGCGCAGCCCGGTGACCCCCGCGTACTCGGCCACGTTCGCCTGGTCGATCGGCAGCTCGTCCACGGCCACCGTGCGGGTGGGCAGCTGGTCCGAGCGGGGCACCAGCGGCAGGGCCCCGGCCGCCGCGCGCAGCATGTTCTTCAGGCCGCTTGGCTGGTTCATCGCGTTCTCCTCGGCAACCCTACGCGCCCAGCATCGCCTGGCCGCAGACCCGAATGACGTTGCCGGTCACCGCGTTCGAGGCCGGGCTGGCGAAATAGGCGATCGTCTCGGCGACGTCCACCGGCTGCCCGCCCTGCAGCAGCGAGTTCATCCGGCGGCCCACCTCCCGGGTGGCCAGCGGGATGGCGGCGGTCATCTGGGTCTCGATGAATCCCGGTGCGACGGCGTTGATCGTGATGCCCTTCTCATACAGCCCCGGCGCCAGCGCCTGGGTCAGGCCGATCATCCCGGCCTTGGTGGTCGCGTAGTTGGTCTGCCCGCGGTTGCCGGCGATGCCGGCCATCGACGACAGGCCGATCACCCGGCCACCTTCGCCGATGCTGCCGTTGCCGACCAGGCCTTCGGTAAGCCGTTGCGGGGCAAGCAGATTCACGGCCAGCACGGCGTCCCAGCGGGCGTCGTCCATGTTGGCCAGCAGCTTGTCGCGGGTGATGCCGGCGTTGTTGACCAGGACGTCGGCATGGCCGGCGTAGTGGTCGCGCAGGTGCTCGGTGATCTTGTCGACGGCGTCGTCGGCGGTGACGTCGAGCCACAGCGGGGTGCCGCCGACCCGGCTGGCGGTCTCGGCCAGGGCGTCGGCGGCGGACTCCACGTCGATCGCCACCACGCGGGCGCCGTCGCGGGCGAACACCTCGGCGATGCAGGCGCCGATGCCGCGGGCGGCGCCGGTCACGACCGCGACCTTGCCGTCCAGCGGCCGGTCCCAGTCGGCCGGCGGCGTCGAGTCGGCCTCGCCGACGTAGAAGACCTGGCCGTCGACGTACGCCGACTTGCCCGACAGGATGAACCGCATCGTGGATTCCAGGCCGGTGGCCGCGGGTTTGGCGGCCGGCGACAGGTACACCAGTTGCACGGTGGCGCCGTTGCGCAGTTCCTTGCCCAGCGAGCGGGTGAAGCCCTCCAGCGCCCGCTGCGCGATGCGCTCGTCGGTGCTGCCGGCGGCGTCGGGCGTGGTGCCGACCACGACGACGCGCGCGCTGTGGCCGAGGTTGCGCAGCACCGGGGTGAAGAACTCGTGCAGGGCCTTCAGCCCGGCCGGCGCGGTGATCCCGGTGGCGTCGAAAACCAGGCCGGCGAACTGATCGGCCCAGCGGCCGCCCAGGTTGGCGCCCACGACGTCGTAGTCCTTGTCCAGGGCCGCCCGCAGCGGCTCGACCACCCGGCCCTCACCGCCGATCAGCAGCGAGCCGGCCAGCGGCGGATCGCCGGGGCGGTAACGGCGAAGCGTCTCGGGCTGCGGGACGCCGAGTTGCTTTGCCAGAAACGATCCGGGCCCGGAGTTGACGACCTGCGAGAACAGATCCGACGAGCGCTTGGGAGCCACTTAGCTGCTGCCTTCCATGGGTAGTGCGGTATCAGGCCAACCGTATCGGGACGAACTTACTTCAGAGTAAGAACAGTGGGTAGTATGGCCTCTAACGGCCGGTTCAAGACTGGTGTACCCGGAGATACACGGAGAGAAAAGTGGCCCCTGACAACAAGACCAGGCGACCCGTCGCGGTGCTGGGCGGCAATCGCATTCCGTTCGCGAGGTCCGACGGCGCCTACGCCGAGGCGTCCAACCAGGACATGTTCACCGCGGCCCTGGACGGGCTGGTGGAAAGGTACGGGCTGGCCGGCGAGCGGCTCGGCGTGGTCGTCGGTGGCGCGGTGCTCAAGCACAGCCGCGACTTCAACCTGACCCGCGAATGCGTGCTGGGTTCCGAGCTGTCGTCGTACACGCCGGCGTTCGACATCCAGCAGGCCTGCGGCACCGGGCTGCAGGCGGCGATCGCCGCGGCCGACGGCGTGGCGTCCGGCCGCTACGAGGTCGCCGCGGCCGGCGGGGTGGACACCACATCCGACCCACCGATCGGGCTGGGCGACAACCTTCGTCGCCAGCTGCTCAAACTGCGTCGCTCCAAGTCGAACCTGCAGCGCCTCCGGCTGGTCGGCACGCTGCCGGCCACCCTCGGAATCGAGATCCCGGCCAACAGCGAGCCGCGCACCGGGCTGTCGATGGGCGAGCACGCCGCCATCACCACCAAGCAGATGGGCATCAAACGCGTCGACCAGGACGCGCTGGCCGTGGCCAGCCACCGCAACATGGCCGCCGCCTACGACCGCGGCTTCTTCGACGACCTGGTCACGCCGTTCCTGGGGCTCTACCGCGACGACAACCTGCGGCCCGACGCGAGCACCGAGAAGCTGGCGACGCTGCGCCCAGTCTTCGGGGTGAAGAACGGCGACGCCACGATGACGGCGGGCAATTCGACGCCGCTGACGGACGGCGCGTCGGTCGCGCTGCTGGCCAGCGAGGACTGGGCGGCCGCCCACTCGCTGACCCCGCTGGCCTACCTGGTTGACGCCGAGACCGCCGCGGTCGACTACGTCAACGGGCGCGACGGGCTGCTGATGGCGCCGACCTACGCGGTGCCCCGGCTACTGGCGAGAAACGGGCTCAGCCTGCAGGATTTCGACTTCTACGAGATTCACGAGGCGTTCGCGTCGGTGGTGCTGGCGCATCTGCAGGCCTGGGAATCCGAGGAGTACTGCAAGGAGCGGCTGGGGCTCGACGCGGCGCTCGGCTCGATCGACCGATCCAAGCTCAACGTGAACGGCTCCTCGCTGGCCGCCGGCCATCCCTTCGCCGCCACCGGCGGGCGGATCCTGGCCCAGGCCGCCAAGCAGCTGGCCGAGAAGAAGGCCGAACAGCAGGGCGGCGGAACCGTCCGGGCGCTGATTTCGATCTGCGCCGCCGGCGGCCAGGGTGTGGCCGCGATCCTTCAGGCCTGACCTTCCCCGGATGAAATCGGTCACAACCGGTTACGAATGCCGGGTGCGGGGTACTCGACGGTCCGGATAGCCCCGTGTTGCGGTCTGACCCCCCGACCCCGACGGCAATACGGGGCATCCCTTGGGTCAAGCGGCCGTCAGCGCGGACGGGCGTTGCTAGACCGGCCGCCGCTGGAGTGAGGGGATCCAGCGGCGGCCTTTATCGTGCGCGCGCCCTGGCATCGCCAAACGCAAAATCCCCCCGTTCCACAGAACGGGGGGATTTCGGCGTTTTCCGGCTTAGAACGCGGCCTCGTCGAGCTCCATGATGTCGTTGTCCAGCGTCTCGATGACCTCACGGGTGCCGGCCAGCAGCGGCAGGAAGTTCTTGGCGAAGAACGACGCCACGGCGACCTTGCCCTCGTAGAACGACCGCTCGGCGCCGCTGGCGCCGGCGTCCAGCGCCGCCACGGCCACCGCCGCCTGACGCTGCAGCAACCAGCCGATGACCAGGTCGCCGACGCTGATCAGGAAGCGCACCGAACCCAGGCCCACCTTGTACAGGCTGGTGACGTCCTCCTGGGCCGCCATCAGGTAGCCGGTCAGGCTGGCGGCCATGGCCTGGACGTCGGCCAGTGCCTTGCCCAGCAGCTCGCGCTCGGTCTTGAGCCGGCCGTTGCCGGACTCGCTGTCCACGAACTTCTGGATCTCACCCGACACGTGGGCCAGCGCCACACCCTTGTCGCGGACGATCTTGCGGAAGAAGAAGTCCTGCGCCTGGATGGCCGTGGTGCCCTCGTACAGCGAGTCGATCTTGGAGTCCCGGATGTACTGCTCGATCGGGTAGTCCTGCAGGAAGCCGGACCCGCCCAACGTTTGCAGGCTCTCGGTCAGCTTCGCGTAGGCCTGCTCGGAGCCCACGCCCTTGACCACCGGCAGCATCAGGTCGTTGACCTTGACCGCCAGGTCGGCGTCCACCCCGTGCAGCGCCGCGGCCACGGCCGCGTCCTGGTAGGTCGCGGTGTAGAGGTACAGCGCCCGCAGACCCTCGGCGTAGGCCTTCTGGGTCATCAGCGACCGGCGCACATCGGGGTGATGCGTGATCGTCACCCGCGGCGCGGTCTTGTCGGTCATCTGGGTCATGTCGGCGCCCTGCACGCGCTCCTTGGCGTATTCCAGCGCGTTGAGGTAGCCCGTCGACAGCGTGGCGATCGCCTTGGTGCCGACCATCATGCGGGCCATCTCGATGACGTCGAACATCTGGGCGATGCCGTTGTGCACCTCGCCGACCAGCCAGCCCTTGGCGGGCACGCCGTGCTGGCCGAACGACAGCTCACACGTCGCCGAGACCTTCAGGCCCATCTTGTGCTCGACGTTCGTGACGAACACGCCGTTGCGCTCGCCCGGCTCGCCGGTCTCGGGGTCGAACAGGAACTTGGGCACGATGAACAGCGACAGGCCCTTGGTGCCGGGGCCGGCGCCCTCGGGGCGGGCCAGCACCAGGTGCACGATGTTCTCGAACAGGTCGTCGGAGTCGGCGGAGGTGATGAACCGCTTGACACCGTCGATGTGCCAGGAGCCATCCTCCTGCTGGACGGCCTTGGTGCGGCCGGCGCCCACGTCCGAACCGGCGTCCGGCTCGGTGAGCACCATGGTCGCGCCCCAACCGCGCTCCGCGCAGAGCACGGCCCACCGCTTCTGCTCCTCGGTGCCGAGGTGGTAGATGACGTTGGCGAAGCCGGCGCCGCCGGCGTACATCCACACCGCCGGGTTAGCGCCGAGGATGTGCTCGTGCAGCGCCCATACCAGCGCCTTGGGCATCGGCATGCCGCCCAGCGCCTCGTCGATGCCGGCCTTGTCCCAGCCGGCCTCCTGCACCGCGCGTACCGACTTCTTGAAATTCTCCGGCAACGTCACCGAGTGGGTCTCGGGGTCGAAAACCGGTGGGTTGCGGTCACCCTCGACGAACGATTCCGCGACCGGCCCCTCGGCCAGCCGGCTGATCTCGGTCAGCATCTCCTGTGCGGTGTCGGCGTCCAGGTCGCTGTACTCGCCCTGGCCTAAAGCCTTGTCAACGCCGAAGACTTCGAACAGGTTGAACACCTGGTCACGGACGTTGCTCTTGTAGTGGCTCACTACGTTCCTCCTCGTTGAGAATGCCACTTGTGGTTGGGTACTAGGTCTAAGTTACCCACCAGTAACTGCCCTAAAATATATCCGTTATTTGCGTCAACGCAAAGCGAGTGTGAGCTACATTGCAGCGTCTAACTAACCAACCGGTTGGGAAGTCTGATATCGCCCCCCTGACCTGCGGGGACGAAGCGCCGGCGAGCGACGTGAGACGCGTCACGTCGCTGCCCGTGGTCGATCTTCGGGCGCCTGAGGCACCGCTGCGGGAAGGGCTGCGGGCCGCCGCCCACGAGGTCGGGTTCTTCTACCTGATCGGCCACGGCGTGGCGGACGCGCTGGTGGGCAGGGTGCTCGACGCGGCGCGGCGCCTGTTCGACCTGCCGGACGCCGGCAAGGACGCCATCGCCATGGCGCGCAGCCCGCATTTCCGTGGCTATACGCGGCTGGGCGGCGAGCTGACCCGGGGCCGGGTGGACTGGCGCGAGCAGATCGACATCGGGCCCGAGCGCGCCCCGATCGGCGGCCCCGGCAAGCCGGACTACCTGTGGCTGCAGGGCCCGAATCAGTGGCCCGAGGCCCTGCCGGAGTTGCCCGGGATCATCGCCGAGTGGGACGCCGCGCTGTCCGCGGTGGCCCGCACCCTGCTGCGGCATTGGGCCGCCTCGCTGGGCAGCGCGCCCGACGTCTTCGACGCGGCGTTCGCCGACGCGCCGGCCACGCTGATCAAGCTCATCCGCTATCCCGCCCGCGCGGCCGGCTCGCAGGGGGTGGGCCCGCACCGCGACGCCGGCGTGCTGACGCTGCTGTTGGCCGAGCCGGGCAGCCGCGGGCTCCAGGTGCGACGCGCCCGCGGTGGCGCCGACGGCTGGATCGACGTGCCGCCCGTGCCGGGCGCGTTCATCGTCAACATCGGCGAACTGCTCGAGGTGGCGACGGGCGGCTACCTCCGCGCCACCGAGCACCGGGTGAACCTGGACGGACCAGGGCGGATCTCGGTGCCCTACTTCTTCAACCCGCGCCTGGACGCGCGGCTGCCGCTGCTCTCGCTGCCCGCGGACCTAGCCGCGCTCGCCGACAGGGAACACGACCCGTCGGACCCGATTTACCCGGTCTACGGTCGCAACGCGTGGAAGAGCAGATTGCGGGCGCATCCGGATGTGGCTTCGGCCCATGGATATTCGGCAAGGTAGGGTCGGGGGCGAGAATTCCGTTCTCGGCTCAAGGAGCAATGAAGTCCGGTGAATTCGAACAGCAATCTGACGCCGTCGTCGCTGCGTGAAGCGTTCGGCCACTTCCCCACCGGAGTGGTGGCCATCGCGGCCCAAGTCGATGGTGTGCGTGAAGGCTTGGCGGCCAGCACCTTTGTCCCCGTCTCGCTGGAACCGCCGTTGGTTTCGTTCTGCGTGCAGAACACGTCGACGACCTGGCCGAAACTCAAGGGCGTGCCGATGCTGGGCATCAGCGTGCTGGGTGAGGCCCATGACGTGGCCGTGCGCACGCTGGCCGCCAAGACGGGCGACAGGTTCGCCGGCTTGGAGACGGTATCCAGCGAAACCGGTGCGGTCTTCATCAAGGGCACCGGGCTATGGCTGGAAAGCGCGATCGAGCAACTGATCCCGGCCGGGGACCACACGATCGTCGTGCTGCGGGTCACGCAGGTCACGGTGGATGCCGCAGTGGCGCCGATCGTCTTTCACCGCAGCGAATTGCGCCGACTCGGCGTCTGACGGCCTTGGGCCGCATCGATCCTGCGCTCAGCGCGTGTCATGCCGCCGATGCGGCGCGCTGGGCGCAGTCTCGGCGCATGAGCGCGGGCGCCTAGGGGCGGTGGCCCAGTTCTTCCCGGTAGCCGGCGATGCGCCGCTCGATTTCGGCCGCGTCGTCCTGCCGGCCTTCCTTGTGCGCGAGTTCGGCGCGGACCGACAGCTCGCGGATCGCGGTGCGGATCTCGTTGACGCTGGTGGTTCCTCGCATCGGGTTCGGGTACCCGATGCGGGCGGGCCCTTAACGGCGGAACAGCTTGTTGCCCAGCCACACCACGGGGTCGTATTTGCGATCCGCGACCCGCTCCTTCATCGGGATCAACGCGTTGTCGGTGATCTTGATGTTTTCCGGGCACACCTCGGTGCAGCACTTGGTGATGTTGCAGTAGCCCAAGCCGTGCTCTTCCTGCGCCTGGTTGCGCCGGTCCAGCGTGTCCAGCGGGTGCATTTCCAGCTCCGCGATGCGCATCAGAAAGCGCGGGCCCGCGAACGCCTTCTTGTTCTCCTCGTGGTCGCGGACCACGTGGCAGACGTTCTGGCACAGGAAGCACTCGATGCACTTGCGGAACTCCTGCGACCGCTGCACGTCGGCCTGCGCCATCCGGTATTCGCCGGGCTGCAGGTCCTTGGGCGGCGCGAACGACGGTATCTCCCGGGCCTTTTCGTAGTTGAACGACACGTCGGTGACCAGGTCGCGGATCACCGGGAACGTCCGCAGCGGGGTGACGGTCACCACCTCGTCCTCGGCGAACGTCGACATCCGGGTCATGCACATCAGCCGGGGGTAGCCGTTGATCTCCGCCGAGCACGACCCGCACTTGCCGGCCTTGCAGTTCCACCGCACCGCGAGGTCGGGCGTCTGGGTCTGCTGCAGGCGATGGATGATGTCGAGCACCACCTCGCCCTCGTTGACCTCGACCGTGAAGTCCTGCAGTGCGCCGTCGGTGTCGTCGCCGCGCCACACCCGCATGGTGGCGTTGTAGGTCATTAAGCTCTCCGTCCTGGGTGATCGGCCAGCTCCTGGTCGGTGTAGTACTTCTCCAGCTCGGAGATCTCGAAGAGCTCCAGCAGGTCGGCCCGCATCGGCGTCTGGTCCTCCCGCGTGATGCTGATGTCGGGGATCACGGCGGCTTCCAGGTCGCCGGGCTCGCCGACTGCCCGGCACACCAGCAACACCTTGCGCCACGACGAATCCATCGACGGGTGGTCGTCGCGGGTGTGCCCGCCGCGGCTCTCGGTGCGCTCCAGCGCGGCCTTGGCCACGCACTCGCTGACCAGCAGCATGTTGCGCAGGTCGATGGCCAGGTTCCAGCCGGGGTTGTATTGGCGACCGCCCTCGACGCGGATGTTCTTGAACCGCTCGCGGAGCTTGTCCAGCCGGCCGAGGGCCTCGGAGATCTCCTCCGACTTGCGGATGATGCCCACCAGGTCGTTCATCGACTGCTGCAGTTCCAGCTGCAAGGTGTACGGGTTCTCGGCGGGGGCGCCGTCGGTCGGGCCGTCGAAGGGCGCCAGCGCCCTCTTGGCCGCCGCGTCGACGGCATCCTGGGCGACCGCGGGGCGGCTGCTCAGCGCGCGCACGTAGTCGGCGGCCCCCAGGCCGGCGCGCCGCCCGAACACCAGCAGGTCCGACAGCGAGTTGCCGCCCAGCCGGTTGGAGCCGTGCATGCCGCCGGAGCACTCGCCGGCGGCGAACAGCCCGGGCACCGTGGCCGCTCCCGTGTCGGCGTCCACCTCGACGCCGCCCATCACGTAGTGGCAGGTGGGCCCGACTTCCATCGGCTCCTTGGTGATGTCGACCCCGGCCAGCTCCTTGAACTGGTGGTACATCGACGGCAGCCGGCGCTTGATCTCCTCCGGCGTCAGCCGGGACGCGATGTCGAGGAAGACCCCGCCGTGCGGGCTGCCCCGGCCGGCCTTGACCTCGGAGTTGATCGCGCGCGCGACCTCATCGCGGGGCAGCAGGTCCGGGGTGCGACGGGCCGAGTCGTTGTCCTTGAGCCACTGGTCGGCCTCCTGCTCGGTCTCCGCGTACTGACCCTTGAACACGGGCGGGATGTAGTCGAACATGAACCGCTTGCCGTCGGAGTTCTTCAGCACACCGCCGTCGCCGCGGACGCCCTCGGTGACCAGGATCCCCTTCACGCTGGGCGGCCACACCATGCCCGTCGGGTGGAACTGGACGAACTCCATGTTGATCAGCGAGGCGCCGGCGCGCAGGGCGAGCGCGTGCCCGTCGCCGGTGTACTCCCAGGAGTTCGACGTCACCTTGAACGACTTGCCGATCCCGCCGGTGGCCAGCACCACCGCGGGCGCCTCGAACAGGACGAAGTTGCCGCTCTCGCGCCAGTAGCCGAAGGCCCCGGCGATCGCGTCACCGTCCTTGATCAGTTCGGTGATGGTGCACTCGGCGAACACCCTGATGCGCGCCTCGTAGTCGCCGAGTTCGGCGTGGTCCTCCTGCTGCAGCGACACGATCTTCTGCTGCATGGTGCGGATCAGCTCCAGGCCGGTGCGGTCTCCGACGTGCGCCAGCCGCGGGTAGGTGTGCCCGCCGAAGTTGCGCTGGCTGATCTTGCCGTCCTTGAGGCGATCGAACAGGGCGCCGTACGTTTCCAGCTCCCAGACCCGGTCCGGCGCCTCCTTGGCGTGCAGCTCGGCCATCCGCCAGTTGTTGAGGAACTTCCCGCCGCGCATGGTGTCGCCGAAGTGGGTCTTCCAGTTGTCCTTCGGGTTGGTGTTGCCCATCGACGCCGCGCAGCCGCCCTCGGCCATCACCGTGTGGGCCTTGCCGAACAGGGATTTGCACACCACCGCGACCCGCAGGCCGCGTTCGCGCGCTTCGATGACCGCGCGCAGCCCCGCGCCGCCGGCGCCGATGACGACTACGTCGTAGGCATGCCGCTCGACATCAACCATGAAAACCCTCGCTAAGTCTTATCGTCCGTCAATTGACTTGTCAGCCAACAAATCTCAGATCGGGAATGGCGCCCCCGGCCACCAGCGCGATGTAGAAGTCGGTGAGCATCAGCGTGCCCAGCGTGATCCAGGCGTACAGCTTGTGGCGGGTGTTGATGTGGCTGACCTGGGTCCAGATCCAGTACCGCACAGGGTGCTTGGAGAAGTGCTTGAGCCGCCCGCCGGTGACGTGCCGGCACGAGTGGCAGGACAACGTGTAGACCCACAACATGACGACGTTGCCGACCATGATCAGGTTGCCCAGCCCGAAGCCGAAGCCGCCCGGACCGGAGTCGGAATGAAAGCCGATGATCGCGTCGTAGGTGTTGATCACCGAGATGATGCCGGCGATGTAGAAGAAATACCGATGGCTGTTCTGAATGATCAGCGGCAACTTGGTCTCGCCGGTGTAGTGCACGCGGGGCTCGGCCACCGCGCACGCGGTGGGCGACTGCCACACGGTGCGGTAGTAGGCGCCGCGGTAGTAGTAGCACGTCAGCCGGAACAGCAGCAGGAACGGCAGGGTCAGCGCGGCGTAGGGCAGCCACCACACGTCCGGCAGGATCTGGGGCCAGAAGTCGTGCGCCTCCCCGCAAGCCGTGCTGACGCACGGCGAGTAGAACGGCGTCAGGTAGTGGTACTTCGGGACGAAGAAGTAGTTCTGCTGGAACGCGCGCGCCGTCGCATAGATGAGGAATGCGGCGAAGCCCAGGTCGATCCGCAGCGGCGACATCCACCACCGGTCGGTGCGTAGGGTCCGTTGCGGGATGCTGGCGCGCGTCGGTGAAAAGACACCGGACGCAGGACGGTTCGCCGTGGGTGCGCTCATCTAGTGTTCCTCTTCGAACGGGCTGTTGGTCGAAGGGTACACAGAGAGCACCCCCTCATTTTCGGGGGGCTTGTGTTGTCAGGACCTGCTGTGACCCCCGACACCCTCGTCGTCGACATCACGCCAGAAATCGCTGTCGTATTGGGTGTCGGGAATGACGATTTTCTCGCCGGACTGCTGCACGGTGGCGCGGGACAGATCCAATTCGGAGACGTCGGAATCGAGCAATTCGACGTCGGAAAGGATCCGGTCGGCGTCGATGACGATGCGGCGCATCGCCGGGCTTTCGCCGTACCGCGCCCGCAGGGAGTTCACGCACCGCCGCAAGCCGCCGATGAGGTCGTGCAGTTCGGCGAGTTCAGCAGTGCCGGTAGGGCTCGTCAACAGATCTCCTCGGATCTCCCCCGCGCTCGACGGTGTCACGGATCACAGTATGCCCCCGATAGTAGCCACCGCGGCGGCCTAATGTCGGACACCATGACAGACCAAACCACCGCCCGGCGCGCGACGGCGTTGCTCGAACTGCACCAGCCGGGCAACCCGGTGATCCTGCCGACCGTGTGGGACGCATGGTCGGCGCGCTTGGCCATCGAGGCGGGGTTCGCCGCGCTGACGGTGGGTAGCCACCCGCTGGCCGACTCGATCGGCAAACCGGACGGGGAGGGCATGTCGTTCGACGACGTGCTCACGCGGGTCGCGCAGATCACGGCCGCCGTCGAGGTGCCGGTGTCGGTGGACATCGAATCGGGCTACGGGCAGCCGGCGGCGCGTCTGATCGAGGGCCTGCTGAGCGTGGGTGCCGTCGGCCTGAACATCGAGGACACCGTGCATGGCGAGGGCAAGCGGCTGCGGTCGGCCGGCGAACACGCCGAACTGGTCGCGGCGCTGCGGTCGGCCGCCGACGCGGCCGGGGTGCATGTCGTGATCAACGCCCGGACGGACCTTTTTCTGCGCAAGGACGGAGACGATTCCGACCGCGTCGAACGCGCGATAGCGCGCCTGACCGAGGCCGCTCACGCGGGCGCCGACGTGCTCTACCCCGTCGGCCGACATGACCCGGACACGTTGCGGCGCTTGGCCGTTGACTTGCCGCTGCCGATGAACGCGATCGCGCTGCCCGACCAGGACGACCCGTCATCGTTTGGCCCGCTGGGCGTCGCACGGATCAGCTTCGGGCCGTTCCTGCAGGCCGCCCTGGCCGGACGCGCCAAGGAGTTGCTGGCCCGCTGGGGCTAGATCGGCTCCAGCATTCGGTGGGGACGCCGGAGCGCTTGGCTGACGGGATCGTCGTGGCTCGGATTGCGCGGTCGCGGCGGCGGGTGGGCGACGATGTCGGCGACGTCGGGAACCTGCGCGCACCGGTGGCACACGCGGTCCGGACCGATCGTCCCCCCGCAGTCCGCGTGCCGGTAGCTCCTTCGGTGGGGCTTGTCCACGTAGTTGTCGTTGCCCCAGGTGATCATCGACCAGATCAGCGGCCACAGCTGCCTGCCCTTGGCCGTCACCCGGTACCCGGCCGAATCCTTGGTCAGCACACCCTCTTCCACGAGGAAGCCCAGCCGTTCGGACAGCACCGCCTTCGGGATGCCGAGATGACGTTGCAGGTCGCTGAACCGCCGGGCCCCGTAGAAGGCGTCGCGCAGGATGAGCAACGTCCACCGTTCGCCGACGATCTCCAGGGACCGCGCGATGGGGCAGCTTTCGGCCGGATATTCGCGGGGAAGGGCCACGGCCCGATGTTACGCCTTGCGGGTTCGTTGACTGAACCATACACTCGCCGGTGCGGAGTTCATTCACCGAACCAGGATGGGCCGTCGAACCGTGAGGAGTCGCAATGACGACCAGCGCTGCACCGGCCGCATTCACCGCGGCCCAGCACCCGATGAACCGCATCGACGTCGTCACCGGGGTGGAATTCGACGAATTCAGAACCGCTTTCGAGCGAGCGGCGCCGCCGGTCGACCGGGCGGCCGTGCAGCGGATCAGCGAGGGCGGGGGCGGCTGGGACGACGTGCGCGCGGCCGCCGCCATCAACGCACCGAACGGGCTGATGGTCTACGCCACCATCGACGCGCTTCCCCTGTTCTGCCTGGCCGGCCACACCACCAAGGCGGTGGAGTACCTGCTCGGCAACCACACCATCGCCGAGACGATGTTCCGCCACGATCCCAGGGCGCTGCTGTACGCGCCGCTGCGGGTGCTCCTCTACGAGGACGCCGACGGCAACGCGGTCTTTTCGATGGACCAGCCCAGCGCCGCGTTCGCCAGCCTGGGCATCGCCGCGGTCGCCGCGGTGGGAAAGGATCTCGATCGCAAGGTGGTAAACCTGTTGCGGCTCATCGGAATCGATGCCGCCGCTGCCTTCGGGTGCTAGACGCGCCAGATCCGGCGGAGCCGTCGGCCCCACCGGACCTGGCCGCTACCGGTCGCGAACTACTTCGTGATCGCGATGCGCTGCGCCTGCGTCCCGGAGTAGGCGCCGGCGACCCGCACGGTCAGCACACCGGCGTCGTAGGAGGCCGCGATGGCCTCGCTGGTGACGTGCGCGGGCAGCTGGAACGACCGGCGGAACGATCCGTACCGAATCTCGCGCAGGGTGCGGCCGTTCTCCTCCTCCGCGTGCTCGTCGCGGTGTTCGCCGTGGATCACCAGGCGGCCTACCCCGTTTTCGGAGTCGACCTCGACGTTGACGTCCTTGTCGATGTCCACGCCGGGCAGTTCGAGGCGGACGACGGCGTCGTCGCCGTCCCTGACGATCTCAGCGGCCGGCCTGAATCCGCCGGCAACCGGCTTGAACCAGTCGGTCGTGGCCGCGGGGCCGAAAAAGTCGCGCAACCACCGGTCGGTGTCCCAGGCCGGTCGCGACCACAATGCGAGGTTGCTCATGGGCTTTCTCCTTCTGCTTCCTTGTGCTTCGTTGTGAGTTTGCTGTGACCGGCGCGCTGCCGGACGGCTATTTCTAGAAACTTGAGTCGACCCGGCTAAAGTTCCACCCGGGCGTTCGCCCGCAGCGAACACCTTCACAGCGGCCGTTGTGAGGTGTGAGGGCGCCGTCATGCCCGCGTCACATTCCGCGATTTCGCCTTAATTTGGGGCCCCTACCCTCGTGGCATGCCCCAATCCGAAACCTGGCGCGAGCACTGTGCCGAGCGTCACGTCGTTGTGGTCGGACACGGCATGGTGGGCCACCGGCTGGTCGAGGCGCTGCGTGCCCGCGACACCGAGGGTGCCTGGCGCATCACGGTTTTGGCGGAGGAAACCGACGCGGCCTATGACCGCGTCGGCCTGACCTCCTACACCGAGAGCTGGGACCGCGCGCTGCTGGCGCTGCCCGGCAACGATTACGCCGGCGACGAGCGGGTCCGGCTGCTGCTGAACGCGCGCGTGACCGAAATCGACCGGGCGACAAAGTCGGTGGTCACCGCCGACGGCCGGCGGCACAGCTACGACGCCCTGGTGCTGGCCACCGGGTCCTACGCGTTCGTCCCCCCGGTGCCCGGCCATGACCTGCCGCTGTGCCACGTCTACCGCACGCTCGACGACCTCGACGCCATCCGCGCCGACGCCCGGCGCACGCTGGAGGCCGGCCGGGTGCCCGGCGGGGTGGTCATCGGTGGCGGCCTGCTGGGGCTCGAAGCGGCGAATGCGTTGCGCCAGTTCGGTTTGCACACCCACGTCGTCGAGATGATGCCACGGCTGATGGCCCAGCAGATCGACGAGGCCGGCGGCGCGCTGCTGGCCCGGATGGTCACCGCCAGCTCGTCGCGCGGCCGGACGCCGGCGGCGAAGATCACCACTCCGGCGTCGATGACCTCGCCGTCGGTCAGGCGCACGCGCACCGAGGCCGAGCCGTCGGAGTGCTCGACGGCTTCGATCGACTCGGTGCCCGTCCCGACGTGCACCGCGATCCCCAGCTCGGTGACCATCCGGGCCAGCAGCGCGCCGCCGGCCTCGTCGATCTGCTGGGCCATCAGCCGTGGCATCATCTCGACG
>NZ_LZKL01000126.1 GCF_001668725.1 Mycobacterium sp. E787 | reverse complement strand
GTCGGCGGCGGCGGTGACGGCGGAGCCGGCGGAAGTACCGTCAGCGGTAACGCCGGTAGCGGCGGTCATGGCGGCATGGCCGGGCTGATCGTCGGCAACGGCGGGGGTGGCGGCGCGGGCGGACCCGCCACTACGGGAATCGGTGGTAACGGCGGTAATGGCGGTAATGGCGGGCTGATCATCGGCAACGGTGGTAGCGGCGGCAACGCGGGCCCCGGTGGGACGCTGGGTAAACCCGGCACCGGCGGCACCGGCTCACTGCTCCTCCTCGGCGCACCCGGGAATAACGGGTTGACATAGGCCGCGGCGTCGACGGTGGTGGAGCCGATGGGCAGTCACTCACGCCGGCGCGACGAAACCTACCGGCCCGGAGGCCAGACACAACGCCAGCGCGGTGGTGTTGGCCCGGACGGTGATCGCGTTGCCCGCGCCGGGCAGCCGGACATAAACCCGGTTGAGCCCCGGATGCACCGGAACTTTGACCCCGGGTCCCTCGGACAACGCCAGCGTCATCGAACCGTCGCTGTTCGCAAGGTAATTGAGTTCGACGGTCCAGTCGGCGGGCAGTAGCGGCCCGTCGAGGACCAGCCGCGCCGGCTTGTCCGGCTGGGCGAAATAGCCGCACTGCGGCGTCGGCCCCGGCACGATGGTTCGTATCCAGGTCACCCGGGCCGCGATCAGCCGCCCGGAGCTGTCAATCATTCGCAATTGTGTTGTTGACGAATCGAATTCGGGCCTCGCGCGCAGCAGGGCGAACATATGGCTGGCCAGGTTCTGCGGCGCGGCCACCCGCTGCAGCACCAGCGGATCCACCTCCTGATCCAGCAACGGTGCATCCGAAACGGCATGCGCGGCAGCCAAACTCGCGCGCGCGTTGCGCAGGTAGGGCTGCGCCGGGTTGCCCCGCCAACTGGTCAGGAACGTCGCCGTCGAGTACAGGCTGCTGGCGACGAATGCCACCGCCAGACCGACGGCCACGACCGTGCGTTTCGGCGACGCGTCCAACCAACGGGGGCCGGCGGGCCGGTTCGGGGCGCA
>NZ_LZKL01000125.1 GCF_001668725.1 Mycobacterium sp. E787 | reverse complement strand
CCGGCACCGTGGGAGCCGGCGGGCTGCTGCTGGGCCGAAACGGGGTCCCCGGACTGCCGATGAGCCCGAACCTGCTCGTCAACCCCGGCTTCGAGACGGCAGACCCGTCCGGGTCGGGCTATAGCGGGGTGACCATTCCGGGCTGGACGGTGACGGGCACACCGACGGTGATCGCGTACGGCACCCCGCGCGGTTATCCCGGGCCGTTCTCGATCCCGGATCTGCCGGGCTTCTTGAGCTTCCCAGGCACCCCGCCCCCGGGCGGCGGCAGCAATTTCGCCGGCGGCGGACCCGTGGCCACGTCCACCATCAGCCAGGTCGTCAACCTGTCCACTGCAGCCGGGAAAATCAACACCGGCACGACGCCGTACACGCTGAGTGGAATGCTCGGCGGCTACCTGGGCGACCCGTCCTCGGCCTCGACGCAGGTCACCTTCCTCAATGCCAACGGTGCCGTTCTGGGCACCGGCTCGACCGGGTCGGTCACGGCGCTGGATCGCCTGGGACTCACCGGGTTCCAGGCACGGGACGTCTCCGGGACGATCCCGGTGGGCACCACCAAAGCCGTGGTGACCGTGACCTTCGCCGACCACAACCCGGTGCTCGGCAACTACAACAACGCCTTCGCCGACAACCTGTCGTTCACCGTCGGCGATCCAAGCCTCGCCCAGCCGTCCCTCACCCCACCGGTGTCCAACGTCGGCCATCTGGATCACGTGTTCCTGATCTACATGGAGAACCACGGCGTCGGTGACATCCTCGGCAGCCCGAACGCGCCCTACATCAACGCCCTGATCAACAGCTACGGATACGCCGACAACTACTACGCCCTCGGTCACCCCAGCGACCCCAACTACTTCCGGATCCTGGGCGGAACGGACTACGGCATCGACGTCAACCCGCCGCCGAACGTCATCTACGGAAACAACAACCTCATGGCAAGAATGGATTCGTCGGGCGTCACCTGGGCCGGCTACGCGCAGAGCATGCCCTACCCCGGTGCCATCACCAACTCGGGTGACTACGCCGTCGACCAACTACCCTTCGCCATGTTCAACTACGTCTACGCCAACCCCAACCCGGCCTACCTGCCGACCCACCTGCTCCCGCTGACGAATTTGAGCACCGACCTGCAAAACCCCAATACCGCACCGCAATTCGCCTGGCTTGCCGCCAACGAGTCCTACAACATGGAAGGCCCCGTCAGCACTCCCACCGGCGCTCTGCGCTTTCTGGGCAGCCAGCTCACGACGCACCAGTACAACATCGCCGCCGGTGACCAGTTCGTCCAGCAACAGGTGTCCACCATTCAGGGCTCGCCGACGTGGACCGACCCGACACAGAAGGACGCGATCATCATCACCTGGGACGAGGACTACAACAACCTGTCGCTGGGCATCGGCAACCAGGGCAACAACGTCCCCATGATCGTCATCCCCAACCAGGGCGCCGTGACGCTGGGCGGGATGCAATCGGGCCACTTCGTCGCCACCGGCCACTACGACCAGTACGGCCTGATGGCGACCATCGAAGACGCCTTGAGTCCTACGCCGGGAGCCCTGGGTCCGCTCACCGCCAACGACATGTACGCCCAACCCATGAACGAATTCTGGACGTAAACGGCAGACCCCGGCAGGCGCGGCCGGACGCCGAACGTCTGACCTCGGGAGTGTCGGATTGCCAAGGACTGGGCACTCCACCTTCGAGCCCTGGTTCGCACCTCAGAACACGTGGAAGGTCGGATGATGCCACACATAGTGATGACCGTATCGGGAACCGGTGTCGACATGTGGAACACCGCGCCACCGCAACCCGCCGGCGTAGGTTACGCACTGGCGACCGCGTTTCCAGACCTGTTCTACTGGCAGCCCGTCGGTAACTACCCGGCCAGCGTGTTCCCCATGGGCCCGAGCGTGGACGCCGGCGTCGCCGAGCTGAACAGGCTTTGCACGCAAATCAATCCACCAGCCGGGGCGCCGTCCTATCCGGACAATTCCATCATCCTGCTCGGGTATTCACAGGGCGCCATCGTCGTCTGCCAATTCCTGCACACGATCGCGTGGCTGAATCCGCAGATCGCGAACCGCATTGTCGCGGTGGGAGTTTGGGGAAACCCTCTCCGGCTGCCGGGTTTCGCTTCCGGCAACCAGTTCGCGGGATGGCCGATGCCGGCCGACGTTGACGGTGTTGTCACCGGCGGCGTCGCAGGCCCGGCCTGCATGATGCCCGCGGACGTGGCACCCCACCTACTGACGCCGGTCACGCATTTCTGGGGGGATTTCGTCAACACTATCGGCGTCGGCAACGACATTTACACCGACGCACCGGTCGGCCCCAACCCGTGGACAGCGGAGGCCGGCCCGGGTGTCATCGAAACGCAGATCTATAACATCGTCCAAAATGCAAACAGTCCAAACATATTCGCAATTCTCCGCGACGCGTTGAAGCTGGTGAACCCGACCACATCGGTTGAAGAAATCATCTCCATCACCGAGGCGATCTACAACGGGGGAATGTTCTTGGCGGCCGGCCCCAATGCATCTCACTACACCTACGACACTACGCCGATCTATAACTTCATCGCCTTGGCGGGCCAAGAGACGCAACCGTTTTCCACCGGTCAGGTCTGACCAGCCCCCATCGGTAGAGTGTCGGGGGACAGCCAGGAGAGGAAGCATGCGATCAGTTACGTTGGCCGCCGCCATTGCCGCGGCCTTCGGAGTCCTCGCGCCGTCTGATCCGCCGGCACCGCACACCAGGCTTGCCGACCACACCGTCCCATTGGCTCCTCCCGCTGACCCCGGCGACGGTTCCCTGCCCAGCGGGGGCCAACTGACGCCGTTCGACATCCAATACTCAGCGATCGCGCGCCTCGACCCGGCGCTGTTGAAAGCGATCCAGGGTGCCGCGAATGCGGCCGCCGCGGACGGCGTCACCATGACCATCACCTCGGGCTGGCGGTCGCCGGAGTTTCAACAGCGGCTGCTCGACAACGCCGTCCGGACCTACGGCAGCCTCGCCGCGGCGCGGCAATACGTGCAGACCCCGGAGATGTCCAAGCACGTCACCGGCGAGGCGGTCGACGTCGGGGGTCCGGGCGCCGACCAGTGACTCATCGCCAACGGGTCGCGCTTCGGGCTGTGCCGGATTTACGCCAACGAGCTGTGGCACTTCGAACTGGCGACGGACGCCGCGGGGAACTGCCCGGCGCTGTTGCCCAACGCGGCCGGATGACCGGGGCGGTTTGGTCCGCCGCTCCGTAACGGCAGACTTCAGGAGGGTAGGTCACAGGCTGGAATCAATTGACCGGGAATGCCCCACCTCGGCCCGTCGACGGAGTTGTGCGCCTCGCTTGGGGCACACGCACGCGATCCCCAATTGAACCTGGTGTGTCAGCGGGTGCCGCTGCGGTGACCGATTCCCGACGCCATTGGCGGACCGCCGCTATCGCGGTCTTGAGACCGCGACGACGCCCCGACGCCCGGTCGGTCCTGGCGAAGCCGGGCTCGAGTTCAGCGAACATTCGCTCGCTGCGGGTTTCCGGCGCGTCGTCGACCGTGTCGCGCAAGTATTTGTTCGGCAGTGACAGCTTGGCGATGGTGCGCCAAGTCTTGGCGTACTGCATCACAAAAGAGCCTGTGGTGTAAGGCAGGTCGTATTTGTCGCACAACGCGCGCACCCGCACCGAGACCTCGTGCAGCCGGTTGCTCGGCAGGTCGGGGTACAAATGGTGTTCGATCTGGTGGCACAGGTTGCCGCTGATGAACCGCAGCACCGGCCCGGCCTCGAAGTTGGCGCTGCCGAGCATCTGGCGCAGGTACCACTGGCCCTTCGTTTCGCCGATCATGTCGGTCTTGGTGAACTTCTCCGCGCCATCGGGAAAGTGCCCGCAGAAGATGACGGCGTTAGCCCACACGTTGCGGATCACGTTGGCCGCCGCGTTGGCCGTCAGCGTCGAGGTGTACGTCGCCGCCGGTGACAAGGAGGTGAGCGCCGGGAACGCCAGGTAATCCTTGAAGACCTGCCGCCCGGCCTTGGTCGAGAACTCACGCGTCTTCTCGAGGACGCCGTCGCGCTCCGGCCCGGCTGTCAACAGCTTTTCCAAGTCGACGGTCTGCAGGCCGATTCCCCACTCAAATCCCAGCGCGAGCAGGGCGTTGAACAGCAGGTTGCCGAGATTGAAGCCTTCCCAGGGCTGGTCGCGCGTCACCCGCAGGATGAAGTAGCCCACGTCGTCATCCATGCCGAGGATGTTGGTGTACTTGTGGTGCTGATGGTTGTGGGAGGCGATCCAATGTTTTGATGCCGCGCTCATGTCCCACTCCCATGTCGTGGAGTGGATCTCGGGATCGTTCATCCAATTCCATTGGCCGTGCATGACGTTGTGACCGATTTCCATGTTCTCGATGATTTTGGCCAGACCAAGGGTCAGGGTCCCCGCCCACCATGCCGAGCGTTTCGAGCTTCCGGCCAACAGGAGCCGTCCGGCGATATCGAGGGCGCGTTGCGCGGCAATGGTGCGCCGGATGTAGCGCGCGTCGCGCTCAGCAAGAGAATCCTCGACGTCCCGGCGGATCGCGTCCAGTTCGACGGCCAGATTCTCGATGTCTTCCGCAGTCAAGTGGGCAAAAGCTGGAACGTCGGTAATCGCCATGGCTTCCTTCTCTTGAAATTTCCCTGTGGGAGTTCAGCGTTCACGTGCACGGCGAGCCCCGTCAGTCCCCGAGGCCACTCCCTCGATCGCTCAACGCGCCTAGCGGGTCGGCCGTTCCCTCTGGGCCGGCGGACTTAGCTGATTCACAGGCTTATGAGGTGGATCTAATTTGCCTGCGCCTCAACCTTGTTCGTTGATCGGGTACCCGAGCACGGCAAACCTGGAGGCCGCTCAGTACAAGATAAGGGGTGGCTTTGTCTTTGACCGCCGCGGCGCGCCGACAGTGGGATCCGTTCGCCCCGCCACCGCCCCTATCAGACCGATGGCGAGGAGCATCATAAAGGACCCCTCCGAGCCGCTGGTCGACCTGACCGGCATGTGGTGCTCATCCTACGCTGCCGATTGGACCGTCTGTCGGCGACGGCCGGCTCTGGTTGCTCGACCTTCTCCCAACCGGCAGACAACCCAGCCGGTGTTCCCGGAACGCAAGTCGCTTAGTGCTGTGGTCCACGCGTCTTGACGTCCCCCAGCGATGCGATCGTGCGCATCAAACCGTTCTCAATTTCTAATGCCAGCGATTTTGGCATGAATCGGGCATGAGGAGCGGCACTACAGTTTCCTCACAGATTGATACCGATTGATACAGAGCAGTTTTGCGCCCACTTATTGATGCACGATGTGCCAGTACGCATCGTCGGCATATAGATGCGGGGAGCAGCCCCGCACGTCCATGCGCAAAACAGGGAGAGCCATGAAATCCATGAAATCACTTGCCGTCAGCGCGGCTGCACTGGCCGTCGTGGGCGGTGGCGCCGCCGGGCTGGCATCCAGCGCATCGGGTATCGCGCCTGCGGGCCTGCCTCAGGTGCAACTGGCCTCGGTCGGCGCGCCGCTACCGCAGGACCCGCCGCAACCCGCGTCGACAATGATCCTCCCGACCCCTGACCAGTTGACTGGCATCCTCAACGACCTTTCCAATCCGGGCGTGTCGTATAGGACCAAAGATGGCCTGGTCGAGGGCGGCATCGGGTCGGGCGAGGGCCACCAGATGGATCATGAGCTGCGAGTGGCCTACCGGAACGGGCAGCTCCCGTTGTCGTTTGTCGTATCCAACATCCAACAGAACGGTCCGACCACGGTCATGTCCGATGTGGCCGTCTCGGGACCGAAGCTGTCGGCGCCGGTCACGAAGCCGCTCATGTTTGTCAATCAGAACGGGAACTGGGTGTTGTCGAGCCCGTCCGCGACCATGCTGGTGCAGGCCGTCGCGGGGCACTGATTCCGACTTTCCGACTTAGCGGCCGAACCGTCGCTGACGTGGGCGGGGCTCGAACCGGATCGCGAGTTACTTGACGGCGACCCGCGCGGCAGGCGAAGTGAACCGCCACAAGCCTTTAATCGTCTGCAGGACAGCGGTTCCGGGCCCGTCTCCGGTCCAGGCACGATTCGCGCCAGAACCGCCCCCGGGCGCGCGTTGAAGCCGCGGTGAGGGTGGCGCGCACGCTCTATCCGCCCGAAAGTTGTTGTGCGAGAGCCCACGCGCTCTGCGCCAGGGCGCGGTAGCGGTCCCGGACGTCCGCTGAGCCGGCCCGGGAGTCGGCCGCGTTGCCGTCGAGCCCGCGCCGCCACACGCCGGCGGTGATGGAGGCAAGGCGGAACATGGAGAACACGATGAAGGCGTCGAGCGAGCTAGGTGGCTCTCGGTCCGCATGGCGACAGTAACTCGCGACGAATGCTTGCTCATCGGGTATGCCGGTGCCCGTCAGGTCCTCGCCCGCCACACCCCTGGTGCCGCTGAATTCCGGCGATAGATGGTAGGTCAGACAGGTATAGCCGAGGTCAGCCAACGGATGGCCGATGGTTGCCAGCTCCCAGTCCAGGACCGCGACAATCCGGGGCTCGGTCGGGTGGATCAGGACGTTACCCAGGCGGTAGTCGCCGTGCGCGATGCACGCCGGCTCGTCGTCCGCTGGCAGGTGTTCTGGCAGCCATTGCGCCAACCGGTCCATCGCCGGCATGTCCTCCACGCGCGCGGCCTGCCACTGCCTCGTCCACAGCGCCACCTGACGCTGCAGGTACCCCTCCGGTCTGCCGAACCCCTCGAGTCCTGCCGCACGCCAGTCCACTCCGTGCAGCGCGGCAAGCACCCGCGCGAGGTCCTCGTAGATCGCCGCGCGGTGCGCCGGACCGACGGCGGGCAACGCCGGATCATGAAAGATGCGTCCAGGGAGGTAATCCATGACGAAAAACGTTGTGCCGATGATGGATTCGTCGTTGCACAATAGCCGCATGCGCGGCACCGGCACATCGGTGTCTCGCAACGCCGACATGACGCGGTGTTCGCGCTCTACGTCATGCGCCCGGGGCAGCAACCTGCCCGGCGGCTTCTTGCGAAGGACGTACTCGCCACCGGCGGTCTGCAGGTGGAACGTCGGGTTGCTCTGCCCGCCTTGAAACTGGCGAATCCTGAGTTGACCGTCGAAGCCTGGCAGTTGGCCGCGCAGGTACCGTGCCAGGGCGGCCTCATCGAAGCGGTGCGCCGGTAGCACCGGCACCAGTTCTGCCACACCGTCCATCGGTGCAACATTACTGTCGTAAGCCGACGCCGCAGCCCCGGTCAGTCGCTCGCGGCGCTGCCGTCCTTGCGGTCTGCCGGCGAGCCGGGTGTGGTCATGATCGCAACTCCTCGGTCAGTACCACGGTTTTCGGCCACCTCCATGTTCTTGGCCATGGGCGTCTCCCCTAGACCATGGCTGGTTTCGCCGGGCCGGAGTAGACCTCGAAAAATCGCGCCGCCATCTCGGCGGGTATGGACAGGTTGGCGTCGTGGTCGGTGCGCAGGCACACGACGCTCGGGCCCTCGTGCTCGCGCGAACGCCGCAAGGCGCCATCGAGGTCCTCGATGCGATCGACGTATTCGCCGTGGCAGCCAAGGCCTTGCGCCACGACGTCCCAACGGATTTCGCCCTGCGCGGTTCCGAATGTCGTGCCATACAACTGCAGCTCGTTGATTTCCTCCATCGTCCATGAGCCCTCAGCGAATACGATCACCGTGACGTTGACGTCCTCGCGGGCGGCGGTCTGCAGTTCCATCATGTTGAATCCGGCCGCCCCGTCTCCGGTGACGCAGACGACGTCGCGCTCAGGTGCGCCGAGTTTGGCGCCGATTGCCGACGGGATGCCGGTGCCGAGCATGCCGAGTTCGAGGATGGAGTGATACGAACGCGGCCGGGTCGGCGGCAGCATGGTGTAGGCCCACAGCGAGGTGTTGCCACCATCGACGGTGTAGACCGCGTCCGGACCGAACGCCGCACCGATGGCACCCAACGCGTGCGCGGGATGGATGCCCGGGCCCTGCCATTCCAGGATCGGCGTGGCCATCTGCGTCCGTACCTGCTCGTCGAGCCGGCGGTAACGCGCCAGATCCGCGCCATCACGCGCGCCGGAGTCGATCGCACGCAGCCGAGCGGCGATACCGTCGAGCGCGGTGTGGGCGTCGGCGAGGATGCCCATGTGCAGGGCCCGCGTGACACCGAAATTGCGGGGATCGATGTCGATTTGGATGAGTCGCTTGTCCCTTGGGTCGCCCCAGTAGGTGTCATAGGGGACATCGAGATTGCCCATCCGCGAGCCGACGACGAGCAAGACGTCGGCCTCGCTGCGCGCAAGGTCACCGCCGGGGCCGAAGCCGAAGACGTAGTTGGGGTGGTCGCCCGGGACGCTCGCGCGGCCCGCCATCGAGCTCATCGCGGGGCAGGCGAGCCGCTCGGCAATCTCGAGTACACGATCGCGTGCGTCGGCGCGATCCACGCCCTGGCCTGCGATCAGCACCGGACGCTTCGCCGCGGCCAGGAGCGCGGCCGCCTCGTCGAGCTGGCGATCCGACGGCTGCGGCGGACCCACCCGGTAGGCAGCCGGCGCCAGTACGGGCGCGGTCTCGGGATCGCCGGTCTCGTAGAGGATCGGTGCCGGCAGCTCGATGTGGACGGGACCGGGGCGGCCACTGTGCATTTCGCGGAACGCCATTCGCAACACCTCGGGGATACGGGCCCACTCGAAGATGGGGCCGCCCCACTTCACCGCCGGGCGAAAGAGGTCGAGTTGGTCTTGTCCCTGAAAGGTGGACGGCGGCGACGGGTAGACGATGCCGAGGCGGTGCTGGGAGGTGATGGCCAGCACCGGAACGCCCTCGTGCAGCGCGGTGATCACGCCGGGCAGCAGGTTGGCCGAGCCCGGACCGGGGTTGCCCAGCACGGCGGCGACCTTGCCGGTGGTCTTGTACAGCCCCTCGGCCATGTGGACGCCGGCCGCTTCGTGCCGCACCGGTACCATCCTGATGCCATGTGGTTGCAATTGCGCCAGCAGCGGGTCGATCTCCGGACAGGGCAGCCCGAAGACAAACTCGATCCCTTCCGCTTGAAGAGCGCGCGCGAACAACTCGCCGCCGGTGATCTCAGTCATCTCCAACCTCCAGTCGAGGTCTGCTTCTTGAATTGGTTGTAGTGCCACGGTGCGGCACCGCCGCTGGGAAAGTCTTGACAAATCAGGACGAGCTCTTGACTTTTCAAGACAAGCCGACTGGCCTGAGCGCGGTACTCCCGGATTGGAGCACACCACTTCGCCGAGGGGCAGGGGACAAAGTCCCGCCTCGACCGGTCGCCGCTATGTCGACGTTCGCGTAATTCCCGGCCGCAGCGTTCACGGAATTCCGCAGGTGGTCCCGCCATGGTGCTGGACGTTGGCGGAGCAGCTTGTCAAGCGTGTGGTCGAGCTGCGCGGCTGCGCACACGTGCGCGGGGGCGGCAGGTGTGGGCGGTTAGTCCCGTGGTTGTGATCGCTGGGCACTGGGGTGGTCGAAGTGGTAGTGCAGGGCTCGGCCGAATCGGCGTATCGGGGTGATGTGGAACAGGATCGGCATGAGGTGCCTATAGAGCCGCGAGTAGTGTTGCTTGATCTCGACTGGATCCCAGTACCACGATTCGGAGTCAAAGATCAGGCCGGGGACCGCTTTTGCTAGGTCGTGCGGGTCGTTGATACTCCAGTCGAGTTGGGCGCCAGAGGCTTTCACTGGTGGGTAGCGTTGCAGCCCGCACACTCCCGCCGGGCTGTAGCCGTCGAAAACCAATTCACCGCTGGGGAAGCGTTCGGTGATGCGTCGCAGCATCGCGACGCCATCGGCAGCGCGCAGATACGGTGTCAATCCTTCGGCGACGACCACGACCGGCTTGTCGGCGGGGATGGTGTTGAGCAGCGCGGGATCGGTGACCGAGGCGGCGATGGTATGTAGACCTGCACGTGGCGAGAAGAGCCGCCGCCGCAGCCCGATGACCTCAGGCAGGTCGATGTCATACCAGTCGACAGTGGCTGGCGGGTTGACCCGGTAGACCCGGGTGTCCAGTCCGCAGCCCAGATGCAGCACAACGCATTCGGGGTGCACGTCGATGAAGCGCTGCACCCACCTGTCGTAGGCCTTGGCCCGCACTGCGGCCGAAATTTGGTCGCGCCGGCGCAGCCGCAACGCGGCGAAGTCGCAGTCCACCCGGTGCAGGGCCTGATCGGCCTCTCGATCGGAAAGTATCGAGTCTGGCTGACGGCTATCGAGGGCTTTGCCGTATAGCCCTATCAGCGCGGTCTGCTGCGTCCCTGTGAGACTAGCCTTTTCGATCTCTGCCATGTCGCTCCGACCTGGTCATGTTCTGGTAGCGAATAACGCTGGGTGCGGTCACGGCTTGGCGGGTTCGACCAGGATTTTGCAGTGTTGGGCGGGATCGGCGAGCGCGTCAAATGCGCCCGACAGGCCGTCGAGGCCCACCGCGCCGGTGATCATCGGGGTGACATCGACGCGGCCGTCGGCGATGGCGGCGAGCGCGCTGGCGAACTCGTCAAGGCTGTATGCGACGACGAATTGGACCGAGAGTTCCTTGGCGATCCCGTAGTAGGGCACGATCGTGTCGGGCTGCATGCATAGCCCCGCGACGACTATGCGGGCACCGATGGGGACGTCGTGCATGATTTGTTGGATGATTCCTGGCACGCCCACTGCCTCAAAGACCACGAGCGCAGCGGTACCGGCTGCGCGTCGCCCGGCCCGGACGGCGGATTCGGCTGCGGGGTCGACGGTTTGGGTCGCGCCCATCAGCTCGGCGAGTTCCCTGCGGCGGGGCGAGAAGTCGGCGCCGATCACGGTGTGGACCCCGGCGATGCGTAATGCGGCGATAATCGCCAGTCCGATCGGCCCGCACCCAAGCACGACGGCGGTTTCCCCGGGCTGCAGCGCTGATTTGGCGACGGCGTGCACGCCGACGGCCAGCGGTTCGGTGAGCGCGGCCAGCTGTGGCCGCAGGCCATTCGGCACCGGCACGACCAGCGGCGCTGACAGCAGCATCAGTTGGGCGTAACCACCCGGGTAATCATTGTTGTAGGTCAGGCGGTGCACGCCGCTCTTCGAGAGGAGGACGGGCACCGACACCACTGTGCTGCCCGGGGGTGGGCCGTCGGTGTCCGGGCCGGCTTCGAGTACTTCTGCGCAGAATTCATGGCCCATGAAGACGTCTTTGGATAGGTCGACGTGGGAGTCACCGACGGCGGCGGGACCCAGGGTCGGCCACAGCTCGTCGTTGATGCCCACGATGGTTTGGGCATCGCGCAGGAAATGCAGATCCGTGCCGCAGATGCCGCACGCGAGTGTGCGCACCAGCAGCTGGCCGGGTTCGGGTCGGGGATCGGCGACATCGACTACGGCAAACTTGCCGTTATGGAACACGCCCGCGCGCATGCTGTGGCCCCTTCTTAAGTGAATTGAGCTGTCGCAGTGGCTATTCGGATGGGCTTTGTTGAAAGTAGGTGTTTGCGTAGTCGGCGAGCACCTGCAGCTCGGCTGGTCCTACAGCTTCCTCAAAAAAGGCCATGAGTCCGGCCATCACGTCCTCGCGGGGCAGGGCCTCGAGTTCGGGTGCCAGATCGGCGACCGTCCATGGCTCCTCGCCGCGCTGCACCTGCCCGTCGGGTGCCCAGCCGCGCAGCAAGGTGACGGTGGAGCCGCGAACTGTCAAGAATTGGCCGGTCATCGGGCAGTCGGCGCTGGCCAGGTAGGCGGCCACCGGCGCGATCCGTATCGGGTCGCGCGGATCGAACTGCCCCTTGGGGGGTGCCTCTGAAAAGCCCGGAACGAAATCTAGGCTGGTGCGGGTGCGGATCATGCTGGGCACCAGGCAGTTGACCCGCACCCCGAGGCGGCTGAGCTCCAGGGCGTGCACGATGGTCATCGCCGCCACACCGGCTTTGGAGGCGGCGTAGTTGGACTGCAGCGGCAGCGGTTGGGTGAGACCTGACTCGGAAGCCGTGTTGATGATCACCCGGTCCACGCCCGAACCATGCTGGTCGACCTGGCCACGCCAGTAGTGCGCCGCCCAGCGGCTGACCGCGAAGGTGCCTTTGAGGTTGACCGCGATGACCGAGTCGAATTGGTCTTCGGTGATGGTCTCAAGCGCCGCGTGGTTGTCGATACCCGCGTTGTTGACCAGGATGTGCAGGTCCCCGTAGGCCTCGGTCGCCGCATCGATCATGCGGCGCGCGCCCTGCCAGTCGGTCACGTCGTCGCTATTGGCGATCGCGTTGCCCCCGGCCACGGTGATCTCGTCGACCACGGCTTGGGCAAGGCCGGCATCGGCGCCAGTCCCGTTACGTTCGACGCCGCGATCGTTGACCACCACGCGTGCACCTTCCGCAGCGAAAAACAGCGCCTCGGCCCGGCCGATCCCCCGACCCGCCCCGGTGATCAGCGCCACCCGGCCCTCCAAACTGCCCATTACAGAACTCCCATCGCAGAGAAGCACCCGCTTTGGCAACATGATTATATCGAGTGTAAGTCTCTATCGAATGTACTGCTACTCTGAATGTAGATGACGTTTCCACGCTCGACTGACGAACTCGGTTTGCGCGACCGCAAGCGCCAGCGCACCCGCCAGGCGCTGATCAGTGCGGCCATGCGGCTGTTTGAAGAGAAGGGCTACGAGCAGACCACCGTCGCTGAGATCGCCGCGGCCGCCGAGATGTCAACCAAGACCTTCTTCAACCACTTTGCGAGTAAAGACGAAGTTCTTTTCCCGCACCTGTCGGCACGCATCGACGATGCGGTCGCGATCATCACGCAGCGCCAACCCGACGACCGCATGCCTGATGTTCTGGTGAAAGTCATGGAGCACATGTTGGCCGACGCGGTCAGAGACGAAATCGACGGTGGGTTGGCGTCGGTGCGGCTGCCCATGATCGTCTCGGTGCCCGCAGTGCAGGCGGCCACCCTGCACCGGTATTTCCAAGCCGAAACCCGCCTTGCCGAGGCGCTTCACGACAGCTACTCCGACCTTCTCGACGCCCCGGCAGCCGGCGCTGTCATTGGCTCACTCATGGGCGCAGCCCTGGCCGCCGCGCTGATCTGCCTGCAACGCGGCGACACCACCGAACAGGTCCAAGCCGCAGCCCGTCGGGCTATCGCCATCGCCATGGCGGGAGTACGCAACATGGTTGATAAGCCCTCGCCGGCAGCACCTCGCTCCAGCTAGAACATCCTGATGTCGCCGTTCTAGCCGCCGGATACTTCTGCTCGTCCACGGTTAACTCCCTCATCGAGGTCAAGGATCAGCCGACTTACCTGTCAACCATCTGCCGAAGCGGCACAAACAGGTGGTGGGGGCTGATCGCAGCAAATCGCCCTCAACGCAACGCTTTTTGAGGCGAAGGCCGCGCCGAGAATTCGAACCGCGAAGTGTTCCGACCGCGCCCCGAGGCCGAGTCGCAGGTCTTCACCCCAGCGCGAATCTCAACCCTCACGCGCCACGGAAGATCAGCGCGCTTGCACCACTCCGCCCGCCGGGTGCTCCTCGACGTCGTTGAGAATCAGCTCGCGCACGGCGGGACGCGGTCCGTACGGTCGCAGCATGGTGCTGGCCGGCCGCGGACGCACGTGCTGCGGCCACCAGAACCAGCGCCCCAGCAAGGTGGCCAGCGACGGCGTCATGAACGACCGCACGATCAAGGTGTCGAACAACAAACCCAGCGCGATCGTCGTACCCACCTGGGCCATCACCAGCAGCGGGCTGAACATGAACGTGGCCATGGTCGCGGCGAACACCAGACCGGCGGAGGTCACCACCGAGCCCGAACCGGCCATCGCGCGGATCGTCCCCGTTTTGAGCCCGGCGCGGATTTCCTCCTTGAACCGCGATATCAACAGCAGGTTGTAGTCCGAGCCGACCGCCAGCAGCAGGATGATCGCCATCGCCAGCACCATCCAGTGCAACTTCATGCCCAGGATGTACTGCCATAGCAGCACAGAGAGTCCGAATGAGGCGCCCAATGACAGCAACACCGTACCGACGATCACAAAGGCCGCGACGACGCTTCGGGTGATCACCAGCATGATGATGAAAATCAGTGTGGCTGCGGCAATTGCGGCGATCAGCAGGTCGATGTCAGAGCCGTCGTGCATGTCCTTGTACGTCGCGGCGGTACCGCCGAGGTACACCTTGGAGCCCTCCCAGGGCGTGCCCTTGATCGCCTCATGCACGGCCTGCTTGATCGGTTCGATGTGGCTGATGCCTTCGGGACTCGCCGGGTCGCCTTCATGGGAGATGATCAAGCGCACGGCGTGCCCATCCGGCGAGATGAAGTTCTTCAGACCCCGCGCGAAATCCGGGCTCTTGAACGCCTCCGGCGGAAGGTAGAAGGTGTCGTCGTTCTTGGCCTTGTCGAAGGCATCGCCTTGGGCGGTGGCGTTGTCGGACTGCGCTTTGGCCTGTTCGTTGAGACCCATCTGGGTCGCGTAGTTCGACATGATGGTGTCGAGGTTGTGCTGCTGACTTTCGATCTGCGGCGGTATCAGCGCCACCAGCTTCGGCTGGATGCGATCCAGCTTGTCCAGGTTCGCGCTCAGGTTCACGATGTTCTGCGCCACCTGGTCGATGCCGTCGAGCGCGTTGAAGATCGACCGGATCGCCCAGCAGGCCGGAATGTCGTAGCAGTGCCGCTCCCAGTAGAAGTAACTGCGAATCGGCCGGAAGAAGTCGTCGAAGTTGGCGATGTCGTCGCGCAATGCCTCCGTGATTTGCACGGTTTCCTTGGTGAGCCTGGTGGTTTCGTGCGTCGTGTTGCTCAGATCCTGGGTGACCTGCATCTGCTCATGCAGCGTTGCCATCGTCTTGCGCAGTTCGTCCGCCTGCTTGAGCAGGTTTGCCGCCTGCTCGTCCTGATAGTGCTGGGTCTGGATCCGCGCTGCAGCTTGTGCACCCATCTGAAAACCGAGGGTGCTGTGGTCGAGCGGCGTGCCCAACGGTCGGGTGATGGTCTGCACCCGTCCGATACCAGGGATGTGGAAGACCGCCTTGGCCACCTTGTCCAGGATCAGGAAATCGGCCGGGTTACGCAGGTCGTGATCGGTCTGGATCATCAACAGCTCGGGATTGAGCCGAGCCTGGTCGAAGTGCCGGTCCGCGGCGGCATAGCCGACATTGGCCGGGGTGTCCGCCGGCAGGAAGTGGCGGTTGTCGTAGTCCGTCTTGTAACCGGGCAGGGCGAGCAGACCAACCAATGCGACCCCGATGGTCACCGCGAGAACCGGCGCGGGCCAGCGGACGACCGCGGTGCCGATGCGACGCCAGCCCCGGGTCGCCAACTTGCGCTTCGGATCCATGAGCTTGAAGAACGAAGCCACGGTCAGCACTGCAGGGCCTAGGGTCAACGCCGCGAGCACCGCTACCAACATGCCGATGGCGCACGGTGCGCCCAATGACTGGAAATACGGCAGTCGGCAGAAGCTCAGGCAGTACATCGCGCCGGCGATGGTCAGGCCCGACCCGAGCACGACATGTGCGGTGCTATGGAACATGGTGTAGAAGGCTTGTTCACGGGTCTCGCCCAGACCGCGCGCCTCGTGGTAGCGGCCGACCACAAAGATCGCGTAGTCCGTTCCGGCGGCGATCGCCATCAACACCAACAAATTGTTGGCGAACGTGGAGAGTCCGATGATCTCGTTGTTGGCCAGCAAGGCAACGACGCCTCGAGCCGCGGCCAACTCGATGAACACCATCGCCAGCATGATCAGCATGGTGGTGAACGAGCGGTAGACGAACAGCAGCATCACCACGATCACCACAAAAGTGACAAGAGTGACGAGCGCGACGCCCTTCTCGCCCGCGTGGGACTGGTCGGCGAACAGTGGACCCGGGCCGGTGACGTATGCCTTGATTCCCGGCGGCGCGGGCACCGAGTCCACGATCTTGCGGAGGGCCAGGGCAGACTCGCTGGCCAGCCCGCCACCCATGTTGCCGGCGAGGTAGACCTGGACGTACGCGGCCTTCTGGTCGTGGCTCTGGGAACCCGCCGCCGTCAGCGGATCACTCCAAAAATCCTGGACGTGCTGAACGTGTTGCTTGTCTTGCTCGACGCGCCTGACGATCTCGTCGTAGTAGCGGTGCGCGTCGGCCCCGAGCGGCTTGTCACCCTCCAGCAAGATCATGGCCGAGTTATCGGAGTTGAACTCTTTGAACGTCGATCCGACCTTCATCGTCGACTGAAAGGATGCCGCGTCAGTCGGACTCATCGACACCGAGTGGGCCTTGGAGACGGCCTCCAGCTGCGGCGACGCGGTGTTGGTTATGAACACGATCGCCAACCACACCAGGACGATCGGCAGGGCAAGCCGATGGATCATCCGCGGCAGGAACGGCGGGATCAGCGGCTGGTCGACGCGCGGCGGCGCCTGGCCTGGCTCGCTCATGCGGACTTGTCCAGGCAGTAGACGAAGGGGTTCACGGTTTCGTTGGAATCTGAGCGATTCGGAGCCTTGATGACGTCACCGTGCCCGTCGTGGTTGTTGACGACGAATTGGCAGGCGATCCAACTGCCGTCTCCTTGCGCCACCAGGTTCGCCGGGATGCCGGGCTTTGTTGAACTCAATACTTTGCTCCAGGGCAAGGGCACGTCGAGGGCCTGCTGCGGATGGGAATTTTCGTCGAGGTAGTTGATGGTTGCCGTGCTGCCCGGCGAGCCCCAGACCTCGAGCGTGATCGTCTTGGCGTTGAACTCGTCGAGGACCTCGCCCGAGGTGCCGCCACCGAACGAACCCTTGTGCACGCCGAAGACGCCGTGCAACCGGTACACCACGAATCCTGAGAGCGCGACGACCGCTGCGATCGTAAGCACCAGCCAGTAACGCCCCAGAAGGCCTTTTTTCCTGGCGCGCTTCGGGGTGACATTCTTTTCCTCCGTGCCGGCGGAGCTCTGCTTCTCCAACGGCTCGGTCCTTGGCTCAGTCGTCGTCATGGGTACTCCAAGTCCTTCCCCTCTGCATGGGCTGGAGTTCGCCAAGCCATAGCTCCCCGGCCTCCCTGTTCATGGCTTCTCCCCGATGAGGCCGACGCACGTGGCGGTCAGCAAGCGGGTCAGAGCCGACGCGAAGTCCAGATTCCATTCCGGCGGAATCACTTCCGGCTCCTCGGCATAGGCGTCGGTGAGGCGCTCCGGCGGGTTGGCGACCTGCCACAGCGTGGCCGCGAGCGAGTACGCGGCCAGCAAGATGTCGAGCGACCCCGAACGGCCGAGTTCGGGCAGCGCGCTCTCGATGGAATCGGCGAGCGAGAGTGTGGCGGCGGTGCTGATGCGCTTGACCTCGACGACCCGCTCGACGTCCACCTCGTGTTCCAGGTGCAGGTGCAGGTTGGCAAGCAGGTCGCAGAACAACGGGTCCTGGGCCAGGGCTTCGGCCAGTGTCTCGGCGATGCGCGAGGGCGACTTCGCGCCGGGCTCGGCCAGCTTCTCCGACACGGTATTGGACCACCGCACCCAGCCCTCGGCGGACAGATGCAGCAGGACTTCCTTGTACGAGGTGAAGTAGCGGCGTACCGCCGAATAGTGAATTCCGGCGCGGCTGGCGACCGCGGTCAGGGTGACCGACGCGACGCCCGTCTCCATTGCCAGCGAGCGTGCGGCTTCCACGAGGGCCTCCGCGCGTTGGCGCTTCTCTTCCTCGGTGCGAGCGCGCTGGAATGTTAGTTGCGCCACCGGCTGAGCCTAACGCACATTGTGTGATTTGCATAACGCACAGGGTTTGTCTACGCCTGGTCGTCTCGGGCCCGCCCGATCATTTGGGCCCAACCGGGGCGTGCCCGATGATGCCGCCTCGCCGGGCTGCCTGGTGACCGGTTGGTAGAAAAGATTGATTGAACGTTTAGTCAATAATATGCTGATGTCGTGGCCGCCAGACGCGAACAGGCTCAGCGCCGGCGCGACGAGCTGATCGCGGCCGCGTTAGCAGTTTTTGCCCACAAGGGCGTTGATGGCGCATCCATCAAGGACATCGCGCGGGCCGCAGGGGTTACGCCTGGGCTGCTGTACCACTATTTCGACAGCAAAGAGGATCTGGTCACGGCCGTCCTGGCTGAGCGCGGCTTCATGCCGCAGTTGCAAGCATTGCTCGGGGAGCACGCAGATCAACCGGCGACGGTCGTATTGCCGAGGCTGATCCGGGCGTTCGACGAAACGCTTGCGGCCAACGCTGATTTGGTGTCGCTATTTTTTTCGGCCAGTCATGCCGGCACGGCGCTGCAAGACTTCGTCTCCACCGGGCAGCACCTGCTGCAGTCGTATCTGAAATCACGCGTCACGGCCGGGGAACTCCGGCCTGGCCTGCTAGAGGCGGCTGCTCGCACTTTGTTCGCGGCGGTGGCGATCGGTCACAAGACGGGCTATCGAGTCGACGTCGACGAGCTCGTCGAGCTCGTCTTAAACGGGTTGACGACGTAATCACCTGCGGGAGTTGCTATGTCGTATTTGTTCAGCGATCACCAGCGTGCGCTCGCGCCGCTACTGTTCCCCGGTGCGGGGCCAGATGCGTCACGCCGGGGGCCCGTGTTGCCTCACTTCCAGGCACCTCCCATGGTGCCGATCCACAAGCCGGTGTCTGAATTGACCATCGGGCTGCTAGTCAGTCTGGGGGCTCGGGCGCCCGGGCAGCCACCGCTGCAGCGCACCAATGACCTGTCCTACCGGCTCATCGACCGCAGTGTGCCCAGCGAGCAGATCGTGTTCGACCACGCGACTCCGGCACGTTTCTGGGCCGACGAGGACCTCAACGTCGCGTTTCCCCGCGACCGCATGGCTGAGCTGGAGGCCGAGGGCACCATCGGCGCGTTGGCGCCCGAGGCGGTCAGCATCTGCGGGTCGATCACCAAGTGGGAGCAGCTGGCCACCGACACCGCGCCGCGCATCCGTGACGAATTCGCCCGCCAGAACGTCGACCTGGTGCTGGTGGTGCCGTTCTGCCCGCAGTGCCATCAGGCCGACGCGGTACTGGCGCGCGCGTTGGAAGCCCGGGGACTGCCCACCCTGATGCTGTCCACCCTGCGTGACATCTCCGAGGCCTACCTGCCGCCCCGCACCGCACTCGTCGACTACCCCATCGGCTCGCCTTGTGGCCGAGTCGGTGACCCCGAACATCAGCGCGCCACCCTACGCGCAGCGCTGACCTGCCCGTTGGACACGACCGCACCCCAGCTGTACCTCGTCGACCTGCCCTATCAGGCCGACGGCGGCCACGACTGGATCGAAACCGTTCAGGCGGCCTACCGCGCCAACCTCGCCAACCTTCGCGAAAACATGCGCCTGCACGGCGGCTTTGAATCCCTGGCCGGCCATGAGAACGACTTCGCGACCCGCTGCAACTGCTAACGAGTCGTTTCGCAAAACAGAAGAGGAATGGCAATGCCGCATTCGAACACCGCTGTGGTGGCTTATCTCGCGTTCGCGGTCGCGGGCGGGTTGGTCGTACGACGGCTGCGCATCGCGGCCGGAATGCGTCGTGGTGACCCAGCGGTCATCGACGCTAAGCGTAAGCGCAACAAGCGTTTCGCCAACAAAATGGTTACCCGTGTCGGGCGAGCCGGTCGCCGACACAGCGTCTTCGCCATCATGGAGTGCACGGGTCGACGCACTGGCCGGCCCTACAGCACCCCGATCCGGGTAGTGGAGCAGCCCGACAGCTTCATCGTCCCGCTCACCTACGGCCCGAAAACCAACTGGTATGTCAACCTGCAGCACAATCCCGGCCTGCTGCACTGGCAGGGCCGCCCAGTCCCAGTAGGCAACCCAACCCCGGTCCCCACCGCTACCGTGGCCCACCTGCTCCCGCCGCCATCGCGGTTCCTGCTCTGGCTCGACGGCACCGACCAGTGCGTGCGCCTGCAGCGGCTTCCCGAATCACCGCACCCCACAAATGATTCGGGAACGAGCGTGACACGGGATGAGCCGTGAGCCGCACGGCGCAGGCCAGCACGTGCGTTGCGGTCGGTGGGGGCTGCGCGCCGTTTATGTCATGTGAGCCATCGGCCTCATAGCGGGCTAACCACGAGTGCAGCGTCTGACGACGCTCCCACCTTCTCGGCCAGCTGCGAGATCGGCAACAGATCACTTATCGCGGCTAACATGGCCTGATACCGCTGCTCGGCCACGCTCAACCCCCTCATCCAGGGAGTGTCAAGGATCAGCCGAAACCGCTGTAATAAATCAACCGAAACACTGTCAGGCATCACCCGAAGACGAAATGTCAACCATCAACCGACCTCATACAGCTGTTGTGGGGCGGGCGGGGCTCGAACCCGCGACCAACGGATTATGAGTCCGCGGCTCTAACCAACTGAGCTACCGCCCCAGCGCTGCTTGTCACCTTGCCACTTCAGCATTGCTCAGGAGACCTTACCGAAGGCGACGGCGGGTCCCGTGCGGAACCGGACCGCGGCTGCCGGCCCGCGCGCTTCCCCGCGCGGCCGTTTCATCGCCCGCACCGGGCCGAGAATCCTCACACATCGCGCGCAGCGACTCGGCCGCGAACGCGGCGGGGGTGTTAAGCCGGCTCTGAGGAAAGCCACTTGGCACTCGAATTGTGAAACACACGTGGAAGTTGTTTCGTCCCGCCCGTAAAGCAGGAGATGCGCGAAATGAGTTGCGCTGGGCCGCTTCTCTCGCCATCACGTGAGAGACATCCGGGCATTGAGGCCGATGCATCGAGTTTTCCCGCATACTCCAAACGGGTGGATGTCCGAGCGGCCTTCCCAAATTACGCTGATCGCCACACTGTGCGTGACGCCGCGGCGATGTGCGCCAACCGCTGAATGCCATCGGGTCGGTCAGCCATCAATCACGTTGCAGCACTGCTCAATTGGCGCTCAAGTTGCCCGCGCGAATGACCTTTCCGCGGAACTCGCAGCTGCATTCCACCGTGAACCGGCCGAAACAAAACGTATTCTTCCTTTACCTCCCCGTAACCTTCCTCGCTGGTTTCGCGGGAATTTGCGGCGCACACTGCTGCCTTAATACGCGCGTATTACCAAAGAGAAAACAAATCCTGAAAGGAAGTAACGATGGGCAGAACAACTGCGCACCGTCGTCGATCACCTGATGTGCGTGTCGTTCTAGCAGCACTTGCGATTGCGGGGATAGCCGCCGCGCCGATGGTGGCCTTCACCGAGTCCCTCCACCCGGCGAACGCGACGGTGAGCGCCGATCCCACCGATGTCGACTACTACTTCGTTGGCGATGCCGGCGCCGGCGGCGGGGGCGGCGGCTAGGCTGCGGCTCTAACCGACCGAGGTGCCGTACACGTCGCGGCACCTCGGTTGCATTCCGCCATCAGCTGAAGACCGTCTGCCCCTCGGCGTCGAGCAGGTACCGTTCGGTGCCCTCCTCGACGCGGGGGGCGTCGGCGCCCAGCGACACGGCGACCTTGTTGCTGGCGTTGCGCATGACGTCGAAGGTGAGCTCGACGGCCTCGGCCTCGGAAAACCCGGAGCGCACCTCGGCGACGACGTCGGCGACGAGGTGCGCAGGGGTCCAAATTAACCCATCGGTGTAGCGCAGCGCTGCTTTAGCGCGGCGGGTTAACCGACTCGAGTCCTCGTAGCGCTCGATGTCGCCATACAGCGACTCGGATCCCCCGGCGTCCAGCGCGGTGGTCTCGCGCAGCGATTTGCACAGCCGGCAGTTGTGCTGCGCGGCACCACGCAGCCGGACCAGCTCGGCGGTGACAGGGTCCAGCGCCCGCATCCGGGCCACCGCGGGCAGGAACTCGTTGAACACCACGGCGGACGGCTCGGTGGTGTGGTCCCACACGACCGGCCCGGATACCCAGCCCAGATGCTCCGAGCCGACGCCGAGCGCCTCCAGCCCGGCCCGCACCCGCGGCACGAAATCGGCGATGTAGATCTGCGTCACCACGCCAAAGGTGCTGTCGCCCAATGCCTTCCACAACCGCTTGCGCTGCTCACCGGTGACCGCCGACACGTCGGCGCTGAACTGCTCGGCGAACTCGGCTACGACGGCCTCGGCCTCCGACGCGGGCCCGGAAACCTCGACCGCGGACGGTAACGGTGGCAGCGACAAGGTCTGCGCGCACACCCGCCGGACCAGGCCCACAAGGCGCCCGGAGCTGGGGGACCCGGGAAATAAAGCCACCAACTGGGTCAGCATTCCCACACGCTACTGCGCCTGGCTCACCGACGACATGTAGAAGTCCGGAATCCGCAGCGACGGCATGGCCGCCCGGGTGGCCCAGTCGCCCCACTCGCGCGGCAGCGTCTTCTCGCTGGCGCCGGCCTCGGTGGCGCGGCGCAGCAGGTCCAGCGGGCTCTCGTTGAACCGGAAGTTGTTGACCGCCGCGGTCACCTCGCCGTCTTCGATGAGGTAGACCCCGTCGCGGGTCAGGCCGGTGAGCAGCAGCGTCGTGGGGTCGACCTCGCGGATGTACCACAGCGTGGTCAGCAGCAGGCCGCGCTCGGTGCCCGCGATCATGTCGGCGAGCTCGGCCGACCCGCCGGTCATCACCAGGTTGTCGGCGGCGACCGCGACGTTGGCATCGAATTTGTGGGCCGTGGCCCGCGGGTAGGCCAGCGCGTTGATCACCCCGTTGCGGATCCAGTCCACCTGAGAAATCTCCATGCCGTTGTCGAACACCGACACCGTCTCCGAGGAGCTGCTCACCGCGACGAACGGCGTGCACGCCAGCCCGGGCGCCATCGGGTCGGAGAACATGGTCAGCGGCAAATCGGTAAGCCGCTCCCCCACCCGCGTTCCGCCGCCCGGCGCCGAGAGCGCGGTGCGGCCCTCCTCCGCGCCGCGCCCGGCCATCGACCAGGCCAGGTAGATCATCATGTCGGCCACCGTCGACGGCGGCATGATCGTCTCGTAACGCCCCGCGGGCAGCGCGACGCGGCGCTTGGCCCAGCCGAGCCGCATCGCCAGCTGTTCGAGCAGCGAATCGGTGGGCACGTCAACGAAATCGGCGGTGCCGACGCCCGCCCAGGCGCTGGCCTCGCCACGTTTGGCATTGATCTCCACCGCGCCGGTGGGCTGCGTGAAGCGCCGGCGCAGCCCGGTCGACGACGCCAGGAAGGTCGTCGAAACACTATGGTGGGCAAAGCCATACAATCGGTCGGCGCCGCCGAAGCCGCGGCTCAGCGAGTTGGCGACGTCGGAGAACACCAACGGCCCGGTGCCGGGCACCGGCGCGTCCCAATCGGCGGGCTCGCCGGAGCCGGAGAGCAGCGGCGCTGCATCTCCGGCCTCCGGCGCCGATCGGGCCGCCTGCTGGGAAGCCGCGACCAGTCCGGGGATTACCCGCGGATCCACCTCGGCGGAGACCACGGTGCCGATGTGGGCGCTGTCGCCCTGGCGCACCACGGAGATCACGGTGATGCTGCGGTTGACCGAAACCCCGTTGGTGGTCATGGAATTGCCCGCCCAGCGCAACGTCGCCTCGACCTTGTCGGTGACCAGCACCATGGTCTCGCTGGCGCCGCCGAGCTTGGCCGCCTCCTCCAGGACGAGATTGACGGCGTGCTGCGGGGTGATCATCGGGCGCCCTCGCTGACCGTGTTGAGCACGTTGACGCCGCGGAACAGCGCCGACGGGCAGCCGTGGCTGACCGGCGCCACCTGTCCGGGCTGCGCCTTGCCGCAGTTGAACGCGCCGCCCAGTCGCCACGTCGAAGGACCACCCACGGCTTCCAACGAATTCCAGAAGTCGGTGGTGGTGGCCTGATAGGCGACGTCGCGCAGCTGGCCGTCCAGGCGACCGTCGCGAATGCGGAAGAATCGCTGGCCGGTGAACTGAAAGTTGTAGCGCTGCATGTCGATTGACCAGGACTTGTCGCCGACGATGTAGATGCCGTCCTCGACGCGGCCGATCAGGTCCGCGGTACTCACGTCCTCGGCTGCGGGCTGCAGCGACACGTTGGCCATCCGCTGGATCGGCACATGATGCGGCGAGTCTGCGTATGAGCACCCGTTGGAGCGCGGCTGCCCCAGTCGCGGGGCGAACACCCGGTCGAGCTGGTAACCGACGAAGATCCCGTCGCGCACCAGATCCCAGCTCTGCGCGGCCACTCCCTCGTCGTCGTAACCGATGCTGGCCAGGCCGTGCTCGACGGTGCGGTCGGCGGTCACGTTCATCACCGGCGAGCCGTAGCGCATGGTGCCGAGCTTGTCGGGCGTGGCGAACGACGTCCCGGCGTAGGCGGCCTCGTAGCCGATCGCGCGGTCGTATTCGGTTGCGTGCCCGATGGATTCGTGGATGGTCAGCCACAGGTTGGTCGGGTCGATCACCAGATCCGTGGGCCCGGCCACCACGCTGGGCGCCTTGACCTTCTCGGCCAGCAGCGCCGGCAGCTGCGCGAGCTCGTCGGTCCAGTTGAACACCTCGTCGCCGGCCAGCGCCTCCCAGCCGCGTCCCATCGGCGGGGCCAGCGTGCGCATCGAGTCGAAACTGCCCGCCGCGGCGTCGACGGTCACCGCCTCCAGGGACGGCAGCACCCGTACGCGCTGCTGGGTGATCGACGACCCGAACGTGTCGGCGTAGAACGTCTGCTCCTTGACGGCGGTGAGGCCCGCCCACACATGGTCGACGCCGTCGGCCCCAAGCAGGCGCCCCGAGTACTCCTCCAGCACGGCGATCTTCTCGGGCACCGGGATCTCGAACGGGTCGATCCGGTAGTTCGACACCCAGGTGGCGTCGGTGTACACGGGCTCCGCGGCGAGCTCGACGCGCTCGGTGTTCAGCATCGCCAGCGTGGTGGCCACGTGCACGGCGCGGCGCGCGGTCTCGGCCGCCACCGCGGGCGCCAGTTCCGCGTGCGAGGCGAATCCCCACGTGCCGTCGACGATCACCCGCACCGCCAGGCCGACCTCGCGGCTGACGACGGCGGTCTCCAGCTCGCCGTCGCGCAGCTGGATGATCTCGGTGCTGATGCGGTGAAGCCGCAGGTCGGCGTGGCTGGCCCCGGCCCCCTTGGCCGCCGCCAACGCCGCCTCGGCAAGCTCGCGGCGAGGCAGGTCGAGGAAGTCGGAGTCGATCCCCCGGTTCGATGTCACGGCTCCACGTTATCGACCGCTTCCCGCGGCGCGCGGCAGCGCCCGCTTTAATTACCTCCATGGCCAGCGCTGTGCTGAGGAAACAGCCGCGATCCACCGCGCTGGGCTACGCCCTGCTGGCACCCAGCCTGTTCGGAGTCGTCGCCTTTCTGCTGTTGCCGATCCTCGTCGTGATTTGGCTCAGCCTCTACCGCTGGGATCTGCTGGGCCCGCTGCGCTACGTGGGACTGGCCAACTGGCGCTCGGTGCTGACCGACCCGGGCTTCGGCAATTCGCTGGTGGTCACCGCCGTCTTCGTGGCGATCGTCGTCCCCGCGCAGACGGCGCTGGGTCTGCTGGCCGCCGCGATGCTGGCCCGCAGTCTCCCCGGCACCGGCCTGTTCCGCACCGTGTACGTCCTGCCCTGGATCTGCGCGCCGCTCGCGATCGCGGTGCTGTGGCGCTGGATCCTGGCCCCGACCGACGGCGCGGTCAGCACCGTGCTCGGGCACAGCATCGGGTGGCTCTCCGACCCCAGCTTCGCGCTGCCACTGGTCTCGGCGGTGGTCGTGTGGATGAATGTGGGATACGTCGCGCTGTCGTTCCTCGCGGGCCTGCTGGCGATTCCGTCCGACATTTATGCGGCAGCGCGGACCGACGGCGCCACCGCGTGGCAACGGTTCTGGCGCATCACGTTGCCGATGCTGCGCCCGACGACGTTTTTCGTCCTGGTGACCGGGATCGTCAGCACCGCACAGGTTTTCGACACGGTCTACGCCCTCACCGGTGGCGGCCCGGGAGGCAGCACCGATCTGGTGGCCCACCGCATCTACGCTGAGGCGTTCGGCGCGGCGGCGATCGGGCGGGCGTCGGTGATGGCGGTGGTGCTGTTCGTCATCCTGATCGGCGTCACCGTCGTCCAGCATCTCTACTTCCGGCGGCGGATCAGCTATGACCTCGTCTAGTCGCTTGATGAATGCGATCATCTATGCCGGGCTGGTGCTGGGTGCGCTGATCACATTGGTGCCGTTCGGACTCGGCCTGCTGACCTCGTTCACGTCCGCGCACCAGTTCGTGACCGGCACGCCGCTGCAGTTGCCGCGGCCGCCCACGCTGGCCAACTACGCCGACCTGGGCGGCGCCGGGTTCGGCCGCGCGGCGGCGGTGACCGCGCTGATGACGCTGGTGATCCTGGTGGGCCAGCTGACCTTTTCGGTGCTGGCGGCGTACGCGTTCGCGCGCTTGCACTTTCCCGGGCGCGACGCGCTGTTCTGGGTCTACATCGCGACGCTGATGGTGCCCGGGACGGTCACCGTGGTGCCGTTGTACCTGATGATGGCGCAACTGGGTCTGCGCAACACGTTCTGGGCGTTGGTCCTTCCCTTTTTGTTCGGTTCCCCGTACGCGATTTTCCTGCTGCGCGAGCACTTTCGGCTCATCCCTAACGACTTGGTCAACGCCGCGCGCCTCGACGGCGCCAACACGCTGGACGTGATCGTGCACGTGGTGGTCCCGTCCAGCCGGCCGGTGCTGGCCGCCCTGACGCTGATCACCGTGGTCTCGCAGTGGAACAACTTCATGTGGCCGCTGGTGATCACCAGCGGCCACAAGTGGCGGGTGCTCACCGTGGCGACGGCCGACCTGCAGTCGCGGTTCAACTCCCAGTGGACGTTGGTGATGGCGGCGACGACGCTGGCGATCGTGCCGCTGATCACGCTGTTCGTCGGCTTCCAACGCCACATCGTCGCCTCGATCCTGGTTTCCGGGCTCAAATGAGCGGGCGCACAACATGACCCGGCCTCGCTTTTCGACGCTGGTCGCCGGGTCGCTGGTGCTCATCGCGGTGCTGTTGGCCGCCACGGCGGTGCTGCTGGACTACTCCGCCGAGCCCCACGGCGGCAAGATCGTCATCAAGGTGCGGCTGTGGTCCGACCAGATCGCCGCGGCCTATCAGCGGTCGTTCGCGGTCTTCAACCGGGCGCATCCCACCATCGAGGTCCGCACCAACATCGTGTCCTATCCCACCTATTTCGACACGCTGCGCACCGACGTCGCCGGCGGCAGCGCCGACGACATCTTCTGGCTGTCCAACGCCTACCTCGCCGCCTACGCCGACGACGGCCGCCTGCTCGACATCGGCAAGTTGCTCGGCCCGGCAGGCGCCGCGGACTGGGACCCGGCGGTGGTGGACCAGTTCACCCGCGGTGGCGTGCTGTGGGGGGTGCCGCAGCTGACCGACGCCGGTATCGCGCTCTATTACAACGCCGACCTGCTCGAGGCGGCCGGGGTGGATCCCGGGCAGCTCGACGGCCTGCGGTGGAGCCCCGGCGCCGGCGACACCCTGCGCCCCCTGCTGGCCCGGCTGACCATCGACGCCGACGGGAATACGGCGGGCACACCGCGTTTCGATCCCGGGCGGGTCCGCCAGTGGGGCTACAACGCGGCCAACGACCCCCAGGGCATCTATCTGAACTACATCGGCTCGGCGGGTGGGGTGTTCCAGCGGGGCGACGAGTTCGCCTTCGACAATCCCGCGGCGGTGACGGCCTTCCGCTATCTGGTCGGGCTCATCAACGCCGACCACGTCGCGCCGCCGGCCGCCGACACCAACGACAACGGCGACTTCTCCCGCAATCAGTTTGTGGCCGGCCGGATGGCACTGTTCCAGTCCGGCACCTACAACCTGGAGCCGGTGGCCCGCGATGCGCGGTTCCGCTGGGGCGTGGCGATGATGCCAGCCGGCCCCGTCGGCCGGGTGAGCGTCACCAACGGCATTGCCGCAGCGGGTAATTCGGCGACGAAGCATCCGGACGCGGTACGCCAGGTGCTGGCCTGGATGGGCAGCCGCGAGGGCAATGCGTACCTGGGCGACAAGGGCGCCGCGATCCCCGCGGTGCTGTCGGCCCAGCGAATCTACTTCGACCACTGGGCCGCCGAGCGTATCGACGTCACCCCCTTCTTCGCGGTGCTGAACGGCCCGCGCATCCCTGCCCCGAGCGGCGCCGGCTTCGCCGCCGGGTACACGGCTTTGCAGAGCTATTTCAACGAAATGTTCCTGGACCGCGGCGATGTCGGCGCGATGTTGAAGAAGGCTCAGGCCGCGGCCAACGCCGCCGCGCGACGATAGTGTCGTGAATCGATAGTTCCGGAGCACCGTTGTTCTACGGCGAGTCTTCGTCGAAATCGACGTTGGCGCGAAGAAGTGCGACCCGTTGTCAAGTGGTTAGTGCAACATTTAGGCGGCTTGGCTAATTAGGTTGGCGAGGCGTTGGGCGGGTGTGTCGA
>NZ_LZKL01000124.1 GCF_001668725.1 Mycobacterium sp. E787 | reverse complement strand
ATCACCCAGTTGGGTCGTAACTTCCAGGTGATTTACGAGCAGGCCAACGCCCACGGCCAGAAGGTGCAGAGCGCCGGCAGCAACATGGCGAGCACCGACAGCGCCGTCGGGTCCAGCTGGGCCTGACACCGCACGCTCGAAACCGGGGCCGCACACCGACGGGTGTGCGGCCCCGGCGTTTGTCCACCCGTCCTACCCGGCCACCGGTGAACGCGGAATCAGCGAGGGGCGGAACCCGATTCGCTGGACCGCGCCGTCGGACTCGCGCCCGACCATCCCGCCCAGTGGCAGCTTGGAAATGCCGGCGGTGGGTGTCGATCCGGGCGCCGCGCCCCAGCCGCCGGGCGCGGCGTTGGCGTCGAGCGCCGGCAGCGGCGTGACCGCGGAAACCGTGTCGGCCCACGCCGGCGGCACCGACAGGGTCCCGAGCGAGGCCGCTTGCCCCACGCTCGCCGAGGCGCCGCCGCCCAGACCACCAACGGGCCCAAGGCCTCCCACGCCCCCAAGGGCTCCCGGGTCGGATCCCTCGAGCGAACCCAGGCCCGCGAAATCCAGGCTCAGGCCATACCCGTCGAAACCCAGCCCGGCACCGTCGGAGCCCAGACCGGCACCGTCGCCGCCTAGGCCGAACACGTCGGAACCCACACCGATGACGTCGAACGCCACGGTCGCCGCATTGCCGTTCAGCAGATTCGTGAGGCTCGAGGTCAATCCGGATAGCGCCCCCGCGCCGGTGCTGGCGCTCTTGGCGGCGGTCTTGCCCGTCGCGTCGGTCAGACTCGACAGCGCGCTGAGCGGGGAGGTCGCCGCCGTGGATCCGAGCGACGCCGCGGTGCCCGCCGCCGCCGGCGACAACCCGGTACCGGGGGTCGCCAGGGACTGCAGCGTTTGGGGCACCGAGGACATCAACTGGGCCGTCGTCGTCTGTGCGTTGCTGCCGGCCTGGGCGACCGCGCCGGCCTGATTGCCGAGCCCGCCGGGACTGGTCGTCTGCGGCGGTGGGGCGAATGTCGAGAATGCCGAGGCCGCAGCGGAATTCGCTGCGTAGTTGTACATCGCGGTGGCGTCCTGCGCCCACATCTCGCTGTACTCGGCCTCGGTGGCCATGATCGCCGGCGTGTTCTGCCCGAAGATGTTGGTCGCGATCAGGGCCATGAGCTGAGCGCGGTTGGCCGCGATCAGCGGCGGCGGCACCGTCATCGCATACGCCGTTTCGAAAGCCGCCGCCGCGGCCGTGGCCTGGGTAGCCGACTGCTCGCATTGCGCGGCGGTGGCCGTCATCCAGGAGACGTAGGGCGTCACCGCGGCCGCCATCGACAGCGAGGTGGGCCCGAGCCAGGATTCGTCGCTGAGGCTGGCGATCACCGACTGGTAGCCGCCGGCGGCGTCGGTCAGCTCGGCGGCCAGCGATTCCCATCCCGCGGACGCGGTCAGTAAAGTCCCGGGCCCCGGCCCCAGATACATCCGACCGGAGTTGATCTCCGGAGGCAGTGTGCCAAAGTCCATCGCCCGTTCCTATCCTTCGCTCGAGTTTGCTGGTCCGGTTGCACGTGGGTCGCATGCCGGGCCGCGATGCCCGGGAGCGGCGTTTGTGGCCGCGAAGCGCGGCGAACCAGCGCGGCGCCAGACCGGTCGCGCCGATCCGTCGGGCCGGGGGCATCGGGGGGCGCGCGGACATCGCCGCCGACGGCGGACGGCGTCCGCCATTCGGGCACGAGTCGTAACGGCGACGCCTGCGGCGGGAATTGCGGAGAGCGCCGGGTCGACGAGCCGGAGCTCAGCGACAGCCGCCGGAGCCATTCTCGATGGCCCGCTCAAATCTTGTGCCGCGAAAAACATGTAGTGCAACCACTATTCGTAACATCACGTAACTTTGCGGTAATGTGATTGAGGACACCGTCGTCCTCGGCCATCGTGCGTACGTGTCGAGCTCCGACGGCGTCCGCTGGTTTCCAGCGTTGTGTTGTCGATGAAATCCATTCGTATGGAAGTGATTTAGGGGACTACCCCTCGGATTGGCTCAGCTCCCTTAAACCAACGACCATTCATACCAGTATTTTTGAAAAATCTACCGGTCTCAACTTCACTGATGCAACACATATAAAACACATATTTGAGCCCGCCGCGATGTGAGCCACGGAACAGAGTTTTATTTGAGAACTCTATGAGTTCCGTGACAACCGCATATGCGCTTGGGAGAATGGGCGAACATGACCGTGATGTCGGGATACGCAGGCAGCCAACGGCCACGCCAGGCCATTCTGGGGCAGCTGCCCCGCATCTACCGTGCCGACGGCTCGCCCATCCGGGTTTTGCTGGTCGACGACGAGCCCGCGCTGACCAACCTGGTGAAGATGGCGCTGCACTACGAGGGCTGGGTCGTCGACATCGCCCACAACGGGCGCGAGGCCGTCGCGAAGTTCGAGAGTGTCAGCCCCGACGTGCTCGTCCTCGACATCATGCTTCCCGACGTGGACGGGCTACGCATCTTGCAGCGAATCCGCGAATCCGACGCCTACACCCCCACGCTGTTCCTCACCGCGCGCGACTCCGTCATGGACCGCGTCACCGGGCTCACCGCGGGCGCCGACGATTACATGACCAAGCCGTTCAGCCTCGAGGAACTCGTCGCGCGGCTCCGCGGCTTGTTGCGCCGCTCCAGCCAGCAGACCCCGCCGGCGGCCGAATCACTGAAAGTCGGTGACCTGCGTGTCGACACCGCCAGCCGCGAGGTCACCCGCGCCGGCACGCCGATATCGCTGTCGTCGACCGAGTTCGAACTGCTTCGCTTCCTCATGCGCAATCCGCGCCGCGCGCTGAGCCGCACCGAAATCCTGGACCGGGTGTGGAATTACGACTTCGCCGGCCGCACCAGCATCGTCGACCTCTACATCTCGTACCTGAGAAAGAAGATCGACTCCGGCCGCGAGCCGATGATCCACACCGTCCGCGGTGTGGGATACATGCTGCGCCCGCCGGAATGACCCGCGAGCCGAACGGGGCATCCAGGGAGCGTCCGCGATGGCTTCCCCGCTCGTTGCGCCGCCAGTTGCTGCTGGGCGTGTTGGCCGTCGTCAGCGTGGTGCTGGTGACGGTCGGGGTCGTCTCGGTGCTGAGCCTGCGCGGCTACGTCGCCGCGATGAGCGACGCCGACGTCGCACAATCTCTTGACGCACTGAGTAATTCGTACACCAGATACCGCGAACCGCCCTCGGCGCAACGGGCCCCCCAGCCGATCGCGCAGGCCATGCTGGAGTTCACCGATCAGACGCCGGGCAACCTCATCGCCGTGCTGCGCGACGGTAGGGTGATCGGCTCGGCGGTCTTTTCCGAAGCCGAGGCCCGGCCCGCGCCGCCCGACGTCGTCCGTGCCCTGGAAGCGCAGTCCTGGCCCGACGCGCCGCCACGAACCGAAAAGCTGGGCAGCCTCGGTTCGTATCGGGTCGACAGCCGCGTCGACGGGCCTGACCTGTTGGTCGTCGGGGTATCGCTGGCCCGGGCCGACCAGATCATCGTGCGCAAGCAGCTCACCACCACCGCGCTCGTCGCGGCGGCCCTGGCGGTTACCGCCGGGCTGACCGTCTGGGTGGTCGGGTACACGCTTCGCCCGCTGCGCCGGCTCGCCGCGACCGCCGCCGAAGTCGCCGCCATGCCGTTGACCGACGGCGATCATCGAATCAGCGCCCGGGTGCGACCGGGAGACACCGACCCCGACAACGAAGTCGGGATCGTCGGACACACGCTGAACCGGTTGCTGGACAACGTCGATAGCGCGCTGGCGCATCGCGCCGAGTCCGATTTGCGGATGCGGCAATTCATCACCGACGCCAGCCACGAATTGCGGACTCCGCTGGCCGCGATCCAGGGATACGCCGAATTGACGCGCCAGGACAGCTCGGCGCTGCCCCCGACCACCGAATACGCGCTGGCGCGCATCGAATCGGAAGCGCGGCGCATGGCGGTGCTCGTCGACGAGCTGCTGCTGCTCTCGCGCCTTGGCGAGGGCGAAGACCTGCAGACCCAGGACGTCGACCTGGCCGACCTCGTCGTCACCGCCGTGAACGATGCCGCGGTCGCGGCACCGACCCACCATTGGGTCAAGGACCTGCCCGACGAACCGGTGTGGGTCCGCGGCGACCATGCCCGGCTACACCAACTGATCAGCAACCTGCTCAGCAACGCCCGGCTGCACACGCCGCCGGGCGTCACGGTGACGACCGGAATCACCTGCCACCGCGGCCCCGGAGCCCCCTACGCGGAACTCACCGTGGCCGACGACGGACCCGGCATCGACGCGGACCTCCTGCCCCGGTTGTTCGAGCGGTTCGCCCGCGCGGACACGTCGAGGTCCGACGGCTCGGGGATCGGCCTGGGCTTGGCCATCGTGAGTTCGATCGTCAAGGCCCATCACGGGTCGGTGAGCGCCGAATCCGCCGATGGCCGAACGGTTTTCCGGGTGCGGCTTCCCTTAATTGAGGGTGCCGACGCAAGTAGGGATACCGGGTAGCCGCCAGGCCTTCAGCGGCGGGTTATCGCGAGCTTGGTTGCGCGCAAACGCTTTCCGGAGTTGGGCCGCTTTCCGTGGTTAGCGTTGTTGTTCCGACGGGCGCGCTTCTTGTCGGCTCGTTTGGACATCGCTTTTGCGTCACTTTCTCTTGTCAGCTCAGCGCCGATGCGACGAGGTGGGCGCTTAGTTTTTCCAGCCGGCTTCGAGCGCGCGGATTCTCCACGAGCGCGGCGGCCTTCGTGAGGTTCAGGCCGTCGTAGTAGCCACCGTCGACCACGGGACACGTGCGTGACCCCAGCGTGGTCATGATCGGTGCAGCCTCCTCGGCCGGCCGGCCGACGCGGCCGTACATGCGCAGCAGCCGGGTCTGGAACAAGCCGGGATGAACGCTGAGCGCGACGAACGAATCACCGCCGGCCTCGGCCAGAGACCTCGTGTACATCGTCAGGGCGAGCTTGGATTGGGCGTAAGCCGCCAGCGGCCAGTATTGGTCGCCGGCCGGGTCCTTCCAGTTGATGTTTCCCCCGGTGTGCCTGAGCGAGGACACGTTGACGACTCGTCCACCGGCGTTGGCAAGCCGCGGAACCAGTTTCGTGGTGAGCAGGTAGGGCGCGAGGTAGTTGACCTGGAACGTCAACTCGTGCCCGTCCCGCGTGTACGTCCGCCCCTCGGGGGCGGCGACCGCGGCGTTGTTGACCAGGACATCCAGCGTCGGCAAGGTGGCGGCGAGAGCGTCGGCCAGGGCGGCGACCTCATCCAGGCGGGTGAAGTCGGCCACAACGAGGTTCAGGCGCAGCGGCTCCGCTCCGTCCTTCACCAGACGGGTCATCGCCTCCTCGCCGCTGTCCTGGTCGGGAGCGTGCAGATATACGGTCGCTCCTTCATCGACGAACCGCCGGGCCGTTGCATAACCGATGCCATCGGTAGCGCCGGTGACGAGAATGGTGGGAGAGGTGGAGACAAGTTCGGACATGGCAACTTTCGCGATCGAGACGTATGACTGCAGACGTCGCGCGATACCACGCGACAACGAACGCAGCCGAAATGAATAGAGATGGGAACGATTGAGAACGGCCTGAACCTCGAGCGTTAAGAGCCAGGTTCAGATGATGATTCGCCCGGGCGACGGTGGCTCGTCGTCCCAGCCCACACCGTATCGCTCGAGCGCCGAGGGCACGGCGAGGGCAACAACGGCGGTATGGATCATGAGACGGATTGCAGCAGAACGTGACCCGCGTCGGCAATGCCACTTACGATTTCCTGAGCTGGTACGGACTTTCCTTAATGGTATTTTTACGCCGGCATGTGCGGCCGGCCAACGTTTGGTGTGACGACTCGCGAGGAACTTGGCATCGGAAAGTGGCGCGGCGGTTGCGCAGACGGCGCCGAGACTGTCGATCAAAATTGCATCAATGCAGGCAGATAGAACGTAGGGATTGCGTAACCGCGGAAATTATTTCGTTCAGATGCGCGTAGTTTGTCCTCGGACAGCCCGGGACTGAATCAAGGAGGACTCCCATCGGCAATTCATCTCAGTGGGGAATGGCGGCCTGGCTTCAAATCGCCACCGTCGCGGTCTTGGTGGGCACTCTCCACGTGCCTCTCGGCAACTACATGGCCCGTATGTACTCCGATACGCAACACTGGCGCGTCGAGAAAGTCTTCTACCGCCTGATGGGGGCTCAACCCGAAGACCAGCAGCGGTGGATGAAATACGGCACATCGGTGCTGGCGTTCTCCGCCGTCAGTGTGCTCTTCCTGTACGGGCTCCTACTGGTGCAGACGCGACTGCCCGAGCCGTGGGGGCACAAGGGCATGACGCCTGCGCTGGCTTTCAACACCTCAATCTCGTTCGTTACCAACACCAGTTGGCAGAACTACCCGGGCGAAACCACACTCGGACACGTCGGATTGCTGGTCGGATTGGGCGTTCAGGCATTCGCCAGCTGCGCGGTCGGAATGTGTGTCGCTGTGGCACTGATCCGCGGACTCTCGCAGTACCGGGACGAGCTTATCGGCAATTTCTGGGTCGACCTGGTGCGAACGGTGGTGCGCATCCTTATCCCGCTGTCGGTCGTCGTTACGCTGACCTTGCTCGCTCTTGGGGTGGTTAACAACGTGCATGCGGCGCAAGACATCACGACGGTAGCGGGCGGACGTCAAACTATTCTCGGTGGTCCCGTAGCCACGTGGGAATCGATCAAGCTGATGTCCGGTGACGGCGGTGGCGCATTCAACGTGAACAGCGCCCATCCCTTCGAGAACCCAACGCCGCTCACCAACATCGTCGAGATTGTTGCGATGCTCCTGATTCCGGTGGCGTTCATCAGAACGTTCGGGGTGATGGTCGGCGAAAAGAAGCAGGGTTGGGCGCTATTTGCCGCAGCCGCAATCCTGTTCGTGGCCGGCACCGCGGCGATCATCGCGTCGGAGTTCGTGGCGAACGGCACCGTGATCCACGCCGTCGGTGCCGCGACCGAAGGCACCGAGACCCGGTTTGGTGTGCCCGGTAGCGCCATCTTCGGTCAGGCCGCGACGGCAAGCGCCGACGGTGCTGCAAACTCTTCGTATGACAGCTATGCGAGCGCCGGCGGAGCAATGCTGATGCTGAACATGATGCTTGGCGAAGTCGCACCCGGCGGTGCGGGCAGCGGACTCTACGGCCTGGTGATGATGACCCTGCTCGCGGTCTTCCTCGGCGGCCTGATGATCGGACGGACACCCGAATACCTCAAACAGCGGCTGCATGCCCGCCACATGAAGCTCATCAGCCTCTACCTGTTGACCCTCCCCGCGGCGGTTCTCATTGGAACAGCGGCGGCCATGGCACTTCCCGGTGAACGCGCCTCAACGCTCAACACTGGTCCCCACGGGCTTTCCGAGGTGCTGTACGCCTTCACGAGTGCCGCGGCCAACAATGGCAGCGCCTTCGCCGGATTTTCCGGCAACACCACGTGGTACAACATCGCTCTTGCCCTCGCGATGGTGGTAGGACGGTTCCTGCCGATCATTGCCGTGCTCGCGCTCGCCGGGACCTTCGCGACGCAGCGGGCCGGCGTCATCACCGCAGGAACCCTCCGGACGCATAGTCCGACGTTCGTTTTCCTCATCGTCGGTGCGACGTTGATCGTCGTCGGGCTGGAGTATCTGCCCGCGCTGGCGCTCGGCCCCGCGGCAGACGCACTGCCGAGATAAGCGGCATGATCTTGCCATTGCCGTATCGGCCTTTGACACCGGCGCGGCCGGCGGCGACGTGGATTGTGCTGTCCTACAGTCGTTTCGGCCTCGCGCGGTGCGGCGGTCGCGGAGCGGGCCGGGCTCCGGACGGGGATCGGCCGTGTTGGCGCCTAGCGAAGTAGTAGACGGTGAGCAACACCGAAGCCGCGGCAACGGCCTCGGGAATCTGCGACACCACGTCAGACATACCTGAGGGCCTCGAGACGGTCGTAAGCCTCCCACCAGACGGCCTCATGCTCGACGGGTGAGATCACACCGGTCGCCAACATCTGGTCGGCCCGGATCAGCATGTCGGCCAAAACTTGGCACTCGGTGTGGCTGTGTCGCGCTTGCACGTCGGCGCTGTTGGGCAAAACGATCACCGACATCGACCTGACCTGCACGCGGATGGGTCCGGCTCGCAGGAACAGCAGCGCGCCGATACCCACGTAGGCGGCGATGGAGATCGCGAGCACTTTGTCGGGTGAGGCCGCGGCGTCGCCCAGCAGCATCATCGCGAGCAGCCCGAGCGCCGCGCCCGTTATCGGCCACCCGCGCCACAGCCGCGCCATCCGGCGATCGGCGGTGGTGCTTCCGGGCGGATAGACGATCAATCGGTCGCGCTGAACGCCGTATCTGCCAACCGTGGCATCGAACGATCCCCACTGATGGGGGCCGTCGAGCAGGCGCGACCACCACTGCGGTCGTTCCGGTGTGCTTTCACTCGGCTGGAGGACGCCCGGCTCGGCGTGTCGCTGCGCGGCTTTTCGCATGGACTCGGGTCTACGCCCGATTCACGTCGCCCTCTAGTAATCCAAACGACATCTATACGCTCGACGGCACAACTTTTACGCCGGCTCATCGACCGCGGCGAGCGGAGTCGCCACACGATCAGCAGAAAGAGCTTGTGCTCATCGGTGCCGGTCAGTTAGATATCCGCCGTGGCAGTGAACGCCGGGAACCTGAGATTGCACTGATGTGAAGGCACGACTCCGTGCGCTGTGGCCAGAGTGGCAGCGGGAAGAGCTGAGCACCAATCTGTGGTTGGTTCCCACCATCCTGGTAATCGGCGCGCTCGGACTTTTCGCGCTGACCGCGCGGCTCGACGGAGCGGCTTACCAGGGTCGGCTGCGGCCCCCATCCTGGGTGGTCAGCGGCTCCGCCGACGCGGCGCGTCAAGTCCTGACATCGATCGCGGCGTCGGTGATCACCGTCGTCGGCATCGTCTTCTCCATCACGATCGTGACGCTGACGCTGGCGTCGACGCAGTTCGGTCCGCGGATGCTACGCAACTTCATCCGCGACCGCGGCACCCAGCTCACACTAGGAACGTTCGTGGCGACCTTCGTGTATTGCGTCGTCGCGCTGGTGTCGATCGGGCCCGGCGATCGCGGCGAATTCGTCCCGCACATCTCGATCACGACGGCTTTCGGTCTGGTGCTCATCGACCTCGCGGTGCTGATCTACTTCATCCACCACATCGCCACCCAGATCCAGCTGCCACAAGTGATCGCCGGCATCGCCAAAGACCTGGCCCACGCGGTCGCTGTGCAGAGCGCCGACCGGCCCATGTCGACACGAAAGGCCGCGCACGGTCCGTCGCTCGACGAACTGCTCGCCACCATCGAAACCTCCGGCAGCGTCATTCGAACCCCCAAAAGCGGCTACCTGCAATTCATTCGACATCAGACGCTGGTCCGCGTCGCGGCGCAGGCCGACGCGGTGATCCGGCTGCCCTACCGCCCGGGCCACTTCCTCGTCGAAGGCCGTGAACTGGCGAGCGTGTGGCCCGCCACCGCCGCCGAACAGGTGGCCGACTACCTGGCCCGAGCCCAGGCGACCGGGCCGCACCGCACCCTGACGCAGGACGTCGCCTTCGGCGTGGATCAACTCGTCGAGATCGCCATCCGGGCGCTGTCGCCGGCCGTCAACGACACCTTCACCGCGCTCACGTGCATCGACTGGCTCGGCGACTCCCTGTGCAAGATCGCGCCGGTCTGGACGCCCACCCAAATCCATCGCGACAATCGCGGCGTCATCCGCGTCATCTCGGACCAGGTCAGCTATGAACGGCTCGTGCAGCGAGCCTTCGAGAAGATTCGCCAAGCCAGCCGGGCGATGCCCGCGGTAATGATCCGCCAGCTCGACACCCTGGCGACGATCATGGAACAAACGACGGATCCGCAACGCGCGCAGGTCCTGATGGATCAAGCGGCCATGATCCACCGGGCGAATGCTGAATCGGTTCCCGAGCACTCGGATCGCGCCGACGTGGATCGTCGATACGTCGCGTTGCTCGCCCTGCACGAACGACTCGGCGGCCCGGCCCACGGGATGAGCGACCAGGCGTAAAGAAACCGTAAAGGCGCACCGCAACGCCGTTAGGAAACTGTCAACCAAAGGCCCTACCCGGCAACCGCTGTCTAGTTTCAAGCTGACCTTGCCTCCGAGTACGGCACTGCGGCCTGCTCGAAGAGGCCCTTTCGTATGCGCCAGTCGCACGGAACGGAGACAAGTATGGGCGTGTTGATCTACGTCTTACTGACGATCGCGGTGTTCGCCGTGCTCGGGCTGACCCAGAAGTTGGTCGAGCGGCTGTGAGCTACGAAAACGTCGTCGGTTTGGCGCTTTCCGTCATCCTTGCGGTATATCTCGCAGCCGCCCTGCTGTTCCCGGAGAGGTTCTAGTGAGCACAACTACAGCGGGGATCATCTTCCTCGCCGTCCTCGTCGCGGCGCTGGTGGTGGTGCATGTGCCGTTCGGCGACTACATGTACCGGGTGTACACGTCGGACAAGGACTCCTACGTCGAGCGGGTCATCTACCGGGCGATCGGTGTCGACTCGCGCTCGGAGCAGACCTGGGGGGCGTATGCCCGCAGCGTCCTGGCCTTCTCGTCGATCAGCATCCTCTTCCTGTTCGCATTCCAGCTCGTGCAGGGCAAATTGCCATTACACCTGCACGATCCGGCGACCCAGATGACCCCGGGGCTGGCGTGGAACACCGCCGTCAGCTTCGTCACCAACACCAACTGGCAGGCCTACTCCGGTGAATCGACGCAGGGCCATCTCGTCCAGATGGCCGGACTGGCGGTGCAGAACTTCGTCTCCGCGGCCGTCGGCATGGCGGTGGCGATCGCACTGGTACGCGGCTTCGCCCGTAAGCGCACCGGTGACCTGGGCAACTTCTGGGTGGACCTGGTGCGCACGGTGCTGCGCATCCTGCTGCCCATTTCGATCGTCGCCGCGATCCTGCTGATCGCCGGAGGGGCGATACAAAACTTCCACCTGCACGACCAGGCGGTCACCACGCTCGGCGGCGCCCAGCAGACGATCACCGGCGGCCCGGTGGCGAGCCAGGAGGCGATCAAGGAGCTGGGCACCAACGGCGGCGGCTTCTACAACGCGAACTCGGCGCACCCGTTCGAGAACCCCACGACCTGGGCCAACTGGCTGGAGATCTTCCTGCTGCTGGTGATCAGCTTCTCGCTGCCCCGCACCTTCGGGCGCATGGTGGGCAGCACCAAGCAGGGGTACGCGATCGCATCGGTCATGGCGACCCTCTACGCGATCAGCGTGTCCTTCATGATGTGGTTCCAGCTGCAGCACCACGGCACCGTCCCGACCGCCGTCGGGGCCGCCATGGAAGGCGTCGAGCAGCGGTTCGGCGTCGCCGACTCGGCGGTGTTCGCCGACTCGACGACGCTCACCTCCACCGGTGCCGTCGACTCGTTCCACGACTCGTACACCAGCCTCGGCGGGATGATCACCATGTTCAACATGCAGCTCGGCGAGGTCGCGCCCGGCGGCACCGGCTCGGGCCTCTACGGCATGCTGATTTTGGCGGTGATCACGGTTTTCGTCGCCGGTCTGATGGTCGGGCGCACGCCCGAATACCTCGGCAAGAAGATCAATCCCCGCGAAATCAAGCTTGCCGCAAGCTATTTCCTCGTGACACCGCTGATCGTGCTGACCGGGACCGCGATCGCGATGGCGCTGCCCGGTGAACGCGCCGGCATGCTCAACACCGGCCCGCACGGGCTGTCGGAGGTGTTGTACGCGTTCACCTCCGCGGCCAACAACAACGGGTCCGCGTTCGCCGGCATCAGCGTCAACACCAACTGGTACAACACCGCTTTGGGGCTGGCCATGGTCTTCGGCCGATTCCTGCCCATGGTGCTCGTCCTGGCGCTGGCCGGTTCGCTCGCCAGGCAGGGTCACACACCCGAATCGGTGGGCACCCTGCCCACCCATCGGCCGCAGTTCGTGGGAATGGTCGCCGGCGTCACGGTGATCCTCGTCGCCCTCACATTCCTGCCCATGCTCGCGCTCGGGCCTCTCGCCGAAGGAATCCACTGATGACCGCAACCGCCATCGATCCGGCCGAACAGACCCAGTCCGCGGCCCACGCCGGCCCGAAACGGGTGCACGGCGGGTTGCTCGACCCGAAGATGCTGTGGCGCTCGACGCCGGACGCGCTGCGCAAGCTCGACCCGCGCACCCTGTGGCGCAACCCGGTGATGTTCATCGTCGAGATCGGCGCCGCCTGGAGCACCTGGTTGGCGATCGTCAACGAAACCTGGTTCGCGTGGCTGATCGTGGTCTGGCTGTGGCTGACCGTGCTGTTCGCCAACCTGGCGGAGGCGGTGGCCGAAGGCCGCGGCAAGGCGCAGGCGGAAACGCTGCGCCGAGCCAAGACCCAGACCATGGCCCGGCGGCTCAGGAACTGGCAACCCGGCGGCGCCGGCGTGGAGGAAGAAGTCGCGGCGCCGCTGCTGCAACAAGGTGACATCGTCGTGGTCGAGGCCGGGCAGGTGATACCGGGCGACGGCGACGTGGTGGAAGGCATTGCGTCGGTGGACGAATCGGCGATCACCGGCGAGTCGGCGCCGGTGATCCGTGAATCCGGCGGCGACCGTTCGGCGGTCACCGGCGGCACCACCGTGCTGAGCGACCGGATCGTCGTGAAGATCACCCAGAAGCCGGGTGAGAGCTTCATCGACCGGATGATCGCGCTCGTCGAGGGCGCCAACCGGCAGAAGACCCCCAACGAGATCGCGCTGAACATCCTGCTGGCCGCGTTGACGATCATTTTCGTCTTCGCCGTCGCGACCCTGCAGCCGTTGGCGATCTACTCCAAAGCGAACAACCCGGGCGTTCCGGACACCCAGGCGCTCAACGCAAGTGGCGTCACCGGGATCGTGATGGTGTCGCTGCTGGTGTGCCTGATCCCGACAACGATCGGCGCGCTGCTGTCGGCCATCGGCATCGCGGGAATGGACCGCTTGGTGCAGCGCAACGTGCTGGCCATGTCCGGGCGCGCCGTGGAAGCCGCCGGTGACGTGAACACGCTGCTGCTCGACAAGACGGGCACCATCACCCTGGGCAACCGGCAGGCCGGCGACTTCGTCCCCCTTGCCGGTGTCACCAGTGAGCAACTGGCCGACGCCGCGCAATTGTCCAGCCTGGCCGACGAAACGCCGGAGGGACGCTCGATTGTCGTGTTCGCCAAGCAGCACTTCGGGCTGCGCGAGCGCGCTCCGGGCGAACTCGCGCACGCCCAATGGGTTGAGTTCTCCGCCTCGACGCGGATGTCCGGGGTCGACCTGGACGGGCATCAGCTGCGCAAGGGCGCGGCGAGTTCGGTCGCGGAATGGGTTCGCGGGCAAGGCGGTAAGGTGCCGACGCAGCTCGGTGAGATCGTCGACGGCATCTCCGCCGGCGGCGGCACCCCGCTGGTCGTCGGTGAGTGCCTGAACGGCGAGGCGGCGGTCCTGGGTGTCATCCACCTCAAGGACGTCGTCAAGCAGGGCATGCGCGAGCGCTTCGACGAGATGCGGAAGATGGGCATCCGCACGGTGATGATCACCGGCGATAACCCGTTGACCGCCAAGGCGATTGCCGACGAGGCCGGTGTCGACGACTTCCTTGCCGAGGCCACGCCGGAGGACAAGCTCGCCCTGATCAAGCGTGAGCAAGAAGGCGGCAAGCTGGTCGCGATGACCGGCGACGGCACCAACGACGCGCCGGCGCTGGCTCAGGCCGACGTGGGCGTGGCGATGAACACCGGGACCTCGGCGGCCAAAGAGGCCGGCAACATGGTCGACCTCGACTCCGACCCCACCAAGCTCATCGAGATCGTCGAGATCGGCAAGCAGCTGCTGATCACCCGCGGCGCGCTCACGACGTTTTCCATCGCCAACGACATCGCCAAATACTTCGCGATCATCCCGGCGATGTTCGTCGCGCTGTTCCCCGGCCTGGACATGATCAACATCATGCGGCTGCACAGCCCGCAGTCGGCGATCCTGTCGGCGGTGATCTTCAACGCCATCATCATCGTCATGCTGATCCCGTTGTCGCTACGCGGCGTGCGCTACACACCGAGCAGCGCATCAAAGCTGTTGAGCCGCAACCTGTATGTGTACGGGCTCGGCGGCATCGTCGCCCCGTTCATCGGGATCAAGCTGATCGACCTCATCGTCCAATTCGTCCCGGGGATGTCCTGACATGAAGTTCTCCGCTTTCGTCCGCATGCACTGGGCGGCGTTTCGCGCGCTGCTGGTCCTGACCGTGCTCACCGGTCTCGCCTATCCGCTGTTCATCTGGCTCGTCGCGCAGATTCCTGGATTGCACGACAAGGCCGACGGGTCGATGCTCAGCGCCCACGGCAAGCCCGTCGGCAGCCGGCTGATCGGCCAGCAGTTCACCGACAAGGACGGCAACGCGCTGCCGCAGTACTTCCAGAGCCGCCCCTCGGCGGCCGGCACCGGCTACGACCCGCTGAACTCGAGCGCGAGCAACCTCGGGCCGGAGAGCATCGTCGACACCCCCGCGGACCCCGCGCAACTGGCGGCCGGGAAGTCGGCATCGGATGCCGGGTTCAAGCCGAGCCTGCTGACGCAGGTGTGCACCCGTAGTTCCGCGGTGGGGCAGCTGGAAGGCGTGGACGGGTCGCGCCCGTTCTGCACGGGCGGCGGCGTGGGCGCGGTGCTCTCGGTGATCGGCCCCCGGGATACCCGCGGCAACGTCGTCCACCCCACCCGGGTGGTGAGCGTCAACGAGCCGTGTCAGTCGACGTCGGCGCCGTTCCTGGTGATCTACGAGGGGGTGCGCGTCGAGTGCGCCAAATACGGCGAGGATTACACGATCGGCCAGATAGTGCCCGTCCGCGGGGCCGCCCCCGACCAACCGGCCGTGCCCGCCGACGCTGTCACCGCCAGCGGCAGCGGCCTGGACCCACATATCTCCCCCGCCTACGCCGACATCCAGGTCGCCCGGGTGGCCAAGGCCCGCCACGTCAGCCCCGATCAGATCCGCGCGGTCGTCGCGCAGTACCGCAGCGCGCGCACCCTTGGCTTTGTCGGTGAGCCGACGGTGAATGTGCTGGAGCTCAACCTGCAACTCGATCACCAATATCCGGTTACCAGCTAGCGCCGAGGGGGATGATGGTTGACGTGAGCGCGACCGACCACCGTCCCAAGCGCGGGGAATTACGCATCTACCTCGGCGCCGCACCCGGTGTCGGCAAGACGTACGCGATGCTCGGCGAGGCGCACCGGCGGCTGGAGCGCGGCACCGACGTGGTGGCGGCCGTCGTCGAGACCCACGGCCGGGCGAAAACCGCTGAGCTGATTGAGGGCATCGAGGTCATTCCACCCCGCTACATCGACTATCGCGGCGGTCGCTTCCCCGAGCTCGACGTGCCGGCCGTCCTGGCGCGGCACCCGCAGGTGGTCCTGGTCGACGAACTCGCCCACACCAACACACCGGGCAGCAAGAACGAGAAACGGTGGCAGGACGTCGAAGAGCTGCTGGACGCCGGGATCACGGTGATCTCGACCGTCAACATCCAGCACCTGGAAAGCCTCAACGATGTCGTCGCCCAGATCACCGGCATCGAGCAGCAGGAGACCATCCCGGATTCGATAGTGCGCCAGGCTTCGCAGGTCGAACTCATCGACATCACCCCGGAGGCCCTGCGCCGCAGGCTGTCCCACGGCAACGTCTACACGCCGGAACGGATCGACGCGGCACTGTCGAACTACTTCCGCCGCGGAAACCTCACGGCACTCAGGGAATTGGCGCTGCTTTGGCTGGCGGACCAGGTGGATACCGCGCTGGCCAAATACCGGGCCGAGAACAAGATCACCGACATGTGGGAGGCGCGGGAACGCGTCGTTGTGGCGGTCACCGGTGGACCGGAGTCGGAGACATTGGTACGGCGGGCATCCCGGATCGCGTCGAAGTCCAGCGCCGAGCTGATGGTGGTGCACGTCATCCGCGGTGACGGGCTGGCCGGCGTCTCGGAACGCAGGATGACGAAGGTTCGCGAGTTGGCCAACAGCCTCGACGCGTCCCTGCACACCGTGGTCGGTGACGACGTCCCGACGGCGCTGCTCGATTTCGCCCGCGAGAACAACGCCACCCAGCTGGTTATCGGCACATCCCGCCGGCCCCGGTGGGCGCGCATCTTCGAGGAGGGCATCGGCCCGACGATCGTCGAGCGGTCCGGGAAGATCGACGTGCACATCGTCACGCACGAGGAATCCAAGCGCGGCCTTCACCTGGGGCCGCTGGTGCCCCGCGAGCGCCGCGTCGCATCGTGGCTGGCGGCCGTCATCGTGCCGTCGGTCATTTGCGCCGTGACGGTCACGCTGCTGGACCCGTACCTGAACAACGCCGGTGAGAGCGCGTTGTTCTTCGTCGGGGTGCTGTGTGTCGGCCTACTCGGCGGCGTTGCCCCGGCGATCCTTTCGGCGGTGCTGTCCGGGCTGCTGCTGAACTACTACCTGATCCCCCCGCGGCACAGCTTCACCATTGCCGAACCAAACGCCGCCATCACCGAATTGGTGCTGATGATGATCGCGGTCGCGGTCGCGGTCCTCGTCGACGGCGCCAGTAAACGCACCCGCGAAGCCCGGCGCGCGTCCCAGGAAGCCGAGCTGCTCACGCTGTTCGCGGGGTCGGTGCTGCGCGGCGCCGACCTCGAGACGCTGCTGGAACGCGTGCGGGAGACCTACTCGCAGCGCGCCGTCAGCATGCTGCGCGAGCCCAGCGAGGAAGAGCGCGCAGCCGGCAAGAAGAGCTACATCGTGGCCTGCGTGGGCAAAGACCCTTGTGTGACCGTTGATTCGGCGGACACCGCGATCGAGGTCGGCGACGAAGAGTTCTGGATGTTGATGGCCGGCAAGAAGCTCTCCACCCGTGACCGCCGCGTGCTCAGCGCCGTGGCCAAGCAGGCGGCGGGCCTGATCAGGCAGCGGGAGCTGGCCGAGGAGGCCAGCCGTACCGAGGCGATCGTGCGGGCCGACGAGCTGCGGCGCTCGCTGCTTTCGGCGGTCAGCCACGACCTCCGGACGCCGCTCGCGGCCGCCAAGGTGGCGGTGTCCAGCTTGCGCGCCGAGGACGTGGCCTTCTCCCCCCAGGACACCGCCGAACTGCTGGCCACCATCGAGGAGTCGATCGACCAGCTGACCGCGCTGGTCGGCAACCTGCTCGATTCCTCGCGCCTGGCCGCCGGGGTGATCCACCCGGAGCTGCGGCGCGTCTATCTGGAGGAAACGGTGCAGCGCGCGCTGGTCAGTATCGGCAAGGGCGCCACCGGTTTCTACCGATCGGCCATCGATCGCGTCAAAGTCGACGTCGGCGACGCGGTGGTGATGGCCGACGCGGGGTTGCTGGAACGCGTCCTTGCCAACCTGATCGACAACGCGCTGCGCTACGCCCCCAACTGCGTGGTGCGGGTCAACGCCGGGCGAGTGGGCGATCGCGTCCTGATCAACGTCATCGACGAAGGCCCCGGAATACCCAAGGGCACCGAGGACACGATCTTCGAAGCCTTCCAGCGGCTCGGTGATCACGACAACACCACGGGTGTGGGCCTGGGCATGTCGGTGGCGCGGGGCTTCGTCGAGGCGATGGGCGGCACGATTGCGGCCGGCGACACCCCGGGCGGCGGGCTGACCGTCGTGGTGGATCTGGCCGCGCCGCAGGAGTTTGGTGCGCTGTGACCCGCGTGTTGGTGATCGACGACGAGCCGCAGATCCTGCGCGCGCTGCGCATCAACCTGTCGGTGCGTGGCTACGAGGTCATCACCGCGTCGACCGGCGCCGGAGCGCTGCGTGCGGCCGCCGAGCACAAGCCCGACGTGGTGATCCTCGACCTCGGCCTGCCGGACATATCCGGCATCGAGGTGCTGGAAGGCCTGCGCGGCTGGCTCTCGGCGCCGGTGATCGTGCTCTCGGCGCGCACGGACTCGTCGGACAAGGTCGGGGCCCTGGACGCCGGGGCCGACGACTACGTGACGAAACCCTTTGGGATGGACGAGTTCCTGGCCCGCCTGCGCGCCGCGGTGCGCCGCAACGCCGCGGCGTCCGAAGTCGATGAACCGGTGATCGAGACCGAGGCGTTCACGGTGGATCTCGCCGCGAAGAAGGTCACCAAGGACGGCGTGGAGGTGCATCTCACGCCGACCGAGTGGGGCATGCTCGAGGTGCTGGTGCGCAACCGGGGCAAGCTGGTGGGCCGCGAGGAGTTGCTGAAGGAGGTGTGGGGCCCCGCGTACGCCACCGAAACCCATTACCTGCGTGTGTATCTGGCGCAGCTGCGGCGCAAGCTCGAGGACGACCCGTCGCATCCCAAACACCTGCTCACCGAATCGGGCATGGGCTACCGGTTCGAGGCGTGAGTCGCCGAGCGTCGACTTGTTGCGCCCATTTTGGCCTAATCAGCGCAACAAGTCGACGTTCGCGCTCAGCCGGGGATCGACAGCACGATGCCGTCCAGGATGTCGTGTTCGCTGACGATCAGCTCGGCGACGCCGGCGCGGGCGCGCAGCTCGCGCGCCAACTCCTCCACGACGATCGCCCCACCCCCGATCACATCGGCCCGGCCCTCGTGCATCGGTCCCAGCGCGGCGCGCTCCGCCCGCTTCATGCCGATCAGCCGCTCGCACACCGCCAGCAGAGCGCTGCCGGGGACACGCGAAAGGTGAATGGCCGCGGAGTCATACGTCGTCATGTTCTGGGCCAGCGCCGACAGCGTCGTCATCGTTCCGGCCAACCCGACCCAGGTCCGCGCGCCCTCGACGGGCACCACGCCGAAAGCGACGTCGAGCCGCTCGCGAACCACCGCACGGGCCGCCGCCACCTCCGCCCGCGTCGGGGGATCCGAGTGCAGGCAGCGCTCGGTCAGCCGGACACACCCGATGTCGGCGGAGTAGCCGGCCACCGCCGCATCCGCCCCGACCACGATCTCGGTGGAGCCGCCGCCGAGGTCGACGACGACGAATGGCGCTGCGGCGCTGTTTAATTCGCCGACGGCGCCGCGGAAGGACAGCTCGGCCTCCTCGGCGCCGGTGATCACCTCGGCGACCGCGCCGGGCAGCACCGCGCCCAGCACCTCGGCCGTCATCGCGAAGAACACGTCCCGATTCGCGACGTCGCGAGCCGCCGAGGTCGCCACCATCCGCACCCGTTCGGCGCCATGCGTTTTCAGCAGCGACGCGTAATCGGCCAGCGCCGCCCGGGTGCGGGCGATCGCGTCCGGCGCGAATTCCCCCGTCGCGTCGACGCCCTGCCCCAACCGCACGATCCGCGTCTCGCGATGCACGTCGCGCAGCCGGCCATCAGCGACATCGGCGATCAACAACCGGATCGAGTTGGTACCGCAGTCGATCGCGGCGAGCCGGCTCACCACTGCCCCGCCACCAACACGCCGGCCAGCGCGGGTTCGACGGCCAGCATCGCCAAAGCCTCGTCGCCGAGCGGATTCACGCCGGGCCCCTTAGCCAGCGAGTGCGCGATCAGCACGTGCAGGCACTTGACCCGATCCGGCATTCCCCCGGCGGAAAACGTGGTGCCCAGCGATTCGATGGCGTCGCGTTCGGCCAGATACGACTCGTGGGCTCGCCGGTATGCCGCCGCCAGTTCGGGATCCCCCCGCAACCGCTCGGTCATCTCGCGCATCAATCCCGTCGTCTCGAGCCTGCTCGCGGCCGCGGTCAGCGCCGGATGCGTCAGGTAGTACAGCGTCGGAAAGGGCGTGCCGTCAGGCAGTTTCGGGGCCGTCTTCACCACGCCCGGTTCGCCGTTGGGACACCGGTAGGCGACCTGAAGGACCCCGCGCGGCTCGCGCCCGAGCTGACGCGCCACCGCATCCAGGTCGGCAGGGTCAACCACCGGGCGTGGGGGGATTGGGCGGGGGCGGCGGAAGCGTCGGCGGCAGGTGCGGAGCGTCGGCGATGGTGTGCCACAGCGAGGTGTACCACGGGTCGTGGCTGGCCGGCTTCGCCGTGTCCGCTCCGGGCTGCGCGGGTACCGCCGCCGTCGGCGGAAGCTGAACCTGGAACGGGATGTCCCCGGGCATCACGAAGCCCAGGCGCTCGCGGGCCTGCGCCGCGATGTAGGCCGGGTCACCGAGTTTCACTTTCTTCTGTTCCAAATCGGCGATCTGGCGGCGCAGCGCGGCCTCGCTCGCGGCCAGCTGATTCATCTCGGTGCGTTGCGCGAAGTAGGTCCGCACCGGGCCGGCGATGGTCAGGGTCAGCACGCAGATCACCGCGGCCAGCACCGCGGCCCGGCGTGCGGTGAATCCCAGCCGCTGATCGGACCGCTGTTCGACGGACTCGGCGACCTGCCGCTTGATGGGCTCGACGACACGTTCCTGCAGCGACCGCGTGGTGTTGCGGCCGGCGTGGTTGGCGCTTTGCGGTGGCGCCGAGGGTTTGACGGGGCGACGGCGCCGAACCGAGTCACCGGCCTTCCCCGGGCGCGAGGCCGGGGAGCGCCGCTTCGGATCGGGCTTGGGCGTCAACCTATTTCAACCTATTTCTGCTCCAGCGCGAACCGCGGGAAAGCCAGATCGCCGGCGTAGCGCGCGGCGTCGCCGAGGGCCTCCTCGATCCGCAACAGCTGATTGTATTTGGCCACGCGCTCGCTGCGGGCGGGCGCGCCGGTCTTGATCTGACCGGAACCGACGGCCACCGCCAGGTCGGCGATCGTGGTGTCCTCCGTCTCGCCGCTGCGGTGGCTCATCATCGTGCGGTACCCGCTGTGGTGGGCCAGCGCGACGGCGTCGAGCGTCTCGGTCAGCGTGCCGATCTGATTCACCTTGACCAGCAACGCGTTTGCGACGCCCTTCTCGACACCTTCTTCCAGCCGCTCGGGATTGGTGACGAAGATGTCGTCGCCGACGATCTGCACGCGGTCGCCGATCGACGCCGTCAGCGCGGCCCAGCCGTCCCAATCATCCTCGGCCAGCGGGTCTTCCAGCGATACCAGCGGATAGGAGCCGAGCAGCCCGGCGTAGAACTCCGCCATCTGCTCGGCGGTGCGGGTCGAGCCCTCGAAGGTGTATCCGGTGCCGTCGGCGTAGAACTCGGTGGCCGCCGCGTCGAGGGCCAGCGCGACGTCGGTGCCGAGTTTGAAACCCGCAGATTCGACGGCCCGGCCGATCAGGTCGAGCGCCGCGGTGGTGCCGGCCACGTCGGGGGCGAACCCGCCCTCGTCGCCCAGGCCGGTGGACAGGCCCTCCTTTTTCAGCACCGACTTGAGCGAGTGGTACACCTCGGCGCCCCACCGCAACGCCTCGGCGAAGCTGGGCGCGCCGATCGGCGCCACCATGAACTCCTGGATGTCGACGGCGGTGTCGGCGTGGGCACCGCCGTTGAGGATGTTCATCATCGGCACGGGCAGGATGTGCGCGTTGGGTCCGCCGATGTAGCGGAACAGCGGCAACTCGGCGGAATCGGCGGCCGCCTTGGCCACCGCGAGTGAGACACCCAGGATCGCGTTGCCGCCCAGCCGGGACTTGTCCGGGGTGCCGTCGAGGTCCACCAGCGCCTGGTCCACGAGCCGCTGGTCGTCGGCGTTGAGCCCGATGACCGCCGGACCGATCTCGTCGAGCACGGCCTGCACCGCCTTCTGCACGCCCTTGCCGCCGTAACGCTCACCGCCGTCACGCAACTCGACCGCCTCATGCTCGCCCGTCGACGCACCGGACGGCACCGCGGCGCGGGCGAACGTCCCGTCCATCAGGGCTATCTCGACCTCGACCGTCGGGTTACCGCGGGAATCAAGGATCTCGCGGGCCCCGACCTGCTCGATAATCGGCACTGGGTTCTCCTTGCGTCGTAAGCGTGGGTCAGCGATACATCCTGCTACAGCGGGTGACCCGCCGCGTAGGCGGTCGCCCAGTCCCGCACCGCCCGCGCGTAGACGCCGGAGTTGTTGTAGGCCCGCAGCGCGGTGATCCACCCGCGTGGGGTCCCGAGGTCCTTGCCGCGCCAACACAGGTAGCCCGCCGCCGCCAGCGCCGCATCGTCGATGTTGTCCGGGCTGACGCGGCCGTCGTTGTGAGCGTCGACCCCGTAGAGCCGCCAGGTCTCCGGAATGAACTGCATCGGCCCCATCGCGCGCACCACGCCGGCCTCGCCGTCGGCTTCCTCGGTGTCGACGATGCGCAGGGTGCCCCCGCTGCCGTCCAGCCGCACACCGCGGATGGGCGGGCTCACATCCCCGTTAGGAGACAGGGTGGCGCCCCGGTACGTGCCGTGGTGGCTTTCGACCTGCCCGATGCCCGCCAGCGTGGTCCACGCGATGTGGCACTTCGGGTTTTCCACCTCGGCGACCCGGGCGGCGTACGCGTAGGCCTCCAGCGCGATCACCGGAATCTCCAATGCCGCCGACCGCTGCTCGGCCCATTGGCGCAATTGATCCGCGGGCCGACCGCTGACGTGCGTGTCCACCGGCGGCACCGGATCCCCGACCGGCGGTGGCACGCCTTCGGGGATGAACAGGCTGAGCTGCCAGGTGCAGCTGGACGCGAGAAGCATGGCGGTCGCGCCGATCACGGCGGCCGCCCGCAACCATCGCCTCGGCGACACCATGCCCTGCTACGCTCCCCTGCTACTCCCCGACACGAACTCCGGCCAGAACCATCGTCCCACGGGATTCGGGGCTACCCGGTCGATTCCGGCTCCGAGCGCGCCGTCACCGCGCCCGATTGCACCTTCTCGGCGGTTAGCTGCCGGCAACTGTGGCTAGCAAACTCCGAACAATGGCCGCGGACCGGATTCGCACCTCATGCGCGACATTACCCGTAAGCGACGAGAAGAGCGGCAAATTACGCGCGCATCGCTGTCCGGTGCCTCGGCCCGACCCCGTAGCGCAACTGTCATTTGCGGCCCCGGCGCTTCTTGGAGCCCCCGCCGGGCGCTTTGGCGCCGGCATCGCCCGGCTGTTCCGCGGGCATCGGCTCCCCGGCCGCGTCTTCGGCGGTCGATTCGCCGGAAGGCCAGTGCGCGCGCCACTCCTCCTCGGCGATTTCGCCCAGCTGGGCCACATCGAGCTCCACGGGAACGTCGTCGCCGCGGCGCGTCGCCGCGATCGCCGTCTCCACGGCGCGGACGGTGTCCACGAACTCCAAAACCGCCGCGCGAAGCGCGCTTTCCGCGTCGACGTCGGCGGATACGGATATAGCGGTCATCTCGACGGGGATGAGGTCGGCGGGCAGCCCCGCCTTCTCGGCGCGCTGAATCACCTTCTGCGCCAAAGCCAGTGCCGGTTGGCCGGTGTGCACGTCGTCCATCACCGAGTTTCGCGCCTTTGCCGCCCTTTCTGAGGCCTTGGCCTCCTCCCACTGCGCCAGCTGCTCTTCAAGCGAAATCGATTGGCCGGCAAGGACTCCGGGTACGCGATTGCCCAGCTTGCGCATCAACGTGGCCGCGACGTCGTCGATGGTGAACGCGGACTGCGGCGCGTCCTCGGCGATGCGGGCGTGGAAGAGGACCTGCAGCAGCACGTCGCCCAGTTCCTCGCGCAGCTGGTCGGCGTCGCCGCTGCGCACGGCGTCCAGCAGCTCGTAGGTCTCCTCGAGCAGGAACCTGCGCAACGAGTCGTGGGTCTGTTCGCTTTCCCACGGCCCCGCGGTGCGCAGCTTGTCCATCAGCGCCACGGCGTCGACCAGTCGCTCGCCGCGCGGCCGGTCGGGCGCCGAGATCAACCGGGCCCCGGCCGCCAGCCGGGCGGCGACTGCGGGGTGGTCCGGATCGGAGGACAACAGCACCGGCGCCGGGGCGTCGGGGTCGCCGGAGTGCACCGGCCGCGCGGCGGGCAGCGACCAGGGCACCGCGACCGGCATCTCCTCGGTGTACTGCACCTCGCCGGCGAGGTGCTCGATGGCCTCGACGGGCACCAGCGACGGGCGGCGGGGGTCGAACAAGACGACGATCATGCGCGCCGCTCCTCCCCGGACATCGGTGCCGGCTGTGACCCCGTTATACCAACCTCTATCTGTGGTTTTCCCTGCAGTGCCGTGACAAGGTCGGCCACCATCTGCAGCAGCTCGACGTCGCGCAGGCGCGGCGCGCCGACCCCGCCGGCCCGCGGAATGGGCACCTGGACCGTGGACGTCGTGGCGCGATAGTGCGCCGCGGGGTACATCCGCTTGAGCCGCACCTGGGCCGAATCCGGCAGCGTGACCGGCGACAGCCGCACGGTCGTCGCCGACGGGGCCGACACCTCGGTGATGCCGGCGGCCCGGCACAGCAGCCGCAACCTGGCCACGGCCAACAGCCGCTCGGCGGGCTCGGGCAGTGCGCCGTAGCGGTCGACGAGCTCTTCAACGACGGCGCCGACGGCAGCGTCGTCACCGGCGGCGGCCAGGCGCCGGTAGGCCTCCAGCCGCAGCCGGTCGCTGGCGATGTAGTCCGGCGGCAGGTGCGCGTCGACCGGCAGGTCGATCCGCACGTCCTTGGGCTCCTCGGGCGTGGTGACCGTCTGGCCGTCGGCGGCGGCGCGATAGGCCTCGACGGCCTCGCCCACCAGCCGCACGTACAGGTCGAAGCCGACCCCGGCGACGTGCCCGGACTGCTCGACGCCCAAGACGTTGCCCGCGCCGCGGATCTCGAGGTCCTTGAGCGCGACCGCCATGCCCGCGCCCAGCTCGTTGTTCTGGGCGATGGTCGCCAGCCGGTCGTAGGCCGTCTCGGTCAGCGGCGCGTGCGGCGGGTAGAGGAAGTAGGCGTAGCCGCGCTCGCGGCTGCGGCCGACCCGGCCGCGCAGCTGGTGCAGCTGGGACAGGCCGAAGGTGTCGGCGCGCTCGACGATCAGGGTGTTGGCGTTGGAGATGTCCAGCCCGGTCTCCACGATCGTGGTGCACACCAGGATGTCGTATTCGCGGTTCCAGAACCCCTGCACGGTGCGCTCCAGGCGCTCCTCGGGCATCTGCCCGTGCGCGACGACCACCCGCGCCTCGGGCACCAGCTCGCGGACCCGGGCCGCGGCCCGGTCGATGGAGCTGACCCGGTTGTGCACGTAGAACGCCTGGCCGTCGCGCAGCAGCTCGCGCCGAAGGGCGGCCGCGACCTGCTTGTCGTCGTGCGGGCCGACGTAGGTCAGCACCGGGTACCGTTCCTCGGGCGGCGTCAGGATGGTCGACATCTCGCGGATCCCCGCCAGGCTCATCTCCAAGGTGCGCGGGATCGGGGTGGCGCTCATGGTCAGCACGTCGACGTGGGTGCGCAGCGACTTGATGTGCTCCTTGTGCTCGACGCCGAACCGCTGCTCCTCGTCGACGACGACCAGGCCCAGATCCTTCCAGCGCACCCCGGTCTGCAGCAGCCGATGGGTGCCGATCACGATGTCGACCGACCCGTCGGCCATGCCGTCGATCACGGCTCGCGACTCCGCGGAGTCGGTGAACCGGGACAGTCCCTTGACGGTGATCGGGAAGTCGGCCATCCGCTCGCTGAACGTCTGCAGGTGCTGGTCGGCCAGCAGCGTGGTGGGCACCAGCACGGCGACCTGCTTGCCGTCCTGGACCGCCTTGAACGCCGCCCGCACCGCGATCTCGGTCTTGCCGTAGCCGACGTCGCCGCAGATCACCCGGTCCATCGGGATCGGCTTTTCCATGTCGGCCTTGACCTCTTGGATCGCGGTGAGCTGGTCGACGGTCTCGGTGAACCCGAACGCGTCCTCCATCTCGGCCTGCCACGGGGTGTCCGGCCCGAACGCGTGCCCGGGGCTGGCCTGCCGTTTGGCGTACAGCGACACCAGCTCGCCGGCGATCTCGCGCACCGCGCGGCGGGCCTTGGTCTTGGTGTTGGCCCAGTCGCTGCCACCGAGCCGGCTCAGCGCCGGCGCCTGACCGCCGACGTAGCGGGACAGCTGGTCCAGCGAGTCCATCGGGACGTAGAGCTTGTCTGTGTTTTTAGCGCCGCCACCCCTGCCTTTTGACGAGGCGTACTCCAGCACCAGGTATTCGCGCCGCGCCCCGCCGACGGTGCGCTCGACCATCTCGACGAATCGGCCGATGCCGTGCTGGTCGTGGACGACGAGGTCGCCCGCCGTCAACGCCAACGGGTCGACGGTGTTGCGCCGCTTGGCCGCCAGCCGCTTGCCCTCGACGGCGGTGACCCGGCTGCCGGTGAGGTCGGCCTCGGTGATGACGACGAGGTTGGCGCCCTCGACGATGACCCCGTCGTGCAGCGGGCCCTTGAGGACACCGACGACGCCAGCCTTCGGTGCCGCGCCGCAGTCCAGCATGCCGGCGGGGGTGTCGGACTCGGCGAGCCGCTCGACCACGCGGTGGGCGGTCCCGGTGCCCGGCGCGACGACGGCGGCGTACCCGCCGGTGCTGACGTGCGCGCGCAGCATCGCGAAGATCCCGTCGATGTCGTGCTGATGCCCGCGGGCCGACGGCGACGGCCGCACATCGAGCTCGGTCGCGGACTCGTCGGAGAGCTGGCTCAGGGTCCACCACGGGTGACCGGACCTGGCGGCGGCGGCGCGCACGTCGTCGAGTTCGGCGAACCCCGACCCGCCGAACTGCGCGACGTCGACGGGCGCATCCGTGCCGAGCGCCGCGACGGACCACGACGCCTCGAGGAACTCGCTGCCCGTCTTGATCAGGTCGGCGGCCCGGGTGCGCACCTTCTCCGGGTCACACAGCAACACGGGCGTGCCGGCGGCCAGCTGGTCGGTGAGCAGGACGTGTTCGCCGGGCCGCAGCACGGGCAGCAGCGCCTCCATGCCGTCGACCGCGATGCCCTCGCCCAGCTTGGCCAGCATGTCGGACACGCTGCCGGTGATGGCGGGCTCGGGTCCGGAGTGCCGGGCGCCCAGCGCGGCGGCCCGCTCGCGCACGTCGTCGGTGAGCAGCAGTTCGCGGCAGGCCACCGCGATCACCGTGTCGACCTCGAGCTCCGGAATGGAGCGCTGGTCGGCGACGGCGAACATCCGCATCTCGCTGACCTCGTCGCCCCAGAACTCGACGCGCACCGGGTGTTCGGCGGTCGGCGGGAAGACGTCGAGGATCCCGCCGCGCACGGCGAACTCACCGCGCCGGCCGACCATGTCCACCCGGGTGTAGGCCAGCTCGACCAGCCGGGCGATGACGTCCTCGAAGGCGATCTCCCGGCCGACGCTCAGGGTGACCGGCTCCACGTCGCCCAGCCGCGGCGTCATCGGTTGCAACAGCGAACGCACCGCCGTGACCACGACTTGCAGCGGCGTGCCCAGCAGCGCGTCGTCGGGATGGGCCAGCCGGCGCAGCACCAGCATGCGGTTGCCGACGGTGTCGACGCCGGGTGAAAGCCGTTCGTGCGGCAGGGTTTCCCAGGACGGGAAGGCCGCCACCGCGCCCCCGAACGCTCCGCGCAGTTCGGCGGTCAGGTCGTCGGCCTCGCGCCCGGTCGCGGTGACCACCAGCAACGGTCCGACCCGCGCCAGCGCGCCGGCGACGAGCACCCGGGCGCTGGCCGGTCCGACCAGGCTCAATTCGGCGGGTCGGGTGCCCGCGGTGTCGATCAATTGCCGGAAGGTCGGCGCGGTCAGCGCCAGATCCACGAGCCCCGCGATCGGGGTTTCTGGGCGGGCAGCCCCCGGTGCGGTCATGATGAATCCATTCTAGGGGCGCCAAACTCCGTCAAGATCGGCCCCGGCGCCGTCAAGGGACCGTAAGAAAAGCGGCTCTCAGCACAGGCGGGACGCACTGTGAAGTCATGACGCTGCTTGACATCGTGCCGTCCCTCGGTCGGGTGGCATCCCGCCGGCTGGATTCCACGATCTGGCCGGTCACCACCCGCGCCGACGAGGCGGGGCGCCTCTGCGTGGGTGGCGTGCCGCTGGTCGATGTCGCCGACGAGTTCGGCACCCCGGCCTACGTGGTCGACGAGGCCGACTTCCGCGGTCGCGCCCGTCGCTACCGCAAGGCGCTGCGCGGTGTCGGGGTGGTGTACGCCGGGAAGTCGCTGCTGACCACCGCGGTGGCGCGGTGGGCGCGTGAGGAGGGCCTCGGCATCGACGTCTGCTCGAGCGGCGAACTGGCCATCGCCCTGGCCGGCGGGGTGGCCCCGACGCGGATTGTCATGCACGGCAACGCGAAATCGCCCGACGAGCTGCGCGACGCGGCGGTCGCGGGCATCGGGCGCATCGTGCTCGATTCGTTCATCGAGATCGCCTACCTCGCGGGCGTGGCGGCCCGCCGCCAGCCGGTGCTGATCCGGGTTACCCCCGATATCGACATTCACGGGCACCGCGCGGTCACCACCGGCATCAGCGACCAGAAATTCGGCTTCAGCCTCGCCGGTGGCCACGCGGCCGACGCGGTGCGCCGGGTGCTGGCGCACCCGATTCTCGACCTGGTGGGATTGCACTGCCATATCGGCTCGCAGGTCGCCGACCCGGCCCTCTACGGCGTGGCGATCCGCCGGATGATCGCCGCCATGGCCGACATCCGGGCCCGCCACGGCGTCATCCTGACCGAACTCAACATCGGCGGCGGCCACGCGATCCCCTATCTCCCCGGCGATCGGGAGCTCGACGTCGACGAGCTGGCCCGCGTCATCGAGGACGCCCTGGACGAGGCGTGCGCCGCAGAGCATTTCCCGCGGCCGACCATCGTCGTGGAACCCGGACGCGCCATCAGCGGCCGGGCGGGTGTGACGCTGTATCGGGTGTGCTCGGTGAAGACGCGGCCCGGCGGCCGCACCTTCGTCGCCGTCGACGGGGGAATGAGCGACAACCCGCGCGTGTCCTTATACGGCGCGCAATACACCGTCACGCTGGCGAACCGGCACCCGACGGGAATCAAGCAGCGCGTCTCGGTGGTCGGCCGGCACTGCGAGGCGGGCGACGAGATCGCCCGCGACATCGAGCTGCCCGCCGACCTTCGCCCCGGTGACGTGTTGGCCGTCGCCTGCACCGGCGCCTATCACCACAGCATGGCGTCGAACTACAACATGGTCGGGCGGCCGGCCGTGGTGGCGGTGAAGGACGGCCGGGCCCGCGCCCTGATCCGCCGCGAAACGATCGCCGATATGTTGTCGCGCGACTGCGGTTAGCTACTCGTCCTGCAGCCGGGGGTCGGCCTCCAGGTGGGTCAGGCCGTTCCACATCAGGTTGACCAGGTGCGCGGCGACCACTTCCTTCTTGGGCTCACGCGTGTCGAGCCACCACTGCGCCGTCATCGACACCGAGCCCACCAGCGCCTGCGCGTAGAGCGGCGCCAGGTCCGGATCCAGGCCCCGGCGGGCGAAGTCGCCGGCCAGGATGGAGCTGACCTGGCTCACCGCGTCGTTGAGCAGGCTGGAGTAGGTGCCCGAGCTGATCGCCGCCGGCGAGTCGCGAATCATGATCCGGAACCCGTCGGTGCGCTCCTCGACATAGGTGAGCAGGGCCAGCGCGACGCGCTCGACCCGCACCCGGGACCGGTTGTTGGTCAGCGACGACGTGATGCCGTCCAGCAACGCCGACATCTCCCGGTCGACGACGACGGCGTACAGGCCCTCCTTGCCGCCGAAGTGTTCGTACACGACGGGTTTGGACACGTTGGCCCGCAGCGCGATCTCTTCGATCGAGGTGCCCTCGTAGCCACGCTCGGCGAACAGCGAGCGGGCGATGCCGATGAGCTGCTGGCGCCGCTCGCTTCCGGTCATCCGGGCGCGCGGGGCCCGGGCTTCTTTGTCGGGCTCCTTTTGCGTGGAGGCGTCGAGAACGGCCACGTCAATCAGCGTATCGGTTCGGCGCACCGGAACCGCCCCGTCTAGAGTCTCATGGTGGCGCCTGCGCCCTGTGAGTGAGCAATCCGTCGTGGTGTAATCGGCAGCACATCAGATTTTGGTTCTGAGAGTTCAGGTTCGAGTCCTGGCGACGGAGCCCCAAGAAGGCCAGGTTCTTTGCCTCGAGCGTGCCTGAAATGCCACGCTTGACGGCGTGTCGGCGTACGAACACGCGCACTCGCGCCGACGGTTGAGGAGAGTTGCATGTCGCTTCGTGGTGATACCGCGGTCCTGGTTCTCGCGGCCGGACCCGGCACCCGAATGCGGTCGGACACCCCGAAGGTGCTGCACACGATCGCCGGCCGCAGCATGCTGTCGCATTCGCTGCACGCCGTCGCCAAGGTGGCCCCCCGGCATCTGGTGGTGGTCCTCGGACACGAGCACCAACGCATCGAGCCGCTCGTCACCGGGCTGGCCGACCACCTGGGACGCACGATCGACGTGGCGCTGCAGGACCGGCCGCTGGGCACCGGCCACGCGGTGCTGTGCGGCCTGTCCGCCCTGCCCGACGATTACGCCGGAGTCGTGGTCGTCACCTCGGGCGACACGCCGCTGCTCGACGCCGACACGCTGGCCGGCCTGATCGCCACCCACGGCGCGGGCGCGGCCGCCGCGACGGTGCTCACCACGACGCTGAGCGATCCGTCCGGCTACGGCCGCATCCTGCGCACCCAGGACGACGAGGTCACGGCGATCGTCGAGCACGCCGACGCGACGCCCTCGCAACGCGAGATCCACGAGGTCAACGCGGGCGTCTACGCCTTCGACATCGAGCCGCTGCGCTCGGCGCTGAGCCGGCTGAGCGCCAACAACGCCCAGCAGGAGCTCTACCTGACCGACGTCGTAGCCATCCTCCGCGGCGACGGCCGGATCGTGCACGCCCTGCACGTCGCCGACAGCGCGCTGGTGGCCGGCGTCAACAACCGGGTGCAGCTGGCCGAGTTGGGCGCCGAGCTGAACCGTCGCATCGTCGCCGCCCACCAGCTGTCCGGCGTGACCATCGTCGATCCGGCCACCACCTGGATCGATGTCGACGTCACGATCGGCCGCGACACCGTGATCCATCCCGGCACCCAGCTGCTCGGGCGCACGCGTGTCGGGGGCCGCTGCGTCGTCGGCCCCGACACCACGCTGACCGACGTCACCGTCGGCGACGGCGCGTCGGTGGTGCGCACGCACGGCACGTCCTCGTCGATCGGGGACGGCGCCGCCGTCGGCCCGTATACCTACCTGCGGCCAGGGACGGCGCTGGGCTCCGACGGCAAGCTCGGCGCGTTCGTCGAGGCCAAGAACTCCAACATCGGGACGGGCACCAAGGTGCCGCACCTGACCTACGTCGGCGACGCCGACATCGGCGAGCACAGCAACATCGGCGCGTCCAGCGTGTTCGTCAACTACGACGGCGAAACCAAGCGGCGCACCACGATCGGCTCACACGTGCGCACCGGGTCGGACACCATGTTCGTCGCGCCGGTGACCGTCGGCGACGGGGCCTACACGGGCGCCGGCACCGTCGTGCGCGAGGACGTCCCGCCCGGGGCGCTGGCGGTGTCGGCGGGGCCGCAACGCAACATCGAGGGCTGGGTGCAGCGCAAGCGGCCGGGCAGCGCGGCGGCCCAAGCGGCGGAGAAAGCGGCCGCCGAGGCCGCCGAGGCCGCCGAGGAAGATTCCGAGAATTCAGAGCCCGAATAGACACCGTGAGTTTGGTCCCTGGCAACCCGGCCACAGTTCCGTACGATTCGCTACGTACGATGGGGCTTCCATTTCGATCCCGAGGCAGGGCAGTGCGTTGAGCCACGACTGGACCGATAATCGAAAAAATCTGATGCTTTTTTCCGGCCGCGCGCATCCCGAGCTGGCCGAACAGGTCGCCAAGGAACTCGACGTCCACGTCACCGCCCAGACGGCCCGGGAATTCGCCAACGGCGAGATCTTCGTTCGGTTCCACGAATCGGTGCGCGGCTGCGACGCCTTTGTCCTGCAATCCAATCCCGCGCCGGTCAACAACTGGCTGATGGAACAGCTGATCATGATCGACGCGCTCAAGCGGGGCAGTGCGAAGAGGATCACGGCGGTCATGCCGTTCTACCCCTACGCGCGCCAGGACAAGAAGCACCGCGGCCGCGAGCCCATCTCGGCGCGGCTGGTCGCCGACCTGCTGAAGACCGCCGGCGCCGACCGGATCGTGACGGTCGACCTACACACCGACCAGATCCAGGGTTTCTTCGACGGGCCCGTCGACCACATGCGCGGTCAGAACCTGCTGACCGGCTACATCAAGGACAACTACCCCGACGGCAACATGGTGGTGGTCTCCCCCGACTCCGGCCGGGTGCGCATCGCCGAGAAATGGGCCGACGCGCTGGGCGGGGTTCCGCTGGCCTTCATCCACAAGACCCGCGACCCGCGGGTGCCCAACCAGGTGGTCTCCAACCGCGTCGTCGGCGAAGTCGAAGGCCGCACCTGCGTCCTGATCGACGACATGATCGACACCGGCGGCACCATCGCCGGCGCGGTCAACCTGTTGCGCGAAGACGGCGCCAGCGACGTGGTGATCGCGGCCACCCACGGCGTGCTCTCCGACCCGGCCGCCGAGCGGCTGGCGGCGTGCGGCGCGCGTGAGGTCATCGTCACCAACACGCTCCCGATCGGCGAGGAGAAGCGTTTCCCGCAGCTCACCGTCTTGTCCATTGCGCCGCTGCTGGCCAGCACCATCCGCGCCGTGTTCGAAAACGGCTCCGTGACAGGGCTTTTCGACGGGGACGCGTAGATGGGTTCGCGCGACACCGTCATCTACCACAACCCCAAATGCAGCACCTCACGCAAGACGCTGGATTTGTTGCGGGACAACGGCGTTGAGCCGACCGTCGTCCAGTACCTGAAGACACCGCCGTCGCGGGCCGACCTCCTTCGCATGATCCGCGACGCCGGCATCGACGTACGCACCGCCGTGCGCAAGCGCGAACCGCTCTACGCCGAGCTCGGTCTCGCCGATGCGACCGACGATCAACTGCTCGACGCGATGGCCGAGCATCCGATCCTGATCGAGCGGCCGTTTGTCGTCACACCGAAGGGCACCCGGCTGGCGCGGCCGATCGACGCGGTGCGCGAGATTCTGTGAAGGCGCTGCCCGGCGCCCTGGCGGTGGCGGCTGTGCTGCTGTGCGCCTGTTCACCACCGAAAGCGCCTGACTACCAGTCGGTTTGGACCACGAGTTCGACCGCCGGCACTACCACCACGACGACGGGCAAGCCCGTTCCGCTGTCGCAGTACCTGCAGAACATCGGCGTCAACGGCCAACAGGTCGCGCCGGGCTCGCTGCCGGATCTGACCGTGTCGATACCGACACCACCGGGCTGGTCGCCGTTTACCAGCCCGAACATCGCCAAGGAGACGGTGATCATCTCCAAGGGCGGCAAGTATCCGACAGCCCGGCTGGTGGTCTTCAAATTGACGGGAGGGGATTTCGACCCGGCCCAGGTGATCAAGCACGGCAACGACGACGCCCAGCTGTTCGAGGACTTCAAGCAGCTGGACGCCTCGACTGCGAACTACAACGGCTTTCCCTCGTCGATGATCCAGGGCAGCTACGACCTCGACGGCACGCGGCTGCACAGCTGGAACCGGATCGTCCTGCCCACCGGATCGCCGCCCGCGAACCAGCGCTACCTGGTCCAGCTGACCATCACCGGCCGCGCCGACCAGGCGGCCGCGCAGGCGCCCGACATCGAGTCGATCATCCACGGATTCGTCGTCGCGGCAAAGTGATTCGCGCGCGGCGGGCTAGCGCAGTCACCTTCGTCACAGAAGTCACTGGGCGGAGGGCACTATGTCTTTTGTCCGCCTTCGAGCGACAACTGGACGAGCTGAACACGCGAGGTCAAGCCGAGCTTGGCGTAGACGTGGGTGAGGTGGCTCTGCACCGTGCGCGGGGAGACAAACAGCCGTGCGCCGATCTCCTTGTTGCCCAGCCCTTCCCGCACCAGAGCCACCACATCGTTTTCCATGGGAGTCAGCGATCCCCAGCCGCTGGGGGGACGCTTGCGTTCGCCGCGGCCGCGCTGGGCGTAGGCGATCGCCTCCTCGGTGGACAGTGCGGCACCTTCGGCCCGGATAGCGTCGAAGTCTTTCTGCCCCAACGAGTCCCGAACGGCATTGACCGCGGAATCGTAGCCGGCTTGATACATCGGCCGGCGGGCCTGCCCCAGGCGCTCCCGGATCGCCGCCGCGGCACCGAACAGGCGCGCCGCATACGGGTGGTTGCCGCTGCCGGCAGCCAGGCGGGCGAGGCATTCCAGGGTATCGGCCACCCGAAGGTAGGCGCCGGTGCGGAGGACCAAGGCGAGGGCGTCGTGGGCGTCGCGCTCGGCCTGTTCGGGATTGCCCTGCGCGATGGCGATATAAGCGCGCAGCGTCAGTGCCTTCAGCCGATACCAGCCCGATGCAGCGGCGACGCCGTCGTCGGCCCAACGGCGCGCCGGCGCCAGATCACCACACGCGAGTGCGACCTCGGCCATCGGGGTGACGAGTGCGGTGAAGGACTCGCGCTGGGGATTGGTGTGCTTCCACGCGTTCTGGACCGCCCGCGCTGCGGCAACAGCGTCGCCGTCGGTCAGAGCGGCTTCCGCGAAAACGGCGTAAACCGTGTCTTCCAGCAATCCGCCGATCGCCTCCGCGGCGTCCAGGGCCGATTGGGCCGCCTCATAGGCCGCGGCCGCATCACCCCGAAACGCATTGATTATGCCGACACAGACATGACCGTAAACCTTCATCGTGAGGTCGCCGGCCGCCTCGGCCTCGTCGGCCAGCGCAGTGCTGACTTCCATGCCGCCCGCCATATCTCCGCGCATCCCCAACCCCATCGACAACCAAGCTCGGCAGTGCCGCGAGAAGAATCGATCACCTAAAGCGTCAGCAAGGTCGCGTCCCCGTTCGGCGGCGGCACACGCCGCGACGGGCTCACCGGCGACGGACGCCGCGGCCGCCTCGTAGCCGAAGATCTGGCACTGGCTCCATCTATCGGAGTTGGCCCGGGCCAGGTCATTTGCCTCGCCGAAGTAGGCTCGCGCGGCCTCGGCGTCTTGGTATGCGTGTCGGCCGCATGCGATGAGCGCCCGAGTGACGAGCGCGGGGTCGTCGAGTCGACGGGCCATCGCCAGCGCCTGCCGTGCCTGATCCAAGTCCGTCGGTACGCCCGCCCACGCCGCGAGAATCGCTCGCTGGGTCACCATGCCAACCCAGACTTCGGGCGACACCTGTGTCTGGCTCTCGTCAGCCAAAAGGGCGTCCAGACCAATCAGCGCCTCTTTGACACGGCCGGCTCGCAACCATAACGGGCGCAGCGATTCGACGAGCTGCAGGGCCGTCGCGAACTCCGAATGTTCGCGGCTCCACGCGAATGCGGCCCTCAGATTGTCGATTTCGGTTTGCGCCCACTCCAGCAGCTCGTCGTCGTGGCTGTGGCCGCGCGCTTCCAGGTCGGCGGCCGTGGCCGAGTAGTGGTCGCGGTGGCGGGTGCGCACCTCGTCAGCCTCGCCGGACTCGCCGAGCTTTTCCTGAGCGTACTGGCGCACGGTCTCCAGCAACCCGTATCTCATCCCGGTGCCGGTGCCAGGCTCAAAGGCCACCACCAGCGACTTGTCGACCAGCAGGCCCAGTTGGTCGAGCAACTGATAGCTTTCGGCCGCAGTGCCGGCGGCGACGGGCTGGGCGGCCTCCAGGTCAAATCCGCCGGCGAAAACCGCCAACCGGCGGAACAGGATTCGCTCCGGCTCGGTGAGCAGCGCGTGCGACCAATCCACCGACGCCCGCAGCGTCTGCTGCCGCCGCACGGCCGTGCGTGCGCCGCCGGTGAGCAGCCGGAACCGGTCGTGCAGGCTGTCCACGATCTGGCGCAACGACAGCGCCCGGACCCGTGCCGCGGCGAGCTCGAGTGCCAACGGCATGCCATCGAGCCGTCGGCAGATCTCTTCGACCAGCGCTCTGTTCGACTCGGTCACAACGAATTCCGGGCGGACACGTCGGGCGCGGTCGGTGAACAACTCGATCGCCTCGTCCTCGAGTGACAGCGACGGCACCCGCCAGCTCAACTCACCCGGCACGCCGAGTGGTTCGCGGCTGGTGGTCAGGATCGTGAGGTGCGGTGAGGCCGCAAGCAATTCGACAACCAGGCTCCCGCACGCGTCGAGCAGATGCTCGCAATTGTCCAGGAGCAGCAATACCGCCTTGTCGCCGAAGAACCGCTTGAGCAGGTCCATCGTCGAGCGGCCCGGCTGATCCGGCAGACCCAGCGTGCGCGCCACGGTCACCGGCGCCATCCCCGGGATGGTGACCGGTGCCAGATCGACGTACCACACTCCGTCGGCGAACTCGTCCGCGAGCCGCGAGGCGACTTCGACGGCGAGTCGAGTTTTGCCGGCACCTCCCGCGCCGGTCAGCGTGAGGAGCCGGTTTGCAGTGACGGCATCTCGCAGTTCGGCCATTTGAGCCCGGCGCCCGACGAAGCTGGTCAACTGGGCCGGCAAGTTGTGCGACACGACTGCCCGGCGGACGCGAAGTGGCGGGAAGTCGTTGCGCAGATCGGGGTGGCACAGCTGCACGACGCGCTCCGGCCGGGGCAGATCCCGCAACGCGTGGCTGCCCAGATCGGCCAGCCACACCCCGTCGGGCAAGCGATCCAGGATCATCGGTTCGGTCGCCCCCGACAGTACCGTCTGACCGCCATGCGCCAGATCACGCAGCCGCGCCGTGCGGTTGATCGTCGGGCCCGCGTAGTTAGCGTCGTCGCGCAGTTGGATCTCGCCGGTGTGGATTCCGATGCGCAGCCGGATCGGGGCCAGCGGCGCCCGTTGCAACGCCAGCGCGCAGGCCACCGCATCGGAGGCGCGTGCGAACGCGGCGACGAAGCTGTCGCCCTCGCCCTGCTCGACGGGGCGGACCCCGTCGTGAGCGGCGACGGCCTCGTCGACCGTCCGGTTCAGCTGGGTCAGCGCGGCCGCCATCTGCTCCGGCTCGGTCTCCCACAACCGCGTCGAGCCCTCGACGTCGCCCAGCAGCAACGTCACCGTGCCCGTCGGCAGCAACTCGCCCACGCCCAAATCGCTCCAGGTCAGCTGCGGCATCTCCGCATGTTGGCTCATGGTAGCCAGCATCGGCGCCGACATGCGGCAAAACATCGGCCATAACGCGCAGATCCCCTCCGGCGGGGCGCGCGTGGTCTGCGCGGTCCACCGCGCGCGGATTTATGCGCTGCGGCGGATGGTCTTGCCCGCAGGGCGCCAGATGGTCGGTTGATGACCACAATCGATGCAAGCGAAGCCCGAACCCGGGGATCACCCGCCGAATGCCCAACGCGCGCCTGGCCGGCCCCGGCCCGTGGCCGGGGATGACGTCATCACCTGGCCCACCACCGTGCCGCTGCGATTTGACGTCACTACTGTTGGCAGGCATGACCGACTGGACCGCCGCGGATTTGCCGTCTTTCGCCGGGCGCACCGTGATCATCACCGGCGCCAACAGCGGGCTGGGCGCGGTGACGGCCCGCGAGCTGGCGGCCAGGGGCGCCAAGGTCGTCATGGCCATCCGCAACACGGGCAAGGGCGACGCCGCCGCGCGGCAGATGAGCGGGGACATCGAGGTGCGCCGGCTCGACCTGCAGGACCTGTCGTCGGTGCGCGAGTTCGCCGACGGGGTGGACTCCGACGTCGACGTGCTGATCAACAATGCCGGCATCATGGCCGCGCCGTACGCGCTGACCGCCGACGGCTTCGAGAGCCAGATCGGCACCAACCATCTCGGTCACTTCGCGCTGACCAACCTGCTGCTGCCCAGGCTCACCGACCGCGTCGTCACGGTGTCGTCGATGGCGCACTGGCCGGGTCGCATCGACTTCGACGACCTGAACTGGAAGAACCGGCGCTACTCCCCCTGGCTGGCCTACAGCCAGTCGAAGCTGGCCAACCTGCTGTTCACCAGCGAGTTGCAGCGGCGACTCGATGCGGCGGGGTCGCCGTTGCGGGCGCTGGCCGCCCACCCCGGCTACTCGCACACCAACCTGCAGGGCGCCTCGGGCCGCAGGTTGGGCGACGCGCTGATGTCGGCCGCCACCCGGGTGGTGGCCACCGACGCCGACTACGGCGCCCGGCAGACCCTGTACGCGGCCTCGCAGGACCTGCCGGGTGACACGTTCGTCGGACCCCGCTTCGGCTACCTCGGCCGGACCCAACCGGTCGCGCGCAGCCGTCGGGCGCGAGACGCCGCCACCGCGACCAAGCTGTGGGAGCTGTCCGAGCAGCTCACGGGCACCAAATTTCCGTTGTAGCCGAGTTCAATTTCCGCTCTGCCGTACCGATGCGCTACCCTGGCCGGGCGTCACGGCGAGGGTGCTAGCACACCGTTATCGACGGAGACCGACTCTTGAGTCGCGACCTGGCCGTGCCCCGAACGAGAAGCACACAGGAGCGACACGATGGCCAAGTCAGCAGTCAACCAACTCGCGGTGACGGTGCGTACCGAGACCGGCAAGGGCGCGTCGCGCCGGGCCCGGCGCGACGGCAAGATTCCCGCCGTCCTGTACGGTCACGGCGCCGAGCCCCAGCACCTGGAACTGCCCGGCCACGACTACGCGGCGGTGCTGCGGCACTCGGGCACCAACGCGGTGCTGACGCTCGACATCGCCGGCAAGGAACAGCTGGCGCTGACCAAGGCGCTCGACATCCACCCGATCCGCCGCACCATTCAGCACGCCGACCTGGTGGTCGTGCGCCGCGGTGAGAAGGTCCACGTGGAGGTCAACGTCGTCGTCGAGGGCGAGGCCGGTCCCGACACCCTGGTCACCCAGGAGACCAACACCATCGAGATCGAGGCCGAGGCCATGTCGATTCCCGAGCAGCTGACCGTGTCCGTCGAAGACGCGCCTCCGGGCACCCAGTTCACCGCCGGGCAGATCACGCTGCCGAAGGGCGTCAGCCTGGTGTCCGACCCCGACCTGTTGGTGGTCAACGTGGTGAACGCGCCGACGGCCGCGGACCTCGCGGAAGAGGGTGCCGGCGAGGCCGCCGAGGGCGAAGCAGCGGCCCCCGCGGCCGAAGAGGGCGGCGAGGCCGAGGCCTCCGGCGACGAGTCCGAGTAGGCGGTTCGCGACGTGGCCGAACCGCTTCTGGTGGTCGGCCTGGGCAATCCCGGAGACAACTACGCCCGCACCCGGCACAACCTCGGGTTCATGGTCGCCGACCTGCTCGCGGCGCGGCTGGGCGCGAAGTTCAAGCCGCACAAGAAATCCGGCGCGGAGGTTGTCAGCGGCCGGCTGGCCGGGCGCGCGGTGTTGCTGGCGAAGCCGCGGTGTTTCATGAACGAGTCCGGCCGCCAGGTGGGGCCGCTGGCGAAGTTCTACTCGGTTGCCCCGGCTGACATCATCGTCATCCACGACGACCTTGACCTGGAGTTCGGCAACATCCGGCTCAAGATCGGCGGCGGTGAAGGCGGCCACAACGGGCTGCGTTCGGTGGCGGCGGCGTTGGGCAGCAAGGACTTTCAGCGTGTGCGCATCGGGATAGGCCGGCCGCCCGGTCGCAAGGACCCGGCGGCCTTCGTGCTGGAGAACTTCACCGCCGCCGAGCGCGCCGAGGTCCCGACGATCTGCGAACAGGCCGCCGACGCCACCGAGTTGCTCATCGAACTGGGCCTGGAGCCGGCGCAGAACCGCGTCCACGCCTGGTAGGCGACCGCCGGTTTCTGCGCGGTCACCGCGAGATGTCCTCCAGCGCCTGGTGGGCCGCGTTGTAGCCGGGGGTGAACGTGATCCCCGGGCCCCCATGGCATCCCGCGCCACCCAGGTACAGCCCGTCGATGCCGATGGGCATGTCGAGGAAGCCCTTGGGCCCGGGCCGGTTGGGCCCCATCAGGTCCGGATGCAGGAGGCCGTGGCAGAAGTCGCCGGAGGGCGCGGCGAACATCGTCTGCATGTGATAGGGCGCGAACGTGATGTGCCGGATCTGGATGTCGCGGAAGTTGGGTGCGTAGCGGGTGATCTTGTCGATGACCTTCTCCGCCATCACGTTCTTGAGTTGACCGTGCAGGTCGCGGCTCGTTTCCACCGGGAACGCGTAGGCGAACGCGCTCGCCGCGTGCTTGCCCGGGGGCGCCATGCCGGGATCGTGGACGGACGGTATCTGCATGCCCATCGACGGGTTGTCGGGGATGATCCCCCTCCTGCACTCCTCCCATTGGCGCTGCTGTTCTTCCGGCGAGCCGAAGATGCCGATGGACGACTGCATCCCGGGTTCGTTGAGAAAGTCGTAGGGCGGGGCGAATTCCGGCAAGCCGTCGAGCGCGAAGTGGATTTGAACGAACGACGCCCGGTGGTCGCGCCCGCTGAGCCGGGTGACCAGGTCGGCGGGCAGATGCTCGGCGCCGACCAGGTCGATCAGGGTCAAGTCGGGCGACAGGTTCGACACGACGATGGGCGCGCTGATCTGGGAGCCGTCCTTCAGTCGCACGCCGGTCACGGAAAAGTCGTCGACGAGTATCTTCTCGACCTTGGCGCGATACCTGATCTCGCCCCCGTGTGCGACGAACAGGTCGTGCAGGTGCTGGCCCAGTGCGCCGATCCCGCCCTCGAGCTTCGTCATCATGGCCGCGCCCTCGTTCGGGACGGCGAGCGCGAACGCCAAACATGTTGCGCTGCCGGGGGTGTAGGGCCCGCGGTACGTGGAGTTGATGGCGAGGAAGGCGAGCATCCCGCGCAGCACCGCATGCTTGTCCTTGTCGGGCAGGAAGCGGTCGATGGCGTCCATCGCCGTCCCGAACAGCACCTCGTGGATGGCCCTGCGCTCGAATTCGTTTGCGGCGCAGGCGTACATCTCGTCGATCGTCTTGGGCGGCGTGCGCACCTCGAAGCGGCCCAGCGCTTTCGCCGGCCCCTGGCTCCAGCCGATCATCTCGGCCATGCCCGTGACGGCGTCGGTCCCGAGTTTCTCGGCGAGGTGGGTCATCAGCTTCATCGGATCGCGGTAAAAGATCATGGGTTCTTCGCCGTTGTCGCCGAGATTGACCGACTGGACTTCGGCGTCGACGGTGGGCAGCGTGTCCAGCCCGAGCTCTTTGGTGATCGCGGGGGCGGTGGGGAATTGCACCGAGCCGGCTATCTCGTAACGGAATCCGTCGATCAACTCGACCGTGGCCGCCATTCCGCCGCTGTAGGTGTTGGCCTCCAGGCACAGCGTGCGCATGCCGGCGCGCTGCAGAACCGCCGCCGCGGTCAACCCGTTGTGGCCGGCCCCGACCACGATCGCGTCATAATCCGTCATCGCTGATGCTCCTTCTACGAGGCACCCGTCACCGGCGGTCCTCAATATATGTCAGTACTGACTCAATTGAAAAGGCGTCGGGACTGACAGTTCGTCCCGTGTGATGGGATGCGAGGTATGAGCGAGCGGACGAATCTGCACAAGCTGCGCCACAGCAGGACCCACGAGGCGCTGCGGCAGGTGGCCTTGAAGAGGTTCGCCAGCGAGGGGTTCGGCAACGTCACGGTGCAGGAGCTCGCGCGGGAAGCCGGAGTCACCGAGCGCACCTTCTTCCGGCACTTTCCCTCCAAGGAAGCCGTGCTGTTCCAGGACTACGACACCCAGGTGGAATGGCTGGCCGACGCGCTCGCGCGGCGTCCGCGCTCCGAGTCGCTGTTCGAGGCGGTGTTTGCCAGCGTCGAAAGCTTCCCCCACGACGTCGAAGTGGTCCGGCAGGCCGCGCTGGCCCGTGCCGAACTGATCACCGGCGAGCAGATCGCCGGGCATCTGCGCGTGGTTCAGTCGTCGTTCGCCGCGGTGTTCACCGACTTCGTCACCCAGCGCCACCCCGACATGGCGAACATCGATCTGATCGCCAAAGTCGCGGGCGCCACGCTGGCCGCGGCGCTGGTCGTCGCGGTGGAGAGTTGGGGGCGAGACGGCTGCACCGGAAGTTTGGCGGCGATCACCGCCGAGTGCCTGGACCTCGTGCGGTCGGGGCTGGCCCCGCTGGCGTGACGCGGAGTCCTCCGCTATGGCGAGCGTGCGTGTCGGTACGACGACACGCCGCAAACCATGGCAATGTGCGCACGCTCGCCGCAAGGGCGGCGCGGCCGACGAAAGCTAGCTGACCAGGCTGACCGACGTGGAGCGGCGCAGCTTGCCCGACGGCGTCTTCGGGATGGTGCCGGGACCGAGCACCACGACGTTGCGCGGCCGCACGTCGACCTCGGCCACCACCTCGTGGGCGACCTGGTGCTCGATGCGGCGCACCTCGGCCGGGTCCTGCCAGGCGTTGGACTCGACCGCGACGGCGAACGTCTCGCGGGAGTGGCCGGCATCCAGGCGCACCGCGACCGCGCAGCCCGGCCGGACCCCCTCGACGCGCCCGGCGGCCCGCTCGATGTCGGTCGGGTAGATGTTGCGGCCGGCCATGATGATGACGTCCTTGACGCGGCCGCAGACCACGACGTGGCCCTGTTCGGTGAGGTAGCCGAGGTCGCCGGTGTCGTACCAGCCGTGCTCGTCCTGGGCCGGGATGAAGCCGCCCATGGTGAGGTAGCCGGGCGTCAGCGACTCGCCGCGCAGCTCGATGACGCCGACGCCGCGCGCGGGCATCACGTTGCCGTTCTCGTCGATGATGCGCGCCTCGAGGTCCTTCAGCAGCGGACCCAGCGTGGCCAGCCGCCGCGTGTTGCCCTTGGTGGCGGGCACGGCCCGGCGCAGGGCCGCCAACAGGTCGGCGTCGACCTCGTCGACGACCAGGCCGGCGTTGCACTCCGAGAACGACACGGCCAGCGTCGTCTCGGCCATGCCGTAGGCCGGCAGGATCGCCGAGGGCCGCAGGCCGAACGGCTTGCCCGCGTCGAGCAGGTCCTCGACGTCGGCGGGTTCGACGGGCTCCGCGCCGGACAGCGCGAACCGCAGGGTCGACAGGTCGAAGTCGCCCGGCTTGGCGTTGCGGCGCAGCCGCTTGGCCAGCAGCGCGTAGGCGAAGTTGGGCGCCGCGGTCATGGTGCCCTTGTACTTGTCGATGAGCTTGGCCCACAGCAGCGTGTCTCGCAGGAAGTCCATCGGGGTGACCTTGACCAGCTCCGCGCCGAAGTACATCGGGATGGTCAGGAAGCCGACCATGCCCATGTCGTGGAAGCAGGGCAGCCAGCTCACCATGACGTCCTTGTCGACGTCGTACTGCGCGCCGATGAACATCGCCTCGGCGTTGGAGTAGATGTTGCGGTGGGTGATCTGGACGGCCTTGGGCGAACCGGTCGAACCGGACGTCAGCTGCATCAGCGCAAGGTCGTCCTCGCCCACCTCGACCGGGTCGATCGGCTCCGACGCCAGCAGCTCGGCGACCGTCAGGACCTTGATGCCCTTCTCCTCGAGCACCGGGATGGCGACCAGGAAGGGCTCGGAGACGATGACGGCCTTGGCCTCGATCATGCCGATGACGGTCATGGTGTCCTCGGCCCACACCGCGAGATCGGTGCGCAGCGTCGGCTGGTGCAGCATGGTCAGGCTGGCGCCGCGCATCCACAGCCCCTGCGCCGTCGGGGCGATCTCCACCGGGAAGCCGGCGAGCACGCCGACGGCGTCGCCGAGGCCGATGCCCGCGGCGGCCAGGCCGCCGGCGATGCGGCGGGCGCGCTCGTGCACCTCGCCCCAGGTGTGCCGGACGGGTGCGTGCGGTTCACCGGTGACCATGCCCGTCGTCGCGGTGCGCGCATTGCGGAACATCTTGTCGGTAAACCTGCTCACAAAAACCTCCTCGGTTCCGGCAATCTCCGCAAGGTCCGGATTCTCATGTTCCGCCCGCTGGGCGCCGCTGTGTAGCAGGCGCGCGAGCACAGTTGCGCAGCGGTTAGGTCTCGAACCGGTGATGAGCCGAGGAGTCCGCCGGGATGCCCGGCGGACAACGGAATGGATTGGTCGTGCTCACCGCTGCTCGTCACCGCGAGTTATCTTAAACTCCTCTTAAGTAACTGCCAAACCGTGGCGCGCTGTGAGTGGGATCTCACACCCCGGTCGACGCCGGAACCACGCGGGCGCCCGGCACCGGCCCGCTGGCGACGCGGACGGTGCGGCAGACGCCTTCGCCCGACAGCCGGGTCCCGACGTCGACCGCCTCGGCCGCCGACGTGCACAGGAACGCGCACGTCGGCCCCGAGCCGGACACGATGCCGGCCAGGGCGCCGGCCTCGACGCCGGCGCGCAGGGCGTTGCGCAGGGCGGGGTTCAGGCTCACCGCGGCCGCCTGCATCTCGTTGCCCAGCAGGGGGGCCAGCTGCTCCGGGTCCCCGGCCGCCAGGGCCGCCAGCACCGGGCCGGGCTCGTCGAGCCGCGGCGGAACCTTGCCCTTTCGGGGGGCCTCCCGCAGCCGGTCCAGCTCGGCGAAGACGTCCGGGGTGAGCAGCTCGCCATGCGCGAACGCCAGCACCCAGTGGAAGCTGTTGCGCGACAGCACGGTGGCCAGCTCCTCGCCGCGCCCGGTTCCCAGCGCGGTGCCGCCGTGCAGCGCGAACGGCACGTCACTGCCCAGCCGTGCCGCGAGCATGTGCAGGTCGCGGCGCGGCACGTTGAGCTCCCACAGCGAGTTCATCGCGACCAGCACCGCCGCCGCGTCGGCGCTGCCGCCCGCCATGCCGCCGGCCACCGGAATGGACTTGTCGATCATGATCGAGACGTCGGGCGCCCGGCCGACGTGGTCGGCCATGAGCTCGGCCGCCCGCCAGGCGAGGTTCCGCTCGTCGGTGGGCAGCGTCCCGGCGCCCTCCCCGACGAGCTCGAGCGTCAGCACGTCGGCGTTGCGAACGGTCACCTCGTCGAGCAGCGAAACGGCCTGGAACACCGTCGTCAGCTCGTGGTAGCCGTCCTCGCGGCGATCGTCCACCGCCAGGTACAGGTTGACCTTCCCGGGCACGCGCACCGTGACGGACCCTGTAGGCACCCACTGCGCGGCGGTGTTGCCGTCAGACACGATAAGCCCCGTCAGCCACGGCAGCAGACTATCGCTGCGGCAGGCGAACCACACGCAACTGCGCCCGGTCAGCTCGCCGAAGCATGGCCCGGGACGTGCGGCAGTGTGTCATCGGGGCCGTGTGCGTCGCCGGACCGCCGCAACAATCGCACGAAGTCGTCGATCGACAGGGTCTCGCCGCGACGGGCCGGGTCGATGCTGGCGGCCAGCAACCGATTCGCCGATTCGTTGCCCGAGCCCGCCCACTCGGCGAACGCGTTGCGCGACGTCTTGCGCCGCTGGGCGAACGCGATGTCCACCAGCTCGAACACCCGCCGCCGGAACGCCTCGTCGGTCGGCCACGGCGAGGTCGGATACCGGTCGATGCGAACCAAACCGGAATAGACGCGCGGAATCGGCCAGAAGACGGTCGGCGACACCATGCCGCACCGACGCACCCGCCCGAAGAACCGGATCTTCACGCTGGGCACGCCGTAGTCCTTGCCGCCCGGCTCGGCGGCGAGCCGCTCTGCCACCTCGGCCTGCACCATCACCGTGAGGACACGAATGGACGGGAATTCGGCGAGCAGATGCAGCAACGCCGGAACCGCCACGTTGTAGGGCAGGTTGGCGACCAGGGCGGTGGGTTCGCCGGACACCTCGGCGCGGCGCAGGGTCAACACGTCGCGGTTGAGGACCGTCAGCCGCTGGGCCTCACTGTGCGAATGCTCGGCGACCGTCTGCGGCAGCCGGCCGGCCAGCACCGGGTCGATCTCCACGGCGGTGACGGTGGCGCCCCGGTCCAGCAGCGCCAGCGTCAGCGAACCGAGGCCGGGACCGACCTCGAGGACGTGGTCGGACCGGCCGATGCCGGACGCCGCAACCACCCGGCGCACCGTGTTGGCGTCGTGGACGAAGTTCTGCCCCAGTGACTTCCGTGGCCGAAATTCCAGTTCTTTGGCCAGCCGCCTGATCTCGGTACGCCCGAGGAGCCGGATGGTCAGCTTGCACCAGCTCTTCCGCTGCACACCGGCCAGGCGCCCCAGCCCTGGCGTTGCCGGGTCACCTCGGCGATGGCGATCTGCTCTTCGCGGGTGGCGAGGTCGGCGCGCGGGGCGAACCGAAGCCCGCCGTTGCGCTCCCACGTGCCCTGGTCGAACTGCACACCCCCGTAATACCCGTTGCCGGTGTTGATCGCCCAGTTGCCGCCGGCCTCGCAGCCCGCGATGGCGTCCCAGACCGACCCGTTGCTCACCGGGGGCACATCGGTGCCGGGCTTGGTGCCCACGCGCACCACCGCCTCACGGGCCGGGGTGATCACCGTGTTGGCGACCGGCAGCCTCCCCGTCTCGACGCCGTTGACCGTGGCCACCGCGAACGTCACGTCCTGCATACCCGGGCTGCCCGGGTCCTCGACGACCTGGCGGCTGACGTTCATCCCAGGGTCCTCGATCCGGCGCGCCGGCGGCTGCAGCGGAATCCGCTCGGTGATCCGCTGAATCCGGTTGCGGGTCACCTGGATCTGCATCCCGTCGACGATCGGCGAGGCGGCGCCGGGTGTCACCTGGTCGCTCTCCAGCAGCGGCGCGCCGGCGGCGTTCAACAGCCCCGCCACGTTGGGCGCCGGCAGGTGCACGGTGCGGACCGCGCCCCCGTCGTTGATCTGCACCGTCTTGGCGCTGACGACCGGCAGCGTCATCCCCGCCAGCGGCACCCGGCTGCCGCGCGAGGCGGCCGCCGGGGCGGTGTCGGTCATGGCGAGCTGCGCCAGCGCCTCGTCGACGGTCGACGCCGTCGTCCACACCTGCCTGGCGTCGCGGCCGTCCAGCGAAATCTGCAGGGGCCGACTGCGCCGCAGGACGATGTCGGCGGCGTCGTGGACCTGCACATCGGCGGCCGGGTACAGGTCGTCGCGCTCGTCGACGTTGTAGCCGTTCTCCCGGACGATGTCGATCACCCGCGACTTCATTGTCGTCACCCGCATCGCGACGCCGTCGACCGTCAGCGTCACCGTCTTGGACGCGGACACCGCGAGCCCACCGGCGCATCCCAAGGTCAACAGCAGCGCCCCGACCAGGAGGCGCAATGTGGGTGATGAATTTTGATGAAGTTTTGTCAATACAGTCAACGCGTGCTACCCCGACCTCAGCAACAAGTCACGAACCACTCAGCAGGAAAATCACAAAAACGACAGCGGGGCCATCAGGCCCCCACCGTACGATCACAAGACGGTAACGAACCGGCCAATGTTGGGCAACTCCGGCGCAGCATTGTCAGCCAAATCACCCGTCGGGCACGCAGGTCACGAGGCCAGCCCATACACCCGGCGAGCATTGCTGGTCGTCATTCGCGCCACGTCTTCGGGGCGACGATCCAGCAGTTCAGCGATCGCCCGCACAGTATAAGGAAGGCAGTACGGCTCGTTCGCTGACCCGCGATAGGGATGCGGGGTCAGAAATGGCGCGTCGGTTTCCACCAAAAGCTGTTCCAGCGGTATCAGCGGCACGCCGTCGCGCAGCGCGCGGGCGTTGCGGAAGCTCACGGTCCCCGACAGGCTGAGCAACCATCCGGCGTCCACGCAGCGGCGGGCCATCGCCGCGTCCGACGAAAAGCAGTGGAAGATCACGGCGTCCGGGGCGCCCTCGGCGGCCAGCACGTCGAGGACCGCGGCGTCGGCGTCCCGGTTGTGGATCATCAGCGGTTTCCCGCACCGCTTGGCCAGCTCGATGTGCCAGGCGAACGCCTCCCGCTGCGCGGCGGGCTCCGCGCAGCCGTCCAGGCGGCCGGGCCAGTACAGGTCCATTCCGGTTTCGCCGACGGCCACCACCCTGGGCAGGGCGGCCAGTCGCTCGATCTCGGCTCGGGCGGCGTCGTCCAGCGCGTTCGCGCGGGTCGGGTGCAACCCCACGGCGGCGTAGACGCGGGGATCCCACTCGGCGGCCCGCGCCACCCAGCGCGCCGAGTCCAGGTCGTCGGCGATGGTGACCACCGCGCCCACCCCGACGGCCGCCGCGCGGTCGACGATGGCCCGCACGCCGTCGGCGTCCCGCGCCCCGCACGCGTCGAGATGGGTGTGCGCGTCGACCAAGGGCGCCAGCGGCTCGGGCGCCGGCGGCGCTTCTCGTGCACCAGAGCGGTTGGAGCTCACCGCCACACAATAGGGGCCACCCAATAGGGTGAGTCTCGATGAGGCCCTACTACGTCACCACCGCGATCACGTACCCCAACGCCGCGCCGCACCTGGGGCACGCGTACGAGTACATCGCCACCGACGCGATCGCGCGGTTCAAGCGGCTCGACGGTTTCGACGTGCGGTTCCTGACCGGCACCGACGAGCACGGCCTCAAGGTCGCCCAGGCCGCGGCGGCCGAGGGGCTGCCCACCGCCGACCTGGCCCGCCGCAACTCCGACGTCTTCGAGCGCCTGCAGGAGCGGCTCAACATCTCCTTCGACCGGTTCATCCGCACCACCGACCCCGACCACCACGAGGCGTCCAAGGAGATCTGGCGACGGATGGTCGCCGCGGGCGACATCTACCTCGACGCCTACAAGGGGTGGTACTCGGTGCGCGACGAGCGCTTCTTCGTCGAATCGGAAACCGAAGTGGTGGGCGGGACCCGGATCGCCGTCGAGACCGGCACGCCGGTGACCTGGACCGAGGAGCAGACCTATTTCTTCCGGCTCTCGGCGTACGCGGACAAGCTGCTGGCCCATTACGAGGCGAACCCCGACTTCATCGCCCCCGAGGTGCGGCGCAACGAGGTGGTCAGCTTCGTCTCCGGCGGCCTGCGCGACCTGTCGATCTCGCGGACGTCGTTCGACTGGGGGGTGCAGGTGCCCGAGCACCCCGACCACGTCATGTACGTCTGGGTCGACGCGCTGACCAACTACCTGACCGGCGTGGGCTACCCCGACACCGACTCCGAGCTGTTCCGCCGCTACTGGCCCGCGGACCTGCACATGATCGGCAAGGACATCATCCGGTTCCACACCGTCTACTGGCCCGCGTTTTTGATGTCGGCGGGAATCGAGCTGCCGCGCCGGGTTTTTGCGCACGGGTTTTTGCTCAACCGCGGCGAGAAGATGAGCAAGTCGGTGGGCAACAGCGTCGCCCCGGACGCCCTGGTCGAGACCTTCGGGCTGGATCAGGTGCGCTACTTCCTGTTGCGCGAGGTGCCGTTCGGCCAGGACGGCAGCTACAGCGAAGAGGCGATCATCACCCGCATCAACACCGACCTGGCCAACGAGCTGGGCAACCTGGCGCAGCGGTCGCTGTCGATGGTGGCCAAGAATCTGGGCGGCGTGGTGCCCGACCCGGGCGAATTGAGCGCCGCGGACCGTGAGCTGCTGGCGGCCGCCGACGGCCTGCTCGAGCGCGTGCGCGCCAACTTCGACGCCCAAGCGATGCACCTGGCGCTCGAGGCGATCTGGCTGATGCTCGGGGAGGCGAACAGGTACTTCTCCGCCCAGCAGCCGTGGGTCCTGCGCAAGAGCGAATCCGAGGCCGATCAGGCCAGGTTTCGCGCCGTGCTCTACACCACCTGCGAGGCCGTGCGCATCGCGGCGCTGCTGGTGCAGCCCGTCATGCCGGACTCGGCCGGAAGGCTGCTGGATCTGCTCGGGCAGGACCACGACCGACGCGCTTTCGCGGCGATCGGCGCGCGACTGGTTCCGGGCACCGCGTTACCGGCGCCGGCCGGCGTGTTCCCGCGGTACCAGCCGCCGCCCTCTTCCGACAGCGAGTGACCGGTAGCGGAGTCGTCCAGCAAACCCGTTGAGCGGGAATCGTGAGGGTGTGGGAAAGGGGCACCTGAATGGCCCCATTTCGTAGTCCATAATCGGCGTGTGGAGCGACGACGAAACCCGCAACACGGTCAATCGCCGATGACTGCGTTGCAGGAGTTGCCCGCGTTGGTCGTCCTGGAGAGAGTGCCTATTCCGGTGCTCGCCGTCGCGCATGACGGCAGCATCCTGTTCACCAATAGCGCGTTCGCCGAGATGGTGGGCCGCACGCCGGAAGAGGTTCTGTCCCTGCGGTTTCAGGAGATTTTCTATGAAGCCTCGGGGTCGGAATCGCTGCTTCCGGTCGTTCATGCCCTCGCGAACATGGTCGTCAAATTGGCGCACAAAGACGGTTCGGTCGTGCGAGCTTTGATGAGCAGGTCGGCACTCATGCGGGCGGACGATCAGTTCGCCCTTGCGGCCTTCCAGGATCTGACCGAGCAATTGTGGGTGCACGAGCATTAGAGTTGGCCGCCGGTCAGGCGGCGCTGCGGCGCAATTGGATACCTGGCGTGAGGGCGTCTCGGGCGAACCTACCCGATCGCGATATCGGCCCGTCTCGCCTAGCCGACCTCCGGCACCGAAGCGGCGCCGGCGGATGGCGGTTCGGACGGGCGGCCGTGGCGGAGGGCCTCGCGCGCAAGAAATTCACGGAAGTAAGGAAGCGACGCCTCCGTGACGATGCCGGCGAGGATGAGTTCCCAGAATCGGGTCGGGGGGCCGGCCAGGCGATCGGCGACGGCCCGGTCTTCACCGCGCGCCGCGACACCCTTGGCCGCGATCGCGTGGAACAGCAGGCGCGTTCCGAACATGGCGCCGATGATCGACTCGCTGACCGCTTCGGCATCGAGATCCGGTCGCAGGTCGCCTTCGGCGCTCGCCCTGCGAGCCTGGGCGGCCATCAGCTCAATCAGGTTCGTGCAGAAGTGCGTGGCCGCTTCGTTGAAACCGCTCAAGGCAGCCGTCAATTGCTCAGCCGAGCCGGCCGTTTTGTCAGAGGTGAGCGCGTTCGCGATCGTGAACGTGCCGTGAATCATGTTTTCGAGCGCCGGCGATGACGAGCCGCAGACGTTGCGGAACGCGGCGAGTATTGTCTCCGAGCCCTCCTCGATGATGGCGGATGCCAGCGATTCCTTCGAGTCGAAGTGGTGGTAGAGGGCCCCCTTGGTCATCCCCGTCCGCTCGATGATCGTGTTCCAGCCGGCCGCCGCGTAGCCGACCTCGCCGAATACGTCGATCGCGGCGTCGAGGATTCTTCGGCGGGTGGCTTCCGACCGAACCTGGCGCGCCATTGCGTCTACACCTCCGGAGTTCCATCGATTGTGCTTGGGGTCCCGGATCTCGATGTGTTCACAAATCTTCCGGCCAGGCAGGTAAGCGTAACAGCCGCCGCCACGCGGTCCCGCCGCGCGATTCGCGCACTAGTCGGAATCCGGTCCCGTCGAGCTGGCCGTGATCGCCAGCGCCGCGCGTCGCCTCAGGAACTGGCGGAAGTAGTCGATCCGACCCGCCTGCAAGATGCCGGTCAGCAACAGAAGCCAGCACTTCTCCAAGTCCTGCAGGAAACGTTCCGGCTCTTCGAGACTGCTCGTCTGCCGCAGCCCCATGTGCAGGGAGACCATCAGGCGCCCCAGATCCTGGGGATCACAGTGCTGGTCGATGTCGCCCTCCGCGATGGCCTGCTCGACGACTCCGGACAGGGCCTTGGCCCATTCCTCCAGAAGTCGCTTCTGCAGCCCTTCCGACCGACCGACCGACTCGAGCAGGTTGAGCCCGGCCCGCACGCCGTCGGTTTGGATATCCGCGACGGCGATCAGATAGGAGAAGTCGATGAGGGTCTCCAAGCCCGACAGTCCGCGACTGAGCAGATCGTCCACCGCGACCGTGCCGACGGCGGTCTGCCGTTCGATAATGGCCACGGCCAACGCGTGCTTGGACCGGAAATGGAAGTACATTGCGCCTTTGGTCAGTTCCGCATCGGCGAGGATGTCGTCGAGGCCGACATCGTGGTAGGCCCGTCGAGCAAACTGGTGCGAGGCGGCGCGCAAAATCTGTCGCCGCGTCGCGTCGGCGCGTCCGTCGGTCGAGTGGGTGGTCATCGGAACCGCGAACTCAGCCCTGAAGCGCGGCTTGATCGCGCTTCCCGAAAAGAAACGCGAAGTATCGTTCAGGGACCTGTGTCACGGGCCGGATCGATCGTGTTCATGTTGGCGATGCCTTCCTGAGCAGGGCACAAACTCGGTTCTCGAGCGAGCACTCAACCGCCTCTGAGGCTAGCAGCCGGTCGTCCCCCTGCGGGGTTCAACGCTCCGGATTGAGATGATGGACTTGCAAATACTTTCGGTGCATAATTAGCGAATGTCCGAGACCAATAGTATGGATTGGGAGGGGTCCTGTGGCTAATAGTTTGTCCTGGTCCGAGGTCTGTTCGCCACCCCTGCGGCCCGGCGGCACCTGGTGACCCCTCCCCCGACGAGCGCCGCGGGTGCGGGCGGCTCGGCGATTTGCTTCACGACAGTGCGCGACGGCCGCAGCAGCCGACCCGCATCGCAGACGCGGACCGCGCGGAGGGACCACACCGCCGCGCAGAGAATGGGGAGTCAGATGCTCTGTCGGTTATGTGACTCGGACAGCCTGGTCAGCGTCCTGGACCTCGGCGCCACTCCACGTTGTGAGACGTTCCTGGCCGCCCGCGACCTCGATCGCCCGGAGCTGACGTTTCCGCTACACCTGCGGTTGTGTGAGGACTGCCTGCTGCTGCAGATACCGGCAGCGATCACGCCCGAGGACACGTTCACCGAATACGCCTACTTCGCTTCCTATTCGGACAGTCGGGTGCAGCACGCCAAGCACTTCGTCGACGAGGCCATCGGACGACTCGGGCTCGGACCGCACTCGCGCGTCATCGAGGTCGGCAGCAATGACGGCTACCTGCTTCGACACGTCGTCGCGGCGGGCGTGCCATGCCTGGGCATCGAACCGTCGGACAACGTCGGGGCCGCCGCTCGCGAGCGGAATGTCCCGACGTTATCGGCTTTCCTGAATGAGGAGCTCGCGGCCGAGATTCGCAACGAATACGGACCGGCCGATTTGGTTGTCGCGAACAATGTTTACGCGCACACACCCGATGTACGTGGCTTCACCCGTTCCCTGCGGAGATTGATGGATGACGACGGCTGGCTGAGCATCGAGGTGCACCACGCGCTGAACCTGGTGCGGCTGGGGCAGTTCGACACGATTTACCACGAGCACTTCCAGTACTACACGTTGTTTTCGGCGATCTGCGTATTGGCCACCGTCGGGTTGGCCGTGGTCGACGTAGAGCTCCTGCCCACCCACGGTGGGTCCATACGCATCTGGGCACGCTCGGCGGACATTGCCGGACGGCCGACCGACCGGGTGGATCAGGTGATGCGCGCCGAGGAGGCGGCCGGACTACACCAGGTCGACGGCTATCTGCGACTGCGTCCCCGGACCGAAGCCATCCGGCACGAGCTGCTGCGCTTCTTGTTGCAGTGCCGCGCCGAGGGCAAGCGCGTTGTCGGCTATGGTGCGCCGAGCAAGGGCAACACCCTCCTCAACTACTGCGGGATCCGCACCGACCTCCTCGAATACACCGTCGACCGCAACCCCTACAAGCACGGTCGCTTCACGCCGGGAACCCGAATCCCGATATACCCGGTGGAGCGCATCGCCCAGGACCGCCCAGACGTGGTGCTGGCGTTGCCGTGGAACCTCGAGACCGAACTGACCGATCAGCTCGGTTACCTCGCCGAATGGGGCGGCCGACTCGTCTTTCCGCTTCCGGCGCTGCACGACGCGCTAAGCGGCGGCGTGCAGCCCTGAGGGCCGCGCGTGTAGCGCGGTCCGGCCCCCGGCTGACAGGTCACCGAAGTCACTGACCGTTCGCTGACACCGCCGAGTCCCTCGGGATGTCCAGCGTGGCAATCGGATACAGCCCGGCGCCGTCGCGGCCGTCGCGGGCCAACGCCATGGGGGCGTAGTTCACCACGTGCGACGCGCCCGGCTTGTGCTGCTGCCAGTCCACGGACGCGCGCAGGGTGTAGTGGCCCGGCGCCAGGCCCGTCAGATCGACGCGCACCGTCTCGGTCGACGAAGCCGGAACGGCCTCCTCGCGTGCGGAGCTGGTGTCGTCGCTCACCAGCGTCTTGAGGTTGACTGTCGCCCGCAGGCTGCGAACCACCGCCCCGGAGAAGTCCACCAGCCGGTAGCCGGGCGCCCACTGCTCGGTGGCGACCGCCGAGCCGTAGTTGGTCCAGGCGACCGAGATGGTCGCCACCTTGCCCTGTATCGATTGGGAGCCCGGCCGCCCCTCGACCGAATACCGGTAGCCCGCCGAGGTATTGGCCTGGGCCCACAGCAACAACAGGTTGGGGTCCATCGCCGCCCTGGACTCACGGTCCGGGAAGTTGACGCTCGACGTCATCGACACGTGGTACCTGACGACGTCGCGCAGGCCCTTCTCGTAGTAAGACCGCGGGTCGGTTCCGTTGGGCAACCGGCACCACTCGCTGATCACCGGCGCCGACGCCATCCGCTGCTTGACGGCGTTGACGACGGCGTCGTTGTCCCGTACGTATTGCGAGTCGCTCGATTCGGCCCACCCGGGCAACGGCCCTTGCACGCCAAGGCAATCCGAGCGGATGCCCACCGGCGCCGACAGTTTCTTGGTCACGTCGTCGGCCAGCAGCTCGCGCACGATCTCGGGATTCTGCGGGGTGACCACCAATTGCGTGTGCGGGAACGCGTTGACGTTCGCCGCGACCAGTTGGCGAATCGAGTCGGTCGTGATGCTCTGATCGCGGAACTGACTGTAATAGCCCAGCATCGCCTTGCTCTCATCGGGCGCGGGACCGGGCGCACCCAAAACGTCACGCAGATAGGCGATGTGGTTCTCGCCGAAGTCCCCGTAACCGGAGAACTCGAACACGGACAGGCGTTCGTCGCCGTCGTAGCGGCGACCCAGCGCGGCGAGCAGCTGGGCAAACGCGCTCAGGTAATTGGGGTCGTTCCAGCGCGGCACCACCTGCGTCACCCCGGGCGCCGGGCCGTTCGGCGGCGCGGGATAGGGGGTGGCCGCCGCCCTCATCCAGTCGGGAATCGCGATGTTGGTGTTGTCGGGGTAGGAATCGTTGCAACACGAGTTGTAGGCATACACGCCCAGGGTCAGCCGCATGTTGCGGTCCTGCAGCTTCGTCAGCGCGTCGTCGATCGCGCTGAAGTCGAACTTGCGATCGTCGGGGGCGTCGGGCGGCAGGGTTCGCGGATCGATGGGCTGCAGCTGCCGCCACGAGATGCGCAGGCTGGCGTCATAGGAGGCCGGCCACGCCGGGTACCGCTGCTGCGCCGGATTGCCTTGGGGGAACAGCGGACTCAGCAGATCCTCGTACTGGCCGCGCAACGGGTTGGCGATCTCCTGAACGGTGGGCGGGATGGCCGGAAAGACCATCGCGGACAGCGGCCCCGGGTTGGGGTGGCCGCCGCATCCGCTCAGCACCTGCGCCGCGCACGCGATGACTGCGACGAGGGCCCTTCGACCCCTCTTGTTCGACGAACGAAACATCGGCGCTAAATCGCGCCTAACGACAGCGCCTCGCGGTCGGCAAGAAACGGCATCGGCATCCAGCGCGCGGACAGCAGTGCCTCCATCGCGTTGCCCGGGACGGGCCGCGAGAGCAGGAAGCCCTGCGCGCGGTGGCATCCGTGCTGCATCAAAGTCAGTGCGGCGGCGGGTGTCTCGACCCCCTCGGCGACCAGTTGCAGGCCGAACGCCTCGGCCAATCCGATGATCGCCCGAACGATCGCCAGGTCGCCGGCGTTGGTGCCCAAGTCGCGGACGAACCCGGTGTCGATCTTGAGCATGTCGACCGGGAGTGACTTCAGGTGCGACAGAACCGCATAGCCGGTGCCGAAGTCGTCGATGGCGATCTGGACCCCCACATCCTTGAGCTCGTGCAGGGTCTTGCGGGTGGTTTCGATGTCGTGGACCACGGCCCGCTCGGTGATCTCCAGACAGACCGATCCCGCGTCGATACCGAACTCCTCGATGGTGTCGGCGACGCTGCGCACGAAGCCGCGCGTGATGAGCTGGACGGGCGACACGTTGATGCGCAGGACCGCGCTCTGGCCAACGCCATTGGCCCGCCACCGGGCGAATTCGGCGCAGGCGCTGCGCATCACCCACCGGCCCAATTCCCCTGCCAGATTGGTCGATTCGGCCACCCCGATGAACGAATCCGGCAACAGCAGGCCCCAGATCGGGTGTCGCCAGCGGACCAGCGCCTCGGCGGCCACTATCGCGCCGGTCCACAGGTCGACCTCGGGCAGATAGTGGAGCAGCAGCGCTTCGCTGTCGATGTCGCCCTGCAGGTGCAGCTCGATGTCATTGCGGAAGGCGCTTTTCAGCGACATGTCGTCGGTGGACAGCGCGACCTGGTTGCCGCCCGCGCGCTTGGCGGTCAACACGGCCTCGTCGGCCCGCCGCAACAGATCGCTGCAGTTGTCCCGCCCCGGCATGCCGACGGCCAGGCCGATGCTCACCGTGCGGGTGATCATGTGCCCGCCGAAAGCCAGGCGCTCGCACAGCATGGAAGCGAGCCGGCGGGCGAACGCCTCCGCGGTCCCCGTCGACGTCGGCTGGTCGGGGATGACGACGAACTCGTCACCGCCCAGCCGGGCGATCATGGCCTCGCTTCCCGCGCACACCCGAATGCGTTGCGCGAAAACACGGATGAACCAGTCGCCCGCGGTGTGACCGAGGTAGTCGTTGATCGGCTTGAGCCGGTCCAGGTCGAGGTACAAAACCGCGACGGGGCCCGGGCTTCCCGGCGCGAGCCGTTCGGTCAGGTGCGCGACCAGCGCGCGCCGGTTGTACAGGCCGGTCAGATCGTCGTGCTCGGCCAGGTAGCGCAGCTTCTCTTCGGCGGCGATGCGGGCCTGCAGCTGCGCGAACAGCGCGGCGACCGCCTCCAGCGTGTTGATCTCTTCTTGCTTCCACTTCCGGGCGCCGTTCTTGACGAACCCGAGCACCCCGGTGGTGGTCTCACCCGACACCAGCGGGGCGGCGGCCACCGACGGCGAGGCCGCCTGCTTGGCCCCGCCCGCCCGGCGGCCCAACGCGCGGTTGTTCTGCTCCGGGCGGATCACGACCGGCTTCCGCCCGTGCTCGCACTGGGCGAGCACCGGGTCGGCGCTGGTGAAGTGGACGACGGCCATCGGGTCGGGGTCCGGAATGTCGGTGCGCGGCGGCCACTCCGCCACCAACACCGAGGCACGGATGTCGTGGTCGTGGTGGCGCAGGAAGCTGGCGTCCAGATCGAACTGCTCGACGAGCTGCGCAAGCACCCTTTCACTCACCCGGGTCGCGGTCGATCCCGTGGCCTCCATCAGCTGCGTCGCCACCGAAGTCACGACGAGATCCAGGCTGCGCGGCAAGGACTCCTCCGATGGGCACGGGCCCCGGCTGGGCTTGGCCAATCCGGGGCCTAATCACGGGAAATTTCGCGGTGTCAGTGTTCGGTCCGGGGTCACGAAGTGGTGCGAAGCGTACCATGTGCGACCCGGCCCGGACCCGGTAACGCCTGGTCCCGACGGGAACGGTGGACACCGCGGATGCCTGTCGCGCCCGGCAGCGGTGGCTCGCTCACGCCCGCGCCGACAACGTCCTCTTCGGGGTCGTCTTCGGGGTCGTCTTCGGGCCCGACAAGTGAGACAGCTCACAGTCGCACCGCGGCTGTCACGCCCGGCCGGGCTCCGGTGTCTCAAGGGCAACAATCCCGTGAGAGGTAGGAGACAGACATGACCGAACAGGCCACCCAGAAGACCCACGTCGTCGTCGTCGGCGGCGGATACTCCGGAACCCTGGCCGCCAATCGTCTGCGGCAGCGCACCGACGTCGACGTGACCCTGATCAACCCGCGTCCGGTCTTCGTGGAGCGGATCCGCCTGCACCAGCTGATCGCCGACACCGGCGTCGCGATCGCCGACTACGACAGCCTGCTGGGCGAGGGCATCGGGCTGATCGTCGACGCCGTCGATCGCATCGAGCCCGCCGACCGGCGCGTGGTGCTGGGCTCGGGCGCCGAACTGGACTATGACTACCTCGTCTACGCCGTCGGGAGCACCGGCGCGATGCCGCCGACCGTGCCCGGCGCGGCCGAGTTCGCGCACTCGGTCGCCGACCTGGAGAGCGCGCAGCGGCTGCACCACACGCTCGCCGACCTGCCGCTGAGCGCGCCGATCACGGTCGTAGGCGGCGGGCTGACCGGAATCGAGACGGCCTCCGAGCTGGCCGAGCTGGGCCGCCCGGTGACCCTGGTCTGCGGCGGTGTCCTGGGCCCGTCGCTGAGCGGGCGGGGTCGGCGTTCGGTGGCCAGGCAACTGCGCGGCCTCGAGGTCGACGTGCTCGAATCCGCCGCGGCCGCCGAGGTGCGCCCGGACGCGGTGGTGCTCACCAACGGCGCCGCGCTGCCCAGCGCCGCGACGGTGTGGACGGCCGGGTTCACCGTGCCGGACCTGGCGGCGCGCAGCGGGCTGAGCACCGACGCGGTGGGCCGGCTGCTCACCGATGAGACGCTGACCAGCATCGACGACGGCCGCATCGTCGCCGCCGGGGACGCGGCCGCCCCGTCGGGCCGGCCGCTGCGGATGAGCTGCCAGGCCGCCGGACCGTTGGGCGTCCAGGCCGCCAACACCGTGCTCAGCCGCATCGCCGGAGAGACCCCGGCGTTGCTGAACCAGGCGTTCACGGGCCAGTGCATCAGCGTGGGGCGCTCGCACGCCACCATTCAGCTCGCCCGCAAGGACGACACCCCGGTGGACCTGTACGTCGGCGGGCGCATCGCGGCGTCGGTCAAGGAGACCGTGTGCAAGGCCACGCTGTGGGCGATCCGGCGCGAGGCCGCCAAGCCGGGCTCGTACTTCTGGCTCAAGGGGGGCGCGCGGCCAGCGCAATCCCCGGCCGACGAGCGGGTCGGGCTGCGGGGACCGCGGTGACCCGCTCGTCCGAGCACGCCGACCGGTTCACGTTGCTGCGGCCGCTGCTGTTCACCATCGCCTACGAGATCCTCGGCTCGGCGACCGAGGCCGACGACGTGCTGCAGGACAGCTACCTGCGCTGGGCGGCCGTGGACCTGTCGGCCGTGCGCGACACCAAGTCCTACCTGGCCCAGCTGGTCACCCGGCAGGCGCTCAACGCGCTGCGCGCCGACGCCCGCCGCCGCGAGGAGTACGTGGGGCCCTGGCTGCCCGAGCCGCTGCTGCTCGACGACCAGGATCCCTCGGCGGATGTCGTTCTGGCGGAATCGGTTTCGATGGCGATGCTGGTTCTGCTGGAAACCCTGAGCCCCGACGAACGCGCGGTGTTCGTGCTGCGCGAGGTGTTCGGTTTCGACTACGGCGAGATCGCCGAGGCGGTCGGCAAACCGGCGCCGACCGTCCGCCAGGTCGCCCACCGCGCCCGCGAACACGTGCGGGCGCGACGCAAGCGGTTCGACGCGGCGGATCCCGAGCGCAACGCCGAGATCACCGCCCAGTTCCTGTCCGCGGCGGCCACCGGCGACGTGGAGGCGCTGATGGCGATGCTCGCGCCCGACGCCACCTGGACGGCCGACAGCGGGGGCATCGTCAGCGCCGCGCGCAGGCCGGTCGTCGGCGCCGACCGGGTGGCCCGGGCCATCGCCGGGTTGATGCGCCGGGCCGCGGCCATGGCGGGGGCGCGCGTCGCCATGGTCACCTGCAACAGCGCCCCGGCGGTGCTGCTCTACCTCGGCGAACAGCTGGAAGGGCTGATCACGCTCGAGATCGCCGACGGCAAGATCACCAACTTCTACGTGATGCGCAACCCGCACAAGCTGGCCGCCCTCGCCAGCGCCCGCGACATCAGCCGCGGTTAACTCTGTCAAGCTAGGGCGGTGCGAATCGACCGGCTTGGCGACCTGGGCGCCGCGCCCCGCGTGCTGCGCGCCGTGGGTGCCGCCACCGCGCGGCTCGGCTTGCCGCCGCCGGCCGCGCTGACCGGCGAGTGGTTCGGGTCGCTGGCGCTGATCGCACCCAGCCTGTCGGCGCGGCCGGTGCCCGCGGGCGACGCCTTCGCCGTCCCGCAGTGCCCGTCGGCGCGCGACTCGGCGGCGGTGGGCGGCGGCTGGGTCGGTTACCTGTCCTACCCCGATCCCGGCGCCGACGGGAAGGGGAACCGGATCCCCGAGGCCGCGGGCGGCTGGACCGACTGCGTCCTGCGCCGCGATCGCGACGGGATGTGGTGGTACGAAAGCCTGTCCGGTGCGCCCATGCCCGACTGGCTGACCGCCGCGCTGACGGCCGCGCCGGCGCCGGCGCGCGCCTGCCGGATCCACTGGGGCGCCGCCGACCGGGAAACGCATCGCGGCGGCGTCCTGTCCTGCCTGGCGGCCATCCGCGCGGGCGAGGTGTATCAGGCCTGCGTGTGCACGCATTTCACCGGCACGGTCACCGGCGCCCCGCTGGACTTCTTCACCGACGGCGTCGCGCGAACCGCCCCGGCCCGGGCGGCCTACGTCGCGGGCGCGTGGGGCGCGGTGGCGTCGCTGTCCCCGGAGCTTTTCCTGCGGCGCCGCGGATCGGCCGTGACGTCGAGCCCGATCAAGGGCACGCTGCCGCTGGACGCCTGGCCGTCGGCGTTGCGGGCCTCGGCCAAAGAGGTCGCGGAAAACATCATGATCGTCGACCTGGTCCGCAACGACCTCGGCCGGGTCGCGCTCGTCGGCACCGTCACCGTGCCCGAGCTGCTGGTCGTCCGGCGCGCCCCCGGCGTGTGGCACCTGGTTTCCACGGTGGCCGCGCAGGTCCCCGTCGAACTCCCGACGTCGGCGCTGCTGGACGCCGCCTTCCCGCCTGCCTCGGTCACCGGAACCCCGAAACACCGTGCCCGGCAACTGATTTCACAATGGGAACACAGTCGCCGCGGAATATATTGCGGCACAATCGGTTTGGCTTCGCCGGTCGCCGGCTGTGAGCTGAACGTCGCGATCCGGACCGTCGAGTTCGACGCCCGCGGCAGCGCTGTACTGGGAGTCGGCGGCGGGATCACCGCCGACTCCGATCCCGACGCCGAATGGCAGGAGTGCCTGCACAAAGCCGCGCCGATCGTCGGGCCGCCCCGCGTGGCGGCCGCGGCGTCCGTTGGTTAGCAGGTGGGCCAGCAGAGATCGGTTAGGTGAAACATCAGCGCCGCCGCCGTGAATTTCGGATAATGCCCCACGCCACGCGTCACGTTTGCCTAAGCTTCAGGGATTGACGCGCGCCGATCGCGCGTAGACAGCTTGAGGGGGCCGTCATGAGAATTGCCGTTCTGGGCGCCGCAGCGTCCGCCCTGATGGGCGGGACCCTGGCGGTTACGCCCCTGACCTCGGTCAGCGCGCCGCTGCCCGCCTCGGGGACGTGCGGCCCGGGCGGGGCCGTATGCGAGAAGGTGGCGTCGGTTCTCATGCCCGAGACGCCGAAGCCGTCGGGACCGGGTCCCGCCGCGTCGGCCGGCGGCCCGACAACACCGTTCTCCGAGGCCAGCAACGTGATCGCGCCCGGTGGTCCACCCCAGCCCGGCGGGCCCGCGGCCGCGGCCGCGGTGCCGGGGGTGAGCTCGCCGGGAGCCGGCATCGGCGGCGCACCGAGCGCCGGCGTGGGCGTTCCGGGGGCCGGCCTGGCCGTGCCCGGGGCGCCCGACCTGTCCGGCCTGCCCGACGCCAACCTCGTGCTGCCCGCCCTGGCCGGGCTGCCCGCCGCCGCCGCGATACCCAACGACGCGGCTGTGGCCCTGTCGGTGGTCCAGGGTGTCGTGGGCGTGGGCGGCAGCGTCGTCGGCATCGGAAGCAGCGCCGTGGCCAGCCTGAGCACCGCCGCCATCGCGCTGGTCTACCTCAAGAACGCCGGCCTGCTGCCGGCCAACTTCAGTTTGGGCGTTCCGGGGGTGGGTCTCCCGGCCATCCCGGGGGTGCTGCCCGTCGCGGCTGCCCTCCCGGCAGCGGCGGCGGCCATTCCGGCCGGCCTCCCGGCCGTGGCCCTCCCGGCGGCACCGCCGCTCCCCGCGGCGCCCCCGCTGCCGGCATTGCCCGCGGTCCCCGCGGCCCTGCCCGCCCTGCCGGCCGCTCCACCGCCACTTCCGGCGTTGCCGCCGCTCCCCGCGGGGCCGCCCCCGCTGCCGGCCCTGCCGCCGCCTCCGCCGCTGCCCCCACTCCCGCCGCTGCCGCACCCTCAGGTGTGCACGCCGGGGATCGGCGTCCTGAAGGCCTGCACGCCCTGAGCCGGCCGACCGCTCACTCGCGGCGTGATTGCAGGACCGCGTCGTAGAGCAGTCGCGTACGCACGTCCGGGTGCCCGACGGCCACCTCGCTGCAGGCGTCCTTGACGCGCACCCCTCCGGCGACGAGCCGCTCCACCTCGTCCACCAGGGATTGCAGGTCGGCGCGCGGCGTCGCGCCGGCGAGCACGACGGTGATCTCACCGAGCACCCCGTCGTCGGCCCACGCCGCCAGCTCGCCGAGCGACCCGCGCACCACTTCCTCGTGCACCTTGGTCAGTTCCCGGCACACCACCGCGCGGCGCTCGCCGCCGAGCTCGTCCGCGGCGTCGCGCAGGCAGGCGGCCAGCCGGCGCGGGGATTCGAAGAACACGCAGGTGCGCCGCTCGTCGGCCAGCGAGGCGAACCAGCTTCGGCGTGCCGCCTTCTTGCGCGGAGCGAATCCCTCGAAGCAGAACCGTTCCGACGGCAGGCCGGAGACGGCGAGCGCGGTCGTCACGGCCGACGGCCCGGGGAGGCAGGTCAGCGGGACCCCGGCGTCGACGCAGGCCGCGACCAGCCGGTAGCCGGGGTCGCTGATCAACGGCATTCCGGCGTCGCTGACCAGGAGCACGGTCGCGCCGGACTTCATCGCGTCGACGAGGCCGGGTACCCGCGCGGCCTCCACCCGGTCGTAGAGGCTGACCAGGCGGCCGGTGATGGCGACGTCGAGCGCCTTGGCCAAGACCCGCACCCGCCGGGTGTCCTCGGCGGCCACCACGTCGGCGCGGGCCAGGGCGTCGATCAGGCGCGGCGAGGCGTCCGCCGGCCGGCCCAGGGGCGTCGCGGCCAGCAATAGGCGGCCAGGAGTCATGACCGACAGCCTACGATCGACACCGATGTCCGCCCCGCCCCGCGAAAGCCCCGTCGTCTTCGAAAACCGGGACGAGCGCGTCGTCCCCGTGGTCAGCCCGGGGCCGCTGGCCCCGGTCGCGGACTTCGGGCCGGCCGACACCATCCGCGGCTGGGTCGTGACCGGCGTGGTCACCCTGCTGGCGACGGTCACCCGGTTCCTCAACCTGGGCTCGCCGACCGACGCCGGCACCCCCGTCTTCGACGAGAAGCACTACGCGCCGCAGGCCTGGCAGGTGCTGCACAACCACGGGGTGGAGGACAACCCCGGGTTCGGGCTGGTGGTCCACCCCCCGGTGGGCAAGCAGCTCATCGCGATCGGCGAGGCGCTCTTCGGTTACAACGGCGTCGGCTGGCGGTTCGCCGGCGCGCTGCTGGGCGTGGTCATGGTGGTGCTGGTGACGCGGATCGTGCGCCGGATCAGCCGCTCGACGCTGGTCGGCGCGATCGCCGGCGTGCTGGTCATCTGCGACGGCGTCAGCTTCGTGACCGCGCGCACCGCCCTGCTCGACGGCATCCTGACGTTCTTCGTGGTCGCGGCGTTCGGCGCGCTCATCGTCGACCGCGATCAGGTGCGCCTGCGGCTGCACGTCGCCCTGTCGGAGGGCCGCAGCGCCGAGACCCTGTGGGGCCCGCGGCTGGGTGTGCGCTGGTGGCGTTTCCTGGCCGGCCTCATGCTCGGATTGGCTTGCGGGACAAAGTGGTCCGGCCTGTACTTCGTGGTGTTCTTCGGCGCGATGTCGCTGGCGTTCGACGTGGCGGCGCGCCGCCAGTACCAGGTGACCAGGCCGTGGCTGGGTACGCTTCGACGCGACCTGATCCCCACGGCGTATGCGTTGGCGCTCATCCCGTTCGGGGTCTACCTGGCCAGCTACGCGCCGTGGTTCGCTTCCGAGACCGCGATCGACCGCCACGAGGTGGGCCTGTCGATCGGCCCGCACTCCGTCGTTCCCATGCCCGACGCGATCCGGTCCCTGTGGCACTACACCGCCAAGGCCTTCCAGTTTCACGCGGGCCTGACGAACTCCGCCGGCAACTACCACCCCTGGGAATCCAAACCGTGGAGCTGGCCGATGTCGTTGCGGCCGGTGCTGTATGCGATCGACCAGCAGAACGTGCCCGGCTGCGGGCCGCAGTCGTGCGTCAAGGCGGAGATGCTCGTGGGCACCCCCGCGATGTGGTGGCTCTCCGTTCCGGTGCTGCTGTACGCCCTGTGGCGCATGATGATTCGCCGCGACTGGCGCTATGCGGCCGTGCTGACCGGTTATTGCGCGGGGTGGCTGCCCTGGTTCGCCGACATCGACCGGCAGATGTACTTCTTCTACGCGTCGACGATGGCGCCGTTTCTGGCCATGGGCCTCGCGCTGATCTGCGGCGACATTCTCTACGCGCGCCGGCAGAATCCCGAGAGGCGCACGCTCGGGCTCATCGCGGTCTCGTGCTACGTGGCGTTGGTCGTCACCAACTTCGCCTGGCTGTTCCCGGTACTCACCGGCCTGCCCCTCTCCCAGCAGACCTGGAACATGGAGATCTGGCTGCCCAGCTGGCGCTGACCATCACGCCGAGCAGACGCAAAAGCCCCCAAAACGCCGCGGTTTAGGGGGCTTTTGCGTCTGGTCGCGGTACTGCGCTACAACGGATCCCGCGCGACGGGGCAGGACATGCACCGCGGCCCGCCGCGGCCGGTGCCCAATTCCGACCCCGCGATGGTGAGCACCTCGATGCCCGCGTCCCGCAGCCGGGCGTTGGTCTGCGCGTTGCGTTCGTAGGCGACCACCACGCCGGGCGCCAGGGCCAACGTGTTGTTGCCGTCGTCCCACTGCTCGCGTTCGGCGACAAGCGGATCCAGCCCGGTGTCGATCACCCGCAGCTTGTCGATCCCCATCGCCCTGGCGGCGGCCTCCAAGAACGGCGTCTCGTCGCTGATGGTGATGCCGCCGGGCGTCGGCTGGATCGTGAACGCCGACAGCGCGTCGATGATGTTGGCGTACATCAGCACCGTGTCGGTGTCGACCATCGTGCACACCGTGTCCAGGTGCATCTGCGCGCGCCGCTGCGCGATCGGCACCGCCAGCACCGTGTTCGCGAGGTCGTCGTCAAACAGGCTGCGCGCCAACGCTTCCGCCCCGGCCGGCGTGGTCCGCTCGCCCACCCCGACGGCGACCACACCGGGGGCGAGCAGCAGCACGTCGCCGCCCTCGACGGGCGCGGTGCGCGACTCGTAGGCGCGCCGCACCCCGGTGAACCGCGGGTGATGCGCGTAGATCAGATCGCTCAGCGAGGCCTCGCGAACGCGGGCCGGCAGCGCCAGGGTCGGGATCACCACGCGCGGGCCGATCCAGATCGCCGAGTCGCGGGTGAACACCAGGTTGGGCAGCGGGTCGATGACGAAGTCCGCCCCGTGGTGCATCCGAAGGACCAGCGAGACGTCGGCGCGGGTATCCGCCGGCAACTCGTTGAACGTCATCCCGCCCATCAGCACGGTGGCCAACCGCACCGGATCCAGGCCCCGCAGGTAGGCCGAAAGCCGTTGGGCCAGGGGTACTCCGAGCCGACGCGCGTCCACCGCGGCGGCAACGCCCTGCATCCGGGCGGCCCCGCTGTGGCTGAGGGCCTCGGTGAGCAGGTCGGACAGCAGCAGCACCTCGACGCCGCGCGAACGCAGCAGGTCCGCGAACTGATCGTGCTCCTCCTGTGCCCGCGCCACCCACGGCAGCCCGTCGAACAGCAGCTGGTCGTTGTTGCGCGGGTTGAGGCGCAGCAGCTCGCCGCCGGGGCGGTGCAGGATGACGACCCGCAGCGCGCCCACCTCGGAATTGGTGCCCAGCTCGACAACGGCCACGCAGGAAACGGTAGCCGGTCCCCGCTCGATCGAACGGGTGTGCGATAAACTGGGGGCCGTGGGCATCGCGGTACAGGGCTCGCTGTTCGAGCACACCGAGCGCAGGGAGCTCGGTGACGGCGCCTTCATCGAGATCCGCGCCGGCTGGTTGACCGATGCCGACGGCCTGCTCGTCGAACTGCTGTCGACGGTGCCGTGGCGCGCCGAGCGCCGCCAGATGTACGACCGGGTGGTCGACGTGCCGCGGCTGGTCAGCTTTCACGACCTGACCGTCGAGGACCCTCCGCACCCGCTGCTGGGACGGCTGCGGCGCCGGCTCAACGACATCTACGCGGGCGAGCTGGGCGAGCCCTTCACCACCGTCGGATTGTGTTGCTACCGCGACGGCTCCGACAGCGTCGCCTGGCATGGCGACACCATCGGTCGCAGCAGCTCGCAAGACACCATGGTGGCCATCGTCAGCCTCGGCGCGACGCGCACCTTCGCGATGCGCCGGCGCGACCGGAATCTCGGGGGCCCGTCGCTGCGGCTGCCGCAGGCGCACGGCGACCTGCTGGTGATGGGCGGTTCGTGCCAGCGCACCTGGGAGCATGCGGTGCCCAAGACGTCGGCTCCGACGGGGCCCAGGGTGAGCATCCAGTTCCGTCCCCGCGACGTGCGCTAGCTAGCCGCGGACCGCGGCCACGGCCTTGACGAGAAGGTCGCGGGCGCGCTGGGTGTCGATCTTGGCCACCGGCTGGTCCGGTATGACCAGCGGGTTGGCGATGACGATCACCTGGTAATCGCCGAATTGAGCCGAGTAGTCATACAGCTCCCCGGTGCGGGCCGCCCCGGACACCACCGCCTGCAGCACCCGGTGCACGCCCGTGGTGTGGGCCCCATCGATGTGCGGCGCGTCGATCACCTCGAGGCCGCCCCGCACCCCGGTGCCGGCGAACGCGACCTTTGCGCAGTCTTTCCCGGGATCGTTGAACGGCAGGGCCTTTGAGGTCTCGATGGCGATGACGACGAACCTGTTCCCGTTACCCTCCGCGGACACGGCGGCCATGTTGCCCTGCAGGTCCGGCGGCATGTCCGGCCCCACCGCAACTTTCGCGCAGCTCGCCGGATCGAAGGTCAGGCCTTCGGGCAGCTTGCGGGCCGAAAGCAGCTTGGGGTCGATCGCCCGTTCGGAGATGTCGGTGACCTTGTACTCGGGCCCGAAGCTCGACTTGACTTCGGCCACCTTGCCGATGTCGGCCTTGACAGCCGGATCACCACCCGATGAGCAGCCGGCGAGCACGCAGACGGATGCGGCCGCGAGCAACACCTTGGACACCGTGGCCAATCTACCCAACGCCGGCGCTCAGCCGCGCAATGTGGACACCGTTTTGACGAGCAGATCGGCGGCGAATTGGGGCGGCAACGCGGGCAGCGCCGAACCCGGGTCCGTGGTCAGTGTGGTGAAGGCGTAATAGTTGCCCAGGTAGGCGATGAAGGTGTATGTGCGCGAATCGATTTCGGTGCCCGACTCGACGGATGACCTGGTGTCGGCCACCATGCCGAGGGTTTCGGCGTGGTCGATGTGCGGGGCGTCGACGAGGCCGACGTCGGCCGTGGTGTGCCCGTCGCTCATGGTCCACCGCGCGCACGCCGCCACGATGCCCGGGTCGAGGTCAACCGGGCCGGGCAAAGTCACCACGACCGTGTCGACGATGCCGCCGGCGCCCGAGGCGGAGAAGCCCTGTGCGCTTTGGTCGCGCCCGCCGCCGGGGTCGGCGAGCGCAACGCATTGCGGCGGACGGGTCCGCGCGTCGGCCCCCAGGCTCCAGATCACCCGCGGGGAGGCCGCGCCGGGGACGCCGGTGGCCACCTCGTAGCCGGGCGGCAGCTCGCGCACGACCCGCTTGATGTTGGCGGGATTGACCGCGGTGTCGCGGGTGGTCGTCGTTGCAGGCTTCGGCGGCGTGGACACGGGCGACTGCGCGCATGCGGCCAGCAGCACCGCGACGACGCCAATTGCCAACGGACGCATGCCCGTTCAGCCGACCGCTTCGATCACCTGACGGGCGACGCGTTTGATCTGATCGGCCATGTGACGGCTGAAGGCCGGCCGGCGCGGCACATCGATGACGGTCGTGATGACGCCGACGTCCTCGCGCTGCCAGACCGCGCCGTGGTGGTCCATGATCGCGCGCATCGGCATGTTGTCGGAAAGCATTCGCGCGGAGAATCTTTCGACACCGTCGACCCTGGCCGCGATCGACAACGCGTCGATCAGAAAGCTGCCGATCCCCCGGCCCTGATAGGCGTCGGCGACGGTGAAGGCGATCTCGGCGACCGTCGGGTCGTTCTCGTCCCGAACAAAGCGGCCATCGGCGACCGGGTAGTCCCCGTCGGTCACCACCCACACGAAGTGGTCGACGTAGTCGACCTCGGAGAGGTAGTGCAACAACGCCGGGGTCGGGATGCGGGCCGTCATGAACCGCCGATACAGCGTCTCGCTGGAGAATTGGATATGGCCGTGAACGGTCCGCTCGTCGTCGCCGGGCAGGACCGGGCGCAGCATCAGGTGGGTCCCGTCGCGGACGCGTATCGGGATCGGCGTGATGTATGCGGCCAGACGCTGGCGCACCGTGCGCAGCAGTCGCGGCATCACGCCGGGCAGATGCAGCATCCGGGTGAAGGCCTCGTTGTCGCCGATCCAGCCGGTCAGCGGTTCGGCCGTGGTGACCGTGGCGATGCGCGGGATGTCCCGCAACAGCGCGATCTCGCCCACGATCATGCCCGGCGACACCTGCCCGGAGATGATCGTGCCGTCGCGATCGATGCGGCGGATCTCGGCTTTCCCCGACGAAATGAGCAGGAACGACACGGCCCGCTCGCCCTGCTGCATCAGCACTTGGCCCGCAGCGGCGCGTAGCGGTTGAAGGCGGGCCGCCAGGGGCACCAGGTCCTCGATACGGCAGCCCTCGAAGACGTCCATCGTCGCGAGCTCTTCAGCTCGCGCCCCGGTCAGTTCGGCCACCGCGATGCCCCGCCGATCGTTCAGCCGTCTACCGCGTCAGGTCGGACACCCCGCGGTCGGATGTTGCCCAGGTTATGGGGTGTGTTCCGGACGCGGCAAGGATGCGGGCAAAGCGTCCACCCACGGCTCGGCCGATGCCGGGCCCGGTCAGCCTGTTGCGAGGCCCGCGGGCAGAAGCGTGCCATCGCCACCGAATTTCACCGCCGGCCTTCCCACTGCGCGCGGTGGACCGTTTTCGCCTCGTGCGGGGTGGGGTCAGGGCCGCGCCGACGACTTCGGAATGGCTATCGTCACGAGAAGGCCGCGGTGGTCCGACCCCGGAATCGTGAGCGTGCGCAGCGAGGTTGCCGCGCAATTGCGGGTGAGTATGTGGTCGATGGCGATGAACGGCGGCAGCCACGAATCGGCCGGGAAGGTGGGCTTGAAGCCCGTTCCGGATTGCTCGGCGGCGTCGGAGTAGCCGTGGCCCAGCAGAGCGCGGAAGGGTCGCATGTCGGTTGTGCTGTTCATGTCGGCGGCGACGATCACCGAACCCGCGCCGGCATGCTCGCCGACTTCCGACAAGGTGCTCGGCAACCGACTCATGTCGCGGCGCCAGTCGTCGATGGGCACCGGCCAGGGACCGGCCATGTGCGCCACGACGACGGTGGGGGCTACCGAGACACCCGCCACCCGTATCCGCGCGGTGAGGAACGCGAAGGTGTAACCGCCGATGCGCTCGGGTGCGTCTATCGCAAACCGACTCCACACGCCGGCTCCCCCGGGGCCGTCGCGCGGTTCAAGCCACCGATAGGGAAACGTTGCGTCCAGCCCGGCGCCGGCAAGCCGATCGGCTTCGTCCTGGGTGAGTTCCTGGAATGCGATGACGTCCGCCTGCTCGCGAGCCAGCCTCACGACATCGCCGGGATCGGCCTGGCCCAGGCGGAGGTTCGCCGAGATGACTCGAAGCCCCAGACTCGCAGGTCCAGCGGCGTTCGAGCCGCGGTACAAGGGCAGCTGGACCGCCAGCATCGCCATGGCCAAACCCACGGCGACGATCGCGAGAGTCCAGCGTCGCCCCCAGAGAAGCAATGCCGCCGACACCGGCGCGCAGAGCATCAGGTATGGCGACAGCGCCGCCGTGATCAAGGTGGCATGGCAGGTGATCGACAAATAGCGTGAGGCGAAGGCGCAGCCGGCAACGACGAGCGCGACGAGGCCGATAGCTGTCTGGGGCATCCTGTGAATCTTCACCGGTGCCGTTCGGCGTCTGGACTCAACCCTCGATCGGATACCACAAGCATACTCAAAGGCTTATCATCATCCTTTGAGTATGTATAATCGGGTCTGCAGTGTAGTATCGGTTCGGCCTCGTCGCCGGTCCGGTTCTTTTTAGGGAGAAGAAGCCCCGTGTCGTTCATAAGCAGCCAACCCGACGCCGTGATGACCCCGATGACCCCGGCCGGGCCCGCCGGCGCGACCGCGCTGCGCGCGGACGTTGTCATCTGCACCTACACCCTGGATCGGTGGGAGCTGCTGGTGCGGGCGGTCGAGTCAGCGCTCGCCCAGAGCGCGGCGCCACAGCGGCTGATCATCGTCGTCGGTCACAGCGCACCCGGCGCGGAAAACATCAATCATGAGTTGCTCGCCCGCTGCCGGCAGGAATGGGGCGCTGATCGCCCCGGCTCGCCCACCGAGATCCTCATCGTCCCAAGGCGGTTCGGAGGCACGAAGGGCTCGTCGCTCAACACCGCGCTGCTGCTCACCCGCTCCGAGATCGTCGCCTTCCTCGACGACGACGCCGAAGCGGCGCCGGACTGGCTGGAGCGGAAGCTTGCCGTGTACGCGGCCCACCCGAAAGTTGCTGCCGTCGGCGGTGCGCCACGGCCGGACTACGCGGCGCCCCGGCCGTCCTGGTTCCCGCCCGATTTCGACTGGGTGTTCGGCTGCCACTACCGCTCCCTGCCGGACCGGCTCGCCCCCATACCCCACCTGATCGGCACGAGCATGAGCGCACGTCGCGACGCCATCCTCGCTGTCGGCGGTTTCCATGCCGACTGGCACGACGACATGGACCTCTCGCACCGGATCGGCCACGCCTACGGCCCCGCGGCCGTCTGCTACGAACCGTTGGCCGAGGTGCGTCACCACGTACCGGCGGACAGATTGACGTGGTCCTACTTCTGGCGGCGCTGCTTCTACGTCAACCGCAGCAAGGTGAGCGCGTTCGCCGACATGGGCGAGGCCGGCAACATCGGCGCCGAACTGCGGTTCGCGGTGAACACGCTGCTGGGGATCGGGCCGGCGCTGGTCGCGGTCGTGGCCGGTCGGCCCGAGCGACTGCTCCAGGCACTGGTGGCAGTGTTGGGAGTCGCGCTGGCCGGGTGCGGATACGTCGCCGGCAGGGTCCAGCTCGCGCGGGGTCACCGGTCGGAGGTCCTGACAAACGGCCTCAGCGCGGCTGACGTGCGCGAAGCCCGCGCCGCCGTCCCCGCGACCGCGGGCGTCTTCGCGATCAGCGATGCATAACCTCATCGTCGGGACGGGCCCGGCCGCGGCAGCGGCCGTCCTCGCCCTCGCCGACGACCCGTCCGAGCAGATCACCGTCGTCGACATCGGCGAACGGCTGGCCGGCGACACGGCCGCGGCGCTCGACCGGATGAGCGTGCTGGCGCCGGCGCAGTGGGCCCGCGCCGACCGCGAGCTGGTCACCGTGCAGCCGGCGGGGCTCGCCGGATCGGCGCTCCCGGAGAAGCGCGCGTACGGCTCGAATCACATGTTCGTCGACCGCGGCCAGCAGCGCGGGCTCACGATGCCCGACCGCGGCAATCACGCGGCGGTCTCCGGGGCGGTGGGCGGCTTCTCGACGGTCTGGGGCGCGCAGATCATGCCGTTCTCCCGGGCCACGTTCCACCGGTGGCCGTTCGGGTGGGATGAGATCGAACCGCACTACCGCGCCGTGCTGAACGAGGTGCCGCTGGCGGGCGAGGACGACGACTACGCCGAGGACTTCCCCTTGCTCTCGGCGCGTGCGCAGCTACCACCGGTGTCCGCACGCACCGCCGACGTGCTCGACCGGTACCAGCGCCATCGCGACGCCATCCGGGCGGCGGGCATCGTCGTCGGTAAGGCACGCCTCGCACTGGCGGCGAACTCGTGCGTGAACTGCGGGCTCTGCATGACGGGTTGCCCCTACTCGCTGATCTACTCCGCGCGACAGACGGTCGACCGGTTCGTCGCACGCGGTCGGGTGCGGCACATATCGGGCGTGCTGGTCACCGCGGTCGATCAGCCGGTCGGCTGCGCGCCATCCATCCGGGGGACCGACCTCGCCAGCGGGCGCGAGGTGCGCCTCGAGGCCGACCGCGTCTTCGTGGGCGCCGGTGGGCTGGGCAGCACGCGGATCGCGCTCAACTCGCTGCCCCTGCCGCCGAGCCAGGTGGCGCTGCAGGAGTCCGTACAGTTCCTGGTGCCTTTCGTATCCCGCCGCTCCACCGGCGATCCCCGCGGACAGCACGACTTCACGCTCAACCAGTTCAACCTGCTGCTCAAGTACGACGACGAGGCGTACACGACGTCCCAGGTGCACTGCTATCCGTACAACCCGGCGATTGCCGAGGCGCTCCCGGGCTGGCTGCCTCCGTCGTTGAGCGGCGCCGTGCTCGGCCGCGTCACCGCCGGGCTCGGATACCTGCCCTCCTGGCGATCGCCGCAGCTCCGAGTCGCCTTGCGCGCCCGGCACGAGGGCGCTCTGCCCGACATCGAGGTGCGGGTGGTGTCCGACCGGCGCCCGGCGATGCTCGCCTCGGTGCTGCGCCGGCTGAGCGCGCTGGGGCCCAAGCTCGACCTCTTCCCGGTACTGCCGATGGTGCGGCTCTCCGGCCCGGGCAAGAGCTACCACTTCGGCTCCACGTTCCCGCACGGCGGCGGCCCCAATGGCTCGGATGCGCTCGGTCGCATCGGTGATTTCCGCAACGTGCATCTCATCGACGGCTCGGTCCTGCCTTCGGTGCCGTCGACCACGTTCACGCTCACGGTGATGGCCAACGCCCACCGAATCGTGTCGGCGAGCCGGCATGTCTGACGCGGGCTCCCGGGCCGTCGCGATCACCGGCGCGAACGGGTATGTCGGCAGCACACTGTGCGCCGCCTTCGCCGCAGCGGGCTACCACGTGATCGCGCTGCAGCGGTCGGCTCCCGTGGACAAGGCATGGGAGCACGTGCCCTACACCCTCGAGAACGGACCCGCGGCGGCGCTGCCCGAGGGCCTGGAAGCGGTCGTCCATTGCGCCTACGACCTGCGCGCGCGCGACCGCGCCGAGATCGAACGCATCAACCTGCGCGGGACTGAAAAGCTGATAACCGCCGTCGGTGACGTCCCGATCGTCTTCATCTCGTCGATGTCGGCATACTCGGGCACGCGGCAGATCTACGGCATGACCAAGCTGGCCTGCGAGGACCTCGTCGCCGCGCACGGCGGGACGTCACTTCGCCTCGGGCTCGTCCACGGCTGCGGCGACGGCGGCATGATCGGCGCGTTACGCAAAGTGGCCGCGCTCCCCGTCGTGCCGATCTTGCGCCCCGACTCCTACCAGTACGCCATCCACGCCGAAGACATGGCGAACTGCGTGCTCGCGACCGTCAAGCAGCCTCCGCCGCACCGCGTCCTCGGTGTGGCCGCGCCGCGACGGGTGCCGTTCAGCGAGATCATTCGCACCCTGCGGGCGGCGGCCACGTCGAAGCCCCTCCGTCCTGTCCCGGTGTCCTCCGCGCTGCTTTACCGGACATTGCGCGCGGGCGAGGCGGTTGGCCTGCGAATCGGTTTTCGCGCCGACTCGCTGCTCGGGCTCATGCATCCCGCGCCGGACGTCCCGCACGTCGGCTACTGGGCGGAGCGGAGCGTCAAGTTGCGGGACTTCTCGAACGACGCCGCGGATCTCCGGCATGTCGAGCGAGGGGCCGGCTGACGAGACCGTCCGGTCTGTTGATAGCCCGCCTACCGTTTTCGCCGACGCTTTCAACCGTCTATGCGAAACTGTTTGTCGGTTATAACCTTCCATTGTCGTCTAATGGTATGTAAGATGGCATTCAGGTGCACCATCGGTATAGGCATACCTCGCACTCAAGTGTCGGCGTAGCAGCCCGCGTCGGGCCGCTTCCGTTAGGAGAGCACATGTCGTTGGTGACCACGCAGCCAGAAACGCTCGTGTCGACGGCCGGTGATTTCACCAGCGACAACACGGCCGGCGGCGCGCCCGAGATCGTCGCCGCCGTCGCAGCGGCAGCCTCGGGGCAGGCACCGCCCTACGGCGCCGACAGTTGGACTTCGAGCGCACGACGGCGCTTGAGCGAGATCTTTGATTGCGACGTCGATCTGCTTCCCGTGTCGACCGGCTCGGCCGCCAACGCCTTGAGCCTCGCCGCGCTGACCCCACCGTGGGGCAGCGTGTTATGCCACCGCGACAGCCACGTCAACAACGACGAGTGCGGCGCGCCGGAGTTCTTCACCGGGGGCGCCAAACTCGTTGCTCTCGAAGGGGAAAACGCCAAGATCGACGCCGACGAGCTGCGGGCGGCGGTGGGCCGCAAGGTCGGAGACGTGCACAGCGTGCAACCCTCCGTGTTGAGCCTGACCCAGGCAACCGAGGCCGGTGCGGTGTACACCCCCGCCGAGATCGGATACCTGGCCTCCATCGCGAAGCACGCCGGCCTGCGCGTTCACCTGGACGGCGCCCGCCTCGCCAACGCCGTCGCCGCGCTGGGCTGCCACCCCGCCGAGCTGACCTGGCGCGCCGGCGTGGACGTGCTGTCGTTCGGCGCGATCAAGAACGGGAGCATCACCGCCGACGCGATCGTCGTCTTCGACCGTTCCGTGACCACCGAGCTGAGCTTCCGGGCCAAGCGCGCCGGGCAACTCGCCGCCAAGATGCGTTTCGCCGCCGCCCAACTCGACGCCTACCTCGCCGACGATCTGTGGCTGCGCAACGCCCGGCACGCCAACGCCATGACCGCCCGGCTCGAAAAGGGGCTGAAGTCCGTTCCCGGCGTTCGCATCGTCGGCAGCCCGGAGGCCAACATCGTCTTCTGCCACCTGCCCCAGCACGTCGTCTACGGGCTTCTGGACCGGGGCTACGGCTTTTACCACCGCCGCTGGGAGCCGGGTGTCGTCCGTTTCGTCACCTCCTTCGCCACCACGACCCACGAAGTCGACGACCTGGTGTGCGCGGTCCGCCGCCTCAGCGCGGGTGCGATCGAGGAAAGCCGGCCCAAACGGGCTCGAAGGCACAGATCAGTCCGCCCCCGCCGATCCGACGGGGCGTGCATGGGAGGCGTCCGATGATCGAGATGGCCATCGTGGGGCTCGGCTCGTGGGGCCTGTGCGTCCTGGAGCGGACGGTGAACCGGGCCCGGCAGCTGGGGACGCCGGTGCGGGTACACCTGATCGAGCCGTCTCAGCTCGGCGGTGGGGTTTACTCCGCCGAGCAGCCCGACTTCCTCGTACTCAACAACGCCTGCGGTCAGCTCTCCCTCTACGTCGCCCCCGACGGGGACACCCTGCCGCCCTACGCCGTGGGACTGCATCCGTGGGCGGTGGTCCGCGGCTACCGCTGGGTGGGTCATGAGTGCCGCATCGGCGCCGGGGGTGACCCCATCCTGCCCACCGACTACCTGCCCCGGCGGTTGATGGGCGAGTACCTGGTCTGGTTCTACGACACCCTGGTGTCCTATGCCCCGCCCAACCTCGAGATCGTCCGGCACTACGCGGCGGCCGTCGACATCTCGCAGGCCCTGCAGGGGCGCGAGGCGGTGCTGCTCGACAACGGCACCACCCTGACGGTCGACCACGTGGTGCTGACCTCGGGGCACACCTGGAATCACGAGCGCGGGGCCGACGGGGGCGTGCGCTACCTGCCGCCCTACCCCGTCGAGTGCCTCGACCAGAGCGCCCCGGCCGGATCGTCGCTGGCCGTGGCCGGCATGGGCCTGGTCTGCTTCGACGTCCTGACCGCCCTCACCATCGGACGCGGCGGGACCTTCGTCGACCGGTGCGATCGGGCCGACCGGTTGCGGTACGTGCCCTCGGGCCGGGAGCCGACCATCACCCTCTATTCGCGCTCGGGAGCGCCGTACTGTGCCAAGTCGGCCACCGGCGTCGACCCCTACGGCCAGTACGAGCCGGTGGTGTGCACCCCCGAGGAGTTCGCGGCGCTGACCAACCCGGGCGGGTCGCCGGTGCGGCGACACGTGGACTTCCGGGCCGAGCTGCTGCCGCTCATCTTCGCCGAGATGCAGGCGCGCTACTACATCCAAGCCGCCCTGCTCGGCGGGGGCGACGTGGAGTCGAAGGAGGTCCGCACCGTCCTCCGCCAAGGCTGGGTCGACGGGCACTACGAGAAGGTCGTCGACGGTCTCGAGCCGCGGTACGGGCGCTTCGACCCGGCCACCCACCTCTTCGCCGGGTCGGACCGCCACTACACGTCGGCCGCCGACTACCAGGGCCAGGTCTACGACATGATCGAGGACGACCTCACCGAGGCCCTGCGGCCCGGGGGGAGCCCGGTCAAGGCGGCGCAGGAGGTGCTGCGCATCCTTCGCGACCAGCTGCGCTCGGTCATCGAGTTCGGCGGTCTGTCGCTCGACTCCTACGTCGAGTTCCAGTCGAACGTCCGCGGCCGCATCAATCGCCTGGAAGCGGGCGTGCCACCCATGCGGTCCCAGCAGCTGCTGGGGCTGCTCGACGCCGGGGTGGTGCGCATCCCGCTCGGACCTGACCCGGAGTTGGCGGCCGGTCCCGACGGCGTCCGCCTGCGCTCCACGGCGCTCGACGAGCCGGCGACCGTCACCGCCGACGGGGTGCTGCGGGGCTATCTCGACATGCCGTCGCTGGCCCGGTCGGGCTCCCCCCTACTCAACCGTCTCTATGCCAAGGGAAGGCTGACCCAGCTCAGCTACGGTGACACGCCCGTGGGCAGCGTGGCCATCAACGAGGACTTCCACCCCTACGACACCGAGGGCCGGCTCCAGCCCAACATCTCCCTGCTGGGCGTCCTCACCGAGGGAGTGCGCTACTTCACCCACTACCTGCCCTCGCCCCGCAGCCGCCTGCGGGCCGTCTACGACGCCCAGGACTGCGTCGAGGCCGTGATCGGCTGAGCCCATGACGGATACGGATTCTTCAGCGACCGGACGGGCGCGGCCGCTGGTGGCGGTCGGCTACGGGCCGCGCTGCGTTCCGGTGATGCAGCTGGCCGAGGCGGCCGCCGGCCTCTGCGACCTGCTGTGGCTGATCGACACGGGCGTGCCGGGGATGGGCGAGATGGCCGATCTTCTCAACCGCTTCGGCCCCGTCGTCGACCTCGCGGACATGAGCGCCGAGCAGGCGGTCAGGACCCTGGCCGACTGGGAGCCCGACGGCATGACCACCTACCTCGACGCCGGGATGGTCGAGCTGGCCCGGATGGCCGAGAAACTGGGCCTGCCCTTCCACAGCCCGGCCACCGCCGCCGCCCTCACCGACAAGGCCCGCCAGCGCCGGGCCCTGGCCGACGGCGGCGTCGACATCCCCCCGTGCCACCTCATCCGCCCCCACCAGTCCGAGCCCGAGCTGTCGGCCGTCGAGGCCCAGGTCGGATGGCCCGCCATCCTCAAGCCCCGCTCGGCGCAGGGCAGCCGCTGCACCTTCCTGGTCCGCGACCGTGCCGAGCTCGAGAAGCTGCTCGGCGCCCTCGGCCCGGGCCGGCCCGACATGGTCCTCGAGGGTTACCTGGCCGACGACCCGGCCCGCGCCGGTGGCCCCTACGCCGGCTACGTGTCGGTCGAGAGCGTGGTGGCCGAGGGCAACATCAGCCACCTGGCCCTGACCGGCCGCTTCCCGCCGGCCGAAAACTTCCGTGAGACCGGGTTCTTCATCCCCGCCGCCCTCGATGTCGAGAGCCGCTCGGCGGTCCTGGACCTGGCCACCCGGGCCATCGACGCCCTGGGGGTGCGCACCGGGTGCCTGCACACCGAGGTCAAGTTCACCCCCGACGGGCCCCGCATCATCGAGGTCAACGGACGCGTGGGCGGCGGCGTGCCCGAGATGCTGGAGCGAGCCGCCGGCGTCAGCCTGCTCGATCTCACCTTGCGGGTGGCCTTGGGCGAGCCGGTGTCCCTCGACGGGCCGCTGGCGACACAACGCATCGGCTATCGCTTCTTCCTCCAGCCGCCGACCGTGTCGGCCACGGTGACGGCGATCGAGGGCATCAACGACTTCACCGACCGCGCCGAGGTGGACACGGTCAGCGTCCACCAGGGCCCGGGGGCGGCCCTCGACTGGCGGGACGGCTCCGGCAACCACATCGTGGCCGTGGTCGGCTCGACCGAGGACGAGCAGCAGTTGCAGGCGGCCTACCGGCTCCTCCACCAGGAGGTCACGGTCACCTACACCGACGTGAGGCATTGAGCGGTGAGCGTCCAACTGTCCTTCGACCTCGACCTGGCGGCGCCGGACCGGGCCGACGAATCGACGCCGGTGCGGTGCGCCCTGGTCAACAACATGCCCGACGCCGCCTTCGGCGCCACCGAGCGGCAGTTCGTGGGCCTGCTGGAGGCCGGCAGCGAGGCGGTCGCCGTCACCCGTCACACCATGACCGGAGTGCCGCGGGGCGAGCGGATCCGGGCCCGGATCGCCGACGAGTACCGTCCGCTCGACGACCTCATCTCGGACCCGCCCGACCTGCTGGTGGTGACCGGCTGCAACCCGGTCGAGTCCCGCCTCGAGGACGAGCCCTACTGGTCCGATCTGTGCGGCCTGCTGCGGTGGGGTACCGCGAACGTGCCGGTCATGGTGCTGTCCTGCCTGGCGGCCCACGCGGCCCTCGCCGTCTTCGACGGCGTCGGACGGACCACCCTGCCGGTCAAGTGCACCGGCGTCTTCGCCCAGGAGGCCGACCCGACCCACCCCCTGACCGCTGGTTTCGCCGAATTCCGCGGTCCCGTCGTCCTGCCGCACTCGCGGCTCAACACCGTGCCCGTGGCAGCGGTGGCCGCCGCCGGCTACGCGGTCGCCCTGCAGTCCGACGAGGTCGGATGGAGCGTGGTCACGAAGAAGCTGGGCCGGTCCGAGGTCGTGTTGGTCCAGGGTCATCCCGAGTACGACCCCTCGAGCCTGGTGCGCGAGTACCACCGGGACGTGCGGCGCTATGCCAGCCACGAGAGCGACGTTCCGCCCTGCCTCCCCCGGGACTGCGTGGCAGGCCCGGACTGGGACGGGCTGCGCGTGCTGCACGAGCGGGTGCTGGGCGGCGAGCGGGACCCGGCCCTGGTGACCGCCTTCCCCTTCGACGAGGTAGGGGCCCGCGCACCCTGGCCGTGGCGGGACGCGGCCCAGCGTCTGTACGCCAACCTGCTGAGCACGATCCCGAAGAGGAGCGCCTGAGGCCATGCACGACGAGACCATCGCCATTCACGGTGGCTACACACCCGACGGAACGCGGGCTGTCGCCGTGCCCATCTACCAGACGGTCGCCCACGACTTCATCAACGCCGCCCACGCCGGCGCCGTGCTCGACCTGGAGACGCCCGGCTTCCACTACAACCGGCTCAACAACCCGACGTTGGACGTCCTCGAGCAGCGCATCTGCGCCCTCGAAGGGGGAACGGCGGCGTTGGTCGTGGCCTCCGGCATGGCCGCCGTCAGCTATGCGATCCTGACGGTGGCCAGCGCGGGCACCAACTTCGTGGTGGCCCCCCAGCTCTACGGGGCCACCTTCACATACTTCGCCCACGTGCTGCCCACGCTGGGCATCGAGGCCCGCTTCGCCGCCGACGACCGGGCCGAGTCCATCGCCCCCCTCATCGACGAGAACACCCGCGCCGTGTTCTGCGAGACCATCGGCAACCCGGCCGGCAACATCGTGGACCTCGAGGCCGTGGCCGCCGTGGCCCACGCGGCCGGCGTGCCCCTCATCGTCGACAACACGGTGGCCACACCGCTGGTGCTCAAGCCGTTCGAGCACGGGGCCGATGTTGTCGTGCACTCGCTGACCAAATTCGTGGGCGGCCACGGCACCACCCTGGGTGGGGCCATCGTGGACGGCGGCCGGTTCCCGTGGGCCGACCATCCCGACCGCTTCCCCATGTTCAACGAGCCCGAACCCGCCTTCCACGGCGTCGTCTTCGCCCGCGACTTCCCCGAGCGGCCCTTCACCGTGCGGGCCCGGTCCACCCAGCTGCGCAACAGCGGCGCCACCCTCTCCCCCTTCAACGCCTTCCTGCTGCTGCAGGGCCTCGAGACGATGGCCCTGCGGCTCGAGCGCCACGAGGCCAACGCGCGGGCCGTGGCCGCCTACCTGGCCGCCGACCCGCGGGTGGCCTGGGTGAGCTTCGCCGGTTTTCCCGACCATCCCTACCACCGCCTGGTCGACCGTTACCTGCACGGGCGCGTGCCGTCGATCGTCACCTTCGGTGTCGCGGGCGGCTACGACGCCGGACTGGCCTTCTTCGATGCGCTCCAGCTCGTCAAGCGGCTGCTCAATCTAGGGGACGCCAAGACCCTGGCGATCCACCCCGCCTCCACCACCCACCGCCAGCTGTCCGACGAGGAGCTGGTGAAGGCCGGCATCCGGCCGGAGACGATCCGGCTGTCCATCGGGATCGAGCACATCGACGACATCATCGACGACATCGACCAGGCCCTGGACAAGGCCACGACCGTCTAGGACGGTCCGGCTCAGCTCGCGTCGAACTGCCTGCACTTGCCCCGCGACAGGCGCTCTATGGAGGCGACCTCGTGCACGCTGACGTCCGACACCGGACCCCCGTGCCGGCGCAGCACGTCGACCAGCTCGGCCTGCAGGCGCGGCAGATCGGATGAGCCGTCGGTCACGACGGACACGTCGAGACCACCTTGCGTCTTGCCGACCGAGAAGTTGACGAGGCCGGGGGTGGCGACGACAGCCTGCTCGACGGCGGCGCGCGGCACGCGGGCACCGCCGTCGTACTCGAAGGCGCCGTTGATCCGACCGTTGACCGAGAGGATGCGGCGATGAGCGCAGCCGCACGGACAGGGCTCGTCCGACATCGTCACCGCGTCGACGAGGTCATAGCGGATCAGCGGCTGGTCCAGGTTGAACAGGTTGGTGAGCAGCATCCGATCCGCGGGTTGCCCATACGGCACCAGGTTGCCGTCGGCGTCGGCCGGCTCGAGAATGACGAGATCGTCGGCGACGTGCATGCCTTCCCCGACGCCGCACGGAAAGGCGTAAGTGCCCTCCGAGCAGCCCCAGAACTCCGACGCCTCGATCCCCCACGCGGCCCGAACCGCTTCTCGCACGGGCGGTCTGCAGAGCTCTCCCGCGACGCTCACCCAGGTCGGTTTGATGGTGAGTCGTCCCCGCATCGCCTCCTGAGCAAGCTCCCAGATCAGGCTCGGCCATCCCTGCAGCGCCTGCACCGCGGGGCGGGCGTTGTTGAGACGTTCGACAACCGTGTCCAACGGGAGCGTGGCATCGACACAGTGCGAGGTGGGGCCTCCGCTCTCGAAGGTGCTGAAGGCGTAGAAGATTCCCGATTCGTGCTTGGGACTGCAGCTGAAGCACTGCGCCAGCACCGCGTCCGGGTCCTCGCCGCGTCGTCCGGTCCAGCGCGAGCCCTGCATCACGAAGGTGACGAACGCGTCCCAGCCGTAGACATGCAATGACGGGCGTCCGACGTATCCGGACGTGATGATGGCGCGGTACTCGTCGTCGAGGTAGCCGTCGCCGCTCAACTGATCGAGGTGCTGTTCGACCCGGGAACGTGTCAACCCGGGAACGGTGACCAGCCGGTCGAACTCCTCCATCATCTCGGGCTTGGTCAGGACCGGCAGGGACGGCAGGTCCGCTTCGGTGAAATTCGCCAGATCGTGGCCCGCCAGCCTTTCGCGCCAGAACGGGGAGCGGTCGGCTGCGTGCACCAGCAACTCCCGCAGACGCCGTTGGCGTTCCGCGGCGAGGCGCTCTGCGTCCCATCGCAGCCGGCGCACGCCCTGCATGTAGGTGTCTTGCAATTGAGCACGCTGGCGCCGGACTAACTGCTCGTAATGTCCCCCCGACGCAGGGGCGGTTGCCCTCTCTTGCACCCGGCGATCGTAGCCCAGGCACCGCGCCGCGACAGTGTCCGCCGCAAATTGCGTGTCAAACGCCAAGCGATGCCGATGTCATGCCGTTCGGGCTCGTTGCACCGCTTGGGCAACGTCTTCGTGTCCGTCGGTGATCAATCCCGAAATCACGCCATCGATGTCGGCGGCCGGTCGATTCTGGCTGAGCTTGAACTTGGCCTCGATGCGGGTGATCAGCAGTTCCACCCCGACGATGGCGCGCAGTTGACCCTCGATGAATTCTCGCGGCGCGTCGTCGACGGACCACGGCCGCGGTCGCCCGGCCTCATGGCGTCCGGTCAGGTCACGCACGTTCTGTTCGACCCAGGCCCGGTCATCGTGCACCGCGAGCCGCCCGTAAACGTGGGCGGTGACGTAGTTCCACGTGGGCACCACCCGTCCGTGTTCGGCCTTGCTCGGATACCAGGCCGGGGAAACATACGCATCCGGTCCGCGCACGATGACCAGGGCCTCGCCGACCGCCGGGCGCCGCCACTGGTCATTGCTGCGGGCGAGATGCCCGCGCAGGGTCCTCGCGCCCGGGTCATAGACGAACGGCAGCATGGTGGCGACCACGCCTTCGGCTGTCGCCGTGATCAATTCGGCGGCGCCGTGGTGAGTGAGCAGGTCATCGACGGCCCGCTCGTCGGCGGCGAAATGGGCGGGGATGTACACGGTGTCCAGTATGTCGGCCCGGTAGATCGGCACTACGGCTCATCGGCTATTCACATACCGAGTCGACTCGGTGGGTGACCACCAGACCCAGCGCGAACGGCGTGGCGGCGACGGACTCGCAACCGATCGACGGCAGGATCATCTCGTCCAGGACGCGTCGTTCGTCGCGGTCCACCGCTTCGTCGAGGTAGATGACGTCCCCGGGTCGGAGGTGGGCACTGACCGCTTCCCAGGCGAAGACCGTCGGTTCGTAGAGGTCCAGGTCGAAGAGCACCAGCCACTGCGCGTCGCGCGCGGCGGCCAGGTCCACGGCCCCGAGGGTGTCCTCGACGTCGCCGACGTGCCAACGTACGCGGGCATCGTCGATCGCCGGCGGCTTGCCGCCGGCATCGAACGCGCCTTGCTCGTATTCGCGCCAGGCGCGGGGCAGTCCCGTGAAACGGTCGAACCCGTGCCAGACCACGTCACGCCCGCCCAGTCGACGCAGCCACCAGTTGGTCGCATAGCCCCAGGCGACGCCGAACTCCAGCACCACGAGGGGGCGATCCGGATCGAGCCGCTGCACCAGCCGTTCCCACAGCCGTTCGCGCCGCCCGAGAATCGTTGGCCGAGCACCGAACACACGCTGTTGCCAATCGACGAAGTCGGCGAGCTGGCCGGCGTTGATCGTCTTGGTGCGAAGCATCGAGAAGGCGCCGAACAGGCGCGCAACGCTCGGCTGCAGCTTGATCCACAAGTTGTCTTTGCTCGCATCGGGGAAGGCGGATGAAGCCGGGCTTCGCATCCGCGATGCCCTTCCGGAAGGCACAGTCGACATTTGCCGCTCCAACGCTCAGGCCCCTTCGTTCGGCGGAGACAAGCCGGCCTCCTGCAGCAGCCGTCGCTCGTCGACCTTGCTGGAAGACGTCAAGGGCAGGTCGGCCACCAGGACGAATTGATCGGGCAGCATGGTTTCGGGGAGCCGTTCGCCGGCGGCCCGGCGGATCGCGACAGGGGTGGCCTCGCCGTCGGGCACCACGAACGCGACGACTCCCAGGTCGCCCTCCCGGTCGAAGGTCGTGCACGCCGCCGACGCGACCCCCTCGAGCCCGCCCAGCGCCTCGGTCACCTCGACCAGCGACATCCTCACACCGTGTCGCTTGATGACCCGGTCCGACCGCCCGATGTACACATAGTTGCCTCGGTCGTCGCGAAAGACGAGGTCACCGGTGCGGTAGACGGTGGCTCCTTCGACGATGTCCGTCCGCAGCACGGCTGCGCTCAGCGCCGGGTCGTTCAGGTATCCGGCCATGAGCTGCCGTCCGCCGATGTGCAACTCGCCGACCACGCCCGGGCGTTCCACCAGCCCCCCGTGCTCGTCGACGAGGTGGAACGAGCTCCCGGGATGAGGATGACCGATCGGTACCGGCCCCGCGTCGAGCAAGTCGGGCGTCAGTGCCAGGTGGGCGACGGCGATGGTGGTCTCGGTCGGGCCGTATCGGTTCACCACCCGCAGTCCCGGACTGGCGGCCCACACCGCCCTGATATCGGCCGTGGACGGCGCTTCGCCGCCCAGGGCCAGCACTCTCAACGGGGTGTCAGCCAACCGCGCCAGACGGCCGCTGGACCGGAGCAACCGGAGATAGCTGGGAGAGAAGCTGGTCGCCGTGATCCCCTCGCCGGCGACGATCGAGAAGAACCTGCGTGGGAACAGGAGGGCTTCCCGGTCGGGGATGACCAGGGGAACGCCGCGCACGAGGGGAGGAAAGATGGCGGAGAAGGACCCGTCGAAATGCACCGGCGACACGCACAGGGCCCGGTCGTCCGCGGTGAGACCCACGGCGTCCGCGCATGCCTGGACCGCCGCGAAGAAGGCCGCCGGGGAAATCTGGACCCCCTTGGGGATGCCCGTCGTCCCGGACGTGTAGACGATGTACGAGATGGGGCCCGGTGCGGGTGGTGGTGTGCGCCCGTCTGCGGCGCTCAACGCCGAAAGGCAGGTCCAGGCGGTGCCGGCCGGAAGTCCCGACGGCGCCGTTTGATCGGAGCCCGCGGTGACCACCAGCGCGGGCCGGCAGTCATTCACGATCTGCGCGCGGCGGAGATCCGGGTCGGTGATCGCCAACGGAACGAACGTGGCCCCCGCCCACAGACAGCCCAGTGCCGCCACCACGAAGTCGACGGAGTTGCCGATCAGCAGCGCCACCCGATCCCCCGGCTCGACGCCGTTCTGCAGCAAGCCGGCGGCGACTCGGCCGGCCGCGGCGCGCAACTCGCCCCGGGTCAACGCGCGATCCAGGTCCTTGACGGCGGGCCGATCCGGCGCCCGGTCGGCATGCTCCAGTACCGCGCCGAGGACACCGTGGTCCGTCACGACTTCTCGCAGGTGCTGCACGCTCACTCTTCTCGCTCGCGGATCAGGCGCGCCCCATGGCCCAGCGGGGCCGGGACCACAGCTGCCAGTACTCGACGACCTCATAGCCCAGCCCGAGGTAGAGGTGCTCGGCCCTCGCCGACGACTGGAGCAGTGAGCCCTCGGCCCCCGCTTCGAACCGGGACCGCAGGGCGGTAGCCAGCAGCCGCCGCCCGTAGCCCTTCTTCTGGTCGTGCCGCCCGGTGACCATGGACCACACGACCACCAGCCCGTCCACGGTGGCCGCGGTGAACGAGGCCACCATGCGGTTGTCGTCGAACAGACCCCACACACCGAGATCGGGGGTCTCGACGGCCGCCAGGGGGACGGCCGCCGCGGCGGCCTCGTCGGACATGTTGTAGGTGTCTGCGAGCAGGGCGCGGGCCTCAGGCAGGTCCTCTTCGGTGAGGGCCCGCACACCGGCCCCGTCCGCGGCGGGCAGGTCCGAACTGTCGAGCGCCATGAGGGGCACGGCGCCGACGACAACCCAACCGGAGTCGGCCAGCTTCTGGCCGGTGGCCAGGCCGGGTCCGGCCAGCATGATGATGCCGGGCTTCTCGAGGTCCAGCAGCGGCTGGATGCAGTGCTCGACAAGCACGTCGTTGTCGGACGACAGGCAGCACGCCACGTTGTAATCGACTCGCGGCGCGCAGCTGAAGGCGGTCCACCACTCCGGTTCCACGGCGTGATGACCCGGTGCGGACCACAGGCGGGCGCCCGCACCGAGGTCCCGACGCAACTCCATCGGGGTGCGCCCGATCATGCCGTGGGACCGATCGAGACCGGCGTCGAAACGCGCCGCACGCTAGGTGCCCGAGAGTTCGGCGACCACAGGTGCGAAGGACTCCATCGCATCGCTCTGCACCACGATGTTGTTGAAGCCCCATCTCTCACGGCGCTTGAGAAGTTGTTCACACAATTCGTCCGTCGTGCCGAGCAGGACGATCGGAAGCTCGAGCGCGTCCTCGCCCGGAAGTCCGAGCATGGTTGCGGTGCGCGCCGCCAGGCGGCGGCTGGCGACGACTTTGGTGGCGAAGGAGACGACCTGGAGCTCGATCGAACCGAAGCGGTCACCGGCCCCCGCGCGCACCCACGCCAAGCAGCGATCGAAGTGGTCGAAGGTGGCTTGGCCCGCCAGGTCGCCACCTTTCACGCCCGAGGCCAGGCTGGTATTCACCCCGACGGTATCGGCGTGTTCGGCGGCAACCATGAGTATCCGCCTACTCCCACCCCCGACCATGACGCGAGGCGGCGAAGCCGGGCGAGGATCGCAGCGGGCGTCGCGCACCGTGTAATACCGCCCCGCGACCGTCGCCTCCCCGTCGCTCCACAGCCTCTTCATGATCGCCAGGCTCTCGGCCAGCCGGTCGACGCGGACGGCCGGTTCGTCGAGTTCGATCCCCGCTTGCTCGTAATCGCTGCGGAGCCAGCCCGCTCCGAGGCCGACCTCGACCCGCCCCTCGGCCGCCAAACCGAGCGTCGCGATCTGCTTGGCCAGGACCACGGGGTTGCGGAAGTCGTTGTTCAACACGCCGGACCCCACATTCAGGGTGGAGGTCGCTTCGGCGGCCACGGTCATGGCGACCAGAGGCTCGAACTGGGCGTCAAGGTGGTCAGGGACGTACAGGGTGGAGTACCCGAGATCCTCGGCCATCCGGGCCTGGTCACGCCACGCCGCCATGGTCGGTGCGACCGCGGCCTGCACGCCAAATCGGAACGGGAGCATCTGTCGTGCCACCTCCATCATGAAAGTCGGGGTCTAACAAACCGATAGTCATTGAATCATCCTTATATCATCCCGTATAGTACTGGACATGCCAATAGCTGTACGGTCAGTTTGTGCCGATTCCTCGCCGACGGACATCGCGAAGGTCCTCAATGAGGACGGGTGCGTGGTCATCGCCAACCTCGCATCAGGGGAAACGATGGATCAGATACGGGGCGAGCTCGAGCCGTACCTCGCCGCCACCAGCGGTGGCAACACCGACTTCCTGGGCGCAACCACCCGGCGCACCGGCGCCCTGATCGCGCGTTCGCCGACCGCCCGCACACTCATGACCCACCCGACGATCATCGAAACGCTCGACCTCGTGTTGGGCGACCACGCGAGCACCTTCCAGATCGATCTGACCCAGCTCGTCACCATCGGACCCGGTGAGCCGGCGCAGATGATCCACCGGGACCAGTGGTCGTTCGATCGCTACCGCTTTCCGACGGGCTTCGAAGCCGAAGTCGGCACCATGTGGGCCGTGACCGACTTCACCGAAGAGATGGGCGCGACACGAATGGTAGTGGGCAGCCACCGATGGGAGGACGATCCCGACGAGGTGGACCCCGCCCTGTCCTCCCCGGCGGTCATGAGCAAGGGTTCGGTCCTCATGTACACGGGCTCGGTGTTCCACGGCGGAGGCGCCAACACCACCCAGACCAGCCGGATCGGGATGAACGTGGGCTACTCCGTCGGGTGGCTGCGCCAGGAGGAGAACCAATACCTCGCCTGCCCGCCCGAGATCGCCCGCACCCTCCCCGAGGGGCTGCTCAGGCTGATGGGCTACCAGCGCGGCGCCTACTCGATCGGCTACGTGGACGACATGCGAGAACCCCTGGACTGGCTGTACGGCAGCCGGGCGTATATCTCGGACTTCTACGGTTACCGCCGCGCCGCTCGTAAGCGGCTCAGGGCCACCGGGAGCTACGTTCCGCCAGAAATGCTTAGCCCGGAAATACCGGCTAATTGAGTCGAGCTACGACACAGATATGAGGGAAGGCGCAATGCAGAATCGAATTCGTGAGGTTTTAGCTGCCCATGGCCGCATGGCGGTCGATCCACGGGAGGTGGACGATCAGGCCGACCTCTACGACCTGGGCATGACGTCGCACGCGTCGGTCGACGTCATGCTTGCGCTCGAGGACGCTTTCGACATCGAGTTCCCCGAGGAAGTGCTCAAGAAGTCCACCTTCGCGTCGGTACGCAATATCGAGCAGGTGGTCGAAAGCCTGGTCACGTCGGCTGCGTGATGCCAGGCGCGGTAGCAGTCGATCCGCACTCGGCCCCGTGGATCACGGTGCCGGGTGGAGTTGTCGGCCACCGCGTGCGCATCGGTTGCGATGTCGTGGCCATCGAGGATGTCGAGGGCTCGTTGGCGGCGTTCGGGGACGCCTACCTGGACAAGGTTTTTACGGCGGGCGAAATCGACGACTGCCGAGGCCGCAACCAGGTGCAGCGCTTGGCGGCCCGGTTCGCGGCCAAGGAGGCGGTGATCAAGGCGTTCGCGGAACCCGACCCCGACGTCCCATATCCCTGGCGCGAGATCGAGGTGACACGAGACGGTCCGCTGCCCGTGCTTCGGCTACGCGGAACGCTCGCCGAGCGGGCACGGCGCCAAGGTTGGCTCAGCTCGTCGTTGTCCCTGTCGCATACCGACTGCCACGCGATGGCTGTCGTTCTCGTGGTCTGTGCTCCGCACGAATTCGAGTAGGCGCGCGATGTCTCGCAGACATGATCCGGCATGGGTCTGGATGGTCGGGGCGTTCGGCGGCGCGCTCACGCTTGCGGCGGCAATTCTGGCCGGTTACGGCACCGGTCCCGATGGCCTCAGGCTGGCGGTGCGCTCGACGGCGCGCTGGTCGTTTCTTTTCTTCTGGCTTTCGTATGCCGGTGGCGCGATGGCCATCCTGCTCGGCCCGGCCCTGGCCGGCCTGACACGCAGAGCACGAGCTTTCGGACTGGCCTTCGCCGCCGCGCTCCAGGTTCACGTCGGATTGGTCGTCTGGCTGGGCGTCGCCATCGGCCAGATTCCGCTGCACGGCGGGTTGTTGTGGTTCTTCGTGGTCGCGCTGTTCTTCACCTACGCGCTGGTGCTGCTGTCCTTCGGAATCGGGACGCGCAACCTGGGGCGTCTGTGGCGGCCACTGCTCCTGGTGGGCACGACGTACATTCTGGTCGCCTTCGGCCGCGACTTTGTGCTGGGCGCGGTCGACCCGAAGACCCGGCACTGGCTCTACGCCGCCGAATACGTGCCGTTCGCCCTGTTGAGCCTCGTCGCAGTCCCGCTGCGCGTTGCCGCGTTTGTTTGCCGGCGCTTCGACCGGTCGGCGACGTCACCGGGGGCGGACGGGTCGAAGCACAGCTCCGTCGCCCACGCCGACCACCTCTCGCTCTCGCAGGACCCGGCAAAGACCTCGCTATAGCCGCCGAACGCAAGGAACTGTCGCGTCGTCCGTCACGCCCCCATACGTCGAGCCGGCGTGAAGCGGACCGGCATCGAGTGGATGTTGTTGATCAATGTGGACGGCATGCGCTCGACCGGACCCGCCAACTCCAGATTCTTCATCCGGGACAGCACCTCGGAGACGAGGGCGGCCGCCTCCACTCGGGCCAGGTTCGCACCGAGGCAGAAATGGGTGCCTCCGCCGCCGAATGCCAGGTGCGGGTTGGGCTTTCGAGCCACGTCGAATCGGTCGGGATCGACGAAGTGGCCCTCGTCCCGATTGGCCGACGGGTAGAACATCGCCACGCGGTCGCCCTCCCGCACGGGCACCCCGCGTAGTTCGGTGTCCTTCGTGGCCGTGCGGAAGAACGCGATGAACGTGGCGACGTAGCGAAGCATTTCTTCAACCGCAGTCGGCAGCAGCGACGGGTCCGCCTCCAGCTTGGCCCGCTCCTCCGGATGGTCCATCAGCACGCCCGTGCCTCCGGCGACGAGGTTGCGGGTGGTGTCGCCGCCGGCATTGATCAGCAGCATGAAAAAGAAGTTGAACTCGCTTTCGGTGAGGCGCTGTCCGTCGACCTCGGCATGCAGCAGCGATGTCGCGATGTCATCGCGAGGATCCGCACGCTTGCTGGCCACGAGTTCCGTTGAGTATTTGAACATCTCGGCGCCGGCTTTCATGGCGCGCTTGTCGCCTATCTGACCGGTGTTCATGATTTCGGTCAGCTCGTAAAGCCGGTAGCCGTCTTCCAGTGGAATGCCGAGCAGTTCGGCGATGACGTATGAGGGCAGCGCCCCGGCGACGTCGGTGACGAAGTCGCACTCGCCCCGCTCGATGACGCTGTCGACCACATCGCGCGCCATCTCCGCGATGCGTGCGTTGAGCTTCGCGACCTGCCGCGGCGTGAAACCCTTGCTGACCAGAGCGCGCAGCGCGGTGTGTCGCGGCGGGTCCATCGTCAACATCAGCACGCCCCGCTGGTCGGCGATGTCGTCGGGGCGGGGCACGTCGAAGTACACCCCCGTCGCCTCCGACGACCACGTGGCGCTGTCGCGCGACACGGCGTAGACCTCGTCGTAGCCGGTGAGCGCGAGGAACCCGGGCCCATCCTTGTACGGGTGCCATGCCACGGGCGCGCACTCACGGAGCTTCCGGAAGGCATCGAAGGGGATTCCCGACACGTATGTGTTCGGATCGGCGAGGTCGACACCACCGATGCTGATCGCGTCTTCGGCCATGCCCCACCTCCTCTCTGGTGATGATCGCGCTCAGGACTAGACGGCGTGGCCGGTCGAGAGTACGGCCGACACGGGCGGGCGCCCCGACGGGCGAACGGCGGCGACCGGCAAGACCGTGGTGCGGATCGCCGCCAATATCGCCGGGTGATGGGCGGAATGATCGCCGGTGGGTACCGCGATCAGGCGGGGCGGCCGCAACGTCCCTTGCAGCCGGTCAAGGGCCGCCCGGCCGCCTCTGGCACTGAACTGCTCCGCATCCTCGGGCGAGGCGATCAGTGTCACGCCGGTTCCACGGCGGGCAAGCGTTGCCAGTACGTTCTCCGGCAGGAACACCAAGCCGACCCAGCTCAACACCCGCAAGAGATATCTCGGGAAATGGTTGTGCACAAAGCTTTTCGACCGCTTTCTACCCGAGCGGACAAGTGCCCCCAGCCGCGCTGTCCAGCCGGAACCAAAGGACCCGCCAGCCGCTTCTCGGGCCGCGTTGGCGTTGTGCGCCTGGTTCCGGAAGTACAACTGCTCCGCCAGGGTCGGGGTGACTCGCCAATTCCACACCACCAGGTTGACCAGGATCACCGACTGAGCACCGATGCTGCGGGCGGCCTGAGCGGCGTACCAAGACCCTGAGCAGATACCGACGAGCTCGAGTTCCCCGGCGTCTCGGCGCGCGTGTCTGGCCACCGCAACCGAGTCGGTGACGTCCGCCCGGGTATAAACCCTTTGCCAAGGTGCCCAACGAATTCGGCCGGACAAGCCCTCCCCCAGCTTGTCCCAGCGCACCGCCTGTGACCCGCCCGCTGCGATGCGACGTGACAATTCGACCCACTCGCGGACGGGTCCCACATGCAGGTCGTGAGACGTCGTGAAGAACAGTACGGTCTTCGTGGGTGCGGAACTACGGCGTCGAGGCAGCGTGCGGATGGCGAACAGCCCGCTCGGCCCGATCCGTTCGATTTTCTCGAAAACGTCTGCCCCGTCCGGCCCTTCGGCCGGCATCGTCACCGTTGTCAGGTATCGGGGCGCGGCACGATGGGTGCGGGCGGGGACGTTTCCGTCAATCCAGTCGACGATCGAATCGACCGCGGCGAAAGGGATCGGCAACGGCACCGGCAACGGATGGGCGCATTCAGGCAGTCCGCCGGCGACGACCGCGTCGACCCCCTCTGCCGCCGCGAGGGCAGTGATGCGCTTGTCGGTCTCGGCTGGGCGTCCCACCAGCAGTAGGTTGTCGACGCCATAGGCGCCGACCGGATCGGCGCCCAGCCTCAGCGCCGAGAATTCCGCGGCGGTGCGGTCGCTGAACCGCGCGCCCATGATTGACACCTCGCCGGCCGTAACGGCGTCCTCGCCCACCGACAACCGGTACAGCGCAACGTGTTCCCGAAGGTAGCGCCTGCCCGTTCCGGGGGGATCGAGGTAGACCGCGCGGTTGACTCTGCGGGATTGCGACAGGTACTCGTCGAGGATCAGGCATCCGGCACGGACGCCGATGGCGGTCGCCGACTCGGCGCCGATCAGGTTGAGGTAGTCGAGCGCGTGGCCCACGCTTGCCACCCAGTCGGCCAGCGCGTCATCGCGGCCCTGAGCGTAGGCGGAATCACCCGTGCCCAGGTAGTCGAAACGCAACACGCCGAAACCGCGGCGCGCCAGGCTGTCGCCCAGGATCCGATGCAGTCGAACGCTGTCCATCCCCTCCTTGCCGAGCGAGCCGCAGATCACCACCCCACCCCTGATCTGGTTGTCGACCGGCAGGTGGAGCACGCCGAACAATGGCGAATCCGACGGTCCGAAAAAGGTCGGCACCTCCGTCGTCGCCGACGGCATGGTGCGCCGGTCCCACGGCCGGCTTCCGCCGCCGGCGGATAGGCGTGCTCTCGGGTGGCGGGCGTCGCGCGGCCGGATCGGTCGCGCTCCCGCGGTCGTCGTCAAGCGGTGCCACATGTTCGTGAGCGCTCCCGTCGGGTGGGGTTCTCCGGGGTCGTTGCGGGCAACGCGGCGGTTGTCGGCGATGCCTTCGCTGTGCCGAGCGACTCGAGCATCATCCGCGCGAGCCGCTCCACGTCGGGCAGGTCGAGCAGGGTGCCGTGGTCACCGGCAACACGATGCACCGTCAAGGTTCCGTTGTGGAATTCGTCCCAGCCCAACAGGTCTGCGTCCGCAACCGCCGCGGAGGCCTCGCTGACGAACAGGTGCATCGGCACCTCGTGACCGGGCTGCTGATAGCGGCATACGATCTCGGTGGCTCCGCGATAGTCGAAGTCGATTTGTGGCCACAGCGCGCGGGGGCCGCCCCGAAGCACCCGAAGCGCGACCTCGGCGCATTTGGCCCACCGCTGACGCGCCGGCTGTTCGCGTAACTGACGGAGCTGCCAGCGCAGCGTCAGCTGCGCCCGCAGCAGCTGCGCCATCGATGGCGCCTCGGTGTCGAGGATGGCCAGCCACTCGACCTGCTGGCCGGAATCGACGGCCTGGCGGGCAACTTCGTATGCGACGAGCCCCCCGATCGAGTAGCCGACCAGCGCAAGCGGGCCATCCGGCTGCCGCTCGCGGATCGCCGAAAGGGCCTGGCTGGCATGCTCTTCGATGCTCAGGGATCGGTCAAAACGCCCACCTGGCTGTTCGGGTATCACCGCGTGCACCGGCTGGGCGGCTCCCCAAATCGCCGTGAAATGTCTCAGGCTCATGGCTGACGGATCGTCCGCGAAGATGAAGTGCAGCGGTGGGCGGGAGGTCACTTGGCCGGTGCGGCCCGGGGTTTCGGCGCTCAGTAACTCGGCGAGTCCCGCAATGGTCCTGCCGCTGTCGAGGAACGCCTCGAGCGGCAGTGGCACTCCCCATGTCCGACGAATCTTCGCGATCAGCCGGTGCGCCAGCAACGAGTGGCCCCCCACATCAAAAAAGTCGGAGTTGACGTCAGCCACCGGCACGCCGAGCACGTCGGCCCACAACTTGGCGACGCTTCTTTCCAGTTCGTTACGGGGCCGCACAGCCTCGGGCTGCCCGGCTCCCGGCGGCGGCGGCGCGGGTAGCGCGGCCTTGTCGAGTTTCCCGCTCGGGGTCATCGGGAACGCGCTCAGATGCACGAACGCGCTCGGGACCATGTAATCGGGCAGCCGGTCGCGTAGCCATCGACGGGCTTCGGCATCGCTCGGCACCCCCGGCTTGCCGACGATGTAGGCAACCAACTGCCGGCCCCCGCTGGGCGCCTCGCGAGCGACGACGGCGCAGGGGCCCACGTCCGGGTGCTCGGCCAGCGTTGACGCGATCTCGTCCGGCTCGACGCGAATCCCGCGGATCTTCACCTGGTCGTCGTAGCGACCCAGGAATTGAATTCGGCCGTCGGGCAGCAGCCGGCCACGATCGCCCGTCCGATAGATCCGCCCGCCGGCGTGGAATGGATCGTCTCCGAATCGGCGCGCCTGCTCGTCAGGACGGTTGAGATATCCACGAGCCACACCGACGCCGCCGATCACGATCTCCCCGGGAACGCCGACCGGTTGCATCCGTCCGCGTGAATCCATAACGTAGACAAGAACATTCGGAAGTGGTCTGCCAACCGTCACCATGTCCCCCCGGGCGACCCGGGAGAAGTTCGAGCCTATCGTGGCCTCCGTGGGGCCGTAGCCGTTCCAGACCGCCCGGCAGCGGTGCAACAGCGCTTCGGCGAGCGCCTCGGTCAGCGTTTCGCCGACGGACACCACCGTTAAGTCAGCCTTTCCGTTCCAGCCGCCGGCGATGAGCGCTTCCCAAAGAGTTGGTGTGGCCATCATGTACGTCGCGCCGGTGCCCGCGATAAGCCGGCTCAGCGCATCCGGATTCGTCGCCTGCTCAACGGTGGCCAGCACTAGTCGCGCCCCGCACGCCAGCGCACAGAAAACGTCGGCGAGCCCGGCGTCGAAGCTGAAGGACGACGACGACAATACGGTGTCGCAAGCGGTGACACCGAACTCGGCAAACATCGTCAGCATCACGTTGGCCAGGCCGCGATGTTCGACGAGCACCCCCTTGGGGCGGCCGGTGGACCCAGACGTGTAGGTCACGTAGGCGAGGTCGCCGGGGGACACCTCGACAAACGGATCGGAGTTCAGTGCCGGGCGCAGCGGCCACGGATCGTCGAGATTGATCACCTTGGCCGTCGACGATGCTCCGCCGGTCGGCTGCTGACGATCGGTGAGAATGACGGCCGCACCGGCGTCATTGACGCTGAAGGCGTTGCGGTGACCCGGTTGGCGGGGATCCAGCGCCAGGAATGCCGCGCCGGACTTGAGGATTCCGAGAAGCGCCGCCACCAGATCGAGCTTGCGGTCAAGCAGCACGGCCACCACCGTGCCACGCCCGGCGCCCGCGGCCCGCAGTCGCGCGGCGATGTGTTCGGCGCGGTCGTCGAGTTGGCGATAGGTCAGTGCCTCGTGGCCGAGCTCGACGGCTACCGAGTCGGGCGTTCGTTCGGTCTGCGCCCGGATTAGCTCGTGGACACAGAGTGACGAAACATTCGGCGGCACTGGCGGATTCCAGCCCAGCTGACGACGACGGGCCGGCCTTCTCACGAGGTCATGTTGAGCCATCGGTAGGTCGGGCGCTGCTGCCACGGCTGTGTGCTCCTCCTAACGGAGGCCGTCCCGGAGGCGGCCGCGGTAACCGCGCCGCTCGGTACGCCCTTGAGATACCGATAATCGACCTAAACCAGCTCTATACATACTTTTAGCATAGAATGACGACAATATCTAACCCTTCGGTTTTCTTGCGGATTGTGGCTGACTATCGCGCCGCGAGCACTGACAGCATGTGGTCGGCGTAGTTGGTGACGTAGACGGTGCGGCTGTCCGGATCCAGCGCCACCGCGTCCGGGTTGTTGCCGACGGGCACGGTTTCGGTGACGGCGTGCGTCGAGCCGTCAATCACCGACAGCGTGCTGTCAGCGAAGTTGGTGACGTAGACGGTGTGGGTGTCTCGATCCACCGCCACCCCGAACGGGTTGTTGCCGACGCGGATGCTGTCGATGACGATGCGCCTGGAGGCGTCGATCACCGACACGGTGGGGTGGCCGTAGTTGGCGACGTACACGGTGTGGGTGTCGGGGTCCACCGCCACCCCGCCGGCGGTGTTGCCAAGGGGCACGGTGTCGGTGACGGCGTACGTCAACCCGTCGATCACGGAGACCGTGTGGTCACCGGAATTGGTGGCGTAGACAACGTGGGTGGCCGGATCCACCGCTATCCCGAACGGGCCGTTGCCCACGGGCACGGTGGCGATGACCGTGTGCGTCGACCCGTCGATCACCGACACCGTGGGGTGGCCGTAGTTGGCGACGAAGACGGTGTGGGTGCCCGGATCCACCGCCACCCCGAACGGGGTGTTGCCGACGGGCACGGTGGCTGTGACCTTGCGGGTCAACCCGTCGATCACCGACACGGTGTGGGAGTCGGAGTTGGCCACGTAGACCGTGTGGGTGCCCGGATCCACCGCCACGCCGTCCGGGTGGTGGCCGACCGGCACGGTGGCGATGACCGCGCGTTTCGACCCGTCGATCACCGACATCGTCTCGGTGAGGTTGTTGGTGACATAGACGGTATTGGTGACCGGGTCCACCGCCACCGCGTTCGGGGCCGTGCCGACGAACACGGCGTTCGTGTGCACAGGCCGGTTGACCAAATTGATCATGCCGAACAGGCCGGCGACGAAGACCGCGAGTACGAGCCCCATCATCGCCTCGAGTTGGGCAGGATGCATGGCGGCCAGTCGCGCGCGCGGGGGTTTCGGGGTCCGCTTCGGCTTCTCGGCGGCTTTTTGCCGTTGCCGCGACGGTTTGGGCGCGCGCGGACCGGCCGGCGGGCGGGGTTCGTATCGGGTCGGACTGGCCGGCGGGCGAGTCCTGTGTTCGGTCCAGGTCAGCACGCCATCGTGGAACGACGGAGATATTCGCGCCCGGTCCGCGTCCTGTGCCACTACGTTGCCTGCGATCATTCCTGCTATCCGGCCAGCCGACTGTCACGTGATTGCGCCGGCCACCGAACTCCACGGGCCGGTTCGGTGCGGCGTTGATGGCGGGTTTCTTGGAGGTAGAGCCAGGCGCCTTGCAGGAGGCCCTTTCTGCCGGCCCGCAGGAGGTTTTCCGGGACGCCCCCGGTCAGCTCGGGCTGTCCGGAGCCGCGGTTGGCCAGCATGCGTTTGAGGCCGCGCGGGACGAACCGCAGGATCCGCCACAGATAGTGCGGGGAGGTCAAGATCATGCTCATGTAGAACGCGGTCAGGCCCGCCGAGTACCCGAAGAACTGCTTTTCCAGGGCTTCGTCGGTGCGGCGGTGGTAGTGCCAGGTGATGGCCGGCGGCCAGTGCAGGATCGTCGAGCCGTTCTCGAGCAGCAGCGACAACGCCCGCGTCTCCTCCCCACCATGGGTGAGGGTCCCGGCGCCGAGTCGATTGTCGAAGCCGCCGATGGCGCGCAGCGTGTCGGTCCGAAAGGCCATATTGCCCCCGGCGCCGAAATTGGGCAGCGGATAAAGCGGATCCCAGACCGACGCGGTGCCCGCACGCAGCACCACCGGCTCCACGCCACGGCCCTTGTTGAACCCCCCGTAGCGTTCGAAATTGACCTGGGCGTCGGTCTCCAACTCCGCCGGCAGCATCAACCCCACCACCGCATCGGGACGCTCGGGACACCCAAACCCCCGCTTGATCCAGGCCACCCAGTCCGGATCGGCCACCTCGTCATCGTCGATCCAGGCGACGAACTCACTGCCCACCTCGGCCAGCGCGCGGTTGCGGGCCCGCGACAAACCCGGCGCCGGCTCATGACAACACCGCAGCCGCAGACCCTCGAACTCACCCAACGTGCGCGCCACCGCACCCTCACCCGAATTGTCGACCACCAACACCTCAAAACCCGGATCGGACTGCCGGGCCAAGCTGGCCAACGTCTGCACCAAACCCGCACGCCGATCACGCGTGCAGATCACCACCGTCAGCGACACCGCACCACCGTCGAACACCTCCACCGGCCGCGGCAGCCTCAGCGCGCCAAAACGATCCCGCAACTCGGCCAACACGATCGACGACTCGCCCGCCAAGTCCAAAAACCGCGTCGCCACCGGAACACCGTCCCTGCGCACCAAACACCACGCCGCCGCAAACCGCCCCACATCGACGACCTCATCCCCATACCCACGCCCCAACTCAACGTCGACCACCCACGCCGGCGCCCGCAACCCACCCCGCCCGACCTCACGCACAGCGCAACCATCGACTCGGCAAAAACGCGATGCCCACCATGATCCCTCTACGCGATGACCGCGTTGAATGCTCGGGCCACCGGGAACGCAACGGGCCCGTCGTGAACGGGCCGGATCGGCAGCCCCGGCGGCACCGATTCGGGGGGCGGGTCGAAGTCGCTCACTGCAGGCTTTCGAACGCGTCGATCTGCTCGCGGGTCACCGTGAGCACGTCGGCCCCCGCGTGCACGCGCCGCTCCCAGTCGATCGTCCATGCCACGGCATCGCGGAAGCTGAGCCGGCCGTGCCAGCCCAGTTCGCGCTGTGTCTTGGAGGTATCGAGAGCGAGCAGGTTCGCCTCGTGCGGGTGATTGTCACCGTCGAGGTCCCAGTGCGCGCCGCCGCCCCAAAGCTCGGCCGCCAGCGTGGCCACTTCGCCGACCTCGACGAAGCTGTCGGGGCCCGGCCCGATGTTCCACTGTCCCAGGCCGGAACCGGCCAGCAGCGCATCGGCGACGGTGAGGTAGCCGTTGAGGCAATCCAGCACGTGCTGCCACGGCCGCACCGCGTGCGGAAACCGTAACCGAGGCGCCTCGCCGCGCGCGAAGGCGGCCGTCAGGTCTGGCAGGAGCCGGTCTCGACTGGAGTCGCCGCCGCCGATGACGTTGCCGGCGCGGGCAATAGCGGTGGGAACGCCGGGGAAGCTGCGGGTCCAGGACTGGACCAGCAGATCGGCCATCGCCTTCGACGCGCTGTAAGGATCGTCGCCACCGAGAGGGTCGGTTTCGACGTAACCGGCCTTCTGGTTGTTGTTGCGGTAGACCTTGTCGGTGGTCACCACGACGTGCGCACGCACCGACGGCGTGGCCGCGACGGCCTCCAGCACGCTGAGCGTGCCCATGGCGTTGATCTCGTAGGTGTCCCGCGGCTTGCGGTACGACTCCCGGACCAACGGCTGGGCGGCCATGTGCACCACGACATCCGGAGCCGCCGCCGACAACGCCGCCGCGGTCTCCTCCGCGTCACGGATGTCCAGCCGGAAGTCGCAGGCAAGCTGGTCCGCGAGCGCCGCCCGCTTGAACAGGCCGCCCTCGGGCGGCTCCACAGCGGCCACACCGGATACCCGGTGCCCGCGGCTGAGCAGGAGCAGCGTAAGCCAGGACCCTTTGAACCCGGTGTGTCCGGTGACCAGGTAGTGCACAGGGATCTCCTCACGTGTGTGGCTGACTTTCACATAGTAAACCAGAAGTTGCTCAAATGAGCCCTATACATCCATAAAGTACGTGATAACCTAGTCCAGGAGGGTACACGATATGACAATCCCGGGCATTACCGCAGAGCAGCAGGATACTGCGCCCTACAACCACCACCCGGTCTCCGCCGCCGCGCGCACCGCCGGCCCACCCACAGATAGGCAGCCCACCATGACCACCCCACCGACACCGACACCGACACCGACACCACGGAACCACCAGTCATGAAAGCCGTACTGCTGGCCGGCGGCCTGGGCACCCGCATGCGCGAAGAAACCGAATTCCGCCCCAAACCCATGGTCGAAGTCGGCGGCCGACCCGTGCTCTGGCACATCATGAAAATCCTTGGCCACCACGGCATCAACGACTTCATCGTGTGCACCGGCTACAAAAGCGAACACATCAAAAGCTACTTCGCCAACTACGGCGTAGCCAACCTCGACTTCACCATCACCCTCGGCGACCAATCCAGCATCCGCCACCACGGCTCACACGACGAATTCAACTGGCAAGTCACCGTCGCCGACACCGGCCTGACCACCATGACCGGCGGCCGCATCAAACGCATCCACAAATACGTCGGCAACGAAACCTTCCTATGCACCTACGGCGACGGCATCGCCGACGTCAACATCAACGCCCTCCTCGAATTCCACCGCAACCACGGCAAACTCGCCACCGTCACCGCCACCCAACCCATGAGCCGATTCGGCGTCATCGACCTCCACCAAGACGGCGTCGTCGCCACCTTCCGCGAAAAACCCAAAACCGAAGACTGGATCAACATCGGCTACTTCATCTTCGAACCCGAAATCTTCGACTACCTCGACGGCGACGACACCGTCCTCGAAGACCAACCACTCCTCCGACTCGCCAAAGACGGCCAAATCGCCGCCTACGCCCACCACGGATTCTGGCAACCCATGGACACCTACCGCGAATCCCAAGCCCTCAACAACCTCTGGAACACCGGCAACCCACCCTGGAAAATCTGGAACTAACCCCACCCCACCAACCCAATCACCCCGCAAAATGCACTTGGTCGACGTATGCGGCCACCCGCAACGCGTTGGCAGCGACCGTCAGACTGGGGTTCAAACCTGCGCTGGAGGGGAAGAACGAGCTGTCCACCACGTAGAGGTTGTCGACTTCGTGCGCCCGGTTGTGGGGGTCCAGCACGCTGGTTTTCGGATCGGTGCCGAAGCGGCACGTCCCGCAGACGTGGCCCAGGTTCGAGTTGCCCTCGCCGCTCACCAGCGACATCGTCCGAAACGGTTGCAGCACCTCTTTGAGTTGGCGCAAAAACGCCGCGCGGCGCCGGATCTCACTGGGGTGTAAGCGGTACTGAAAGCGCAGTCGTTGGCGCCCGTCCGGGCTGGGCCGGTCGCACGGCAGGACTCGGTTGTCCAGATAGGGCAGGTCTTCGGTCATCGCGACCAGCACCAGTCCGCCGGTCAAGATTCTCTGGTAGACCTGGCGCACCGCAGGGCTCGCGAGGCGCAGCGCCCTGCTTCGCCAGTCTGGCCGATTGGTCAGCCATTCCATCGGCGGCAGCGGCCCGAAGGATTGCACGGTGCCGTATTTCTGCCCCTCCCAGAAATAGAAGTCGTTGAGCCCGATCTCTTTGTTTGCCGCTGTGGTCTTGTAGTCGCGGTGTGGCCAGATCTCGATCGGGTCCAACAGATGGCGCATCAAATTGCGCCCCACCCAGTCCGACCCATTGGCCAGTCCACGCGGCCAATCACCCGACCGGGAATTGAGCAACAGCACCGGGCTGGCCAGCGCGCCGGCGGCCAGCACCACAACCTTCGCCTTCAGGGCCAGCAGATCGGAGCGATGCCGGCAGATCACCCGCCGCACCCGGGCGGAGTCCGCCTCCAGACGCACCACCCGGCATTCGGTCAGCAGCTGGGCGCCGTACTCGGCGACGGCGGGCAGCACCCCGTTGCGGCCGGCGTCGTTTTTGCACAACTTCTCGCACAGATGGTCCTGACAGGTGGCACACCCGTCGGTGTAGTCGCAGGCCATCGGCAGGCGGTAGGGATGCAGGCCGCGGCCTGCCAAATGGTTGACCAGCGGCTCGTTGTCGGGTGAAAACGGCGGCGCCGCAGGCAATCCGATCTCGGCGGCTTCCGGGCGCAGTGGATCGGGCTGGCCGCGCACCCCCAGCAGCTTTTCGGCCTCGGCGTACCAGGGCCGCAGCTCGTCGTAGCTGATCGGCCAGGCCTCGGGCACGGTGGAATCGCCGGGGTCGGTGAAGTCTTGCCGGGGCGTGAAATCGCGGACGAAAAAGCGTTCGCAGACCATACCGTAGAGGGCCGAGGACCCGCCGGTGCCGCTGCCGATGAACGGCACGAACCGCTTCGGGCGCCGCCCGCTGATGTCTTCGACCTCGTCGGTGGAGCGCCCGGACCGGGCCAGGGCGTCGAAATAGGTTGCGGCGGAACGGTAGGCGCGCGGCTCGGCAAGTTCGGGAATCGCGGAGCGAATCGTTCCCGGTGTTCCGGGCAGCGTCGAGCGTCCTTTCTCGACGAACAGCACCTTGCGGCCCGCGCGGGCCAGCCAATGGCCCAGCATCCCGCCCCCCATGCCGGTACCCACGACGATAACGTCCCACTCGATGCGCTCGGCCTCGCGCGGACTCAGGTCGCCGTCAGCCAGAACCGAACTCCTCAGCGCAGGATGGCCCGAAGCCTGGCCCCGGCCGGGCGACGATGACGAACACGATCCGGGCGTCGTCGTCACAGTCCCGTGCCTGCGGTCACTGTGGGCAGTACGCAGCGCTCCATCCCGCTGGTGCCACTGAAGTATTCGATAGTTCGCGCGACCCCTTGCTCGAAAGGGACTTGGGGACGCCAACCGAGCCTGGATTCGGCGAGGCTGATGTCGGGCTTCCGTTGCTTGGGGTCGTCCTGCCGCAGGGCCGTGAAGACGATCGCCGAGCGGGATCCGGTCATCTCCTTGATGATGTTCGCGGCCGCCAGGGCGGTGAATTCCGCCGTGCCGCCAAGGTTGACGGGTCCGATGAACGACGGTGCGCTCGCGGCCATCCTGACCAGTCCGTCGACCAGGTCGTCGACGTAGCAGAAGGAGCGGGTCTGGTTGCCGTCCCCGAACACCGTGATCGGTTCATCCCGCAGCGCCTGGGCGATGAAGGTGCCGATGATGCGGCCGTCCTCCGGATCCATCCTCGGGCCGTAGGTGTTGAAGATGCGGACGACTTTGATTCGGACCCGGTAGCGGTGGGCGTATTCCAGCATCAGCGTCTCGGCGATCCGCTTGCCCTCGTCATAACAACTCCGCACACCGAAACAGTTGACGTTGCCCCAGTAGCTCTCGACCTGGGGATGAACCGTGGGATCCCCATAGACCTCGCTGGTCGAGGATTGGAGCATGATCGCGTCCTTGTCGCGGGCCAGTTCGAGGAGGTTCTTGACCCCGGCATAGTTCGTCTCGAGGGTGAACAGGGGATCGCGCTGGTATGTGAGCGGCGCCGCCGGGCAGGCCATGTTGAAGATGACGTCCAGCGGGCCGGCCGCCGCCGCGTCCAACGGTCGTGTGATGTCGTGCTCGAGGAAGCCGAAGCCCGGGTCGTTCTCGAGGTGACTGAGGTTTTCCCGGCTGCCGCTGTAGAAGTTGTCGAGCCCGAGAACCTCGACACCGTCGCGGCGCAGACGGTCGCAGAGGTGGGATCCCAGGAAACCGGCGGCGCCCGCGACGAGGGCTCTCATGTGCTTCTCCTCAGTCCTAGTTCCGGCCCATGCCGTAGTAGTCAAATCCCTCGGCCCGCACGCGCTTTGGCTCGTAGATGTTCCGGCCGTCGAACACGACGAAACCGCGCATCACCGACTTGAGGCGCTGCCAGGATGGCCGCTGGAACTGCTTCCACTCGGTGACCAGGAGCAGCGCATCGGCGCCGTCGACGGCCTCGTACATGCTCCCGGCATACTCGATCGAATCCCCCAGCGCCCTCTTCGCCTGCACGGCCGCTTCGGGATCGTAGGCCCGCACGGTGGCACCGAGCTCGACCAGCCTGCGCGCGGTGACGACGGACGGCGCTTCGCGCATATCGTCGGTCTGGGGCTTGAAACTGAGGCCCCAGAGCCCGAAGCGCAGGCCGTCCAGATTCGTCGCGGGACCGTGGCGGTCCCCGAAGTGGGAAAGGATCTTTGATACCAGGGCGATCTTCTGCCCGCTGTTGACGTGGTCGACCGCACGCAGCAAACGCATGTCCGCGCCCAGGCCGACGCCGGTATGTATCAGGGCCTGAACGTCTTTCGGCAAGCAGGAGCCGCCGTAGCCCACGCCGGGGAACAGGAACTCATAGCGGATGCGCTTGTCCGCCCCGATGGCCTCGCGCACGGCCGAGATATCAGCGCCGGCCCGCTCACACAGGTTCGAAATCTCGTTGATGAAGGAGATCTTGGTCGCCAGAAAGCAGTTGGCCGCGTATTTGGCCATCTCGGCGCTCCGGACGTCCATCGTGATCAGCGGATTGAAAGTGCGCAGGTACGGCTCGTAGAGCTCGCGCATGATGTCGAGGGCGCGCTTGGAGTCGCAGCCGATCACCACGCGGTCGGGCTTCATGAAGTCGGCAATAGCCGTGCCTTCCTTCAGGAATTCGGGATTCGACACGACGTCGAACTCGTGCTTCGCGTTCTTGTCGATGATCGCCCGAACCTCGTCGGCCGTGCCGACCGGGACGGTCGACTTGTCGACCACGACCTTGTAGCGATCCATGTGCGAGCCGATGTCATCGGCCACGGAATAGACGTGGGAGAGGTCGGCCGCGCCGCTGCGACCCATGGGCGTCGCGACGGCGATGAATATCACGTCCCCGTGTTCGACCCCGCGCCGCGTGTCGGTGGTGAAGTCGATGGATCCGTTCTCGCGGTTCCTGTCGATCAGCTCGGCCAGGCCGGGCTCGTAGATGGGCACCCTTCCCGAACGGAGCTGGTCGATCTTGGCGTGGTCGATGTCGACGCAGACGACGTCATTGCCGCTGTCGGCGAGGCAGGCGCCCGTGACGAGGCCGACGTAGCCGGAGCCGATCACCGAGATCTTCACCGGACACCGGATTCGGTGCGGTGTTGATGGCGGGTTTCTTGGAGGTAGAGCCAGGCGCCTTGCAGGAGGCCCTTTCTGCCGGCCCGCAGGAGGTTTTCCGGGACGCCCCCGGTCAGCTCGGGCTGTCCGGAGCCGCGGTTGGCCAGCATGCGTTTGAGGCCGCGCGGGACGAACCGCAGGATCCGCCACAGATAGTGCGGGGAGGTCAAGATCATGCTCATGTAGAACGCGGTCAGGCCCGCCGAGTACCCGAAGAACTGCTTTTCCAGGGCTTCGTCGGTGCGGCGGTGGTAGTGCCAGGTGATGGCCGGCGGCCAGTGCAGGATCGTCGAGCCGTTCTCGAGCAGCAGCGACAACGCCCGCGTCTCCTCCCCACCATGGGTGAGGGTCCCGGCGCCGAGTCGATTGTCGAAGCCGCCGATGGCGCGCAGCGTGTCGGTCCGAAAGGCCATATTGCCCCCGGCGCCGAAATTGGGCAGCGGATAAAGCGGATCCCAGACCGACGCGGTGCCCGCACGCAGCACCACCGGCTCCACGCCACGGCCCTTGTTGAACCCCCCGTAGCGTTCGAAATTGACCTGGGCGTCGGTCTCCAACTCCGCCGGCAGCATCAACCCCACCACCGCATCGGGGCGCTCGGGACACCCAAACCCCCGCTTGATCCAGGCCACCCAGTCCGGATCGGCCACCTCGTCATCGTCGATCCAGGCGACGAACTCACTGCCCACCTCGGCCAGCGCGCGGTTGCGGGCCCGCGACAAACCCGGCGCCGGCTCATGACAACACCGCAGCCGCAGACCCTCGAACTCACCCAACGTGCGCGCCACCGCACCCTCACCCGAATTGTCGACCACCAACACCTCAAAACCCGGATCGGACTGCCGGGCCAAGCTGGCCAACGTCTGCACCAAACCCGCACGCCGATCACGCGTGCAGATCACCACCGTCAGCGACACCGCACCACCGTCGAACACCTCCACCGGCCGCGGCAGCCTCAGCGCGCCAAAACGATCCCGCAACTCGGCCAACACGATCGACGACTCGCCCGCCAAGTCCAAAAACCGCGTCGCCACCGGAACACCGTCCCTGCGCACCAAACACCACGCCGCCGCAAACCGCCCCACATCGACGACCTCATCCCCATACCCACGCCCCAACTCAACGTCGACCACCCACGCCGGCGCCCGCAACCCACCCCGCCCGACCTCACGCACAGCGCAACCATCGACTCGGCAAAAACGCGATGCCCACCATGATCCCTCTACGCGATGACCGCGTTGAATGCTCGGGCCACCGGGAACGCAACGGGCCCGTCGTGAACGGGCCGGATCGGCAGCCCCGGCGGCACCGATTCGGGGGGCGGGTCGAAGTCGCTCACTGCAGGCTTTCGAACGCGTCGATCTGCTCGCGGGTCACCGTGAGCACGTCGGCCCCCGCGTGCACGCGCCGCTCCCAGTCGATCGTCCATGCCACGGCATCGCGGAAGCTGAGCCGGCCGTGCCAGCCCAGTTCGCGCTGTGTCTTGGAGGTATCGAGAGCGAGCAGGTTCGCCTCGTGCGGGTGATTGTCACCGTCGAGGTCCCAGTGCGCGCCGCCGCCCCAAAGCTCGGCCGCCAGCGTGGCCACTTCGCCGACCTCGACGAAGCTGTCGGGGCCCGGCCCGATGTTCCACTGTCCCAGGCCGGAACCGGCCAGCAGCGCATCGGCGACGGTGAGGTAGCCGTTGAGGCAATCCAGCACGTGCTGCCACGGCCGCACCGCGTGCGGAAACCGTAACCGAGGCGCCTCGCCGCGCGCGAAGGCGGCCGTCAGGTCTGGCAGGAGCCGGTCTCGACTGGAGTCGCCGCCGCCGATGACGTTGCCGGCGCGGGCAATAGCGGTGGGAACGCCGGGGAAGCTGCGGGTCCAGGACTGGACCAGCAGATCGGCCATCGCCTTCGACGCGCTGTAAGGATCGTCGCCACCGAGAGGGTCGGTTTCGACGTAACCGGCCTTCTGGTTGTTGTTGCGGTAGACCTTGTCGGTGGTCACCACGACGTGCGCACGCACCGACGGCGTGGCCGCGACGGCCTCCAGCACGCTGAGCGTGCCCATGGCGTTGATCTCGTAGGTGTCCCGCGGCTTGCGGTACGACTCCCGGACCAACGGCTGGGCGGCCATGTGCACCACGACATCCGGAGCCGCCGCCGACAACGCCGCCGCGGTCTCCTCCGCGTCACGGATGTCCAGCCGGAAGTCGCAGGCAAGCTGGTCCGCGAGCGCCGCCCGCTTGAACAGGCCGCCCTCGGGCGGCTCCACAGCGGCCACACCGGATACCCGGTGCCCGCGGCTGAGCAGGAGCAGCGTAAGCCAGGACCCTTTGAACCCGGTGTGTCCGGTGACCAGGTAGTGCACAGGGATCTCCTCACGTGTGTGGCTGACTTTCACATAGTAAACCAGAAGTTGCTCAAATGAGCCCTATACATCCATAAAGTACGTGATAACCTAGTCCAGGAGGGTACACGATATGACAATCCCGGGCATTACCGCAGAGCAGCAGGATACTGCGCCCTACAACCACCACCCGGTCTCCGCCGCCGCGCGCACCGCCGGCCCACCCACAGATAGGCAGCCCACCATGACCACCCCACCGACACCGACACCGACACCGACACCACGGAACCACCAGTCATGAAAGCCGTACTGCTGGCCGGCGGCCTGGGCACCCGCATGCGCGAAGAAACCGAATTCCGCCCCAAACCCATGGTCGAAGTCGGCGGCCGACCCGTGCTCTGGCACATCATGAAAATCCTTGGCCACCACGGCATCAACGACTTCATCGTGTGCACCGGCTACAAAAGCGAACACATCAAAAGCTACTTCGCCAACTACGGCGTAGCCAACCTCGACTTCACCATCACCCTCGGCGACCAATCCAGCATCCGCCACCACGGCTCACACGACGAATTCAACTGGCAAGTCACCGTCGCCGACACCGGCCTGACCACCATGACCGGCGGCCGCATCAAACGCATCCACAAATACGTCGGCAACGAAACCTTCCTATGCACCTACGGCGACGGCATCGCCGACGTCAACATCAACGCCCTCCTCGAATTCCACCGCAACCACGGCAAACTCGCCACCGTCACCGCCACCCAACCCATGAGCCGATTCGGCGTCATCGACCTCCACCAAGACGGCGTCGTCGCCACCTTCCGCGAAAAACCCAAAACCGAAGACTGGATCAACATCGGCTACTTCATCTTCGAACCCGAAATCTTCGACTACCTCGACGGCGACGACACCGTCCTCGAAGACCAACCACTCCTCCGACTCGCCAAAGACGGCCAAATCGCCGCCTACGCCCACCACGGATTCTGGCAACCCATGGACACCTACCGCGAATCCCAAGCCCTCAACAACCTCTGGAACACCGGCAACCCACCCTGGAAAATCTGGAACTAACCCCACCCCACCAACCACTCACCCCGCAAAATGGGGAATGGGGTGGGCCCGGGCCGACGATCTAGCGGGCTCCGTACAGCCGTTCGATGAGGCGAAGGGCGAGTACGACAATCATGAAGGTGGAGTTGGCCTGGCCGGATGTCACGAACACCGAGCTGCTCACAACGTGGACATTCGGGACACCGTGGACGGCGAGATTTTCGTCGACCACGCCCTTCTCCGGATCCTTTGACATGCGGGTGGTTCCGACCTGGTGGAAACCGCCGCCGGTACGCGCGCGCACCGCCGCGGCGAGGTCGTCCGCCAGATACTCGAGCCGCCCGACGCCGCTGGCGCGCAGGTAATCGTCCCAGTGCCTGTGCGCCGCCAGTACGCCTTGGATGTCTTCGTCCGTGAATCGGATATCGATGTCGAGTTTCGGCATGCCGAGGTCATCAACGTCATCGGCGAGCGTTACGCAACTCTCGTAGTGCGGCAGATGTTCGGCGTGGTACTGAAAGGGGTAGCGGTTCGCGGCGTTGCCGACGAAGAAGCCCGGCGGCTTGCGGCCCCTGGCGAACACCCGCTTGATGCCGAAGTCGACGAAGAACTTTATCGTTTGGATCGGTTGCCGCAGCACATTACCAAGATGCGCCCACACCGACGATCGCGTTGCCATCCCGTACGGCGTCCCCGGGATGTTGGAACCGGTCAGTGAAAGCCGTTGCGCGGTAGGTGCGAACAAGAATCCCAGGGGCGAGATCAGCGCCAGATACGTCAACGACAGGTGCGCATTGCGGTGCGACGCGTCGGCCAGCTCCGGATTGGCGATCCATCCCGAGATATTCGGTAAGCCGTGTTCGAGCAGATAGCTTTCGGTGAAACTGAATCTGCGCCGGACGTAAGAACCGTCGACATCGCGCTCGTACCAATAGATCGTGTCGTCGACGGGCGTCGTCAACACCAGATCTGCGATCACACCCTCGAGATGGGCCATGTACCAGTGACCCAGCTGACCGGAATGGTCACCGATGCTTCGGCCTCCCCGGCCCGGCGAGCACATCAGCAATCGAGCACTTTCCAATCCGCCCGCCGCCACGATCACGTTCTCGGCGGCGACGGTGAACGAGTGCCCCCAAAGCGTCTTGCATTCAATGTCTTTGGCACGATCTTCGTCGTCATCGAGGTTGATCCGCACACAGGTCGCGTCGGTAATGACCTTGAGGCCGGCCGCATCGCGGAGATCGTCGAAGTACACCTTGCCGAAATTGGTTGGAAGCGACCAGCGTTCGAGCGACGACGTGCAAACTGCGCCGTCCTCGAGACCCGCGATCATGTGCCGGGGCAGGTGGTCGAGCTCGCTGACGTTGAAGATCGAGCGACCGCAGAGCATCCATTGGCAGGCCGGTTCGAAATAGCACTGCAGATCCTCGTAGGTGACGGGCCAGGTAGAGCCCGGCACGATGTCGCGCTCGGCGAAGTCGATGCGGTCATAGGGAACGCACCGCCCACCCCAGATCGAAGACGTACCGCCGAGCTGGCGGCTGATCGCCAGCTCGACCGGTGCATGCACGTCGGGGTGCCGTCGATGAGCAACCGACAGCTTCTGATACTCGGGGCTTGGTTTGCTGTTCCCGGTCTCGAGGAGGACAACGTCGACACCCCTCCTCGCCGCCTCGAGCGCACAGACGATGCCCGCCGGCCCTGCCCCGATCACGACCAGGCCCGCTTCCAGGCACCCGCCGTCCGGAATCTCTCTCGCGGAGACGATCATCGCGCCGCCCGGGTACCGAGGCATTCATTGCGGATCATGCACGCCACCTGGGCCTCGTTGCGGAGGGGGACATGCGCGCTCGCGTAAGCCATTTCGAGGTGTTTGATCTTGGTCGACGAGAGCAGCACCGTTCCGCCCCGGTTGTGCCTCACCGCGTCACGCACGAGCAGCCTGAGCACGCTTTGCGGATCCGCAAGGTCCGCATCGAGCAGCTCGCTGCACTGCTGCCGGAACTCCGGCTCGCGACGCAGAACACCCTGTACGCGCGGTAGCGTTCCGGAAAGGAAGCCGAAAGTTATCAGTGGCCGAGTCTGCTCCGGCGGCGGTCCCCAATATCCGGCGATCAGATCGTAAGGAAACTGAAGCGCGGACGCCCGCGCGCTGAGGTCGGCCAACAACGCGTCGTCCCCGCGTGACAGGTCACCGGCCGGTCCCCAGTATCCGATCACGCCCCGGCTGCGTTCAGTCTCCAAGTAGTCGACGACCTCGTTGTAGTCATGGCCCAGCACGCCGGCCGGTTCGTGCAGCAGGAAGTAGTCGATTCGCTCGACGCGCAGGGCCCGCAGGCTCGACACGAGCGCGCGCCGGGCGGTCGTCACCGAGTAATTCCGGCGGGTGTAGAGAACGCGGCCGACAGCGCCGGCTTCGGGCGCGGCACCGGATTGCTTGACTTTGGATTTCACCGCGGAGGACGTCTGCAGTATTCGGCGGATCGGGGGCTGGACCAAACCGGCGAGGTGGCCGATCACCGTCGGCCTCATGCCGAACTTCGTCGCGATCCGGATATCGGGATGTGTTTGGGCAAAATCCGCCAACTCGGTTTCCGCCAGGCCGAGGCCGTAGATGGGCGCCACGTCGAAATGTCTGATCCCGAGGTCGTAGGCAGATTCCAAGACCGCACGGCGCTCCCGCCTTCCGGGCAGGCCGTACAGGCTTGCGCAGCCGAATCCGACCGCATGGCCCCGCGACGCGGTCGACGGTTCGGTCGAGGGAGAATCGGTCATTGTTCTGGTCCTGCCCAATTGCGCATCCCGGCAGAGGGCCGCGGTGTGTTCTTGGCCGATGAGCCGCAGATGTGGGGGGCACCCCCGTCCCCGGATGCGTCCGCCTCACACGTCTTGGCGGTTCCCCGATACGGGACCGAAGCCCACCAATTCCGCAGAACCGATTCGGCGAGCTTTCCCCGTAACGCGTGATCAAGCGGGCCGTAAATCCCATTGTCTGTCCACCACGACCACCAGAATGCCCCGGCCCACCAGGGCTGGCCGCTGAACGTCGAGAGCAACGCCTCATAAGCGGCGGCCTGCTCCGGCTGGGAGGGTGTTGTGCTGTATTCGTTGTTCCAGGGCTCCACCGCCGCACCCACCAGGCTGGGATAGCCCGCCTCGGTGAACAGGATCGGGCGCCCGACTTGGACGGCGAACGCCGACATTTGGTCCCGAATCGGAATCCACGCCGCCTCCAGCGCCGAGACATCCGTCGTCGGCCTGGTGCTCAACGGGAAATAGGCGTCGACCCCAACGAGATTGAGCTGATCCCAAAATGACACGTTGCGGTATTCGTCGACGGTGGCCGCATAGACGAGCGGACCGCTGTACAAGGCTTTCACGGCCTTGATGACCGTCAGCCACGCGCTCTGATCCGCGGAACCCGTCATGGTGGCCAGCTCGCAGCCCACCGAGAACTCGTCGATGCCTTTCTGCTGGGCGATAGCGGCGTAGTGGGTGATCATCGATTGGTAGGAGCTGAACCAGGCCGCGCGGTCAGACGGTTTGATCGCCCAGCGGTTTGTGCCGTCCTGGGGGTCGACATGCGGCTTCAACAAGATCTTCAGGCCTTTGCTGCGGGCGAGGTCGATCTCTGTCAGCAAAGCGGCGTCGGTGACGCTGTACGCAACGTCGACATTGCTCGACGTCGCTGTGGCCATCCGCCATGTCGGGGTGAACTGAATCCAGGTGGCGCCGAGGCCGGCGATGTCGCCGGTCGCTTGCGTCGCGGCCGGCCCCTCATAGCCTTGAACTTTCCATGTCGGCAACACCACCCCGCGCTGTTCGAACGCCCCGCTCCGCTCGCCGACTGTCACCATAACCGCATCGGCAAACGGCAGCGCAAGCGCAGCGATGACGAAACCGGCGATGATCGGGCGCAGGTGCGGCACGTTCCATCGGCGGCGTGGAGAGCGAGCGCGATGCTTTCCCTTAGGCACCGTAATTCCCAAGGGCACAGACTATCTCAGGGATCTCTGGTTGTTGGCCGCGGCGACTTTGCTCCGCGTCCGCGGCCTGCCGATCCGACGACTTCCGCGCCTTCTGGATGGTCGGCCAGAAGCATGCCGCCTCCAGCAGCGTCGCCACGCCGAACGCGATGCCGAGGCCGGTCACGGCACCAAGCTTGAGTCCGAGCTCGGCACCGCCGAGTTCCAGGACCGCGCCGAGGGTCACCGCCAGGGCGGCCTTGCCCAGGGCACCCTGCGCCCGGCGTACGGGGATGTAGATGAACTTGATTGCGAGGGGGAACGTGCAAGCCGCGAGGGCGATAAAGCAATCGCGGGCCTGTGCGTACCCGGGACCGAAGATTGCCAGGAGCGGACCTGCCAAGGCGGCAGCTCCCGCGGCAGCGAGAACGGATACCACCCCTGACAGCCGCAGCGCGGTGCCGAGCCCACGCCCGAAGTGGTCGCTGTTGCCATGGTCGAGGGTCAACATGGCGGTGGACAGATGGCACGGAACGATCCAGACGACGCTCACCAAGAGAAGAGCCGCATAAAAACCCGCGTTGACGTCGGCGCCCAGCTGGGCGGTGACCATGATCGGCAGAACGAGCGCCGGGGTGTGGGTGGCGACGTTGATCCAGTGATAACCCGCCCCCGAACGCCACAGCGGGAAGAATCCCCGCAGGGACGGCGCCGTCTTCAGCCATTCTTGCGGAGCCTTGGTTCGCAGCCCGAGGGCCAGCAACGAGACGAGGTTTCCCAGCAGCCAGACCGAGAACACGATTTGCGGCGACAGGCCGACGGCAAAAGCCGCGATGGGCAGCGCGACGAGTTTGACGAGTGAGAACACCAGATTGCGTGACGTCTGCCGCCCGGCTCGTTGGACTCCGACCAGCGCGCCATCCAGGATGATCGTCACCGTCGTCAGGGCTGTGCCGACACCGAAGAGCGCTATGCCGCCCGGCGTGGCGTAGAGCCATTCACCGGTCTTGGTCGCGACGTGATTGACGACGGCGTATGCCGCCGCGATCGCGAACGCCAAAGCGCCGGCGATTCCCAGGCTGGTGACGACCAGACGCTTCACCTCGGCACCGTCGCGCCTCGGAAGTTCGGCGATCAGCAGGATGTGAAAGCCCAGCGTGCAGAAGGTTCCGATGAGCTGCATCGCAGAGAGCACTGCGGACGCGCGGCCGACGACCTCGGTGGTGGTGATGTGGGCTGCGAGGGCCCAGAACGCGAAGCCCAGTCCCGCGGTCAAGACGGTCGTGCTGAAGAGCGCCAGCGCAATCGAGATGACGCGATGTCCACCGGACTTCGAAGCGTTGCCACGCTCGAGCAGAGGACCAAGCCACCGCTTGTGTGGGATCTGCGCCGCGCGACGGAGCGCGCCCACGCCGTCACCGCCGGACAAACCACACCGTCCTGTACGGAGGGTCGGCCACGCGGCCTCGATACACGGTGGCCAGTGGTTTCTCGCCGCCCACGGAGAAGTCCCGGGTCCACGTCTGGTTCGGAGCGAGCGTGACGTGATGCGTCGTCACCTGCAAACCGGTGTTGACGACGACGACGAATTCCTCACTCGAGGTCTCATGACTTTTCATACCAAGCACAGCACCGGTCGCACCAACCGGAGAATGTTCGGGGCCGTCGGGGAGGAACCACACCTCGGTGAAAGGCGTTTGCCCGTGATGCGAACTGCTGATCGACACGACGACAGCCGCGCCCAGCGCGACCACCGAAGCGCAAACTTTGACGGCCGAGGCCCGGCTCAGGCTCAGGCTCGGAAAATCGCCGGGCTTCCACTCCAGCGGACCGCCTGCGCCACGCACACGCGCCACCGCATAGGCGATGAGCGTCGTTGCGAATGCGTACGTGAGCCAATTGAACCGCACCAGCCCTGAGGGAAGGATATTGATGATCAGGCCACCGACGATCCCCGTCCCCAACGAGCAGGCGACGATGGCGGTCAATCGCGCGACGCCGTTCACCCGGCTAGGCAAGATCGCGCTCGCGCCGGCGACCCCGGTCAGAATGAAACACAGAACTGTGCCCGCCGCATTCGAAAATTCACGAGGAATGAATGGCAACACGGACACGCCGTAGCACACCAGCGCCCCCAACAGGACGCAGTCGATCTTACGCAATTTAGTGTCCATAAATATTCTGCATCGCTCGTAGGTCGTAGAAATGGTCGTAGCCCGAATCATAGATTCGAGATATTCCGGCAAGATTGTCGAACTTGGCCAGATTGCCCGCGTATAGGGGCGATTCCCTCGTTCCGGCCATGACATCCGATTTGAACAGGTATCGAGTAACAGGAGCCTGTTGGGCCATTCGCGTGTCCACGTCCAGGTACGTGGCCAGCAGGCCACCGATAAGCGCAGAGTCCTCCGGGGTGAGGCGGGTGGTGTCATAAAGCGAGCCCGGGCCGGCGATGGGATCCAGCTCGGACAATGAGGACACCAGAACAAGCGACGTGACGTCGCCGAAGTAACGGGCACCTGCCGGCAGATTCTTTGCCGCCCATTCGCCCCTGGCCGTGCCGACGCTGTCTATTCCACTTACGTAACCGTCGACCAGGAACGGACCCGGAAGCCGCTGCCACCACTGCGGCAGGCCGGTGGTGATCGAGTGCAGCAGCAGCACGATGGCAATCGCCGTTGCGGTTACCTGGCCGCTCGGCATCGGCACTGACCTACCGCGGCGGGTGGCCGCAGTTGTGACGAGACGGTCCAAAACCACGGCCACCGCCAGGGCGGTGAAGATCGAAAAGTACGTGAGCGAACGGATCGCCAGCTCGGCGCCGTCCGGGTGCTCTCCGTTGGGCGGGGAACCGACAAAGAGGCGTATCACAATCATCAGCGCATACAAACCGGGCGCCAAGCAGATGAATAGCCGCTGCAACGGCGGCAGGGGGCGCGCAAGACGAACGCTCACCGCGAGCAGTACCAGCATCAGCGCGACGCCGCCCGGGTTGCACAGGCGGTCGACGAGCGGGATCGCGAGGCTTGTCGGCAGCTTGCTCTTTCCGTCGGCCTTCCCGAGCTGCGCCAGGCCATTGAGGATTTGCGGCCCCGCATCCCCGAGGTAGTCGGCGGTGGCGGGTGCGACGAAGAACATCCAGCATCCAACGACGAGCGCCCCCGCCCCGGCAGAGACCGCAAGACGCCGTGCCAGGTCGCGGGTACTGGCGAACAGCGATGTCGCCAGTGCAATGCCGGCCAGAATGGCGACCGTTGCCAGCGCCGTCGCGTGATGCGTCATCACGGCGATCGCGACGCAAGCCAACATGCCGGCGAGGCTCTGATGGCGTCGGCGCTCATGCGCCGCGAAACGGATTGCAAAGAAAATCGACAGGGCCAGGAACGGCAACGCCACATTTTCGTAGATGAATGATGTGTCGAAATAGTGGATCTGCGGGCTGAGCAAATACAGTATTACGCCGATGCACGCCACGCGCGACGACCGAGAAACCTCGCGAAAGAGAAGTAGGACAGCCGCTGCGAGCAATACGTGCGAAGCACTGGCGATGACGACACCGGCGACGAATGTGCTTGCCGACGACACCTGGACCAGCTCGGCAGTGACATTCTCCATGCCCGGGTACCAAGGGCTGATCGGCAGGTCATGATTCGTGTGGAAGAGATGATGCGTCCGCAGGGCGTTGAGAAGCGATCCCAAATGCTGCAGCTCATCGCACCACTGGAACATCACTGGGCTGTATGCCCACCTGATCGCGGACTGGGCACCGGCGTACAGGAGCACCAAGACTTCGCGCTCGCGAGCCGACGTAGACGCTTTCAGTACGCGATAGACGACGAAAGCGAATATGAGCACCTGGCCGGTCCAGAACAAGGGGGTGCCAAAACTGGAACTCGTCCTCGAGCGGGCATAGGCCAGAGCTACGAGGAAGACGCCGATCGAAACGACAAGCAGGGCGTCGGGGATGCCGTTGCGGGCCTCTTTGCGGCCCGGGTCCAATGGGCTTCCGCCGGGCCGAAGGGCATCAACATCACCGGCACCAGGGGGAGGCCCGGCCAGCTCGATGCTCGCCATCAAGCCGTCACTTGTTGCTCGGCGGCGAGATCGCTCACACCAGGAACGCGATCGCACTCGTAGCTACACATCTCGAGAGTTTTCAATCCGCTTGTCGCGCAAGGCCGATAGACATCCGGTACATTGACGCGTCCCCTGCGTGTCACGCGTCGGCCGGCGCGTGCCCGTTGGTCGGCACGTAGATGACGGCCGCCTGGTATCCGGGCGGCGTGCTTCCGTTTGTCGGAAATCCGGCGGGTATCGGCGGATATTTCGGTTTTGACGCGGCAACTGCCGGGTCGGCGGCGGGGTATCCGGCGGCCGGCGGGCGCGCCACCACCCTGAGGCGCGACCCGTATTTCGCCGCAGCAGCGCCCGCGACCGCGCCGGCGCCGGCCGCTACGGCCTCCCGCGGTAGCCCTGGGAACATGAATGGGAAACCCAGCCCGGCGCCGACATCCAACGGCACAGCCGCGGCGGCCGGCATCCCCAGCGGAACCGATCCCAACGCCGCCGGCAGACCCGCCGTGGCCCAGCCCCAGCTCGCCGGCACCGACAGCCCCCCGACCTCAGCCGCTTGCCCCAGGCCGGCCAGGCCGCCCAGGCCTGCAATGTCGCCGACACCGGAGCCCAACGCACCCTGTGCTGCCGCGGCCGCGCTGTCGGCGGCCGCCGCCGCAGCGTCGGCTGCGCCCGCGCCGGCGGGGCCGGCGGCGCCGGACAGTGCATTACTTATCGGCGTACCCATGAGGGGTCCGAGTGCGCCTTCCGCCACGAACATGCCAAACCACGCCGGGACGGTGGCGTAGCTTGACGCGATGCCTCCGAGCGAGAAACCGGACGACGAAAGCCCGCCCAGGAACCCCCCGGTCGAGGACGACGCGGATGACCCGCCCAAGAGATCACCCAGGATGCCCGAAACTCCCGATGTCGACGCGAGGGGCGAGGTGAGGCTCTGTAGCGCCCCGGAGAGGCTGGAAATCAGCTGGGACAGGACGGACTGCACCCCGGTGCCCGTCGAAGAACCGACGGCCTGGGCGCTCGCGGCCCCCTGGGCGGCCAACCCACCGAGGTTGGTGGTGTCCGGCGCCGCGGTGAAGGGCACCACTTGTGCGGTGGCTGCCGCCGAATTCGCGGCGTAGCCGTACATCGCCACGGCGTCCTGGGCCCACATTTCGGCATATTGGGCCTCCGTGGCCGCGATCGCCGGCGTGTTCTGACCGAAAAAGTTCGTCGCGACCAACATCATCAGCAGTGCGCGGTTGGCCGCGATCTCCGGCGGCGGCACCGTCATCGCAAACGCTGCCGCGTAGGCGGCCGCCGCGGCGAGTGCCTGGCTGGCCGCCAGCTCAGCCTGCTGGGCGGTCGCGCCCATCCACGCCACGTAGGGTGCGGCTGCAGCCGCCATCGCCGTCGCCGACGGACCCACCCAGGGGCCACTGGTGAGCGCCAAGACCACCGACCCGAAAGACGATGCGGCGGACTCCAATTCGGCGGCCAACCCGTTCCAGGCGCCTGCGGCGGCCAGCATCGACCCCGCGCCTGGACCGGCATACATCCGACCGGAGTTGATCTCCGGCGGTAACGCCCCGTAATCCATGCTGAAACCCCTGCGACCTCAGAGGACCGCGGCTGCGTTGGCAGCCTCGGTGGCCGCGTAGGAACCCGCGCTGGTCGCCAGGGTGCTGACGAACAATTCGTGAATCGCGGTGGCCTGGGCGCTCACTTCTTGGTACATGACACCGTGCGCGGCGAACTGCGCCGCCGTCAGTGCCGACACTTCGTCGGCGGCAGCCGGGACTACACCGGTCGTGGGGGCTGCTGCCGCCGTATTCCCGGCGGCCACTGCAGCGCCGATGCTTTGCAGCTCTCCGGCCGCCGACGCCAGCATCGCCGGCAGGGTGGTCACGAACGACATGTTCTCCTCCTCCTAACGGAAGCAGGCCCCTAAGAGGCGGCCGCGACTACCGCGGTCCAGGGCGCCACTCCGGTGCGTATACTGACTATGCACCTTGAGGGCAATAATACATACTCTTTGTCATATCGTAAACCGATCTGGTGACTTGTGGTCTCTTTTAGGGCATAAGGCATGCGGAAGTCCGGGACGAGGCCCGTAGAACAGACTGCCGACACGGCGCCGCGGCGAAGGGCCGCTCGGCGGCCGCGCCTCGACACGGGCAAGGGGCCGCAAGCAACAGCGATCTGGGCACGACCCGGTACCGTGTCGCCGCGTCCGGCCCGGCCATTGGTGGTGCACGCCGGCCAAGCCTTTCGACACCCGGCGCGGTTCACGCGAGGGCACCACCTGCCGCGTTCAGGCCGCCGTTCGGCGCGTTGCAAGGAAATCAGGGCTTGGACGCACCGGCTGCAAGCCGGGCGTCGGGGGCCCAACCAGCCGATCTGCGACCGGGCGGCCGCCTAGGGTCGGACGACGAGGCGCCCGGGCCGGCTGCGCCGAACGGGGTTGAGCGTCGGGGACAGTTATCGCTCGTCCGTCCAGAGTTGTTCGGTCAGATTTTCGAAGGCGACCAACACAACCGGGTCGTCCCGCCGCAGCAGCGCCGACCTGCTC
>NZ_LZKL01000123.1 GCF_001668725.1 Mycobacterium sp. E787 | reverse complement strand
GGCCGGTGCCGGTCCCGCGCCGGCCGCCGCCCCGGGACCGGCACCGGCCCCCGCTCCGGCGCCGGGCCCGGCGCCGGCCGCGACGCCGGAGTTCGGCCCGGACGCCCCGCCCACGCAGGACTTCATGTATCCCTCGATCGGCACCAATTGCCTTGCGGACGGCAGTAGTTCGATCGCGACCGCGCTCTCGGTGGCGGGGCCGGCCAAGATTCCGACCCCGGGGCCGGGGCCCGGCCAGACCGCATATGTGTTCACCGCGGTCGGCACGCCCGGGCCCGCCGAGGTGCAGAAGCTGCCGTTGAACGTCACCTGGGTGAACCTGACCACCGGCAAGTCCGGGACGGTCACGCTCAAGCCGCGCACCGACATCAACGGCGACGGGCCGACGACGTTGACCGCGATCGTCGACACCGGCTCGGGCAGCATCATGTCGACGATCTTCGGCCAGGTCACCACCAAGGAAAAGCAGTGTCAGTTCATGCCCACCATCGGCTCGACGGTGGTGCCGTAGCGTATTCGCTTGTGCCGTCAGGGTTTCCAGCCGGGTGAGCGGCCGAGGTGGGCGAGAATGCGGTCGAGGTCGGCCGCGCCGTCGGGCGCGGCCACGGCCGGGCGGAACGGCGCGCCCGCCGTGGTGCGGTAATCGCCATCCGGAATGACGAAGACCAGGGGTAGCACGGCGGCCAGGACCTCGTCCGGCAGCGCAAACGGGATGCCGACGCTCCGCGCGACATCCCAGCCGTGCACCACGTAGTCCACGAAGTGAAAGCCGATCGCTATCGCCCCGGGAAATCTCGCCCCGGGGCCGAACTCGGGCAACGCGAAGGTCGCGTCGAGCACCCCGTCTGCGGTGAACGCATCGAGCACCTCGGCGGCGGCCGCGGCATAGGTGCCGCCGGGATCGGCCGCGACGTCGCCGGCGACGCGGTCCGGAGCCCACACGGCCGGGCTGTCGCCGCCGCCGCGTGCGGCCGCGGCGAACCCGTGGTGCTGCGCGGTCATGTGGGAGAGCAGGTCGAGCAGGTTCCAGCCCGCGCAGGGCGTCGGGCGGCGCAGATCCTCGCGGGTGACGGCCGCGACGACGTCGACGGACGCCTGTATGGCGGCCCGGTGGAATGGTCGAACATCCGAAATAGTATGCATTCGTAGACGATAAGCCTGCGCTTATTATCTGTCAACGCTACGCTTCCGGCATGGCTCCGAGGGCACGGCGTCCCGACCTCGCGGCGATGATGGGGCCGCTCGTTCGCGAAATGATCGCCGCCGAGGTCCCCGTGCTGGAAGCGCACGGGTTGTCGATGTGGGGCTATATCGTGCTGAACGCGCTCGACCGCTCGCCGGTCCGCACCCAGGCCGCGCTGGCCGAGGCGATCGGGGCGGACAAGACGCGCATCATCCCCACCCTCGACGAGTTGCAGAGCCGGGGCTACATCGAGCGCCATCCCGACCCGGACGACCGGCGGGTGCGGCTGCTCGCGCTCACCGAGGCGGGCCGGGCCGCCAAAGACGCCACGCAGGAAGACATCCAGCGCGGCGAGGAGCGCTGGCTGGGGAAGTTGTCGGCCGACGATCGTCGCGCGTTCCTGCGCGCCCTGCGTCAGCTGTCGGCCGCCGACGGCGGCTAGTACGCCATGAACAGAATGGCGTCGCGGTCGTACTCGAGGCCCGGATGGGCGCTGGCAAGGTGGGCCTGGGTCAGCTCGACCAGTTCGTCCTCGTCCTTGCCGACGATGGCTTCGCCGCACGGACACGTTATGTGTGTCTTCACGTTGCCGCCTTTCCCTTCGCTGCTGCTTTCATCTGCTTCTTATACGACCGCACCTCGCCCAGCGAACGGGCGTCGACGATGTCGGCGACGGACAGGTGGGTGCCGGCCTTGCCGAAGTCGCCGGCCGCCTCCCGCCAGCCCGCCGGCGTCACGCCGTACTGCTTGCCCAGCAGTGCCAGGAAGATCTTCGCCTTCTGCTCGCCGAAACCGGGCAACCCCTTGAGCCGCCGCAGCAGCTCGGGCCCGTCGGGGTCACCGGCCGTCCACAACCCGGCCGCGTTGCCGTCGTAGCGGTCCACGATGATCTGCGCCAGGGCCTGGATCCGTTTGGCCATCGATCCCGGAAAGCGGTGCACCGCAGGCCTTTCCGCGCACAGCGCGGCGAACTTGTCCGGGTCGTACGCGGCGATCTGTCCCGCGTCCAGGCCGCCCATCCGGTCCGCGATCTTCTTCGGGCCGGCGAACGCCGTCTCGAACGGCACCTGCTGATCGAGCAGCATGCCGACCAGCAATGCGAACGGGTCGTCGTCCAGCAGCGCGTCGGCGGCCGGGTCTTGGGCAAGGCAAAGTTTCACTCTCAACGACCTTCCTTCCGCTGAACACCCTACGACCGGGGCCCAATGGTTCGACACTTACCTGGTGGATGAAGCCGAGTTGACACTGATGCTGGCCCGAGACGAACTGCACCGGCTCGTCAATGCCTATTGCCGGGCCGTCGACCGCGCCGATTACGAAGCGCTCCGGGGCCTGTACCACCCCGACGCGACGGACTCGCACGGCTCGTTCTCGACGGGCGGCGTCGAACAGTTCATCGCGCAACTGCGGGCCGCCGAACCGTATGTGCGTGTCTCCCAACACAACGTCACGACGACGAACTTCGTGATCGAGGGCGACACGGCCCGCGGCGAGATCTACTGCCTGGTGTTTCACACCTTCGCCGGTCCCGAACACGACCTGGACGTGATCATCGGCGGTCGCTACCTGGACGGCTACGCGAAACACGACGGCCGCTGGAAGTTCCGCCAGCGCACCATCGTCGCGGACTGGGCATACCGCAACGACCCGTCCCGGGTGGACTTCGGACACCCCAGCACGCGGGGCAGCCTGCGCGGCGAACCGGGCCAAGCCGACCCGTCGATCGGCCTGTTCGCATCGCCCTCGGGTTGAACCGCAGCGGCTTTAGCGCAACCCCTACCCGCTCTTGCGGCGGAATTCGCGGCGGCTTTCCAGCGGACCGTGCGCCCGCGTGTGCTTGTCGCCGCCGTCCTTGTGATCGGATGCGCCCGCCGACTTGGCCTTCTTGCGATCGAGGGCTTCGCGGAACTTGCGCTTCGTGTCGTCCGCTTGTTGGGGGTCAGATTCGGCCATGACGGCAGCCTAGCCTGCAATGTGCGGCCCGGCTCGCGGTTTTAGCGCTTGCCGGGCGGCATGCCGTAGACGTGCGAGATCCGCAGCGTCATGAGGACCCGGCGGTCGGTGACCATCGCCTGCCGAAAGTCGTCCCAGTCGGGATGCTCCCCGGCGATGTTGCGATACAAGGCAATCAGCGCCTCGACGGTGTCGTCGCCGGGGGCGGCGGCCGGGGGCGTCAGATCCGCGGTGCCCTCCGCAACGGCGTACGACCATCCGTCGTCGGCGTCGACCAGAATCGAGGCCCGCGGGTCGCGGCGCAGGTTGCGGGTTTTGGCGCGGGGCTCGGTGATGGACACCCGCACCACCATTTCCCGCGGGTCGAAGTGGTAGCTGACATTCGACAGTTGGGGTCGCCCGTCGCGTTTGATGGTGGCCAGCACGCCGAGGGAGTTCCCGCTGATCACGGCCAACAGCTTGTCGTCGAAGACTTGGCGTCCCATGGGAAGAGCCTACGTCGTGGTGAAATCGGGGCATGACCACATACGCGGCGTTCCTGCGGGGCGTCAACGTCGGCGGCGTCAACCTCAAGATGGCCGAGGTCGCGAGGGCGCTGACCGATGCCGGATTCGCCAACGTCCGCACGATCCTGGCCAGCGGCAACGTGCTGCTGGAAGCGTCGGCCGGGGCGGCCGCCGTGCGCAAGAAGGCCGAAGCCGCGCTGCGCGCGACGTTCGGCTACGACGCGTGGGTGCTGGTGTACGACATCGGCACCGTGCGCGGCGTCGTCGGCGCCTATCCCTTCGAGCGCGAGGTCGACGGCTACCAGTCCTACGTCACCTTCGTCGCCGACGAAGCGGTGCTCGACGAGCTCGCGGGGCTCGACAAGGGCGCGGGCTCCGACGAGAAGATCGCCCGCGGCGACGGCGTGCTCTATTGGCAGGTGCCCAAGGGCAACACGCTGGACAGCACGATCGGCAAGACGATGGGCAAGCCGCGCTACAAGTCCTCGACGACGACCCGCAACCTGCGCACCCTGGCCAAGGTGTTGCGCTAAAGCCCGGCGCGCCAAGCGCGCTCAGTCGTCGGGCACGTTGGTGAGGTAGCGCATCGCGTCGGACTTGGTCAGCCCCAACGCCTTCGCCACGTCGACGTACTCCCTGGCCGCGGCGGCCATCGCCGCGTCGGTGGGATCGAAGCGCGAGATGAAAGTGCCGAAGCGCCCGCGCGTTTCGACGATCGCCGCGGACTCCAGCTCGCGGTAGGCGCGGGCGACGGTGTTTGCCGCGACGCCGAGCTGACCCGCCAGGTCGCGCACCGTCGGGAGCCGGGAACCGGGCGGCAGCGCGCCGGCCCGGACGCCGTCGATGACCTGGGTTCTGAGCTGGTCAAACAGCGGTTTGCCCGCTTTGACATCGACCTTCAGCCAGTCCCGCAGCTCCACGTCTTCAGTATGTCCCAAGCACGACTATCTTTGTGGGATGCGAGTAACTGTGCTCAGCGGCGCGGGGATCTCCGCGGAAAGCGGAGTGCCGACATTCCGTGACGACAAGAACGGACTGTGGGCGCGCTTCGATCCCTACGAGCTGTCCAGCACGCAAGGGTGGCGCAAGAACCCCGAGCGGGTCTGGGGCTGGTATCTGTGGCGCCACTACCTGGTCGCCGACGTCGAACCCAACCCCGGGCACCGCGCGATCGCCGCCTGGCAGGACCACGCCGAGGTCACCGTCGTCACCCAGAACGTCGACGACCTGCACGAGCGCGCAGGCAGCGCCGCGGTGCACCACCTGCACGGCAGCCTCTTCGAATTCCGTTGCGACCGTTGCGATATGGACTACACGGGTCCGCTTCCCCGGCTGTCCGAGCCAACGCTGGAGGTCGAACCGCCGGTGTGCCACTGCGGTGGGCTGATCCGTCCGGACATCGTGTGGTTCGGTGAGCCGCTGCCCGACGAGCCGTGGCAGCGCGCGGTCGAGGCGACGCAGTCCGCCGACGTGATGGTCGTGGTGGGCACTTCGGCGATCGTCTACCCGGCCGCGGGCCTGCCGGACCTGGCGCTGTCCCGTGGCACGGTCGTCGTCGAGGTCAATCCCGAGCCGACGCCGCTCACGCCGACCGCCACGATCAGCATCCGCGAGGGCGCCAGCCAGGCGCTGCCCGAGTTGCTGCAGCGGCTGCCAGCGCTGCTGCAGTAGGCCTTCGCCGAGCCTGCGCACAGATCGCGGTTGGTCCACAACATCGCGCACTGAGCGCAGTTTCGATGCGCATGCGTCGGCGCGGTCCGCGAGTGTGCCGGAATGACGAGCCACCAACCCTTCATCGGCAGCGAGGCAGTGAAAGCCGGAACGCTGCGGAAGCACCAGCTGCGGGGCGGGTTCCGCGCCGTGTACCCCGACGTCTACGTTCGGCGCGATCAGCGGCTGACGTTGTGCGAACGCGCGGTGGCGGCCTGGCTGTGGTCACACCGTCAGGGGGTGCTCGCGGGATTGACCGCGGCGGCGTGGCACGGCTCGAAGTGGGTGGACGAGTGCCTGCCGGTCGAGCTGGTGTGGTCGAACGCGCGGCCGCCGCGCGGCGTGCGGACCTACGACGTCCGACTTCTCCCGCACGAATCGCGGCTGGTCGCGGGCGTTCCCGCGACCACAGCCGAGCGCACCGCCTTCGACATCGGGCGCCGCGCGCCGATCGGTACGGCGATCGCTCGCCTGGATGCGCTGACGAGGGCGACCGAAACGAAACCGAGCGAAATCCTCGCGCTGGCTGACCAGCATCGCGGCACACGCGGGATCAGGCAGCTGGAAACGGCGCTGGAGCTGGTGGATCCCGGTTCACAGTCGCCGAAGGAGACGTGGCTGCGACTGTTGTTGATCCGCGCGGGCTTTCCCCGCCCAGCGACCCAGATTCCCGTGCTGACACACGGAGGACAGGTGTATTACCTCGACATGGGTTGGGAGGACCTCATGGTCGCGGCAGAGTATGACGGCGAGCAACACCGCCTGGACCGCTGGCAATATGCATGGGACATTCGCCGCAGCGAGGCGCTGGCCCGGGTCGGCTGGATCGTCATCCGGGTGACCGCAACCGACCGCGAACCCGACATCGTCCGGCGCGTTGGAGATGCGCGGGGATCACGCGCATCGAGCCTGCGCACAGATCGCTGTCGGTCCCGAAAATCGCGCGCTGAGCGCAGGCTCGGCGAAATCGGCGGGTAAAGGCTACGGCCGACGCGCCCGGCCCAGCGCCAGTTCCGACACCGGCAACGGCGCCCACACCGGCAACGTCCATTCCCGCCGCGACGTGTCCATCCGGAACCCCGCGTCGATGATGGCGCGCTCGGTGTCGCGGTGGGTGTGGCAGTTGCCGAACAGCCTCGGCCACAACGTTGCGTCGGCGAGCCGCTGCACGCGTCCCCGACCGCCTGCGCTGGCCACATGCTCGAGAAAACGCAGCTCACCGCCGGGTCGCAGCAACGAGTAGACCCGCTGCAGCACCCCGCCCGGGTCGCGCACCGAGCACAGCACCAGCGAGCACACCACCGCGTCGAAGGGCTCCGCGTCGCTGAACGCCTCGGCGGTCTGCCCGATCACCGCGACCGGAACGGGCGCCACGGCGGCCGCGGCGCGGGCGTGGGCGGCCAGCCGCGGCTCCGGCTCGACCGCGATCACCTGTTCGACCGCCGGCGGATAGTTGGCGAAGTTCGTCCCCGCGCCCGCGCCGATTTCCAGGACCCGGCCCGACAGGCCGGCCAGGTTCTCCCGGCGCAGCGCCCGCACGGCCGGGGCCTCGTGGGCGGCGACGACCGGCCAGATGCGCGCGAAGAATGGATGGTCGAGCGCCGACTCCGCTACCTGCGTCATATCCGAGCGCCTTCCCGCGGCCGGTGCGCCGCGACCCATGCCGCCAACGTGTTGGTGTCCCGGCCGCAATGCCCCATCACCAAGTGCCCGCAGAATACCGACGCCAGCGCCCGGTCGGCGAACGCCCCGGCCCGACGCGGACCTCCAACCGACGCGTCAGCCAATACGGGTCACCGACTCCGTGACCGGGCGCCCGTTGTGCTGCACCGGCTCCCCGCCCGGCTCAGCCCGGAGGGCGATCTCGGAGGGCGCCTCGCTGATGCCGAACCGCTCGTGCACCCACACCAAAGGCTTTGGCGCCCACCAGTTCCAGCGGCCCATCACGTGCATGAACGCGGGAACCAGGACCATCCGCACGAGGGTCGCATCCGCGAACACGGCAAGCACCAGGCCCAGGCCGAACATGCGCATGAACGACACGTGCGCCGCGATCAGCGCGGCGAACGACATCGACATCACCAGCGCCGCCGCGGTGATCACCCGTCCGGTGCGGGCGACGCCGTGCGCCACCGCCTCGTCGTTGGCGGCGTGCGCCTCTTTGGCGGTGGGTTTCGCCGGCCGGTACTCCAGCCAGTACTCGCGGATCCGGGAGATCAGGAACACCTCGTAATCCATCGACAGCCCGAAGGCGATGCAGAACAGCAGCACCGGCATGTTCGCCACCAGCGTCCCGCTCGGCGTCGTGCCCAGCGCGCCGAGGTGGCCGTCCTGGAAGATCCACACCAGCGCCCCGAACGCCGCGCTCAGCGAGAGCACGTTGCACATCAGCGCCTTCACCGGCAGCACCACGCTGCCGGTGAGCAGGAACAGCAGAATGAATGTCACGGCGGCCATCAGCCCGAGCACCAGCGGAAGCCGATCCGTCACCGCGTCGACGCTGTCCCGGTTGACCTGCGCGACCCCGCCCATCTCCACGGATCGACCGCCCGGCCCGGGCACCTGGTGCAACCGTCTGAGCTGGGTGTCATTGGCCTGCGAAAACAGCGGGGCGGTGCTGCTCACGGTCATAAACGCGCTGCCGTCGGCCAGCCCGGTGGCCGCGGACGGCGGTCCCACCCGGTTGCCGCCCACGAAGGTCCCGTCCGGTGCCGAGACGCCCGATACGTCGGGTACCCGCGACAGGTCGGCGGCGTAGGTGTCCAGGGCCGCCGCGCTCAGCCCGCGGACGTCGGGGACGACGACGGGAACCGCGGTCGCGGAGTCGTGCGCGAAACCGGTGCGCAGTTCGTCGCCGACCTGATGCGACGACGCCGACGTCGGCAGCACCCGGTCGTCGGGAAAGCCCCACTTGACCGAGAAGAACGGCAGCCCGAGCAACAGCAGCAGTGCCATCACGCCCAGGCCGATCGGCGCCCAGCGACGCATGACGAACTTGCTGGACCGATACCAGAACCACTCCTCGACCGGCCGGTGCAGCGGGTCGGGGCGGCGTAGGGCATGGCGGATCAGCCGGCGCACGTCCAGCGCGTCGAGCCGGGAACCCAGCAGCACGATCGCGGCCGGGGTCACCACTATGGACGCGGTCGCGACGAAGGCCACGGTGGCAACGCCGGCATAGGCGAACGACTTCAGGAAATACATCGGGAACGCCACCGTCGCCAACATCGACAACGCCACGGTGACCGCCGAGAACAGCACCGTGCGGCCGGAGGTGGCCATGGTCCGGATCAGCGCCTCGTGGGGGTCGCTGCCCTCGGCCAACTCGTCGCGGTAGCGGCTGACGATGAGCAGCGTGTAGTCGATGGCCAGCGCGAGGCCCAGCGCGGTGCTCAGGTTCAGCGCGAAGATCGACACCTCGGTGGTGAACGTGATGAGCCGCAACACCGTCATCGAGCCGACGACGGCCAGCGCCCCGAGGGCCATCGGCAGCGCCGCCGCCAGCAGCCCGCCGAACACCCAGATGAGCACCAGGAAGCTCAGCGGGAGCGCGATCATCTCCATCAACACCAGGTCGTCCTGGTTCTGCTTGTTGATCTGGGCGTACTGCATGGCCGGTCCGCCGGCGCGAACGGTGACGCCGTCGCGGTCGTGGACGAATTGGTCCGCCAGGGTTTGGGCGTTGCTCTGCGCGTAGTTTTCGCCGCCCCTGAGGTTGATGACGATCAGCCCCGACTTACCGTCCTTGCTGAACAGGTCGGCGGCGGCCTGCGGTGGCGCGGTCCAGGCCGCGGTCACGTTGTACACCAGCGGCGACCCACCGACGTCGCGGGCGACGTCGGTGCCCGCCTTGCGCGCCTGTTCGCTGTTGGCGCCCGCGGGCGACGTCACCATGATCAGCATCTGCTGACCGCTCTGGCCGAACTTGTCGGTCAGGATTTTGATGGCGTGGGCGGATTCCGAGTTCGGGTCCTGGAAGCCCCCCGGCGACAGGCTCTTGGCGACGGGTATGCCGAAGATCGCGGCGCCGATGAAGACGAGGATCGCGATCGCGATGATTCGTCGTGGCGCGGCAATGGCCAGTCGAGCGATCGCTTGCAACATATTCCCCGGTCCTCCCCGCCGCCGTGCCCGCTACGCTGGACCGCCCCCGTCTGCGGAACTCATCAGCGGTAACTGACAGGTGTAAAACAACCTTACCCACTAGTACGGTTCGGCGTGGGCGGATGGTTCAAACTGGCTCCGCCCTAAGATTTCGCCAAGAAACTGGCCCGCATCTAAGCCGCTCAGGGCGGTTACGGCGCCCGACGACCCGTCCTTACCCGCCGGAAACCTACCCGCGGGTAAATTGCCACCATTTTCCGAATCGTGACTCAAGGAATCCTTAGAGGCGGCCCATACGCTCAGTGTCATGTGGATCGACGACTCGAGCGCAGACGTCATCAAGGCTGACTTCGACGCCCTCTACCACGGCGACATGCTGGTGGAAGGCGAGACCTCGGAGCAGCTCGAAGACTGGCACCCGCTGCAGACGGCGAGCTGACCGCCATGAGCGTATTAGCGCGGCTCCTCATGGCCGAACCCGCCGTCAGTCGATGGTTCCGTCGATAACCACTGGTCTTGCTTACGAACGAAAGCCCCCCGCTCACCGCGGGGGGCTTTCGTTTGTCCGCCTAACGGGGGGCCATGCGGATGGCGCCGTCGAGCCGGATGACCTCGCCGTTGAGCATCGGGTTCTCGATGATGTGGACGGCAAGGGCGCCGTACTCGTCGGGATCACCCAACCGGGCCGGGTGGGGCACCTGCTTGCCCAGCGACTTCTGCGCCTCCTCGGGCAGCGAACCCAGCAGCGGGGTCTTGAACAACCCCGGCGCGATGGTCACCACCCGGATCAGCTCACGCGCCAGGTCGCGCGCGATCGGCAGCGTCATGCCGACGACGCCGCCCTTGGACGCCGAGTAGGCCGCCTGGCCGATCTGGCCGTCGAACGCGGCGACGGAGGCAGTGTTGACGATGACGCCGCGCTCCTCTCCGAGCGGCGCGGTCTTGGCGATCCGCTCGGCGGCCAGCCGCAACACGTTGAACGTGCCGATCAGGTTGACCTCGACAACCTTCTTGAACCCGCTCAGCGGGAACGGGCCGTCCTTGGACAGCGTCTTGATGGCGTTGCCGATGCCCGCGCAGTTGACGTTGATGCGCAGCGGGCCCATCGCCTCCGCGGCGTCCAGCGCCTTGGCGACGGCCGCCTCGTCGGTGACGTCGGCCTCGGCGAAGCGCGCGCGGTCGCCGAGCTCGCGGACCGCTTCTTCACCGCGGAGGTCGATCACCACCACCTGGGCACCGCGGTCGAGCAGCCGCTTGGTGGTGGCCAGGCCCAGGCCCGACGCTCCCCCGGTGACGACGGCTACCGAGTCCTTGATCTCCATGCGAGTCCTTCCCTCCACGTCCAGCCAACCAGTTGGTTGGGGACTATACCCAGTCCTCGAGCACCGCTTCGATGCCGGTCGCGGGCGCGGCCGGGCGCGGCGTGTCCGGCGCGGTGCGGGAGAACCGCGGCGCCGGCAGCGGCTGCAGGGCCCCGTCCACCTCGTAGAAGGTGTCGCGCTCGGTGATGTGCGGCTCGGTCTGCACCTCGCCGAAGGCCAGCACCGGGGTCACGCAGGCGTCGGAGTCGGCGAACACCTTGGCCCAGTGGTCGCGGTCGTGCCCGGCGAACTTCTCGGTCAGGATCGTCCGCAGCTCGGGCCAGCGGCCGACGTCGTTCTGCGGCGGCAGGTCGGCGCCGTCCAGGCCCAGCCCGGCCAGCATGGCGGCGTAGAACTGGGGCTCGATGGCGCCGACGGCGACGTAGCGGCCGTCGGCGCATTCGTAGGTGTCGTAGTAGGGCGCGCCGCCGTCGAGCATGTTGGTGCCGCGCACGTCGGTCCACATCCCCGAGGCGCGCATCTGCCACATCATCTGGACCAGCACGCTGGATCCGTCGACCATCGCCGCGTCGATCACCTGACCCTTGCCGGAACTGTGCCGCTCCCACAGCGCGGACAGGATGCCGACCAGCAGGAACATCGAGCCGCCACCGAAGTCGCCGACCAGGTTCAGCGGCGGCACCGGCCGCTCGTTCACCCGGCCGATGGCGTGCAGGATCCCGTTCAGAGAGATGTAGTTGATGTCGTGGCCCGCCTGCTGGCTGCGCGGGCCGGTCTGCCCCCAGCCGGTCATGCGGGCGTAGATCAGCCGGTCGTTGACCTTCGCGCAGTCCTCGGGGCCCAGCCCCAGCCGCTCGGTGACGCCGGGGCGATAGCCCTCGATCAGCACGTCGGCCTTGGCGACGAGCCTGAGCACGAGCTCGCGGCCCTCGTCGGACTTGAGGTCGGCGGTGACAATGCGCCGGTTGCGGCTCATGGCGTCCTTGACCACCCCGCCGGAAGGCCCCGAGGGCTTGTCGACGCGCACCACTTCCGCGCCCAGGTCACCCAGGATCATCGCGGCGTGTGGCCCCGGCCCGATGCCGGCCAGCTCGACGACGCGCAGTCCTTGCAGCGGTCCAGCCATGATGTTGCCCCTTCGTCCGCTTTGACGTCGTTGGCATCTTCTCAGCCGTGCCCGACGGCCGCGCAGGCCGGTCACCGGTGGTGATCGCGAACGCGGCGAAGCCGGGCGAAGCGGGTCGCCACGAGGGGGCGGGTGGTGATCGCGAACGCGGCGAAGCCGGGTGAAGCGGGTCGCCACGAGGGGGCCGGTGGTGATCGCGAACGCGGCGAAGCCGGGTGAAGCGGGTCGCCACGAGGGGGCCGTAGTGTGAGGCGCATGCCGGATTCTGGAATCGCCACGCTCGCACCGGTTGCGGGTCTCGACGTCACGCTGACCGACGGCGTGCTGTCGGTGACCGTCAATCGCCCCGACAGCCTGAACTCCCTGACGGTCCCGGTGATCACCGGGATCGCGGACACGCTGGAGCGGGCGGCCACCGACCCCGCGGTCAGGGTGGTGCGGCTGGGCGGCGCGGGCCGCGGCTTCAGTTCGGGGGCTGGCATCAGCGCCGACGACATGGCCGGCAGCGGCGGCGTCCCGCCGGACGAAATCGTGCTGGAGATCAACCGGCTGATCCGGGCGATCGCCGCGGTGCCGCACCCCGTGGTCGCGGTGGTTCAGGGACCGGCGGCCGGCGTGGGGGTTTCCATCGCCCTGGCCTGTGACGTCGTATTGGCTTCTGACGCAGCGTTTTTCATGCTCGCCTTCACCAAGATCGGCCTGATGCCCGACGGCGGCGCGTCGGCGTTGATCGCGGCCGCGGTCGGCCGGATCCGGGCGATGCAGATGGCGCTGCTGCCCGACCGGCTGCCGGCCACCGAGGCGCTGTCCTGGGGACTGGTCAGCGCGGTCTATCCGGCCGACGACTTCGAAGCCGAGGTGGACAAGGTGATCGGCAGGCTGCTGGCGGGCCCCGCCGTGGCGTTCGCCAAGACCAAGCAGGCGATCAACGCGGCCACGCTCACCGAGTTGGATGCCGCGCTGGATCGCGAGTACGAAGGCCAGTCACGCCTGCTGGTGTCGCACGACTTCAAGGAGGGCACAACGGCTTTCCAGGAGCGCCGCGGCCCCAACTTCACCGACCGCTGAGAGGCTTACTCCCCCCAGAACCGGCAATCCTTACTCGCGTTGGGTTCCGAATAGAGATCCGAGGAACGGAGGGGCGATGGTGCGCTGCCTGGTGACCGGGGCGACCGGCTACATCGGCGCGCGGCTGGTGCCGCGGCTGCTCAACGAGGGCAACCAGGTGCGTGCCCTGGCGCGCAATCCGGACAAGCTGGCGAACGTGCCGTGGCGCGAGCGGGTTGAGGTGGCCCGGGGTGATCTCGGTGACGTCGAGTCGCTGATCGCGGCGTTCGACGGCGTGGACGTCGTCTACTACCTGGTGCACTCGATGGGCGGCGCCAAGGACTTCGCCGCCGAGGAGGACCGCGCCGTGCGCAACGTGGTGACCGCCGCACGCCGCACCGGGGTACGACGGGTGGTGTATCTGGGCGGGCTGCACCCCGAGGGCCGCAGGCTGTCCGAGCACCTCGAATCGCGCGCGGCCGTCGGCCAGGCGCTCATCGACTCCGGTATCGAGACGGTGGTGCTGCAGGCCGGGGTGGTCGTCGGGTCGGGTTCCGCGTCGTTCGAGCTGATCCGCCACCTCACCGACCGGTTGCCCGTGATGACCACGCCGAAGTGGGTGCACAACCGGATCCAGCCCATCGCAGCACGCGACGTGCTGTATTATCTCGCGGCCTCCGCAACGGCACCCGTGCCGTCCTCGCGGACGTGGGACATCGGCGGCCCCGACGTCTTGGAGTACGGCGACATGATGCGCGTCTACGCCGACGTCGCGGGTTTGGGGAGGCGCTATCTGATCGTGCTGCCCTTCCTGACCCCGACGATCGCGAGCCTGTGGATCGGCGCCGTCACGCCGATCCCGCCCGGGCTGGCGCGCCCGCTGATCGAATCGCTGGAATGCGACGCCGTGATGCGCAATTCGGACATCGACGGCATCATCGCGCCGCCGGCGGGCGGCCTGACGAGCTACCGCCGAGCCGTCGAATTGGCGCTCGACCGGGGGACGCGCGGCCTGACCAAGGCCACCTGGGCGTCGCTCGACTCGGACCCCGCCGAGCCGCTGCCCAGTGACCCGGATTGGGCCGGCGAGATCATCCACTCCGACGTGCGGACCGCCGAGGTCGCCGCCGAAGCCGGCGAGGTCTGTCGGGCCGCCGAGCAGGCGATCGCCCGACGCCGCCCGTTCCGGGACTGGAGCGTGGAGCAGCGCGAACCCGGCCGCCGGCTGCGACTGCGCTCCGGGGCGCGCTCGGTGGGCCAGGGGTGGCTCGAGGTCAGCGTCGCGCCCCGGCACGGCGGGGGCAGCGTATACACCCAGCGGGCGATCTTCGTGCCGCGCGGCCTCCCGGGGCGGCTGTATTGGATTGCCGTGCGGCCGTTGCGGATTGCCGCGCTGCGCGCGCTGGCGCGCGATGTCGCCGCCGCGGTCAGACGCCGAACAGCGGGGGCAGGGCGAGCACCATGATCAGGCCCCACACGAAGTGGGTCAGCACCGGCGCCAGCACCCCGCCGCTGGCCCGGCGCTCCACGGCGCAGACCGCCCCGAGGATGACCGCCGCGAACCCCAGCATCGGGTTGCCACTGGCCAGGGTGGCGCAGGTGTAGAGCAGCGTCGAGATGAGCAACGGCCGGTGCCGGCCCAGCGCGGTGTAGAGCGCGCCGCGGAAGAAGATCTCCTCGGCGATGCCGTTGATGAGGGTGATCGCCACGATGAACGGCAGGTAGCCGTGGTGGGCGAAGAGCAGCACCCGGGTGATCAGCGCCGCAACGGGGGGTATCTCCCGGGCGATCAGCCCGCCGACCAGGAAGGCGCCGCCGAGCAACAGCCCGACGGTGGTGCCCGTGATCACCGGCCGTTGGTTGCGGCCGCGCCAGCAGATGCCCCCCAGGTGCAACGGGCCCGAGAGGAACCCGCCGGCGATCCACACCGCCGCTTGCACCAATGTCAGCCAGTAGAAGCTCGACTCGCCCGGGTGCCGGCGCAACGACAACCCGACCACCGCGGCGCCGATCACCAGCGTGATCGCGACGACGACGCGCCGGCGCCGCACCACGCCGGGCGGTTCGTTGCACGGCACCGCGACGTTGGTGATCGCGCGCCGGAACTCCGAGAAGACGCCGGTCCGGTATGGGGCGGTCGACTGGCTCATGCCGGCCGCACCTTGGCGTTCAGGGCGAACAGCAGGTCGAGGCCGGTGCGCAGCGCCCCCGCGACCGGGCCGGGGACGCTGTTGACCAGCCGCAGGGTGGGCCGCGCGACGGCCGGGGTGACGGCGCGGGCGAGCCGGCGGATGCGCAGCGCGTCGCCGCCGGCCCACGCGGGATCGCTGTCGGCCAGCTGGTGCGGATCGATCAACGCGTTGACGGGCCGGGGCCGGCACCCCGACCCGGCCAACGCCAGGGCGATGGCATCCTCGATGCCGAGCAGCCCCCCGGGCGGGTCGGGCACGCGGTCGCGCAGGCCGCTGACGGACGCCACCATGGGATGGTCCAGCGACTCGACCAGGTCCGCGGCCAGTCCCGGAGGCACCGGCAGGGCGACGCCCGTGACCAGCGACGCCAGCGCGGTGTCGACCCTGCCGACCGGGACGGGGGCATGCCACCTGCGGGAGACGCGCGCATACGTCTTGAGCAGCCCGCGGTAGGTGGTGGTGGTGGGACCGGAAATGTCGTAGGCGCCCGCGGGCACCCGGCTCGGGTCCGCCGCGGCGACGAGATAGTGCAGCACGTCACGGATGGAGATCGGGTCGATCGGATTGTCCATCCAGCTCGGTATGGGAATGAGCGGGAACCGGTCGCCGACGTAGCGCATCATCTCGAAGGACGTCGACCCGGCGCCGATGATGATCGCCGCCCCCAGCCACACCAGTTCGGGCCCGTCCTCGACCGTCAGGGCCTCGGCCACCTCGGCCCGGCTGGTCAGGTGCTCGGACAGCGCCTCGTCGGCGGGCACGAAGCCGCCGAGGTAGACGATGCGCCGCACGCCGGCGTCGCGGGCCGCCACCGCGAGGTTGTGGGCCGCCGCCCTGTCGGCGTCGCGGAAGCCGGGCTGGCCGATGGCGTGCACCAGGTAATACAGCGCGTCCACCGGGCCCGCAGCCGCCAGGCCCGCCCGCACCGACGCCGGATCGGACGCGTCGAGGGTGACCGGGGTGACGTCGTCGAACCAACCTAAACGCTTGAGGCGCTTCGGGTTTCGGGTGGCCGCCACGACCTGATGCCCATCCCCCAGCAGCGCAGTGACCAGACGCGATCCGACATAGCCGGTGGCGCCGGTGACCAAGATCCGCATACCCCGACACTAGCCAGACTTTTGAACCGATGCGCCGTCCGCACCGTGACCCCCACATGGAGGAGATCACCGGGGGCAGTTCCACACGCCTGAGCACCAAACAACCAACAGCGGACCCGTCCATCGCGGGCGTCGCCGTCACATTCCCACCGAACCGCTACACGCAGGACGAAACCATCGGGGCGCTGACCGACTTCGCCGGTCCGGAGTTCCGGCGTTTCGCGCTCAGCAGCGGGGTGGAGTTCAGGAACATCGCGCTGCCGCTGTCGCGGTACGGCAAGCTGAGCGGCTTCACCGAGGCGAACGACGCCTACATCGAAATCGCCCTCGACCTGGCCGAGCAGGCGATGCTCGACGCGCTTGACCAGGCGAAGATCGAGCCGTCGGAGGTCGACGCCGTCTTCTCGACGACGGTGACCGGGTTGTCCGTGCCGTCGCTGGAGGCGCGGCTGGCGACGCGGATCGGGTTGCGCCCGGACGTCAAACGCATCCCGCTGTTCGGCCTGGGTTGTGTGGCCGGTGCGGCCGGCATGGCCCGCGTGCACGACTATCTGCGCGCGTTTCCCGACGAGGTGGCGGCGCTGCTGGCGGTCGAGCTGTGCTCGCTGACCGTGCAGCGGCAGGACAATTCGATCCCAAACCTGGTCGCTTCCAGCCTGTTTGGGGACGGCGCCGGCGTCGTCGTCGCGACCGGGGCCGACCGGGCAGCGGCGGGGCCGAAGGTGCTGGCCACCCGCAGCCGGACCTACCCGGACACCGAGGACGTGCTGGGCTGGAACATCGGCAGCAACGGGTTCGGAATCGTGCTGTCCGCCGAGATCTCGACCATCGTCGAGAAGTTCGTGGGCGACGACATCCGCGCGTTCCTGGCCGACCACGGGCTGGCCACCACGGACGTCTCGACGTGGTTGTTGCACGCCGCCGGCCCGAAGGTGATCGACGCGGTCGAAGCCGTGTTGGAGCTGCCGCCGGATGCGCTCGCGGTCACCAGAAACTCGTTGCGCAACAACGGAAACCTCTCGTCGGTTTCGGTACTTGATATACTGCACGCCACCATGGCCGACCCACCGTCGCCGGGTTCGATCGGGCTGATGATCGCGATGGGACCGGGCTTCTCCGCCGAATTCGTCCTGCTGAGCTGGTAGGGCCGGATAGAGCTATGTATTACCTGCTGATCCTTGCGGTCGCCATCGAGCGGGTCGCGGAGCTGGTGGTGTCCAAACGCAACGCGCAGTGGTCTTTTGCCCAGGGCGCCAAGGAAGTTGGCCAGTCGCACTACCCCGTGATGGTCGTCCTGCACACCGCGCTGCTGCTCGGCTGCCTCATCGAGCCGTGGGCGCTGCACCGGCCGTTCCTTCCGTGGCTGGGCTGGCCGATGCTGGCCATCGCGGCGCTGAGCCAGGTGCTGCGCTGGTGGTGCATCACGACGCTGGGGCCGCGGTGGAACACCCGGGTGATCGTGCTGCCGGATGCCCCGTTGGTGCGGCAGGGCCCCTACCGGTGGCTGCACCACCCCAACTACGTCGCGGTGGTGGCCGAAGGGTTCGCGCTGCCGCTGGTGCACACGGCGTGGCTGACCGCGGCCGTCTTCACGCTGGCCAACGCGGCGCTGCTCGGGGTGCGTCTGCACGTGGAGAATTCGGCCCTGGGCTACACGTCATGACCTACGACACCGATCTGCTGATCGTCGGCGGCGGCCCCGGGGGCCTCGCGACCGCGTTACACGCTCGGCGGCTCGGGCTTTCGGTGATCGTCGCGGAGCCGCGGGAGGGTCCCGTCGACAAGGCGTGCGGTGAGGGGCTGATGCCCGGCGGCTTGGCCGAGCTGACGTCGCTCGGGGTGGACCCGGCCGGCATGCCGTTTCGCGGCATCGCCTATGTCAGCGAGCGTCGGCGGGCGGAGGCGCTGTTTCGCGGAGGGCCGGGCCGGGGCGTGCGGCGCACCACGTTGCACGCCGCGCTGGCGGCGCGGGCCAAAGAGGAAGACACCGAATGGATTCGGGCGCGGGTGACCAGCGTCGAGCAGGACGCGCACGGCGTGACCGCCGCGGGCGTGCGCGCGAGATGGTTGGTGGGCGCCGACGGGCTGCACTCGGCGGTGCGGCGCGCCGTCGGCATCAAAGCCACCGCGGGAACGCCGCGCCGCCACGGCGTGCGGTGGCACTTCAAGGTGCCGGCGTGGTCGGAGTTCGTCGAGGTGCACTGGTCCCGCCGGGGTGAGGCGTACGTGACGCCGGTGGAGCCCGATCTGGTCGGCGTGGCGATCCTGTCCGGCGGGCGGCCCGACCTGGCCTGGTTCCCGTGGCTGGCCCGTCACCTGGAGGGCGCACCGCGCGGGCAGGCCCGCGGCTGCGGCCCGCTGCGTCAGGTGGTGTCCCGTCGAGTCGCGGGGCGGGTGCTGCTGGTCGGCGACGCCGCCGGCTACGAGGACGCGCTGACCGGCGAGGGCATCAGCCTCGCGGTCAAGCAGGCGGCCGCGGCGGTGGACGCCATCGCCCGCGATGCGCCGTCGTCGTACGAGGCCGCGTGGCATCGGGTCACCCGCAATTACCGGCTGCTCACCCGGGGGCTGGTGCTGGCCAGCGCGCCGCCGCTGCTGCGGCGCGCCATCGTGCCGGCGTCGGCGACGCTGCCCGCCGTGTTCGGCCGGGCCGTGAACGTTCTGGCCCACTGACGCAGGTACCGCGAGCAGACGCAAAAGCCCCCCACGCCTCGGCGTGTCGGGGGCTTTTGCGTCTGCTCGCGTAACACTCTCTAGCGCGCCTGCCAGACCGGTTCCCGCTTCTCGGCGAACGCGAGGGGTCCCTCCTTGGCGTCCTCGGACCTGATCAGGACGCGCATCTCGCGCACGGTCCGCTCCCAGCCCGGCTCGTCGCCGGTGATGACGCCGTCGTCGACGCCGTAGGCGATGCGCTTGCTGGCCTGCACCGACAGCGGCGCGTTGGCCGTCACCCGCGCGGCCAGCGCCAGCGCGGCGTCGAGCACCTCCCCCGGGCCGACGACCCGGTTGATCAGGCCCCAGCCGAGGGCGTCGGCCGCGGTGATCGGCTCGCCGGTCATCAACAGCTCCATCGCCACCTTGCGGGGCAGCTGGTCCATGATCCGGAAGACGCCACCGGCGGCCGCGATCAGCCCGCGCTTGACCTCCGGCAACCCGAACTTGGCCCGCTCATCGGCGACCACCAGGTCGCTGGCCAGCGCGAGCTCGGTGCCACCGCCCAACGCGGTGCCGTTGACCGCCGCGATCGTGGGCTTGTCGATGAAGTGATGCACGTAGCCGGCAAAGCCCCACTCGCCGTGATCGGGGTGATACAGGTTCTCCCGGCGCGAGATGGCCTTCAGGTCGGCGCCGGCGCAAAACGACTTGTCGCCGGCGCCGGTGATCACCACCGCCCTTACGTCGGGGTCGTGCTGGGCTTCCTCGAGCGCGTCCCCGACGGCGATGCTGACGGCCGCGTTGACCGCGTTGCGGGCCTCCGGCCGGTTGATGGTGATCACCATCACGTTGCCGCGGCGCTCGACGAGCGCTCCCGGTTGGCCGTTGTCCCCTTGGCTCACAACAGTTCCACGATGGTGGCGTTGGCCTGGCCGCCGCCCTCGCACATCGTCTGCAGGCCGTAGCGGATTCCCTTGTCCCGCATGTGGTACAGCAGCGTCGTCATCAACCGCGCCCCCGATCCGCCGAGCGGGTGGCCCAGCGCGATGGCGCCACCGTGGGGGTTGAGCTTCTTCTCGTCGGCCCCGATGTCCTTCAGCCACGCCAGCGGCACGGGCGCGAAAGCCTCGTTGACCTCGTACGCCCCGATGTCGCCGATCGAGAGGCCGGACTTCTTGAGCGCCTTCTGCGTCGCCGGGATGGGCGCCGTCAGCATGATCACCGGGTCGGCGCCCGCCAGTACAGCGGTGTGCACCTTGGCGATTGGCGTGAGGCCCAGTTCCTTCGCCTTCTCCGCCGACATGAACAAGAGTGCCGCCGAGCCGTCGGTGATCTGCGAGGAGTTGCCGGCGTGGATCACCCCGTCCTCCTTGAAGGCCGGCTTCAGCGACGCCATCTTCTCCATCGTGGTGCCGCGGCGGATGCCCTCGTCCTTGAGCACCACGTTGCCGTCCTGATCTTTGATGCCCACGATCTGGTCGTCGAACGCGCCCGAATCCTGTGCCGCAGCGGCCTTTTCGTGTGATACCAGCGAAAACTCGTCGAGCGCGGTGCGGTCGAAGCCCCACTGCTCGGCGATCATCTCGGCACCGAGGCCCTGGTTGGGCGTCTTGTGATAGCGGTCCTTGAAAGCCTGCGGGTAGGGGTTGCCGCCACCGGCCAGCGACGAGCCCATCGGGGTGCGCGACATCGACTCGACACCGCCGGCGACCACGACGTCGTAGTGTCCGGCGACCACGCCCGCCGCGGCGAAGTGGATGGACTGCTGGCTCGACCCGCACTGGCGGTCGACGGTCACGCCGGGCACGGTCTCGGGCCAGCCGGCGGCCAGCAGCGCGGTGCGGCCGATGTCGAGGGCCTGTTCACCGGCCTGCATCACGCAGCCCCAGATGACGTCATCGACGATTCCCGGGTCGATACCGGCCTTGTCGACCAGCCCGTTGAGGACCTGCGCGGACAGGTCGGCCGGGTGCACGCCCGACAGGCCTCCGTTGCGCTTGCCGAGCGGTGAGCGGACAGCCTCGACGATGACGGCTTCAGCCATGGTGGGGTCTCCTTTGACGTGTGGGTCTTGCGTCGATTGTCAACCAAGGGGTTGGACGGGCCGAGGCCGGGGTGCGGGCAGCCACCGGCGAGCGTGCGCAGAATGTCGCTCCGCGCGGGCGTGTCGCGGTGCAGACGCGCACGCTCGCGGCGCGGACCTACCCGGCGGGGTACCCCACCGACTTGACCTCGGTGTACTGGTCGAACCCGACCACGCCGTTCTGGCGGCCCACCCCGCTGTACTTGTAGCCGCCGAACGGGGTGTCGGCGGCGTACGGTGCGCCGCCGTTGACGCCCATGAAGCCGGCCCGGATCCGGCGGGCCACCGCCAGCGAGCGCTCCAGCGAGCCCGACATCACGTTGCCCGCCAGCCCGTACTTGCTGTCGTTGGCGATCCGGATCGCGTCCTCCTCGTCGTCGAACGGGATGACGGCCAACACCGGGCCGAAGATCTCCTCCTGCGCGATCGTCATGGAGTTGTCGACGCCGGTGAAAAGCGTTGGCCGAACGAAGAATCCCTTGTCGAAGCCGGTGGGCGCATCCGGTCCGCCGACCAGCGCGGTGGCGCCTTCCTCGACGCCCTTGCGGATGTAGCCCATCACGCGGTTGCGCTGCACCTCCGAAATCACCGGGCCGCACAGCGTTCCGGGGTCCTGCGGGTCGCCGCACGTGACGTTCTCGTAGATGCTCTTCAGAATCTCCACACCCTCGTCGTAGCGCGAGCGCGGCAACAGCATGCGGGTGGGGTTCGCGCAGCCCTGCCCGGCGTGCATGCACGGCGCGATGCCGATCGCGCACGCCGCCCCGAAATCGGCGTCCTCCAAGACGATGGTGGCCGACTTACCGCCGAGCTCCAAGAACAGCCGCTTCATCGTCGCGGCGCCCTTTTCCATGATCCGCTGCCCGACCACGGTCGACCCGGTGAACGAGATCAGGTCGACCTTCGGCGAGAGCGTGAGCTCCTCGCCCACAAAGTGATCCGACGCGGTGACGACGTTGACGACGCCCGCGGGAATGTCGGTCTTCTCGGCGATGAGCCGGCCAAGCCGGGTCGCGTTGAACGGCGTGTTGGGCGCCGGCTTGAGAACCACGGTGTTGCCGGTGCCCAGCGCCTGGCCGAGCTTGTTGATGGTGACCTCGAACGGGAAGTTCCACGGCACGATCGCGCCGACCACGCCCACCGGCTCGCGCCAGACCTTGCGGGTGGTCAGCGTTCCGGTCAGGCTGATCACCTTGTCGCCCAGGTCGGTTTCCCAGGCGTACTCGTCGATCAGCCGGGCGGGGTAGCGCAATCCGTCTTCCAGCGGGGCGTCGAGCTGGGGGCCGAACGTGATCGCGCGGGGGGAGCCGACCTCGAGGATGAGCTCCTCGCGCAGCTCTTCCTTCTCCGATTCGATCGCCTCGTGCAGCTGCAGCAGGCAGCGCTTGCGCAGCTCGCGGTTGGTCGACCAGTCGGTCTCGTCGAAGGCGCGCCGCGCGGCGTCGATGGCGCGGTGCATGTCCTCCTTCGACGCGTCGGCGACCTCCCCGAGTGCCTCCTCGGTGGCGGGGTTGATGTTGGTGAAGGTGCCGGCCTGGCCGTCGACGAGCTTGCCGTCGATCATCATCTTCGGCTCGAAACGAACCTTTACAGCCTCGGTCATAACTGTCACTCTCTTCTGAGTCGCGGAGGGGCTATGGAGAGCCTTACCGGAAACTAGCCGATTGGCAAGGTGCAACCGCTACCGGGGATCGAAAAGCACCGGTAGCGCGGTCGGCGACCGGAAGACCTGCCCGCGAATGTGGGGGTCGTCCCCGTCGGGGTCCAGCCGGAGATTCGGCAGCCGGTCGAGCAGAAGGTTGACCGCGGTGCGCATCTCGAGGCGGGCCAGGTGCATGCCGAGGCAGACGTGCACGCCGTGGCCCCACGCGAGATTCGGCTTTTGCGTCCGGTGGATGTCGAACGTATCCGGCTCGGGATAGCGATCTTCTTGGCGATTCGCCGAGCCCAGCATCGGCATCACTGTCGCACCGGCCGGGATCGCGACCCCGCCGAGTTCGGTATCGCGGGTCGCCACCCGGGTGATGGTCAGCAGCGGCGGTTCCCACCGCACCCCTTCCTCGATGGCCTGCGGCAGCAGCGACCGGTCCGCGCGGATGGCGTCCAATTGCGCCGGATCCGACAGCAGCCCGAAGAGCAGGCTCCCCAGCGCCCGGTAGGTCGTCTCCACGCCGGCGGGCAGCAGCAGCCGAAGGAACGAGAAGATCTCCTCGTCCGCCAGCTTCTCCCCGTCGATCTCGGCCGCGCCGAGCGCGCTGATCAGGTCGTCCTGCGGCTCGACGCGGCGGGCTTCGAGTATCGGGGCGAAGTAGTCGCACAGCGCGGCCGAGGCGGCGAGCCCCCGCTCCGGGTTCATCAGCCAGCTCAGCAGCGAAATCGACCACCGCTGGAACTGCGGGTAGTCGTTCTCCGGTAAGCCCAGCAGGCCCGCGATGATCTGGCTCGGGTAGTCGAAGGTGAACTCCTTCACCAGATCTGCCTTGCCGTTGGGCGCGAAGTCGTCGATCAGCTTATTGGCCACGCGGCCGACCAACTCGTCCTGCCAGCGCGCCAATGACTTCTGCGAGAACGCCTTTGACACCAGCGAGCGCAGCCGGCCGTGGATCGGTTCGTCCATCCCGAGCATCACGCCTTCGCCAAGCACCGGGCCGAACGCGGCGATGACGGCCGCCGACGAGAACGTCTCGTTGTCGCGCAGCATCTGCTGGATATCCTCGTGGCGATGCACGATGAACATCGGCAGCGACTCCTCGTGCGGAAGCGCTCCCGACGTCTCGAGTCGCTGGACCGGTTCCTCGCGGCGCAGCCGCGCCAGTTCGGTGTACGGGTCACGCACGTCACCGGATATCGCGTCGTCGAAGGCGCCGAAGTCCGCCAGGTCGTCGAAAAGCTGTTCCATCGGTGCTCCTCAAGATCCTTGACGTCGTGCGGCCAGGCGCTGCAGCACCGCCTGCGGAAGAATGCGGGCGACGAGCACCATCGCCTTTTGGGCGGTCGTCAACGGCCACGCCCCGCCCCGCATCGAGCCCTGTGGCGGAATGCCGAGCACGATCCGCGACACATGGTGCATGCCTGATGCCGGGAGAATCCGGTTGGCGGCCAACAGCATCGAGGCGTCCGGGCCGACCCCACGGCGACGGAACGGGCCCCGGTCGCCCAGCGCCTTGAGCAGGCCGTCGGTGAACCGCTCGGGCGGCCGGGCCAGCTTCATGGCGAAGCGCCCGCGAGTGTTCATCGTGGTGTGGATCCGGGCGTAGGGGCCGCCGAAATTGCGATTATCGGTGGTGCCCGCGTCGGTGATGATATCGGTGTCGTACGTGCCGGCCACCAGGACGGTGACACCGAGACCGAAGGGCGCGATCTCGCAGGCCATGGATTCACCCCACCGCTCCAGCGCTCCCTTGGCCGCCGAGTACGGGGCGGTGGCCGGCTGCCCGCGCACGCCGGCCGCGCTGGACACCAACACGATTCGGCCCTCGCCCGCCGCCCGCATCGAGGGGAGCAGGGCCTGAGTGAGCGCGACCGGGCCCAGGACGCTGGTGGCGAACATGCGCTGCCACAGCGCCATGTCGGTCTCCTCCACCACGCCGGCGGCGGAGATGCCCGCGTTGTGCACCAGCGCGTAGGGCGCGCCCACGGCCTCCTCAATCGCCTTGGCCGCCGCGGAGATCGACGCGGCGTCCGTCAGGTCGAGCTGGACGCCGATCAATCGATCGTCGTCCGCACCGGCTCCCGCTGATCCGATGGCCCTGCGCAGCAACGCCATTCTCCGGTCGGGCGTGCGCATCGCCGCGACCACGCGCCATCCTTCGCGATACAGCCGCAGCGCCGACGCGAACCCCAGTCCGCGCGACGCGCCGGTGACGACGACTGTGCGCGGCTCAGCCATTCTTGCTCGCACACGCGCCCACCCCGGGCGGTGGCGGTTCGACGTGGGGCCGCCCGTTCGGCTGCCCGCTCATCCACGTCGACCAGATGCCGACCGAGTACGGGCCCTGGGCGCCGGCCTTTTCGTAAAACCCTTGCGGGTCATAGACCTTGGCCTCCGGGTACGGCCACGGGCACGCGACCGAGGTCGCAGCCTTGGTGGCTTTGATGACGGCGAACCATGCCCCGTAGGCGAAATAGGACACGTTGATGATGGTGAACATCACCAGGAACGTGCCGAGCACCGGGTGGCCCGGGAAGATCCTCGCCTTCGCCGCGAGCTTTTCCGCCACCGACTTACCGGTGTCGTCGCGATAGCACAGGATCGCCGCGGGCACCATCACGAACGTCACCGAGAAGGACTCCCAGATCAGCGGGAACTGGAACGTCGTGCCGGTGAACACCGAGCCCCACGGAATCACCTGCGAGTAGATGTACATGCCCATGTGGACCAGCTGGATCTCCAGCCATGCATCGAACACGAAGCCGATGGCGCAGGTCAGCACGCCCAGGCTGACCAGAGGGTGCCGCGACACGAAGGCCTCTGGCCCCTTGCGCTCCTGCAGTTTGCGCAGGATCCAGATCGCCGGGAAGTACGGACCGAAATAGAAAGTGACGTAACCGAATACCACAAACGGTTCGACGGTCGGCGACAACGACACCAGAGGCCACGACTCCGGCCAGTGGATCAGATCGGGGTTGTACACCGCGAACGGCGCCCAGTTCATGATCGGGTCCTGCCACACGATCAGCGTGGTGCACAAGAACATCAGCATCACCGGACTGCCCGGATTGCGGCGCCAGCCCCTGATGAACACCACCAGCAGCACCAGCAGCATGACGACGGTCGAGATCTGCAGGAAGGCAATGTAATCCAGGCCGAAGAGGAACTTCACCGGGCGAGGCCGCCCTTGCACGTTCGGGTTGGCGACGCGCGGGTCGAGGGCGACGCGGCAATTCGCGATGAAGAAGAGCGCGAACGCCGCCAGCGCGGCGCCCGCGATCCAGCCGCCCCATCCGCGCCTGCCTGTCCGCCGCGGGGGCTCCTCCGTTTTCAGAGGTGTGGACTGTTCCGTCGCCATGACGTCAGCCGTCCTCTCCGAAACGATCGACCAGGTGCGAGTTGACGCCGTCGGCATCGAGGGTTCGGGCCACCAGATAGCCGGCGCCCATCCAGGCGCGCCGAGTCCACTTGCCGAACGACACCCGGGTGCCGGCCGCGCCCGAGGCGGCGGGCATCATCTTCACCCGCTCAAGCGCCTCCTTGACGCCGCGCGGGCTGAGGGGGTGCGCATCGGCGAAGGCGCGCGCGAGTGTGGCGGCGACGTCATGGTTGACCACCAGCACGCAATATTCGGGACGGCTGCCGTCGTACTTGGCGGCGTAACGATCGAGAAAACCCTGGCCGACTCGGTTGCCCTCGTCGTACTGGTCGACCCCGACCCAGCCGATGAAGGCTTCCCACATGATCGGGTTCACCCAGGCGTTCTGGAAGGCCGTGGTGGTGAAGCGCGGCGGGTCCCAATCGACGGCCTGCAGCGCGGGGTTGATGAACACGATCCCGAAGCCGAAGCCCAGGTGCACTATCGCTTCGGCCTTCGCGTCGTGCAGCGTGCGCACGGCCTCGTTGATGTCCTGCGCGGTCTGCGCGATCGCCGCCTCCGCAACGATGCGAATGCCCTTGCGCCGGCAGGCGCTTCGGAGATTCTTCAGGTAGCTCTCGCCGATCAGGTTCTGCTCGACGAGGACCCCGACCTCGGCGAGCCCGCGTTTGGCGACGAGGTCCGCGATGAAGATCGGCTCGTCGGTCATCGAGCCTTGCGGGAAGGCGAACGTCCATTCGCCCAACCAGTCGTCGGTGCCGGTGACGCTGATCGCGGGGATCTTGAATCGCTCCTCGATCGCCTCGCGGGCGGGCACGCAGTTGTCGGTGATGTGCGGCCCGAATACCACCAGGCAGCCCTCGTCGACCAGCTCCCCGAAGGCATCGATCACCGACTTGACCGATCCCTTGGGCAACCCCTCCACCTCGCGGTAGATCATTTGCACCGGGCGATCGATCAGGCCCTGTTCGCGGGCTTCCTCGAAGACGAGGTCGAAGCACCGGGTGAAGCTCGCCATCAACTCCCCGGGAAAGCCCGGCGGGAGGGCGAAGTCCATCAGGTAGCCCACCTTGATGGGTTCGGCGCTGCTTTCGTAGGACATCCGGCCTCCGGATCAGAAACCTAATATTTGTTCAGACACTAGCCGCGCGGCTAGGCAGCGTCAATCACTCACCCGCCGCGTCGAGGTAGATCTCGATCATCTCGCCCAGCGCTTTGCCGACCGCCGCGTCGTCGGTGAGCGGCCCGGCGATCGCCGCCCGGGCGGCCTCCCGCATGGTCAGGCCCTCGGCGACCAGCCGGCCCGCCGCGATCAGCACGCGGGTCGAGGCGACCTCACGCAGCCCGCCGGTTTCCAGCCGGCGGATGGCATGCCCCAGGCGCACCAGCTCGGCGGCGGTGGCACCGTCGACGCGCGCCTCGTGCGCAACGATCCGCTCTTCGACGTCGGCTGCGGGAAAGCCGAATTCGATGGCGACCATCCGCTGGCGCGTCGAATCCTTGAGGTCCTTGAGCACGCTCTGATAGCCGGGGTTGTAGGACACCACCAGGCCGAACCCCGGCGCGGCATCCAGCGTGACGCCGAGCCGCTCGAGGGGCAGCTGCCGCCGGTGATCCGAGAGCGGGTGCAGCACCACGGTGGTGTCCTGCCGGGCCTCCACCACCTCGTCCAGGTAGCAGATCGCGCCCTCGCGCACGGCCCGGGTCAACGGGCCGTCCACCCACACAGTCTCGTCGCCGCGCAGCAGATACCGGCCGACCAGGTCCGCGGTGGTGAGGTCGTCATGGCAGGCGACGGTGATGAGCGGCCGGCCGAGGTCGTGGGCCATCGCCTCGACGAAGCGCGTCTTGCCGCAACCGGTCGGGCCCTTCAGAACCAGGGCCAGCCCCTGGCGGTAGGCGGCCTTGAAAACGGCCTCCTCATTGCCGATCGCCTGGTAGTAGGGCCGCACGCCGTCCGCCTCGGGGGTCATGCCGTTCCGGTGAGCGAGCCCGCTCCCGCTGGCCATGGCTTCCCTCCTGTCGACGCGAGCCTATCCGGAACAGATGTTTGTTTCAATGGTCGCGCGCGCCGCCGAACCTCCGCCGAGCGCAGCGCGGACCGAAACAGCGGGCCGATCACCCCGGCGAGTCGATCCGGGCGCGCGACCGTCGCATGCGCCGCGCTGCCGAACACTCTGCGCAGCGACCGCACGTCGGTGCCCGCGCCGATCGTCAAGCACACGCAGCCGGTCCCCCGCCTGCGGGCCTCGGTCAGGGCGCGGCGCGCGTCGGCGGCGCCGTAGGCGCGTTCGTATCCGTGGTCATAGGCGAGTCCGTCGGACAGCACCACCAACAGCCGTCGTGACGTGCCGCCGCGCGCTTCCAGGACCGCCGACCCGTGCCGGATGGCCGCACCGAGACGCGAGTAGGCGCCGGGTTCCAGGCTGTTCAGCCGCCGGATGACGTGCGAGTCGAGGTGATCGTCGAACCGTTTGACCGGAATCATGCTGACCGCCCGCCGGCCCTGCGAGTAGTACGCGTACAGCGCGACGCGGTCACCCAGATCGTGCAGGGCGACGGTGAGGTTCGCGACGGCCGCGCGCTGTTGCTGATGCACCGTGCGCCCGGCCGTTCCGGGCTCGGCCGCGGAGCCCGACACGTCGAGAAGCAGCAGCACCGACAGGTCCCTGCGCCGGCGCAGGCTGTCCAGGTAGACCGCCTCGTCGGGGATCGACCCGGCCCGCACCTCGACGCGGGCCTCCACCGCGGCGTCGATGTCGATGTCGTCGCCCTGCGACTGCCGGCGCCGGCGGTGCAAGCCCATGCCGAGCCGCGAAAGCGGCCGCCGCACGCCGATGGCGGCCTCGATCTGCTGGGTCGCCGAGGCCTTGATCGTCGGCTCGACCTCGCGCACCGTGCACCACGCGGGCCGGTAGCTCCTGCGCGCGGCATCCCATTCCGGGTACCGCACGCCGTCCGCGGCCGCCGTCGGTTCGTCGTCGATGTCCTCGCTCGAGGCCGACACGAGCGATGAGACGGCATGCGCGCCAGCGATTCCCGAGTTCGTGCGGTGCGTGGGGGTGTCCGCGCCGGGAGGCCCCCCGCCGCGGCCGGTCTTGCGGGCGGAAGACAGCAGCCTCTTCAACCACTTGCCGATGAAGCCTCCCCCGCCGACGGGGCTGGTGAACAGGTCCGGATCGTCGGAGTCGTCGACCGCGCCGTCGTCGAGCTCCTCCAGTTCGCCCGCGCCCCCGCGCCGCCCAACGTGCTCGGGATTCGCCCGGTCCGCGCGGTCGGCCGCGCGGGACGCGGCCAGCACCTTCGCCGCGCGGATCACGCCGAATTCGGCCGCCGGGCCGTCGATCGCCGCCCGTCCCGTCGCGAGGCTCAGCGAGGCGGCGGGCGAGCAAGTGCGACAGGCGATCTCGCGGTCGCCCAACAACGCCAGGATGCCCGGAAGCACGTCGGCGTTGGCGACCAGCGCACGGTGGGCCTCGATGGCCAGGTAGCGCTTGGCCAGTCGGGGGTGGCGGACCAGCGGGCGCACCGCATCGGGGTCGAGGCTGCCTGCCGCGATCATCGACGCCTGCACGGCAACCGCTTCGATCCTCTTGCGGGCCCGCCAGGCCGCGTCGACGTAGATCGTCCGGCCGTCCGTCCACGGGGGTTCGCCGGGTCGCAGTTCGGCCACGGTCACCGGTCGGCCCGCGAGCGCGGAGGCCAGCATGCCGAGGCCCTGCAACCGGTCGTCCGCCACGCCCACCTCCGAACCCGGGGAGTTTGTTGACCAAATATCTGTTCCACAGTATGGTCCGGTGAAACCGCCGTCAATCAGGGGACGCATGATCGACTTCACCGATCGGGTGGCAATCGTCACGGGGGCCGGTCGTGGGCTCGGACGGCTCTACGCGCTGGACCTGGCTCGCCGGGGCGCCGCGGTGGTGGTCAACGACCTCGGCGGCTCGATGCGCGGCCTGGGCGCCGACTCGGCCGTCGCCGACGACGTGGCCGACGAGATCGCGAAGGCGGGCGGCACCGCGATCGCCTCCCATGACTCGGTCGACAGCCCCGAGGGCGCGCAGGCGATCGTCGACGCGGCCGTCGGGGCGTTCGGGCGGCTCGACGCGGTCGTGAGCAACGCGGGAATCTTCGGCAGCGTGCCGTTCGAACATCTTTCGCACGACGAGTGGGCGCGCATGCTGGGCGTGCATCTCGACGGCGGCTTCTACCTGTCTCAGCCCGCGTACCGCGTGATGAAGGACAACGGGGGCGGAAGATTCGTGTTCGTCTCCTCTTCGGCCGGGGTCTTCGGCCAGCCTATGGAGGCGCACTACGCCGCGGCCAAAGCCGGCCTGGTGGGGTTGGCCAACGTGATCGCCATCGAAGGCGAGGCACACGGCATTTCCGCCAATTGCGTTATGCCGACCGGCTTCTCACGCATGGTGACCGAGACGGTCGGCGACGAGAGATTCCTCGCCGCATCCGGCTTCATGCGGGCCATCCGGCCCGAACTCGTCGTGCCGTTGGTGACGTTCCTCGCCAGCGAGGCCTGCACGTTCACCCACCGCAGCTATTCGGCCACCGCCGGACGCTACGCGCGGGTGTTCGTCGGGCTGAGCGAAGGCTGGCTGGCCGACGCCGAGAGCGAGCCGACGGCCGAAGACATCGACGCGCACCTCGAGCAGATCTCTTCCACGGACAGGTTCTACGTGCCCACGTCGATCGTCGACGAGGTGCTGGAAGTGTGTGGACGGCGCGGCATCAGCGCGATGCCCGACGACGCCGAGGTCGCCTTTCCCGAACCGCACCGCAACATTGACCCACTATCTGGTCAACCGTAAAGTCCGGAAAAATGGATTTCTCCTACCCCGCGGAAGTGGAGCGGTTCCGCAGCGAGCTGCGCGACTGGCTGTCCGCGAACCTGACCGACGAGCTGGTGGCCGCACGCCGGCCCGCCGGACGCGACGACGCGGCAATCGAGCTGCTGCGCGCCTGGAGCGCGACGATGGCCGACGCGGGATGGGCCGCCGTCTCCTGGCCCCGTGAATACGGCGGCCGCGGCGCGACAATTCTCGAGCAGCTGGTCTATACCGAGGAAACCACCCGCGCCCGGGCCCCCATGCCGCTCAACGTCATTGGGATGAACAACATCGCCCCCGCGATCATGCAGTACGGCACCGAGGAACAGAAGACGACGCTGCTTCCCCGCATGATGCGCGCCGACGACATCTGGTGCCAGGGCATGTCGGAACCCGAGGCGGGCTCCGATCTCGCCGCGCTGCGCACGCGCGCGGTGCGGGATGGAAACGACTTCGTCGTCAACGGCCAGAAGATCTGGACCTCGCTCGGGCACCGCGCCCACTGGTGTCAGCTCTACGTGCGCACCGATCCCGACGCCCCGAAGCACAAGGGGATCTCCTGCCTCATCGTCGACATGGCGCTGCCCAGCATCGAGGTCCGCCCGCTCGTCACGCTCAACGGCGACACCGACTTCGCCGAGGTGTTCTTCCATGACGTCCGGGTGCCGGGCGACGCGTTGCTCGGACCGCTCAACGCCGGCTGGCAGGTGGCCACCACCACGCTCAGCCACGAGCGCGCCGGGGCCGCCCGGCTGTACGCCGAGATGCAGGTACGGCTCGAGGAGCTGGTGGACGACATCGCCACCCAGAGCGACGCGATCGACGATCCCGTGACGCTGCGGCGCCTCGGCGAAATCGCCGTTCGCATCAAGTATCTCGAGGTGCTCTGCCAGCGGTCGATCTCGGCGACGCTGCACGGCGGCGACCCGTTCGCGTCGGCCAGCCTCGCCAAGACCGTGTGGGGTGAGATCGGACAGGAGATGGCCGCCCTCGCGTTCGACGTGCTCGGCGCCACCGGCACCGGCGCCCCGTGGGCCAACTACCGCCTCAGTTCGCGTTCGCTGACCATCGCGGGCGGAACCACCCAGATCAACAAGAACATCACCGCGCAGCGCGTGCTGGGACTACCCCGCAAATGAACCTCGAACTCACCGACGAGCAGGTCGCGCTGCGCGATACGGCGCGGCGCTTCCTCGCCGAAAAGGCACCGATCTCGGGTCACGTGCGCGAACTGCTCGACGATCCGACCGGCGTCGACGAAGCGGTCTGGCGCGGCCTGGCCGACCTCGGCGTGACCGGCCTGCTGGTCCCGGAGGAATACGGCGGCGCCGGGATGACGATGGTCGAGGCCGGCGTGGTGGCCGAGGAGCTCGGCTCCGCATTGCACCCGGGCCCGTGGCTGTCGAGCGCGGTCGCCGCCGCGCGTACACTGACGCGGCTGGACGGCAACGACAGTGCCGCAACGATTTTGGCGGGGATCGCCGACGGAACCACCATCGCCACCGTCGCCACCGTGGACGACTCCGTCGGGGTGGCCGGGCGAGCTGACGGCATCGCCCTGCGCGGCCAGCTCGCCGGGGTGCCCGACGCCGCGGCGGCCGACACCCTGCTGGTGTTCGCCGCCGAGCCGGCGGGCGCGGGGCTTTTCGCCTTGACGACCGGCTCTCCCGGGATCTCCCTGACATCCGAGCCCGGGATTGACCAGACCCGCAAGCGCTTTCGCGTCGACCTCGACGGGGCACCCGCGCAGCGACTGGCCACGGTGTCCCCCGACGACGTGGCGGCCGTCGTCGATGACGTGCTCATCGCAACCGCCGCCGACGCGCTCGGCGCGGCCCGGGCGGTCATGCAGCTCGCCGTCGAATACGCAAAATTCAGGCGGCAATTCGGTCAGGCCATCGGCTCCTTTCAGGCGGTGCAACACCTGTGCGTCGACATGTACGAGACCGTCGAGCTGGCCCGCAGCGGCGTGATCCACGCGCTGTGGGCGGCGGACAATGCCGCGCCCGACGAACGGCACCTGGCCGCCCTGCGGGCGAAGGCGTTCGCCGGGCGGCTGGCCACCGTGGGCGACACCGCCATCCAGGTGTTCGGCGGCATCGGCTACACCTGGGAGCACGACGCCCACCTTTACCTCAAGCGCCTGCTCAGCTGGAGCGGGTATCTCGGGAGGCCCGACCGCTACCTCACCGAACTCGGTGCGCGCCTTGCCAAGAGAGGTCGTCTGTGATGGACATCGAGTACCTGCTCACCGCCACCCGCTCGGCGCGCAAGTCGCTCGACCTGGACGCACCCGTCGACCTCGACGACATCCGGGATTGCCTGCGCGTCGGCCTACAGGCGGCCAACGGCTCGAACCAGCAGTCGTGGCGGTGGCTGGTGGTCGCCGACCCGTCGTTGCGGGCCGAGATCGCCGCGCTGTACCGCGAGGCGTATCTGCGGCGCGTGGGCGGGCAGCCGATCGCCGGTCTGCTGCCGGCGGGCACACCGGAGAGTCGCATCATGTCGTCGACGGAGTGGTGGTCGACAACATGGCGCGCGTGCCGTTGCTCGTAATCCCCTGCTATCAGCCCTACCTCCCGCGCATCGACGGCGACGAGTCGTTTCACCAGGCGACGCTGTACGGCTCGATCTTCCCGGCGGTGTGGAACTTTCAGCTCGCCCTGCACACCCGCGGATACGGGACCTGCATCACGACGCTGCACCTGCACCGCGAGGAGGAGGTCCGCCGTCTGCTCGGCATCCCGCAGGCCTACACCCAGGGCTGCCTGCTCCCGGTCGGGCGCCTGCGCGCCGGGCACGCCTTCCGGCCGGCCCGCCGCCGGCCCCTTGAGGAGGTGGCCACGCGCGACGGCTGGGACGGCCCCGCGGTCTGAAGTTGGCGGCACTTTGCGCGGCGCGTTCGTTTCTCCCAGGTCTGATAGCCTCTAACAAAGATTTGTTTCGGAGCGAAAGGACGACGCGTATGCTCGCGAATCCGCAATCGTCCAGAGCCGCCAGCCGCTGACCATGGCGAAAGCGCATCCGCTGCGGGTGGGCGCCGACGACGACTCCCCGACGCGCCGGACGGAGATCCTGCAGACCGCGGCGTCGTTGATCGCGTCGTCCGGACTGCGCACCTCTTTGCAGGAGATCGCGGACGCTGCGGGCATTCTGCCCGGCAGCCTGTACCACCATTTCGAGTCCAAGGAAGCGATCCTCGTCGAGTTGACCCGCCGCTACCAGGAGGATCTGAACCGCATCGGGCAAGACGCCCAGGCGAGGCTGGACGAACCGGATGCGCGACCCGCTTCCGAGAAGATCGTCGAGCTGGGAAAGGCGATCGCCAACTGCGCCGTACGACATGGGGCGGCGCTGCAGATGTCGTTCTACGAGGGGCCGAACGACGATCCGGAGCTGATGCGGCTGACCCGGGAGGCGCCCCACGCCGTTCAGGGGGCGATGCTGCAAACGCTGCGCGCCGGCCGGTGGAGCGGCTACATCAAACCCGACATCGACCTGCCCACCCTGGCCGACCGGATCTGCCAGACGATGCTGCAGGTCGGGCTCGCCGTCATGCGGCACAAGTCCCCCGCCGACCAGGTGGCCGGGCTGCTGTGCCGAATCATCTTGGAGGGGTTGGGGGTCCGCCCGCCCACCGACGCGGCATTGGATCGGTCCAGGGCTTTCGCGGCCGCCAACGCGGTCATCGACACGTGGGCCGAGGACGGCGAAACGGCCTCCGACGACAAGGCGGCCCACGTCCTCGCGGTGGCACGAACGGAGTTCGGCCGCAGGGGGTATGAGGTCACGACCATCAGGGACATCGCGTCGGCGGCCGGTCTCGGCACCGGAACGGTGTATCGGGTGATCGGGTCCAAGGACGAACTCCTCGCCTCGATCATGGAATCTTTCGGACGAAAGGTCGAGGCCGGCTGGGTCGGGGTGCTGGGCTCGGATGCCACGGTCATCGAGAAGCTCGACGCGCTCAGCTGGGTCAACGTCAACGCGCTCGATCGGTTTCCCGACGAGTTCAGGATCCAGCTGGCCTGGATGCGGCAATCACCGCCGGATACGCCCAACCCCGGCTGGCTGTACGCCACCCGGCTTCGGCAAATGAAATCGCTGCTCTCCGAAGGGATCCGGTCGGGGGAGATCGGCATCGACGCCCCGTCCATCACGATGCTGGCGCGGTGCGTCGTCGGCCTGCAGTGGATACCGGAGAACATCCTTCGCGCTGTCGGGAAACGCGCGGCGCTGGTGCATGTCCGCGACACGGTTCTGCGTGGCGTCGCCGTTCGCGGCACCTAGGTATTGAGCCAAAAAACTGTTACCCATACAGTTGGGCAATTAGAACCGGGTTGGCAGTGAACGAGAAGGAGATTTCCATGACTGTTGTCGATCGGTTGCGCTACGACGGCAAACGGGCTCTCGTCGTCGGCGGCGCCACCGGCATGGGCGCCGCGGCGGCCAAGTCGGCGGGCGAGCTGGGGGCCGAGGTGATCGTGATGGATTACGCGCCGGTGAACTACGACGTCGCCAAGTCCATCCAGGTGGACCTGCGCGACCCGGCATCGATCGACGCCGCCGTCGAGCAGCTCGACGGACCGATCCACGCGCTGTTCTCGGCCGCCGGCATCGCCGACGGGACGACCGACCTGATGGCCATCAACTTCATCGGCCATCGCCATCTCATCGACCGTCTGCTCGCGAAGAACCAGCTTCCCGCGGGCTCGGCGATCTGCTTCATCTCCTCGGTGGCCGGCATGGGCTGGGAGAACGACCTGGAGCTGCTCACGGAGTTCCTCGCCACACCGGACTTCGCGGCCGCCCGGGACTGGGTCAAGGCGCACGAAGCGGAAGGCATCATCCACTACGGCTTTTCCAAGAAGGTCGTCAACGCCTACGTCGCGACCCAGGGCTACCCGCTGCTGAAGAAGGGCATCCGGATCAACGCGATCTGCCCGGGCCCCACCGACACCCCGCTGGCCCAGGCCAATGCCGACCTCTGGCTGACCTTCGCCCAGGACTACCGCGACGAGACCGGCTCGAAGGTCCACACCCCGGAGCAGATGGGCGACGTGATGGCGTTCCTGAACAGCGCCGCCGCCTTCGGCGTCAACGGGATCACGCTGCTGGTCGACTACGGGCACACCATGGCGTCGCTCACCGGCGCTTACCCGCCCGGCAAGCCGATCATCGACCTGATCATGGGGCGGGTGAAGCTGTAGAAGCGGGTACGACGCTACCGTCGAAGGCATGGCGCGAGTCATCATCATCGGCGGCCACGGCAAGGTCGCGCTGCAGCTGGCCCGCATCCTGGCCGGCCGCGGCGACGAGGTGAGTTCGGTTTTCCGCAACCCCGACCACACCGACGACGTAGCCGCGACGGGCGCGCAGCCGGTCGTCGCCGACATCGAGCGGCTCGACACCGACGCGCTGGCCGGCCTCATCGCCGGGCACGACGCCGTCGTCTTCTCCGCCGGGGCGGGCGGCGGCAACCCGGCGCGGACCTACGCCGTCGACCGCGACGCGGCGATCCGGGTGATCGATGCCGCCGCGCGGGCGGGTGTCAGGCGGTTCGTGATGGTGTCCTACTTCGGCGCCGGGCCGGATCATGGTGTGCCGAGCGACAATTCGTTCTTCCCGTATGCGGAGGCCAAGGCGGCCGCGGACGCGCATCTGCGCGCCAGCGACCTGGATTGGACGGTACTGGGTCCGGGCCATCTAACGCTGGAGCCGGCCACCGGCCGAATCGTCATCGGCAAGGGGAAAGGCGAGGTCTCCCGGGAAGATGTCGCGCTCGTGGTGGCCGCGACACTGCACGACGACTCGACCATCGGCCGCACCATCGACTTCAACAACGGTGCCGGTGGGAACGGCGTCCCCATCGCCGAGGCGCTGGCTGACCGGTAAACTCCGCTGCCGCGGAGGCTTTCGGGGCGCGGATTTGCTCTCAGGCATGGAAGGAGGAGGCATCTGAAGCTTTCCGACTGCCCCGTCTTTCCCGCCGAGGCGGGAACCGCCCTCAGCACGGACCGCGGCTTGGGTTGGCGCTTGGCACGACAGGCCGGCCCGGTTCTGCAAGACCCGGGAGCCAACTGGGTGTTTGTCGTCGGGCGGGAGGAGGTGCTGGCGCATCTGGACGATGCGAGGCTGGATCGCGCCCGCGCTGTTCCCGACCGCGACCTCGAGGTCCACCAGCAGCTGTTCGCGCCGAAGGCAGCCCATGACATTGCGGCGGCATTCCGTCCGACCGCCGCCGCGCTGATCGATCGTTTCGCCGCCGCCGGTGGCGGAGACGCGGTGGCCGCCGTGACCACGCCGATGGCCGGCGCCCTTTTCGACATCGTGGCACGCCTGCGGCTATTGCCCGCTGAACACCTGGCGGGGCGATCCGGCCACGTCTTTCTCGAGGCCTGCCGCAATCTGTTCAAACACGCCGGCTGGCACCTGTTCGAGTTGGCGCGCCACCCCGACTTGTGCGAACTGCTTCGAGGTCAGCCTGAGCTGATACGCGGGTTCGTTGAAGAGGTCCTGCGGTTGGAGCCGATGGTGCAAGGCTGCCAACGTTTCACCACCCAGCCGACGACCGTCGGTGGGGTAGAGCTGCCGCCCGGCATGGTGGTGATGTTGTGTATCGCCGCGGTGCAGCGGGACGGCAGCGACGCCATGTCCACCGATGACCTTGTCATCGGCGTTAGGGCGCACCGGCATTGGAGTCTGGGTGCGGGGTCGATGCGGTGCCGCGGCGGGCACATCGTCCGGCAGGTGTTGCGCGTGCTGGTCGAGGAATGGGTCGACCGGGCCGGGCACCTCGGGCTGGTGCCCGGTTTCCGGCCGGTGGCCGGGTTCCCGAATACCGAGAGCTCGTTGTGGCTGCCGGAGCTACCGCTGGTGACGAGGGCTTAGTACCGGTCGGCGCCCCGTCCTCAAGGTTGCGCGGGACCGGGCGCGGGCGCCTTTCCCGACAGGCACTGCTGAAGCTCCGGACTACCGGGGGCGAAGTCGAAGCCGCAGTTGCAATCGCGAGCGTCCTTGGGCGGGAGCGCATTGCAATAGTCGGAGCCGGCCGAGGCCGATGGCGCGGTCCACACAACACCGGCGGCCAAGGCCGCCGCTGCAGCGCCGAACGTGGCCGTCAATCGTCTCGTCTTCATGTTGGGATTCCTTTTCTCTGGAAGGCCCCGCTCGTTAGCGGCGTCTGCCCCGCCGACCTCTGATGACGGGCACGCTAACAGAGGATCGGTTACGGCTCACCTCGAGCGACCGCCTCGTTCGGACGTTCACGCGGTAAACTCCGCTGCGCAGCTGGTCTGCCGTCGCCGCAACCGCGGCGCCGGCATCGAGCGAGGCAGGTTAGACGTGCGTCGCGAGAGGGAACCCGGTGGGAGTCCGGGACTGTCCCGCAGCGGTATGCAGGAACGACCGCCGTCACAAGCACTGGTCTGAGAAACATCGGAGACCGGGAAGCGACGGCCACTAGGAGCACCACCGCGGTGCGCGCCTGCGAGTCCGAAGACCTGCCAGCGGTGCCGGGCGCGCCGCGTCCGGCCGGCTCACCGCCTCGTGGAATGGGCGTTTGGCCGTACCGGTGCGGTGTAACCCGAAGGCGTTCACCGTGTTCGGATCGGCTGCGCGTCCGCGGCGGTGAGCGCCCCGTCGATCGATAGGACGAAATCGTGACCTCTCAACCCTTCACGGCAACGGTTACCGGCTCCCCGCGCATCGGCCCGAAACGCGAACTCAAACGCGCGACCGAGGGTTACTGGGCCGGACGCACCAGCCGAGCGGACTTGGAGTCCGTCGCCGCCTCGCTGCGCCGCGACATGTGGTCTCACCTGGCGTCGGCAGGCCTGGACTCGGTCCCGGTGAACACCTTCTCCTACTACGACCAGATGCTCGACACGGCCGTCATGCTCGGCGCGCTGCCGACGCGGGCCGGCGATGTCCCCGACGAGCTGGACCGCTACTTCGCCCTCGCTCGCGGCAACTCCGACGTCGCACCCTTGGAGATGACCAAGTGGTTCGACACGAACTACCACTACCTGGTCCCCGAGATCGAGCCCGCGACCACGTTCGCGCTCAACCCCGACAAGGTGCTCTCGGAGCTGAAAGAGGCTTTCGCGCAGGGCATTCCCGCTCGGCCCGTCGTCATCGGCCCGATCACCTTCCTGCTGCTGAGCAAGGCCGTCAACGGCGGCGGCGCGCCGATCGAGCGGCTGGAGGAGCTGGTTCCGATCTACGCGGAACTGCTCGCCCGGCTCGCCGACGGCGGGGCGCGATGGGTGCAGTTCGACGAGCCCGCGCTGGTCACCGACATCTCGCCCGACTCGCCCGCGCTGGCCGAGGCGGTGTACAACGCGCTGGGCGCGGTGAGCAACCGGCCCGCCATCCACGTCGCCACCTACTTCGGCGACCCGGGCGCATCGCTGGCGGGGCTGGCCCGCACGCCCGTCGAAGCCATCGGCGTCGACCTGGTGGCCGGCGCGGACACCGCGGTGGCGGGCATCCCGGAGCTGTCCGGCAAGCTGCTCGTCGCCGGCGTCGTCGACGGGCGCAACGTGTGGCGCACCGACCTGCAGGCGGCGCTGGGCAAGCTGACCACCCTGCTGGGTTCGGCTGGCGCGGTCGCGGTTTCGACGTCGTGCTCGACCCTGCACGTGCCGTATTCGCTGGAGCCCGAAACCGGTCTCGACGACAACCTGCGCAGCTGGCTGGCGTTCGGGGCCGAAAAGGTCCGCGAGGTGGTCACCCTCGCGCGCGCACTGCGCGAGGGACGTGACGCGGTCGCCGAGGAGATCGCGGCGTCCAACTCCGCCGTGGCGTCGCGCAAGGGCGATCCGCGGCTGCACAACGGTGAGATTCGGGCGCGCATCGACTCGATCCTCGAGGCGGGGGCGCACCGCGGGGACGCGGAGCAGCGCCGCGCCAGCCAGGAGGCGCGGCTGCACCTGCCGCCGCTGCCCACCACGACCATCGGCTCCTACCCCCAGACCTCCGCAATCCGCAAGGCGCGCGCGGCGTTTCGGGCGGGTGAGATCGACGAGGCCGAGTATGTCGCCAAGATGCGCAGGGAGATCGCCGACGTGATCGCCCTGCAGGAGCAACTGGGCCTCGACGTGCTGGTGCACGGCGAGCCGGAGCGCAACGACATGGTGCAGTACTTCGCCGAGCAGCTGGAGGGCTTCTTCGCCACGCAGAACGGCTGGGTCCAGTCCTACGGCAGCCGCTGCGTGCGCCCGCCGATCCTCTACGGTGACGTCGCGCGGACCCACCCGATGACCGTCGAGTGGATCAGCTACGCCCAGTCCCTGACCGACAAGCCGGTGAAGGGCATGTTGACCGGGCCGGTCACGATCTTGGCCTGGTCGTTCGTCCGCGACGACCAGCCGCTGGCCGACACCGCGAACCAGGTGGCGCTGGCCATTCGCGACGAGACCGTGGACCTGCAGGCCGCAGGCATCGCGGTGATCCAGGTCGACGAGCCGGCGCTGCGCGAGCTGCTGCCGCTGCGCCGCGCCCAGCAGGAGGACTACCTGCGTTGGGCGGTGGCGGCTTTCCGCCTGGCCACCTCCGGTGTCGCCGACTCGACGCAGATCCACACCCACCTGTGCTATTCGGAATTCGGCGAGGTGATCGGCGCCATCGCCGACCTGGATGCCGACGTCACGTCCCTCGAGGCGGCCCGCTCGCACATGGAGGTGCTCGACGACCTGAACTCCGTCGGCTTCGCCAACAGCGTCGGCCCGGGCGTCTACGACATCCACTCGCCTCGGGTACCGAGCGCCGGCGAGATGGCCGAGTCGCTACGCGCCGCGCTGAGAGCCGTGCCACCGGAACGGCTTTGGGTCAACCCGGACTGCGGGCTGAAGACCCGCAACCCCGACGAGGTGACCGCGTCGCTGCGCAACATGGTCGCCGCGGCCCAGGAGGTCCGGGCGAGCGCCTAGCTTTGGCGCGAGCGTAACCACGCTGAGATTCTGGGACCGAAATTTCGCAGCGCGGTTACGCTCGCGGCGACTCCGGCCTTTCGGCCGGCACGTCGGCCGGTTCCGACAGCACCTGGACCGGCACGTCGTCGGCCCAGGGCTGCCGGGTCACCATGTCGGCGACGCGCACGATGCCGCGCTCGAACTCGCCGGTGGCGGCGTCCACCAGCCGGTAGGCCTGGGTCTGCTTGTGGATGGGCTGCGCGTCGAGCAGGACGACGCGCACCTCACCCGGCTCGAAGTGGCAGCGCTGCTGCATGGCGGTGATGAGTTGCTCGTTGTGCATGTGGCCGTCGCCGAAGTTCCAGCCGATCGCGGTGCTGCAGATCCGCTCGCCGTCGGTGATGACGTAGTCGTCCTCGTTGTGCCCGGCCATGGCGCGGTGGGCCAGCGTGAACAGGGCCCGGCCGTGGGTGTTGAACCCGCGGAACGCATACCCCATGTAGATGGGGATCTGCGCGGCCTCCGGGCTGCCGTAGAACCGCTCCAGCTGGGCCTGCGGCATGCTGGCGATCGCAATGATGCCCCGGCCGATCTTCTCGTTGGCCGACGGCTTGATGCACCACAGCGTGGTGTCCCAGTTGCCGGCGTAGTAGCGCATGCCCGGCAGGAACGAGATCTTGCGCGGAAACATGTTGCCCAGCACGACGATTCCGGCGATGACGACGAACAGGATCGCGACCAGCACCGGATGCCTCAGGTCGCTGAGCCCCAGGTTGGCGTGCGCGACGAACAACGACAGCACGCCGAAGATCATGAAGACGTTCCACTCCAGCGGCACGCCCATCGGGATCGACACCAGGATGCCCAGGTGGAAGCACACCATCACGATCGCGGCCACCGTCGTCGGCCAGCCGCCGTGGCAGAAGAACAGCGGCAGTGGCACCAGCATCTCGATGGCGGTGCTGACGTGGGCCAGGAGCCGGGACAGCCGCCCGGGCCGCAGGTCGTCGGGGAACTTTTCGAAGAAGCGCCGCTTGAGCCACCGGGGGCGCACCAGCGGGTTGTTGGACATCATCGTGGAGATCACGAACGGGAAGTGCTTGTTGAGCTTCGAGGTGGCCGCGCCCATCCAGATGACCAGGAACACCACCTTGGACCCGACGATCATGTCGGGGCCGCCGAACAGGAAGGTCACGGCCATCGCCGCATACACCTCCCCGCGGGCGGCCAGGAAGATCACCTTGTCGCGCAGCCCGGCCGCGGCGAGGATCAGCAGGATCCACACGATCTCCCACGTCGGCAGCAGCCCCACTTTGGTGCCCAGCTCCGGCACCGGGCCGGTGCCGTCGGAGAACAACGCCCACAGCGTCAGCACCAGCAGCGCCGCGTACAGGAAGACGTCCACCGGCCTGCGGGCGGTGCCCTTGGTGAACGGAACGCGGTCCGGCCACGGTGGCAGTCGGATGGTGCCGAACCGCATCCAGTACAGGATCGAGCCCATCGGCGGGAAGAAGCGGTTGTTCAGCGGGCCGAAGCCGCAGCCCAGCCCGATCACCTCGAACAGCATCGTGTAGAGCACGACCTTCTCGAAGACGATCGGCTCGGACCACCAGTGCGCGACGCCTGCGAATCCGCCCAGTCCCCTCGTGGCCGAGGCGAACAGCCAGCCGCCCAGGATGTAGAGCAGGATTTTCAGGACGTAGAACAGGTGCAGCGCGACCGGCGTGCCGAAGCCCACCTCCGCCCAGTGCCGGGCCATCGGACGGATCTTCTCGCTGCGGGTGCCCTTGTTCCACTCCGCCATGTCGAGCTGGGGCAGGTCGGGTTTGAGAAATCCCATGGTTTGACAGATTAGAACGCGTTCTAGGCGCGCGGCTTGGGTTGGGGCAAAGAATCCTTTGCCCGCGAGTTAAGCGCCGGATACCGTCAAGTCGCCAGGAGAACTTCCACGCCCTGATCGACGTCGGCGCCGTCAGCTGATCACCACCAGGAGGTCGCCGCCCTCGACCTGGGCGGTCTGGGCGACCGCGACCCGCGCGACCTTCCCGGCTTTGGGAGTGGTGACGGCGGCCTCCATCTTCATCGCTTCGATGGTGGCGATCGTCTGGCCGGCTTCGACCTCCTCCCCCACGTCGCTGGTGACGGTGACGACACCGGCGAAGGGGGCCGCGATGTGGTCGGGGTTGGTGCGGTCGGCCTTTTCGGCCGCGGGCACGTCGGCGGCGATGCTGCGGTCGCGCACCAACACCGGCCGCAACTGCCCGTTGAGGATGCACATCACGGTGCGCAGGCCACGTTCGTCGGGATCGGAGATCGCCTCCAGGCCGATCAGCAACTCCACACCGCGCTCCAGTTCGACGCGGTGTTCGTCGCCCTGCCGCAACCCGTAGAAGAACTGATTGGCGCTCAGCCGGGAGGTGTCGCCGTATCGCTCACGGTGGTCCTCGAGTTCCTTGGTGGGCCCCGGGAACAGCAGCCGATTCAGCGTTGCCTGGCGCTCGGCGCCGGGCGCGGCCAGCGCCAACTCATCGCCGGCCGAAAGCTGCTGCTCCGGCCTCGCCGGGCCGCGACCCTGTAATGCCTTGGTGCGCAAGGGCTCCGGCCATCCCCCGGGCGGATCGCCGAGTTCACCGCGCAGGAAGCCGATGACCGAGTCCGGGATGTCGTAACGCGCCGGGTCGTCGGCGAAGTCCCGGGCGGTGATGCCCGCCCCGACCAGGGCCAGCGCCAAGTCCCCGACCACCTTGCTCGACGGGGTGACCTTGACGAGGCGCCCGAGGATGGCATCGGCGCCGGCATAAGCGTTTTCGATGTCCTCGAACCGGTCCCCGAGGCCGAGCGCGATGGCCTGCTGCCGCAGGTTCGACAACTGCCCGCCGGGGATCTCGTGGTGGTACACCCGGCCGGTCGGGGCCGGCAGCCCGGATTCGAACGGCGCGTACACCCTGCGCAGCGCCTCCCAGTACGGCTCCAGGTCGCACACCGCGGTCAGCGACAACCCGGTGTCGTAGGCGCTGTGGGCCGCGGCGGCCACGATCGACGACAGTGCCGGCTGGCTCGTGGTGCCCGCGAGCGGTGCGGCGGCGCCGTCGACGGCGTCCGCTCCCGCGTGCCAGGCGGCCACGTAGGTGGCGAGTTGGCCGCCCGGCGTGTCGTGCGTATGCACATGCACCGGCAGGTCGAAGCGCGCCCTGAGCGCGGACACCAGCGTCGTGGCGGCCGGCGCGCGAAGCAGTCCCGCCATGTCCTTGATCGCGAGCACGTGCGCGCCCGCCATGACGATCTGCTCGGCGAGCTTCAAGTAGTAATCGAGCGTGTAGAGGTTCTCGGACGGATCGCTCAGATCGCCGGTGTAGGACATCGCGACCTCGGCCACCGCCGTCCCGGTTTCCCGCACGGCGTCGATCGCCGGCCGCATCGATTCGACGTTGTTCAGGGCGTCGAAGATCCGGAAGATGTCGATTCCCGTGCCGGTGGCCTCCTCGACGAATGCCGCCGTCACGGTTTCGGGATAAGGCGTGTACCCCACCGTGTTTCGGCCCCGCAGCAGCATCTGCAAACAGATGTTGGGCATCGCCTCGCGCAGCGCCGCCAACCGCTCCCAGGGGTCTTCCTTCAAAAACCGCAGCGCCACATCGTATGTCGCCCCGCCCCAGCATTCCACCGACAACAGCTGCGGCATCATCCGCGCGATGTAGGGCGCGACCTTGACCAGCCCGCTGGTGCGGACCCGGGTGGCCAGCAAGGACTGGTGCGCGTCGCGGAATGTGGTGTCGGTGACGCCGACGCGCCGCGACTCGCGGAGCCACGCCGCGAATCGCTCCGGCCCCAGTTCGGCCAGGCGCTGCTTGGAGCCCGCGGGCGGGGTCCCCGACAGGTCGATGTCGGGCAGCTTGTCGTGGGGATACACCGTGGACGGACGCTCACCGTGCGGCTTGTTGACCGTGACGTCGGCAAGGTAGTTCAGGATCTTGGTGCCGCGGTCGGCCGAACTGCGCGCGGTGAGCAGCTGCGGCCGCTGCTCGATGAACGACGTCGTGACACGGCCGGCCTGGAAATCTTCGTCGTCCAGCACCGCCTGCAGGAACGGAATGTTCGTTGAGACACCGCGGATGCGGAACTCCGCCACCGCACGCCTGGCCCGGCGCACGGCCGTCGCGAAGTCGCGCCCTCGGCACGTCAGCTTGATCAGCATCGAGTCGAAATGCGCGCTGATCTCGGCGCCCAGCGTCGTGCCGCCGTCCAGCCGGATTCCCGCCCCGCCGGGGGTGCGGTAGGCGGTGATGCGGCCGGTGTCCGGGCGGAAACCGTTGGCCGGATCCTCGGTGGTGATCCGGCACTGCAGCGCCGCGCCGTGCGGAGTGATCGAATCTTGGCTCAAACCAATGTCTTCCAAGGTCTGCCCGCCCGCGATCCGCAGCTGCGCCGACACCAGGTCGACGTCGGTGATCTCCTCGGTGACGGTGTGCTCGACCTGGATGCGGGGGTTCATCTCGATGAACACGTGATTGCCGCGCTCGTCGAGCAGGAATTCGACTGTGCCCGCACACGTGTAGCCGATGCTGCGCGCGAAGGCCACCGCGTCCGAGCAGATCCGTTCGCGCAGTTCGGGATCCAGGTTGGGCGCCGGGGCGATTTCGATCACCTTCTGGTGCCGCCGCTGCACGCTGCAGTCCCGCTCGTAGAGGTGGATCACGTTGCCGTGGTTGTCGGCCAGCACCTGCACTTCGATGTGGCGCGGGTTGAGCACCGCCTGCTCGAGGAACACCGCGGCGTCCCCGAACGCGGACTCGGCCTCGCGGCTGGCCGCCTCGATCGCCTCGGCCAGGCCCGACGGCTCGCTGACCCGCCGCATTCCCCGGCCGCCGCCACCGGCGACCGCCTTGACGAACAACGGAAACGCCATCGACTCGGCGGCGGCCACCAGCTCGTCCACCGACGTCGAGGGCGGCGATGAGCTCAGCACCGGAAGGCCCGCCGCCCGCGCCGCCGCGATCGCCCGCGACTTGTTGCCCGTCAGCTCCAACACCTCGGCCCTCGGGCCGACGAACGTCACACCCGCCGCCGCGCACGCCGCCGCCAGGTCGGGGTTTTCCGACAGAAAGCCGTAGCCGGGGTAGATCGCGTCCGCGCCGCAGGCCAGCGCCGTCTCGACGATCTCGTCGATGGAAAGGTAGGCCCGCACCGGATGCCCCGGCTCACCGATCTGGTACGACTCGTCGGCCTTCAACCGATGCACAGAGTTGCGGTCCTCGTACGGGTAGACCGCCACGGTGGCCATTTCCAGTTCGTAGGCCGCGCGGAACGCGCGGATCGCGATCTCCCCGCGATTGGCGACCAGGACTTTCGCTAACACGCTAATCACGATAGAGCGTCGCGGCGGCCCGACATACTCGCTGAGCCGGCGGCATGCGCCGGCGCATCACGAAATGCGCTGTCGGGGTCCCGATGTCGAAGCCCGTCCGCCGCCCGTCAGAAGATCCCAGGCGGGATGGTCGGCGCCGCGTCGAGCACATGCGGCCCGACCGTGATGTTGAGCGCACCCAGAGCGCCGGGCGGCAGGCCCGGAAGCGCGTCGACCGCCGAGAGGAACCGCCGCCGCTCGGCGTGGCCGACGACGCCCTCGGCCAGCCCGGTGAACTTCCCGATGTACTGCGGGCGCTCAAACGGCCTGGCCCCCAACGGATGCGCGTCGGCGAAGGCGATCTCGTCGATGATCACGTCGCCGTTGTTCATGGTGATCACCGCGCGGGCGCCGAACGCCTTTTCCGCCGGATCGGCGGAGTGGTAGCGCCGGGTCCATTCGGGATCCTCGACGGTGGAGATCTTGTGCCAAAGCTCGACGGTGTCGGGGCGGTGCGCGCGCTGCGGCGCGTAGGACCGCTCGTGATGCCACGCGCCGTCCTGCAACGCGACCGCGAAGACGTACATCGCCGAGTGGTCGAGCGTCTCCCGGGACGCGTCCGGGTCCATCTTCTGCGGGTCGTTGGATCCGGTGCCGATCACGTGGTGGGTGTGATGGCTGGTGTGCAGCACGATCGTCGCGACTTCGCCCGGGTCGCCGATTCGGCCGCGCACCCGGCGCGCCAGGTCGATCAGGGCCTGGCACTGATACTCCGCCGAGTGCTCCTTGGTGTAGCTCTCCAGGATGGCCCGCTTGGGCTCACCCGGCTCCGGCAACGGAACGTGATAGCTGCGCTCGAAACCCGAGAGCAACCGGGCGATCACCCCGTCCTCGCCCTCCCAGATCGGCGCGGGTGAGCCTTCCCCGCGCATGGCGCGGTCGACGGCCTCGATCGCGACCTTGCCGGCCCAGGCCGGAGCGAAGGCCTTCCAGCTGGAGATCAGGCCCTTGCGCGACTGGCGCGTCGCCGTCGTCAGGTGCAGAGCCTGACCGATCGCGTGATAGATCGTCTCCGGTTCGAGACGCAGCATGGCGCCCAGGCCCGCCGCCACCGACGGGCCCAGGTGTGCGACGTGATCGATCTGGTGTTCGTGCAGGCAGATGCCCTTGACCAGGTCGATCTGGATCTCGTAGCCGGTGGCGATGCCCCGGATCAGGTCCGCGCCACCGATCCCGAGATGCTGGGCAACGGCCACCAGGGCGGGGATGTTGTCGCCCGGATGGGAGTAGTCGGCGGCAAGAAACGTGTCATGGAAGTCCAACTCGCGCACCGCGACGCCGTTGGCCCAGGCCGCCCATTCCGGCGAATAGTCGCCCTCGACGCCGAACACCTTCGCCCCGCGCCCCGGTCCGCGGTGCGCCAGGGCCTGAGCCCGCGCGGCCGCCACCGGACGACGGATGACCGAGGCGGCCGAAACGGCGGCATTGTCGATGATGCGGTCGATCACCATCGCCGCCGTGTCCGCGGGCACGGCGACCGGGTCGGCCGCGACCTGCGCGATCTTCCACGCCAGGTGTTCGCTGCGGGGGAAGTGTTCGGCACTGCGCCGCGCCCGCACCACATGCACCAACATGCTGCGCACCCTAGGCAAGCTGGCGGCGCGGCCGCACCGAACCCCGCAAGGTTCGTCGATTTCGCACATGTGCGCCGTCAATGGCTGTTGGATACTGAGCTATCTCCTGAAAGGAGGTGCGCGGCGTGCCCCGATTCGGGTCGTGGCTGGGTCAGCCCGACCAGTTCGATTGGATTACGGATATCTTGCGCGAGCGCGGAGTGCTTCGCGCGGCCCAGTGGACCCTGGCGGCCATCTCGTCGATATCGGCGCTCGTCCCGGTGACCACCATGCTCAGCGCGCGTCACCCGACGGCCGAGGTGGTGCTGGTCGACGCAATGGCGGCGATCTTCGTCGTGGCGGTGAGCGTGTTCTGGCTGACGCACTGGCCGACCCGGGTCCAATCGGAGATCTTCGGGGTGGTCGCCGCGACGTGCATCGCGGGATGGAGCCTGACCCAGTCGACCGCCGCCCTGGCGGCCGTCGGCTGCTGCGCGATGGCCACCAACAGCGGCTATGTGGCCCTCTTCCACGGCAACAGGCTCCTGGTCTTCAGCGCCGCCCTGGCGGTCACCGTGTCCGTCGCGACCGCGGCGCATCTGGCCCGCGAGTTCGACTTGGGGACCGGGCTCGCCGCGTTCTGGGTGATCACCATTCTCAACCTGTCCTTCCCGCTGGCGATGCGAGGGATGTCGCGGGCCCTGGGGACCTACGCGGTGCGCGCCGACGAAGACGCGCTGACCGGGCTCTTCAATCGCCGAGGGTTCATCGCCGCCCTCACCCGGATGCTCGGCGATCCGGACGCCGACGACACCCACCTGATGATGATCATGATCGACCTCGATGCGTTCAAACGCATCAACGACACCTTCGGTCATGCCGCGGGTGACCGCGCGCTGATCGCTGTCGCCGACGTGCTGCGGCAGCAGCTGCCGCCGACGGCGGTGCTCTGTCGCGCGGGCGGCGAAGAGTTCCTCGTCGCCGCGACCGGTCCGTCGCCGAACGCCGAGGAAATTTCGGCGCGGTTGGGCGCTGCGATCGCCGCGCTTCCTCAGGGATTGACCGCCAGCGTCGGTACGGCCACCGCCGACCTGCCGCCCACGGGCACTTTCGACATCCCGGGGCTCATCGAGAAACTCGTCGAGGTCGCAGACAGCGCGATGTACACCGCCAAACGCCGCGGCGGCAACCAGGCCCATCATCTCTGAGTAGCCAAGGGCCACAAGGGGTTTGCCGTCACTGGCGGATGGATGGCTTTGAATCGCCCGCGAATTCCGGGTGAACACACTTCTGCCGCTACCGCGAGCGGTGTAGTTTGCTGCTGGGGCGGACCAGGTGAAGGAGCCTGTCGTGTCGGAGGTCGATTACTGCGTGGTCGGCGCGGGATTCGCAGGTTTGACGGCCGCCCTGCGATTGCAACGAGCGGGCCGAACGGTGGCCTTGCTGGAGGCGCGCGACCGGGTCGGCGGCCGGACGTTCACCGAGTATCGCCCGGACGGGTCGTGGGTCGACCGCGGCGGCGCGTGGGTCGGCCCGGGGCAGGACCGGATTCACGCCCTCATGACCGAATTCGGCGTGCCCGAATACAAGCAGAACCACGACGGCGACGCCATGATGATCGTCGACGGCAAGAAGCACCGCTACGGCGGCACCATCCCGTGGAGCATGAGCCCGTGGGCGGTGGCCAACCTCGGCGCCGGTCTGCTCGAGGTGGACCAGATGTGCAAGACGATTCCGCGCGAAGCGCCGTGGGAGGCGAAGAAGGCCGAGGAGTGGGACCGGATCAGCCTGGGGGAATGGCTCGACAAGAACACAATGTCCCGTCCGGCGCGGGAGATGCTGGACATGGCCCTGGCCGGAACCTACACGTCGGCGGCCTCGGAGACGTCACTGCTGTGGGTGCTGACGCAGATGGGGTCATCCGGGGGCGGTGCCACCTTCGTCATCTCGGGCAAGGGCGGCGCCCAGGACGCGCGGCCGGTGGGCGGGATGGGCGCCATCTACGGCCCGATCGCCGCGGAACTCGGTGCGACGCTGCATCTTTCGCAGCCCGTTCGGCAGATCACCCAGGACGCCGGCGGCGTGACGATCACCGCGGACAAAATGACGGTGCGGGCCCGGCGCGTCATCGTCGCGATCCCCTTGGCGATCGCCGACTCGATCGTCTACGAGCCGATGCTGCCGGTGGACCGCGCGTTTCTGCACCGGCGCATGCCCGGCGGCGCCGTCATCAAGACCTCGGTCGTCTACGACGAACCCTTCTGGCGGGCCGACGGGCTGTCCGGCCAGTCGGCCGCCCCGGGGTCCCCGGCCACCCTCACCATCGACGCCTGCACCGACACCCCCAACCCCGGGATCATGTGCATCATCACCGAGGGGCCCGCGGCGCGCCGGCTGACGCGGCTCGACGACACCGAACGCAAAGCGGTGCTCATCGGCGAGCTCGTCGACCGGTTCGGCGGCAAGGCGAACGCGCCGCTGGACTTCCACGAGCAGAACTGGACTACCGATCGCCACTCCGGTGGCGGGATGATCAGCCACGCACCGACCGGGGTGCTCACGCAATTCGGCTACACCCTGCGCGAGCCCTGTGGTCGCGTCCACTGGGCCGGGACGGAAAGCTCGGCGATCATGTGCGGGTGGATCGATGGCGCGATCCGCTCCGGCGAGCGCGCGGCGGCCGAGGTGATGTCGGCCGAGACGGCTGCGGCGGCGATGCAAAGCTGACGGGGGGCCCGAAAAGACCGTTGCCTGCCGCAGCGCGGGAAACACGGTTCCCGACAGCTCGCCGATGACCGTGGTGATCAACGCCGACTGTCGCCGCGAAACGTGTTCTTCCTCCCGCACGACCACCACGACATAGCCGGTGGCGGCGGCCGCGAGGAGCAGGTGCCCTGCCGTCATCGCCGGCGTAGCCCACAGCGCGACGACCAAGCCCGCCACGATCGGGTGCCGCACCGGCGAATACGCCCGCCATTGGCCGAATCCCCGGTTGGCACTGCGTTTTTCACGCCACAGGAACCACCGGATCCGTAGCTCGAAGCAGGCGATGCGCCGGATGCCGATCGCTGCGAACACGACGATCGCCCATGCCAGCCAGAACAAGGCGTGCAGGCCCAGCCGGCCCACCGGCGATGGCACGTTCCAGACGACCGTTGGCAGGGTGCGCCATTGCCAGTACAGCGGGCACAACGCAAGGCTCGCGAACAGCCACCGGCTGTGCCCCGGATCCCGGATGACGCTCTGCGCAAGCACGAACAGGGCAAGCAGGGCCAGATCGACCAGGATCGCGTTGCCCCGGGGGGCCGCCACCGCGTGGTCCATGCTTCGCGGAACCGCGACGTTTCCGGTGAAGCCGATCCCGTACAGCAGTGCGAGGCAGGACAACACGTAACCAACGGCGCCATGACCATTGGCCATGCCGTCCCGCACCGTCATATCTATCCTCCTTGGAGCGCAGGACGTCTCCCAATTGATTGTTGGTGTCTGATCACTTGCCGCCGCATCACGTTCGGCGGCGAGTCCGCAAAGCCCGGCCGCTCACCCCCGCCCTATCCGACCCCGACACGCGGCACCACGGTGGGCCGCGACTGCAGCACATGCGGACTCGCCCCGCCCCGGCCCAGCATCCCGGCGGGCGCTCCGGCGCCCATGCCGCCCATCGGCATCGGCATCATCGGCATGCCGCCCATGCCGGCCCCGACTCCCGCCGCGGCGGCGGGCGTTTCGCCGCCCAGCGCGGACGTGGCCGCGCTGACCACGCGGGCCGGCATCGATCCCTGCCATGTCGGGGGCACCGACATCGAGCCCACCAGCCGGGCCTTGCCCAAGCCCGCCGACATGGCCGGCCCGAGGCCCGCTCCTCCGCCCAACGGTGTCATCGCCGGGGCGGCGCTGCTGACAAACTTCGGGACGTCCGCGCCGACCGCCGTGGCATCGGCCAGCCCCGCGGTGCCGGCGTTCGCGCCCTGCGCCAGCGACATGATCGGTGACATCAGCATGCTGATCGGCAGCGTCGCGACTTGCGCAAGCGACGACAGCGACTGCAGCGGCGCCCCGGAAAGCAGCGACTGCAAGGCGGTCACTACATCCGCGGCTCCCTGCATGGCGGGAGACACCAAGCCTGCCAGGCTGATTGGCGGCGCCGCGAACGGCGTCAGCGCCGCCGCCACCGACATCGCCCCGGCGTGGTAGCCGGCCATCGCGGCGACGTCCTGGGCCCACATCTGGCCGTAGTGGAACTCGGTGGCCGCGATCGCCGGCGTGTTCTGGCCCAGAAAGTTGGTCGCCACCAACGCCATCAGTTGCGTGCGATTGGCCGCGACTGCGGCCGGATGCACGGTCAAGGTCTGCGCCGCCTCGAACGCCGTCGCCGCCGCCCGCGCCTGCGCCGCCGCCGCCTCGGCCTGTGCGGCCGACTCCGACAGCCACGATGCGTACGGCGCCGCGGCGCGCACCATCGCCTCGGAGGCCGGGCCCGACCACGGGCCGCCGATCAGACCCGAGATCACCGAGTCAAACGACGAGGCCGACGCCCGCACGTCGGCCGCCAACCCGTCCCAGGCCGTCGCCGCCGTGAACAACGGTCCGGCCCCGGCGCCGGCGTACATCCGCGCCGAGTTGATCTCCGGCGGCAACAACGAAAAGTCTGACATCACAATCCTTTTGGAAGAAGCTCCTTATTGGAAGAAACCCGCCTGCGCGTCGCGCCTGTTGAAGAAGCCCGAGTCGTCGTTGCCGGAGTTGCCAATTCCGGAGTTGAAGACGTTCGAGTTGCCGATGCCGATGTTGTCGAACCCCGTGTTTCCGATGCCGGCCAGGAAGCTGCCCGTGTTGTTGATCCCGGCGTTGTTGCCGTTGCCCGAGTTGCCGAAGCCCGACTCGAACGCGAGTCCGGTGTTCTGGAAGCCGGAGGTGTCGCCGCCGGAGTTGAAGAAGCCCGACGAGTCCAGGCCGGTGGTGCCGAAGCCGGAGTTCTTGACGCCGACCGGGGTGACCGTGCTGCCAAAGCCGGTGTTCAAGTTCCCGGAGTCGAAGCCGCCCGTGTTGCTGGCGCCCGAGTTGCCCAAACCGGTATTGATGGAGCCCGCGTTGAAGTCGCCGGTGTTGAGAGAGCCCGCGTTTCCGCTGCCGGTGTTCTGGAAGCCGGAGTTCCCCATCCCGAAATTCTGGGAACCGCCGTTCAGCATCCCCATGTTGTTGGCCCCGCCGTTGCCGACCCCGAAGTTGCTGAAACCGCTGTTCAAAAAGCCGGTGTTGCCCTGCCCCGAATTCGTGAAGCCGGTGTTGAAGCTGCCCGAGTTCTCGACACCGAAGCTGTGGTTGCCGGAGTTGAAGAAGCCGACGTTTCCGGTGCCCGAGTTGAAGAAGCCGATGTTGCCGGTGCCCGAGTTGCCGAAGCCGATGTTTCCGGTCCCCGAGTTCAGTGCGCCGAAGCCGATCTGGTTGTCGCCGGTGAGCCCGAAGCCGATGTCGTTGTTGCCCGTATTGCCGAGGCCGAAGTTGTGGTTGCCGGTGTTCGCGATGCCGACGTTGTTGCTGCCGCGGTTCCCGACGCCCATGTTGGAGTCGCCCCGGTTCCCGCTGCCGACGTTGCCGCTGCCCAGGTTTCCGTTGCCGACGTTGGTGTTGCCGATGTTTCCGCTGCCCATGTTCCCGAGGCCCGCGTTCCCGAAGCC
>NZ_LZKL01000122.1 GCF_001668725.1 Mycobacterium sp. E787 | reverse complement strand
GAGCGCGACGGCCGCCAGCAGCGCCAGCACGACGACCAGGTCCGGCAGATAGCGCAGGGTCTGAGCGAGCTCCAGGGCGGTCTGCTTCGACGACCGCATCAGATAGATCGGCACCTGGCAGGCGATGGCGTAACCGGCGGCGGTCAGCCACACCGGGCCGATGCGTTGCTTGCGCAACAGCGACACGGCAACCGTGCCGATCAGAGCAAGCCAGCCGAGCGCCATCGCGAGCGGCGGGGGCGTGGCCCACGGCGAGGCGGGCGCCCACCGGTCCCAGTGCCACGGCCCGCCGGCCAGGCCCGGCACGATGCCGTGGGTGATCGATCGCCACACCAGATCGCCCGTCATCGCCAGGTCGAAACTCCACCGCCGCTGGTTGACGACGGCGAGGTAAACCGCCAGCCAGGCGACGGTCAACGTCAGCGACGGGATCCACAACCGCATGCCGGCCCGCCACACCGTTCGCAGCGCGGACCGGTCACCGTGCACGTGGGACAGCAGCGCGGCCACGGCGAAGGCGACGAATGGGATCACGGCCGCCTTCTCGAAGAACAGCAGGCCCCCGAAGTACACCAGCGCGCCGGTCAGGGCGTAGCGCCGATTCCCCGTGCGGAGCAGCAGGATCGCGTCGGCGCACACCCACGCCAGCGCCGCCAGCATGGGCAGCGAGTTCAGCGCGGCCGCCCACCACGCAAAGCCCGGCACGCCCAGCGGGGTGAACAGCGCGAACGTCAACGGGATCAGCAGCACCCACCGCCGGCCGAGGATGACGTACAGCGCGCGCAACAGGGCCAGCGAGGCCAGCGCCTGCAGCGCCAGCAGGCTGACCGCCGGCCACGTCCAGACGAGCGGGGCCAGCCGGGTGATGCCCCCGGCGAGCAGGAACGCGGCCGGCATCACGTGGCCGTCGTGGTCGTCGAACAGGTACGGCGCCGACAGCAGGCCCTCGGTGCCGGCCTTGCCGACCAGGATCAGGTCGTCCCAGTAGAAATAGCCGCCGAACGCCAGCACCGCACGGACGCCCAGCTGAACGAGGATCAGCGCGGCGGCGACCAGCGCCACGCGAGGTAGGCCGCTCGCGCGCGCGGCCCGCCGGTATGGTGGGCCGGTGCGCGCACTCGTCACCGGGGCAGCCGGATTCATCGGCTCGACGCTAGTCGACCGCCTGCTGGCCGACGGTCACGCGGTGGTGGGGCTGGATAATTTCGCCACTGGCCGCGCGACCAACCTCGAGCATCTGGCCGACCACCCGGCCTACGGCTTCGTCGAGGCCGACATCGTCACCGCCGACATGCAGGCGATCCTCGACGAGCACCGCCCGGAGGTGGTGTTTCACCTGGCCGCGCAGATCGATGTGCGGCACTCGGTGGCCGACCCGCAGTTCGATGCGTCGGTGAACGTCATCGGCACCATTCGCCTGGCCGAAGCGGCGCGCCAGACCGGGGTGCGCAAGATCGTGCACACCTCCTCGGGGGGATCGATCTACGGCACGCCGCCCGTGTACCCGACCCCCGAGACGGTGCCGACGGATCCGGCGTCGCCGTACGCCGCGGGCAAGGTGGCCGGCGAGATCTACCTGAACACGTTCCGCCACCTGTACGGCCTGGACTGTTCGCACATCGCGCCCGCCAACGTGTACGGCCCCCGGCAGGACCCGCACGGCGAGGCCGGCGTGGTGGCGATCTTCGCGCAGGCGCTGCTGTCGGGCAAGCCCACCAAGGTTTTCGGCAACGGCGGCAAGACCCGCGACTACGTGTACGTCGACGACGTGGTGGACGCCTTCGTCAAGGCCGCCGGGGACGCCGGCGCCGGGCAGCGTTTCAACGTCGGAACCGGGATCGAAACCTCGGACCGCCAACTGCATTCGGCGGTGGCCGCGGCCGTCGGTGGGCCCGACGACCCTGAGTTTCATCCGGATCGCCTCGGCGACCTGAGACGGTCCTGCCTCGACATCGGTTTGGCGGCAAGGGTTTTGGGCTGGCGCCCGCAGGTTCGGCTCGACGAGGGTGTGCGTCGCACGGTCGAGTACTTCCGCGGTACACACACCGGTTGACAATGCCGCGGATTTTTCGCCCTGGTTACGCGTTCGGTGGCTGCTGGGAGAGCAGCTAGCCGCGGGGCGGTCGTTGCGGTTTGAGTGTGCATTCGTGGCTTTGAGTCTGAACCGACGGCGGGGAATTCGCCGACATCCCGCCGTGGCTTCACACGCAAAGCCGCCAGTACACGCGGAACGACGGCCTGATCACACGCTCGACGACTGCTCGGGTTCCTGCGCGCCCTCCAACGCGACCGCTCGGGCCAGCCGCGCGTAGCGCAACTCCAGGTCCTTGAACCGCATGTAGGTGCTCAGTGTGGTGAAGCAGAACGCCATGATCAGCGCGTAGAGCATCAGGTCGGTGCCGCGCCGCACCCCGAACCAGTGCGCCACCACCGTGGTGTCGTCGGGCCGGAGCACGGCGTAGATGCCGCCGAGCACGAAGACGACGTACCCGACCTTGACCCAGGCCTTCGACCGTGAGTTGCGGCGCGACCGCAGCAGATAGAACAGCAGCGCGACGATCGACCCGATCAGCAATACCTGGATCCAGTTCATCTGGGAAGCCTTCCTCGCAGGAATCCGTCGAAGATGATGTTGACGCCGTTGAGCAGGGGCTGCCCCTTGGACTTCGAGTACTCGGTGTACAGCACCTCGACCGGTTGTTCGGCCACGCGCCAATGGTTTTCGGCGATCAGCGAGACGAACTCGTTGGCGTGGCTCATGCCGCTCATGGTGATGTCGAGCCCGTCGGCCACCTTCTTGTTGAACACGCGCAGCCCATTGTTGGTGTCGGTCAAGCCGAGTCGGCGACCGCGGCGGCTGAGCCGCGCCGCGGTCCGCAGCACGATGCGCTTGAAGAACGGCGGCCGGCTGCCCCCCTCGCGCGTGCCGAAACGGGTGCCGATGACGACGTCGACGTCGCCCGCGCCGAGCCGGTCGATCATCGCGGCCACGTCCTTGACGCGGTGCTGGCCATCGGCGTCGAACGTGGCGAAAACCCGCGCCCCGGGCTGCTTGCGGGCGTACTCGACGCCGGTCTGGATGGCCGCGCCCTGGCCCAGGTTGACGGGATGGCGCACCAGATGGGCCCCGGCCCGCCGGGCGATTTCACCGGTGCCGTCGGTGCTGCCGTCGTCCACGCAGACGACGTGGTCGAAGACCGAGCGCACGTCGGCGATCACCTCGCCGATGACCGCGGCCTCGTTGAAGGCGGGAATCACGATCCACACGCCGGAGTATTGGGATTCAGTAACCATCTACGCCCATAGGTTAGCCAGGATCAGCCGGTTAGGCGCCCGGCGCGCGCCAGCGCGGCCAGGTGGACGCCGATTCCCACCAGCGGCCCGCACAGCAGGCCGACCACGGTGCGCGTCTGCAGCGGCAGCGGCAACAGCAGCAGCAGCCCCGACGCCACCGTCGCGCCGACCCACCCCGACGCGTAGGCGCGATGCAGCGCCGCGGCCACAGTGGCGGCACCGGTCAGCGTCAGCATCGCGATCGCGAGGGCGGCCGCCGTCAGCCACGCGAGCAGCGCGCTGCCGGCCAAGTATTGCGGCCCGAAGAAGGTCCGCAGCAACCAGGGCCCGACGACGCCCGCCGCCAGCACCCCGACCGCCCCGATGCCGCCGATGATCCCGGCCGGCGCGAGCAGCGCCCGCAGCCGGTCGCTGCGCTCGTCGACGAAATGAGCGATCAGGTTGCCCTGCATGGCGGTCAGCGGCACCAGCAGCGGCGCGCGGGTCAACGTCACGGCCAGGATGATCACGCCACCCTCGGCGCCCAGGTCGGCACTGGTCAGCTTCAGCAGGACCGGAAAGCCCATCACCAGGATCGCGCTCGCGCCGGCCGCGGTGATCGAGTGGGCCGCGCCGCGCAGGAAGGTCGCGGTGCCACCCGGTGTCAGCAGCCGCGCCGCTTCGCGCGCCGTGGGCGAGGCCGCCAGCATGATCAGCCACGCCGTCGCGCCCGCCACCGTCGCCCACAGGAACCCGGCCAGGCCCCAGCCGATCACGAACGTCGCCGCGGCGACCGCCACCCGGATGACCGCATCGGTCACCATCAGCGCCCCATAGGTGGTCCAGTGATTGCTTCCGGCCAGCATCCCCAGCAGGGTGGCATGCAGGCAGAAGCCGGCCAGCCCCACGCTGAGCAGCGCCACCGACAACCAGCGCGCCTCGACGAACACCCGCCCGCTCCATAGCGGCGAGCTGCCGGCGATGGCGACGGCCGCGACCACACCGACCATGGCGGCGACGCGCAGCGGATGGGTGCGCCCGACCGGCGCCGCCCCGATGTCCCCGAGGTAGCTCGCGGAGCGAACCTCCCTGGTGGTCTCCTGCAACAGGCCGTTGGCGGCGCCGGTCACCAGCCCGAACGCGCCCCAGAACACCCCGAAGATCGAGAAGCCGCGCGGCGCCAGGTCACGCGCGGCCAGATAGATCACCGCATAGCCGCACAGCGCGGTCAGTGCGGTGGCGGTGCCGACCCGGGCCACGCTGCCCCGCGCGACCGGCCCCCTCGGGGCCTGGGTACCTCCGACTTCGGGCATCGCCACAATTTGAAAATAGTAAGTGCCCGGAACCGACGGACCCCGCCGCCGAGCCGGTTCGCTAGTGTGGGCGGCTGTCGGGAAGGATCCATGGCCGCGTTCCGCATCTTCGGGATTTCGCTGTTAGTCACCGTTGCGGCCCTCGCCGTCGGGTACGCGCACGGCGGGCTCGAAGACCTCTTTCTGTTGCTGGTGCTGGCCGTTCTCGAGGTGTCGCTGTCGTTCGACAACGCGATCATCAACGCCGCGATCTTGAAGCGGATGAGCCGGTTTTGGCAGCAGATGTTCCTGACGGTCGGGATTTTGGTCGCGGTCTTCGGTATGCGATTGCTCTTTCCGCTACTCATCGTTTGGGCGACCGCGGGCCTCGATCCGGTGCGCGCGTTCGAGTTGGCATTGCATCCGCCGCCGCACGGTGCGCTGGAATTTCCGGACGGCTCGCCCAGTTATGAGAAGCTCATCCTCGCCGCCCATCCGCAGATCGCGGCGTTCGGCGGGACGTTCCTTTTGATGCTCTTCCTGGACTTCATCGTTTACGACAGAGACATCAAGTGGCTCAAATGGATTGAGGTCCCGTTCGCCCGCGTCGGGCGGCTCGGCCAGGTCTCGGTGGCGGTGGCCCTCGTCGCGCTGGTGCTCGCCGGGACGCTGTTGACGCACTCCGGCGACGAGAGTGAGACGGTGCTGACCGCGGGGCTGCTGGGCCTGGTGACCTACCTGGTCGTGAACGGTTTGAGCCGCGCTTTCCGGCCACCGGACCTCCAGGCCGCGTCGGCGGGTGCGGCGGTCGGTAAGGCCGGCCTGAGCCTGTTCGTTTATCTCGAGGTGCTCGACGCCGCCTTCTCGTTCGACGGGGTGACCGGCGCTTTCGCGATCACCTCGGACCCGATCGTCATCGCGCTGGGTCTGGGATTGATCGGTTCGATGTTTGTCCGGTCGATCACCATCTACCTGGTCCAGCAGGAAGCGCTGGACCGCTACGTCTACCTGGAACACGGCGCGCACTGGGCGATCGGCGTGCTCGCCGTGATCATGTTGTTCTCGATCAACCCGCGATTTCAGGTCCCCGAGGCGATCACCGCCTCGGTGGGCGTGGTCTTCATCGGGGCGGCGTTGGGCTGGAGCGTGCTGCGCAATCGGCGCGATGCCGAGGCGGCCTCGAACTAGGCCTCGATCTGACCGGCGATGCGCCGCTCGATGGCGGCCCGGGACGGCGCCGGCAGCACGATGAGCCCGTCGAGTTCCTTCCTGGCCCGTGCGTAGGCGTTCTGCCGTTCCTCGCGGGTGGCCGCCTCGTCCTGCGCCAGGTGCAGCAGGTTCTGCGCGCGCGCCAGCCGCTGCTGGTCGTCCTCCGAGAAGTCGCTGCGGCGACGGCGGATGGCCTCGGCCTCGGCGATTTCGAACGCGCTGATGTACTCGTGGACTGCCTCGCGGTATTCCACCTGCGCGCTCCGGTCCCCGACCAGGTCCTCGGCGCGTTCGGGCCGCAGCAGGTCCGCGCGCGCCTTGGCCCGGTGAAAGTCGACCGTCAGCGGAGCCCGCATGTCCGTCATCATCGGGAAGTCCAGCAATTTGGCGATGTCGACTTCGTAGTCGAACCACCGGGCGTCCGTACGATCGTGCGCCGCAAGCAGTTTGATGAGCTCGCGGCGCGACACCTCGTCGTTGTTCCGGGCGCGCGCGGCCGCCTCGGCCGCCGCGATCTTGGCCTGTTGCTTCAGCCGGTAACGCTCCAGGCGGCGTTCGGCCCGGCGCTCGTTGGCGGCCGCGACCGCCCTGATGCCCGCGCCGATCGAGCCGCCCAGCGGAAAGATCAGCCACCAGAAATTGGAGGCGAAATGCCACATCGGGGTCACACCGCCAGGATGCCACCGCGTCGCGGCGTGCGCTTACGCGGAAAGCGTGAGCGTCAGTGCCCCTGGGCCTTGAACCGCTCGACCGAACGCTGCACCTCGGCTTCGGCCTCGGCGCGGCCGACCCAGTCGGCCGTCTTGACGAACTTGCCCGGCTCCAGCGCCTTGTATTCCGTGAAGAAGTGCTTGATCACATGCAGCTGGTGTTCCGGAACATCGCCGATGTCCTGGATGTGGTCCCAGCGGTGGTCGCCGGCCGGAACGCACAGCACCTTGTCGTCGCCGCCGGCCTCGTCGACCATCTGGAACATTCCGACCGGTCGCACCTCCACCAGCACGCCGGGAAACAGCGGGTCCTGCAGTAGCACCAGCGCGTCCAGCGGGTCGCCGTCCTCACCGAGGGTGTCCTCGATGAACCCGTAGTCCGTCGGGTAGGCCATCGAGGTGTAGAGGTAGCGGTCCAGCCGCACCCGGCCCGTCTCGTGATCGACCTCGTACTTGTTACGACTGCCTTTCGGAATTTCGATGGTCACGTCGAATTGCACCGCGCGGGCTCCTTCACGAGGGTGGTTCCGGGTAGGTCAGTTGGCGCCGCGCATCACCCTAGTCGAGCGTGTTTCGGCGGATTCGGCAGAATGGGTCCAAACAGTCAGGAGAGTGATGGGTCCTACTCGCTGGCGGAAATCCACGCAGGTGTTCATCGGGCTGGCCGTGCTGGCGTTCGTCGCCGCGGTGGTGGCGGCGGCGACGTTTTTCACCACGGGCGGGCACGGCGCCGGGGCGGCGCACGTTCCGGTCCCGCCCCCGCGCCCGCCGACGGTGAAGCCGGGGATGGTTGCGGTTGCTGACACCGCCGAGACACCCAGCCCCGGCGGGGTGACCGCGGCGCTCGGGCCCGTCGCGGCCGACCCCAACCTGGGCCGGCTGGGCGGCCGCATCACCGACGCCCTGACCGGCAAGGAGCTCTGGCAGGTGGCCGGCGACCTGCCCCTGGTGCCGGCGTCGACGAACAAGGTCCTGACGGCCGCCGCGGCGTTGCTGACGCTGGACCGCCAGGCCCGGATCAGCACCCGGGTGGTCGCCGGCAGCCCGAACCCCCAGGGGCCGATCGTGCTGGTGGGCGCCGGCGATCCGGCGCTGTCGGCGGCGCCGCCGGGGGTGGACACCTGGTACCGGGGTTCGGCGCGCATCAGCGACCTGGTCGAGCAGGTCCGGCGCAGCGGCGTGAGCCCGACGGCCGTGCAGGTCGACACCTCGGCGTTCAGCGGACCGACGATGGCGCAGGGCTGGGATCCGGCCGACGTCGACAACGGCGACATCGCGCCGATCGAGTCGGTGATGATCGACGCGGGCCGCATCCAGCCGACCACGGTCAACTCGCGGCGGTCCAGGACACCGGCGCTGGACGCCGGCCGGGAGCTGGCCAAGGGGCTCGGCCTGGATCCGGCCGCGGTCACGATCGGGTCCGCGCCGTCCGGGGCGCGGCAGCTGGCCGTGGTGCAGTCGGCGCCGTTGATTCAGCGACTGTCCGAGATGATGGACCACTCCGACAACGTGCTGGCCGAATGCATCGCGCGGGAGGTGGCGGCCGCCATCAACCGGCCGCAGAGCTTCGCCGGTGCGGTCGACGCGGTGACCAACCGGTTGAGCACCGCGCACGTCGAGACCGCCGGTGCGGCGCTGCTGGATTCCAGCGGGCTTTCGGTCGACGACCGGTTGACGGCCAAGACGCTGGACGGCGTGGTGCAGGCGGCCGCCGGGCCCGACCAGCCGGCGCTGCGGGCGCTGCTGGATCTGCTGCCGATCGCCGGCGGCAGCGGGACGCTGGGCGACCGGTTCCTCGATCCGGCCACCGATCGCGGTCCCGCCGGCTGGCTGCGCGCCAAGACAGGCTCGTTGACCGCCGTCAACTCGCTGGTCGGGGTGCTCACCGACCGCAGCGGACGGGTCCTGACCTTCGCGTTCCTGTCCAACGACGCGGGCCCGAACGGCCGTAACGCGATGGACGCGCTGGCCACCAAGCTCTGGTTCTGCGGGTGCGCATGACGGCCTCGTCCAGCCTGACGCTCGGTACCGCCGTCGACTGGCGATTCGCGGCGACGGTCGGGCAGCGGCTGGCCCGGCCGGGTCCGGCGTCCAGCGACTACACCCGCCGCCGGGCCATCGAGGAACTGACCAGCGCGGCCGCCAAGGCCGAACCGCCGGTGCGCGAGGTCACGGGCCTGGCCACCGCCGGTGCGGTGCCGCCCGCCCGCATCGTCGATCGCTCGCAGTGGATCGGCGCGGCGGCCGAGTCGATGCGGGTGATGACCAACGGCAGCGAGAAGCCGCGAGGGTTTCTCACCGGCCGCATCACCGGTGCGCAGACCGGGGCCGTGCTGGCGTTCGTGTCGTCGGGGATCCTCGGCCAGTACGACCCGTTCGCCAGGGGCCGGGAGGCTACGAACGGAGGAAGCCTGCTGCTGGTCTACCCGAACGTCATCGCCGTCGAGCGCCAGCTTCGGGTCGAGCCTTCCGATTTCCGGTTGTGGGTGTGCCTGCACGAGGTGACGCATCGGGTGCAGTTCACCGCCAACCCCTGGTTGTCCGGTTACATGTCGGAGGCGTTGGGGCTGCTGACGCAGGACGCGGGGGAGGACATCGGCCAGGTGGCGGCCCGACTCGCCGAGTTCGTGCGCAGCCGTGGCACCGGGGCGGTCGCCTCCGACGGGGGCCCGCCGGGAATCATCGGGCTGGTGCGCGCCGTGCAGTCCGAGTCCCAACGCAAGGCCCTGGACCAGCTGCTGGTCCTCGGCACGCTGCTGGAGGGCCACGCCGACCACGTGATGGACGCCGTCGGGCCGGTCGTGGTGCCCTCGGTCGCCACCATCCGGGCCCGGTTCGACGAGCGCCGCCACCGCAAGCAACCGCCGCTGCAGCGCCTGCTGCGCGCGCTGCTCGGGCTGGACGCCAAGCTCAGCCAGTACACCCGCGGCAAGGCGTTCGTCGACCACGTGGTGGGCAAGGTCGGGATGCAGCGGTTCAACACCGTCTGGTCCGGCCCCGAAACGTTGCCGTTGCCCGCCGAGATCGAAGACCCCCAGCGATGGATCGACAGGGTGCTGTAGGGCGGCTGCGCACGGCTGTCGAGGCGTTCGCCAACACCTACCTGCCCGCCGAGAAGCAGTGGTGCGTGGCGCTGTCCGGCGGCCCGGACTCGCTGGCGCTGACCGCCGTTGCGGCCCGGTTTCGGCCCACCACCGCCCTGATCGTCGATCACGGCCTGCAGGCCGACTCGTCCGCCGTCGCCGCCGCCGCGTGCGAGCAGGCGCTGGACCTGGGATGCGTTGCCGCGCAGGTCCTTTGCGTCCAGGTGGGCAGGGACGGCGGCCTGGAGGCGGCGGCGCGCGCCGCCCGCTACGCCGCGTTGCGTGCGGCCTGGGACGGGCCGGTGCTGTTGGCCCACACGCTCGACGACCAGGCGGAGACGGTGCTGCTGGGCCTGGGCCGCGGCTCGGGCGTGCGCTCGATCGCCGGGATGCGCCCGCATGACCCGCCGTGGTGTCGGCCGTTGTTGGGGGTGCGGCGTTCCACCACGCACGCCGCGTGCTCGGAGCTGGGTCTGACCGCCTGGCAGGACCCGCACAACAGCGACCGCCGCTTCACCCGCACCCGGCTGCGCCTGGAGGTGCTGCCGCTGCTGGAGGACGTGCTGGGTGGCGGCGTGGCGGAGGCGTTGGCGCGCACCGCGACCGCGTTGCGCGAGGACGGCGAGCTGATCGACACGCTCGCCGCGCAGGCGCTGCCCGAGGTGCGGGCGGGCGCGGGGCTGCAGCCGCGGGCCCTCGCCGCATTGCCCGGCCCCGTGCGGCGGCGGGTGATCCGCGGCTGGCTGCTGGCCGGGGGAGCGACCGCGTTGACCGACAAGCAGATCCGCGGCGTCGACACCCTGATCACGGATTGGCGCGGGCAGGGCGGGGTGGCGGTGGGCTCGTCGCTGCGGGCCGAGCGATTGATCGCGGGGCGGCGGGACGGCGTACTCACATTGTGGCGCGAGCCTGTGTAAATCGGGGCTGCCGTTGGTTATTCGGGCGCCGGCGTGGCACTCTGTGGTCGTGGCCCAGACGTCACCGCCGATCACCCCCGCGCAGCCCGCAGAGCTGTATCCCGGGGATATCAAGTCGGTGCTGCTCACGGCGGAGCAGATCCAGGCCCGCATCGCCGAACTCGGCGAGGAGATCGGCAACCACTACCGCGGCATCGCCAGCGAAACCGGCCAGGATCTGCTGCTGATCACCGTGCTCAAGGGCGCGGTGATCTTCGTCACCGACCTGGCTCGTGCGATCCCGGTGCCGACCCAGTTCGAATTCATGGCGGTGAGCTCGTACGGGTCCTCGACATCGTCGTCGGGCGTGGTGCGGATCCTCAAGGACCTGGACCGCGATATCAACGACCGCGATGTGCTGATCGTCGAGGACGTCGTCGATTCCGGACTGACGCTGTCGTGGTTGCTGCGCAACCTGAAGAGCCGGCGCCCGCGCTCGCTGCGGGTGTGCACGCTGCTTCGCAAGCCCGACGCGGTGCGCGCCAAGGTCGAGATCGCCTACGTGGGCTTCGACATTCCGAACGACTTCGTCGTGGGCTACGGCCTGGATTACGACGAGCGCTACCGCGACCTGTCCTACATCGGAACGCTGGATCCCCGGGTCTACGAGGAGTAGGCGGGACCGTCTAGTTCAGCTCCCAGACCGCGGTGACCGAGAAGCTCACCGTCTGCTGTCCGGGCTCGAGCGGGACCGCGGCCATAGCGCGGGGCGGCGCAGGCGGCCCGCCGGGTACGGGCGCGTTGCCGGAGGCTTCCGAAATGGAGAGCACCCTGCCCAGACTCAGGCCGGACAACTGGGCGTACTGGTCGGCGCGGGCCTTGGCGTCGTTGAAGGCACGCGCGCGGGCATCCTTGACCAGCTGCGAGTCGTCGGCGATGGAGTAGCTGACCGAGCTGATCCGCGTCGCGTCGCCGCCGGTGCCGACGATGAGAGCCAGCATCCGCGAGGCGGCGTCGGTCGGGTGGATCTTCACCCGAATCGCGTTGGTGGCGCGGTAGCCGGTGATCGTCGCGGTGCCGGTGCTGTACTGAGGCTCCAGGGTGACGGTGGTGGTGCTGATGTCTTTGCGATCCAGGCCCGCTCCCACCAGTGCGTTGATCACCGCTTGCTGGCGATCGTTGGTCTGGTTCATGGCGGCGGTGACGTCGGGTGCGGTGAACTCGATGCCGGCCTCGGCGGTCAGAGTGTCGGGGACGCCCTGGACCTGACCCGAGCCGACGACGGTCACCTGGCGGGGATTCGCGCCTGGCGGAGCCGAGTTGTGCTTGACGCAGGCCGCCAGGGCGGCGACGGCCAAGCCGGCCGCGGCCAGGGCAATCGACCTGCGGACCAACCTCGGGGCGTTCGGTGCGATCGGCATCTCTGGACCCTAGCGCCTGTGGGCGTGCCCGATCGGCGGTTCTCCAGAAGAGGATCGGCCCGCCCAGCCCAGGGCGCATTGCGGCGACCTCATCCGCATCCGACGTCGATCATGTTGCGGCGGAACGCCTTTCATCGAACTGGGAGGATTGGAGCCTGGAGGGTGAGGCCGCCGCGGCTTGGCCTACCGCGCCGCTTTGCGGCCCGCGCGAGTGCCCGGTAGGACTTGTGCCGTGACGCCCGAATGGGTTGTTCCGCAAATATTTCGGGTGTCAGCGACCGGCCTCGTGTCGTCCGGCCCGGATTAATTGACGCATTCGAAAACCAAAGTCCGACAGCATGAATGGGATTTCGGCGGTTTAGTATCGCCCTGCGTGGGTACAGCTTCATATGTCCCCCCAGCAATTACACACGCGCCAGTATTTCGGCGGCCATGCGATCAGGGTCATCACGACCGCGGCGCTGGTCGGCCTGGCCGCGTGGTTCGGCTTCGGTACCGCCCACGCCGACACCAACCACGAGCGGCAGGCATGCGCGCTGATGGACGACCACGCCGACGCGATGCGCAACGGCTACTCGTCGTATCCGTCCGAGTACGCATTCGTGGTGCTGTCCACCGAGATGCCGCCGCTCGAGGCGGCGCACACCCTGCGGGCGGCCACTCAGGATGTGTGTCCCGGCCACGCGGCCGATCTCCCTCGAGACTGGCAATAGCCGAGGATCACCGCCGCTGCGCGGGATTCGCTTGTGGTAGTGGCGATCCCGCGGGAACTTCCCTCGCCTCGGGAGATTACCGGCTACCGAAGTCGGCGGCTGGAGACGGAGACCCGACGACGGTAGTCGGCGTGCCCGGCGTCCCACCCGTGGGCCCGCCAGTGCCTCCGGCGAGCCGACCGGCCGCGAACGCCGCGCCTTTGTCGATCATTGCCGCGTTGGTCGCGTACGTGTCGTGGGCCGCGAAGTTCATCCCGTCGGAGCAGATCGGGTCCTCGGGGGCGCACACCTGGATGGTCTTGGTCTGATAGAGCGGACCGATCACCACCGGCGGCTCGCCGAAGAAGTTCATCGCCCTGTCGCTCGGCATCGAGAAGAGCACTACCGAGGACACGTGGTTGGCCACCTCGGGGTCCATCGGTTTGGGGACGGTCGCAGGATCGATGCCATTGGGCACGGCCGCCGAGGTGACGAAGCCCATCACGGCCGCGCCTTGAGAGTAGCCGCCCAGCACCATCTTGGTGTTCGGGCAGTCCTGCGCCGTCGAGACGACATGCGCGCCCGCGTCCCTGATGCCGTCCTCGCCGGCGCTCGTCCACTGGTGGGTGGCGGGATAGTTGACCGGATATACGTCGAGCGACTTCGCGCCAATCCGTGGGCGTAGCGAATCGATGAATGCCTGACCGGTCGGGCCGACACCGGGAGGGTCATCAGTTCCGCGGGCGAACACCACCTGAACATCCGGACACGGCTGAGCGGAGGCCCACGGGATGGAGGGCGCCAGAACGGAGGCGCCAAGGCTCGAGGTCACAACTACTGCGGGGGCAAAGAAACGAAGGAGGGGACGCGCAATCATGCCGCAGAGGTGCCCGCGCATGGCGTTTCTAAACCGGGCATTTTCCAGCGCCTAGCGACTCTGGGCACACCCGGGGTTAGGCCCCGCCGCAGCAAAGCGCCGACGCCTCGCCCCGCCGGTGAGCTAGTCGCGCGGCGCATCCGTCGGGGGGTTCGGGATCTGCAGCACCCGCTGGCGGGTGGTCATCCGGAACGGGTCGAGGGACTGCGACTCGTCCAGGGCCTCGCGCACGTCGTCAAGGGTGATGAGTCCCAATTCGACCTGCAGCCACGTGGCGCTGAGTCCGAACGCGTGAGCCGCGCGCCTGGCCTCCTCGGCGTCCGGGAAGTCATCGGCGTTCGCACGGCCGACCCCGCCGTACCAGCGGCCCTTGGTGACACCACACGCGTCGCGGAGCTGTTCGACGGTGATGTCCCGGTTCAGCGTCGCTTCGAGCAGGCGCTTCAGCCCCCAGCCGGCGGCGTTCGTTCTCGGCATGCCTCCCAGAGTAACCCGATGCAAAAACATGGTCAAAAGCTCTTGATCTGCGAGTAGCTAGCAGAATAAAAGAAAATTAAACATATAACTAGACAAGACTTCATATTTTATATGCCCGCCGCGCCCGCACGCCTGATGCCGACGGCGGCCGCCGGCCAGGCCGCCTCGGTTGGCGGCCTGTCGGTGCCGTCGGCGTGGACGCCGGCCGCGGTTCCGGCCGCGGCAACCGCCGACGTCGCAACGACGGGCGGCGCCCCCGCGAGCGCGCCGCTGCTGGGCTCGCGGGGTGTCCCGGCCACCACGGTCGCCGGCATGGAGACGCGCGCGGCCGGCGCCGCAGAACTTCCCCGGATGAGCGTGTTGCCGCGCGCGGTCGGATGACGGAAGGAGGAGACGCTTCCGCGACTACCGGTGACCAATCAACAACTAACCCAATCTTTTCGAAGGAGACAGGACAATGACCGCACGATTCATGACCGACCCGCACGCGATGCGCGACATGGCTGGGCGCTTCGAGGTCCACGCGCAGTCTGTCGAGGACGAGGCCCGCAAGATGTGGGCGTCGTCGCAGAATATTTCCGGTGCGGGCTGGAGCGGGGCCGCCGAGGCGACCTCTCTGGACACGATGGGCCAGATGAATCAGGCCTTCCGCAACATCGTCGGCATGCTGCACAGCGTGCGCGACGGCCTGGTTCGCGACTCCAACAACTACGCGCAGCAAGAGCAGGCCTCCCAGCGGGTCCTGAGCAGCTAGCCAACCGATCAGGACAGGAGACTTTTCACATGACGATCAACTACCAATTCGGCGACGTCGACGCCCACGGGGCCACCATCCGCGCCCAGGCCGCGTCGCTGGAAGCCGAGCGCCAGGCCATCGTTCGGGATGTGCTTGCCGCCGGCGACTTCTGGGGCGGTGCCGGATCGACGGCCTGTCAGCAGTTCGTCACCGAGCTGGGCCGCAACTTTCAGGTGATCTACGAGCAGGCCAACGCCCACGGGCAGCAGGTGCAGACCGCCGGCAGCAACATGGCCGGCACCGACAGCGCGGTGGGGTCGAACTGGGCCTAGCGCAAAGGCGTGACGAGAATCTTGCAGTGCCGCTCGGGGTCGGCCAGGTCGTCGAAGGCCTGGCCGACCCCCTCGAGTCCGACCTCTCCGGTGATCAGCGGGGTGACGTCGATCTCGCCCTCGGCCAGCGCGCGCAGCGAATCCCCGAACTCCTCGGGGTTGTAGGCGAGGACGAATTGCACGCTGATCTCCTTGGCGATCGCGAAGAAGGGGTGCACCGTGTCGGGTTGCATGCACACGCCCGCGACCACCAGGCGGGTGCCCGGCCGCGCCCGCCGCAGCACGTCGTCGATGATTCCCGGCACCCCGACGGCCTCGAACACCACCGCCGGTTTGACCGTGTCGAACGGCGAGCCCTGGGCCGCATCCACCGTCTGGTGCGCGCCCATCGCGGTGGCCAGCTCGCGGCGCTTTGGCGAAAAGTCCGACGCGACAATGCTTTCGACGCCTCGCGCGCGCAGCGCCGCGATGATCGCGATGCCGATCGGCCCGCAGCCGAGCACCAGGGCGGTCTCGCCCGGGGCGATGCCGGACTTGTTGACGGCGTGCAAGCCCACCGCCATTGGCTCGGTCAGCGCGGCATGCTTGATGTCCAGGCCGTTGGGAATGGGCAGCAGCAGCGGGGCCGACAGCAGCATCCGCTCGGCGTAGCCGCCGATCGTGCTGTTGCTGTAGACGATCGGCTCGACGCCTTTGGCGGAGAGCAACACCGGAAGCGAGGTCACCATGGTTCCCGGCGGATGGGTTTCGGTGTCAGGCCCGGCCTCCAGCACCTCGGCGCTGAACTCGTGTCCCATGAACACGTCGCTGTTCAGGTCGACACCCATGCCCCCGGCGCCGGCGGCGACCTGAGCGGTCATCTCCACCACCTCGTCGCCGTGGGCGGCGAAATGCAAATCGGAGCCGCAGATTCCGCACGCCCGCACGCCGACCAACACCTGGCCGGGGCCGGGCACCGGCTCGGGGACGTCGTCGCGGTACACCATCCGGCCGTCGCGCAACACCGCTGCCCGCATCAGCTTCCCACGCCTTTCTGCTCGTCGACGTGCTCGGTGATGGCCTTGACGACCGCCTCACCAGCGCGCCCGATCAGCTGGTCGCGTTTGCCCCGGGCCCAGTCGTGCGAGGAACGCGACGCCTCGAGCTGTCCCTTGAAATAGGGAATCACCTTGCGGGCGAACAGCTCATAGCAGTGATAGGTCGCCTCGGGCGAGGCCCAGTCGTGCCCGAGCATCAGCAGCGTTCCGAATCCGCCCGACCGTTCCAGCAGGTCCTCGATGTGCGCGATCGCGTCGTCGGGCGTGCCGATGCAGCAATTGCCCTTGGCCGCATAATCCGCGACGAATTCTTGCGGCGTCTGCGCCTCACCGTCTACCGCGTTGGACAGCGGCACGAAGCCGGCCGCGCCGAAATAATTGGCGAAATCCTGCAGGCCGTAGGTGCAGTCGTCGATCGCCTGCTCGCGGCTGTCCGCGATGTGCATGATGCTCAGCACGCGCCAGTCGGCGCGGGCCGGCTCGTCGCGGCCGACCTTGGCGGCCTGCTCGCGCACCACCTCCCAGGTGTTTTCCAGGGCCGCGTAGCCGCCCGGGACCGACATCGACAGCGACAGCAGCGACGTGCCCAGCGCGCCGGCCAGCCGCGGGCCGGATGGGGAAATCATTGCCGCGGTGGCGATTTCGGGATAGGGCCACGTGTAGGGGCGGATGTGCAACTGGGCGTCGCGCAGCGTGAACCAGTCGGAGTGACGGTCAATCCGCTCCGTCGGCGCGGCGCGGAACAGCGCGAGGATCGCCTCGAGGGATTCCTGCATCATCCGCCGCTGCTCGATCGGATCGATGCCCATCATGTAGGCGTCCGACGGCAGAGCGCCCGGGCCGGTGCCGAACATGACCCGCCCGCGGGTCAGGTGGTCCAGCAGCACCCACCGGTCGGCCACCATCAGCGGATGGTGGTAGGGCAGCGACACCACGCCGGTGCCCAGCCGGATGTGCTTCGTCCGCTCCGCCGCGGCCGCGATGAACACCTCCGGGCAGGCGATCAGCTCGTAGCCTCCGGAGTGGTGTTCGCCGAACCAGGCTTCGTCGAAACCGAGCCGGTCCAGCGCTACGACCCGCTCCATGTCGTATTCCAGTGCGACCGTGGGGGATTGGCCGACGGGATGGAATGGCGTGATGAAGACTCCGAAACGCAGCGGCGCACCCGTCACCATTCCACTCCTTTGAGGAACTCCAGCAGTGCCGCGTTCACCTCGTCGGGCCGTTCCTGCTGCAGCCAATGTCCCGCGCCGTCGATCATCACCTCGCGGTACGGCCCGGAGATCACCTCCGAAACACGGTCGCGACTGGTGAACGACAGCACCGGATCGCCGGTCCCGGCGATAAACAGGCAGGGCACGGCGATTTTCGCGCCCTCGAGCTCGGCGGTGGTCTCCCAGTTGCGGTCGAAATTGCGGTACCAGTTGAGGCCGCCGGTGAACCCGGTGCGGGAAAACTCGGCGATGTAGTGGTCGAGCTCCTCCTGGCTGATCCAGTCCGGCAGCCCCTCGGGTTCGGGAAGCCGATCGATGAAACCTTCCGGGCCGGGAGTGGCCATCTTCAGCATCGCGTCCGGGCCGGGACCCGTTAAGCCGCCCATCATCCGGCGCATGGTCCGGGCGGGGTCGGCATTGAGCTCGGCGTCGGCGACACCCGGCTCCTGGAAATACAGGATGTAAAAGAAGTTCTCGCCGAATAGCTTGCGCCACGCCTTCGTCGGCGCCACATGCGAGCGCGGCAGCGCCGGCACGCTCAGCGCGGCGACGGCCGCGACCCGGTCGGGGTGCAGCAGCGGCGCGTGCCACGCCACCGGCGCGCCCCAGTCGTGACCGACCCAGACGGCCCGCTCGGCGCCGGCGTCGTCGAGCAGACCGACGATGTCGGCGGTCAATTCGTGAATGTTGTAGGCCTCGATCGCGTCCGGGCGTGACGAGCCGCCGTAGCCGCGCTGGTCGGGCGCCAGCACGTGATAGCCGGCCTCCGCCAAGACGGGTATCTGGTGGCGCCATGAATAGGCCAGTTCGGGGAAGCCATGGGCCAGGACCACCACGGGCGCGCCGCGGTCACCCGCTTCGGTCACCCGGAGTTTTACGCCGTTGGTATCTACTAACCGTTCGGTTGAGGAGGGCACGGTCTCACCAAAGCACAACGACCCCGGGCTGAGAAGGGTGTGCCCGACTGGAAATTGACATTCCGTCGTGCCGGGTCCGGCGGCCTGGTAGACATCGCTTCTGAGCCTTGGCCGTACCCGGAAGAGGTGGGCTTACCGTGAAGCGCCTAGACCACGTCGTCTTATGGACGAAGGATCCGCAAGCGTCGATGGACTTCTACTCGAGGGTGGTCGGGCTGGCGCCGGTGCGGTTCGGCGAGTTCCAGGCCGGGGAAGCGCCATTTCCCAGCGTGCGCGTGTGCGAAGACTCCATCATCGATCTCCTGTCGACGGCCAACATCTCCGGCACCGAGTCGCTCACCAAGGTCGCGGGCAGCGCCGGCCATCCGGTGAACCACGTCTGCCTGGCAATGTCGAAATCCGAATACGACGCGTTGGATCGGCGCCTGCAGGAAGAAGGAGTTGACACCAGCGCGCGGCTGGACCACAGCTACGGGGCTCGCGGGTGGGCGCCGCACGGCTACTACTTCGCCGACCCCGACGGCAATGTGGTGGAAGCGCGCTATTACGAGTGAGGCTCGACGGTGTGTGATTTGCCACGCCGGGAACCGCACCGGGAACCGCCGGTCGTTGTCATAGCAAGATCGCGCCCCGGCTCTGCCGGGACTGGCGATCGACACCGGGCCGATGGTGCCGACCCGCTGCGCCCCGGCTCTGCCGGGACTGGCGATCGACACTAGCGGTAGCCTGGACTTTTCCAGCTTCGTGTATCGCGGAAGGACCTGGCCGACGAGGCCGATGATTGATGAACCGGAAAAACGTGATTCGCACGCTCACGGCGATCGCCGTTGTGGTGCTGCTGGGCTGGTCGTTTTTTTACTTTAGCGACGACACCCGCGGTTACAAGCCCGTCGACACCTCGGTGGCGATGGCGCAGATCAACGGCGACAACGTCAAGAGCGCGCAGATCGACGATCGCGAGCAGCAATTGCGATTGACCCTGAAAAAGGGCAGCAAGGACACCGACAATTCCGACAAGGTCATCACCAAATACCCCAGCGGATACGCAGTAGACCTGTTCAATTCGCTCACCGCGAAGAACGCGAAGGTCAGCACCGTCGTCAACGAGGGCAGCATCCTGGGCGAGCTGCTGGTCTACGTCCTGCCGCTGCTGTTGCTGGTGGGCCTGTTCGTGATGTTCTCGCGGATGCAGGGCGGCGCCCGGATGGGCTTCGGATTCGGCAAGTCGCGGGCGAAGTTGCTGAACAAGGACATGCCCAAGACCACGTTCGCCGACGTCGCGGGCGTCGACGAGGCGGTCGAGGAGCTCTACGAGATCAAGGACTTCCTGCAGAACCCCAGCAGGTACCAGGCGCTGGGCGCCAAGATCCCCAAGGGCGTGCTGCTCTACGGGCCGCCCGGAACGGGCAAGACGCTCCTGGCCCGCGCCGTGGCGGGTGAGGCCGGGGTGCCGTTCTTCACCATCTCCGGCTCCGACTTCGTCGAAATGTTCGTCGGTGTCGGCGCCTCACGAGTGCGCGACCTGTTCGAGCAGGCCAAGCAGAACAACCCGTGCATCATCTTCGTCGACGAGATCGACGCGGTCGGGCGCCAGCGCGGCGCCGGCCTGGGCGGCGGGCACGACGAGCGTGAGCAGACACTGAACCAGTTGCTGGTCGAGATGGACGGTTTCGGCGATCGCACCGGCGTCATCCTGATCGCGGCCACCAACCGCCCGGACATCCTCGACCCCGCGCTGCTGCGGCCCGGCCGCTTCGACCGGCAGATCCCGGTGACCAACCCGGACATGGCGGGCCGGCGCGCGGTGCTGCGGGTGCACTCCAAGGGCAAACCGATCGGTCCCGACGCCGACCTCGACGGGCTGGCCAAGCGGACGGTCGGCATGACCGGCGCGGACCTGGCCAACGTCATCAACGAGGCGGCGCTGCTGACCGCCCGCGAGAACGGCACCGTCATCACGGGCGCCGCGCTGGAGGAGGCGGTCGACCGGGTCATCGGCGGGCCGCGCCGCAAGGGCCGCATCATCAGCGAGCAGGAAAAGAAGATCACCGCCTACCACGAGGGCGGGCACACGCTGGCGGCGTGGGCGATGCCCGACATCGAGCCGATCTACAAGGTGACCATCCTGGCGCGGGGACGCACCGGCGGGCACGCGGTGGCGGTGCCGGAGGAAGACAAGGGCCTGCGCACGCGGTCGGAGATGATCGCCCAGCTGGTGTTCGCGATGGGCGGGCGCGCCGCCGAGGAGCTCGTGTTCCGCGAGCCGACCACCGGCGCGGTGTCCGACATCGAGCAGGCCACCAAGATCGCGCGCGCGATGGTCACCGAGTTCGGCATGAGCTCCAAGCTGGGTGCCGTCAAATACGGCTCCGAGCACGGCGACCCGTTCCTGGGCCGGACCATGGGAACGCAGGCGGACTACTCGCACGAGGTCGCCCGCGACATCGACGACGAGGTGCGCAAGCTCATCGAGGCCGCGCACACCGAGGCCTGGGAGATCCTCACCGAATACCGCGACGTGCTCGACACCCTGGCCGGCGAGCTGCTGGAGAAGGAAACCCTGCACCGGCCCGAGCTCGAGGGCATCTTCGCCGGGGTCGAGAAGCGGCCGAGGCTGACGATGTTCGACGACTTCGGCGGCCGGATCCCGTCGGACAAGCCACCGATCAAGACGCCCGGCGAGCTGGCCATGGAGCGGGGTGAGCCGTGGCCGCCGCCGGTGCAGGAGCCGGCGTTCAAGGCGGCCATCGCCCGCGCCAGCCAGGCCGCCGAGGCCGAGGCTGCCCGTAATGCCAACGGCGGCAACGGTTCTCACGGCGGCCAGGGAGACGGCAACCGGCAGCCCGCCCCGCATGGCCCCACGCAGCCCGACTACGGCGCCCCGGCGGGCTGGTATGCGCCGGGATGGCCGCCGCAGGAACAGCAACACCAGCAGCAGCCGAATTACTGGTATCCGCCGCCCCCGGGCCCTACGCCGCCCCCGCAGCAGCCGTATTGGCCGCAGCCGGCGCCGGGCTATCCGGGCCAGCAGGGCCCCCACGGCCAGGGGTATCCGACCCACCAGCCCTACCCGCCGTATCCGCCCTATCCGCCTCCGGCTCAACCGAACCCGGATGCCGGAAAGTCTCCAAACCGCCAGGATGACGACGTGAGCCGGTCCAACCCGCCGGCCCACGGCTGACGAACGGAGGATTCGATGGCTCTCCCGGATTTGGGGCCGGATTTGGGCACGGATACCCGCCAAACGACTCCACGCATACGGGCGTTCGATCAGCAGCGCGCCGAGGCGGCGGTCCGCGAGTTGCTCTACGCGATCGGCGAAGACCCGGACCGCAACGGCCTGCAGGACACCCCTGCCCGCGTCGCCCGTGCCTACCGCGAGATGTTCGCCGGGCTCTACACCGATCCCGACACCGTGTTGAACACGATGTTCGACGAGGACCACGACGAGATGGTGATCGTCAAAGAGATCCCGCTGTACTCCACCTGCGAGCACCATCTGGTGTCGTTCCACGGGGTGGCCCACGTCGGCTACATCCCCGGCAAGGACGGCCGGGTGACCGGCCTGTCGAAGATCGCCCGGCTGGTGGACCTGTACGCCAAGCGGCCCCAGGTGCAGGAGCGGCTCACCAGCCAGATCGCCGATGCCCTGGTGAACAAGCTGGATCCGCGCGGCGTGATCGTCGTGGTCGAGGCCGAGCACCTGTGCATGGCGATGCGCGGTGTCCGCAAGCCCGGCGCCGTCACCACGACGTCGGCGGTACGCGGCATGTTCAAAACCAGTCCCGCCTCCCGGGCCGAAGCGCTCGACCTGATCCTGCGCAAGTGAGCCCTCTGAAGACTCAGCCCGTGCAGGTGATGGGAGTGCTGAACGTCACTGACGACTCCTTCTCCGACGGCGGGCGCTACCTCGATGCCGACGACGCCGTCGCCCATGGTCTGGCGATGGCGGCCGAGGGCGCCGGCATCATCGACGTCGGCGGCGAGTCGACCCGGCCCGGCGCCGTTCGCGTCGACCCCCGCGTCGAGACCTCCCGCGTGGTGCCCGTCGTCAAAGAGCTTGCCGCACAGGGCATCACCGTGAGCATCGACACGATGCACGCCGACGTCGCGCGGGCGGCGCTGCAGAGCGGCGCGCGCATCGTCAACGACGTGTCGGGTGGACGGGCCGACCCCGCGATGGCGCCGCTGCTGGCCGAGGCCGGCGTGCCGTGGGTGTTGATGCACTGGCGGTCGGTGTCGTCGCAGCGACCGCATCGGACGCCGCACTACCGCGACGTGGTGGCCGAGGTGCGCGCCGAGTTGCTCGCCGGCGTCGACGACGCGGTGGCCGCGGGTGTCGATCCCGACCAGCTGGTGATCGACCCCGGTCTGGGATTCGCCAAGACGGGACAAGACAATTGGGCGCTGCTGCACGCGCTGCCACAGCTGGTCGCCACCGGGGTGCCGGTGCTACTGGGTGCCTCACGCAAACGGTTCCTCGGCACGTTGTTGGCCGGGCCGGACGGCTCGCCGCGACCGCCCGACGGGCGCGAGACGGCGACCGCCGTGATTTCCGCGCTGGCCGCGCTGTACGGGGCTTGGGGTGTGCGCGTACACGACGTCCGCGCCTCCGTCGATGCCCTCAAGGTCGTCGAGGCCTGGACGGGAAACGATGGCTGATCGAATCGAGTTGCGCGGCTTAACAGTTCGTGGCCGACACGGCGTTTTCGAGCATGAGCGCGCGACCGGGCAGGACTTCGTCGTGGATATCACCGTGTGGATCGACCTGGCCGACGCCGCGGCCAGCGACGCGTTGTCCGACACCTACGACTACGCCGCGCTGGCCCAGCTGGCGGCCGACGTCGTCGGGGGTCCGCCACGTCAGCTGATCGAGGCGGTCGGCGGTGAGATCGCCGACCGGGTGATGGGGGACGGGCGCGTGCACGCCGTCGAGGTGGTGGTGCACAAGCCGCAGGCGCCCATCCCGCACCGGTTCGCCGACGTCGCCGTGGTGGTTCGGCGGTCGCGGCGCGGCGGCCGCGGTTCGGTGATCCCGGCGGGCGGCGTCGTATGACCCGCGTCGTGCTGTCCATCGGCTCCAACCTCGGCGACCGGCTGGCCCGGCTGCAGTCGGTCGTCGACGGGCTGGGCGAGGCGGTGGTCGCGGTATCCCCGGTGTATGAGACGGACCCCTGGGGCCGCGTCGAGCAGGCCCCGTTCCTCAACGCGGTGCTCATCGCCGACGACCCGGCGTGCGACGGGCAGGCGTGGCTGCGCCGGGCGCAGGAATTCGAGCGCGCCGCGGGCCGGGTGCGCGGCGAGCGTTGGGGCCCGCGCACGCTGGACGTCGACCTGATCGCCTGCTACGGCCAAACGGAGGTGATCGCCCGCGAGCCCAACCTGACGCTCCCACACCCGCTGGCCCACCTGCGGGCCTTCGTGCTGGTGCCGTGGCTGGCCATCCAGCCGGATGCCGAGCTGACGGTCGCCGAAGGGCCGCGCCCGATCGCGCAACTACTTTCCGAACTCGATCCGGCCGACCGGGAAGGGGTCCGGCCCTCGGGGCTGAGGCTGGAGATCACGGGACAGCACAGCTGATGGGTCCCACCAGAAAACGTGACCTGACGGCCGCGGTCGTCGGCGCTGCGGTGGTGGGCTACCTGCTGGTGATCACCCTGTACCGGTGGTTTCCGCCCATCACGGTGTGGACCGGCCTGTCGCTGCTGGCCGTGGCCATCGCCGAGGCGCTGTGGGCGCGCTACGTACGGGCCAAGATCAACGACGGCGAAATCGGCGCCGGGCCCGGCTGGCTGCATCCGTTGGCGGTGGCGCGCAGCGTGATGGTGGCCAAGGCGTCGGCCTGGGTGGGCGCGCTGGTGCTGGGCTGGTGGATCGGCGTGCTGGTGTACTTCTTCCCGCGGCGGTCGTGGCTGCGCGTCGCCGCCGAGGACACCACCGGGACGGTGGTGGCCGCCGTCAGCGCGCTGGCGTTGGTCGTCGCCGCGCTGTGGCTGCAGCATTGCTGCAAGTCCCCGCAGGATCCGACGGACCAAGGCGAGGGCGCGGAGACGTAGCCCACCAGGAGGCGGCGCGACGCCCCGGGTGAGAATCGCCGGTGCCGCGCGACACGCGGAGTGACCTCGCGCAGGTACTCTCAGGCCATGACCGTTCTGTCCCGCGGCGCCCGGGTGCGGCGCGGCGGCCGCAGGCCGGGGTGGGTGCTCTTGACCGCGTTGCTGGTCCTCGCGATGGGGGCCAGTTCCGCACTGGTTTTCACCAATCGGGTGGAACTCCTCAAGCTCGCTGTAATCCTGGCGCTGTGGGCCGCAGTCGCAGGCGCCTTCGTTTCGGTGCTCTATCGTCGCCAAAGCGACGCAGACCAGTCCCGGGTGCGCGACCTGAAGCTGGTCTACGACCTTCAGCTGGATCGGGAGATCTCGGCCCGGCGCGAATACGAGCTGACGGTCGAGTCCCAGCTGCGTCGCGAGCTGGCCTCGGAGTTACGCGCCCAGGCCGCCGACGACCTGGCGGCGTTGCGCGCGGAGCTGAGCGCGCTGCGAACCAGCCTCGAGATCCTGTTCGACGCCGACCTGCAGCACCACCCCGCGCTGGAGACGGTCGAAACCGAGGCGCCCCGCACCCGCGCCTACAGCGACTGGGACCGCAACGGCGAGGGCAACCGGGATTGGGTTGCCAGCGATCGGGTGACATCGGTCACCCAGGACAACCCGCCCGGCCGCGACGACGAGGCCGCGATCATCGACGTGCCCGAGGAACCGCTGCTCCCGCCGCGGCAGCCGCCGCCGCGGGAGCGTGTCCGCGTGCAATACGACGGCCCGCAGGACGGTCGATACCAGGTTTCACAAGAGCCGCCGTACATGACCCCGCCGCCCGAGCCGCGATTCGCGCCTCCGCCGCCCTCGCAACCTGAACCGTCGCCGCTGCCGCGGGAGTGGCAGCCGGCCCCCGCCGAGGCACAGTGGCGGCCCCCGGGCACCAGCTGGGCCCCCGATGGGGCCGACGCGCCCGGCGGCGAGCCGACGGCGGGGCGGCGCGCGCGGCATTACGGCTCCCGAGAAGGCTCCCAGGAAACCCTGGACGGCTCGCCGTTCGAGCACCTTCAGCCACCGCCGTACGGCGAATCCGGTCGGCGGGCGCGAGCGCGCCATTCGGCGGAGTACCGCGAGTACGGCGTGCGCGACTTCGGGGGCCCGAGCGAGCCCGCGAGCGCGCCGGCCGCCGCGGCGCCGCCACCTCCCCACCCGATGCCGCCGCCGCCCGTCGCCCCGCCGCCACCGCAGATGGCCCCGCCCCCGGCGGCCGAGCCGGCCGCGCGGCATCGCGGCGCCGATCCCCTCGAGCAGGCGCCGGATGGGCCGCCCAGCGGTGGCCAGTCGGTGGCCGACCTGTTGGCGCGCCTGCAGGTCCAGCCGTCCGGTGGCGGACGGCGCCGCCGGCGCGACGGCTGACCTGGGAGCTTCCTCACACCGGCTTTCGTTGGGCTCGGCGTGACGGATCGATTAAAGTCTTGGTGACCGTCCGGTACCCGAGCAGTGGACCGGAACGAACCAAAGAAAGCTGTGAGGTCGTCTGCGATGGGGCAGTTCGACGGACTGCGCCCGGCCAGGCTCAAGGTGGGCATCATCTCCGCGGGCAGGGTGGGCTCCGCGCTGGGCGTCGCGCTCGAGCGCGCAGACCATGTGGTGGTGGCGTGCAGCGGCGTCTCCCGCGCGTCGCGGCAGCGGGCTCAGCGCCGGCTGCCCGATACGCCGGTGGTGTCGCCGCCGGATGTGGCCGCCAACGCCGAGCTGCTGGTCTTGGCGGTTCCCGACAGTGAGCTCGCCGGCCTGGTGTCCGGGCTGGCGGCGACCTCGTCCGTGCGGCCTGGCACGATCGTGGTGCACACGTCCGGAGCCAACGGCGTCAGCATCCTCGCGCCGCTGACCCATGACGGCTGCATCCCGGTGGCGATCCACCCGGCGATGACGTTCACCGGTTCCGACGAGGACATCAGCCGGCTGCCCGACACCTGTTTCGCGATCACCGCGGCCGACGAGGTCGGGTACGCGATCGGGCAGTCGCTCGTCCTGGAGATGGGCGGGGAGCCGTTCTGCGTTCGCGAGGATGCCCGCGTCCTGTACCACGCCGCGCTGGCGCACGCGGGCAACCACATCGTGACTGTCCTCGCCGACGCGCTCGAGGCGCTGCGGGCCGCGCTGCGCGGCAGCGAACTGCTCGGGCAACAAATCGTCGACGACCAGCCGGGCGGCCTCGCCGAACGCATCGTCGGGCCGCTGGCCCGGGCGGCGCTGGAGAACACGCTGCAGCGCGGCCAGGCCGCGCTCACCGGGCCGGTCGCCCGCGGCGATGCGGCTGCGGTCGCCGAGCACCTGGCCGCCCTCGCCGAGGCCGACCCGGAGCTGGCCGGGGCCTACCGGGTCAATGCCCTGCGCACCGCCCGGCGCGCGCACGCCCCCGAGGATGTCGTCGAGGTGCTGGCGCGATGACGGCCCCACGCAAGCCGGCGTTCAATCCGGGCGAGCTCAACGTGTATTCGGCACCCCGCGACGTCGCCGACGTCAGCCGCGCGCTGCGCCACACCGGCCGGCGGGTGATGCTGGTGCCCACCATGGGCGCCCTGCACGACGGGCACCTGGCGCTGGTGCGCGCCGCCAAGCGGGTTCCCGGCTCGGTGGTCGTGGTATCGATCTTCGTCAACCCGCTGCAATTCGGCGTGGGCGAAGACCTCGACGCATACCCGCGCACCCTCGACGACGACGTGGCGTTGCTGCGCGGCGAAGGCGTCGAGATCGTGTTCGCGCCGACCGCCGCGGCGATGTACCCCAACGGACTGCGCACCACCGTGCAGCCCGGCCCGCTGGCGGCCGAACTCGAGGGCGGCCCGCGGCCGTCCCATTTCGCCGGGGTGCTGACGGTGGTGTGCAAGCTGCTGCAGATCGTTCGCCCCGACCGGGTGTTCTTCGGCGAGAAGGACTATCAGCAGCTGGTGCTGGTCCGGCAGATGGTCGCCGACCTGAACGTCGACGTGGCCGTCGTGGGGGTCCCGACCGTCCGCGAGCCCGACGGGCTGGCGATGTCGTCGCGCAACCGTTACCTCGACCCCGGGCAACGTGAATTGGCCGTGGCGCTCTCGGCGGCGCTGACGGCCGGGGCGCACGCCGCCACCGACGGGCCCGCGGCCGCGCTGGACGCCGCCCGCGCCGTGCTCGACGCCACGCCCGGCCTCGTGCTCGACTACCTGGAGCTGCGCGACGCCGAACTCGGCCCGTTGCGCGAGGGTGGCTCCGGCCGGCTGCTGGTCGCGGCCCGGCTGGGCACCACGCGACTGCTCGACAACGTCGCAATTCAGATCGGAACTTCGCCGGCACCCGTGGGGCCGGACGGACACGCCCAAAAACCTTGGAGGAATTGATGTTACGCACCATGCTGAAGTCGAAGATCCACCGCGCCACCGTCACGCAGGCCGACCTGCACTACGTCGGCTCGGTGACCATCGACGCCGACCTGATGGACGCCGCCGACCTGCTGGAGGGCGAGCAGGTGACCATTGTCGACATCGACAACGGCGCCCGGCTGGTCACCTATGCGATCACCGGGGAACGCGGCAGCGGCGTGATCGGAATCAACGGCGCCGCAGCGCATCTCGTGCACCCCGGCGATCTGGTGATCCTGATCGCCTACGGGACGATGGAGGACGCGGAGGCGCGCGCCTACCGCCCGCGGATCGTGTTCGTCGACGCCGACAACAAGCCGATCGACCTCGGGGACGATCCGGCGTTCGTGCCGGCCGACGCCGCAGAGCTGTTAGACCCTCGGATCGGCGCGCGGTAGCCGTGCTGCTGGCCATCGACGTCCGCAACACGCACACCGTCGTCGGACTGATCTCGGGCTCCAAGGAGCACGCAAAAGTCGAGCAGCAGTGGCGGATCCGCACCGAGTCCGAGGTCACCGCCGACGAACTCGCGCTGACGATCGACGGCCTGATCGGCGAGGATTCCGAGCGGCTTACCGGCGCCGCCGCGCTGTCGACCGTGCCGTCGGTGTTGCACGAGGTGCGCGTCATGCTCGACCAGTACTGGCCGTCGGTGCCGCAAGTTCTCATCGAGCCGGGGATACGAACTGGTATCCCGCTGTTGGTCGACAACCCCAAGGAAGTCGGGGCCGACCGGATCGTCAACTGCCTGTCCGCGTTTCACCAGTTCGGCAAGGCGTCCATCGTCATGGATTTCGGATCCTCGATCATCGTGGACCTGGTGTCGGCCAAGGGCGAGTTTCTCGGCGGCGCCATCGCCCCGGGCGTACAGGTTTCGTCCGATGCCGCCGCGGCTCGCTCCGCGGCGCTGCGCCGCGTCGAGCTGACCCGGCCCCGGTCGGTGGTCGGCAAGAACACCGTCGAGTGCATGCAGGCCGGCGCGGTGTTCGGGTTCGCCGGCTTGGTCGACGGTTTGGTGCAGCGCATCCGCGAGGACGTGGACGGTTTCTCCGGCGAGTTGGGCGATCAGGTCGCGGTGGTGGCCACCGGGCACACCGCGCCGCTGCTGCTGCCGGAACTGCACACCGTCGCCCATTACGACCGGCACCTGACCCTGCACGGCCTGCGGCTCGTCTTCGAACGCAACCGGGACGCCCAGCGCGGCCGGCTGAAGACGGCCCGCTGACGCCCGGCTTTCCGCGTCGTGTGTGAATCGACGGCGTTGAGTGTGAATCCTGGCAGCGATTCGGGCGCATTTTCCGTCCCCTATACACACTGAAAGCCCTGAACGCACAGTGAAAGCCCTGAGAGCACATGCATTGCCTCTCGATGGCCTCAATTAAGCTGGCACGTCGTGACATCTGAGCCCCCGGAAGCCGAGACCGACCTTCCCGAGCAGTATCGGATCCGCCGGGACAAGCGCGCTCGGTTGCTGGACGAGGGGGTCGACCCCTACCCGGTGGCCATCGAACGCACCCACACCCTTGCCGAGGTGCGCGCCGCTCACCCCGACCTGCCGACCGACACCGCCACCGACGACGTCGTCGGTGTCGCCGGTCGGGTCATGTACGCCCGCAACTCCGGCAAGTTGTGCTTTGCGACACTCCAGGATGGCGACGGCACGACCCTGCAGGTCATGGTCAGCCTCGACAAGGTCGGCCGGCAGGCGCTCGACGCCTGGAAGACGGACGTCGACCTCGGCGACATCGTCTTCGTGCACGGCAACGTGATCAGCTCGCGCCGCGGCGAGTTGTCCGTCCTGGCCGACTCCTGGCGGATGGCGGCCAAGTCGCTGCGGCCGCTGCCGGTCGCGCACAAGGAGATGAACGAAGAGTCGCGGGTCCGGCAGCGCTATGTCGACCTCATCGTCCGCCCCCAGGCCCGCTCGGTGGCCAGGCAGCGGATCGCCGTTATCCGCGCGATTCGCACCGCGTTGGAACGGCGCGGGTTTTCCGAAGTCGAAACACCTATGTTGCAGACGCTGGCCGGCGGCGCCGCGGCTCGGCCGTTCATCACCCATTCCAATGCTCTCGACATCGATCTCTACCTGCGGATCGCGCCAGAACTGTTCCTCAAGCGCTGCGTCGTCGGCGGATTCGACAGGGTCTTCGAGCTAAATCGCGTGTTCCGAAACGAAGGGGCCGATTCGACCCATTCTCCCGAATTTTCGATGCTGGAGACCTACCAGACCTACGGAACCTATGACGATTCGGCGATCGTCACGCGCGAGCTTATTCAAGAGGTGGCCGACGAGGCGATCGGAACCCGACAACTGCCGTTGCCAGACGGCAGCGTCTACGACATAGACGGAGAATGGGCATCGATACAAATGTATCCGTCGCTGTCGGCGGCGCTCGGTGAGGAGATCACGCCCGAGACCGCGGTGGACCGGCTGTGGGCCATCGCGGACAAGCTGGGTGTGGAGATTCCCCGCGACCGCGGCTACGGGCACGGCAAGCTGGTCGAAGAACTCTGGGAACACGCGGTGGGCAACGCGCTGACCGCACCGACCTTCGTCAAGGATTTCCCTGTCGAGACAACGCCTTTGACGCGACAGCACCGCAGCATCCCGGGCGTGACCGAGAAGTGGGACCTTTACCTCCGCGGGGTCGAACTCGCCACCGGGTATTCCGAACTGAATGACCCGGTCATCCAGCGCGAGAGGTTCGCTGCGCAGGCCCGTGCGGCGGCCGCCGGCGACGACGAGGCCATGGTGCTTGACGAAGACTTTCTCGCCGCGCTCGAGTATGGGATGCCCCCGTGCACGGGAACCGGAATGGGTATCGATCGGTTGCTGATGTCCTTGACCGGGCTGTCAATTAGGGAGACGGTTTTGTTCCCGATTGTGCGGCCGCACTCCAGTTGAGTTACCGGTTGCGTCCGGATTGAGTATGCTGCGTTGTTATGGCAGATTGGTTCCTTGGGGAGTGAATCCAAACTGCTCAGCAACTGCTCAGGACGAAACGCGAGGGTAAGCTAATGGCGAAAAAAGTGACCGTCACCTTGGTCGATGATTTCGACGGTGCGGGCGCGGCCGACGAAACGGTTGAATTCGGGCTTGACGGGGTGACCTACGAGATTGATCTTTCGTCCAAGAATGCCGCGAAACTGCGCAACGATTTGAAGCAATGGGTTGCGGCGGGACGCCGCGTCGGCGGACGTCGCCGCGGGCGGTCGGGTTCGGGGCGGGGGCGTGGAGCCATCGACCGCGAGCAGAGCGCCGCGATCCGGGAATGGGCCCGCCGCAACGGGCACAACGTGTCGACGCGCGGCCGCATCCCGGCGGACGTCATCGACGCGTTCCACGCGGCGACCTGACACGCTGCCGACCGGCGCCCGGGTCCAGGAGACCCGGGCGCCGGTCGTTTCATTTCGCTGGCGGCGAAAAGATCGCCCGCCGATACGGAAACGCCTGGGTGGTTTTCCTCGTTTATGTGTTGCGCCTGTATTTCACGGGGGATGCGGCCCGGACCGTCGGGCACAGCAACGTTAGGAACCCCGGCAGGCCGACCATTACAGTGGATGGCAGGTACGCAGGGGCCGACAAGAGCCGACCACAGTACCGATGGCAGGGAGAGCAGGTAACCAGCGATGTTCGAAAGATTTACCGACCGTGCCCGCAGGGTCGTCGTCCTGGCGCAAGAAGAGGCCCGGATGCTCAACCACAACTACATCGGCACCGAGCACATCCTGTTGGGCCTGATCCACGAGGGCGAGGGCGTCGCGGCGAAGTCGCTGGAGTCGCTGGGGATCTCGCTCGAGGGCGTCCGCAGCCAGGTCGAAGAGATCATCGGCCAGGGCCAGCAGGCGCCGTCGGGGCACATCCCCTTCACGCCGCGGGCCAAGAAGGTGCTCGAGCTGAGCCTGCGCGAGGCGCTGCAGCTCGGCCACAACTACATCGGCACCGAGCACATATTGCTCGGCCTCATCCGCGAGGGTGAGGGCGTGGCCGCGCAGGTGCTGGTCAAGCTGGGCGCCGAGCTGACCCGGGTGCGCCAGCAGGTGATCCAGCTGCTGAGCGGCTACCAGGGCAAGGAGGCCGCGGAGGCCGGCACCGGAGGCCGCGGCGGCGAGTCGGGCAGCCCGTCCACGTCGCTGGTGCTCGACCAGTTCGGGCGCAACCTGACGGCCGCCGCGATGGAAGGCAAGCTGGACCCGGTCATCGGCCGCGAGAAGGAAATCGAGCGGGTGATGCAGGTGCTGAGCCGGCGCACCAAGAACAACCCGGTGCTGATCGGCGAGCCCGGCGTCGGCAAGACCGCCGTCGTCGAGGGCCTGGCGCAGGCCATCGTGCACGGCCAGGTCCCGGAGACGCTGAAGGACAAGCAGCTCTACACGCTCGACCTGGGTTCGCTGGTGGCGGGCTCGCGCTACCGCGGTGACTTCGAGGAGCGCCTGAAGAAGGTGCTCAAGGAGATCAACACCCGCGGCGACATCATCCTGTTCATCGACGAGCTGCACACGCTCGTCGGGGCCGGTGCCGCCGAGGGCGCGATCGACGCGGCAAGCATCCTGAAGCCCAAGCTGGCCCGCGGTGAGCTGCAGACCATCGGTGCCACCACGCTCGACGAGTACCGCAAGTACATCGAGAAGGACGCCGCGCTGGAGCGCCGCTTCCAGCCCGTGCAGGTCGGGGAGCCGACGGTGGAGCACACCATCGAGATCCTCAAGGGCCTGCGCGACCGCTACGAGGCGCACCACCGGGTGTCGATCACCGACAGCGCGATGGTGGCCGCGGCCACCCTGGCCGACCGCTACATCAACGACCGGTTCCTGCCGGACAAGGCGATCGACCTGATCGACGAGGCGGGCGCCCGGATGCGGATCCGCCGCATGACCGCGCCGCCAGACCTGCGCGAGTTCGACGAGAAGATCGCCGAGGCACGCCGGGAGAAGGAATCGGCGATCGACGCCCAGGACTTCGAGAAGGCGGCCAGCCTCCGCGATCGCGAGAAGACGCTGGTGGCCCAGCGGGCCGAGCGTGAAAAGCAGTGGCGTTCGGGCGATCTCGACGTGGTCGCCGAGGTCGACGACGAGCAGATCGCCGAGGTGCTCGGCAACTGGACCGGTATCCCGGTGTTCAAGCTCACCGAGGCCGAGACCACCCGCCTGCTGCGCATGGAGGACGAACTGCACAAGCGGATCATCGGCCAGGAGGACGCGGTCAAGGCCGTCTCCAAGGCGATCCGCCGCACCCGCGCCGGGTTGAAGGACCCCAAGCGGCCGTCGGGGTCGTTCATCTTCGCCGGCCCGTCCGGCGTCGGTAAGACGGAGCTGTCCAAGGCGCTGGCCAACTTCCTGTTCGGCGACGACGACGCGCTCATCCAGATCGACATGGGCGAGTTCCACGACCGGTTCACCGCGTCGCGGCTGTTCGGCGCCCCGCCGGGATACGTCGGCTACGAGGAGGGCGGCCAGCTCACCGAGAAGGTGCGGCGCAAGCCGTTTTCCGTGGTGCTGTTCGACGAGATCGAGAAGGCCCACCAGGAGATCTACAACAGCCTGTTGCAGGTCCTCGAGGACGGCCGGCTCACCGACGGCCAGGGCCGCACGGTGGACTTCAAGAACACCGTGCTGATCTTCACCTCGAACCTCGGCACGTCCGACATCTCCAAGCCGGTCGGCCTGGGCTTCACCCAGGGTGGCGGTGAGAACAACTACGAGCGGATGAAGCAGAAGGTCAACGACGAGCTGAAGAAGCACTTCCGCCCGGAGTTCCTCAACCGCATCGACGACATCATCGTCTTCCACCAGCTGACCAAGGACGAGATCATCCGGATGGTCGACCTCATGATCGGCCGGGTCGCCGGCCAGCTCAAGAGCAAGGACATGGCCCTGGAGCTGACCGACAAGGCCAAGTCGTTGCTGGCCAAGCGCGGCTTCGACCCGGTGCTGGGTGCCCGCCCGCTGCGGCGCACCATCCAGCGCGAGATCGAGGACCAGCTGTCCGAGAAGATCCTCTTCGAGGAGGTCGGACCCGGCCAGGTCGTCACCGTCGACGTCGACAACTGGGACGGCGAGGGCGCCGGTGAGGACGCGGTGTTCACGTTCACCGGGACGCGCAAGCCGCCGGTCGAGCCGGACCTGGCCAAGGCCGGGGCGCACAGCGCGCCGGAAACGCAGTAGCGATTGCAGCAAACGGGCGGCGTGGCGATCGCGAGCGCGGCGGAGCCGGGCGAAGCGGGTCGCCGCCATCGGACTAATCTCTGACGGGATTAACCGCCCGTTTCGCATGGAAGGGCCCGCCTGTGCTGATCGTGACCACCAACGACCTTCCGGGCTGGGACATCCAGCGCGTCTGCGGCGAAGTGTTCGGTTTGACCGTCCGCTCGCGAAACGCCTTCTCCCAGATGGGCGCGGGCTTCAAGGCAATGTTCGGCGGCGAGCTGGCCGGCATGACCAAGAACCTCGCCGACAGCCGCAACGAAGCGATGGGACGCCTGATCGCCGAGGCGCGCAACCGCGGGGGCAACGCCATCGTCGCGATGCGGTTCGACACGACCGAGATCGGCGACGTCTGGACCGAGATCTGCGCCTACGGCACGGCGGTGCAGGCGGTCCCGGTCACCGACGCCGCCAAGTACACCGCGGGCCAGCTCGGCTACGGCGCCGCGACGCCGCAACAGTGATCCGCGGTCTAGACTGACCACGCTTACGTTTTCGATGGACAACGGAATTCTGGTGAAACTCCAGAACGGTCGCGCCACTGTCACAGTCAGACCCGGAGTCCGTCACCACCCCCGAGCGGGACGCGAAATCCCGGAAGGAGTCAACAAGTGACGAACACCCACCCGACCGATACCCGTGCCCGGTCGGTTGGCCTGTCGGCGGCGAGTGCCGCGGTCTGGTTGGCGGCAACCGTCTTCCTGGCGTTGCTGGCCCTGTACTTCGTCGGTATCGACCAAGGGGCGCTGTCGTTGTTCGGCAGCGATTCGCACGTGCACGAGTTCGTGCACGACGCCCGCCATCTGCTCGGCTTCCCCTGTCACTGAGATCGTGGAGAAGCGTCTGATCGGACGCGGCCTGGTGGCCGGCGCCGTCGGCGCGGTGCTGGCTTTCGCGTTCGCCCGCCTGTGCGCCGAGCCCGTGATCGGCCGCGCGATCGCCTTCGAGGACGGACGAATCGACGCCCTGGGTGCGCGTGGCTTGCACGAGCACGGCGCCGAGTTGTTCACCCGGGGGGTGCAGTCCACCGCCGGGTTGGGCTTCGGTGTGCTCATCTTCGGTTTGGCGATGGGCGCGCTGTTCAGCGTGCTGTTCTGTGTGGTGTCCGCGCGCGCGACTAACGTTGGGCCGCAGCCACTTTCCCTGCTGTTGGCGGCGGCCGCATTCGGCGCGGTCTACCTGGTGCCGTTCGTGAAGTACCCGCCGAATCCGCCGGCGGTGGGTCAGGCGGACACGATCCAGGCCCGCACCGGCTGGTACCTGATGATGGTGGTGACGTCGGTGGCTTTGGCGGTCGTCGCCGCGTGGCTGGCCCGGGGACTGACGGCCCGGTTCGGTGTGTGGAGCGGGCGGCTGCTCGCGGCGGGTACCTATGTCGCGGCGGTCGCGGCGGTGGCGGTGCCGCTGCCCAGCGTGGATGAGACGCCGCCCGGCTTTCCCGCCGACGTCCTCTACGAATTCAGGTTGCTATCGCTCGCCACGCAGCTGGTGCTGTGGGCCACGATCGGCGTGGTCTTCGCCACGCTCACCGCTCGGCTGCTCGGGGAGCGGGTCGGCAGCGCACCGGAACCGAGCCACGCGACGTGACCGACGTCGTCCGGCTGACCCTGGTGGCGCACGCAATGACCGACGCCATGGCGGCCGGACGCTTTCCCGCCGATGAGCCGCTCAACGGCATCGGTCGTCGGCAGGTCAAAAAGGCTGGGCGCCTTGACCTTCAGGACGGCACCCGTCAGCTCTGCGGGCCCGAGCAGCGCGCCCGGGAAACCGCGCAACTGCTCGGCCTGCGCGCCGCGACCGAGCCGCGGCTGGCGGATCTCGATTGCGGCGGTTGGTGCGGGCAGACGCTGCGGGCCGTCGGCCCCGCGGACCTCGAGACGTGGCTGACCGATCCGGCGCGGGCGCCGCACGGCGGTGAATCCATCGTCGACCTGATGCAGCGGGTGGCCGGCTGGCTGGATTCACTGGCCGACGACACAGCGCCCGCGGTGGCGGTCACGCATCCGGCGGTGATCCGGGCTGCCATCCTGCACAGCCTCGATGCGCCCCCGAAGTCGTTCTGGCGCATCGACATCGCGCCTGCAAGCCGCACCGTGCTGTACTTCCGCAACGGCCGCTGGACGCTGCGTTTGTAACTGGCGGTCATGCCGGGCGCGGGGTGGGCGGCCGACTTTTGTCGTACCCGGCTGTGATGATGGGGTCATGTTGTCGACGGCACCGCCTCGGTTGGGGGTGAACCATAAAGAGCGGTTGGCGGTGTTGTTTGAGGAGTTGGCGGAGTTGGCCGGGCAGCG
>NZ_LZKL01000121.1 GCF_001668725.1 Mycobacterium sp. E787 | reverse complement strand
CGCTCCGTCAACCCCCCGGCCGCCGTCACCACCGCGGCCACCGGCTCCGCCGGCGCCCCCGGCACCGCCGGCGCCACCCGCACCGCCGACACCACCCGCGCCGCCGCGGCCGCCGGCCCCGCCGGGTCCCCCGGGCTCGCCGGGCGTTTCACTCGTCATGCCGTTCGCACCTGCCTCTCTGAGAGCCAGCACAAAGCTACCCCTCGGCGGCGGAAGGGCGCCGCCGATCCCGCAGCGCGCGACAATGAACCGATGATTGAGTTAGAGGTAGTGCAGGCCGACATCACCAAGCTCGAGCTCGACGCGATCACCAACGCCGCCAACACGCAGCTGCGGCACGGTGGTGGCGTCGCCGCGGCAATCGTCCGCGCCGGCGGCCCTGAGGTGCAGCGCGAATCGACCGAGAAGGCGCCGATCGGGCTCGGGGAGGCGGTGGAAACCACCGCGGGCGAAATGCCTGCGCGCTACGTCATCCACGCCGCGACGATGGAACCGGGCGGCCCGACCTCGGCCGAGATCATCGCCCGCGCGACCGGCGCCACCTTGCGCAAGGCCGACGAACTGGGGTGCCGCTCGCTGGCCCTGGTGGCCTTCGGCACCGGCGTCGGCGGCTTCCCGCTCGACCAAGCCGCGCGGCTGATGGTCGACGTCGTAAGGCAGCACCGGGCGAGCTCGCTGGAAAAGGTGGTGTTCGCCGTTCACGGCGACGTGGCGGAGCGGGCGTTCCGGGACGCGGTGGAGGTTTAGCCCCCCGACAGGTGGCGTTCGACGGAAGCGACCTTCTGCGTCATCGCGTCGTGGGCTCCGGCACGCGAGTCCACCTTGATCACCGTGCTGACCCTGGGTGCGCGGGCGGCCACGGCCTCCACCGCACGCTGCACGACGGCCATCACTTCTGTCCAGGTGTCGCCCTCGATCACGGTGAACATCGCATCCGTCCTGTTCGGCAGGCCGGATTCGCGGACCACCCGAACCGCCTCGGCGACGATCTCGCCGACGCCCTCGCCCACGCCCAGCGGCGTGACGGAAAACGCGACGAGCACGGACACGTCACGAGCCTACCCACCCGTTTCGAACCCGGCCTGGCAGCATCGAGGGCCATGCGGGTTCTGGTGCAACGGGTCTCGTCGGCGTCGGTGGCGGTCGACGGACAGGTGGTGGGCGCGATCCGCCCGGACGGCCAGGGCTTGCTGGCCTTCGTCGGCGTCACGCACGGCGACGATCCCGACGTGGCGCGACGGCTGGCCGAAAAGCTCTGGTATCTGCGCATTCTCGCCGATGAGCGCTCGGCGGCCGACGTCAACGCGCCGATCCTGGTGGTCAGCCAGTTCACCTTGTACGCCGACACCGCGAAGGGCCGCCGGCCGTCCTGGAACGCGGCAGCCCCGGGAGCGGTCGCCGAACCGCTGGTCGCGGCGTTCGCCGAGGCGTTGCACCACCTTGGAGCCGACGTGCAGACCGGCGTCTTCGGCGCGAACATGCAGGTCGAATTGGTGAACGACGGTCCGGTTACGGTGCTTCTGGAGATTTGACGGCGCCACCGCAGTACCTTGGTGGATGTCGGCTTCGGCGCCGATTCTGACGCGAGGGGACGACCATCAGCACTCCACCTGAATTCGGGTCGCTTCGCTCCGACGACGACCAATGGGACATCGTCAGCGGGGTGGGCTACACCGCGCTGCTGGTGGCGGGATGGCGCGCGCTGCACGCCATGAGCCCGCGGCCACTGGTCCGCGACGAATACGCGAAGGTTTTCATCGCCGCCGCCCGGGACCCGTATCTGTCCGGTGTTCTTGCCAACCCGGGAACCTCCGACGACGAGACGGCCTTTCCCCGCCTCTACGGTGTGCAGACCCGGTTCTTCGACGACTTCTTCACCTCGGCCGGCGAGGCGGGCATCCGGCAGGCGGTGATCGTCGCCGCCGGGTTGGACTCCCGCGCGTACCGCCTCGACTGGCCCGATGGCACAACGGTTTTCGAGGTCGACCTGCCCAAGGTGCTGGAATTCAAGGTGCGCGTGCTCGGCGAGCACGGCGCCGTGCCCAAGGCCCGCAGGGTCGAGGTCGGGGCCGATCTGCGCACCGACTGGTCGAGGCGGTTGGAAGCGGCGGGCTTCGACACCGAGACCCCGAGCGCCTGGTCGGTGGAGGGCGTGCTGCCCTACCTCACCGACGAAGCGCAGAACACGCTCTTCACCCGCATCAGCGGGTTGAGCGCGCCGGGCAGCCGGATCGCCATAGGCGCGCTGGGATCCCGCTTGGACCGCGAGCAGCTCGCGGCCCTGGAAGCGGACCATCCCGGGGTCAACATGTCGGGTGACGTGGACTTCTCGGCGCTGACCTACGAGCCCCGGGGTGATCCGGCGGAATCGCTGGCCGCACATGGGTGGGCCGTCGATCCGGTCCGCAACACACTCGACCTGCAGGCCGGCTACGGGATGACACCTCCGGAGGTGGACGTCAAGATCGACGCGATCATGCACTCCGAATACATCACGGCGATCCGGTCGGGGTGACCGCGGATGGTGCCGCTCACGAGGCGCTCGCCCGCCGACGCCATCGCGGAGATCGGCGCGGGCACACCGGGGCCCGGGATCGCCGCCTTCTTCGACCTCGACGGCACATTGGTCGACGCCTTCACCGCGGCGGTGCAGCAGTTCTGCTCCGCCGATGACGTTGCGGTGCAAGGCAGTTGCTGCCACGCCAACGGTGACGAGGATGCGGCGTCGATGGCGCTGGTCGGATTTCCGCGGCCCGTGAACCCCCGCTGCGGGCTCGCCGCGACGGCCGCCGCGCACGGCTGGCCGGTGATGTGTCTCGTCTCGGGCCGCCGTGGCCGAGTGCACAGGCGGCGTTAGGGCGTCAGCAGGACCTTCACCTCGTCGCCGGACCGCGCCTGGGCCGTCGCGTAGCCCTTGGCCGCCTCGTCCAACGACAGGGTCGTGGTGAAGATGCCGTCGACGTCGAGCCGGCCGGACTGCAGCAGCGGGATCAACTCCGGCCAGGTGCGCTGCACCGGTGCGGTGGTCATCCGCAGCGTGATGCTGCGAATCAGGCACCCCAGCGCGTTGAGCGGAAACGGATTCATGTCGTGCACGCCGACGACCGAAACGGTGCCGCCCGGCCGCACCGCGTTCAGCGCGTCGGTCAGGGACGTGTCGGTCGCGACGGCGTCGATCACCGCGTCGGCCCCGCGCCCGCCCGTCGCCGCCAGGATGGCCTCCACCGCCGGTGCCTTGACCGGCGTCGCTCCCCACCCGGCGGCGCGGTCCAGCCGGCCGTCGACGCGATCGACGGCGAAAACCGTTGCGGCGCCCTGAAACAACGCGCTGCGCAGCGCGCACAGACCGACCGCGCCCAGGCCGATCACCGCGACCGTCCCGCCGAACGGGATATCGGCTCGCTGTGCCGCCGCCCAGCCCGTGGCCAGGTTGTCGGTGAGCAGCAGCGCCTGCTCGGTGCTGATCCCTTCGGGAGTCGTGAGCAGCTGGAAGTCGGCCGCCGGCACGGCGAGCAGATCGGCCTGCGCCCCGGGAAGCACGCCGCCGCCGAAGATCTGAAACCCGGAGTAGCACATCACCGGGTCGCGTGTGGCGCATCCCGGGCACGCGCCGCAGCCGGTCACCGAGGACACCATCACCTGGTCGCCGACCTTGACGGTGCGCACCTCGGGCCCGACCTCGACTACGGTGCCGACGGCTTCATGGCCGAGCGTCATGGGTGCGGCCAGCGGATAGTCACCCTCGTAGAAATGCAGATCCGATCCGCAGATTCCGGCGGCGGTGACCGAGATGATCGCTCCGTCGGGACCGGGGAGTGCCGGATCGGGGCGTGTGTCGACCTCGATATTGCGTGGTCCGTCGAGGACTACCGTTCGCATAGTGGTGTGCTCACTTTCTCTGCCGGACAAGGAAATTCGACCAGTCGGGTGCGCGCACCGCGGCCCAGTACTCGTTGAGGCGCCACGGGCTGACGGTATGAATCTCCCCGTCGGCATTCTTGAAGTAGGAGTGTTTGACGGCGGGGTGCGACCACACCATCTTCTTGATCTGGTTCTGCGTGCGTTGGTGCCAGTCGGTCGCGGCGTCGGCCTTTGGTTCCACCGAGTGCAGCTTCTCCTGGGCCAGCCGCTGCAGGCACTGACCGACATAGCGCATCTGGAGTTCGGACTGGAAGATCAAACTGCCGCCATGGGCGAGATGGGTCCCGGGTCCGTAGATGATGAAGAAGTTCGGGAATCCGGGCACCGTGATGCCGAGGTAGGCGTACGGCCGGCTACCCCACAGCTCGTGCAGGTCAATACCGTTGCGGCCGGTCACTTTCAGCGGCCACAACACATCGGTGTGGCGAAACCCCGTCGCGTACACGATGACGTCGGCCTCGTGCGTCACGCCGTCGTCCGTGACGACGCCGTGCGGCGCGATCCTCTGGATCGGGGTGCGCACCAACTCGACGTTGTCGCGCTGCAGCGTCTGCAGCCAGCTGCCGTTGTCCTGCAGTGTCCGTTTCCCGGTGGCGGGATAGTCGGGCAGCACCTTGTCCAACAGCTCTTGGGAGTTCGGGCCTTCGCCGACCTGGCTGGTGATCCACTGCGAGAACATCATTCGGGCGGCGGCGTTGATGTCGCTGACGGCGTAGTCCTGATCGGCGTAGTCGGGGTCGCCCTCTGCGGCGTCGAGTCCCTTGTCGGCACCGGGCCAAAGCACCAGGAACCGGTACCACCGGCCGTAGAAGGGCAGATGCCGCATCGCCCAGCGCACCCCGTCGCCGACCTCGTCGTGGTACATGGCGTTCGGGAACATCCACTGGGCGGTGCGCTGGAACACGGTGAGCTTGTCGACCTGGCGGGCGATCGCCGGCGCTATCTGGAAGCCGCTGGCGCCGGCGCCGATGAGCGCGACCCGCTTGCCCGTCAGATCGATCGAGTGATCCCAGGCCGCCGAGTGAAATGACGGCCCCTCGAAGGTGTCGGCTCCGTCGAATTCGGGGACATTGGGCCGGTTCAGCTGGCCGACGGCCGTCAGGACGACCCGCGCGCTGATCGTGCTCACCCGGCCGTCCGGGCCGCGCACCGAGACCTTCCACAACCCGTCGGCATCGTCCCATTCCGCCTCGACGACCTCGGTGTTCCACCGAATGTGCTCGGCCAGGCCGTGCTTGTTCATCACCTTGGTGAAATAGTCCTGCAGCTCGTATTGCTCGGCGAAGAAGTGTGTCCAATCGTTGTTGGGTTCGAAGCTGTAGCAGTAGAAGTGGTTTGCGACGTCCACGCGGGCGCCGGGATAGCTGTTCTCCCACCACGTTCCGCCGGGCCCGGCGTTTTTCTCGACGATGGTGAAGGGGATATTGGCCTGCTTGAGCCGGATGCCGGCCAGCAGGCCGGATTCCCCGCATCCGACCACCAGGACCGGGAGTTCGGCGGCGGACTGCGTCGGCAGGGCGGCCGGACGGCGGGGGTCGACGCCGTCGAGATCCATCTCTTCCAGGATCAGCGGCAGGTAGTCGTCGGTGACGTGTTCGCAGGCCGCCCAGTCCATCATCTCCCGAATGAGTTCGAGGCTCAGCGGCTCGGGTTCGGGGCAACCGCGGTCCCGGTAGTCGGTGAGCACCGGCAGCGCCGCCGCGCGGGCCCGCGCCTTGTCCTCCTCGGACATGAAGCCCTGCACCTCGTTGAGGAAGATGCCCAGGGGCTTGAAGTCGCGGATGAACCGGGGATCGCCGGTGATGTGGACGAGCGAAAGCAGCAGGGTCGGGATGCTGACATCCTCGAGGGCGGCCGCGATCTCGTCCGTCGGCGTGGTGAAGGGATGGCCGGCATAGCGGCTGCGCATCAAGCCGATCCTTCCGGTAGAGGGGCGCGGCCAATTACGCTACTGCGCGTTTCGTAATTGCGGGCACCACGCTACCCCGTTGCGGCGGAGAGGATCAAGGATCGGCACGCCGCCCGCTGGGCATCACCCGCTCATGGGGCTATGGCTTGCCGTTCGCGCCGGGCGCGCCAAAGTGACCGCCCTGGCCACCCGTGCCGCCGTGCCCGGTGCCGAAACCGTTGCCGCCGTTGCCGCCGATGCCGAAGATCGACGGGTTGTAGGTGCCCATGTCGATGATCCCGGCGTTGCCCCCGTTGCCGCCGTTGGCTGGGCCGCCACCGGTGCCGGCGTCGCCGCCGGCGCCGCCCTGGGCGAAGAAGCCGAGGCCGCCGCCGCCGTCGCCGCCGTCGTTGCCGCCGTTGCCGGTGGGAGCGGCGCCCCCGTGCCCGCCGTTACCGCCGATGGCGCCCTGCAGCCCGGCGGCAAAGCCGCCGTGCCCGCCGACGCCACCGTCGCCCAGCGTCGAGGCGCCGCCGGCTCCGCCCGCACCGCCGCCGGCGATGCCCGTCACCGTCGCCGCCACACCCCCCGCGCCGCCGGCGCCGCCCGTCGCGTTGCCGGAGGCGGCACCGCCGGCCCCGCCGTCGCCGCCGATGGAAGCGCCCCACCCGACGAAGTCGGGAGCCGCGGCGGCACCGCCCGCGCCGCCGGCCCCGGCGGTGCCGGAGCTAACAGCGGCGCCGCCCACGCCGCCGGCGCCGGCCTGGGCCAAGTCGATTCCGAAGAAGCCACTGGAAACGCTGGTGCCGCCCGCGCCGCCGGCGCCGCCGGTAGCCCCGTCGACGGTGGCGTCGCCGCCGTGTCCGCCGGCCCCGCCCATGGTCAGGTCGATCCCCAACGGGCTGCGGGCCCAGCCCTGGCCGCCCGCGCCGCCCACGCCGCCGGTGCCCCCGGCAGCGGTGGCGGCGCCACCGTGCCCACCGGCACCGCCGAAGCCGGTGAAGAGGCCGGTTCCGTTACCGCCGGCCCCGCCCGCCCCGCCGGTGCCGGTCGTGGCGTCGCCGCCGGCCCCGCCGGCCCCGCCGATGCCCGAGAAGAAGCCGGCGCGGCCGCCGGTGCCACCCGCACCCCCGGAGACCCCGGCCGCACCGCCGCCGCCAACACCGCCGGAGCCGATCAGCAGGGCGTTGCCGCCGGCTCCGCCGGCACCGCCGCCGGTCCCGCCGGCCCCGCCGGACCCGCCACTGCCCCACAACCAGCCACCGGTGCCGCCGTGGCCTCCCGCTGCGCCGGCGCCCCCGGTCCCACCGACGCCGCCGACGCCGATGAGGCCGGCCGCCCCGCCGGCGCCGCCGGCCTGGCCGGCCGCACCCGAGCCGCCGTTGCCGCCGCGGCCCCACAAGATTCCGCCCGGACCGCCGTTCTGCCCGGTCCCCGCAGCGCCGTCGCTGCCGGGGCCGATCAGCGGGCGTCCCAACAGGGTGTTGGTCGGCGCATTGACGATCCCCAGCACGTCTTGCTCCAGGGTCTGCAACGGCGACGCGTTCGCGGCCTCCGCGGTCGCGTAGCTGCCGGCCGCGTTGCTCAATGCCTGCACGAACTGCGCGTGGAACGCCGCCGCCTGAGCACTGAGCGCCTGGTATTGCGCGCCGTGGCGGGCGAACAGAGAAGCGATCGCCGTCGACACCTCGTCATCGGCCGCAGCCAGCAGACCGGTGGTCGGGATGGCCGCTGCCGAGTTGGCGGAGCTCAACGATGAAGCGATGCCCGCCACGTTCTCCGCGGCGGTGGCCACTGCGTCCGGCACTGCAACCAAAAACGACATCCGACAACCTCCAGGTAGCCCGCCCCGAGAGGATGGTAGTTATCCTCGCCGGCTAAATTCGACACGTTTCTAATAATTCAAAGCTGTTTCCCAGCAGCGGCTAAACGGGGAAACATATTGTCGACCCGTTGGTGGCGCCCAGGCGAACCGGAGGTAACGAGCGTCGTGGCCCCGTTGCTCACGGCATGCAGCGGCTTCCTGCTCGCCGTCTTGTGGATGGATCTGATCTTCGACGTCCAGGTCGTCAAATACCGAAGCGCGCGTGAGGAATTGCCCGAGCCGGTGCTCGCCTCCATCGCGGCTTACTACCATCGCGCGACGACCGCGTCGCGACCGATGAGCCACCTCATCGCCCTCGTCATGCTGATCTTGTTGGCGGCGTTGGGGTTTCAGGCCGCTCGGGGTCACGACCCGGCATGGGTGCCGGCGATATCGGCGGCGCTCGCCGGGGTGCCGATGGTCCTTGCCCTGACGCACACGGTCCCGAGCGCCGTTCGGCTCGGGCATCGCGCGGACGAACGGGCCGAACAAAGCCGTCTGGCGCGAGCCATCTGCCGCGATCATCTGGTCTGCTTCGCGGGAATGCTGGCGTTCCTCTTCGTATGGATAGCGCGCGCGTCGAGCTGACACCCTGTAGTGCCGACGCGCTGGTGCGGGGCGGCTTTCCACGTCAACGAGTGCCGTACTAAACTAGAACACGTTTCAGTTCGGCGAGCGCCCCAGGAGTAGGCATGCACACCGCGATTTGCGACGAGCTTGGCATCGAGTTCCCGATCTTCGCCTTCACCCACTGCCGCGATGTCGTGGTCGCTGTCAGCAAGGCCGGTGGTTTCGGCGTGCTCGGCGCCGTGGGCTTCACGCCCGAGCAGCTGGAGATCGAGCTCAACTGGATCGACGAGAACATCGGCGACCACCCCTACGGCGTCGACATCGTGATCCCCAACAAGTACGAGGGCATGGACTCCCACCTGTCCGCGGAGGAGTTGGCCGACACGCTGCGCAAGATGGTCCCGCAGGAGCACTTGGACTTCGCCAAGAAAATCCTGGCGGACCACGGTGTACCCGTGGAGAACGCGGACGAGGACACCCTGCAGTTGCTGGGCTGGACGGAGGCGACCGCCACCCCGCAGGTCGAGATGGCGCTGAAGCACCCGAAGGTGCGGATGATCGCCAACGCGCTCGGCACTCCCCCGGCCGACATGATCAAGCACATCCACGAAACCGGTCGCAAGGTGGCCGCGCTGTGCGGTTCGCCCTCGCAGGCCCGCAAGCACGCCGACGCCGGGGTTGACATCATCATCGCGCAGGGCGGCGAGGCCGGCGGCCACTGCGGCGAGGTGGGCTCAATTGTCTTGTGGCCGCAGGTCGTCAAGGAGGTCGCGCCGGTGCCGGTGCTGGCGGCCGGCGGCATCGGCAGCGGTCAGCAGATCGCGGCGGCGCTGGCGCTGGGCGCCCAGGGAGCGTGGACCGGCTCCCAATGGCTGATGGTCGAGGAAGCCTCGAACACCCCGGTTCAGCAACAGGCGTACGCCAAGGCGAGCAGCCGTGACACCGTCCGGAGTCGGTCGTTCACCGGCAAGCCGGCCCGGATGCTGCGCAACGACTGGACCGAGGCGTGGGAGCAGCCGGACAACCCCAAGCCGCTCGGTATGCCGTTGCAGTACATGGTTTCCGGCATGGCCGTGCGCGCCACCAACCGTTACCCGAACGAAACCGTCGACGTCGCGTTCAACCCGGTCGGTCAGGTGGTCGGGCAATTCACCAAGGTGGAGAAGACGGCGACCGTCATCGAGCGGTGGGTGCAGGAGTACCTCGAAGCGACCAACCGGCTGGACGAACTGAACGAGGCCGCCACGGTCTGACGACTACTCGTCGACTTCGTCCACGTCCTCGCGCCCGGTGAAGATTTCCTTGGTGCGGTCCACCGCATAGGTGCCGATGTCGATCGAGTTCTGGACGATGCCGCTGGCACCGCCGGCGACGTCACCCCGGATGATGTCGCCGGCGTGTTCGACGATGTCCGAAGCCTTGTCCACGGCATTCGTCGCGATGTCCTTGACCGCGTCGACCGCATCCCTGGGATTGAAGCCCATCGGAGTCCCCTTTCGTTGCAACGCCTTTGACCCGACTCTAGACGTGGGGTCTGGATGTCAGTAGTTGACCAGGGTGCGCCAGTAGTCCTCGGGAATCTCGGCACCGGAGCGCAATACCCGCGCCAGTCCGATGGCCATCGCGATGCCGAGCAGGCCCAGCCACAGCCCGGCCAGCCCGATGACACCCCACAGCGCGGCGGTGACGGCCGGCCACGGCGACAGCACCGCAAGCACCGGCGCGAAGAAGAAGCCGGCCCCGATGTACCACGCCGAGCCGGCCCGATCGGACGCCAGGACGAAGCGCAGCCAGCGTGGGATCGGGGCGGCGGGCCGGGTGGCGCTCATCGACCGTCCCCTCACGAAGAGGGAGGGAAGAACCCCGCCCCGGTGAACCAGCCCTCTTGCCAGCCCTGGTCGCCCAGGCACAGCATGGGCAGCCCGCGATCCGACTGCGCGGCCGCCTGCGGGCCCGGGCACTTCGCGCCGGCCTGCTGTACGCCGTAGAGCGGATAGGAGATGACCCAGTAGCCGGTGGTGGCCGCGGGGAACTGGTTGGGCGGCGGGAAGTGGCAGGCCTCGGCCTGGCCGCTGGGCCCGCGCCCGAAGATGAAGCGCTCGTAGTTGTCGCACGGCGCGCCCAGGGAGGCCTGGTAATTCATGTTGGGCACGTCGCCGTTGTACTGCGGATCGGCTGCCGCACACGGCGCCACGCCGATCGTGATGCCCGCTACGGAAGCGGCGCTGAGCAGTTGCCGAATCATGTTCCACCCCGCTTGTCGCCTGTGACCTGCATCAAAGCATATCGATTGCGCCGCTGGCCACAAGGTGGTTTGCCGGGACGGTCAACGGCGCCGGTACGTACAGATCAGCACGCCGGTGCCCGTCGTCGTCGCCGACACCAGCTCCAGCGCGCGGGCCCGGCCGTCCCGGGCGCGCAGCTCGCGTATCGCGCCGATCGCGTCGTCGGGCGGCAGCAGCATCGAGCCGGGCCAGCTCAAGTCGTCCCGGCCGAGCGTGCGCGAAGCGACGTACTCGGGGATCTCGTTCATCCGGTCGGCGAACGGATCGCCTGCGAGCGTTGGCCAGACCGCGGCCATGCCGGCCCAGGTGCGGCGGCCGAACAGCAACGCCTCGGTGTCGGCCATCGTTTCAGCGACGGCCGGTCCCATGGTTTCCGGTTCGAAGTACGGTATGGACCAGCCCCCGTGGGCAATCCTGCGTCGGTGTCCTCACCCTGGCCGCCCGGGGCCTGGACGACGCCATCCAGGCTCATGAAGTCGCTCAGAACAATGCGCATGCCCATACGGACCGGATGGCTGCCCTGAAACTCATCGGCACTGAACACGTTGCAATTCGGGCCGTCTATCTTGCCGCGAACCTTCCCAACCGTGGTGCAGCAATGGTTTCCTTAGCACAAGGACGCCTAGACGAATTCGTATCGAGGAGTGCGCCATGTCAACCGCAGAGCCGACGGCCAAGCCCAATCTGCCGCCCGGATTCGATTTCACCGACCCGGACGTCCACGCCGAGCGGTTGCCGGTGGAAGAGCTGGCCGAGCTGCGTCGCACCGCGCCGATCTGGTGGAACGAGCAGCCGCTGGGGGCGGGCGGATTCGACGACGGCGGCTTCTGGGTGGTCACCAAGCACAAGGACGTCAAAGAAATTTCGCTGCGCAGCGACGTCTTCTCCAGCCTGCAGAAGACCGCGCTGCCGCGCTACAAGGACGGCACGGTCGGCGAGCAAGTCGAACGCGGCAAGTTCGTCCTGCTCAACATGGATGCCCCCCAGCACACCCGGTTGCGCAAGATCATCTCGCGCGCCTTCACTCCCCGCGCCATCGAGCGCCTCCGTGGTGACCTCGCCGAGCGCGCCCGGCGCATCGTCGAGGAAGCGGCCGCCCAGGGTCGCGGCGACTTCGTGGAGCAGGTCTCCTGCGAGCTGCCGCTGCAGGCGATCGCCGGCCTGATGGGTGTGCCACAGGAGGAGCGCAAGAAGCTCTTCCACTGGTCCAACGAGATGGTCGGCGACCAGGACCCCGAATTCGCCAACAACGACGCCATCACCGCCTCCGTCGAACTGATCATGTACGGCATGCAGATGGCCGCCGACCGGGCGAAGAACCCGGGGGAAGACCTCGTCACCAAGCTGGTCCAGGCCGACATCGACGGCCACAAGCTGTCCGATGACGAGTTCGGCTTCTTCGTCATCCTGCTGGCGGTGGCCGGCAACGAGACCACCCGTAACTCCATCACCCAGGGCATGATGGCCTTCACCGACTTTCCCGATCAGTGGGAGCTGTTCAAGAAGGAGCGTCCCGCCACCGCGGCCGACGAGATCGTCCGGTGGGCCACCCCGGTCACCTCGTTCCAGCGCACCGCGCTGGAGGACTACGAACTTTCCGGCGTGCAGATCAAGAAGGGGCAGCGGGTGGTGATGGTCTACCGCTCCGCCAATTTCGACGAGGAAGTGTTCGACGACCCGTTCACCTTCAACATCCTGCGGGACCCCAACCCGCACGTGGGATTCGGCGGCACGGGTGCGCATTACTGCATCGGGGCAAACCTGGCGCGGATGACGATCGACCTGATGTTCAACGCGATCGCCGACGGCATCCCCAACCTGGAGTCGATCGGAAAGCCCGAACGGCTGCGGTCGGGCTGGCTCAACGGGATCAAGCACTGGCAGGTCGACTACCACACCGCCGACGCGACGAAATGACCTGTCGCGCACTAGGCTAAGCGGATGCCGACACATCGAGCCGTCCAAATTCAGTCCGTGGGCGGGCCGCTGGAGCTTGCCGAAGCAGACACTCGGGCGCCGGGGCGCGACGAAGTGCGGATAGCCGTCACCGCCTGCGGCGTGTGCGGAACCGACCGCGCCTTCGTGCACGGCGGCTTCCCGAACATGTCGTGGCCGCTGACCCCGGGACACGAAATCGCCGGAACCGTCGCCGAACTCGGCGAGGGGGTCGACGATTTCGCGGTGGGCGATCGCGTCGCGGTCGGCTGGTTCGGCGGCTGCTGCTACCACTGCGACCCGTGCCGCAAGGGCATTTTCATCCACTGCGTCAACGGCAAGGTGCCGAGCTGGCACTACCCCGGCGGCTACGCGGAATCGGTGACCGTGCCGGCCAACGCGCTGGCCCGGATCCCGTCGGAGCTCACCGACGCGGAAGCCGCCCCCATGGGTTGCGCCGGCGTCACGACCTACAACGCGCTACGCCACACCAAGGCGTTGCCCGGTGACCGGGTGGCGATCCTCGGCGTCGGCGGGCTCGGCCACCTCGGCGTGCAGTTCGCCCGCGCGATGGGGTTCGAAACCATCGCGATCGCGCGCGGCACCGGTAAGGCCGAGGACGCAAAGAAATTGGGCGCCCATCACTACATCGACTCCACCGGCCGTGACGTCGCCGAGGCGCTGCAGGCACTGGGCGGGGCGACGGTCGTCCTGGGCACCGCCGGCAACTCCCAGGCCATGGCCGACACGGTCGGCGGGCTGGCGCCGCAAGGCGAGCTGGTGACCATCGGGGTGACCCCGGACCCGCTGCCCATCAGTCCCGTTCAGCTGATCACGCCGGGGCTCAGCATCGTGGGCCACCCCTCCGGCACGGCCAAGGACGTCGAGGACACCATGCATTTCGCGGTCCTGTCCGGTGTCCGGGCGTGGGTCGAGGAGTTGCCGCTGTCGCGGGCCGCCGAGGGCTACGCGGCGCTGGAGCAGGGCAGAGCGCACTACCGCACCGTTTTGACGATGTGACTACAGTCGGTCTGTGACCGACCTCTGGACCCTCACCCCGGCTGACGGTGAATTGTTGATCCGCACCGGCGTCACCGGCCGGGCGGCGCGGATGGGCCATCGGCTCACCGTCGCGATGACGCGCTGGGAGGCCACCGTGGCGTGGGCCGGCGCGGAGCCGGTTACCGCGGAACTGACGGTCGAGGTCGATTCGTTCGAGGTGCTGCGCGGCGAGGGTGGGGTCAAAGGCCTGTCCGGGCCGGAGAAGATGTTGGTGAAGTCGAACGCGCTGAAGTCGTTGGACGCCAACCGCTATCCCGAGATCCGCTTCGCGGCGGACGCCATCGACAGGACTGACGACGGCTATCGCCTGACCGGAAAGCTGCACGTCCACGGCACATCGCGAAAGCACGTCATCGAGATGCGCACAGAGGATCTCGGCGACGCGTGGCGAATGTCGGTCGAATCCACCGTTCGGCAAACTGATTACGGCGTCAAGCCCTACTCGCTGCTGATGGGTTCGGTGAAGGTGGCCGACGAGGTGTCGGTGTCCTTCACCGCGGTGCACCCCAAGGCCTGAGCGCTGCGCCGAGACATGAGCCGTTGCGATTCGCGCGCGGCGTTTCTTCTCGACTGGTTATGTGTCGCGGAGTGAAATGCCTTAAGGCTGGGGCGGCGCCGGATCACCGGCGTCGCCGGGGATGTGATCGAGCACCCGGGTCAAGTAGGGCTGGCGGGCGCTCGCGTCCGGCTGCGGATCGGCCGGCGCGTTCTCCTGCCGCCCCTGGCCGACCGACTCGGGGACGGGCTCGCCCGCGGGCGCCTTGGGCTGCGGCGCGAGCGGATTCGCCTCCGGGGGTGGCGCGACGGACGGCGCGACGGCCTCGGCGATCTGCGGGGGCGGCGCGTGTACGACGCGTTTCGCCGGCGCCGACTCGCTGGTCGGGGCGAGCTGAATGCCCAACGCCAGCGACAGCGAGGACACGAAAGTGATTGCGCCGGCGGCCAAGGCCGTCGCGGCGCCGGTGTAGGACAACCGCCGGGGCCGGGCCGCGGGGGCGGCGGAGGGCTCGCCGACGTGTGCCACGACCAGCTGTTCGTCGGTGAACTCGGTGCTGTCGGCCGCGGCCAGCGCCGCGCCCCGCGCGATGGTCACCTGGGCCATCGTCTGAGCGAAAACCGGTACGGGCAAAGCCTTTTCGAGCTGCCAGGAGAACCCGTTGATGTCGGCGTCCGCGCCGACGATCACCACTCCGCCGGGGCGCCAGCCACTCGGTCGGTCGAACATGCCGCCCAGCCACGACGTCAGCCCGTCGAAGCCGCCGCGCACGTGCTTGACGGCGGTTTGCGTCTCGCCGTCGTGGGTGTCGACCATGACGACCGTCGCGGACTCGTGCTCGACGATGCAGACGGCCGTCTGCTCGTAACCGATGACCGGCGCGATCGCGCGCGCGAGGGTCTCGACAGCCTCGAGCAACCGGACCGGCACGACGTTGTCCAGGCCGGCGTCGGTCAGCGCCTCGAGCACCAGTGCCGCCTGAGCGGACGCATCGTCGCTCCAGGTCAGCCCGATGACACGGACCCGACGCTCGCTCGCGGCTGCCGACTCGTCGACCCGCAGTACCTCGTCTGCCACCAGTTCGGCGGTGCCCAGGGCGCGCACCCCACGACCGGCCCGCAGAACCAATTCCCGGTGGTCGAGGATCGTGCCGTCTGCCCGGTGTCCCTCGGCGAGAACCCAACCGAGGGTCGTCGGCGTCAGCGATAGCCCCAGTACCGTGTCCAAACTTGCACCTCTCGGCCCGGACCTCCGTCGCCCTCACCCGCGTTTGCGCACCAAAAGCTCGCTGGCACGGCAGTTCGTGAGGGCCGGAACGGACCGGAATGTGTGGTCTCCATCGGCTTGCTTCGTCAGAGCCTACGCGTTCCGCGCAAGTTCGGCTGCCCCGGTATTGAATCCACGTTGAACGCGCAGGCCACGCGCCCGGAAGCGGCCCGGTGTGGCACCACGAGGGGCCGGCGCGAGGCCGTGCCCGCTCCCGCGCTTGCGTCGTCCACCCCGTTGGCCACAATGCGAAATTCGGTCGGAAACCGATATGAAAGCGAGACACCACCGCGTCCCAATCGACATTTCGCCGAATTACCCGGTAAATTCCAGCTGAGACCGCCATCACATAAGGACAAGGGGCTGGTATGACAGACGTGAGCGAGAAGATCCGGGCCTGGGGGCGCCGGCTTTTGGTCGGAGCAGCTGCGGCTGTCACCCTGCCGGGCCTGATCGGTCTTGCCGGCGGCGCGCCGACCGCGGGGGCGTTCTCGCGCCCGGGTTTGCCGGTCGAGTACCTACAGGTGCCGTCCGGGGCGATGGGCCGCAACATCAAGGTCCAGTTCCAAAGCGGCGGCAACGGCTCCCCGGCGGTGTACCTGCTGGACGGGCTGCGTGCGCAGGACGACTACAACGGCTGGGACATCAACACCCCGGCGTTCGAGTGGTACTACAAGTCGGGCCTCTCCATCATCATGCCGGTCGGCGGGCAGTCCAGCTTCTACGCCGACTGGTACGGTCCGGCGTGCGGTAAGGCCGGGTGCTCGACCTACAAGTGGGAGACCTTCCTCACCAGCGAGCTGCCGCAATGGCTGAACGCCAACCGCAGCGTCAAGCCCAACGGCAGTGCCGCGGTCGGCATCTCCATGTCCGGCTCGTCGGCGCTGATCCTGGCCGCCTACCACCCCGGACAGTTCGTCTACGCGGGCTCGCTGTCGGCCCTGATGGACCCGTCCTCGGGGATGGGGCCCAGCCTGATCGGTCTCGCCATGGGTGACGCCGGCGGCTACAAGCCGGACGCAATGTGGGGTCCGTCGAGCGACCCCGCCTGGCAGCGCAACGACCCGACGATTCAGATCCCCAAGCTGGTCGGCAACAACACCCGCCTGTGGATCTACTGCGGCAACGGCACGCCGTCGGAGCTGGGCGGGGCCAACATGCCCGCCGAGTTCCTGGAGAACTTCGTGCGCAGCAGCAACCTGAAGTTCCGCGACGCGTACAACGCGGCCGGCGGCCACAACGCCGTGTTCAACTTCGACGCCAACGGAACCCACAGCTGGGAGTACTGGGGAGCGCAGCTCAACGCCATGAAGCCCGACCTGCAGGGCAGCCTGGGCGCCACTCCCGGCGGCGGCGGATAACCACCCGCCCCAACCTGAGGTCGCTGCTGCGCCCGACGACCACGTCGGGCGCAGCAGCGCGTCAAGGGGCCCTGAGCCGGTCGGTGACGTCGGCCCACGCCGTGGAGTCGCTGCGGTGGTCGTTCATGTTCCGGCACTGGCCGTAGACGCGCAGGACGCCGAGGCTCGGCTCTTCGCTCTGCAGATAGACGATCATCGTGACCTCGTCCTTGGTGAGGGACTCGGCGAACGGATGATCGTTCGGCGGCAGGCCGTGGGCCCAACCGTGGTCGGCCAGTGTGGCCGCGATCTTCGGGAAGTAGGCGTCGGGCCGGGCGGCGGCGGGCAGCGCGAAGGTCAGATAGATCGCGCCCTGATACGGCGGGTCGTCCCGGTCTTTGCACGACATCAGCGTGTAGCCCGCCGACGCCGTCTGCAGTCCGGTCAGCGCCACGATCTGTTGGGCCGACTCGACCACCTGAGCCCGGGACTGGTCGTCGCTGACCGGCTGGGCGGGATGGTCCAGGACGTCGGAGGGGGTCGTGTGCAGCCGGTCCACCGCCAGGAAAGCTCCCCCGAGCAGTAGCGAGGCCGTCAGCGCGGCGCCGATCAGCGCGCGAACCTGCGCCGAACGCAACCATTCGACGCGTTTGTCCCCATCCTCACGGGGGCGGCGGTTCTCGGCGGCCGAGGACATCAGTGGCATCAGCGGCCAGGCTAACCCCGCACAACGGGGGCGTCGGGTCAGAATCATGGTCATGCGTTGCGCTGTCGGCCTGGTCGGCTGTGTGGTGGCGGCGATCCTGCTCGCGACGCCTGCGCGGGCCGATCCCACCGGCGCGCTGACCGAGCTGGTCGACACGGCCGCACAACGGCTACAGATCGCCGAGCCGGTGGCGGCGTTCAAGTGGAATACGCACGGCGCCATCGAGGACCCGGACCGCGTCCGGGAGGAGCTCGCGCAGGAGCGCGCCGAGGCCGAAGCCGCCCGCGTCGACCCCGAGTACGTCGCCCGGGTGTTCGGCGATCAGATCAACGCCACGGAGGCAATCGAATACAGCCGGTTCGCGGGATGAAAGCTGCATCCGGCCGGCGCGCCGACCGCCGCGCCGGACCTGTCGGCGTCGCGGTCGGCCATCGACGGCTTCAACCGGACGATGCTGGCCCAGATCGTGGCGCACCGGGACCTGTTGCGCTCGCCGGACTGCGGCCCGGAAATCGACGCCGCCAGGGGCCACGTGATACGCGCCCGAGGCCTGGATGACCTTTATCAACAAGCGCTTTCGCTGGCGACTCAGTCGTATTGCCAGGGCTGACTTATTTAATTCTCACCGTTTTCTAAAGCTGCAAATCCGCTGCTCACGGAGCCGATTTCGCTGCTAGAGGGCCTATCTCGCGACATTTTCGAATCGGTAACGCTTTGGACACGCCCCGCGAAATGCCTGGCATGAGAAAACTCTGCAAGCCTCTCGTCAAGTCCGCGATGGTCGGTGGGTTGGTTGCAGCGTCGCTGACTTCCTCCACCGGTGTGGCCAACGCCGTCCCCAACGCCGTCCCCACGACCCCCAACTGGGACGCGATCGCGCAATGCGAGTCCGGTGGCAACTGGCAGGCCAACACCGGCAACGGCGAATACGGTGGGCTGCAATTCAAGCCGGGTACCTGGACCCAGTACGGCGGTGTCGGTAACCCGGCGGCCGCGTCCAGGGAGCAACAGATCGCCGTGGCCAACCGGGTCTTCTCCCAGGACGGGCTGGAGCCGTGGCCGAAATGCGGCAGCGCCTCGGGCCTTCCCATCGCGTGGTATTCGCACCCCGCACAGGGCATCAAGCAGATCATCAACGGCCTGATTCAGGCGGCGGTGCCGCACTGATCGGTTCGGGCCGCGCTCTTTTGACCCGGCGCCAAGCTGTGTTTGGATCAGGCCATGGAAGGTTCGGCGACTGTTCACATGGCCGCGCCGGCGGACAAAATCTGGGATCTCATCGCGGACGTTCGCAACACCGGACGGTTCTCCCCCGAAGTCTTCGAGGCCGAGTGGGTGGGCGGCGCGACCGGCCCCGCGCTCGGCGCGAAATTTCGCGGGCACGTCCGGCGAAACGAGTTGGGACCGGTGTACTGGACGACGTGCGAGGTGACCGCGTGCGAGCCCGGCCGCGAATTCGGGTTCGCGGTGATGCTGGGCGACAGGCCGGTCAACAACTGGCACTACCGGTTGGCGCCCAGCGGCGGCGGCACCGACGTGACGGAGTCCTTCCGGCTCACCCCCGCGCCCTGGCTCGGCCTCTACTGGTTGTTGGGCGGATTCCTGCGCAGGCGACGCAACGTCCGTGACATGACCAAAACCCTGAACCGCATCAAAGACGTGGTCGAGGCGGGCTGACGCGTCGTGCAATCGGTCTTCATCACGGGCGCGGGCAGCGGCATGGGCCGCGAGGGTGCGAAGCTCTTCCACGCCAAGGGCTGGCGGGTCGGCGCGGTGGACCGCAACGAAGACGGCCTGGCGACGCTGGGCGCGGAGTTGGGTGAAGATCGGCTGTGGACGCGCGCGGTCGACGTGACGGACAAGGCCGCCCTGGACGGCGCCCTGGCCGACTTCTGCGCGGGCAACGCCGGTGGCGGGCTCGACATGATGTGGAACAACGCCGGCATCGGCGAATCGGGCTGGTTCGAGGACGTGCCCTACGACGCCGCGATGCGCGTGGTCGAGGTCAACTTCAAGGCGGTGCTCACGGGCGCCTACGCCTCGCTGCCCTACCTGAAGAAGAGGCCGGGCAGCCTGATGTTCTCGACGTCTTCGTCCTCGGGCACCTACGGCATGCCGCGCATCGCGGTCTACTCGTCGACCAAGCACGCGGTCAAGGGGCTGACCGAGGCGCTGAGCGTGGAGTGGCAGCGACACGGCGTGCGGGTCGCCGACGTGCTGCCGGGTCTGATCGACACGGCGATCCTCACCACCACCACGAACCACTCCGACGACGGCGGTGGGGCGGTGTCCGGCGAGGAACTTCGCGCGCGGGCACCCAAGAAGGGCATGATGCGCCTGATGCCGGCGAGCAGCGTTGCGGAGGCGGCGTGGCAGGCCTACCACGACCCGAAGCGATTGCACTGGTACGTGCCCAAAAGCATTCGGCTCATCGACCTGCTGAAGGGGCTGAGCCCGGAGTTCGTGCGGGGCCGCATCGCCAAGTCCCTGCCGGCGCTGATGCCCAAGCGGCAGTGAAGGAGATCGCCTGATGCAAAACCGTTGGCTCGCAGCTGTTTTCATCCTGATCGCCGCCGCCGGCGTCGCGGGATGCGGGCAGGCGCAGACGATGCCCCGCAAGGCGGCCCGTGTCACCATCGACGGCACCACCCGCACGGCGCGGCCGGCGGCGTGCAGCCAGATCCAGTCGTATCGCACCATCGACATCGGCGACGAGAACGGCCACGTCGAAGCGGTCGTCGTGCTCAGCGGCTACCGCGTCATCCCGCAGTGGGTCAAGATCCGCAACGTCGACGGGTTCACCGGCAGCTACTGGCTGGGCGGGGTGGGAGATGCGCACGCCGACGTCACCAACAGGGCCTACACCATCACCGGCAGCGCCTACGGAATCAGCAGCAGCAATCCCGACAAAACGGTGACCACGGACTTCAAGATCACGGCCGAGTGCTGAGCCCTCCGAGGGTTGCGGCCTAGGCTGGTCGAAGACCACGGTGAGGGAGGACCGGTGAAGGACAGATTGCACTGGTTTGCGATGCATGGCTTCGTGCGGGGTGTCGCCGCGATCGGTGTGCGGCGGGGCGACCCGCAGGCGCGGTTGATCGCCGACCCGACGGTGGCCAGGAATCCGGCGCCGTTCTACGAGCAGATGCGCGCCCTGGGCCCGCTGGTGAAGGGCCGCGTCAACTACCTCACGACCGACCACGCCCTGGCGCACGAGTTGCTGCGATGCGACGACTTCCGCGTGGTGAACATGGGCTCGAACCTGCCGGCGCCCCTGCGCTGGCTGGAACGCCGCACCAGCGACCGCCTGTTGCACCCGTTGCGGGCGCCGTCGCTGCTGGCGGTCGAACCGCCGGACCACACCCGATATCGCAAGACGGTGTCGGCCGTGTTCACGCCCAGGGCGGTCGCGGCGCTGCGTGACGGCGTCGAGCAGACCGCGACGAAACTCCTGGACCAGCTGGAGGGCGGATCCGGCGTCGTCGACGTCGTCGGACGGTACTGCTCGCAGCTTCCGGTGGCGATCATCAGCGACATCCTGGGCGTGCCCGAACGGGACCGCTCGCGCGTGCTGGAGTTCGGCGAGCTCGCCGCGCCGAGTTTGGACATCGGATTGCCGTGGTGGCAGTACCAAACGGTGCAGAAGGGCATCGCCGGGTTCAACGCCTGGCTCGCCAACCACCTCGATGCGTTGCGGCGTGCGCCGGGCGACGACCTGATGAGCCAGTTGATCCGGACGGCCGAAAGGGGTTCTCCCGAAACGCGTCTCGACCGGGCCGAACTGCAGGGGATCGCCGGCCTGGTGTTGGCCGCCGGGTTCGAGACCACGGTGAACCTGCTGGGCAACGGGATCCGGATGCTGCTGGACGCGCCCGAGCATCTCGACACCCTGCGCCGACGTCCCGAACTGTGGCCCAACGCCGTTGAGGAGATCCTGCGGCTCGAGTCGCCGGTGCAGCTCACCGCTCGCGTCGCGCTCCGGGATGTCGAGGTGGCGGGCATGCGGGTCGCGGGCGGCGATCTGGTGGTGATCTACCTGGCCGCGGCCAACCGGGATCCGTCGGTCTTTCCCGACCCGCACCGCTTCGACATCGAAAGGTCAAACGCGGGAAGGCATCTCGCGTTCTCCGGCGGCCGTCACTTCTGCCTCGGGGCCGCGCTGGCGCGCGCGGAGGGAGAAGTCGGGCTGCGAACGTTCTTCGACCGTTTTCCGCAGGCGCGGGTGGCCGGCAGCGGAAGCAGGCGCGAGACCCGGGTGCTGCGGGGTTGGTCGACGCTGCCGGTGACCCTGGGGCCGGCGCGGTCGATGGCTCGGGTCGAGGCTTAGCGGCGACCGCAAGCGCGGCGCAGCCGGGCGCGGCGGGTTGCCACCGTTGACGCTCAGCGGCGGCGGCGCCGTCGCCTGGTGGGCCAGGTTCGGTTGCCGGAACAGGCCGCAATCAGCGCGGCGGGGCTCGCGGTCACCCCGACGAGGGCCAGCCTTCGGATGGCCTCGCGCCGGGTCAGCAGGCGGTCGACCTGATGGTCCCCGGCCTCCTCGGGGGTATCGCGCTGCACGGTCACGTCGCCAAGTATGCGGCAAAGTCGTGGTCAGCACCGTGATTTCCGACCGCATGGTCGACGCCTAGGGATCCTCGCGAAAGGAACTGCGTCGCCACCGCAGCGTGCCCGACGCGACGATGATCACGGCGGGCAACGTACCGGCCCCGAAAATCGCGAATTGCCAGGCCCACCCGATCGCTTTGCTGCGAAACTCTTCGTCGTGGTAAACCTCCTCGCGCGCGGGCGTTAGGGCGACGCAGCCGCGGGTCTTGGCCCACCACTCGTCGCGCACCAACTGGTACCCGTGGGCGTCGACCCAGCCGCTGCAGTCCCGGCTGGTCTCCCAGTAGCCGAAGGCGAGCGCTCCGCAACCGCCGGCCACGACGCCGAGGAGTGCAACGGCGATCAGAACCCGGACGCGCGGGCTCACCATTGCCCGGCCAGGTAGCGGCCGAGCCAATCCAGCAACCGCCGCCACGCGTCGGCCGACGCGGTGGCGTTGTAGCGCGGGCCGGTGTCGTTGAAGAACGCGTGGTCGGCGCCCGGCTCGACCACGATCTCGTTGACCAGCCCGGCGCGGTCGAGGGCCGCCTTGGCGGCAGGTTGCGAACTTGTGACCCGGGAGTCCTGCGCGGCATAGATCGCCAGCACCGCGGCCTTGGATCCGGTGAAGTCCGGGTTGGCCGGCAACGGACCGTAGAACGGCACCGCGGCCGAGACGCCCGGCGCGCCGGAGGCCAGCAGTTGCCACACCAGTCCCCCGCCGAAGCAAAAGCCGACCACCGCGACCTTCTGCCCCGGCGCGCGCAGCTTCAGTTGCGCGACGCCGGAATTCAGGTCATGGGTGAACCGTTCCGGCGGGATCTTGCCCAATGCGGCGGTCGCCTGCGCCGGGTCGGCGAAGGTGGCCGTCCCGCCTTCCTCGGACAACAGGTCGATCGCCAGCGCGGAGTGGCCCGCCCCGGCCAGCCGGCCCGCCACCGACAGCACCCAATCGGTCAATCCCCTGTTCTCGTGAACGACGAGCACGCATCCCTTCGAATCGGGCGCCTGGGCCCAGGCGCCCTGCAGCGGGCCCTGTGGCCCGGCCCAGGTAATCGGCGCGGTCGGCAGCGCATTGGCCGCGCCGGGCGGTTGCGTTGCGCCAGTTGGACTTTCGACGACGGTCGGTTTGGCGTGCTCGGCCGCCCCGTCCGGCTTGGAGCAGGCCACGATGAGCTCGCCGGCGGCCGCGGCGCCGACCCCGAGCAGGGCGAGCCGTCGCACCGCTTCGCGCCGGGTGAGCAGTCCGTCGACGTGGTCGGTCGCGATTTCTTCGGCGAGGTAGCGGTTCAGCGCGGTCACCCTCAGCAGTATCCGCCGCCGAGCTGTGGTTGACACGCGTTGAGCAACCGGGTTTATTTGCCGCTATGACTGAAGTCTCTGCGGTTTCCCCGGTCGCTGTCGAGGACGTCGTCGTCGGGATGTGGCAAGCGCTTTCGCGGCGGGACTGGGATGCGGTCAAGACGTTCTTGGCCGACGACTGCCTCTACGTCGACATGCCGGTCCCCGCATTGTCGGCGCGCGGTCCCGAAGACATCGTGAAGCGGCTCAAGATGGGCCTCGAGCCGCTGGCGGCCTACGAGAACCACGACGGCGTGCTGGTGTCCAACGGCTCGGACGTCATCTACGAGCACTCGGAGACTTGGACTTTCGCGTCTGGTGAGCAGGGCGTGCTGAGATTCGTCACGGTGCACAAGGTCGTCGAACGAGACGGGGAGCCGAAAATCGCCGTCTGGAAAGACTATTGGGACATGCAAAGCCTCGTCAGCTTCGCGCCGCCGAACCACTTCGAGGCTCTTGCGACGGCCGACACCAGCTGGGTGTTTGACGCGTCCGAGTTGGTCTGACGGATCCCTGCGGCGCCGCCGAGCCGATCAGAGGCGCTCCATCAGGCGGGACATCAGCTCCGCCTCCAGATAGCCGGCCTCGTGGAGCGGGTACAGCCGCGGCGGCTCGGACGGCCCGAAGTGGATATGCGCGATCGCCGTCATGAACGATCCGCCCGGCCACGGGTGATGCGCAGCCGCGGACTGGGCCGGCTCAGCACGGGGCGTTGCTTGATCGCGCAGTGAGTGAAATTTGGGCAGCAGGTGCAACATGGCGGATGCCTTCAGATCTGTGGTGGCTCCTACCGGAAGTCACGGCTATTAGACACATGTTAGACAAGCCTCGGTGGGTCGGCAACGCCGGTCAAAAGCCCTGGCCGTCGTCGGCCAGGTAGGTGACTTCGTACCACCGCCTGGGTGATCGGGCGCCCGCGTCGTACCCGTCGGTCGCGGTTGCCCGCTCCAGGCGAACATCCGTCAGGTTCGGGTTCTCCAGGCGGATGTAGTCCTCGAGTTCGGCGAGCAGTGCGTCGCCGGTGAGGGCTACCTCCGCGAGCGCTTTTCCCCGGTGCCTCGTCCAACTCACGCCATACATCTTGCTCCGGCCCGTGGGGTCAACCGATACAGTGTTGCCGTTGCCGTGCAGGACGGTCGATGGCCACCGGGCCGGCGGGAAGTTGCGGCGCTTCGTGCCGCTTTGACGCCGCGGACGGCTGCTACTCGGCGAGCCAGTCCCTGGGCGCCTGCGGCTGCTCGGCGGCCTGCTCCCTGGCGCAGCAGAGCATCCGTTCGCTCAGGTGGATGAGCGGGTCCTCATGCCCCCCCGGCATGGTGTAGGCCAACCGGCGCAGCTCGACGGCGAACTCGTACAAATTCCGGCTCAGTGACGCAACGGTCATGAGGCGACTACTACAAATAACGTTCCACGGGACAAAATGTCCAAAATCTCCCCGGTTCGTGACGGTCGTGCTTCATGACGTGGCCCGATTCGTCCGATACGAGCGTAAATGCTGCCACGGCGTACTCACAATAGGAATTGTGAAAACACTCGTTGCAAGTTTCGGCCCGCGGTGTCGCCGTCCGGCCGGCTAAGACTCGGCCAGCCTCTTGAGGCACTTCAGGGTTTCCGACAGGTTCCGGCCCACCTGGCGCACCGCGATGCGGTCGGCGATGTAGCCGATCAGCCCGCCGGGCGCCTGATAGGACAGCCGGAACGTCACTTTCGTCTTGCCTTCCGTGGCATCGCGCAACCGGATCCGCCCACGCAGGGTCACGCCGGTGATGCCCACCCACGCCAGGTCGCGGCGGTCATCGAATTCGACCACCTCGATCAGGCCGCCGACCGGCACCGAGCCGATCTTCCAGTGCACGGTGTAGCGCGCGCCCACGCCGGGCGGTTTGTCGTTCGACGGCTCCCATCGCTCGAGGCTCGTCATGAACGACGGGTAGCAGTCGGGGTCGCTGACGATCTTCCAGACGGCGTCGCGGTCGGCGTCGATCACGCAGCGGCGTTCGACGCGCATCAGCCGATCACCGGGAATCTTCTTTCGGCGGCCAGCGCATCGACGCCGCCCTGCAGGCTGGCCATCACCTTGTCGTGCACGGCCTGGTCGTCCCCGTCGACCTCGATCGGCTCCTGCACCTCGATGACGATCTTCGTCGGCAGCGGGATGTGCCCCGCCAGGTCGCTGATGTTGAGGCCCCACGGCAGCGCCAGCGAGATCGGAATGCTTTTGAGCCGCAGCAACTTGTCCGCCATCAACAGCTTGGCCAGCCACTGACCGCGGTTGAGGAACAGCGCGCTTTCCTGGCCGCCGACACTGGCGACGGGCACGATGGGCACACCGGCCTCCCGGGCCAACCGCACGTAACCCATCCGCCCGCCGAAGTCGACCTTGTGGCGTTCCCATGACGGGCGGAAGACCTCGTAGTCGCCGCCCGGATAGACCAGCAGCGCCGCCCCGGAATCCAATGCGAGCCGGGCGTTTTCGGGGTTGGCGGCGACGGTGCCGAACTTGCGCAACCAGCCCAGCGGGGGCGCGGAGACGACGAGGTTGTGAGCCAGCTGGTAGAAGGGCCGCTCGACGCCGAAGTAGGAGCAGAACGCGAGCGTGAAGACGAACGTGTCCGGCGGCACGTTGCCGCCGCTGTGGTTGCCGACCAGCAGCACCGGGCCCTCCGCCGGAATGCGGTCGAGGCCGCGGACGTCGGCCCGGAAGTACAGAGACGCCAACAGCCACGTTCCCGGGAGCTGGTCGCGGATGTAGTCGGGATCGCGCTGATCGAGGTCGGCCTTGGGAACCCGCGACACCACCTGGTTGCGGGCCCACGCCAAGACGTCCCCCATGGTCGCCATAACCGCGGGTATACCCCGGTGTCGCCCGTCGTCAAACGCCGTAGATGCGGGCGGCATTCCGGTGGGCGATCAGGTCGACCACCCGGATGGCGTCGTTCTCGCTCCACTCCCCGTCGGCGACGAAGCCGCGCAGCACGCGGCGAATACCGTTGCGCCACAGGGCCGCTCCAAGATAGTGCAACTCCGGCGGGCCGTACCCGTCCGACGAATACAGGATCTTGGGGAAGGGCGCCATCTCGAGGAGTCGGGCGATGAACGCCGGGGCGCGCGCGCCCAGATGGTTCACGCTCAGCCCGCCGTCGAGGTAGACGTTGTTGAAGGCCTGCGCCAGGTATCCGGCCTCGCGCTCGTAGGGATAGCAGTGCAGCAGCACGACGGGCGTGGCGCCGGACCGCCGCAGGAAGTCGAGCAGCAACAGCGGGTTGGCCTTGTGCAGGTCGCAGTCGCGGTCGCCGAAGCCGACGTGGAATTGCAGTGGCTTGCCGAGCCGCAGCGCCTGATGCAGCCCGAAGCGCAGTAGGACCCGGTCCTGCAGCCGGGTGCCACCGCGGTCGCGCCACCGCGCCGCGGCCTCGGCGACCTGCGGCGCCGACGGCTCGCTCAGGTCTCCGTCGAACCCGCCGCGGTAGGCCAGGATGGACTTGGTGCCGACCGCGGTGGCCGCGCGCCGGTGCAGGATCTCCTCGAATGCCGAGGCGTAATCGCCCGGCGCCTGCGCGGCCTGCTCGGCCACCTGTTCGAGCCGGACGATCTCGCGGGCGCGGTTGCCGGACAGCTCGGCCATCTCGTCGGTGCCCGCAATCTGTTCGCCGATTCCGGTGTCGACCAGCCAGTCGCTCACCTTGGCGGCCGGCAGGAACAGCCGCGCCAGCTCGGTCTCGTCGAGTTGCCGACGCCGTTCCCAGTATGCTTGCGGTTCAACGTGTTCGGGGAGTCCCAGTATGGGTGCGCAGTGGGCGCGCACGGCGAAACCGAGCTGGGAGTCGAAACCCGAGTGCAGCAGCGGTTCGGTGTCGGCCTCGTTGAGGGCGTTCTCGAACCGCTGCCGGTCCCCCGACGCCAACCAGCAGCCGTGCGCGTGCTGATCGATCAGCCGCACCTGATCGATGTGCTCCTCCAGAGTCGGGAAGCTCACAGGCTCCACGCCATGCGGAATTTGTCCGCCAGTTGCTCCGGATCGAGGTCGCCGTAGCGCTCCTGCTCGAGGCGGCGGACCGCGACCACCATGTCGACCGCCGAGTCGCCCAGGATACCGCGCAGTAGGGACGAACCATCAAGGGCGGCAATGGCTTCCGATTGCGACTCGGGCAGGCACACGATGCCCGCGTCGCCGCGCTCCGAATCGGAGAGCTTCGCCGGGTCCATCGTGATCTCGGGCGGCAGCGTCGCCTGGCGCTTGATCCCGTCCAGCGCGAGGCCGAGGATCGCCGCCGTCGCCAGGTAGGGGTTGGCCGACGGGTCGACGATCTTGACTTCGACATTGGCGCCGCGTGGATTCGCGGGCCCGCCCTTGACGAAACGCACCGCCGCCTCCCGGTTCTCGGTGCCCCAGCACGCGTAGGCGCCGGCCCAGTTGCCGGGCCGCATCCGCAGACCGGACACGATCGATCCGCACAGGACGCCCTGGGCTTCGGGCAGCCCGCCGATCACTCCCGCGACGGCGCTCTCCCCCGCCGCCGTCATGCCCGCCGGGCCGGGTCCGTCGGAGAACAGCGGACCGTCGGCACCCGTCAGCGAAAAATGCTGGTGCGCACCGGATCCGACGCTGCCGGCGAACGGCGCCGGCGACAGGCTGACGCGCAACCCCTGCCGGCGGGCGGCCCGGCCGATGATGAGCCGGGTCACGGCCAGCTGATCGGCGGCGGCGACCGGCGGCAACGGCGACAACGAGATCTCGAACTGGTTGGCCCCGTACTCGGGATGGAACTGCTCGACAGCCACACCCGCCGTCGTGGCCGCGGCGTTGACGTCGCGAATGAACGCCTCGTGTTCGAGCACGCCGGCGAGGCCGTATTGCGCCCACAGCGCGGCGGGCAGCCGGCCGCCGTCGGCTTCGACCAGGAGGAACTCGATCTCGTGGCCGATCGCCGCCTCGAGGCCGGCTTCTGCGAGCGCGGCCTCGACGCGGCCCAGTGTTCCGCGGGCGCACGCCGGGACGGGTGTGCCGTCCTGCTCGAAGAACGAGGCCGGCGCCCAGGCCAGTCCGTCGCCGACGATTCGCATGGCCGACAGGTCGATGCGCAGGCGCTGGTCGCCGACCACGCCGACGTCGTCGGTGAAGGCGATGCCGCTCTGGTCGATGGCGAAGGCATGCCATGACGGGCTGGCGCCGAGGCCGGGGTCGGCGAAGGTGTTGGTGCGCCGGATGGGGACCGTCTTGGCGTGCGTAAGACCGGCGGGGTTCACGACGGTGCCGATGACCGTGTCGACGCCTTCCCCCTCCAGCTGGGCGATCGCGGCGGCGGCGAGGGGCGTGGCTGTCATGGCTGCCATTGTGGCAACTCGATCAGTTCTGGCGCACCGTCAGCTCGGTGACGAACCGGTCGATGAAGTCGTCCAGCGGCGCTTTGCCCGCCGGGCGGATGACGAACTTCGTCAGTCCCGCGGCGAGGTAGGCGTCGAGCTGCCGGTGCAGCCGATCCCAGCCGGCGGCGATGAGCTCACCGGGATCGACTTCGGGACGGCGGCGCCGGGCCGCCGCGACGAGTTCGGGGGACAACTCGCCGTCCCCGACCGCGAGCGAGATGCCGAAGTGATCCGGCTCGATCCGGCGGCCGGCCTGCTCGGCGGCCCGCTCGATCGCCTCGCGCCCGGCCTTCGCCTCGGGCGGCGTGAGGAAGCTGCCCAGCCAGCCGTCGGCCAGCGCGCCGATGCGCCGAAACGCCGCGGGCGCCGAGCCGCCCAGCCAGATGTCCAGCGGGGGCACCGGCCGCGGCGCGACCGCCGCCCCGTTGACGGTGAAATACCGCCCGCGGTAGGTGGCCGCGTCGTCGACCAACGCCGTGCGCAGCACCCGCAGCGACTCGTCGAACACCGCGGCCCGCTCCCCCTCGGGGACCACGAACACCTCGCGCTCGGCCGGGATCGCCGAGCGCAAACCGAACACGGGAAGCACCCGCTTCGGTGCGACGGCGGCCAGCGACGCCAGTTGTTTGGCCACCAGCACCGGATGCCGGCCCGGCAGCACGGCCACCGACGTGCCCGCCTTCAGCCGGGTCGTCCGCGCCAGCGCGTAGGCCATGCCGACGACCGGGTCGACCGCCGGGGAGTAGACCAGCTCGGAGAACCACAGCGAGTCGACCCCGCTGCTCTCCAGGTGATCGACGATGCCGGCCAGTTGATCCGGGGCAGTGTCGGCGCCCAGCCCGATGCCGAAGCGAATCTTCACAATGTCCTCCGTGCCCGCGAAATATAAAGGGCTGCGACATCTTTCGGCGTGTCGTCGCAGACGTTTTTGTGTCGCGGCGCAGTGGCGATGTGGTCTGGCGTGCCGGCGATCAGGCGCGGCTGGGCAGCGTCAGCTTGCAGGCCTGGCCGATGTCGAGGGTCCGGAGCATGCGGCCCATCCCGACCCACAGGGCGCAGGACATGGCGAGGTCGGCGAGCAGCTCTTCGGAGAAGTGCTCGTTGCACCGGCTCCAGAAGTCTTCGTCGTCGCGCAGCTTGGTGTGCTCGGTGCCGAAGCGGTGCGCGAATTCGGCGGCCAGGCGCTCTTGTTCGCTGTACCCGGGCCAGGTGCGCCACTCCAGCGCGTGTTGGTAGAGCTCTTCGTCGACGCCGGCGGCGGGTCCGTCGGCGTCGCGGGTGTTCATGCACACGGTGCATTCGTTGTCATGGGCGATGACCGTCCGGGCCAGCTCGCGGGTGCGCATCGGCAGCCGGTTCTTGGTGTAGACGGCCTGGCTGAAGTTGGCGATCGCGCCGCCGAGGTCGGGCGACTTCGCGGCCCAGCTGTAGATGTCGTCGTCAGCGAATGTTCCGATTCGGCTCATGGCGTGATGGTACGCCCCGCCGTCGGGACCGCCGTCTTGATGGCCACGGTCGGATGTTCGTCGTGCCAATCGCGTTGGGCCAGCACCCGATGCGCGACGCGTTCCAGGGCGGCCTGCACCTGGCGCAGGTCGGGCCGGCCCTCGAAGGAGGGCGACCGGGCCAGCTTGTCGGCGAGCCAGGCCAGCAGCAGCGAATGCACGTAGTCGACCTGCTGCATTCCGGCGGGGGTCAGCCACAATTCGTCACCGTCGCGCTGGGCGTACCCGGCGGCGACCAGCCGGGAGAAGGTGGGCTCCAGCACCTCGAAGGGGATGCGCAAGTACTCGCCCATGTCGGTGAGCCGGGCAGCCCCGTACATCTGGCGGTAGCGGTTGATGCGCAACACACCCCACAACCCGGCGACGTCGAGGCGGCAGTCGGGTCGCATGGCGATGCTGCGCAGGCGCATGCCGGGCTCGCTGCGCAGCATGCGGGCGATGGCCGCCTCCAGCATCTGGTCGGGTGTCTCGCTGTTCGGCATCCCGAACGCGTCGCCGAGATCGACCGTGCTGTCGTGAATGTCGCGCAGCGGCACCTCGCGCAGAAAGAGCGACACGAGAAATCCGACCAGCGCGACCGGGACGGCCCAGAGGAAGACCTGAGTCAGCGAGTCGGCGTAGGCCGCCACGATCGGGGCGGCCATCGGATGCGGCAGCCGGTGCAGGGCCTCCGGGGATGCGGCGGCCGCCGCCGGAGCGCGGCCGGCGACCATCGCCGGACCGATCCGGCTGTGCAGGAAGTTGGTGAACAGCGAGCCGAATATCGCCGCGCCGAACGAGCTGCCGATCGTGCGGAAGAAGGTGACCCCCGAGGTGGCGACGCCGAGGTCGTCGAAGCTCGAGGTGTTCTGGACGATGAGGACCAACGTCTGCATGCACATCCCGATCCCCGCGCCGAGGATGACCAGGAACAGCGACTGCAGCAGCGCCGACGTCGACGGGTCCATTCGCGACATCAGGAAAAACGCCACCGCCATCACCGCGGTGCCGGCGACGGGAAAGGCCTTGTACCTGCCCGTGCGGCCGACCAGGACGCCGCTGCCCATCGACGTCGTCAGCATCCCCAGCACCATCGGCAGGGTGCGCAGGCCCGACGTCGTCGCCGAGACGCCGTCGACGAACTGCATGTAGGTGGGCAGGAACGTCAGCGCGCCCAGCATTGCGAATCCCACGACGAAGGACAGCACGCAGCACACGGTGAAGACCGGGCTGGCGAACAGCCGGGTCGGCAGGATCGGCGCCGCGGCGCGGCTTTCCACCCAGGCGAAGAGGGCCAGCGCGACCACGGAGGCGACGAAGAGCCCGATGATCGTCGGCGAACCCCAGGGATACGTCGTCCCGCCCCAGCTGGTGGCCAGCGTCAGGCCGGCGGCACCCAGGCCGACGAACAGGATCCCGGTGTAGTCGATGACCGGTTTACTGCGCTCGCTGAGCGCCGGTATGGCCGCGGCCGCCACGAAGAAGACCACGACCGAAATCGGGACGTTGATCCAGAACGCCCAGCGCCACGTGAAGTGATCGGTGAAATAGCCGCCGAGCAACGGCCCGATCACCGTGGTCACGCCGAACACCGCGCCCATCGCCCCCTGGTAGCGTCCGCGGTCGCGCAGCGGGATCACCTCACCGATCAACGCCATGGCGGTCACCATGAGCCCGCCGCCACCGATGCCCTGCAGCGCGCGCGACGCCACCAACATGCCCATCGAGGTCGACAGCCCGCAGAGGACGGAGCCGGCCACGAAGAACAACACAGCCGCCTGGAACACCCTTTTGCGGCCGAACAGGTCGCCGAACTTGCCGACCAGGGCGGTGATGACCGTCGACGCCAGGAGGTAGCTGGTGACCACCCACGATTGATGGCCCGCGCCACCGAGATTGGCGACGATGGTCGGCAGCGCGGTCGCCACGATCGTCTGGTCCAGAGCGGCCATGAGCATGCCGAGCAACACGGCCACGAAAATGAAATTGCGCCGCTGCGGGTTGACCGCGACGCCGCCGGGCGCGGACTCGGCAGCCTGGCGCGTCGGAACCGCCGCTGGTGTCGTGCTGGTCATGCCTGCCTTCCCTGGGCAATCGATGCCTATGGATGCCCAGGGTTAACCGATGGCAACCAAGCGTTACCCCGGTGGGGTCAGCTCGGTGGCCGCGACACGCATTGCGCCGAGTACAGCTCCTCGCCCAGTTTTTCCATCAGCTCCAGCTGGGTCTCCAGGTAGTCGACGTGCTTTTCCTCGTCGGCGACGATCTTCTCCAGGATGATCGCGCTGGTGCTGTCCTGCTTCTCCCGGCACATGATGATGCCCGGCTTGAGCCGGTCCAGCACCTCGTATTCGATCGCCAGGTCGGCCTCGAACTGCTCGCGGAGGGTCTGGCCGATGCGCAACGAGAACAGGCGCTGATAGTTGGGCAACCCGTCGAGCAGCAAGATGCGGTCGGTGATCTCCTCGGCGTGCCGCATCTCGTCGAAGGACTCTTCGCGGGTCTTCTGGGCCAGCTCGGTGAAGCCCCAGTTCTCCTGCATCTTGGAATGCAGGAAGTACTGGTTGATCGCGGTGAGCTCGCTGGTCAGCTGCTCGTTGAGCAGGCGCAGAACGTCCGGGTCACCTTGCATGCTCGCTCCCTACGATGTGAAGGCTGCTGGGCTCCCTGGCACTTTGCCACGCCGATTTCGAATCTGCCAGCAAGGTATGGCTGTGCTCAGCGTGTCGCGCGAGTCACGCATCTGGTGTTAGGCGTCGCTAACCTACTTAGGCTAGACTTCACTAACATGCGACTGGTTCGCTCGGCTTACGTCCGCCCCCGGGAGGTGCGCTGATGTACGTCTGCCTCTGCGTCGGGGCGACGAATCAAACCGTGTGCGATGCCGTCGCGCGGGGCGCGTCGACGTCCAAAGAGGTGGCCGAGGCGTGCGGCGCCGGCGGGGACTGCGGGCGGTGCAGGCGCACGCTGCGCGCGATCATTGCGGCCTCGCGCCAATTCGAACCCGCCCAGTAGCCGGTTAGCGCCGGTTGAAGTCCGCCAGGGCCGCGGCGTTGGCCTGGGCGCCCATCAGTTCGGCGAAATGGGCGTTCTCCCGCGCGCTCGCCGCGGCGATCTCGGGGCGGATCGGCTCCATCATGGTGTGTTTGACCGCCATCAGACTCGAAATCGGCCGGGCGGCAAGGAGTTCCGCGTGCCGACGGGCCTCGGGAAGCAGATCGTCCGGGTCGCAGACCCGCCACACCAGACCCATCCGCAACGCCTCGCCGGCGTCGACCCATTCCGAGGACATCAACAGCCACGCGGCGTTCTGCCGGCCCACCAGCTGCGGCAGCAGGTAGGACGAGGCCGCCTCGGGCGCCACCCCGAGGCTGGTGAAGGGGCATTTCAGCCGGGCCGTCGACGACATGAACGCCAGATCCGCGTAACCGAGGATGGTGGCGCCGATCCCCACGCCGACGCCGTTGACGGCGCAGATCAGCGGCTTGGGAAAGGCGCCGAGCGCGTGGATCAGGCCGGTGAAGCCGTGTTTTCCCGGCGTGAAGTTCGGGTCGCTGATGCGGGCCTGCATCTCGGCGAGATCGGTGCCGGCGCTGAAGCCGCGGCCGGCGCCGGTCAGCAGGACGACGGCGACGTCCGGGTCGTCGGCCGCCGCCAGCAGCGCGTCGGCCGTCGCGTCGTAGAGGGCTTCGTTGAACGCGTTGAGCGCCTCCGGCCGGTTCAGCGTCAGGGTGCGCACCCGGTTGTGGTCGTCGATCTGCAGAGTCACGGCTGCCAACCTACCGGCGAGCAGACGCAAAAGCCCCCCAGAATGGGTGAATTCGGGGGCTTTTGCGGCTGCTCGCGGATGGGTGGGGTGTCCAGGTCAGCCGTTGCTGTAGACGCGGGTCGGGGCGATCAGCACCACCGCGCGCCGCTCCTTGGCCATGACGCGGTCGTATTCGTCCCAGTCGTCGTGGCTGCCGCCCGCGGCGGTGAACACCTCGCGGAGCAGGAGCCGCAACTGGTCGGCATCCTTCAGCCAGGGCTGCGCGTCGTCCGGTCCGGCCAGCTCGGCACGGCCCTCGACGGTCGCCCATTGCCATCCGTTGCGGAAGGTGACGGCCAGCTGCGGCCTCGCCCGCAGGTTGGCCAGCTTGACCTTGCCGTAGGTGGTGAACCCCAGGGCCGGCTCGCCGGTCGACGGGTGCGGCAGCAGGCCGACGTTGACCAGTGAGGCCTGCACGGTCGCGTCGGCGCGGACGGTGGACACCACGGCCAGGCCGTGGTCCGCGGCGGCCAGCGCCACGGCGTCGCGCAGTGTGGTCATGGCTGTCCCTCAATCCTTGAACGGCGTCCTGAAGACGTAGCGGCTGGTCGGCACCGTGTCGATGTTTTCGTTGGCACCGAATGCGGTTGTGCTGGCGACCATCCGGCCGAGCCGGTGCTGCAGGTCGTCGTCGTCGGCGGCACCGAAGAATGCCTTCAGGTCGGTGATCGCCTCCCGGGGGAACAACTCCTCGACGATGCCCGCGATTCCCTGCGCGTCCGGGGTGAGGGTGCGCACCACCCAGTTCTGGGTGTAGCCGAACGTCGACTGCGTCTCGATGGCCACCGACGTGTGGTCACCCTGCCATCGGGCCAGCCAGGTCGCCTGGTCCAGATGAGCGGGACGGCGCAGCAATGCGATGTTGGCCAGACCCGTTGTCCGACAACCGGGTTCGGTCGGCGGGGCGGCGAGGGGAACCGACTCCGTCACCAGGTAGGCGGCGAGCCGCTCGCATTCCTGGGCGAGGAACTTGAGCGCCGCCGTCATCTGGTCGCCATAGCATTGCTGGGTCCACATGCTCACCACCGCGGCCGCCGGCGGGTCCAGCGTCGTCAGCGTCATCAGCGAGTGCCGCACCGCGGAGTCACGAACGTTCACCTGAAGCCCGAACAGGCCCAGTTCCAACAGCGCGTCGGCGACGTGACCCCGTTGCCGGGCACACCAGTCGTCGTCGGGCTCCGAGCGCCTCAGCACCGCGATCACCTTTTCCATGCGCCGAACTTACCGCCGGAGCGCGGCTATTTGACGGGCCGCACCCGGTGTTCCTGGCCGATCAAGGTGCCGATCGTCGCGGCCAGTTGGCGGTAGGACTCGTCGCGACCGCTCGAGCTGCGAAACACCAGGCCGATCCGCCGCCCGGGGCGCGGGGAGGCGAACTGCGCGAGTCCGAGCCGGCTGCGGGCCGCCTCGACCGGCACCGCGCTCTGCGGGATCAACGTCACCCCCAATCCACCGGTCACGCACTGCACCGCGGTGGCCAGCGACGCCGCGCGGGTGTTGGCGAGTTCGGCGCGCACGCCCGCCTTGTGGCAGACGTCGAGCGCCTGGTCGCGCAGGCAGTGGCCCTCGTCCAGCAACAGCAGCGGCAGCTCGGCCAACGCCGTCGCCGGCACGCGGCGTTTGCCCGACAGCGGGTGACCGGGTGGCAGCGCGAGCACGAAATCCTCGTCGTAGATCGGAATCGCCGTCATTCCGGCGGCCGGCGCCTCGGCGGCGGGCAGCGCGATCAGTGCGGCATCCAGCGCGCCCTCGCGCAGCAGCCGCAGCAGTCGTTCGGTTTGGTCCTCGATCACCCGCAACGTCAGCGAGGGCAGTCGCTCGGCCAGCCCCGCCAGCAGCGTGGGCAGCACGTAGGGCGCAACCGTGGGGATCAGCCCCAGCCGCACGCCGGCCCGCAGCGGGTCGGATGCGCCCGCGGCGGCCGCGGTGAACGCGTCGACGGCCTCGACGACGGCCTGCGCCCGCGGCAGCAGTTGCGTGCCCTCCGCCGTCAAGAAGACACGCCGTGTCGACCTCTCGATCAGCTGGGTGCCAAGGCCCGCCTCCAGCGCCGCCAGTGCCTGCGACAGCGTGGACTGGCTGACGCCGAGAGTTGTTGCGGCGGTGCTGAAATGCTGCTTCTCTGCCACCGCCACGAACGCGCGAAGACCGGCGACGGTCGGCTGATAGCTCTTATCGGTCATGGCTATAAGTATAGTGTGATATATCACCTTTACTACAAATCGCCTGGACGGCATCATGGTTGGCAGACGGCTAATTTTGAGTGATTCCAATTAAGGAGCGATATGTCCCTGCTGACCATCGGCGACCAATTCCCCGCCTACCAGCTCACCGCGCTCATCGGCGGCGACCTGTCGAAGGTTGACGCCAAGCAGCCCGGCGACTACTTCACCACGATCACCAACGAGGACCACCCCGGCAAGTGGCGCGTGGTTTTCTTCTGGCCCAAGGACTTCACCTTCGTGTGCCCGACGGAGATCGCGGCGTTCGGCAAGCTCAACGACGAGTTCTCCGACCGCGACGCGCAGATCCTCGGGGTCTCGATCGACAGCGAGTTCGTGCACTTCCAGTGGCGCGCGCAGCACGAGGACCTGAAGAAGCTGCCGTTCCCGATGCTGTCGGACATCAAGCGTGAGCTCGCGCTGGCCACCGGCGTGCTCAACGACGAGGGCGTTGCGGACCGGGTGACCTTCATCGTCGATCCGAATAACGAAATCCAATTCGTCTCGGCGACGGCCGGATCCGTGGGGCGTAATGTCGACGAAGTGCTGCGCGTCCTCGACGCGCTGCAATCCGACGAGCTGTGCGCCTGCAACTGGCGCAAGGGCGACCCGACGATCGACGCCGGCGAGTTGCTCAAGGCTTCCGCGTAGGAGGGGACATGAGCGTAGAAAACCTCAAGGCCGCGCTGCCCGAGTACGCCAAGGACCTCAAGCTCAACCTGGGTTCGATCACCCGCACCACCGAGCTCGACGAGGAGCAGCTGTGGGGCACCTTGCTGGCCAGCGCCGCGGCCACGCGAAACACCCAGGTGCTGGCCGAGATCGGGGCCGAGGCGGGTGACTACCTGTCCGCCGAGGCGTACCAGGCGGCGCTCGGGGCCGCGTCCGTCATGGCCATGAACAACGTGTTCTACCGTGGCCGTGGCTTCCTCAACGGCGCGTACGACGACCTGCGGGCCGGGCTGCGGATGAACATCATCGCCAATCCGGGCGTGGCGAAGGAGAACTTCGAGCTGTGGTGCTTCGCGGTGTCATCGATCAACGGATGCCCGGATTGCGTCGCCGCTCACGAGCACACGCTGCGCGAGGCGGGCGTGAGCCGGGAAGCCATCCACGAGGCGCTGAAGGCCGCCGCGATCATTTCCGGTGTGGCGCAAGCGATGATCACCACTCAGACGCCGGCCGGCGTCGGCTGATCGCGGCGACGTGACCGCACCAGCATGGATCGAACACGCCATTTGGTGGCAGGTCTATCCCCTCGGATTCGTGGGCGCGTATCCGTCGGAGCCGCCGCGGCCGGATGAACACCGGCTGCGGCGGCTCGTCGACTGGTTCGACCACGCCATCGCGCTGGGGGCCTCGGGGATCGCGCTCGGTCCGATCTTCGCGTCGCGCACCCACGGCTACGACACCACCGACCACTACCGCATCGATCCCCGGCTCGGCGACGACGCCGACTTCGATTACCTGGTGTCCGAGGCGCGCCGCCGCGGCCTGCGTGTCCTGCTCGACGGCGTCTTCAACCACGTCGGGGTGGACTTCGCCCGCTATCGCGAGGCGGCGCCCGGCTGGTTCAGCGGAGGCACGTTCGAGGGCCACTCCGAGCTCATCACGCTGAATCACGACAACCCCGAGGTCGTCGACTACACCGTCGACGTGATGGCGCACTGGTTGGGGCGGGGTGCGGACGGCTGGCGACTGGACGCGGCCTACATTGTGCCGCAACAATTCTGGGCGTCGACGTTACCGCGGGTGCGGGACCGGTTCCCCGATGCCTGGTTCGTCGGCGAACTCATCCACGGCGACTATGCCGCGGTGGTGGAGGCGGCGACGTTCGACTCGGCCACCCAATACGAGCTGTGGAAGGCGATCTGGAGCGGCCTCAACGACGGCAACTTCTTCGAACTGGACTGGGCGCTACAGCGGCACAACGCGTTTCTGGCCCGCTTCGCCCCCATGACGTTCATCGGCAATCACGACGTCACCCGAATCGCCAGCCGGCTGGAGCGGCCGGAGCACGTGGCCCACGCGCTGGTGATCCTGTTGACGGTCGGGGGGGTGCCCAGCGTGTATGCCGGCGACGAGCTCGGCTTCCGCGGCGTCAAGGAGGAGCGGTACGGCGGCGACGACGCGGTGCGCCCCGAGTTCGGCTCTCCCCCTGTCGAACTGGATGCGTTCGGCAACGAGATGTGGGCGCTGCACCAGTTCCTCATCGGGCTGCGCCGCCGCAATCCGTGGCTGCACGGAGCGACGAGCACCGCATTGCTGCTGCAGAATCGCCACTACCTCTACGAGACCCGCAGCGGCGACAACGCGCTGCTGGTCGCACTCAACATCGACGACCAGCCGCTGCGGCTGGCGCTGACGGAGTGCGGCGCGGCGCGCGGCCGGGTTCTCGGCGGTTCGGCGGCCCCGCCGCCGGAGGTCGTGGAAACACTCGTTGTCGAACCGCACGGCTGGCGGATCCTAAGCCCGGTCTAGGCGCTCCACCGTCAGCTTGTCCTGGCGGCCGTCGTAGTACTTGTCGAGCAGCGCCAGGAAGTCCCCGTTGTCCTCGGTGGCGCGCGAGAACAGCGTCATCGACGAACGCAGCTTGAGGTCGTCGGGCGAACCGAAGATCTCCGCGGCCGAACGGCCCCGCACCTCGTTGACCAGCCGAACGCACTCGCGCAGCCGCGGCCCGAGCAAGTCGTGCCGCAGGTAGGCGCGAGCCTCCTCGAGCGAGGAGATGCCGTAGTGGACCGCGGTCGGGCTGCTGCCCAGTCCGCGAAGTTGCGGGAAGACGAACCACATCCAGTGGCTGCGCTTTCGGCCGCCGCGCAGCTCCTCGAGAACGTTGTCGTAAACGGCGGCCTGCGCCTCGACGAAGCGGTTCAGGTCGAACGGGTCGTGCGCCATGCGACTACGGTGGCACACCATGGAATCCAAAAGACGGGAGGCCGTCAAACGGCGGGTGCCCAAGGCGCGCGACCTCGCACCGCTGATCCAGTTCAAGCGACCGCAGTGGAACGCTACCCAGCGCCGCCTCGACGCCGCGTTCACCATCGAAGACCTGCGCCGCATCGCCAAACGTCGCATGCCGAGGGCGGCGTTCGACTACACCGACGGGGCGGCCGAGGACGAGCTGTCGATCGCGCGGGCCCGACAAGCGTTCCGCGACATCGAGTTTCACCCGACCATCCTGCGTGACGTCAGCAATGTCACCGCCGGCTGGAATGTCTTGGGCCAGCCAGTCGTCCTGCCGTTCGCCATCGCGCCGACGGGATTCACCCGGCTGATGCACACCGAGGGCGAGATCGCCGGCGCGGCGGCGGCGGCCAGGGCCGGCATCCCGTTCTCGCTCTCCACGCTGGGCACCACCGCGATCGAGGACCTGGTCACCGCCGTCCCCCAGGGCCGCAAGTGGTTTCAGCTGTACATGTGGCGCGACCGCGAGCGGTCGATGGCGCTGGTGCAGCGCGCGGCCGCCGCCGGCTTCGACACGCTGCTGGCCACCGTCGACGTCCCGGTCGCCGGCGCGCGGCTGCGGGACAACCGCAACGGGATGACGATCCCGCCGACGCTGACGCTGCGCACCGTCCTGGACGCGGTGCCCCATCCGAAGTGGTGGTTCGACCTGCTGACCACCGAGCCGCTGGCGTTCGCGTCGCTGGATCGCTGGCCGGGAACCGTGGGCGAGTACCTCAGCACGATGTTCGACCCGAGCCTCACCTTCGACGACCTGGAGTGGATCAAGGCCCGGTGGCCCGGCAAGCTGGTCGTCAAGGGCATCCAGACGCTCGAGGACGCCCGCGCCGTCGTCGACCGCGGCGTCGACGGCATCGTGTTGTCCAATCACGGTGGGCGCCAACTGGATCGGGCGCCGGTCCCCTTTCACCTGCTGCCCACGGTCGCGCGTGAGCTGGGTAAGGACACCGAGATCCTGGTGGACACCGGGATCATGTCGGGCGCCGACATCGTGGCGGCGATCGCGCTGGGCGCCCGGTGCACGCTGATCGGCCGGGCCTACCTCTACGGCCTGATGGCCGGCGGTCGGGCGGGCGTGACGCGCGCGATCGAAATCCTGCAGGGCGGGGTGATCCGGACGATGGGACTGCTGGGTGTCACCTGCCTCGAGGAACTCTCGCCGAAGCATGTCACCCAGCTGAGGCGACTCGGCCCGGTTTCCGGTTAGCCGCATCCTTTTCGCGATGTTCGCCACCGGCTGAAGCCCTGGCGGATTGTGTGGGAATCGGTCCGATTCCGGGCTAGTTGCATCAGCGGAGCAGGCACATCATTGGCTGCATCCGGGCACAAGGAGTGGCGATGAGTACATCCGTTCGTCCCCAATTCACCACGATCGACGGACTCTCGGTCCGCTACGCCGAGGGTGGCCAGGGCGACCACGACGCGATTCTGCTGAGCCCATGGCCGGAGAGCGTCTACGCCTTCGAGCCCGCCTGGGAGCAGTTGGCGGCGCACACGCACCTGGTGGCCGTCGACCCTCCCGGTTTCGGCAAGTCGGACTACCGCGAATCACTGATGAATCCGAAGGCTATGGGCGACTTCATTATTCGCATTGCCGACGCCTTCGGATTGGACAATCCCCATCTCGTCGGGCCGGACATCGGCACCTCGTCGTCGCTGTTTGCCGCGGCCGCGCAACCCGGCCGGTTCCGCACCGTTGTCGTCGGCAGTGGTGGCGCGGCGGTGCCGATCCAAGTCACCGGCGTCTTGAAAGACTGGGTCGAGGCCACGGATCTGGAGCCCTACCGACAGTTCGGCGGGCGCAACATCGTCGAGATCGCGCTGGGCACCATTGCGGGATACCAGCCCTCTGCCGAAATCCGCGAAGACTACATGTCCGGCTACGAGGGCGACCGCTTCGCCAGGACAATCCCGTACGCCCAGAGCTACCGCGAATATCTGCCTCAGCTGGCCGACCTGCTCCCCCAGATCCAGACCCCGGTCCGCATCGTCGCCGGAGCCGAAGACCAGGTGGTGCCGCCGGTCAACGCGGAATTCCTGGACGAGCGTCTCCCGCACAGCCGCGTGGACTTGATTCCGGGCGCCGGCCACTTCTGCTGGGAGGAGAAACCCAGCGAATACGCCGTGCTCGTCACCGAGTGGTGGGCGCAAGCCGGCTAGGGCCGGGAACAAACCGGCACTTAGCTGGGTTAAGCGCATCAGACTCAACTTTTGGAGGATTGATGGCTGAAGCCAAGTCAGTGCCTGTGTTGTTCACCGGCACGATCGTGTTGCCCGGAATGGTGGTGCCGATCGAGCTGGACGACGCCGCACGGGCGGCGATCGACGCCGCGCAGGCCAGCGAATCCGGGGAGCTGCTGATCGCGCCCCGGCTGGACGATCGGTACGCGACGCACGGGGTGATCGCCAAGATTCTGCAGGTCGGGAGGATCGCCGGCGGTGGCACTGCCGCCGTCGTGCGCGGTGAGCGCAGGGCCCACATCGGCGCGGGGGCTTCCGGGCCGGGCGCCGCGTTGTGGGTCGAGGTCACCGAGGTGCCCGCGACCGCGCCGACCGACGAGGTCAAGGCCCTGGCCGCCGAGTACAAGAAGCTGCTGCTGGCCATGCTGCAGCGGCGCGAGGCCTGGCAGATCGTCGACTACGTCAACAGCCTGACCGACCCGTCGGCGCTGGCCGACACGTCCGGGTACGCGTCGTACCTGACCGATGTGCAGAAGCGGCAGTTGCTCGAGACGGTTGACGTCGCCGAGCGGCTGCGCGTGCTGATCGACTGGACCAGCTCGCATTTGGCCGAGGTCGAGGTCAACGACAAGATCGCCGAAGACGTGCGCGAGGGCATGGAGAAGACGCAGAAGGAGTTCCTGCTGCGCCAGCAACTGGCCGCCATCCGCAAGGAGCTGGGCGAGGGCGAACCCGACGGATCCGATGATTACCGGGCCCGCGTCGAAGAGGCCGACCTGCCCGAGAAGGTGCGCGAGGCCGCGCTGCGCGAGGTCGGCAAGCTGGAACGCGCCAGCGACCAGAGCCCGGAGAGCGGCTGGATTCGCACCTGGCTGGACACCGTGCTGGACCTGCCCTGGAACGTACGGACCGAGGATTCCGCGGACCTGAAGGCCGCGCGGGAGATCCTGGACGCCGACCATCACGGGTTGGACGACGTCAAGGACCGCATCGTCGAATACCTGGCCGTGCGAAGCCGCCGGGCCCAACGCGGGCTGCAGGTCGTCGGCGGCCGCGGCTCCGGCGCCGTGATGGTGCTGGCCGGTCCCCCGGGCGTCGGCAAGACGTCGCTGGGCGAGAGCGTCGCCCGGGCGCTGGGCCGCAAGTTCGTGCGCGTCGCCCTGGGCGGTGTGCGCGACGAGGCCGAGATCCGCGGGCACCGGCGCACCTACGTGGGCGCGCTGCCGGGCCGGATCGTGCGCGCGATCGGCGAGGCGGGATCGATGAATCCCGTTGTGCTGCTGGACGAAATCGACAAGGTCGGTTCCGATTACCGCGGCGACCCGAGCGCGGCGCTGCTCGAGGTGCTCGACCCGGCGCAGAACCACACGTTCCGCGACCACTACCTGGATCTGGACCTGGACCTGTCCGACGTGGTGTTCCTGGCCACCGCCAACGTGATCGAGAACATCCCGTCGGCGCTGCTGGACCGCATGGAGCTGGTGCAGATCGACGGCTATACCGAAGACGACAAGGTGGCCATCGCCCGTGACTACCTGCTGCCACGGCAGCGCGAGCGGGCGGCGCTGAACGACGACGAAGTGGCCGTCACCGACGCCGCGCTGCGCAAGATCGCCGCCGATTACACCCGCGAGCCGGGCGTGCGGCAGTTCGAGCGGCTGCTGGCCAAGGCGCTGCGCAAGGTGACCACCAAGCTGGCGGAGAACCCGGAGCCGGTCACGGTCGACGAGCCGGATCTCGTTGAGTACCTTGGCCGTCCACGGTTCACTCCGGAATCGGCGGAACGTACGGCGGTGCCCGGCGTGGCCACCGGCCTGGCCGTGACCGGCCTGGGCGGCGACGTGCTCTACATCGAGGCCGGCGCCACCGACGGCGAGCCTGGTTTGCAGCTGACGGGTCAGCTGGGCGACGTGATGAAGGAGTCGGCGCAGATCGCGCTGTCCTACGTGCGCTCGCACGCCTCTGAGCTGGGCATTGATTTGGTGAAAGACCCCAAGGCGCTGGACCGGCGCATTCACGTGCACGTGCCCGCCGGTGCGGTGCCCAAGGACGGCCCGTCGGCCGGTGTGACCATGGTCACCGCGCTGGTGTCGATGGCCACCGGGCGTCAGGTGCGCTCCGACGTCGGCATGACCGGCGAGGTCACGCTGAACGGCCGGGTGTTGCCGATCGGCGGCGTCAAGCAGAAGCTGCTGGCGGCCCAACGTGCCGGGCTCACCACGGTTTTCATCCCGTCCCGCAACGAACCCGACCTCGACGACGTCCCCGCCGAGGTGCTCGAGGTGCTGGATGTGAAACCGATGACCGACGTCGCCGAGATCGTGGCGCAGGCGCTGGCGCCCGCGGAGGCTGCAGCTCACACGGATGAGGCGGCTGCCTGAAGCCTGCAAATCGCGTGCAGTCTGCCTGAAAGTTTGCTGCCAATTAGTCCGGGCGAAGGCGTTTTCGGTTCCTGCGACCCGGGTAGCCGAAGGAACCAGGGGGTAGCTCCCCTGACCCTCGGCCCGAACCAGGAGCCTGGGGCGACAACTGAACAACACCGTCAATGCTGTTGCGCTGCGTGCGTCGCAGCCAAGCTCGACAAGGAGTTCACATGAACCTCAGCAAGATCGCAGCAACTGCCGCGATGGCCGGTGGCCTGGGGGCCGCGGCCTTCGGGATGGGTGCCGGTTTGGCCCAGGCCGATCCTGGTCCGAACATGCCGGGTCCCGGCCCCAACGTCCCCGGGCCGAACGTGCCGGGCGGCGACCGGGACCAGCCGGGCCCGGGCCCGTACGTTCCGGGGCAGCCTATTTGTAACGGCGGCCCGGGCGTCAACTGCAACGGGCCGGGCAGCCCGCTTCCCCCGGGCCAGGATCGGAACGGGATCCCCGCCCCGCCGCCGGGGCACTACAACGACCCGGGCCGCTACGGGCTCCCGGCCACCTGGATACCGCCCGTTGGTGACCCCGACGGGACTCAACTTCCGGTCGTGTACGACCCGGACCTGGGCCAATGGGGCGTCAACACGTCTGCTGGTTTCCAGGCGTACACGCCCGCGGGCGGGGCCGGAGGCCAGGTCAATGGCGGCGGCAACGTCGGAGCGACCGGCGCCCCCCGTTAAAACCGGTACCTGAAAGCGGGAATGCGGCAGCCGCCCCCAGCATTGGGGGCGGCTGTTGCCGTTGCGCGTGACATCCGTCGCAGGTTCGGCGTTGAATAGAGCCGTGAGCGTGAAACGGCAAGTGGTTCATCGTGTTCAACGGCTGCTCGTCAACCCGGTTGGCCGGAAGATGCCCGGCGTCATCCTGGAAACCACCGGCCGCAAGAGCGGCCAGGCGCGGCGCACCGCCGTCGGCGGGCGCGTGGTCGGCAACCAATTCTGGATGGTCTCCGAGCACGGCGAGCATTCGGACTATGTCCGCAACATCAAGGCTGATCCCGCGGTTCGGCTGCGCATCGGCGGCCGGTGGCGCAGCGGAACGGCCCACTTGCTGCCCGACGACGACCCGCTGCGGCGGCTCGGCGACCTGCCGCGGCTCAACAGCGCGGTGGTGCGTCTGATGGGCAGCGATCTGCTGACCATCCGGGTCGACCTCGACTGACGTGGCCTACGACGAGGACTTGGTCAACCGCATCCGCGAACTGCTCGGCTCCGAGCGCGGCGTCGAGGAGAAGCGCATGTTCGGCGGCCTGGCATTTTTGATCAACGGCAACATGTCCGTGGCCGCCAGCGGCCAGGGCGGCCTGCTGGTGCGCGTGCCACCGGGCGACACCGACAAGCTGCTGGCGCGGGATCACGTCAGCCCGATGGTGATGGCCGGCCGGGAGACCCGCGGCTGGTTACGTGTCCACGCCGACGGCCTGCGAACCAAACGCCTGCTGCAGGGCTGGGTCACCCGCGGGATCGGGTACGCCCGCAGCCTGCCGCCAAAGTGACGCCGCGGTTGACCCCAGCGTGGTCCGGGTAAGCGGTGCGGTATGGACCAGCGCCAACTGGTGCGACGGCTGCTCGAGGTCGCCGGGACGACCTATGCGGCCGAGGCCGGCATCAAGATCGACGACAAGCCGATGCCACTGTTCCAGTTGCTTGCGCTGTGCATGCTGGCCAGCAAGCCCATTGATGCGGCCATCGCGACGCGCGCCGCGCACGAACTCTTCAAGGCCGGCCTGCGGACACCGAAGTCCGTGCTGACGGCCGACAGGCAGACGATGATCGACGCGTTCGGCCGCGCCCACTACGTGCGCTACGACGAAAGCTCTGCCACCCGGCTGACCGATATGGCCCGGCGCGTCCGCGACGACTACGCCGGCGATCTGCGCGGCATCGCCGGGCGCAGCGGGCACGACGTGGCCGCGGCGAAACGTATGCTGAAGGAATTCAAAGGAATTGGTGACACCGGCGCGGACATCTTCCTGCGCGAGGTGCAGGACGTCTGGCCCTGGGTGCGTCCCCACTTCGACGACCGCGCCACGGCGGTCGCGAAGCAGCTGGGCCTGCCCACCCAACCTACGAAGCTGGGAGAGCTTGCACCACAAGACAACTCGCGTCTCTCGGCCGCGCTCGTGCGGGCCGCACTCGACGAGGATGTGCGCCGGCGGGTGGCCGGTTGACCGTCCGGATCGGCACCTCCGGATGGTCCTACAACCATTGGGCCGACGTGTTGTACCCGCCCGGACTCCCCTCGGCACGCCGGTTGGCGCGCTACGTCGAGGTCTTCGACACCGTCGAGTTGAACGCGAGTTTCTATCGCTGGCCGAAGGATTCGACGTTCGCCGGCTGGCGCGACCGGCTGCCCGACGGGTTCAGGATGTCGGTGAAGGCCCATCGGGGGCTGACCCACTATCGTCGGCTGTCCTCCCCCGAGCCATGGATCGAGCGGTTCGAGCGCTGCTGGAAGCTGCTGGGGGACCGTCATGGGGTGCTGCTGGTTCAGCTGCACCCCGAGCAACAGCGCGACGACGCACGGCTGGACGCCTTCCTCGCCCTCGTGCCCGACTCGATCCGGGTGGCCGTCGAGCTGCGGCATCCATCGTGGAACGACCCCGCGGTGTATGAGCTGCTCGAGCGGTGGCGCGCCGCCTACGTGGTGATGAGCGGCGCCGGACTCGCGTGCGTTCCGCGGGCCACCGCCGACCTGGTGTACGTCCGGATGCACGGTCCGGAGCAGGACGCCATCTACGCCGGCTGCTACTCGCACGACGAGCTGCGGCGCTGGGCCGACCGGATCACCGAGTGGGACGGCGACGGCAAGGACGTGTGGATGTACTTCAACAACGACCTCGGCGGGCACGCGGTGCGCAACGCGCTGTATCTGCGGGGGCTTTTGGGCTGATCCGGGTCAGGCGTCGCCGATCGGCCCGACGGGCGTCCAGGCCCCGTCGATGACGTCGGGTGGGCGCTGCGCGGCCAAGCGGTCCCGTTCGGCGCGTCGGCGCTTGATCCGCAACCGCGCGTCGGCGGGCATGACGACGAGTTCGTCGCAGGTCAGGTAGTAGACGTCGTCGACGGCGTCGAACAGATCGGCCGCGACCCGTCGACTCCCCAACTCCCGCAGCGTCATCCGGAGCTCGTGGGTGAACCGGATGGTGGTGTCGTGGGCCAGCTCGCGCGACTCGCGGGCGTTGGCCGCCATCCGCCGCGCCAGTGTCCTCGGCGCGGCGGGCGCGGCCGCGGCCACCGTGGATTCCCCGGCTTCGGCGACCTGGGCGGCCGCCGCGAGCAACGCGGCCGGATTGTCGCCGAACACCTGGCTCGCCAACTCGGCCTCGCCGGGGCCACGGTGACCGATCCGGGCCACGGCGGCGTCGAGCGCGCCGGCGGTGTCGGGAGACAACGCACGGATGCTGCCGACGTTGCCCTCGGCGGCCAGCGCGCGCAGCGGCGGGTCGGCGCGCAACGCCGCCGCCAATTCGGCGGTTTCGGCCGCGACCCTGGAGCTCTCCACGATCATGTCGAGCCCCGACACCCTCGACGCCGTCCGAGCGTGCTCCAGCGCCGCCGCGGTGACGCCGGAGTCGATCAACCACAGCGCCGTGAGGATCCAGCCCTGGTTGATCCGATCGCGCAACAGCCGGACCCGCACCTCGAGCGCCGCGTCCGGCAGCGCGGCCAGCTGGGCGGCGTCCAGGCGTTCGGCCTCGGCGGCCGCGCTGTAGGCCCGCGTGTCGGGCTTGAGACGGCGCATCAGCGCCAGCGAACGCGCCGCGACGACCGCCTTGGCCATCGACCCGAGCGCCCCCTCGGCCAGCCTGGGCTCACCGAACGGCAGGACGTCTCCGATCTGCGGCTGGTCGACGAGGGCGTGGCGGGTGACGGCGTCCTCGTCCCAGCCGGGCAGCTGGGCGGCGGCCACGACGTTGGCCGACACCCCGACGTAGGCGCGGTGCCCGAAGACCGCGATGGCCCTGCTGCCCCACTCGTCGTCCACCACGCCACCGAGCGCGAGCACGTGACCCAGCACCCGGCCGGCCGTGCGCAGGCCACCGAGCTGGACGTCGAGCGTCATCGGGGTCAGCGGGCCCGGCAGCGCCTCGGCGAGCCTGGCCGCGCTGAAGACCGGGAACCGGGGATCGATCCGGTCGTCGAACTCCCCCTCCATGCCGTCGGGGGCCGCGCTGTGCGCCTCGCCGGACGGTCCGGGACGCGGGGGAATCTCCACCGGGAGGGCCAGCTGGCGGTCGTGGCTGACGGCGCCCGCGGCGTGCAGCCGGCGGCCGACGAGCCCGCGGGCGGTGTCGGCAACGGCATCGACCGCCTGCCAGCCGAATTCGAAGCCCCAATCCTCTTGCGCGGCAGCGATATCCATCCCCGGGGTCAGCCGCGACCAGCTGCGGACACCGTGCAGCCGGGCGCGGGGATCAACGGATCGCAGCAGCCGCCACGCGGTGACCACGTTGGTGGTGTCCGGGGTGGCCAGATCCACCGTGCCGGTGCGGTCGGTGTTCACCGACGACACCAGGAAGCGCACCAGGTCGTCGAGGTGCAGGACGCGCACCGGTCGCGTGGAAACCTTGGTTCGCAGCAGCGTGGCCACCGTGCGACACACCATCCAGTCGAGCTGGCGGCCGACCGGCGGCGCGATCCGGATGACCAGGCTGGGCGCCCAGCCGGTGGACACCAGCTCCTCGGCCGGTCGATACAGCTCGGGCCGCCCCGCCGCCTGGGACACGAACAGCATCCGCGCCCCCGCGCGGGCGGCGGCGTGGGTGACTCGGGCGACCCCGTCGACGTCCGCGCTGCCGGGTGCGCTGGTGTCGACCGGGGCCAGGTGGATCACCGCGCCGGCTTCGTCGGCCAACTCCTGCAGGACTGGGTGGCGCAGGGGGGCGCAAACAAACTCGACGCCGGGGTCGAGGTAGGGATGGGGACGCTCAGCGATCCCGGTGACCGTGTGCCCAGCAGCCAGCAGCTGGCGTGCGACCTGCCTCCCGACCGCGCCGGTAGCGTCGGTAACCAGGATGTGCATCCGGGTCCACCTCTCCCAACGTCCAGTCTCGACAATAGGCAAGTCGCTAGCACTTAGGCGACCGTTACCCACGCAACAGGCCTCTGTCCAGGGCCTAATGGCCCTGGCCGGCTACCGCAGCGTCGCGGCGCCGTCCGCGGTGACGGCAACCTTGGCGCCACCGATATCTTCGCGCACGGTCGCCGCGGCCGCGGCGGGGTCGGCGACGACGGCCAGGGTGCGCGCCCCGTCGGGCGTGCGCACCGAGACGAAGGCCTTCTCGGGTTTGCCGTCGCGGTCGAACGGGGTGGTCCAGGCTTCGACGGTCCCGACGCCCTCCCAGGAGACCAGGCCCTCGCGGGTGGGTTCGCGGTCGACCGCCGGTTGGGCGTTCTGCCAACGGAATTCGGCCGGTGGCTCGGTGCCGTAGACGCCGAAGCTGTGCTTGGTCAGGTATCCGCCGTTGGCCGTGATGAGGGCGCGGCGCCCGGGGTTGGCCGCCAGTAGCTCGGCCATCGTGGCGATGGAATGCATCACGTAGTTGCTCCACGGGCCGCCGGCGAAGGTCAGCCCGCCGGTGACGGTGAGCGGGCGGGCGGGGTCGTCGACGGCCAGCCCGAGTTCGGCCGCAGCTACCTGAACGGCGGAGGGAAAGCAGGAGTACAGGTCGACGTAGTCGACGTCGTCGATGCCCAGCCCCGCCAGCTCCAGCGCCCGGGCGCCGCCGATGCGGATGGCCGCCGAGCGGTGCAGCTCGTCGCGCTCGGCGATGGCCGGGGTGTCGTGGGCGTCGGTGCCCGCGTGCGGGTAAACCCACCGCTCGGTGGGCACGCCCAGGCGTTCGGCCTGCTGGACGGAGGTCAGGACCAGCGCTGCGCCCTGGTCGACCATGTTGTTGGAGTTCATCAACTTGGTGTACGGCCAGCTGATCATCCGGTTCTGTGGGGCGGGTCGCCGGATTTCCTCGGCGGTCACCGGTTTGCGGATCCAGGCGTGCGGGTTGTCGACCGCGACGGCGTTGAACCGCGCCCACAGGTCGGCGACGCGCTCGATGTGGTGCTCGATCGACTCGCCGTCGGCGATGCGAAGCGCCTGCTCGAACAGCGGGTACACGTAGGCCGGCCGGTCCAGCCCGATCCGGATCTCGGCCTCGCCGGCCATCGGGACGTCGTCGCCGGCGACCGGCGCCATCGGCACGGAACCGTCCTGCACGGTCCACTCGAGTCTGCCGCCCCTGGCCTTGAGCCCCCTGCGGGTGCGCCAGGTCTCGGCGCCGGCCAGCAGCACGACGCCGGCCCGCCCCCGCTGGATGTCCAGGCAGGCCTGGTTGACCAGCGACTGCGGCACGTTGCCGCCGACGGGGCTGTACAGGGTGTTGAAGTCGCGGGCGCCGATCCGCCCGCCCAACAGCAGCCCGGGATCGCGGTACTGCGCCGACAGGATGTTCACCACGCGGATGGAATCGACGGCCTCGAGCACCCGGGAATCGGCCGCCCGGCGGGCCGCGGCGGCCATCAGGTCGACCGGCTCGATCGACCGCGTCGCCGGGTCGATGTCGTCGCGGCAATTGACCTGGCCGTAGCCGATCAACACCGGTGTCCTGGGATCGACGGTCATACGACGAATTTAGCGGGGCTATGAATCGGGCCGGGGCCGGGGACTAGCCGTTCGCGAACAGCACGCCCTCGTCGATCAGCCGCTCGGTCTCGTCGGCGCTCATGCCGAGCAGACGGCGGCAGATCTCCCGCGTGTCCTGGCCGGGCAGTGGGGCCGGGCGGTGCGGGGCGGGCGGAATGTGCCGAAACGGCGCCGGGCCGGTCTCGGCCGGCAGCGGTCGCTCGATCAGCGGGTGAACCATGTCGCTGAACAGCTTTCGCTCGATCAGCTGCGGGTCCTCCAGGATGTCGGGCGGGCGGTTCATCGGTCCGGCGGGAACGCCCGCCGACTGCAGCAGTTCAGCGACGCGCACCGGGGTGCGGGTGCGGGTCAGGGTGGACACCAGCTCCACCAGCTCGCGCCGGTTGGCCAGGCGCGCCTCGCCGGTAGCAAAGCGCGGGTCATCGGCCCATTGCGGATGATCGAAAAGCCTTGCCATACGGCGCCATTCGTCGTCCGAACCGATCGAGATGACGCACCATTCGTCGTCGCCGGCGCACGGATACACCGCGTGCAGGCTGGTGTCGTCGCGGATCGGGCCGAGGCCGGCGGCCCGCGCGGCCTCCAGGACGTACAGCGTGTCGAGCTGATTGACCACGACCTCGGCCTGCGAAATGTGCACGTGGGCGCCGTGGCCGGTCCGGTTGCGGCGGATCAGCGCGGCCAGCGCCGCGATCGCGGTGACCCGCCCGACCACGTGGTCGGGAAATATCGTCGTCGCGTCGTAGAAGGAATGCCGCGCGCCGTCGGCGGCGCCGTCCGGATCGTCGGACGTCCAGAGCCGGGTGACGCCGGTGGCGGCGCGCACCAGCGGGCCGTAGCCCATCCGGGTGCTCCACGGCCCGGTGTCGCCGAACGCGCTGCTGCCGGCGAGCACGATCCGCGGGTTGAGCCGGCGCAGGTTGTCATAGGAAAACCCAAGGGCGGCAAGGGTTCCCGGTTTGAAGTTGGCGAACACCGCATCGGCCTCCGCGACCAGTCGCCCGAAGAGGTCCTTGCCCCGCGGGCTGCGCAGGTCCAGACCGAGCCCGAGCTGGTTGCGGTGGGTCCACGCGAACGACTCGCTCATGGCGGCGCCGGCGCGGGCCTGCCGCAGCCCGTCCGGGTAGTCGGCGCTTTCGACCTTGATGATCTCGGCGCCCAGGTCGCCGAACAACCGGCTCAGCTCTCCGCCGGCGACGATGATGCCCAGGTCGAGAATCCGCAGCCCCGCCAACGGCTGTTCGCCGACCCTGCCCGAGGGGGCCGATACCACCGCGGGATTGGCGCGCCAGTACGGTTCGTCCGCCCCCGCGGTGGGCGCCGGGGAGCGAAAACCCGACCGCTGCCCGTCGACGACGAAATAACCGGTGGGCACGGCGGTGCGCACGCCCGGGACGAGCTCGGCCTGCGTGATCGCGCCCACCGCCTGGAAGTGTTCGGAGCCCAGGACCCAGGACGGCGGCAGCACCGCCGCGATCGGCACGCCGTGCGCCTGCCCGGCGGCCACCAGATCCTTCATCGTCTGCTCGGCGAACAGCGCCCGCACCAGCACGCTGATCTCCGGCCAGGCCGCAAAGCGGGCACCGATGGCGTCGTATGCGGGGTCTTGGAAGGCCTCCGGCTCCCCCAGCCAGCGCCGCAGGCCGCGCCACTGCCGCGGTGCCATCACGCACAACCGGACGTAGCCGTCGCTGCACGGCAGGATCGGGTACGCGTCCTGGTTTTTCGGCCGTCCGCGCCACCCTCCGCTGCGACGCGCGCCGGCGGCGGCCTGGCCGGGGGCGCCGAACGCCGGGTCGAGCGCCATCACGACGGCGTCGAACCGGGCGAAGTCAATGTAATCGCCCGTGCCGCAACGTAGTCGGTTGTAGTAGGCGACAAGCGCGGCCCAGGCCGCCTGCACGGCTGCGGTGGACGACGCGATGCCGTCCGGCGGCAACACCGGGGTGCCGGTGGTGGGCCCGGATCGCGACAACGAGCCGGACATCGCGTACAACACCGGGTCGGTGGCGCGCCACGACGACCGCGGGCCCGTCGCGCCGAAGTCGGTGATCGAGAGCACCACCAGGTGCGGGTATCGGGCGGCCAAATCGGGGCCCGGCGCGCCGAATGCGGCGGCCAGCCCGTCCAGGCCGCTGTCCACCACGATGTCGGCCTCGGCGGCGAGATCGAGCAACCGGTAGCAGGCGTCCTCGTCGAGCGGGTCCAGCACGGCACTGCGCTTGTTGGCGTTGTGCACAGCGAACGGGATGCTCGTGCCGGCCAGCGTCGGCAATTGCTCGCGCTCCAGGTCGCCCCCGGGCGGCTCGACCTTGAGCACGTCGGCGCCCAGATCGGCGAACAGCCGGGTCACCGCGTCGGCATCGCCGTTCGACAGGTCGAGGACGCGAACGCCATCCAGCAACCCGTCGCCCATCCGCCCACCGTACCCGAGCCTCCGCAGCTAACCCCGGGCGTTGGCGCGGCGCCCAAATGCCCGGCCGCCCAAGCCGGTTCGAACGGAAATCCGGACCCGCTACGCTCGGTAGTTCTGTCGACGATCCCCCGGATGGAGGCCCACCGCGCATGACCGCCCACCTGAGCTACGTCGAGGCCGTGATCGTCGGCGCGTTCCAGGGCGTCACCGAGCTGTTCCCGGTCTCCAGCCTGGGGCACTCGGTCGTGGTGCCGGCACTGGTCGGTGGGCAATGGGCCCGGGACCTCAGCGTCTCGGCCCCCGAGTCGCCCTACCTGGCGTTCATCGTCGGCCTGCACGTCGCCACCGCCGCCGCGCTGCTGGTGTTCTTCTGGCGGGACTGGCTGCGCATCGTGGCCGGCTTCGTGTCGTCGGTGCGGCATCGCCGCATCGAGACGCCCGACGAGCGGCTCGCCTGGCTGATCGTCGTCGGCACCATACCGGTGGGGCTGGCCGGGGTGGCCCTCGAGCACCTGTTCCGGACCACACTGGGCAAGCCGATCCCGGCGGCGGCGTTCCTGGTGCTCAACGGCATCGTCCTGTATGCGGGTGAGGTGTTGCGCCGCCGCGTGTCGCCGGCGGGTGCCGTGGACGAGCGCAACGAGCCGCACAGCGGTGAGGCCATTGACAACCGGCTGGCCCAGCTGTCGATGCGCCGCGGGTTGGTGATCGGCGCCTCCCAGATCCTGGCGTTGCTCCCCGGCATCAGCCGCTCCGGCATCGCCATGGTGGCCGGCCTGTGGCGCGGCCTGTCGCACGAAGACGCCGCCCGCTTCTCCTTCCTGCTGGCCACGCCGATCATCCTGGCCGCCGGGGTCTACAAGATCCCCGATCTTTTCGGGCCGGTCGGGGCGGGCATCCACGGCCAGGTGCTGGCCGGCAGCGTCGCCTCCTTCGTCGCCGCCTACCTGGCCGTCCGCTACCTCACCCGGTACTTCCAGACCCGCACCCTGACGCCGTTCGCCGTCTACTGCGCGCTGGCGGGCGGGATCAGCCTGGTGGTGCTCAGCCTGCGCTGAAGCGCGCACCGGCTTCGCCTAACCTGGGATCACCTTCCGTCGCATCGTCGACCGAAGGTCGATCGACGAGTTCGGAGACTGCGCATGAGCCATGCCGAAGCGCGAGGGGCCGCGCCGGAACGGGAATCGGTGTGGGATTATCCACGACCGCCCCGCCTGGAGCCCTTCACCGGGCGGATCACCGTGGAGCTGGGCGGCGAAGTGATCGCGTCGACCGAGCAGGCCTGGAGGGTGCTCGAGACCAGTCATCCGCCGACCTATTACCTCCCGCGGGAAGCCTTTGCCGGCGCAACATTGCGTCAGGCGTCCGGAAGCTCGTGGTGTGAGTGGAAAGGGCAGGCCACCTACTACGACCTGGTGAGCGCCACCGCGGTCGCCCCCAAGGCCGCGTGGAGCTACCTGCACCCGTCGCCCGGGTTTGCGTCGCTACGCGGCGCGGTCGCGGTGCTGGCGGCGAAGGTCGACCGCTGCACCGTCAACGGCGAGGTCGTGGTCCCACAACCGGGCGGCTTCTACGGGGGTTGGATCACGAGCTGGATCACCGGACCGTTCAAAGGCGTCCCCGGCTCCGCGGGTTGGTGACCACTCACGAGGCCGTTGCCGGTGCGGTCCGCATCCGGCCGATCACGCTCCCGAGGATCGCGCTGCGAAGGCGCCGGGGCAGCGCCATGAGCGAAGCGGTCAGGAACTTCGCCTGCAGACCGGGCACGACGGTGGTCCGGCGTCCCAGCGCCGAAAGGGTGGCTTCGGCGACCACCTCCGGCGTGGTCGCTGAACTCATGGTCATCCCGGCCCGCGCGCCGAAGCCGGTACGGACGGGACCCGGTGCCACCGACAAGACGTCGACGCCCCGCGGCTTCAGCTCGCCGTGCAGCGCCTCGGCGAAGCCCTGGACGTAGGCCTTGGTCGCCGAGTAGGTCGCCTGCCCCGGAACGCCCTGCCACCCGACGATCGACCCGAACAACACGATGCCGCCGCTTCCGCGGCGGACCAATCGGGGTGTGAACGCGTGCGCGAGCGCGGTCACCGCGGTGACGTTGACCGCGATCATCTCCAGCTCCGGCCCGAGCGCCAAGTCGGGGAACTGACCCACGGTGCCGAAGCCCGCGGCCAGCACCACGAGGCCGACGTCGAGGTGGCTCGTCGCTTCGGCGACCGTCGCCGGGCCGTTCGCGTCGGCGAGATCCGCTGCGACGACCAGGGTTTCGACGCCCGTGGCGGCGTTCACCTCCCGGGCGATCGCGTCCAGCCGCGCCCTGCCTCGGGCCACCAGCACCAGGTTGAGACCGCGGCGTGCCAGCTCGTGGGCGATCGCCCGGCCGATGCCGTCGCTGGCCCCGGTGACCAAGGCCCACGGTCCGTAACGGCTGCGAAACCGATTGGCGCTCATGGCGCAAGCATAGCGATGGATGTTATCGGCGTCAACATAAGACGGTCGCTAGCCGATGCCGCGCTCGAACGCGTCGAGCAGGCGGCCGGTGATCCGCCGCTTGTCGGCCTCCGGCAGGCCGCTCAACGCCCCGTCCAAATACAGCGTGGCCAACCCGTGGACGGCGGCCCACGCCGCTTCGTCGAGTCCGGCCCGACGGCGGGGCGCGACCACTCCGGTCTTTACCAGGTCGTCGACGCAGCGCCGCAGGAGCTGGAACGGATGTTGTTCCCCCGCAACCGTTTCTGCGGCCTCGACGGTCTCGCGGCTGGCCGGGTGAGACGCGAAAGCGGTGCGGAACAGTCCGGGTTCGGTGAGCGCGAAGTCGACGTACGCGTGACCGGTGGCGCGGAATCGTGCCAGCGCCCGGCGCTTTCGATCGCCGCGTGCCGGCACCGCGTTCAGGGCCTCCTGCATCGTGGTGGCCAGCTGTTCCAGGGCGTAGGCGATGACACCCGCGAGCAATTCATCACGGTCCGCATAGTGGCGGTAGGCGGCCGCGTTGCTCACGCCCGCCCGGCGCTGTACGTCACGCATGACCACCGCGTCGGGTCCGCCGGCGCGGGCCAGTTCCACCGCGTGGTCCAGCAGGGCCCTGCGCAGGTCCCCGTGGTGGTACGTGTCAGTGGATGACCGGGTTTGATGCGCTCCTGGCGGTCGTGGCATAGCGCTATGGTGACATCGCCGCTCGGCGGTTTCCGGCGGGACTCACCGCGGCACGCGGAAAGGTTTGCCACTTCAATTGGGGTGCGTCGCCCGCTCTTCGGTGAAGCACGATGGCGGCACTTCCCCCCAGGTGGTCGGCAATGCCGTCACGGCGAGCGTGCCGTAGTTGACGGAGACCTCGCCGAGCCGGCCGCGCAGGCGCCGGTAGATGACCCCGTGTGCGCCGTCGGTGATGTAGTCGCGCAGCGAGGTTTCGCTGTCGAACGCGCCGAAGGTCCGGAATCTGCCCCGCTCCCAGTCGATGTCGAATCCGAAGCGGATCATGCCGGGAAAGGCTTTGGCGTGCGCTATCACCGACGGTATCGCCGCGGCGAAGGCGGGCAGGTGTTGCAGCCGTCGCACCTGGAGTTGCAACCACACGGAGGGGTAGCCGTCCGCGCACCCTTGCGCGGTCGGCAGCCGCTTCTCGCCGTCGAACATCACCTTCACAACCGCGCGCCTTCCTTTACCATGTTATCGCCGTAAACATACCAGGTTGTTGCGGCGCGGGCAACGGGCGATGCCCATCGGCGTGGATGCTTCCTAGACCGGCTGGCACCGGTAGCGCAGCTGACGCGCCGGCGTGTCGCCGAAAGGCGTTGTGCGGCAACCGCCGTCGAAGTTCCAGCCGTCGCGTTCGTAGAACCTCCGGGCCGAGGCGTTGCCCTCGAGCACCCACAACACGGCGCCCGCCACGCCCACGAGGCGGAGCCGCTCCCGGGCGGCGGCCATCAGCAACCGACCCACCCCGCGGCGCACATGCGCGGGATCGACGTAAATCGCCATCAGCTCACCGAAATTCGGCAGGTCGCCGTCACGGCACAGGCCGGTGGTGACCAGGCCGCGGATCGCCGAACCGTCGACCGCGACCAACGTGGACGGCATCCGCAGCCCCACCCGGCCGAAGGTGTACCGGTCGGCGAAGAAGGCAGGCTCGAGCTCGTCGAGAAAGTCCCGCGCGATCAGGCCCTGGTAGGCCGACCGCCACGACCGCAGCTGCACCCGGGCCACATCGTCGGCGTCCGCCAGGACGGCCGCCCGCACCTCGGTCACCGTTGCAGTATCGGCCGCGACGGCGCTATTTGCGCGTCGCGGCGCCGAGTGCTGTGCTTAGCCCATCGTCAAACCTGACACCCGTCAACTTCGCTGGAGGACCGCCATGGCAGACACGGCATCGATCGGCCTGAAGGTCCGCGGCAAGGTCATCGTGATCACCGGCGGGGCGCGCGGCATCGGGCTGGCCACCGCGACCGCGCTGCACAACCTCGGCGCCAAGGTCGCCATCGGCGACGTCGACGAGGTACGGGTGAAGGAGTCGGGCGCCGCGCTCGGCCTGGACGTCTACGGCAAGCTCGACGTCACCGACACGCATTCGTTCGCCGACTTCCTGGACGAGGTCGAGCGCCAACTGGGCCCGATCGACGTGCTGATCAACAACGCCGGCATCATGCCGGTCGGCCGCATCGTCGACGAGCCGGACGCGGTCACCCGCCGCATCCTGGACATCAACGTCTACGGCGTGATCCTGGGCAGCAAGCTGGCCGCACAGCGCATGGTCCCGCGCGGCTCCGGCCACGTCATCAACGTCGCCTCGCTGGCCGGTGAGCTCAACGTCGTCGGCCTGGCCACCTACTGCGCCAGCAAGCACGCGGTCGTCGGGTTCACCGATTCGGCCCGGCTGGAGTATCACTCGACCGGCGTGAAGTTCTCCATGGTGTTGCCGACGTTCGTCAACACCGAGCTCGTCGCCGGGACCCCCGGGATGAAGGGGTTCCGTAACGCCGAACCGGCCGAGATCGCCGACGCGATCGTCGGGCTGATCGCCCGCCCGAAGCCTCGGGTGCGGATCACCAAGGCCGCCGGGGCCATGGTGGTGTCCCAGAAATTCTGGCCACGCCGCCTCGCCGAGGGGCTCAACCGGATGCTCGGCGGCGACCACGTCTTCACCGACGACGTCGACGTGGAAAAGCGCCGGGCCTACGAGGCGCGCGCCCGCGGCGAGGAGTCGTCGGCGATCGCGAGCGCGGCGGAGCCGGGCGATGCGGGTCGCCGCCATCAGGAGTAGCGAGCGCGACGAGCGGTGTTCAACTGGGGCGCGGACAATCGGGCGGGTGACCGCAGAAACCGCAGCATCCGCGACGACCGTTTCCCTCGCCGACGACGAAGTCAACCTGATCAATGCGTATTGGCGCGCCGCCAATTACCTGTCGGTCGGGCAGATTTATCTGCTCGACAACCCGCTGCTGACCGAGCCGCTGGCGCCCGAACACGTCAAGCCCCGGCTGCTGGGGCACTGGGGCACCACGCCCGGGCTCAACCTCGTCTACGCCCACCTGAACCGCGTCATCCGCAACCGCGACGCCAACGTCATCTACGTCACGGGGCCCGGGCACGGCGGCCCCGGGCTGGTAGCGAACGCCTACCTCGAGGGCACCTACAGCGAGGTCTACACCGGCATCGAGGAGGACGCCGAAGGGCTGCGAAAGCTGTTCCGGCAGTTCTCTTTTCCCGGCGGCATCCCCAGTCACGTGGCGGCCCAGACCCCGGGGTCGATCCACGAGGGCGGCGAACTGGGCTACGCGCTGGTGCACGCCTACGGCGCGGCTTTCGACAACCCGGACCTGGTGGTGGCCTGCGTGGTCGGCGACGGCGAGGCGGAGACCGGCCCGCTGGCCGCCAGCTGGCATTCCAACAAGTTCCTCAACCCGGTCACCGACGGCGCGGTGCTGCCCATCCTGGCGCTCAACGGCTACAAGATCGTCAACCCGACCGTGCTGGCGCGCATCCCCCACCCCGAGCTGGAAGCGCTGCTGCGCGGTTACGGCTACCGGCCGATCACGGTCGCCGGTGACGACCCCACCGACGTGCACCGGCAATTGGCCGCCGCGCTGGACGACGCCTTCGACGACATCGCGGCCATCCAGAGCGCGGCGCGCGGCGGCAACAGCGTCGCGCGGCCCGTCTGGCCGATGATCGTGCTGCGCACGCCCAAGGGCTGGACCGGGCCGAAAATGGTGGATGGCAAGAAGGTCGAGGGCACCTGGAGGGCGCACCAGGTGCCGCTGGCCGAGACGCACGACAACCCGACGCACCGCGCGCAGCTGGAGGAATGGCTGCGCAGCTACCGGCCCGAGGAATTGTTCGACGCCGGCGGCGCGCTGCGCCCCGAGCTGCGGGCGCTGGCGCCGCGCGGCGACCGCCGGATGAGCGCCAACCCGCACGCCAACGGCGGCCTGCTGCTGCACGACCTCGACCTGCCCGACTTCCGCGACTACGCCGTGCCGGTGTCGCGTCCGGCCACCCAGACGCACGAGGCCACCCGGGTCCTGGGCACCTTCCTGCGCGACGTGATCGCCCGCAACTCCGACCGGTTCCGCCTGATGGGTCCCGATGAGACCGCCTCGAATCGGCTCGACGCCGTGTACGGGTCGACGGCCAAGGTGTGGATGTCGGAGATATCACCCGACGACGAGCACCTCGCGCCGGACGGCCGGGTGATGGAGGTGCTCTCCGAGCACCTGTGCCAGGGCTGGCTGGAGGGCTACCTGCTGACCGGCCGGCACGGCCTGTTCAACTGCTACGAGGCGTTCGTGCACATCGTCGACTCGATGCTCAACCAGCACGCGAAATGGCTTGCCACCAGCCGTGAACTGCCTTGGCGGCGGCCGATCGCGTCGCTGAACTACCTGCTGACCTCGCACGTGTGGCGCCAGGACCACAACGGTGCGTCGCACCAGGATCCCGGGTTCATCGACCTGGTCGCCAACAAGCGGGCCGAGCTGACGCGGGTGTATCTGCCGCCGGACGGCAACACGCTGTTGTCGGTGGCCGACCACTGCCTGCGCAGCCGCAACTACGTCAATGTCATCGTCGCCGGCAAGCAGCCCGCGCTGGCCTACCTGGACATGGACGAGGCGATCGCCCACTGCGCGCGCGGCCTGGGCATCTGGCCGTGGGCGAGCACCGCCAGCGCCGAACCCGACGTGGTGCTGGCCTGCGCCGGGGACATCCCGACGCTCGAGACCCTGGCAGCGGCCGACATCCTGCGCCGCGAACTGCCCGGGCTGGCGGTCCGGGTGGTCAACGTCGTCGACCTGATGCGCCTACAGCCGGAATCCGAGCACCCACATGGCTTGCCGGACAGGGAATTTGACGCGCTGTTCACCCGCGACAAGCCGGTCATCTTCGCCTACCACGGCTACCCGTGGCTGATCCATCGGCTGACCTATCGGCGCACCAACCATCCGCACATCCATGTGCGCGGGTTCAAGGAGCGTGGCACCACCACGACGCCGTTCGACATGGTGATGCTCAACGACCTCGACCGGTTCCACCTCGTCATGGACGTCATCGACCGGGTCGACGGGCTGGCCAGCCAGGCCGCGGTGCTGCGTCAGCGTATGGTCGACGCCCGGCTGGCGGCCCGCGGCTACACCCGGGAGCACGGCGAGGACGACCCGGCGATCTCGGCCTGGACCTGGGAGGAACGTCGCGAGTGACGGGCGGGTGATCTTGCGCGCCGGGCTCTCCCGAGCTCAGCGATAGTCCCTCGGCTTCTCGGCGTCGATGTGCCAGATCCAATTACCGTTGAGGGGCCTGTCGAAGACAAGAGCACCCGTGGGAGCGATGACAAATATCGAGAGCAACGTCCAAATCGTTGTCGCCATCGGTTGCTCCTCTCGTGCGAGCTGATCCTTCACGTTGTAACCATCTTGGATAGTTACATCTTGCGCCCGACGGTGAAACCTGTCAAGGTGGTTACGTGAAGTTCCAGTACGTGGGCGGTCGGCGATGCCTCGACTTCGTGGGCACGCTGAGGTATCGAACGTCGGCCCGCGAGGAACTGCTGACTGACCCGCAACGGCTGTCGGACTGGGCGGTCGGGGCCGGGCTGCTGGATGCGGGGATCGAGATCACCGACGACGAGCTGGCCACGGCGATCGCGCTGCGCGAAGCCATCTATCGCGTCGTCTCGGCAAGGCTCAGCGGCGACGCGCCCGAGGTCGCCGACGTCGACCTGCTCAATGAGCAGGCCGCCCAGCGCCAGCTCACCCCCGTGTTGCACCCGGACGGATCCGTGCGCCGCGACGGCACCGCGCCGCAGCTCCTCGCGGTGCTGGCCGCCGATCTGCTCGACCTCTACGGCGGGCCCGACATCGAGCGCGTCAAGGAATGCGCCGCTCCTCGCTGCACCCGCCTCTACATCGACGCGTCGCGGGCCCGCAACCGGCATTGGTGTGGGATGGGCACGTGCGGCAACCGGGCCAAGGTCCAGGCGTTCCGCGCCCGTCAGCATGCCGCCGCCGGGGCGCCCTCCTCCGACTGAGCCGGGTAAACGGGGCTCACAGGTAAACTTGGCGGATGCCCGACGCCATCGCTGCCGCACAGCCCTCGGCGCTGCACCGGTTCCACGTCCACCTCGACATCGCCGTGGTCGTCGCGGTGCTGGTGCTGACCAACCTGATCGCGCACTTCACGACGCCGTGGGCCAGCATCGCCACCGTCCCGGCCGCCGCCGTCGGCCTGGCGATCCTGATGCGCGCCCGGGGTCTGGACTGGGCCGACCTCGGCCTGGGCCGGCAGCACTGGCGGTCCGGGTTGGGGTATGCGCTGGCCGCCGTCGGCGTCGTCGCGGCGGTTATCACGCTGGGGATCCTGTTGCCCATGACCCGGCCGATGTTCCTGAACAACCACTACGCCACGATCTCCGGCGCGCTGGTCGCCTCCATGGTGATCATCCCGCTGCAGACCGTGATCCCCGAGGAGCTGGCCTTCCGGGGTGTGCTGCACGGCGCGCTGAACCGGGCCTGGGGTTTCCGGGGGGTGGCGCTGGGCGGGTCGCTGCTGTTCGGCCTGTGGCACGTCGCCACCTCGCTGGGGCTCACCAGCAACAACGTCGGCTTCACCCGGCTGTTCGGCGGCGGCTTCGCTGGGATGCTGGCCGGGGTGACGCTTGCGGTGCTGGCGACGGGGGCGGCCGGGTTCGTCTTCAGCTGGCTGCGCCGGCGCAGCGGCAGCCTGATCGCGCCGATCGCGCTGCACTGGTCGCTGAACGGCCTCGGTGCCCTGGCCGCGGCGCTGGTCTGGCACCTGTCGACCTGAGGTCGAATCAGACCAGCAGCACCGCCGCGCCCGCGATGCGCCCGGCGCTGAGATCGGCCAGGGCCTCGTCGGCCCGGTCGAGCGGGTACTCCGGCGTGGTCACCTCGATGTGGTGCTGTCCGGCGAAGTCCAGGAAGGCCCGCGCGTCGGCGCGGGTGTTCGAGGTGACCGACCGTACCTGGCGTTCCTGAAACAGGTGGCGCTGGTAGTTCAGGGGCGGGATATCGGAGAGGTGAATGCCCGCGATCGCCAGCGTGCCGCCGCGGTCCAGCGCCTCCAGCGCCGGCAGCACCAGCTCCCCCACCGGCGCAAAGAGGATCGCGGCGTCCAGCGGCACGGGTGGCGGGTCGGCGGCGCCCTGCGCCGACGCCGCCCCGAGCTCCAGCGCCAGCCGGCGGGCGTCGGCCCCGCGGGTCATCACGTGCACTTCGGCACCCTGAGCCAACGCCACCTGCGCGGTGATATGGGCGCTGCCGCCGAAGCCGTACAGACCCAGCCGTCCCCCCGGCGGCAGCTCGGCGCGCAGCAGGGAGCGGTACCCGATGATGCCCGCACACAGCAGCGGCGCCAGTTCGGTGTCGCTGTAACCGCTCGGCAGGTGATGCGCGAAAGCTGCTGGGACAGTGGCGAATTCGGCGTATCCACCATCGGCGTCCCAGCCGGTGTAGCGGGAGTCCGGGCAGAGGTTCTCGTTGCCCCGCCGGCAGTACTTGCACACGCCACAGGTGTGCCGCAGCCAGGCGATGCCCACCCGGTCCCCCGGTTTGAACTCATCACCGGCCTCGGCGCCGACTTCGACGACCTCGCCCACCACCTCGTGGCCCGGCGTCACCCCCTCGCGGTGTACCGGGAGGTCGCCCTCGGCGACGTGCAGGTCGGTGCGGCACACGCCGCATGCCCGCACCGCGACCAGCAACTCCGATGGTTGGGGCCTCGGCACCTCGGCGGTGACCCGCTCGAGCGGGCCGGTCTCCATGGGTCCCGGGCGGCGCACCCGCCATGCGCGCATCGTCGTGGTCGTCGCCGCCCGGGCCATGCCTACATCATGCCGGGTTAGCCGCGGTCAGGTCCGGTGCCGCACCATGCCCACGACCCAGAGCAGGATCAGCGATCCGAGCAGCGCGGTGAAGAAGGTGAAGATGTAGCCGCCGCCGGCGGTGTTGAGGAAGAAACTCAGGATGAAGCCACCGATCAACGCGCCGACGATGCCGATCACGATGTCCATCAGGATGCCGGCTCCGCTGCCCCTCATGATCCGGCTGGCGAGCGCGCCCGCCAGACCGCCGATGATGATGTAGCCGATCCAGCCGACGCTGGTCAGGGTGGATGATCGGGCAAGAAATTCGGTTGCTGCGATGACGTCCATACGGGTCTCCTTGCAATCCGTGGCAAAGCCCAGCGGGACCGCTGGGCCGTGCCCAGGGAATACCCCATTTCTCCCTATGAAACATGCGCCAAATTGCCGGATTCGGGCCGGCGGGGAGGGTCAGCGAAAGGGGGTCCGGCGGCCCGTCAGCTCGCCACGTTCCGCTGCGGCGTCGGCGCGGTACCGGGAGTGACTTCGCCCGCGGGCGCCTGGCCCGGAGCCGGGGCGGGAGCGGGAGCACCGGGGGCCGGCGCGGGGGCTCCGGGAGCCGGCGCCGGGGCGGCCGGCGGCGTCCACGGCTGGATGGACTCGGCGAGAGCCTTCGCCGCGCCCTGGTCCACCGGGTCGTTCGAGGTCCCCAGCCACACCACGAACCAGCGCTGCGGGGGCCCGTTCCCGGCCGAGGGCGAGCCGACGACGCCCGTCCAGATCTGGCCGTTGGGCTTGGACGGATCGCTGAACTTCACCTCGTAGTACGACGCGCTTCCGGTGATCCCGTTGGCGGCGGTCAGCGGTTCGCTCGTCTGGTTGATCCGGGTGCCGGGATAGGGCATGAAGAACTCACCCATGTCCGAGCCGAGCCGCACCGCGGCTTTGGCGTTGGTGGCTTCGGCGCTGGCATAGAGCTTCTGGTCCAGCCGGCCCATCACGATGCGCGTGTCGTTGGCGACCGGCGGCGCCTGCCCGGGCGCCGGGGGCTGTCCGGTGGTCTTGCTGAGCAACTCCGAACCGTAGTCCAGGTGGGACGCGTCGGATTCGACCCACGCAGGGGGCAGCACGAAGCTGAAGCCGCCGACGGCGTTGCCGATCCGGCCGGCGTTGGGGTCGACGGCCGGTGGCGGTGGCGCGTTCGGGTCAACCGGTGGCGGGGGCGGCGCCGGGTTCTGATCGCCCGGTTGCGCCTGCGGCGCCCCGGGAGCGCCCGGCGGGGGCGGCGTCGTGGTGGTCGCCGGCGCGGGCGCGGGCGCGGCCGTCGTGCTCGGCGGGACCGGGGTCGGGGTCTCCGGATCGGCGCTGGACGTCGCCGGTAATGCGATGGCGACCGCGCCCGCGCTGGTCACCGTGGCGATCGCCAGCGTCGCCCAGAATCCTTTGCGACGTGTCGAGTTCGCGTCCACCTGCTCCATGGCGACGAACCTACCGCGTTACCGCTGTGACGCAAGGGTGCCGTGCGGCAGTTCTGCCGATGTTGCCGATGTGCAACCTTGGGCGGTCCCCGCAGGTCACCGGGGTGCCGGATACAGCGTCACCTCGTGGGCCTTGACGGAGAACCACACCCGCTCCCCCGGCGTCAGCCGCAGTTCCGTGGCCGCGTCCGCGGTGATCTCTGCGGCCAGCCCGGGTGCGCCGTCCGGCTGTTCCCGGCTCCGCACCAGAACCGCGGACCCGCGGGCGTCGAGTTCGGCGACCGTCACCTCGACCGCATTGCGTGGGCTGCCGTGCGGCCGGTCCCGGTACACCGCGACGGCCGTGGGTGGGAACACCGCGACCGCGTGGACGACGTGGGCGTCCAGCCGCTGGCCTGGGGCTGCCTGCCAGTGCGCGCCGGAGTGGTCGCGCAACGACCCGTCGTCCCCGACGGTGCCGTCGACGATGTTGATGCCCGCGATGCGGGCGCCGAAATGACTGCGCGGGGCGGTGAGAACGCTTGACGCCGGGCCGATTTCGGCGATCCTCCCGGATTCGAGGACCAGCACCCGATCGGCCAGCGTGAATACGTCGAGCAGTTCATGGGTGACCAGGACGACCGCGCAACCGGTCCGGCTGACCACGTCGCGCAGCACCGCACGTATGCCGGCGGCCGCGGCTACGTCGAGTCCGGTCAGTGGCTCGTCGAGCAGCAACACATCGGGTTCGGCCGCCAGCGCGCGGGCGATCGCCACCCGCTGCGCCTGGCCCCCGGAGAGCTGCCGCGGTTTGCGGTCGGCGAGGCGTTCGGCGTCCACCTCGCGCAGCCAGCGCAGCGCCGTCGCCCTCCCGTTGGCCCCGGATGGGCGAAACAACCCGCGACGGCTGTGCGGCCCGAACGCGACGTTGCCGACCACGCTCAGGTGCGGGAACAGCAGCGGATCCTGCAGTAGCAGCCCCACCCGTCGATCGTGCGTTGCCACGTTCACCCCGGCCGCGGTGTCGGTCAGCACCCGATCCCCGAACCGCACCACCCCCTCGTCGGGACGAACCAGGCCGGCGATGACATGCAGCGCGGTGGACTTGCCGGCGCCGTTGGGACCCAGGACGGCCAGCACCTCGCCAGCCGACACCGAGAACTCAACATCCAGACGGCGGTCGGCGACGACGGCGCGCAGCTGCAGCTCGCTCATCGGCTGACGTCGGTCTCGGTCAGCCGGCGTGCGCCCAGGCCCAGCACCACCAGTGCGGCCACGACCACCAACAGAATCGACAGCGCCACGGCGGCGTTCGCGTCGGTCACCCGCTGCAGGTAGATCTCCAGCGGCAGCGTCCGGGTGACGCCCTGCCGGGAGCCGGCGAACGTCAACGTCGCACCGAACTCCCCCAGCGAGCGGGCGAACGCCAGCACCGCTCCCGACGTCAGCCCCGGCAGCAGCAGCGGCATTGTCACCCGCCACCACACCACGCTGGGCCGCGCGCCCAGCGTCGCGGCCACCACCTCGTAGTCGGCTCCGGCGGTGCGGGCGGCGCCCTCGAGGGAGATCACCAGGAACGGCAGCGAGACGAACGTCTGCGCCAGCACCACCGCGGTGGTGCTGAAGGCGATGCTGACGCCGGCCGCCTCCAGGTAGCGCCCGATCAAGCCGACCCGGCCGAACGCGTAAAGCAACGCGATGCCGCCCACCACCGGCGGTAGCACCAGCGGTAGCAGGATCAGCGGTCGCAGCATCCGCACCGGGCGCGCGGTGCTGCGGGCCAGCACCAGCGCCATCGGCACTCCCAGCAGCACACACAGGGCGGTGCTGGCGGCGGCCGTCTTCAGGCTCAGCGCCAGCGCCGTCCTGGACGAGGCGCTGGTGATCAGCGACCAGAAGTTCGGCCAGTCAACCTTGATCGCGATCGCCAGCAGTGGGAGCACCACGAACGCGGCTCCCACGGCGGCGGGCACGTATACCCACCGCGGCAGATCCGTACGACGCTCCCTGATACGTATGCCCCTAACCGTGGTGGGGAGATCTACACCGCCTCAACCTAGCGCCGGACGTGTTGGGAATCGGCTAGCGTCCCGCGTTCGGCGCGGTGCTTTCCGCCGATGCACCAGCTCGGTCAACTCTGTAGTGACCCGACTTCGCTCAAATCAACGGCATGACAGCGGGGCTCATGATGGAGAGCCCGGGGCATCGAGCCGGGCCTGGCGGCGGGTCGCGAGCATCGAGATCCGATCGCACCGGATAGTGCGAGCGAGTTTGGTTGTGCTGCAATCTGTTTGGGCTTCGATGTGGTGCCGTTCGCGAATCTAGTTGGTCGATGGTGGTGGTTGGGGTTGGAAGGGGTCGTACCACCACCAGTCGGCGCGTTCGCCGAGGGGTCCGG
>NZ_LZKL01000120.1 GCF_001668725.1 Mycobacterium sp. E787 | reverse complement strand
AATACGTGCGTCGCGTCCGGCTGCAGCGCGCGCACGACGATCTCATCGCCGCCGAGCCGTCCGGCAGCACCGTCACCGAGATCGCCGCCAGGTGGGGGTTCGCGCACACCGGGCGATTCGCGGTGCTCTATCGGCAGACCTACGGCCACAGCCCCCACGCCACGCTCAAACAGCTGACGTAGCGTCAGTCGCGCAACGTGGTATGCGGGCTTTGGCCGTAGACCTCGCGGTAGTAGACGGCGAACCGGCCCGTGTGCGCGAACCCCCACCTGGCGGCGATCTGGGTGACGGTGGTGTGCGCCCGCTCGGCGGCCAGCAGGTCCTGGTGTGCGTAGTGCAGCCGGACCCGGCGCAGATATTCCATTGGCGTGCAATCGCGGTGGCGACGGAACATCAACTGAATCGCGCGCGGCGTGACGTAGGTGGCCCGCGCGATGTCGGCGATGCCGATGTCGCTGTCGGCGTGCTCTTCGATGAAGGCGATCGCGCGCCGCAGCAACGCCGGGGTGGTGTCGCGGCTATCCTCGATCGTCGGATCGAACAACGCGTTGTTCGGGAAAGTGGCAAGCATGGTGGCCGCCAGATGCTGCATCGCGGTGGCGGCGATCAGCGTCGCGCCGCTGGTGGCCGCGTCGGCCAGCAAGCCGTCCCGCACGTAGTCGACGGTGCGGACCAAATGCCGGGCCGCCGCCGCGGAAACCGGTCGGGAATCGGTCAATCGGACCGGTCCGGGCCGGCGACCGCCGCCCATCGTCGCCACCCGATCGAAGAGGCCCCGGTCGATCGTGACGATGTCGCAGTGCGCGCGGCTCACCCGGCCGGTGAACGGCACGTCGAGCGCCCCAAATGCCAGGATCCCCTCGGCGCCAACGGAATTCGTCCCCCCGTCGGGTAGCCGCTCCTCCACCAGCCCGGAACGCACCCGGCACAGGTAGATCTTCTCGGGGGACTCGGCGTCGTAGCTGAACTCGTAGCCGACCTCACCGTCGTCGATGGTCAGCGGGCCCAACGACCTTCGCGAGATTCTCATGCGGGCGCCGTCGGTTGCGGTGCCGAGAATGCGCACGGCGGCGTAGGTCTGACCGAGGATCTGCTCGGCCTCACCCAGATCGTGCGTGTCCACCAACACAGTTGTCATCGCGTACCGTTCGTTGACGCTACCCAATTATGTGCGAGACATCGGCGTCTAGCATGTGTCGGGTGGTCCAGATCAACTTGCAGCGAACGATCGACGCGGCCCCGGAACGGGTCTTCGACTGGCTGGCCGACCCGCCGAACCTGGCCGCCGCTCCGCTGGTGCTGAAGGCCGATTACGCGAAGGATTCGCCGCGGCCCGGCGCCGGCGCCGTGCGCGAGGTGATCGGGGTCGGCACGTGGTTCCGCGAGGAGATCACCGCCTACGACCGGCCGCACAGCTACTCCTACCTCATCGTCCGCTCGTTCCCGCCGTTCAACCACGAGGGCGGCACGCTGACGTTCGCCGCCGCGGGGGAGGGGACGCGGGTGGACTGGGTGACCAACTACACCCATCCGGCCTGGGCCGGGGGAAAGCTGTTGGAGGCGCTCAGCCATCGGCTGCTGCGCTCGAGCTTTGCCGCCATCCTCGATGCCTGTGCCGGCGCGCTGGAGCGCCGGTAGCGACCGTCAGCCGCTCAACCGGTGCATCAATCGGCCGGCGGCGTGCCGGCCACTGACCACGGCGCCGGTCACGGTGGCCGGATTGTTCACCCCAACGGCCTCACCCGCGAGGTACAGCCGGTCCCCGATCGGTTCGGCCAGCCTGCGCCGGTCGGCCAGGCCGGAACCGGGAGCGTGGAAGGAATACGAGCCGAGCGCGTACGGGTCGACCGCCCAGTTGGAGCTGCGCACCTCGACCGGTGCGACGTCGTCGCCGAACAGCCGGTGCGCGATGGGTAGCGCGCTGGCCATCAGCTCGGCGGGTCGCGCCGACTCGGCCCACCGGCCGCGGTCACCGGCGTTGAAGGCCAACACGATCGGCCCCGCGGCGCTCGGCAGGCTGAACCATTGCGACCAAGCGCCCGGCTCGGCGCCGAGGTACTGGAAGAAGGCGTTCTCGGCCGCCCAGCTGCGGCGGTTGAACCGAAAGTAGCTCTTGGACAGCACCCCGAATCCCAGCGCGTCGACGGCGTGGGCGTGCAGTTCGGGCAGCGGCGGATGGAACGCGATCGCACCGGATTTCAGCACGCCCAAGGGGACGGTGACGATTGCCGCGGGCCCCTCGAACGAGCGGTCCCCGGCGCGCACGACGACCGAATTGTCGCGCCGCGCAATCGCGGTGACGGGCGTCTTCAGCTCGATCCGCAGCCCGTCGGCGAGCAGCCGCGGCAGGGCGTCGTAGCCGTTGGTGACGACGTCCTGGTCACCGTCTGCATAATCGCCGTGGTCAAAGGTGTTGGCGGACAACTGGTCCGCGCCGGCGCCATATTCGTTTTCGATCTCGGTGGTGACATAGAACCCCAACTGCGCCCGGTCGGCGTCGGAAAGCTCGGCCCGGGTGGCCGCGCCGTCCACCGCGGCGCCCAGGCTGCCGCCGTCGACGTGGCCCCGAGCCCGTTTGACGAAGGTGCGCCAGGTTTCCGGGTCGTACTCGAGCGCCGGGAGCCGCGGGTCGACCACCAGCTTCGCCCACCCGTAGTAGTCGGTGGGGGCGAGCTGGGCCCGCGCCTGCTGCGCGAGCTCCATCAGCGGGTTGTCGGTCGTGCCGTGGATCCAGGACGCGCCCATCTCCAGCGGTACGCCCCAGCCGCGGTCGGTATGCACCCGCCCGCCGATGCGGTCGCGGGCCTCGAGGACGCGCACCGGCCATCCCGCGTCGGCGAGGCTGCGCGCGGCGGCCAGGCCCGCCATGCCGGCGCCGACGACGAGCACCGCTTTGTTGTCTGACGCTGTGTCCGGCGGGGGCGGCGTGCAGGCGGCCGCCAGCCCGCCGGCCAGGCTCGTCGTGGTCGCGAGGAACTCCCGACGGGACATCGGGGACACGGCAGCCAGCGTCTCACACGTTGTTGCACGATCGTGCCCGAATTCGCGGTGTGTAATGGGCCGTTTTCACCAGTTCGTCGTTGAGCAAGGGCTACACTTCGCCTACATCCGGAGTGCGGCGACGTGGCCGCGTTCGAAGGGGGAGCGGCGATGAGCGCTGTGTCATCGAGTCGAACAAGTGAGCGGCTCCCCGGCGAACTGCCGCCCGGCCGCGCCGTGACCGTGCGCGCGGCCGACGGAACCCCTTTGCACGCAGAGGTTTTCGGGCCGCCCGAGGGTTATCCGATCGTGCTCACGCACGGCATCACCTGCGCCATCCGGGCGTGGGCACACCAGATCCGCGGCCTGGCCACCGATTACCGGGTCATCGCGTTCGACCACCGGGGCCACGGGCGCAGCGGCGTCCCGCGGCGCGGCGGCTACAGCCTCAAACACCTTGCCTCCGATCTGAATTCGGTGCTCGAGGCGACCCTGGCGCCGCACGAGCGCGCGGTGCTGGCCGGCCACTCGATGGGCGGCATCGCCATCGCCGCCTGGTCGGCGCACTACCGGCACCAGGTCGATCGCCGCGCCGACGCCGTCGCGCTGATCAACACCACCACCGGGGACCTGGTGCGGCAGGTGAGACTGTTGTCGGTGCCGCGCGGATTTTCCGACGCGCGGGTCCTGGCCGCCCGCGGCCTGATCACCGCCTTCGGCGGGTTCCCGCTGCCCCCCGGCACCCGGGTCCCCAGCCGCTATCTGATCGCGATGCTCGCGGTCGGAGCCGGCGCCGAACCGGGCGCCGCGCGGGTGATCTGCGAGCTGTTCGCGCAGACCTCGCCGGCCGGGCGCGGCGGCTGCGCGAAGATGCTCGTCGACGCGTTGGGGTCCCGGCATCTCGACCTGGACGGGCTGACCGTGCCGACGCTGGTCATCGGCAGCGAACGCGACCGGCTGACGCCGATCAGCCAGTCCCGCAGGATCGCGCGCACCGCGCCCAACGTGGTCGGCCTGGTCGAGCTGCCCGGCGGCCACTGCTCGATGCTGGAACAGCCCGGCGAGGTCAACCGGCACCTGCGCGCCCTGGTGGAATCGGTGACCCACGACGTGCGGGCAAGCCGGATCAGCTCATAGCAATGCGGTGATCTCGGCGGCCGCCCGCTGGCCGGACCGCACGGCGCCGTCGAGGAAGCCCGTCCACTCGTCGGCGGTCTCGGTACCCGCCCAGTGGATCGGCCCCACCGGCTCGCGCAGCCACCGCCCGAACCGCGTCCACGACCCGGGCGGCACCGCGGCCGTCGGACCGCCAGGCGCGAAACCTTCTGCGCCCCAACGCTGGTCGACATAGTCGAGGGGTTTGAGCGCTTCGTCGCCGAACAGCGCGGCGAAGCAGTGCAGCGCATCGCGGCGGCGCTGTTCGCCGGGCAGCGAGTCGAACGCGCGGGCGTCGACGAAGCCCATCAGGATGCCGGGGCCGTCCGCGTGCGGGCTGACGTCGAACGTGATGAACACGGGGCCGCGGTCGGAAAGCGCCTGCCCGGAGAACCCGTCGGCCCGCCAGAACGGCGTCTCGTAGGCCGCGTAGGCCTTGCTCAGCCGGCCCTGCGGCCAATTCCGCGCGAGCTGCTCGTACTCGTCGGGCAGCGGGGGAGCGAACTCGATCGATGCCCGATGGGCCGGCGGGACGGCGACGATGACGAAGCCGGCCTCGGCCGACCCGGCGTCGGTCGTCACCGTGACCCCCGAGCCGTGCCGCTCGATGCGACGGACCGGCGCCCCGAGCACCACGCGCGGGCCGAGTTCGGCGGCCGCCGCCTCGGCGATCTGCTGGGTGCCGCCGGGGAAACGGTCCTGCTGGGCGCCGTTTTCGACGTCGAGCAGCGGGTCCAGCCCCCCGGCGGCGTGCACGTAACGGGCCGCGTGCAGCATCGACACGTCGTCGGGTTCACACCCCCAGGTCACCCGGGCCACGATGGCCATCAGGTCGTGCGAGGAAGCCGTGGCGCGCACCGAGCGCAGCCAGCCGCCGAGCGACATGCCGTCCAGCTCGCGTGCGCGGCGCGCGTCCCACGGCGCCGCCACCGGGACGCTGCGGGCGATCCTTTCGAATTGCCAACGCAGCCGGCCGATGTCGAGCAGCCCGGTCAGCGAAAGTTTGGGGATGGTGCCGTGGTAGGGACGCGCCCAGCCGCGCCAGTGGATGACGTTCTTGCCGTCGTGGTGGGTCGGGATCGTCGGCACTTCGAGCTCGGCGGCCAGCGCCAGCACGGCCTCCTGCGTCGGGCCCACGAAGGTGCCGCCCAGGTCGGCGGGCAACCCGGCGACGCTGCCGGTGAACGACCGGCCACCGACCCGGTCGCGGCCCTCGAACACCAGCACGTCATGGCCCTGTCGGGTCAGCTCGCGCGCCGCGGACAGCCCGGCGAAGCCGGCACCGACCACGACCACGTCGACAACCGGCGGCGGCTTCGTCACGTCCCTTAGTCAACCGCATTTTGACGATTTCGTACGATGAATTTCCATTGCCCGTCTAAGTAGGTGCTCAGGTGGCCGGATGAAGGTCTTCACCGCGTTGTACGGGCCGGTGGATGCGGTCGAGCGGGCGCGGGCGCTGCGCGACGCCGGGGCCGGCGGTGTGGCCACCTTCGAGGGACCGCACGACGTGTTCGCCCCGCTGACGCTGGCCGCCACCGTGGGCGGGCTGGACCTGATGACCAACGTGGCCATCGCGTTTCCGCGCAATCCGATCCACCTGGCGCACCAGGCCAACGATCACCAGCTGCTGAGCGGCGGGAGATTCTTCCTCGGCCTGGGCACCCAGGTCCGCCCGCAGATCGAGAAGCGCTTCGGCGCGCAGTTCGAGCATCCGGTGGCCCGCATGACCGAGTTGATCGCGGCCCTGCGCGCGATCTTCGAGGCCTGGAAGACGGGCGGCCGCTTGGACTTTCGCGGCGAGTACTACCGGCACACGCTGATGACGCCGACGTTTTCCCCGGGCCCCAATCCCTACGGCCCGCCGCCGATCTATGTCGGGGCGCTCGGGCCGCGGCTGACCCGCGCCGTGGCCGAGCACGCCGACGGCCTGTTGGTGATGCCGTTCGGCTCGAAGCGGTTTCTGCACGAGCACACGATGCCGGCGGTGCGCGACGGCCTGCGGGCCGGTCGCCGAGGGGCCTCGGAGTTCGCCGTCATTCCCGAGATCATCGTGTCGGCGGGCTCGGACGCGGGGGACCACGCGGCGACGCGGCGGCTGCTGGCGTTCTACGGGTCGACCCCGGCGTACCGGCCGGTGCTGGCCGCGCACGGCTGGGAGGACCTGCAGCCCGAGCTCAACGCGATGTCGAAGCAGGGCCGCTGGCAGGAGATGGGCGACCTCATCGACGACAAGATGTTGCACACCATCGCTGCGTGCGGCACGCCGAAGGAGATCGCCGCGGCTATCCGCGATCGCGTCGACGGCGTCTCGGACACGGTGTGCCTCTATCAGCCGTCGCCGATACAGCTGCAGACGCTGTCGGAGATTGTGGACGAGCTGCGCTGAGCCCTACGGCGCGACGGTCAGCCAGTCTTTGAAGCCCGACGGTTCGTGGCGGCCCAGCGCGCCGTGTTCGTAGAGGCCCCAGCCCTCCACGGGATCCCCGTCGCCGTCGCGGCACAGCGCGCGGCCCACGTGGTCGATCACGCCGAAGCCGGACCGCGCGACGATGGCCGGGTCGGTCATGTCGTAGGTCAGCCGCTCGACGAACTTTTCGCCCTTCCACATGCCGTGCAGCCAGTCCGAGTCGCCGCCGTAGCCGCCGCCGACATGGATCGGGACGGGCAGCTTGGACTCGACGTCGAAGCGGACCGGCGTGCCGTCGGGGGCGGTCGCGTCGATCGTCGCCCCGGTCGGGATGCGGGTGCCGGACCGGTAGTGGATCGCCACGCGCGGCCAGCCCAGCTGCTCGACGCGGCCGTCGCGCCACACCCGGGTGCAGTCGTTGAGCGAGCGGAACCCGTTGGGCTCCTCCTGGATGATCAGCACGATCGCGAACTCGTCGAAGGCCATCGGCACGTAGAGCCACCACATGCCCTCGAACGGCGGGTCGGCGGGCCGGCCGGCCGGCTCCGGTTCGCCGATGGGCCGGATGCCCCAGGACCGGTCCCGGCTGCCCAGCCAGGTCGCGGGGTCGACGGCGGTCTCCTCGCCGTCGATGGCGATGCGGCCGCTCCAGCTGCCGAGCTGGGCGAAGCGTTGGGCGTCCAGGGTCACCCGGTTGCCGGACCGCAGCACGTGCGGCTGCTCCTGGACGACGTCGAACAGGCCCTGCCAGGTGAGATCGGCTGCGATGCCTTCGGTTTCGTCAAGGACGAGGCGCAGTTTGCGCAGCGGTTCGCTGACCTCGATGCGGTAGCCGTTGACGTTCTGGTTGAGCCGGTCCTGGTCGATGGCGTCCGACAGGTGCACCGCGGTCTGGGTGTCCCCGCGCCGGACGAGGAAGAACGCGTCCTTGACGCCCAGGTTGGGGTAGTAGCCGATGCCGCTGATGACGAAGATGTTCCCGGTGCGGTCGTGGGCGTTGAAATAGGAGCGGTCGTAGAAGTTGCGGTCCGAGGTGCCCGCCCACGCGATCGGCCGGGGTACCTGATGTACCGGAAACTCGTCGAGCGGTCCGAGCATTACTGATCCTCTCCGATGAGCCGTCTCATCAATCCCGTGTGGTAGAACAGCGATTCGACATCCTCGGGTTTCTCGGTCTCCCCGAAGTGCACCCGTCGCGCGCCGGTGCGCATGAACACGCACGCCCACATCACCCCGGAGTAGGCGTAGAACCAGCGCAGGTCGCCCACGTCGACGCCGGTGAGTTGCCGGTAGGTGGCGCGCACGTCGTCCTCGCGCATCACGTCGGGCAGGCCAGGCAGGGTCGCCAGGCCGGCGAGCTCCTGGAAGACCATGTGCGCGTAGATCATCCACGCGACATCGAGCTCGCGCGGCCCCAGCGTCACCATCTCCCAGTCCAGCACGGCCGCCGGCCGGAAGTCGCGGTACAGCACGTTGCCCACCCGCGCGTCGCCCCAGAGCAGCACCGGTTCGCGCGCGGCTGCCTCGCTCGGCCAGTTGGCCTCCAGCCATTCGAAAGTGCGCTCCAGCAAAGGGGATCGGCCGATGTCGGGCACCGCGAAGTCGTACCAGGACCGCACCCAGTTGAAGTGCCTGCGCAGGGCGGTGTCGCCCTCTCCTGCGGCGAGGAAGCCAAAGGTTTTCTCGGCGTTGGGGATCGAGTGCAGCTTGGCCAGCACCCCCACCGTGGCGTCCTGCAGTTCGCGCTGTCGCTCGGCGGGCGCATCGGCGAACCAGTTGCCGCCGAACGTGTACGGCATGACGTCCGGCGGCACCTCGCCGTCGACGTAATCCATCACGAAGAACGGCGTGCCCAGGACGTCGCCGGTGGGCTCCAGCCAGCGCACCCGCGGGACGGGGACGTCGGTGAGCTCCGCGACCTTGCGGATCACCTCGAATTGGTGGTCGAGCCGATACGTCGGGAACACCTGGACGTCCTCGGCGGTCGGCGCCACCCGGGCGACCAATTTCTGCTCGATCGGCCGGCCGTCCTGTTCCCAGCGTGCGATCAAGATGATGGTCTCCGACGACATGCCCGTCGAGTCCACGCCGCTCTCCACCGTCACCTCGGGCTCGGCCCCGCCGGGAAGGACCGTCGACAGCCATCGCGACATCACGGCGGGCAGCGTGCTGACGTCCCGGCTGGAGCGCTGCAGCCGGTCGACTTTGTCCAGCACAGGTTCATTGGACACGGGTGCCTCCATTCTCCGAGACGTCTTGGAGACTTCTTCGCGGCAATTACGATACGGTAGGTAGCGTTATGAAAGCAGACCCGTCCTACCTTGACAAGGCCCCGGGGGCCGGGCGGCCCCGCGATCCGCGCATCGACTCGGCCATCCTGTCGGCGACCGCGGAACTGCTTGTGGAGATCGGCTATTCGAATTTGAGCCTGGCCGCCGTGGCGGAGCGGGCCGGCACCACGAAATCGGCGCTGTACCGCCGGTGGTCCAGCAAGGCCGAACTGGTGCACGAGGCGGCGTTCCCGACGGCGCCCACCGCGCTGGTGGCCCCGGCCGGCGACATCGCCGCCGATGTCCGGATGATGATCGAGGCCACCCGCGACGTGTTCACCACGCCGGTGGTGCGGGCCGCGCTGCCCGGGCTGGTGGCCGACATGACGGCCGATCCCGCCCTGAACGCCCGGGTGATGTCGCGTTTCGCCGGGCTGTTTGCGGCGGTTCGGGTGCGGCTGGGCGCGGCCATCGATCGGGGTGAGGCCCATCGGGGCGTGGACCCGGACCGGCTGATCGAGTTGATCGGGGGAGCGACGATGCTGCGGATGCTGCTGCGACCGGAGGAGGCCCTGGATGACACCTGGGTCGAGCAGACGACGGCCATCGTGGTGCACGGGGTGACCGGATGACGCGGCTGGCGGGTCGCGCCGCGATCGTCACCGGCGGCAGCCGCGGCCTGGGCCGCGCGATCGCGCTGGCGCTCGCCGCGGAGGGTGCGGCGGTGGCCGTCGCCGGGCGCACCGAGGAGGTGTGGGACGAGCGGCTGCCCGGAACCATCGGCGAGACGGTCGCCGAGATCGGCGCGGCCGGCGAACGGGCCGTGGCGATCCGCGCCGATCTGACCGACCGCGACGACGTCGCCCGGCTGGTGACCGAGGCCCGAGAGGCGTTGGGGCCCATCACGATCCTGGTCAACAACGCGGCGTTCACCGCGCCCGGCCGCCCGCCGGTGCCGGGTTCGAAAACGGACGGGGCGCCGCGAGCCAAGGCGGTCAAGCCGCCCGGCGGCGGCGCGAAACCCGGCTGGCCCGGCTTCGTCAGCACGCCGCTGCAGGCGTTTCGCCGGCACTTCGACATCGGGGTGTTCGCCGCCTACGAGCTGATGCAACTGGTGTGCCCCGACATGATCGAGGCGGGTGGCGGCTCGATCATCAACATCACCTCGGTCGCGTCGCGGATGCCCGGCAACGGACCGTACGCCGACCGCAGCGGCGGTGTGCTGCCCGGCTACGGCGGGTCCAAGGCCGCGCTGGAGCATCTCACGCAGTGCGCGGCGTTCGACCTCGCCGATCACAACATCGCGGTGAACGCGCTGTCGCCGTCGAAACCGATCCTGACGCCGGGCCTGGCCTACTACGCCCGTGAATTCGTCGACACCGCCCCGGCCGATGAATTCGCCCGGGCGGCAGTCGAATTGGCGCTGGTCGATCCCGAGGCGGTCACCGGGCGCACGATCGGCCATCTGCAGGTGCTCGACGGCAGCTTCTCCCCGTTCACGCTGGGTGGTTAGGCCGGTTTGGTCGCCGTGACGGCGTTGATGATCACGGCGTAGAGCCGGTGCCAGTGTGGGGCGGTGAACCCAGCGCGGCGCAGCAAAGCGGTGGCGCGGCCACGCGTGCGGGCCTTGCCCCGACGGCTGGTGGCCAGCGTCGGCAGCAGCCACCACGAGAACTGGTCGACGAGCACCAGGTGGCCGCCGGGGCGCAGCACCCGGGCGCACTCGGCCAGTCCCGCTTGCTGGTCCGTCCAGTGGTCGAACGACGTCGTGCTGACGACGAGGTCGAAAGACTCGTCGGGGTAGCCGAGCCGTTCGGCCACGCCGACGGCGAAGCTCAGCCGGTCATCCCCGGCGAAAGCGCTTGCCGTCGCGATCATTTGGGGCGCGGCGTCGATGCCGCAGAGCTGGCGGGCATCGGGGTATCGGTGGCCGAGGGTGCGCAGCAGGTGGCCCGTCCCGCAGCCCACGTCGAGCACACGCCGGGGCGAGCCGGCGGTCGCCACCGCGAGATCGGCGGTGCGGTCGGTGATCTGATGGTGCAGCCGGCCCCGCCACCCGCGGTCGTACCCGGGCGCCCGATCGTCATACGCGGCCAGGTCGCGATAAGGCGGCACGCGTTCAGTGTGTCACTGGAGGCTCTTGTTCTTCGTCGGGTGGGTCGGGGTTGCTGTGGAGGAGTTCTTCGGGGTGGTGGGCGTGGTTGATTGCCGGTGGGGTGGTGCCGTTGGTCCAGGCGAGGCGTCCGGTGTCGGTGACTTCGGTGTGGTAGTCGCCGCGGGTGGCGGCGTCGTGGTCGTTGTCGCAGGCGAAGAAGAGTTTGTCGGCGTCGGTGCGTCCGCCAGCGGCCCAGTCGGGTGCGTGGTGTACTTCGCTGCGGTAGCCGGGGATGAGGCAGTGGGGGCGGGTGCAGCCGCGGTCGCGGGCGTAGCAGATCAGTCGTTGGTCGGCGGTGGCGATCCGTTTTTGCCGGCCCAGATACAGCGGCCGGTTGGTGTGGTCGTCGAACACGGCCAGGTAGTGGATGGCGTGGGTGGCCAGCCGGATCAGGTCCCGCATCGGCAGCCGGGAGCCGCCGCCGGTGCGCGCCGGCGGTGGCATCGGGATCGAGGAGTCCGCGGCGGCGTGGGCGGCCTGGTTGAGTTCGGCCAGGGTGGTGGTGACGATGACGGTGACGGGGTGGCCGCGGTGGGTGCCGAGCTTGCCGGAGTCGATGGCGATCTTAAGGCCGAGTTTGAGCGCGTCGTGGCAACGCTGCGCGGCGGTGCGGGTGTCGGGCTGCTCGGGCGGGGCGTTGTCGGGTTGGTGGCGGCCGGGGCGCACGGCGGCCTCGAGGGCCTCGAGGTAGGCGCGGGCCTCGGGGTCGAGCAACCCCGACAGCCGTGACATGCCGTCGGGTCCTTGCGGGCCCAGGCGCAGGCCGCGGCGGCGGGCCCGGTCCTCGTCGGTGAACAGCCCGTCGGGGTTGAGGTAGTCGGCGATGCGCTGTCCCAGCCGGGTGAGCACGCCGGAGTCCAGCTTTCTGGCATGGGCGACCAGGGTGCGTTCGGCCTCGGTCACGTCGGTCGGCGACACGGCGGCCGGCAGCAGGTCGAGGGCCTGGCAGATGGCGCGGATGTGGTCCTCGCCGAGCGCGCCGGCGGCCACCGCGGCCGCCACCTCGGTCAGTTCCGGGGGCAGCGGGGGGCCGCTCAGCGAGCGCCGCGGCCTAATCCGGGCGGCGAGTTTGAACCGGCGGCGCAGCTCGCCGGGGGTGATCCGCAGCCGCGCGCACAGCCGCGCCCGCACGGCCGGGGCGGACTCGGCGCCGTCGGGCGGCTCGGCGATCTCACCGAACACCCGATACATCAACCCCCGGTTGGTGCGCTCCTGTGTCTCGAGCCGCTCGGCCACCTCGACGCGAAACTCGTTGCCCACCAGATCGGAGCTGGTCTGACGCAGCACGTCGTGGGCGGCATCGATCGCGTCCAGAGCCGCACCGATCCGCTCCCGCGCCACCTCCGCACTGACACCCATGCCCCGACGCTAAAAACCACCCCCGTCAAGACCCCACACCCCCGAGCATGCCGGCCGCGGCCTGTGGATAGAACCGCAACTGTGCACAAACCCCCATCGGCAGGTTCCTGGCGGGATGCCCGCCTGACGTGCCAGTATGGGGAAAGCCAGTGCCGCAACGGCGGCAGGCAACCGGTCGAGTGGTGTGCGCATGCCCGGTATTGACAAGCCGACGGGGCGCGTCGTCGCGCTGCTCGTCTTGATGATCTTCGTCGCCGCCGCCCTCCGCGGATACCTGCCCGCCCAGGGCCATGGGTCGCGCGCGGAGCCGGGCGGCGGTCGGGCGGCTCTGCTCTTCGTGATCGTGACCCTCAGCGCGACCCTCGCTCTGCTGGCGATCGCCGTCATCGCGCGGTTGCGCGATCCGCGCGCGATGGCGCCGAAGCAGGAAGACCTGTCCGACATGCTGGGCACCGGGAAGGGCCGCCCGAGCTGGCGCGTGTTGCTGATCGGGCTCGCGCTGATCGTGGCATGGCTGCTGATCGCGACGCTGCTGATCCACTACCTGATGCCGCACGACGTCAACCCCGCCGCCCCCGGCCCGGCCCCAGCCGCACAGCCGTCGGGACGCCCGGGCGGGCAGCCGGCGCAGCAACATCCCCAGAACAATTCCGGGGACATGTTCGGGGTTCTGCTTGCCGGCGCGATCCCGATGATGGTGGTCATCGTGGCCGGCTCGGTGATCATGGCGCGGCGACGGTGGCGCGGCGCGGGGGTGGCCGCCGCCCACGCCGACGATCACTTCGAATCCCCGGCGGCCACGGCGCCATCCGAATCCCTCGTGCGCGCCGCCGAGGTCGGACTGGCTGAGATCGGCGACCTCAGCCGGGAGCCGCGCGAGGCGATCATCGCCTGCTATGCCGCGATGGAGCGGGAGCTGGCCAACGTGCCCGGCGCCGCACCCCAGGACTTCGACACGCCGACCGAGGTCCTCGTCCGCGCCGTCGAACACCATGCGCTGCAGGCCGATAACGCCGAGCGGCTGGTTAACCTGTTCGAAGAGGCACGTTTCAGCCCACACGTGATGAGCGAGGAGCATCGCGAGGTGGCGGTAAACGTGCTGCGGCTGGTCCTGGCGGAATTGCGGAGCCCGGTATGAAAAAGCTCATAGCCCTGGGTATTTGCCTCGTGGTGGGGATCGAGCTGCTGGCGCTGATCCTGCACGGGCGCCGGTTCCTGCTCGCCGCCGCGGGCATCGCCCTTGCGCTGGTGCTGCTCAACGTCCGTCGTTATCTGGGCCGCAACAACGAACCGGCCGCCGAGACCGGCTACGACGATCTGGGGGATTCGTTGCGCCGCTGGCTCGCCACCACCGAGACGACGATCCGGTGGTCGGACTCCACGCGGGCGGACTGGGACCGCCATCTGCGCCCCATGCTGGCGCGGCGTTACGAGATGACAACGGGCCAAAGGCAATCCAAGGATCCCATGGCATATCACGCGACCGGCCGGATGCTTTTCGGCGCCGAGCTGTGGGAATGGGTCAATCCCAACAACGTCACGCGCACCGGCGACCATCACACCGGTCCGGGCCGCGCGGTGCTGGAACAGATCCTGCGAAAGTTGGAGCAAATATGACGCTGCCGGCCGCGACAACCACCGCCCAGTGCGAGGCGGTGCTCGACGAGATCGAACGGGCGGTGGTGGGGAAGCGCTCGGCGCTGACGCTCATCCTGATCGCGGTCCTGGCGCGCGGCCACGTGCTCATCGAGGACCTGCCCGGCCTGGGCAAGACGCTCATCGCGCGATCGTTCGCCGCCGCGCTGGGGCTGCGCTTCACCCGGGTGCAGTTCACGCCGGACCTGCTGCCCGCGGACCTGCTCGGCTCGACGATCTACGACATGCAGTCCGGTCGTTTCGCCTTCCGGGCCGGACCGATCTTCACCAACCTGCTGCTTGCCGACGAGATCAACCGCACGCCGCCCAAGACGCAGGCGGCGTTGCTGGAGGCGATGGCCGAGGGCCAGGTGAGCATAGACGGCGAAACCCACAAGCTGCCAACGCCTTTCATCGTGCTGGCCACCGACAACCCGATCGAGTACGAGGGTACCTATCCGTTGCCGGAGGCGCAGCTGGACCGGTTCGCGATCCGGCTGGAACTGCGCTACCTCTCCGAGCGGGACGAGACCGCGATGCTGCGCCGCCGCCTGGAACGGGGTTCGGCCGAGCCGACGGTGAATCAGGTGGTGGACGCGCATGATCTGCTGGCGATGCGCGAGTCGGTCGAGCAGGTGACCGTGCACGAGGACGTTCTGCACTACGTGGTGTCCCTGGCCACCGCCACCCGGCACCACCCACAGGTCGCCGTGGGGGCCAGCCCCCGCGCCGAGCTCGACCTCGTGCAGCTCGCGCGCGCCCGCGCGTTGTTGCTCGGCCGCGATTACGTGATCCCCGAAGACGTCAAGGCGCTCGCCGTCGCGGCCGTGGCGCACCGGATCACCCTGCGGCCGGAGATGTGGGTACGCAAGATCCAGGGCGCCGACGTCGTCGGGGAACTGCTGCGGCGCTTGCCGGTGCCTCGAACGAGCGGCGGCCACGGGGCGTGATCCAAGGTCGCGATGTCGAGTTCCGTTGGCGCGCATCGCCGTTGACGCGGGCGATCGCGACATGCGCCGGGGTCGCGCTGGCCGCCGCCGTGATCGGGACGCGCTGGCAGCTGATCGCCTTCGCGGCGCCGCTGCTCGGGGTGCTCTGCTCGATCAGCTGGCAACCCCCCGTGCCGAAGATCCGGGTGCACGGGGAACCGGACTCGCAGCGCTGTTTTGAAAACGAGCGGGCGCGGGTGAAAGTCTGGATAACCGAAGACCCCTCGCGCGCGGGGGCTTCCGCGGTCGAGCTCACCACTTCGTCGGTCGAAGGCATGGAGCTCGAAGCGCTCGAGGCGGATTCCGGCCACGCGAAAACCGTTGCGGCGACCGCGCAACGCTGGGGCCGCTACCCGGTCCGGGCGCGGGTCGAGGTGGTCGCGCGCGGCGGGTTGCTGACGGGGACGGCCACCGTGGACGCGGCCGATGTGCTCGTGTTCCCGCTCACGCCGCCGCAGTCGACGCCGATCCCGCAGACGGAGTTGCTCGACCGCCTGGGCGCCCACCTCACCCGGCACGTGGGCCCGGGCGTCGAGTACGCGGACATTCGCCCCTACGTGCCCGGTGATCAACTGCGGGCGGTGAACTGGCCGGTGAGCGCCCGCCGCCGCCAATTGCACGTGACGCAACGGTTGACCGACCGCGCCGCCGACGTGGTGGTGCTGATCGACAGGTACCGGCAGCCGGCGGGCCCGGCGACCGCTGCGACCGAACGAGTGGTGCGCGGGGCGGCGCAGGTGGTGCAGACCGCCCTGCGGCACGGCGATCGCGCCGGGATGGTCGCGCTCGGCGGCAACCGTCCGCGGTGGCTCGGCGCCGACATCGGACAGCGCCAGTTCTATCGGGTGCTTGACACCGTGCTCGGCGCCGGCGACGAGTTCGAAAACACCACGGGCACACTGGCGCCGCGGGCGGCCGTTCCGGTGGGGGCGATCGTGATCGCGTTCTCCACGCTGCTCGACACGGAGTTCGCGCTGGCGCTGATCGACCTCCGCAAACGCGGCCACGTCGTGATCGCGGTCGACGTCCTCGACAGCTCGCCTTTCGAGGCCCAGCAGGACCCGCTGATCGACCGGATGTGGGCGCTGCAGCGCTCCGCCATGTATCGCGACATGGCGACGGTCGGCGTGGACATCGTGGGTTGGCGGGGGGACAGCACGCTGGATCAGTCGATGGGTGTGCTGCCGGATCGCCGCCACCGCGTGCGCGGACGGCTCCGGGTATGAAGTCGACCGCGCGTCCGGCCACACTGGCCGTCTCAACCGTTTTCGGCGCGCTCATGGCCGTACTGGCCGCCGTCGGCTCGCACGGACCGGCGCTCGTCGTGGCGGCGGGAGCCCTGCTGGCCGTGGGTGTCGGCGTGGCCCTCCGCCCCGCGGCGACGATCGCCGTGTTGCTGTCGGTGGCGACGATCCTGGCCTCGGATCCGTCGCTTGTCTGCACCGCCTGGTCCGGCCTGTGCGCGGCCGCCTACCTGGTGTGCCGCCATGCGGCGGCGACGCCCGGCGCGGTGATGTGGAGCTGGCCGACCGCCCTTGCGGCCGTGGGGTTCAGCTGCGCGGGCCTGGTCGCGACGTCGTTCCCGCTGCAGCTGCCGTGGTTGCCGCTCGTAGCGCCGGTGGGGGTCTTGGCGATCTACGTCCTGGCGACGCGCCCGTTCGTGAGCTGACTACCCGACGCCGGTTCAGTGCAGCAGCTGGGCCGCCTGATCGGCCAGGTCGAGCAGCGGCTGCGGGAAGATTCCCAACAGCACCGTGACCAAGGCGCATACCGCGATCGCGGCCTTGCTGAGGACGCCCGGCGCCACCACGTGTGGGGTGTCGTCGGTCGCCTCGGTGAAGAACATCGACACGATGACGCGCACGTAGAAGTAGGCGGCGACACCGCTGGCGACGACGCCGACGACGACCAGCGGCACCGCGCCGCCCTGCGCGGCGGCCTTGAACACGGCGAGCTTGCTGACGAAGCCACTCGTCAGCGGGATGCCCGCGAACGCCAGCAGGAACATCGAAAACATCACGCCCACAATGGGGGAGCGCTGCCCGAGCCCGGCCCAGTGCGACAGCGTGGCGTCCTCGACGCCGTCGGCGTTGCGAATCAGGCCCACGATGGCGAACGCGCCGAGCGTGCTGAAGCTGTAGGCGACCAGATAGAACATCGTTGCCGACAAACCGGCCGCGTTGTCCGCGATCACGCCGGTGAGTATGAAGCCCACGTGCGCGACGGACGAGTAGGCCAGCATCCGCTTGACGTCGGTCTGGTTGACGGCGGTGATCGTGCCCACCGCCATCGTCAGGATCGAAATCGTCCACAGCACCGGACGCCATTGGTCGTGCAGCGGCGGCAGGGCCACGTAGACCACCCGCAGCAGCGCGCCGAACGCCGCCACCTTGGTGGCCGCCGCCATGAACCCCGTGATCGGTGTGGGCGCACCCTGGTAGACATCGGGAATCCACGAGTGGAACGGCACCGCACCCACTTTGAACAGCAGCCCGACCGACAGCAGCGCGACGCCGATCAACGCCATCGAGGTATCGCCATGGGCGGCAACGGCATCCCGGATCCCGGGCAGCAGCAGCGTGCCGGTCGCGCCGTAGAGCAACGCCACCCCGTACAGGAAGAACGCCGAGGAGAACGCGCCCAGCAGGAAGTACTTCATCGCCGCTTCCTGCGAGAGCAGGCGGCGATGACGCGCCAGCCCGCACATCAGGTACAGCGGCAGCGACAAAACCTCCAGGGCGACGAACATCGTCAGCAGGTCGTTGGACGCGGGGAAGACCATCATGCCGCCGACGGACAGCATCGCCAGCGGGAAGAGCTCGGTCTGCGCGGCGCCGGCCCGCTCCGCCTCGCGCTCGGCGTCGCTGCCGGGAACCGCGGAGGCCTGCGGCGTAAAGGAATCCAGGCCACCGGAGCCCGCCGCGACCCCTGCTGTGGCCACGGACTTGGTGTCGGCCTTGGCCTGTGTCCGCTCGGCCATGAAGATGACGGCCAGCACCGCGACCAGCAGAACGGTGCCCTGCAGAAACAGCGACGGTCGGTCGATCGCCACCGCGCCCAGCACCGCCGCGCGACCCGACGCCGGCACCGACTCGGCGACCTCCACGTCCGCGACCAGCGCCGCGATCAGGCCGCCCAGGGCCAGCGTCACCTGGGTGGCGTACCGAATTCGCCTGGGGACGAACGCTTCCACGAGCACCCCGGCGACGGCGACACCGAAGACGATGAGCATCGGGCACAGCAGGAAGTACTCGACGCTGGGGGTGGGCAGGGTCATCGGTGCGGTCCTTCGGCTGTCTTCGGGGAGCCAACGCCCGAAACCGGGCGGGTCACGCTCGGCGCGGGGTCATGCTGGCCGATGGTGGTCATCGTGTTCTGCACGGCCGGATTGATCAGGTCCAGCACCGGCTTGGGGTAGACGCCGAGCACCAGCAGGAGCGCGACGAGCGGGGCGACGACGACCAGCTCGCGCGCCTTCAGGTCCCCGATGCCCTCGCTGCCGGCGGCCACCGGGCCCGTCATCACCCGCTGGTAGAGCCACAACATGTAGATCGCCGACAGGACCAACGCGGTCACGCCGAACGCCGCCGCCAGCCAGTAGCGGTTGAAAGTGCCCAGCAGGACCAGGAATTCGCTGATGAACGGCGCCAGGCCCGGAAGCGACAGCGTCGCCATGGCCGAGACGAGGAAGGTGCCCGCCAGGATGGGCGCCACCTTCTGCACGCCCCCGTAGTCGGCGATCGCCCGGCTGCCGCGCCGGGATATCAGGAAGCCCGCGATCAGGAACACCGCCGCGGTGGACAGGCCGTGGTTGAGCATGTACAGCGTCGACCCGCTCTGTCCCTGGGTGGTCATCACGAAGATGCCCAGGATGATGAACCCGAAGTGGGAGATCGACGTGTAGGCGATCAGCCGCATGATGTCGGCCTGGCCGATCGCCACGATCGCGCCGTAGATCACGCCGATGACGGCGAGCACGATGATCAGCGGACGGAAATACGTTGAGGCGCTGGGGAACAGCTGCAGGCAGTAGCGCAGCATGCCGAAGGTGCCGACCTTGTCCATCACGGCCATCATCAGCACCGCGGTCGCCGGCGTGGCCTCGACCGCGGCGTCGGGCAGCCAGCGGTGGAACGGCCACAGCGGCGCCTTGATCGCGAACGCGAACATGAAGCCCAAGAACAGCGCCTTGAACACCGCGGGGTCGGCACCGTAGCGGCCAGACGCCACGCCGGCGACGATGTCACGGAAGTCGAACGTGCCCGAGCCGTGCTGCGCGGTCACCACGTAGAGCCCGATGACGGCCGCCAGCATGATCAGGCCGCCGAACAGGTTGTACAGCAAGAACTTCACCGCGGCGCGCGACCTGCCGGGTCCCGAACCGAAGCCGCCGATCAGGAAGTACATCGGCACCAGCATGGCTTCGAAGAACACGTAGAACAGCAGCACGTCCAGCGCGACCACCGAGACCAGCACCATCGACTCGATGGCCAGCGTCAGCGCGACGTAGGCGTGCACGCTGCGAGAATTTGCCTGGGTGCCCTGCCTGCCGTCGTTCCAGCCGGCCACCTGCAGCAGCGGGATCAGCACCGCGGTCAGCAGCACCAGCACCACGGCGATGCCGTCCACCCCGAGGGAGTAACCCGCGCCGAACGCCGGTATCCACCTGTGGCTTTCGACGAACTGGTAGGTGGGGCCGCCCGTCTTGAAGGCGACGGTGACGACGATCGCCACCGCCAGCGTCAGCACGCCGACGACCAGGCCCGCCCACTTGGCCAGCTGTCGCATCCCGGGGGGAAGCAGGATGATCAGCCCGGAACCCGCCAGCGGCAGCAGCCACAGGATGCTCAGCCACGGGATGTTGGCGCTCACCACGCCCGCACCGCCAAGATCAGGGCGACCACCAGCACCGCGCCGGCCAGCATCGAGAGGGCGTAGTTGCGGGCGAACCCGGTTTGGAAGCGCCGCAGGCCGTTTGACGTCCGGCTCACGAGCGCCGCGAGCGCGTTGACCGAGCCGTCCACGCCCGCGTTGTCGACCTCGACCAGCGCTCCGGTCAGTTGCGCACCAGGGCGCATGAACACCTCCTCGTTGAAGGCATCGCCGTACAGGTCGGCGCGCGCGGCGGTGGTGAGCGGCGAGACCCGGAGGGGGGCCACCCTGGGGATGGGCGACATCGCGTACATCCGGTAGGCCACCGCGATGCCGATCGCGACGACGCCGAGCGCCACGACGGTGGTGACCCAGGCGGGCAGCGCATGGGCGGCCTCTTCGCGCGTCCCGACGACGGGCTCGAGCCAGTGCTGCAGGGCTCCGCCCCACCAGAACAGCAGGCCGGAGAACGCCGAACCGACGGCGAGCAGGATCATCGGCCACGCCATCACGGCCGGCGCCTCGTGCGGGTGGCTGCCGGGGGCCCAACGCTTTTCACCGAAGAAGGTCATCAGCATGACGCGGGTCATGTAGAAGGCGGTGACGCCGGCGCCCAGCAGCGCCGCCCCGCCCAGCACGTAGCCGCGGGTGTCCCCGGAGGACAGGGCCGCCTCGATGATCTTGTCCTTGGAGAAGAAACCGGCGAAGGGTGGCACCCCGATGATCGCCAGATAGCCCAGGCCGAATGTGGCGAAGGTGATCGGCAAAGCCTTGCGCAGGCCGCCGTAGCGGCGCATGTTCTGCTCCTCGTGCATCGCGTGGATCACCGCACCGGAGCCGAGGAACAGCCCGGCCTTGAAGAAGCCGTGGGTGAGCAGGTGCATGATCGCGAAGGCGTAGCCGGCCGGGCCGAGGCCGGCGGCCAGCACCATATAGCCGATCTGGCTCATGGTCGACGCCGCCAGGGCGCGCTTGATGTCGTCCTTGGCGCAGCCGATGAGCGCCCCGAACAGCAGGGTGACGGCCCCGACGATCACCACGCCCAATTGCGCGTCGGGGGAGAGGTTGTAGAGCGGATTGGACCGCACGATCAGGTACACGCCGGCGGTCACCATGGTGGCGGCGTGGATCAGCGCGGACACCGGCGTCGGGCCCTCCATCGCGTCGCCCAACCAGGCCTGCAGCGGGACCTGGGCGGATTTGGCGCAGGCGCCCAGCAGCAGCAGCAATCCCATCGCCGTCAGCGCGCCCCGGCCGGCGGCGGGCGCGCCGGCGAACACGCCGGCGTACGACAGCGTGCCGAATGTGCTGAACATCAGGAACATTCCGAGTGCCAGGCCGGCGTCCCCGACCCGGTTCATCACGAACGCCTTCTTGGCCGCGGTGGCCGCCGTCGGCTTGTGATACCAGAAGCCGATGAGCAGATACGAGGCCAGGCCGACGCCCTCCCAGCCGACGTAGAGCACCACGTAGTTGTCGGCGACCACCAGCAGCAGCATCGAGGCCAGAAACAGGTTGAGGTAGCCGAAGAAGCGGCGGCGGTCCGGGTCGTCGGCCATGTAGCCGACCGAATAGATGTGGATCAGCGACCCGACGCCGGAGATCAGCAGCACGAAACACACTGACAGCTGGTCGATCTGCAGCCCGAGGTCCACCTGCAGTTGACCGACGGGAATCCAGCTGAACACCTTCTGGTGGATGACCCGGTCGTCCCCGCCGCGGCCGAGCAGCTCGCTGAGCAGGCCCAGCCCCACGCCGAACGCTGCCAGCGCGGTCGCGCAGCCCAGCAGGTGCCCCCACCCGTCGGTGCGCCTACCCCCGAACAACAAGATCGCGGCGCCCGCCAATGGCAGCGCCACCAGCAGCCAGGTGTAGTCAGTCATCGTGACGTTGTTCAGCCTTTGAGTAGGTTCGCGTCGTCGACCGACGCCGATTTGCGGGCACGGAAAATCGTCATGATGATGGCCAGGCCCACCACGACCTCGCACGCGGCGACCACCATCGTGAAGAAGGCGATCATCTGGCCGTCGAGATGGCCGTGCATCCGCGCGAACGTGACGAACGCCAGGTTGACGGCGTTGAGCATCAGCTCGACGCACATGAACATCACGATGGCGTTGCGGCGCAACAACACACCCGCGGCGCCGATGGTGAAGAGCAGCGCCGAAAGATACAGATAGTTGGCCGGATTCACGACGCACCGCCCTGCACGGCCTCCGCGGGTGTCTCTCGGACTTCTGCGCCGTCCGCGCCCCGGATCTTCAGGATCGGGGACACCGACAGGCCCGAGTAGGAGCCGTCGGGCAGCAGCGCGGCGACGTCGACCGCGTTGTGGCGCGCGTACACACCGGGGTTGGGCAGCGGGGTCGCCCGCCCGCCGGGCCGGAACCGCTCCTCGGACAGTTCGCGTTGCGTCTTGCGGCGTTCGAAGCGCTCCCGGTGCGCCAGCACCATCGCCCCCACGGCCGCGGTGATCAGCAGCGCGCTGGTCAGCTCGAACGCCCAGAGGTAGCGCGAAAAGATCAGGGCGGCCAGGCCTTCCACGTTGCCGCCGGAATTGGCCGTGGTGAGGCCGAGGAAACCGCCGGTCGCCACGTTGCCGATGCCCGCGAGCAGCAGGATGCCGAACCCGAGGCCCGTGAACACCGCCGCGATGCGCTGGCCGCGCAGCGTCTCCTTCAGCGACTCCGCGGAATCCACGCCGATCAGCATCAGCACGAACAGGAACAGCATCATCACCGCGCCGGTGTAGACGACCACCTGGACGATGCCCAGGAACAGCGCGTCCTGGACCATGTAGAACACCGCCAGGATGATCATCGTCATCGCCAGGAACATCGCGGAGTAGACAGCGTTGGCCGCCAGCACCACGCCGAGCGCGCCGAGCACCGCCAGCGCGCCCAGCACCCAGAACGTGACCGCCTCGCCGGTCGAGGTGCGAACGATGGTGTCGGCGGCGAGCGTCGCGGTCATCTTGCGTCTCCGGCGCTCTCGTGCTCGCGCAGTCCCTCCGCGGTCACGTTGCCCTGGTAGTAGTCCTTGTCGGTGGCGCCGGCGGCCCGCGGGTGCGGCGGCGCCGTCATCTCCGGCGTGAGGGGGGCGAGCAGCCGGTCCTTCTCGTAGATGAGGTCGGCCCGGTTGTCGTCGGCCATCTCGTAGTCGTTGGTCATCGTCAGCGCCCTGGTGGGGCAGGCCTCGATGCACAGGCCGCAGCCGATGCAGCGCAGGTAGTTGATCTGGTACACGCGGCCGTAGCGTTCGCCCGGCGAGTACCGCAGCTCCTCGGTGTTGTCGGCGCCCTCGACGTAGATCGCGTCGGCGGGGCAGGCCCAGGCGCACAGCTCGCACCCGATGCACTTCTCCAGGCCGTCGGGGTACCGGTTGAGTTGGTGACGGCCGTGATAGCGCGGCGCGACCGGCCCCGGCTTCTCCGGATATTCCTCCGTGACGTGCTTTTTGAACATCGAGCCGAGCGTCACGCCGAATCCGGCTACGGCGTCGAGAAATTTAGGCACGTGCTTCCTCCTTGCTCGCGCCGACCTTCCGCGCGGGTAGCGGCGGCGTCGGGAAGGCCGGCTCGGTGATTGCGGGGGAGGGGATTTCGTCGCGCTGCCGGCGCAGCTGACGCTCCATCGCGCGAATGCTCGGCGCCGTGAACGGTTTTCGCAACAGCAGCACCAGCGCGCCGGCCACGACGATGCTGCTGACCACCAGCACCGGCGTCCAGTGCGCGTATCCCTGGTTGCGCGCCGTGCGGATCACGGCGGCGATCAGCACCCACACCAGTGAGGCCGGGATCAGCAGTTTCCACCCCAGCGCCATGAACTGGTCGTAGCGCAGCCGGGGCAGGCTGGCGCGCAGCCAGAAGTAGATGAACAGGAAGGTCCACATCTTGAGCGTGAACCACAGCACCGGCCACCATCCGGAGTTGGCGCCCGCCCACATGTTCAGCGGCCAGGGCGCGTGCCAGCCGCCGAAGAACATGGCCGTGGCCAGTGAGGACACCGTCATCATGTTGACGTACTCGGCCAGCATGAACATGGCGAACTTCAGCGAGGAGTATTCGGTGTGGAATCCCGCGACCAGTTCGCCTTCGGCCTCGGGCAGATCGAATGGGGCGCGGTTGGTCTCGCCGACCATCGAGATCAGGTAGATCACGAACGACGGCAGCAACAGGAACACGAACCAGACGCGGTCCTGCGCGGCCACGATCTGCGACGTCGACATGGTGCCGGCGTAGAGGAACACCGCGGTGAACGACAGCCCCATCGCGACCTCATAGGAGATCACCTGCGCGGTGGAGCGCACCCCGCCCAGCAGCGGGTAGGTCGATCCCGACGCCCAGCCGCCGAGCACGATGCCGTACACGCCGATCGCCGAGAGCCCCAGGATGAACAACACCGCGACCGGGAGGTCGGTCAGCTGCAGGGGCGTGCGGTGGCCGAACACCGACACCACCGGGCCGAACGGGATGAACGCGAACGCGGTGAACGCGGGGATGACCGAAAAGACCGGCGCCGCAAAGTAAACGAACTTGTCGATGCCGCCGGGGGTGATGCTTTCCTTCAGCGCCAGCTTGATCCCGTCGGCCAGGCTCTGCAGGGCGCCCCACGGCCCCGCCCGGTTGGGGCCGGGCCGCAACTGCATCCAGCCGAGGATCTTGCGTTCGAGCAGGATCGCGACCAGCACGTTGAGCATGAGGAAGACGAAGATGGCCAGCGCCTTGCCCAGCACCAGCCACCAGGTGTCGTGCCCGAAGTCGGTCAAGGTGGTCGTCATGAGCCCACTCCGATTTCCCCCACTGCGATTTCCACTGTGCTGCCGATCGTTACGCCCAATTTCCGGTGCACCGCCGAACCCGGCGAGTTCAGCGGAAGCCACACCACCCGGTCGGGCATGTCGGTGATGTCCAGCGGCAGCGTGATCGATCCGCGCGGCGTGCTGACCGTGACGTTGTCGCCGTCGGCGGCGCCGATCTCGGCGGCGGTGCCTGCGGACAGCCGGGCGACGGGCTTGCGCGCGGTGCCGGCCAGGTGCGGTTCGCCGTCCTGCATCCGGCCCTCGTCGAGCAGCAACCGCCATCCGGCCAGCACGGCCTGACCCTGCCCCGGCTCGGCCGGCGCCGGGGTGGCGACCTGCGGGGCGGCGGCGTGCTCACCGTCCCAGGTACCCAGGCGGGACAGTTCCTCGCGGGCCGCTTCGACGGTGGTGGTTCCCAGATAGACGCCCATCTCGTCGGCCAGCGTGTCGAGCACCTTGTGGTCGGACACCCCGGCCTGCTGGGTGGTGCCGTGCAGCGCGGGCGCGAACCCGCGGTAGCGGCCCTCCCAGTTGACGAAGGCGCCGGACTTCTGCGTCGTCGGCGCGACCGGGAACACCACGTCGGCGCGCTCGGTGACCGGGCTGTGCCGCAGCTCCAGGCTGACGACGAAACCGGCGGCGTCCAGCGCGGCCAGCACCGCGTCGGGATCGGGGAAGTCGTTGGGTTCGATGCCGCCGACCAGCAGCGCCGCCAGGGAGCCGTCCGTGGCGGCGGCCAGGATGGCATGGGCGTCCCGCCCTGCGGCGGAAGGCAATTCGTCGACGTTCCAGGCCGCCGCGACCTGCGCCCGGGCGGCGTCGTCGGACACCGGGCGACCGCCGGGCAGCAGCGTGGGCAGCGCGCCGGCCTCCAGCGCGCCGCGCTCGCCGGCGCGGCGCGGCACCCACGCCAGCCGCGCGCCGGTCGCGTCGGCGAGCCGGGCGGCCGCGGACAGCCCGCCGGGCACCGTGGCCAGGCGCTCGCCGACCATGATGACCGCGCCCGGTTTCGACAGCAGCTCACCGATCTCGCCGCCGCCCAGCGCGTCCAGCGCGGCCGCTTCGGCGCCGGGAACGGTCCTGATCAGCCGGCCCGCCATCTTGGTCAGCGCGCGCGTCGCGAACGGCGCGACCGCGTATACGGGGACCCCGTGCTTGCGGGCGGCCTTGCGCAGCCGCAGGAACACGATGGGCGACTCGTCCTCCGGCTCGAAGGAGACCAGGACCACCACCGGCGCGGTTTCCAGGTCGGTGTAGCTCACCGTCACCGGCCGGCCGGCGACGCGGGCGGCCAGGAAGTCGGCCTCCTCGGCCGAGTGCGGCCGGGCGCGGAAGTCGATGTCGTTGGTGTCCAACGTGATTCGGGCGAACTTGCTGTAGGCGTAGGCGTCTTCCCAGGTGGCCCGGCCGCCGACCAGCACGCCGGTGCGCCCGCGGGCCGCTTCGAGCCCCTCGGCCGCCGCGACGATCGCGTGCGACCACGACGCGGGCTGCAGCTCGCCGTTGGCGTCCCGGACCAGGGGGTTGGTGATCACGTCGTGCCGGGTCGCGTAGGTGAACGCCCACCGGCCCTTGTCGCAGTTCCACTCCTCGTTGACCTCGGGGTCGTCGCCGGCCAGCCGGCGCAGCACCTTGCCGCGGCGGTGGTCGGTGCGCTGCGCGCACCCGGAGGCGCAGTGCTCGCACACGCTGGGGCTGGAGACCAGGTCGAAGGGGCGCGCCCGGAAGCGATACGCGGTCCCGGTCAGCGCGCCCACCGGGCAGATCTGCACCGTGTTGCCCGAAAAGTAGGAGTCGAACGGCTCGTTGGCGTAGATGCCGACCTGTTGCAGGGCGCCGCGCTCCTGCATGTCGATGAACGGGTCACCGGCGATCTGCTCGGAGAACCGGGTGCAGCGGGCGCACAGGATGCAGCGCTCGCGGTCCAGCAGCACCTGCGCGGAGATGTTGATCGGCTTGGCGAAGGTGCGCTTGACGTCGGTGAAGCGAGAGTCGGTGCGGCCGTTGGACATTGCCTGGTTCTGCAACGGGCATTCGCCGCCCTTGTCGCACATCGGGCAGTCCAGCGGGTGGTTGATCAGCAGCAGCTCCATGACGCCGTGCTGGGCCTTGTCCGCGGCCTCGGACGTGAGCTGGGTGCGCACCACCATGTCGTCGGTGGCGACGGTCGTGCACGACGCCATCGGCTTGCGCTGTCCCTCTACCTCGACCAGGCACTGCCGGCACGCGCCGACCGGGTCCAGCAGCGGGTGATCGCAGAACCGCGGGATCTGGATGCCCATCAACTCGGCCGCGCGGATCACCAGAGTCCCCTTGGGCACGCTGATTTCGGCGCCGTCGATGGTCAACGTCACCATCTCCGGCCGGCTCACCTGGTTTTCGGTGTCGGCGGCCTGTGTCACGCGGTACCTCCGTTGAGCATCGAGTCTTGCGGGTCGAACGGGCAGCCGCCCCCCTCGACGTGCGCGACGTATTCGTCGCGGAAGTACTTGATCGACGACATCACCGGGCTGGCGGCGCCATCGCCCAAGGCGCAGAAGGACTTTCCCAGGATGGTGTCGGAGATGTCCGACAGCTTGTCGATGTCCTCTGACGTGCCCCCACCGGTTTCCAGCCGCTCGTAGATCTTGTCCAGCCAGAAGGTGCCCTCCCGGCACGGGGTGCACTTGCCGCACGATTCGTGCTTGTAGAACTCGGTCCAGCGGCGGACCGCGCGCACCACGCACGTGGTCTCGTCGAAGATCTCGAGCGCCTTGGTGCCCAGCATGGAACCGGCGCCGCCCACGCCCTCGTAGTCCAGCGGCACGTCGAGGTGCTCGTCGGTGAGCAGCGGCGTCGACGACCCGCCGGGCGTCCAGAACTTGAGCCGGTGCCCCGTCCGCACGCCGCCCGCGTAGGCGAGCAACTCGCGCAACGTGATCCCGAGAGGGGCCTCGTACTGGCCCGGCCGGGTGACGTGACCGGACAGCGAATACAGCGTGAAGCCCGGCGATTTCTCGCTGCCCATCGACCGGAACCACTCGACGCCGTGCAGGATGATCGCCGGCACGCTGGCGATCGTCTCGACGTTGTTGATCACCGTGGGGCAGCCGTACAGCCCGGCCACCGCGGGGAACGGTGGCCGCAGCCGCGGCTGCCCGCGCCTGCCCTCCAGCGAGTCCAGCAGCGCCGTCTCCTCGCCACAGATGTAGGCGCCGGCGCCGGCGTGCACCACCAACTCCAGATCGAAGCCCGAACCGTTGATGTCGCGGCCCAGGTAACCGGCGGCGTAGGCCTCGGCCACCGCGTTCTGCAGCCGGCGCAACACCGGCAGCACCTCACCGCGCACGTAGATGAACGCGTGGCTGGCCCGGATCGCGTACGCGGCGATGATGACGCCCTCGACGAGCACGTGCGGCGTCGCCAGCATCAGCGGAATGTCTTTGCACGTACCGGGTTCCGACTCGTCGGCGTTGACCACCAGGTAGTGCGGCTTGGCGGCCGGGCCGGTGTCGCCCTGCGGGATGAACGACCACTTGGTTCCCGTCGAGAAGCCCGCGCCGCCGCGGCCGCGCAGGCCGGAGTCCTTGACGACCCCGATCACGTCGTCGGGCTCCATGCCCAGCGCCTTCTGCATGGCCCGATAGCCGTCGTTGCGGCGGTAGGTCTCCAACGTCCACGACTCGGGATCGTCCCAAAAGCGGCTGATCACCGGTGTCAGCGGCGTCGCCTGGGCGCTGGGCGCGGCCATCACTGATCCTTCCCGGACGACGGGGTGTCGGGCGCCTCCATGCCGAGTTCCTTCGCCACCCGCAGGCCGGCCAGCGTCGCCTCGCCCGCGCCGCCCTGGCCCTGGTCGGGGCGCTCGTCGGGCAGGCCGGCCAGGATGCGCGACGTCTCACGGAAGGCACACAGCGGGGCGCCGCGGGTCGGCGCCTGGGGGCGGCCGGAGCGCAGGGAGTCGACGAGTTCGCGCGCCGACTCCGGCGTCTGGTTGTCGAAGAACTCCCAGTTGACCATGACGACGGGTGCGAAGTCGCACGCGGCGTTGCACTCGATGTGCTGCAGGGTGATCTTGCCGTCGGGCGTGGTCTGGTCGTTGCGCACGCCGAGGTGATTGACCAGCGTTTCGAAGATGGCGTCGCCGCCCATCACCGCGCACAGGGTGTTGGTGCAGACCCCGACCAGGTAGTCGCCGGTGGGCCCGCGGCGATACATCGTGTAAAAGCTTGCCACCGCGGACACTTCGGCGCCGGTCAGCCCCAGCTGCTCCCCGCAGAACTCCAGGCCCGCCGGGGTCAGGTAGGAGTCTTGCGCCTGCACCAGGTGCAGCAGCGGCAGCAGGGCCGAGCGCTTGTTGGGGTAGCGGCCCATGATCTCCTTGGCGTCGACCTCGAGGCGCGCCCGTACCTCCGGCGGGTACGACTGCGGGGCGCCCTCGACCACGAACGCGTTGGGCTCGCCGGGCGGCGGGCCGAGCCGGATGAACACCGGCTGCCCCTGCGGCCCCGTCATCGGTCCACCCCGCCCATCACCGGGTCGATGCTGGCGACCGCGGCGATGAGGTCGGCGACCATCCCGCCCTCGCACATCGCGGCGACGGATTGCAGGTTGGTGAAGGACGGGTCCCGGTAGTGCACCCGGTAGGGGCGGGTGCCGCCGTCGCTGACCATGTGCACGCCGAGCTCGCCGCGGGGCGATTCCACCGCGGTGTACACCTGGCCCGCGGGAACGCGGATGCCCTCGGTGACCAGCTTGAAGTGGTGGATCAGCGACTCCATCGAGCTGCCCATGATCTTGGCGATGTGCTCGGGTGAGTTCCCCAGGCCGTCGGGCCCGAGCTTCAGGTCGGCCGGCCAGGCGATCTTGCGATCCTCGATCATCGTCGGTCCCGGCCGCAGCTTGTCCAGACACTGCTCCACGATCTTGATCGACTCCCACATCTCCTTGACGCGAATGATGTAGCGCCCGTACGCATCACAACCTTCATCGGTGATCACGTCGAACTCGTAGTTCTCGTAGCCGCAGTAGGGCTCGCTCTTGCGCAGGTCGTGCGGCAGCCCGGTGGCACGCAGGATCGGGCCGGTGATGCCCAGCGCCATGCAGCCGGTCAGGTCCAGGTAGCCCACGCCCTCGGTGCGCGCCTTCCAGATGGCGTTCTCGTTGAGCAGATCGCCCATTTCGCGCAGCGGTTGCTTCAGCTGCTCGAGGGCCTCGGCGATCTCGGTTTCCGCGCCGGGCGGCAGGTCCTGCGCCACGCCGCCGGGACGGATGTAGGCGCTGTTCATCCGCAGGCCGGTGATCTTCTCGAACAGCGTCAGGACGATCTCGCGGCCCCGGAAGCCGACGAACATCGGGGTCATCGCGCCCAGTTCCATGCCGCCGGTGGCCAACGCGACCAGATGCGACGAGATCCGGTTGAGCTCCATCATCATGACGCGGATGACGTTGACGCGCTCCGGTATCTCGTCGGTGATGCCGAGCAGCTTCTCCACACCGAGGCAGTAGGCGGCCTCGTTGAAAAACGGTGAGAGATAATCCATCCGGGTCACGAAGGTGACACCCTGGGTCCAGTAGCGGTATTCGAGGTTCTTCTCGATCCCGGTGTGCAGATAGCCGATTCCGCACCGCGCCTGGGTGACGGTCTCGCCCTCGATCTCCAGGATCAACCGCAACACCCCGTGGGTGGACGGGTGCTGCGGGCCCATGTTGACGACGATGCGCTCGCCCGGGTCGGCGTTGCGGGCGGCGTCGACGATCTGGTCCCAGTCCTGGCCGCCCGCGACCAGGACGGTTTCGGTGTCGGTCATCAGTTATAGCCCCTGCGCTCGTCGGGTGGGGGAATCTTCGCGCCCTTGTATTCGACCGGGATGCCGCCCAGCGGGTAGTCCTTGCGCTGCGGATGCCCGTGCCAGTCGTCGGGCATCTCGATCCTGGTGAGCGAGGGATGGCCGTCGAAGATGATCCCGAAGAAGTCGTAGGTTTCCCGCTCGTGCCAGTCGTTGGTGGGGTAGACCGCATACAGCGACGGGATGTGCGGATCGCTGTCCGGCGCAGCCACTTCCAGCCGCAGCCGACGGTTGTGGGTGATCGACTGCAGCGGGTAGACGGCGTGCAGTTCCCGGCCGGTCTCGTGGGGGTAGTGCACGCCGTTCACACCCAGGCACATCTCGAAGCGCAGGTCCGGTTCGTCGCGCAGCCGCCGGGCGACCTGCGGCAGCAGCCCGCGGTTCACGTGCAACGTCAGCTCGCCGCGGTCGACCACGACTTTCTCTACGGCGTCGTCGAATTCGACGCCCTCGCGGCCCAGCGCCTCGGCCAGCCGGTCGGCGATGTCGTCGAAGTAACCGCCGTAGGGCCGGGGGCTGCTGCCCGGCAGCGTGACCTCGCGCACCAACCGCCCGTATCCGGACGTGTCGCCGGTGCCCCTGACGCCGAACATGCCGCGACGGACGTCGATGACCTCTTCGTCGGCCGTAGGGACGGCTCCTCCCACCTCGCTGGCCGCAACCTTCGGGTCGTGGTCTGGCGAGCTCATCGCAGCAGACCGCGCATCTCGATGGTGGGCCGGGCCGCCAGCGCCGCCTGCTCGGCCTCGGCGATGGCTTCCTCGCGGTTGACGCCCAGCGGCATCTGCTGAATCTTCTCGTGCAGCGTCAGGATTGCGTGCAGCAGCATCTCCGGACGCGGCGGGCAGCCGGGCAGGTAGATGTCCACCGGGACCACGTGATCCACGCCCTGCACGATCGCGTAGTTGTTGAACATCCCGCCCGATGACGCGCAGACGCCCATGGCCAGCACCCATTTCGGCTCGCCCATCTGGTCGTAGATCTGCCGCAGCACCGGCGCCATCTTCTGGCTCACCCGCCCGGCCACGATCATCAGGTCGGCCTGGCGCGGGGTCGCCGAGAACCGCTCCATGCCGAACCGCGCGATGTCGAACCTCGGCCCGGCCGTCGCCATCATCTCGATGGCGCAGCAGGCCAGCCCGAAGGTCGCCGGCCACAACGAGTTCTTGCGGACGTAGCCCGCAACCTTCTCGACCGTCGACAGCAGGATGCCACCGGGCAGCTGTTCTTCCAGGCCCACGTCTACCTCAATCCCACGTCAGGCCGCCGCGGCGCCACACGTAGGCGTAGGCCACGAAGACCGTGAGCATGAACACCACCATCTCGACCAGCGCGAAGGTCCCCAGCGCGTCGTAGCTGACCGCCCACGGGTACAGGAAGACGATCTCGATGTCGAAGACGATGAACAGCATCGCCGTGAGGTAGTACTTCACCGGAAACCGCTGGCCGGCCGTCGCGTGCGGGCCGCTCACCGGCGTTTCGGTGGGCTCGATGCCGCACTCGTAGGCGGCCAGCTTCGACTTGTTGTAGCGGGTCGGGCCGGCCAAACTCGCGATCGCGACCGAGCCCACGGCAAAGGCAGCGGCGATCGCGCCCAGCACCAGGATGGGTATGTAGACGTTCAACTCGCTCCATGATCCGTCGTGTGGGCCGCCGCTGAGCCTTTCAACGGTGGCCAGGCGGTAACCGGGCCGCTGTGACGAGCCGGGTCTGTAGCCCGCCGCAGTGACCTTCAACATAGCGTCGTTGCGGCCGGCGCACGTGCCCGGGGTGGTGCTATTTGCCCGGTTTTAACGTGGCCGCATCCGGGCGCGTCGCGGCGGGGATGCCGGGCGACCGCCCACACGGCTCAGGTTTCCGTGTCGGCGCAGGTGAAAGCGCTAATTGCTAGCGAGCGGGAGTGCGGAGCAGCCCCAGCACCGTGCGGCCCAGCACGATGGGGTCCAGCGGGTGCGGCACCGCGCCCTCGGCGCGCGACCAACTGGCCAACCAGGCGTCGTCGCGGCGGCCGGTGAGCACCACGATCGGCGGGCAGCTGGAGAGTTCGTCCTTGAGCTGTTTGGCGATGCCCATGCCGCCGGTCGGGGTCGCCTCCCCGTCGAGAATGGCCAAGTCGATGCCGCCCTCGTCCATGGTGCGGATCACCATCGGGCCGGTCGCCACCTCCACGTAGCTCAACTCGGGCAGGTCCGGGTGCAGCTGCTTGCCGAGCGCCCGCATCACCTGCTCGCGGGTTTCGGCGTTGTCGCTGTAGACGAGGATCCGCAGGGGGGTGGAGTCGGCCACGCTCAGATGGTAGCGGTGACCCCGCCGCCTTACCCGTCCGCCCGAACGAAGACCACCTGCGCGGCGGCCGTCACCGTCGCGCCCATCATGCCCAGCCTGTTCCAGCCCAGCCCGAACTTGGACCGGTCGATTTGGGTTCCCCCGGCGATCTGGATGGCCCCGTCGTCGAGCTCGGTGATCGTGACGGGCAGGGGCAGCGGCGCGGTGCTGCCCTTGATGGTGAAGGACGCCTGGAGGTCGGCGGACCGGCCCTGGGTGGGGTGCACGGCGGTGACGACGACGCTGATGTCGGGGTAGCGCTCGACGTCGAAGAAGTCGGGCGAGCGCAGGTGTTTGTCGCGGCGGCCGATGCCGGTGTCCACCGACGCCGCCCGGATGTCGACGCGGCCGAAGACGGCGCCCTTGTTGGTCAACTGCCCGTCGCCGCTGAACTCGGTGAAGCGGCCCTTGACGGTCAGCAGCCCCCACATGTTCTTGATCTTGAAGGTGATCGCGGACCGGTCGGGAACGAGGTTCCACACCCCGGCCGTGTCGGGATCGCTCAGCAGCGTTTCCAGTGTCGTCATCGTCAACTCGCCCCTTTCCGGCCCCTCAGTCGATCAGGGGCGCGATGTCAGCCGGGTCGAAGTACTCGTCGATCCGGTCGATCAGGCCGTCTTCGCCCACCCTAATCACGATGCAGACCCGCATCGAGATCGATTGCCCGGCATGCCCCGTGGCGTGCAGGATGTGCTGCTGCACGAAGCCCCCGTCGAACAGCTGACGGTCGAGGATCTCGTAGCGCCGATCCGTGGTCGCGGTGATGAACCAGTCGATGACCCGCATCGCGCGCGCCTTGTCGTCCGACCTGGCGGGGTCGCGGCGCGCCCCGGCGCGCCACACGGCGACGTCGCCGCTCCACATCCGGTCGACGGCGCCGGAATCGCCTTGTTCGATCGCCGCGAACAGTCGGTCGGCGACGTCGATGATCGTTTCCGCACTGGCAGCCGGCATGACACCCGCTCCTATTCGCTGTCGTATCCGGGGTGGGCGACGGCCAGCCGGCGCCGCACCAGGGTGCGCAGGCAGGCGGTGACCTCGTCACCGCGCCCGTCCAACTCGCCGGCCCGGATGGCGGCGGCCAGTTGTTCCTCGTCGGCAAAGCCCAGATCGGCCAGCGCCGCAAGGGATTCCGCCTCGGTCTCGTCGAGCAGTTCCCGCTCGACGATCCGCAGCGCGTTGGCGGCGACCCGGGCGTGGAAGTTGACCTGCCCGCTGGTCGCTTCCCGGACGTCGGTTTCCAGGAATTCGGCCACCGCGGCCACGAGTTCGGCCGCGAGCGGCCGGCCGTAGGCGCCGATCACGGCCGCACCTCCGTCAATTGCCCGCCTCCCTCCTCGCGCCGTCCCCCGCAAGCGGGCGGTACCCCCAGCGCGGCGCACATCGTCTCACCGGGCCCCCTCGAGCAGGTCGAGCAGGTCCCACTCCGTTTCGCAGACGCGGCGGCCGATCGTCGCCAATTCGACCGAGCGGAATTCGCCGCTGAGATGCCGCTCGGCCTGGTAGCGGCAGATGACCCCCCAACGCAGTGTGGCCAGCACCAGCCACCAGTGAAACGCCACCCGGTCGACGGTAGTCGCGCCGGCCTCCTCGTAGGCCCGCAGGAAGCTTTCGACGCTGCCGAGGCCGCCGGCTCCGAGGCTGGCCGGTGCGCCGAACCGCCAGGCCCGGATGCAGAACCAGGCCAGGTCTTCGTAGGCCTCGCCGAGGTGTACCAACTCCCAGTCCAGCACGGCGGCCAGCCGGGAGCCGTCCACGATCAGGTTCCCCATCCGGTAGTCCCCGTGCACCAGGACCGGCGCCGTCGGTTGCGGCCGGTGGGCGGCCAGCCAGCGAAACGCCCATTCGAAGGTGGCGGTGGTGTCGCCCATCGCGTCGAGGCGCTCGCGCCACTGCACCAGTTGGTCCTCGTGGATCAGGCCGGGGATCGCCGAATCGGCCCGGTGAATGGCGGCGAGCGCCCGCGCGCACTGGTGTAGCAACCGCGTGCGGCCCGCGTGCCCGCCATCGGCGTCGAGGCCGCGTTGGATGCGCCGGACGATGGTCTCGCCGGGGATCTCATCGCAGATGAGGAACGGATTGCCCAGTGCGGCAACAGAATCGTCGGCGACCAGGATGTGGGGGACCGGCGCGCCGGCCGCCGCTGCGGCCGCCTGGGTGCGGGCCTCGAGCTCCATGCCGGCGTGCACGTCGTCGGGCGGACCGGTGCGCAGGATCAGCGGGCGGCGTTGCGTGCCGGTGACGGCGTCGAACGCCCACGTGGCGCGGCTGGCGCCGCCGGTCAACGCGCGCAGGTTCTCGACTGCCACGCCGGTACCCAGGACCGGGCCCAGCACCGCCGGCAGGCGCTCTTGCAGGGTCACCTGTGACCGAACTTGAACAGCCGCTGGGCCACCCGGCGAATCTGAATCTCCTCGGCGCCCTCGGTGATCCGGTAGCGGCGGTGATGGCGGTAGATGTGCTCGAACGGCTCGTGGCGGCTGTAGCCCAGGCCGCCGAAGATCTGCATGGCCCGGTCCGCGGCGTCGCAGACCAGCCGGTTGGCCCGGTAGTTGGCCATCGACACCTTGTCCGAGACCTCCATGTGGTGGTCGCGGTCGAGATGCCAGGCCGCGTAGGCCACGAGCAGCCGCACCATCTGGGCCTCGGTCTGCAGTTCGGCCAGCGGCCACTGCACGGCCTGGTTCACCGACAGCGGCTTGCCGAAGACGGTGCGCTGGCCGGCGTATTCGGCGGCGCGGTCGATGCAGTACTGCGCCGCGCCCAGGCTGCTCGCGGCCTGGCGAATCCGGTTCTCGTGCAGGAACGTTTGCGCGACCTCGAGGCCGCGGTCCACCTCGCCGAGCACCGCGTCGGCGGGCACCCGCACGTCGGTCAGCTCGACCTCGCCGTGGTCGGTCGGCATGTTGAAGGTCCACCAGTAGTAGGGGACGTGGAATCCGGGCGCGTCGGTCGGCACCAGGAAGGCGGTGATGCCCACGGCGGAGCCCGGCTCGCCGGAGGTGCGGGCGAAGACCAGGTCGTGGGTGGCGCGGTGCACGCCGGTGTTGAATCGCTTGGCGCCGTTGATCACCCAGCCGTCCCCGTCGGCCTGCGCCCGCGTCTTTAGCCAGGTCGCGTCCGAGCCGTGCTGCGGTTCGGTGAGGCCGAACGCCATGGACCGTTCCCCCGTGATCAGCGCCTCCGACCAGCCGCGGCGTTGCTGGTCGGTGCCGAAGCGCTCCATCATGATCACCTGCGGGAAGTTCCCGACGATCGACGACTCGTTCTGCAGGTCGTTGTGCAGGCCAAGACCCTTGTGCGCCAGGTGTTCCCGGATGACGGCCATGTCGACGTTGGTGCCGTCGCGGCCGCCCAGCGACGCCGGCAGCCCGTAGCGCAGCCAGCCCGCCCGGTCGGCGCGCCTGCGCATCTCGGCGAGCAGGTCCTCCCACTCGCGCGTCGGGATGCCGTCGTTGTCCCAATCGGTGCGGGCGTGTTCGCGGCGCCGGTCGAAGTACTGCATGTTCTCGGCCTGCAGCGGGGCGATCTCGCGCTCGATGAATGCGTCCATCTCCGCGAGCACCCCCGGAAGATGTTCCGGCAGTGTGAAATCCATGTCGACTCCTTAAGCGCCGTAGAGCGTTTTCTTCCAGATGGTGGACAGGGTGGCGACGGCGTCCCCGTCGCTGATCTTCAGCCCCAGGCCCGACGGGCCGACGACCACGGTGGTGAAGTTCTCGAACAGCAGCGCGATGGCTGCCGCGGTGTGCTCGGGGTCGAGCTCGGTTGCGTATCCCTGTTCCTGGGCGCGGCGAACCGAGGCGGCGACGATGTCGATGCCGAAGCGCCGGAACTCGTTCTGGACGGTGGCGAATCGTGGCTGCGTGGTGGCCAGCTGGGCCACCGCGATCATGATGCCGATGTTCTGCTTGAACATGTTCCAGTACCCGGTGACCACCGCGGTGAAGAACGCGTCGTCGTCGGGCGACTTCGGCAGCTCCACGCTCAGCCCGGACGGCGTCACGACCTCGTGCAGAAACGACTCCGCCAGGTCGGCCAACAGGTCTTCCTTGTCGCCGAAATAGCGGTAGAACACCGCGGGCGACTTGCCCGCGGCAGACGTGATGTCCGCCAGGGTGGTGCCGTGAAAGCCGCGTTCGGCGAACAGCTTCCGGGCGGCCTGTTCGATGGCCTGCCTGGTCTGGCGGCCCTTGGCGGTCAGGCTTTCCGCCGGCATCAGACCCGGATCCGGTCGCCGGCACGCAGCAGCGCGCCCGGCAAGTCGTGGCCGACAAGGGATTTGGCGACTTCGGCGGCGGCGATGGCGGCCTCCAGGTCGACGTCGACGTCGATGTCGCTGTCGCGCAGCAGGTAGACCAGGTCCTCGGTGGCGATGTTGCCGGTGGCGCCGGGCGCGAACGGGCAGCCACCCAGTCCGCCCACCGAGGCGTCGAGCCTGGTGACCCCGGCGCCGACCGCGGCGTAGGCGCTGGCCAGGCCGGTGCCGCGGGTGTTGTGGAAATGCCCGCCCAGCGGCATGTCGCCGATCACCGGGCGCAGTTGGGCGATCAGCGAACTCACCCGTCGTGGCGTGGTGGTGCCGATGGTGTCGGCGATCGAGAAGCGGTCGACGCCTTTCTCGCGCGCGGCCGCGCCGATCTCGAGGACCCGCTGGGGCGGGGTCGGCCCCTCGAACGGGCAGTCCCACGCGGTCGCGACGATGATCTCCACGGTGACGCCGGCGTCGTGGGCGATGGCGACGACGTCCTCGATCTGGTCCGTGGCCTCGGCGGCGGGCCGCCCGACGTTCGCCTCGCTGAACGCGTCGCTGGCGGCCACCACGTACTCGATCGACCGCAGGCCCGCGGCGACGGCGCGCCTGGCGCCGTTCGGACTGGCCACCAGGGCGGAAAACTCGATGTCGGGGTAGTCGCGCAGGTGTGCGGCGAGTTCGGCGGCGTCGGCCATCGAGGGCACCTTGGACGGGGACACGAACGCCGTGGCCTCCACCTCGCGCACCCCGGTGGCGGCCACCGCAGCCAGCAATTCCAGCTTGGCGGCCAACGGGATCGGCTTTTCGATCTGCAGGCCGTCGCGCAGCGACACCTCCCGAATGTCCACGTGCTGCGTCACAGCACCTCCTCGCGCCGTAGAGCCTCGAGCTCGTCGGCGGTCTTGCCCAGCAGCCCGATGTACACGTCCTCGTTGTGTTGGCCCGGGCGCGCGGGACCGGCGTTGCGGACGCCGCCCGGGGATTCGGAGAGCACCGGCACGACGCCCGGTCCCAGCACGTTGCGGCGCACCCGTTCGTCGTAGTGCTCGACCAGCATGCCGCGGGCCCGCAGCTGCGGGTCGTCGACCACGTCGGCGACGGTGTTGATCGGCCCGGTGATCACTCCTGCGGCGCTTAATGTTTCGATGATCTCGCCGGGTTGCCGGTCGGCGGCCCACGCGCCGATGATCTCGTCGAGTTCGTCCTGGTTGCGGCCGCGGGCGCCGTGGGTGGCGAACCGATCGTCGGCGGCCAGTTCCGGGCGCCCGATGGCCGTGCACAGCCGGGCGAACACGGTGTCCTGGTTGGCGGCGATCACCACCCAGGACCCGTCGGCGCTGCGGTAGATGTTGGACGGCGCGATGCCCTCGAGCCGGGTGCCCGACGGCCCGCGCACCACGCCGCCGACGTCGTAGTCGGGGATCGTGGATTCCTGCACGGCCAAACACGATTCGGTGAGCGCGACGTCGACCACCTGACCGCGGCCCGTGACGCCGCGGCGGTACAGGGCCGCCAGCGCCCCCTGGGCGCCGAACATGCCGGCCAGGCTGTCGCCGAGCGAGAGCGCCAGCCGGGGCGGGGGCCCGCCCGGGAAGCCGTTGAGGTGCCGCAGGCCGCTGGCCGCCTCGGCCACCGAGGCGTAGCCGGCCTTGTGCGCCTCCGGTCCCGTCTGCCCGTAGCCGGACACCCGGACCAGGATGACGCGCGGGTTGCGCTCGGACAGCACGTCGTAGCCCAGGTTCCATTTTTCCAGCGTGCCCGGGCGGAAGTTCTCCACCACGACGTCGGATTCGGCGACGAGATCGAGGAACAGCTCGCGTCCGCGCGGCTTGCGCAGGTCGAGGGTGATGGCCCGCTTGTTGCGCGCGTGCACCGTCCAGAACACGTGCTGCCCGTCGAGTTCGGCCTGCCCCCAGGTGCGCAGCGGGTCCGGCGCGCCGGGTGGCTCCACTTTGATGACGTCCGCGCCCATGTCGCCGAGCAGCCGGCCGGCGAACGGGCCGGCGATCAGGGTTCCGAGCTCGAGCACCCGGACGCCGTCCAGCGCACCAACGATGCGCCGCTCTCCCCCGCAAGCGGGAGGTGCCCCCACCTCATCGCTTCGTCCCCCTCGCCGCTGCGCGGCTGGGGGTGCCCCCACTGCATCGTCGCCGGCGGAAGTCATTCGGCGCCCGCGAAGTCGTGCCGGACCAGCCAGTCGGTGACGATGTCGACGGCCGCGCGCAGCTTGTCCCGCTGGTCGGGTCCCGCGTAATAGTGTGTGGCGCCGGGGATTTCGTGCATCTCCTTGTCGGGGTGCCCGATCGCCTCGAAGAGCCGTCGGGTGTGGCTGGGTGTGCAGGCGTCATCGGCCAGGTTACCGATCACCAGCGCCGGGACCGTGAGGTCACGCCCGCAGGCCACCCCGTCGCCGCGGGCGTCGTCGTAGCTCCATTGCGACAGCCAGCCGCGCAGCGTGGAGAACCGGGCCAAACCGACGGGGCTCATGTTCACCACCCGAGGATCACCCAGATAGCAGGTCCCGGGGGTGCGTTCGTTGGGATCGACGGTCGGGTCCAGCCAGCGCGGGTCGGCCATGGTGCCGTGCACGACGAAACAGAATTCGTCGTCCGGACGGCCGCTGGCTTTGAGTTCCGCCAGCTTCGCTCGGACCCACGCGGTGATGCGCCGGTTGCGGTCGATCTGCGCCTGCCGGTAGCGATCCAGAAACTCTTGGCTGTAGGGCGGTTGATTGGGGTTGTCCGGGTCGTACAGGTCCAGCTCGGGATCCCGCTTGGTCGGGTCGGATTCGTCGAGGATGGACGCGTCCAGCCATTCGGTGAGCGTGCCGTGCCGGCTGATGTGTGCGGCCAGCAGCATGATGCCGTCGGCCTCGGGCAGGTCCAGCTTGGTGAGGTCGGGGCCGTCGCCGGACGGGCTCGCGGTGATCGTCGGTTTGTGGGCCTGCTGCTGGTAGAACATCGACAGCGAGCCGCCGCCGCTCCACCCGGCCAGCACCACCTTGGCGTACCCGAGCCGGTTCTTGGCGTCCTTGATGCACTCGCCGAGGTCCTCGACCACCTTCTCCATCAGCAGCCCCGAATCCGTGCCGCGGAACCGGCTGTTGCAGTAGATGACATGGTGACCGGCGCGGGCCAGCGCGCCCGTCATCGGCAGGTACGCGCCGCCGCCGATCGGGTGCATGAACACCAGCACGGTGTCGGACGGCTTGGCCTTCGGCTTGAGCAGATAGCTTTCCAACACGGTGATCTCGGCAAGCCCGCCGTAGACGTCGCGCACCGCGGAATTGTTCTGGAACGCAACCAGATACGGGATCCGGTCGTAGTCGTGCTTCACGAGTGCTGCCCGAGGTCGTGGGCGAGCACCTCGGCCGACGGCGTGAGCCGCCTTCGCGTGTCGACGGCGATGACCTGCCAGTCCACCCGCGAATGCTCGTCGAACTTGCGGCGTGCCCGTTCCCGCGCCTTCTCCGGCGCGCCGTGGTGGACGCCCTGCGGCGCATGGGTGATCAGGCCCGGCGGCATCGGGATGCCGTAGAGCGAACCGCCATGGAAGAAGGCGATCTCGTCGTAGTCGACGTTGCGGTGGTACCAGGGCGTGCGTTCGGTGCCCCGCACGCCTTCGGCGGGCCTCGGCAGGAAGTTCATCACGTACACGCCCGTCGCCTGCATGAACAGATGGACCGTGGGCGGCAGGTGGACGCTGTCCGAGGTGATCACGTTGTAGTCGGCGATGTTGAAGGTGAACGCGAAGTTGTCACCACGCCAGCCCTCGACATCCAGCGGATTGTGTTGGTAGAACAGCGTTGTCGGGCCGCCCTCATGGATCAGGCGGACCTCGTACCCGTCTTTCCCAGGTGGCAAGCCGTCATCGGTGGGCGGTTCCGGTTCGGGGACGGTGGCCTGCGAGGGGTCGAACGGGAAGTGCCGGCCCAGCACGCCCGGCGGCGGCACCCGGAACTCGTCGCCGGACTCGATCATCAGCAACGTGGTTTCGCTGTCGGGCAGCTGGCGCCAGGTGCATGCCTTCGGGATGTACACCCAATCGCCCTCCCGATAGCGCAGCGGCCCGAACTCGGTCTCCAGCAGTCCCGCACCGCGGTGCACGAAGCACAGCAGGTCGCCGTCGACGTGGCGGGCGTAGAACGGCATCGGCTCGTGACGGCGGCTCAACAGGATTCGGCAGTCGTCGTTGCTGAACATCAGCAGCGGCCCGCCGTTGGCGTCGGTGGCGTCGCTCGGTTTGAGCTCGCCGGCCAGCACGTCGACGGGTCGCAGGGGACCGTCCGCGCGATAGGCGGTGGGGTCGTTGCGGCGGTACATGTTCGCGGTGCGGCCGGTGAATCCGCCGCGGCCCAGCTCGTCGTCCTTCAGCCCGTCCAGGTCGGCGTGCACCCGTCGCGGCGTCTTCCCTTTTCGCAAGTGCACGAACGATTCCATGGAACCTCCTGGCTACCGGCGGGCTACAAAACTGAAAGTGACATTACTTTTTGTTTACCCGGCGCACAAGGTGCTCGGAGGCCTCCCACCGCACGGATGGCAGGCCTCAATCGCGGACGCGCACCACGACTTTGCCCTTGGCCGTTCGATTCTCGAGGGACGCCACGGCCGCGGCCGCCTGCTCGAGCGGATAGACCTCCGGCGTCGGGGGAGTCAGCCGGCCCGAGCTGAGCAGTTCCTCGAGTCCGGCCCACTGCTCGGCGAGCGCGTTCGGGTGCGTCGCCGTCCACGCTCCCCACCCGACGCCGACGACGTCAATGTTGTTGAGCAGCAGCCGGTTCACCTTCACGGTCGGGATCTCGCCGCCGGTGAACCCGATGACCAGCAGCCGTCCGCCCGGGGCGAGCGAGCGCAGCGAATCGGTGAACCGGTCGCCGCCGACCGGATCGACCACCACGTCCACGCCGCTGCCGCCGGTGAGCTCCTTGACCGCGTCCTTGAACCCCTCGGCCAGCACCACATCGGTGGCGCCGGCCGCCGTCGCGACGTCCGCCTTGTCTTCGGTGCTGACGACCGCGATCGTGCGGGACGCCCCGAGTAGCGACGCCAGCCGCAGCGTCGACGTCCCGATCCCGCCGGCGGCGCCGTGCACCAGCACCGTCTCGCCGTGGGCCAGCCGGCCGCGCACGGTCAGCGCGAAATACACCGTCAGGTCGTTGAACAGCAGGCCGGCGCCGGCCTCGAAGCTCACGTTGTCGGGCAGCTTGAACACCCGGTCGGGCTGCAGGATCGCCACCTCGGCCATGCCGCCCGACAGCATCGTCAGCCCGACGACCCGGTCGCCGGGTCGCACGTGCGCGCCCTCCGGCGCCGAGCGCACCACGCCGGCGATCTCCGCACCGAGCACGAACGGCGGCTCCGGCCGGTACTGGTAGAGCCCGCGGGTCAGCAGCGCGTCGGGAAATGCCGCGCCGGCGGCGTACACGTCGACGACCACGCCGTCGCCCGAGGGCTCGTCGACCTCCCCGACCTCGATCGCGTCCGGACCATCCAGCCGAGTCACCCGTGCCGCCCGCATGGTCGGACAGCCTACTGCCGACTCAAAACCCGTCGGCGACCCGCACCACCGCCCGGCCCGAGAAGGCGCCGGCGCGCAGCTGGTCGAGCACCCCGACGACGTCCTTCACGTCGACCTCGTGGATCACCGACTCCAGGTGGCGGGGCCGCAGGGGGTACCTCCCGCTTGCGGGGGACGAATCGCCCAGCAGCGCCCACAGTTTGCGGCGCCGGCCGATCGGCATCAGCACGGAGTCCATCCCGAGCAGCGCGATGCCACGCAGGATGAACGGCATCACCGTGGTGTGCAGCGCCGGGCCCCCCGTCAGGCCGCTGCAGGCCACCGCCCCGCCGTAGTCGACGGCGCTGAGCACATCGGCCAGGGTCGCCCCGCCCACGCAATCCACCGCGCCCGCCCAGCGCGCCTTGGCCAGGGGGCGCGGCTTGGCGTCGGGGTCCTCGGGCAACCGCCCGATAACCTCCGCGGCGCCAAGCTCTTTCAGCAGCCCGGCCGCCTGCTCCTTGCCGGTGGAGGCGACCACCCGGTAGCCGGCGGCGGCCAGCAGGTCCACGCTGACGGAGCCGACGCCGCCCGAGGCGCCGGTGACGACGATCGACCCGGCGCCGGGTTGCAGGCCCCAGTCGATCAACGCCCGCACGCTCATCGCGGCGGTGAAGCCGGCGGTCCCGATGGCGGCGCCCTCGCGCGGCGTCAGGTCGCCCAGCGCCACCACCTGGTCGGCCGGCAGCCGCGCGTACTCGGCGTAGCCGCCGTGGTGGCCGGTGCCGATCGCATACCCGTGGGCCAGCACCTTGTCGCCGACGGCGAAGTCGGGGGAGTGCGACTCGACGACCTCGCCGGTCAGGTCGATGCCCGGCACCACCGGGTAATTGCGGACCACGCCGCCGCCCGGCGTCAGCGCCAGCGCGTCCTTGAAGTTGACGCTCGAGTACTGCACCCGGATCGTCACCTCGCCGGGCGGCAGGTCCGAGGGGTTCAGCGTCTCGACCGACGCGGTAATCCGGTCACCATCTTGGCGCGCGACGAGCGCGTGAAACGTGTCCATACCGACGACGCTAACCGCACCCGAGGGATCGCTGTCCACGCGGTGGCCGTACCGTCTCGCGCACGGGCCGGCCGCCGGCGCTTATTTGAGCTCCGCCGACGACAGCCCCAACAGGCGGCGCGCGACCACCAGCTGCTGGATCTGCTGGGTGCCCTCGAAGATGTCCAGGATCTTGGAGTCGCGGGCCCACTTCTCCAGCAGTGACTGCTCGGAATAGCCTGCGGTGCCGGACAACTCGACGGACTTCAGGGTGACGTCGCTCGCCATCCGGCCGGCCTTGGCCTTGCTCATCGACGCCTCTTTGGAGTTGGGGATCTTGTTGTCGGCCTGCCACGCCGCCCGCAGCGACAGCAGGTAGGCGGCCTCCCAGTCGGCCTCCATCCGCAGGAACTCGGCGGCGGCCGCGCTCTGGGCGTGGGAGGGCCGGTCGTAGGAGATCTCCACCCCGGCCTCGGTGAGGATCTTGCGGATCTCCTCCAGTGCTGCGCGGCCGACTCCGATGGCCATGGCGGCAACGATCGGGCGGGTGTTGTCGAAGGTCTCCATCACCCCCGAAAAGCCCTTGCCGACCTCGATTTCCGGGTTGCCCAGCAGGTTGTCCTTCGGGATGCGCACGTTGTCGAACCGGATCGCCGCGGTGTCGGACCCCTTGATGCCGAGCTTGTGCTCGAGCCGGTCGACGGTGACGCCGGGGTGGTCGCGCGGCACGATGAACGACTTGATCGCGGCGCGGCCCTGCGATTTGTCCAGCGTCGCCCACACCACGATGTGGGTGGCGCGCGAGCCGGCGGTGACGAAGATCTTCTCGCCGTTGATGACGTACTCGTCGCCGTCCAGCTTGGCGGTGGTGGACACCGCCGCGGAGTCGGACCCGAAGCCCGGTTCGGTGATGGCCATCGCCGCCCACACCTTGCCCAGGCGTTCCAGCTGCTCGTCGGTGGCGACCGCGGAGATGGCGGCGTTGCCCAGCCCCTGATAGGGCACCGACAGCATCATCGCGACGTCACCCCAGCTGGCCTCCAGCGTCTGCAGCAGCGCGGCCATGTTGGCGCCGTTGTGGTTTCGGTCCCTGTCCTCGTCCTCGTCGCGCAGCGCGTCGGCCCCGGCGAAGGCGACCGATTCGGAGGCCCCCTCGAACAGGTTGATCAGGGTGTCCAGCTCGACCGGGTACGCGTGCTCCTTGAGGTCGTACTTGCGCGCGATCGGCCGCATCATCTCGGCGGCGCCCTGGTGGGTCTTGACGCTGACCGCCTGCAGCTTGCGAGGGAGTTCCAGATTGATTGCCATGATTGGTCTTTCGGCTCGAGTGAGATAACGACCTAGATAACGACCTAAATAACGACGACGCCCTCGGCCACACCGATGGCCCGCAGGTCGCGGTACCAGCGTTCGACCGGGTGCTCCTTGGTGTAGCCGTGGCCGCCGAGCAGTTGCACGCCGTCCAGGCCGATCTGCATGCCCTTGTCGGCGCCGAGCCGCTTGGCGAGCGCGGCCTCGCGAGTGAACGGCAGGCCTTGTTCGGCGCGGGCGGCGCCGCGCCACGTGATCAGCCGCAGGCCGTCGAGTTCGATGGCGATGTTGGCGCACATGAAGGCCACCGCCTGGCGGCGCGCGATGGGCTCGCCGAAGGCCTCGCGTTCCTTGACGTAGGGGACGACGTAGTCGAGCACCGCGTGCGAGGTGCCGACCGCCAGCGCGGCCCAGCCGAGCCGGGACAGCGCGATCGCTTCCGAGTAATCCTCGTCGGAAGCCTCGTCCTCGCCGAGCCGCGCACCCAGCGGCACCGACACCCCGGACAGCTCGACCCGGCCCAGGGCCGCCGCCCGAATCCCCATGCTCGGATCCGCCTTGACCGCAAGGCCTTTGCTGGACGACTCGACGATGAACAGCGTGGGCTTGCCGTCCAGCTGGGCGCCCACGATGAACAGCTCGGCGTCGGCGGCGGCGGGGACCAGCGATTTCACGCCGTCGAGCCGGTAGCCGCTCGGGGTGCGCACCGCGGTCGTCTTCAGCCGGGTGGGGTCGAACAGCGGTTGCGGTTCGGCGATGGCGACGCACGCCTGCGGCACTTTCTCGCCGGCGAACTCGTGCAGGTAGGTGGCCTGCTGGTCGGCGCTGCCCCAGTGGGTGAGCGCCGACGCCACGCCGCCGGGCGCGAGAATCGGCAGCGCCAGGCCCATGTCGCCGTACGCGAGAGCCTCGGCCACCAGGACGTTGGTCACGCTGGAGCGGTGGGCGGCGATGCCCTCGAAGTCCTCGGGGATGTTGATCGCGGTGATGCCCAGCTCGGCGGCCTTGGCGATCAGATCCGGCGGGTAGGTCGCGGCCTCGTCGGCGTCATGCGCCGCGGGACGCAACACCTCGGCGGCGAACTCGTCGAGGGTCTCGACGATCATCTTCTGCTCGTCGTCGGGGGTCAGGTCGAAGTAGTCCTTGCCGCTCGACTTGAGCCGGGTCGGCCCGCCGCGGAGGTTCTGGACCCGCTTGAACTGGCGGGACGCCGCGCCGGCGGTGGAGAAGATGGTCTTCGTGCCGTAGCGCAGGCCCTGGTTGAGCGGGTCGCGCAGGTGGTATTTGTCCAGGAACTCCTGGCCGACGAGGGGGGTGAGCAGCGCCAGGGTGATGTCGATGCCGGTCCGCTTGTGCGGTTGCAGCCCGACGCCGGTCTTGCGGCCGCGCCGTTTCGGCCGTGGGCGGGGGGTCTTCGTCTGTTGTGAACCGGAGCGAGTGTCGGTCATGTCAGCAGCCTCTGTCGTTGGGGCGATGCGGATATCTCTATCTTACTCCGGAGTAAGATAGTTGGGACTGCGTGTTAACTAATTCACAAAGATTAGGCCCGCAGGAGGGAAAGCACCTGCTCGTGCAAATGTCCGTTGGTCGCGACGGCGCTGCCACCGTGCGGGCCCGGGGTCCCGTCCAGGTCGGTGAACGCCCCGCCCGCCTCGCGCACCAGGACGTCGAGGGGCGCCAGGTCCCACACCGAGACCTCCGGTTCGGCGGCGATGTCCACCGCCCCCTCGGCGACCAGGCAGTAGGACAGGAAGTCCCCGTAGGCGCGGACCCGCCACACCGCATCGGTCAGCCCGATGAAGCGATCGCGCAGGCCGCGTTGCGCCCATCCCGACAGGCTGGAGAACGACAGGCTCGCCGAATCCAGTTGTGCCACCGAAGAAACCGTGAGCCGTCGCGGTGGGCCGCCGCCGACGGCGGCGAACGCGCCACAGCCTCGCGCGGCCCACCAACGGCGGTGCAGCGCCGGCGCGCTCACGACGCCCACCGCGGGGACGCCGTCGACGAGCAGCGCGATCAGGCTGGCCCACACCGGCACCCCGCGCACGAAGTTCTTGGTGCCGTCGATCGGGTCGATGATCCACTGCCGGCCGCTGAAGGTCGCGGTCCCGCCGAATTCCTCGCCGACGACGCTGTCGTCGGGCCGTTCGCGTCCCAGCGCCCCGCGCAGGTCGGTCTCGACCGCGCGATCGGCGTCGGTCACCGGCGTCAGGTCCGGTTTGGTGTCGACGCGCAGGTCCAACGCGCCGAACCGGGCGGCGGTCAGCGCGTCGGCGCGGTCCGCCAGCGCGAGCGCCAGCGCGAGATCGTCGCGACCCATGGGAGCAGTCCTACCATGGCCGGGTGTGGGAATTCGGAGTGCTGATCCTGCTGGTGGCGGTTCTGGGGGTGTTCCTGGCCCAGCGGTTCATTCCGCGCGGCCCACGCGGTGAGCTGGCGAGCGGGACGCTGCTGGTGACCGGGGTCAGCCCGCGGCCGGACGCCGCCGGCGAGCAGTACGTCACCATCGCCGGCGTCATCAACGGGCCGACCGTCAGCGAGTACGCCGTCTACCAGCGCATGGCGGTCGACGTCGAGCACTGGCCGACCATGGGCCAGCTGCTCCCGGTGGTGTACTCGCCGAAGAATCCGGACAACTGGCGGCTCGCGCCGGCCGAGCCGCCGGCCGTCTAGCCGCCCGCGGGCGGGCGCGTCATCACGGTGAGCCGGGTCCCGTAGCGCGGCAGCACGCCCGAGGCCCGCGCCATCGTGCCCGCCGGCATCCCGGGCACGCCCGGATAACCGGAACCGGCGAGCTCGTCGGTTCCCGGGAGCGTGGTCAGGCCGGCGGGCTCCAGCGCCGCGACGCGGGTGGCCGACGGCGCCGACCAGCCGGCCGGCACCGCCATCGGACCGATCGTGTTCGACCGGCCCATGCTCACGGTGATCGCGTTAGGCATACCGCCGGGTCCCGTCGCGCTGGCGGCATCCCTCAGCTCGCCGAGCCCTATGGGCCCGAGCGCCGGGGAAGGCCCCGAGAGGCCGGCCAGATACGCCATATTCGCTTGGATGCCGAAGAGATTGGCCGTATTGGCGCTCAGCGATGCCGGGATCCCCGCCATGGTTCCGGTCCCCTGGATCGCGGTGTTCACGAGCTGGATGGAATCCAGCACGCTGAGCGGGTTTGTACTGATGGGAACGGGGCTGAGGTTGAGGGCGTTTCCCAGCTGCGAAGTCAACTGCTGAAACAGCGAATACACGTTCGCGAGTGGGCCGCCGGCTGCCTGGTTGGCCGCTGCGTTCTGCTCGATCACGCCGTCCGGGTTGGTCGTCTGCTGCGGGGACAAGAACGAGGCCAGCCGGGAAGCCGCCGCCGAGCTGACGGCGTAGCCGTTCATGGCGGTCGCGTCCTGGGCCCACATCTCGGCGTACTGCGCCTCGGTCGCCGCGATCGCCGCCGTGTTCTGGCCGAAGAAATTCGTCGCGATCAGGGCCTGCAGCTGCGCCCGATTGGCCGCTATCAGCGGTGGGGGCACCGTCATGGCGAACGCCTGGTCGAACGCCGTCGCCGCGGCCCTGGCCTGCATGGCCGTCTGTTTCGTCTGCTGGGCGGTCGTGGTCAGCCACTGCACGTAAGGGGCGGCCGCCGCCGTCATCGAATCGGACGCCGGGCCGCGCCAGTGCAAGGTGGTCAGGCTCGAGAGCACGGATTCGTAGGTCTCGGCCGTGCTGCCCAATTCGGCGGACAGCGAATCCCAGCTTCCAGCGGCCGCCATTAGCGAGCCCGACCCCGGGCCACTGTAAATACGAGCGGAATTGATTTCGGGCGGGAAAAGGGCGTAATCCATTGTCAGGTCTCCCTGTTGGTGTACATGGTGAACCGTGCCGATCCCGATTCGGCACTTACCCGCCAGCGCCGCGTCGGCGCGGTGGTGATAAGAATGTAGGCGCGGTTTCGCGTCAGTAGTGGAGATTTAGCGCCAAACGTCCAGCGTGTCGGCCCGATCCAATGCCGCTCACCGAAAATGGCCGAATTCAGCGCAATGCGGGAAGCGATACCTAAAGAAAAGCGGTCGCAGCCCGAAGCGCCGTCGAATTCTGCTGCACCCGAATCCGATGTCGGCGAAACAGTGCGGTTGCGGCGAAGTGACGCCCTGCGACGGGAACCCGCGAGTCCTTCGGGTGGGGCGGCGGGCCAGGGGCGGCAATGCGGCCGCGAGCCCTAGATAGGGACCAATGGCCCCCATTTGTGAACCTAACGCCCCTGGGGTTACCGCCGCACCCGGCAATACCTTACGGGGAGGCCGTAACGATGATGTGGCAGTTCCGAGCAGCGCAGGAGACGCGGATGCGTGATTCAGCTCCGACCGTCGTCGTTGGTGTCGACGGATCGAAGGCGGCCATTGCGGCGGCCCGCTGGGCGGTCGACGAGGCGGTCGGCCGTGACATACCGCTGAGACTGGTTTACGTGATCGAGCCACCGGAATCTGCGCCTGCCGGGGATCGCAAGGGCCGGTTGGCGGCCGCCCGTCTGGCACTGCAAGACGCGCATCGGGCGATCGAGGCGACCGGGCAACCGGCGAAGGTCGAAACCGAAATCCTCTGGGGGAGGCCGCTCGCCAACCTGATCGAAGAATCCAGGTCGGCGGAGATGATGTGTGTCGGATCCATCGGGCTCAACCACGCCGCCCATGGCGTCGGCTCGCTTTCCTCGAGCCTCGCCGCGTCGGCGCTGTGCCCCGTCGCAGTCATCCCGCGCCCGAGGGGCAGGCGGGCGACCGCCAAGGTCGCTCGCGTCACGGTGCAAGCGGACGAAGCAGGGGCGCTGCGCCAAGCCTTCGAGGAAGCAAGATTGCGCCGCGCCCCGCTGCGAGTGATTGCGGTATCCCACGCCACGGGACCCGATGACGCCGACACCAAGCGTTCGGCGCAGGCGCAACTGAGACGCCGGATTGCCCGGTGGACGCGGCGGTACCCCGATGTGCAGGTCGAGTGCGCCATCGTACGGGGGAGCGTCGTGGAGTTTCTGGCCGCCGACCACGGGCCGGATCAGCTTTTCGTCACCGACGCGCGCGCGTGCCACGACCTGTGCGGCGCGCACAACGCGGGAAGCTCCATTCTCGTCACGCGTTCGAGCAATTTGTAGAGGCCGGCGGCGGGGACTCGTGTGAGCGTGGGTTTCTTCTTGGTCGACGATCATGTGGCGGTGCGGCGCGCCCTGACGGATCTGCTGTGCGCGGACCCCGAACTCCACTGCGTGGGGGAGGCCGGATCCGTCGCCGAGGCGATGACCAAGATCCCGGGCGTCGGTGCCGACGTCGCGGTGCTCGACGATTGGCTGCCCGACGGGAACGGCGTGGAACTGTGCCGGGATCTGTTGTCGTCCACGCCGGAGCTGCGCTGCCTGATCCTGACGTCGCACACCGCCGACGAGGCCATGCTGTATGCGATCCTGGCCGGCGGCAGCGGCTATGTCCTCAAAGACGTCAAGGGCATGGAATTGGCTTGCGCCATCAAGGATGTCGGCGCCGGGCGATCGCTGCTGGACCCGCGGGCCACGGCCGCGCTGATGGAGAGGCTGTGGCGGATCGCCGAGAACGGCGAAGGGGTCTGGGCCCTCAACGACCGGGACCGCGCGCTGCTGAGCCTGCTCGGAGACGGCCTGACCAACCGGCAGATCGCCGAGCGCACGAAGTTGGACGAAGAGGTGGTGCGCAGGCACGTGGCGCGCCTACTGGTGAAACTCGGCGTGGCCCGCTATCCGTATTCGCTTGATCGCCAATGGTTTTGACCGCCCGGTCAGCCGTGCCCGATGTCCAGGAGTTTGGCCAGGCTGGGCAGCTTGACCCGGGGACGCCCGTGCGGTTCGCCGGCCGCTCGTTCGTGGCGGTCGATGATCTCCCAGTGCGCGGAGGTGACCAGCTTCGGCTGCCGTGCCGCCAGCCAGTCGGCCAGCCTGTCGGCGTGGTCGGGGGGGAAGTCGGGGAGTTGCTCGGTGCGGGCCAGATCGCCCAGCAGGGTGTCGACGGTGTCCTGGGAGTCCTTCTTGTTGGTGCCGATCACGCCCGTCGGTCCGCGCTTGATCCACCCGGCCACGTACTCGTTGCGGCTGCCCTCCACCCGGCCCGCGGTGTTGGGGATGGTCGCCGTCTTCTCGTCGAACGGCAGCCCCGGGGTGGGCATACCGCGGTAACCGACCGAACGCACGACCAACTGGACGGGCAGTTCCTCGCGTTCGCCGGTGTCCTTGGCCGCCACCCAGCCGCTCTCGTCGGTGACCAGCTCGTTGCGGCCCAGCACGATGCTCTCCACCCTGCCGTCACCCTTGATCTCGATCGGAGAAGTGAGGAACCGGAAGACTATTCGCCGATGCCCGGGCCGCGGCGCCCGCTGCGCGTAGTCGCGCAGCACCTTGATGTTCTGCTTCGTCGTCTTGCCCGCCGCGGCCGCGTCCTCGTCGCTGATGCCCTCCAGCTGAGCTGGGTCGACGATCACGTCGACGCCCTCGAGGTCCGCGAGCTCGCGCAGCTCCAGCGTCGTGAACGCCGTCTGCAGGGGGCCGCGCCGGCCGATGATGACCACCTCGGCGACACCGCAGGGGCGGAGCGACTCCAGGGCGTGGTCGGCGATGTCGGTCTGCCCCAGCACCGCGGGGTCGGTGACCAGGATGCGCGCGACGTCGAGCGCCACGTTGCCGTTGCCGACGACGACGGCCCGGGCGCCCGAAAGGTCGGGGGTGTTGTGCTCGAAGCTCGGATGCGCGTTGTACCAGCCCACGAATTCGACGGCGGCCATGCTGCCGGTCAGGTCCTCGCCCGGAATCTTCAGCGACCGATCGGATTGGGCCCCGATGGCATAGATCACCGCGTCATAGCGCTCGGCAAGCTCACCCGCCTCGACGTGCTCGCCCACCACCACGTTGCCGAAGAAACGGAAGCGCGGATCCTCGGCGGTCTTCTCGAACTGCTTGCTGATCGACTTGATTTTCGGGTGGTCGGGGGCGACGCCGGAGCGGACCAGCCCCCACGGCGTCGGCAGCATCTCCAGCATGTCGACGGCCACATCGATGTCCTCCGACGCGTCGGCCGCCTTGAGCAACGATGCCGCGGCGAAGAATCCCGACGGCCCGGAGCCGACGATCGCTATGTAATACCGGTGAGGCGGGCGCATGTCCTCGAGCCTTCTGTGCTGTGGGGCTGGTCACTTGATGCTAAACGCTGCCGCCGGGGCCACGACCTGAGCATTGGTAACGTGGGCGCCTGTGGAACCCGACCGTCAAGCCGACATCGCCGCCCTGGACTCCACCCTGACCACGGTGGAGCGGGTGCTCGACGTGGACGGTCTGCGCACCCGCATCCAGAAGCTGGAGCAGGAGGCTTCCGACCCCAAACTGTGGGACGACCAGACCCGCGCCCAACGCGTGACCAGCGAGTTGTCTCACACGCAGGGCGAGCTGCGCCGGATCGAGGAGCTGCGGCAGCGCCTCGACGACCTGCCGGTGCTCTACGAGCTGGCCGCCGAAGCGGGTGAGGGCGGCGCCGACACCCTGGCGGAGGCCGACGCCGAACTCAAGGCGCTGCGCGCCGATATAGAGGCCACCGAGGTGCGCACGCTGCTGTCGGGTGAGTACGACGAACGCGAGGCGCTGGTGACAATCCGTTCCGGCGCCGGCGGGGTGGACGCCGCCGACTGGGCCGAGATGCTGATGCGGATGTACGTCCGCTGGGCCGAGCAGCACAAGTATCCGGTCGAGGTGTTCGACACCTCCTACGCGGAGGAGGCGGGCATCAAGAGCGCCACCTTCGCGGTGCATGCGCCGTTCGCCTACGGCACGTTGTCCGTCGAGCAGGGCACGCACCGGCTGGTGCGGATCAGCCCGTTCGACAACCAGAGCCGGCGCCAGACTTCCTTCGCCGAAGTCGAGGTGCTGCCGGTGGTGGAGACCACCGATCACATCGACATCCCGGAAGGCGATGTGCGCGTTGACGTCTACCGTTCCAGCGGCCCCGGCGGCCAGTCGGTGAACACCACCGACTCGGCGGTTCGTTTAACCCACATCCCGACGGGTATCGTGGTGACTTGCCAGAACGAAAAATCGCAACTGCAGAACAAGATCTCGGCAATGCGAGTGCTTCAGGCAAAGTTGTTGGAGCGCAAGCGATCAGAAGAGCGCGCTGAGCTGGACGCGTTGAAGGGTGAGGGCGGCAGCTCCTGGGGTAACCAGATGCGCTCCTACGTACTGCATCCGTATCAGATGGTCAAGGATCTGCGAACCGAGTACGAGGTGGGCAATCCGACCGCCGTTCTGGACGGGGACATCGACGGATTCCTGGAAGCGGGGATCCGGTGGCGCAACCGAAAAGATGCTGACTAACACGACTGTTCTTGCCTCCACCGCGACCATCAAGGCGCTGGGCTGGCACGACTTCTGGCGCGGCGACGCCGGTCAATGGATCATCACCCGCGGTCTGCGGATCGTCATGGTGCTCATCGCCGCGGTCCTCGCGGCCCGGTTCGTCAACTGGGTGGCGCAACAGGTCACCCGCCGGCTCGACGTGGGCTTCGCCGAAAGCGACGCGTTGGTGCGCTCGGAGGCCACCAAGCACCGGCAGGCCGTGGCGTCGGTGATCTCCTGGGTTTCGGTGGTGATCATCGGCATCTGGGTCATGCTGCAGATCGCCGACATCCTGCGGTTTTCGGTGGGCGGCCTGGTCGCGCCGGCCACCGTGGTGGGCGCGGCGCTCGGTTTCGGTGCCCAGCAACTGGTGCGAGACCTGCTCTCCGGCTTCTTCATTCTGGTGGAGAAGCAGTACGGGTTCGGAGACCTGGTCAACCTCACCGTCGTCGCGTCGACCGAGGCCAGCGGCACGGTGGAGAACGTGACGCTGCGGGTCACCCGCCTGCGCTCGCCGGACGGCGAGGTGTTGACGATCCCCAACGGGCAGATCGTCAAGGTGGTCAACCTGTCCAAGGATTGGGCGCGTGCGGTGGTGGACATCCCGGTGTCGACCACCGCCGACCTCAACCGCGTCAACGAGGTGCTGCACCAGGAATGCGACCGCGCGATGGACAACCCGGTGCTGGGGGAATTGCTGTTGGACCCGCCCACGGTGATGGGCGTGGAAAGCATCGAGGTCGACACCGTCACCCTGCGGGTGGTGGCCCGCACCCTGCCCGGCAAACAGTTCGAGGTCGGCAGGCAGCTGCGCGTCCTGGTCATCCGCGCGCTGGCCCGCGTCGGGATCATGACCGCGGCCGACGCGACGGTGGGGCTGGTCGACGATCCCTCGGTCCCGGTGGCTCAGGCCGCCGAGGCGCGGTCCGACGGCGCGGATGAGGGTGCGGCGGTGCAGCGGCGTTGAAGCTCACCCTGAACATCCTCGAGAAGCGTGCCGGGGGGGCCGAGCGGCGCTGGAGCCACCTCTTCGGCGGCCGGATGCGCACGTCGACGCTGGTCTTGATCGTCGCGTTCTTCGCGGTGTGGTGGGTCTACGACACGTACCGCCCGGAACCTGCTCCCAAGCCGGCGGCCCCCCAGGTGGTGCCGCCGGGGTTCGTGCCCGACCCGAACTACACCTGGGTGCCGCGCAGCCGGGTGCAGCAGCCGCCGCCGACCGTCACGTTCACTCCGACTCCGACGACGACCGTCCCGCCGACCACCACGATGCCGCCGCCCACGTCGACGACCACCACCGCGCCGCCGCCGTTCCAGCTGCCCACGCCGCCATGCCTGTTGCCGCCGCCCTTCTGCCCGCCGAGCACCAGCCCCACGCCGACCCCGCCGCAGCTGCCCCAGCCGGGGCCGGGCCCGGCGCCGAGTTCGCCACTGCCGGCGAGCTGACTTCGCTTGCCAGCGAAATTCACCGCTACACTGGCGTGCCGTGATGATCACCCTTGACAATGTCAGCAAGAAGTACAAAGCGTCGGCGCGCCCGGCGCTGGACGACATCAACGTCAAGATCGACAAGGGTGAATTCGTCTTCCTGATCGGGCCCTCGGGCTCGGGCAAGTCGACGTTCATGCGGCTGCTGCTGGGTGAGGAATCCCCGAACGCCGGAGACATCCGGGTGTCGAAGTTTCACGTCAACAAGCTGCCCGGACGCCACATCCCGAAGCTGCGCCAGGTGATCGGCTGCGTGTTCCAGGATTTCCGGCTGCTACAGCAGAAAACCGTGTACGAAAACGTCGCATTCGCGCTGGAGGTCATCGGCAAGCGCCGGGACGCGATCAATCGCGTGGTTCCCGACGTGCTCGAGACGGTCGGCCTGTCCGGCAAGGCCAACCGGCTGCCCCACGAGTTGTCGGGTGGTGAGCAGCAGCGGGTGGCGATCGCCCGCGCGTTCGTCAACCGGCCGCTGGTGCTCCTGGCCGACGAGCCGACCGGCAACCTCGACCCGGACACCAGTAAGGACATCATGGATTTGTTGGAGCGGATCAATCGGACGGGCACGACGGTGCTGATGGCGACCCACGATCACCACATCGTCGACTCGATGCGGCAGCGGGTCGTCGAGCTGTCGCTGGGCCGGCTGGTCCGCGACGAGCAGCGCGGCATCTACGGGATGGACCGCTAAGTGCGCTTCGGCTTCCTGCTCAACGAGGTCCTGACCGGCCTTCGTCGCAACGTCACCATGACGGCCGCGATGATCCTGACGACGGCGATCTCGATCGGCCTGTTCGGCGGCGGCCTGCTGGTGGTTCGGTTGGCGGACAACTCCCGCGAGATCTATCTCGACCGCGTCGAGACCCAGGTTTTCCTCACCGAAGACATCTCCGCCAACGATCCGACCTGCTCGTCCGGCCCGTGTAAAGCGCTGCGGAACAAGATCGATGCGCGACAAGACGTCAAGTCGGTGCGGTTCATCAATCAGCAGGACGCCTACAACGATGCGATCCGAAAGTTCCCGGAGTACAAGGACGTCGCCGGAAAAGACGCTTTTCCAGCATCTTTCGTTGTCAAGCTGAACGACCCCGAACAACACCGGGATTTCGATGACGCCATGCGCGGCCAGCCGGGGGTGCGCGGCATCCAGAACGAAAAAGAGCTGATCGACCGGCTGTTCGCCGTGTTGGACGGCTTGCGGGACGCCGCCTTCGCCGTCGCGCTCGTGCAGGCCGTCGGCGCGATTCTATTGATCGCCAATATGGTTCAGGTCGCGGCGTACACCCGGCGCACCGAGATCGGCATCATGCGTCTGGTCGGGGCCAGCCGCTGGTACACCCAACTTCCCTTCCTGGTAGAGGCGATGGTGGCCGCCACGATCGGCGTGGTGATCGCCGTCGTCGGCTTGGTTCTGGTGCGTGCGTTCTTCCTCGACAACGCGTTGAGCCAGTTCTACCAAGCTCATTTGATCGCCAAGATCGACTATGCCGACATCCTCTACATCGCCCCGTGGCTGTTTCTGCTCGGCCTGGCGATGGCCGGGGCGACCGCTTACGCGACCTTGCGCCTGTACGTGCGGCGGTAGCCGTGGCCAAAGACTCGAGCCGCGGCAAGGCGGCGGGCGGCAAGCGCGGCAGCAAACAGATCGTGGCCACCAATCGCAAAGCGCGCCACAACTATTCGATTGAGGAGCTCTACGAGGCGGGAGTGGCTTTACAGGGCACCGAAGTCAAGAGTTTGCGTCAGGGCCACGCGTCGCTGGCCGACGCGTTCGCAACCGTCGACGACGGTGAGGTGTGGTTGCGCAACCTGTACATCCCCGAGTATCAGCATGGTAGCTGGACCAACCATGAGCCCCGTCGCAATCGAAAGTTGTTGTTACATAGGCAACAAATCGACAGACTGGTCGGCAAGATCCGAGATGGTAACCTCGCGCTCGTGCCAATGTCTCTGTATTTCTCCGAAGGAAAGGTCAAGGTCGAGCTCGCGCTCGCGCGCGGCAAGCGAGCCTACGACAAGCGCCAGGACATGGCCCGTCGCGACGCCAATCGCGAACTGCATCGAGAGCTGGGTCGGCGAGCCAAGGGCATGAACTGATCGGGGCGGCTTACGCCCAGCTGTCGGCCGTTACCTACGGTGTCAGCGATTTTGTGGGCGGTGTCGCCGCTCGACGGGTGGCCGCGCTGCGGGTGATGCTCGTGGCCTACCCGCTCGAGGCGCTGATACTGGGCGTGCTGGCGATCGGCGTGGGCGGCCCGATCCAGTCCGGCGCGATCATCTGGGGCAGTCTGTACGGCATTGGCATGGCGTTCGGGATGTGGGCGTTCTTCGCCGCGCTCGGCTCCGGACCCATCTCGGTGGTCTCGCCGCTTGCCGCCGTCCTGAACGCGGCCGTGCCCGTGGCGGTAGGTGTGGCGCTGGGGGAGCGACCGGGCCAGGCGGCCTCGGTGGGCGTCGTCCTGGCGCTGATCGCGGTGACGTTGGTGAGCCGCGAGGCCACCGCCGACGGCGTGACGCCGTATCGCTTCACCCCGAAGGTGGCCTGGCTCACCGTGCTGGCCGGCTCGGCGATGGGACTCAACATGGTGTTCCTGCACCAGGCGCCTCATGCGACCAAGCTGTGGCCGTTGGTGTTCGCCCGGTTGGCCGCCACGATCGTGGTGTTCGGGATGTCGGCAATGAGCAACAACTTGCGGCTACCGCGCGGCAAGCCGATGAAGATGGCGCTCACGGTGGCCCTGCTGGACATCTGCGCCAACGTGACGATGCTGCTGGCGTTGCACACCTGGCTGCTCTCGCTGGCCAGCATCCTGATCTCGCTGTATCCGGCCGCGACGGTGGTGCTGGCGATGGTGGTGCTGCGCGAGCGGGTCAGCCGTCTGCAGGGGGTCGGCATGGTGATGGCCATGGGCTCGGTGGCGATGATCGCCGCTAGCTGAGGGACGGCTCGCGGCCTACTATCCGACCATGGCCGATCGCCCCGTGACCAAACTCGACAAGTCCGAGGTGCTCGCCGGCCTCTTCGCGGTGTGGGACGACATCGACGCCCTGCTCGACGGGCTCACGGAGGCGGACTGGCAGGCGGCCAGCCCGCTGCCCGGGTGGGACGTCAAGGCACTGGTGGCGCACATGATCGGCACCGAGTCCTTCCTCGCCGGCGTCGCCGCGCCGCAGCCCGACATCGACGTCTCGGCGCTCGAGCACGTCCGCAACGATATCGGCGTGATGAACGAATGCTGGGTTCGTCACCTGCGCACCGAAGCCGGCGCCGACGTCCTGGCACGGTTCAGGGACGTCACCAGCGACCGGCGCAAGGCGCTGACGAGCATGTCCGACGAGGAATGGGACGCGGTGACGCCGACGCCGGTCGGCCCGGAAAGCTACGGGCGGTTCATGCGGGTCCGCGTGTTCGACTGCTGGATGCACGATCAGGACATCCGCGAGGCGTTGTCGCGCCCGTCGTCCGATGACGCGTTGCGCGGGCCCGCGACGAAACTCTCCCTCGACGAGATCGCCTCCACCATGGGATACGTGGTGGGCAAGCGCGGCAAGGCGCCCGACGGCTCGCGCATCCTGTTCGAGCTGACCGGCCCGGTGGCCCGCGAGATCCGGGTCAGCGTGGATGGTCGCGCCCGGCTGGTCAGCGACTTCGGCGGCCAGGAACCGACGGCGACGATCCGGCTGGACGGGTTGCAGTTCACCAGGCTTTCCGGCGGGCGCCCGATGAGTCCCGCGCGCTCCCGGGACATCGAACTGGCCGGTGCGCGGGACGTCGCGACCCAGGTCGTCGAAAATCTCAATTTCGTGATTTAGCAGCATCTTTGGCCGCGATGTAGGTCACACTGCGCGGCGTATGTGTAGCCCTGCCGCCTCATTGGGTAGCCGCAGAAGTACAGGCGCGCCTCGCGCCGACACCGAATCGTCAACGCCAGGAGGGCCGACTAGTTATGACTGCACCCGACACCACTCGTTTGCTCGCGCAGCTGCGCACGCTGCTCGATCTGACCAACACCGAGATCCAAATCGCGGAGACCCGCGTGATCCAGGCGCGCACCGAGGCGGTGCGCCGCGAGCTCTCGCAGAACGCTGCGAACGGTCGCAAGCGGGCCGAGGCTCTGGCCGCGGCGATCCGCAAGCTCGGCGGTTACCCCGACGTCATCGGCCCGTTCCTGGGTCGCGCGGCCGCGGCGGTCAAGGCGCTGACGGAGCAGGCCGAACCGTTCGACGAGGCCCTGCTGGGTGACCTCGCGCTCGAGGACCAGCTGCTGGACCGTGCCCGCTACGCCAAGGCACTGGCGGTGGCCGCCAAGCGCCAGGACATCGAGAACCTGGCCGAGCGCCTGATCACCGCCCACTCGGCGACGGTCGACTGGCTGACCACCGTGCTGGCCGAGGATGCGCTCGGCGGGCCGGCCGCACTTCGTCGCACACCTCTCCAGGTGGCCGCGGGTACCGCCGTGAAGCTGGTCAACCTGCCGGTCGCATGGTCGGCGCGCGGCGTGGACCGGACCGTGGATGCGCTGCGCTCCGCGGGTCCGGCGTTCAACGACCTGGTCAAGCGCGGGGGCAACGCGGGTGAGATCGCGGCCAAGGCGCTGTCGGCTTCGCAGAGTGCGGCGCTGAAGGCCGCCGAGCGCGTCACCCGTTCCGAGGGGGCGGACGGGGCCGCCGACGCGTTGCACTCGGGCCGTGCCGCCGCCGGTGTCCTGGACGCCAAGGAACTGCCCATCCGCAAGTACGACGACCTGAACGTCAACGACGCGGTCGCCGCGATCAAGGAGCTGACCTCGGCCGATGACGTCCGCACGATCATCGCCTACGAGGAGGCGCACAAGAACCGGCAACGCATCGTTTCGGCAGCGCAGACCCGCGTCGCCGCCATCGCGCAGGACGTCGTGGGGATCAAGTAAGCGGTCGGCAACGTTTTCGCCGCTTCGACACCGAGTACCCCCTGGAGTCGTGAGACCGGGGGGTACTCGGCTGTCGCGGGTCGGTCGGTCGGGAAGTTTTTTCCGTCGTCCGTCGTTGGTTAGCGCGTACCATTGATTTTCCTGCCGAAAATCGGCGGGGATGCTCGAAGGAAGATAGACAAGGGGCTGAAAGGTTTCGACTTCGCGCATCGAATCAAGGGAAGCGTGCCGGTGCAGGCAAGAGACCACCGTAAGCGTCGTTGCAACCATATAAGCGCCGATTCACATCAGCGCGACTACGCTCTCGCTGCCTAAGCGACAGCTAGTCCGTCAGACCGGGAACGCCCTCGACCCGGACCCTGGCGTCAGCTAGAGGGATCCACCGGTGAGTCCGGTCGCGGGACTCATCGGGACATACACAGCGACTGGGATCGTCATCCTGGCTGGTTCGCGTGACCGGGAGATCCGAGTAGAGGCATAGCGGACTGCGCACGGAGAAGCCTTGAGGGAATGCCGTAGGACCCGGGTTCGATTCCCGGCAGCTCCACTGAGAACTGACTGGTCAGGGCCACAAGCTCTGGCCATTCTCTTTTCCCGTCAACATCAACATTTGTTGGTTAAGCCCACCCACGACGGCCGCCGTCAGGGCTGACGCGCCACGATCACCGGGATCCTGGCCCTGTTGACCACCGCCGCCCCGACGGATCCCAGCAAAGTGCCCCTGAACCGGCCGCAGCCGTGGCTGCCGACCACAATCAGTTGCGCCTGTTCGGACGCCTCGATCAGCCGACGTGCCGGATCACCGGTTTCGATTCTGCGACGGATCCCCACGTCGGGATAGCGTTCGCGCCAACCCGCCAGCCGTTCAGCGAGCGTCTCCTCCTCCTCGGATAGCTGAGCGTCCCATTTGGCGTCCTGAAACAACCCCTTGGAGCCGGAAACCCGGGGATCGGTCCAGACGTGCATAGCCATGAGACCGACACCTCGTCGGGAGGCTTCGTTAAATGCAATAGCAGTCGCCGCTTCCGACGCCGGCGAGCCGTCGATACCCAACAGCACCGTCGTCCGTGCGTCGTCGCCGATCATGGCTCCGTCGTCGTGGATCACGGCGACCGCGCAATGCGCGTGGTAGACCAATGCCGAACTCACCGAGCCCAGGGAGCTGCGGGCCAGCGCGCCGCGATGTCCCCGGTAGCCGACGACGACCATCTCCGCGTCTGCGGAGATGCCGACGAGCGTCGGGATGGTCGCCGAATGAAACACCTTGCCATCGATCTGCACCGGACCGCACTCATCAGTGCTCGCCTTGGCGACCTTGATCGCCGACTCGATGAAGCCCCGTGCCCGCTGTTCCTGCCATTGCCTGAAGCCGGCTGGCGCGGCGACCTCGAACCACTCCGGTAAGGGGGCGTCGACGACATGGACCACAGTCAGCGGCACATTCCGCAGCGCTGCATCACGGGCCGCCCACCGGACGGCAATCAGTGCCGCTGCCGAGCCGTCAACGCCTACCAAGATCGCGCCACGTGGTGGTTGCCACATCTGAGTTCATTTCTGATCGGCGATTACCCACCGGCACGATCGCTCAGGGTGGCCGTGACCGTCAGGGCCGAAGAGATCAAGCCGAAGGACCAAAGGCACCGATTGAAACGCCCAACGCACTCTGGCCGACGCGGCGGCGCTTGAGGCCACAAAGGACATGGAGTGAACGAGGCTGCGACGTAGCCGCCGGACCGCGGCGTCCGTCTTGGCACCACCTGCGCCCGGCGACTCACTGCTTTGACCACTCTTGACGCCGCCAAGACTCGAAAACGAATCGGCAGGTAACGAGCGGGACCGAAATCTGACGAGACGTAACGAAAACGCAGCTCAGAATCCAAAATGCCTGGTAGGGCGTCGGGTTCGTCCCGGTAGCTCCACCATCGTTTACGCCGCTCACAGGGCCAATTTGGTTGGTCAGCCGGCTTTACGCTCGCCCGTTTCACTCACCTCACTCGGGCCCGTCGAGTTGGCCATTAGCGCCCTTTGCGACACGCCTCGACCTGCTGCTGCCGAGCGCCGAGACACCCACGGCGGTAATACTTAAAGTTTAGACAAGACATCTAGATCATGCGTCGAGTATGTAATATCATCGTTAAATGAGCTACTGGTTTGCTCATCACTCCGCGCCAGCCGGGATGCCTGGCGCGGGCGTGCCTCAAACCGCCAGCAGCCGTCGCGGTCGATCTGTCCGGTCAGGAAAGCCGATGTCGTCCGTGGCCACTGCCGGGTGCTGCACCACAACGACAGGAAGAAACGACAGAAAGACCAGTCAAATGGCAACGTACTCTTGGAAACCGGCTGCCCGCAGCATCGCGCCGCTGGCAGTGGCCGCCCCGCTCGTCCTGACGGGCGCCCTCTGGCATGCGTCGCCCGCACACGCCGCCGCCACCTGGATGGCCGGGGCGGTGAGCTCCAGCTCGACGAGCAACAAGACCCAGGCGTTTTTCTACACAAACGCCTACACCCAGTCTGATGCCGAGCAATACGCGATGGCGAACTGCCGCGCGAAGTTCCCGACCGGCTGCCAACTCGTTGGAAGCACCACGAGCTGCATGGCCATCGCCCTCGGTGCGGGCAGTAATTACGCCGTCGCCTACGCCCCGACGGTGCAGACGGCGCAGGTCTTGGCCTCCATGGAGATCCACGACCGCGTCAACCTGCCCGGAGGTGGGCGTTGCAGTTGGGACTGAAAGTCCCCGCGACGGTCTTGTGCCCGTGTCGGATCCTGTCCAGGCAGTCACGGCAAACTCGTACGTGACTCCTCGGGGCAGGCATAAGCTCTGGCTGATCGGCGATTGGTAATGGGAGCGGCGCGGTGTCGTATGTTGTTGCGTTGCCAGAGGTGATGTCAGCCGCGGCCACGAACGTGGCTTCGGTTGGTTCGGCGGTAGCGAAGGCAAACCAGGTCGCCGCTGGTGCCACCACGAGAGTGGTGGCCGCGGCCGAGGACGAGGTCTCCCTGGCGGTCGCCGCGCTGTTCTCCGCCCACGCCCAGGGCTATCAAGCTCTGGGGTCACAGGCGGCGGCCTATCAGAAGTGGTTTGCCCAGGCATTGACCGGCGCGGCCGGCGCGTATGCCGCCACCGAGGCGGCCAACGCATCCCCGTTGGTGGCCCTCGAGCAGGCGGTGCTCGGTGTTCAACAAGAAATCCAGCAGCTCCCCACGACGCTGGCGAGCGGGTTGAGCCAGGAACTCAATTTCCTGTTTTTCGAGCCGGGTTCCCCGCTGTTAGCGGCGTTTACCGGCGACAATCCGCTGCTCGGGATAGGCGTGTCCAACACGCCGCCGCGGTTGCTGCCGCTGCTGCTCGGCGAAACGGTGCAGCACACCACCTATAACGGCATGCCCGTCGTACAGATCACCCCGGCTCATCCGACCGGCGACTACGTGGTGGCCATTCACGGCGGCGCGTTCATCTTCGGGCCGTCGATCTTCCACTGGCTGGATTACACGGTGATGGCCTACCAGACCGGCGCGACGATCGAGGTGCCGATCTACCCGCTGATGCAGCAGGGCGGCACCGCCGGCACGGTGGTGCCCAACATGGCCGGCCTCATCTCCTCGGAGATCGCCTTACACGGGGCCTCGCACGTCAGCGTGACCGGTGACTCAGCGGGCGGCAACCTCGCCCTGGCCGCCGCCGAATACCTGGTGGCCCACGGCCAAACCGTGCCCGCGTCGATTGTGTTGCTGTCCCCCTGGCTGGACTTGGCGCGGTCCGGGGGGCAGATCGGCACGGTGTGGGCGGCCAACCTTCCTCTGACCAACTATCAGGTGAGTCCGCTGGATGGGTCACCCGCGCAACTTCATGGCCTTCCGCCGACGTATGTCTACTCGGGCTCGCTGGATGGACTCTTCAACGAGACGCTTGCGCTCCAGCAAGCAGCGTTGGCCGACGGCGCCCCGATGAGCTTCATACTGGCCAACGGCCAAGTTCACGACTGGATCCTGCTCACCCCGACCGGCCCCCGCTACTGGGCGCAGATCGACCAGGAACTCGGCCTCGTGCACTGAGCGCGGGTCAAAAAGCCGGACCTCCACACGACTTCCCACCCATCGGCCCCGGTTCCGGGCAACTCCGTTGCTACGCCGACGACTCGTCGGCGTCCTCGGAGTCCTTCGAGTCGTCGGAATCGTCCGATTTGCCGGAATCCTCGGGCTCGTCGGCTGCGTCAGCGTCCTCGGAGTTGTTCGTCTCGTCGGAATCGTCAGACTTGCGGGAGTCCTCCGCGGCGTCGAGCTTGTCGGCGTACTTCGCCAACAGCCCGGCCAATGCACGGGCCTCATCGGCTGCCAGCAAGTCGTCGAATACCCGCTCGTCGCTCTCGGAGACGCGCTCAAGGTAGACCGCCTTATCCTTGGTGCCGACGTCCCACCGGCCCCCCTCTTGACCAACCATCTGATGCCGCCTTCCGACTACTGACCCGGTTTCCCAACCTGGTGCCATGCTGTTTGGGTTGTTTACCCACTTCTGCTTGCGGCGCCGTGATTTGTCGGTGTCGGTCCGGCAGTCGACCGCCTGATTTGGGCTTCGTGTTCAGTCGATCGCTCAAGGTGAAGGGCGCGCGTTCCCGGGACGAATTACGATTCAGGGCGCAACGCCGGTGAGCCGAAGGGGGGCCGTCGTGACCGATGGATTCAAGGTCGATCCCGCGGCACTGCACGTCGGCAGCAACGACATGTTCAACGCAATCGGTCAGGCGGCTGTGGAGTTCCTCAGGCATGAGGAAGGGCTTGCCGGGGCCGCGCCGGGTTGGGTCGGGTCCTCGCAGCTGGCATTGGCTGAGCTGGCGGCGCGGTGGGAGATCCGGCACGACCAACACCGGCTCCGCGTGGACGGGCTGGGGTCGCATGTCGCCGAGGCGATGTTCAGCTATGCGACCAACGAGGACGACTCGGCGCGGGCTTTCGGGTCGCTGCGGGACGAGGGGTAGCCCGTGGGGCCGTTGACCCCAAATGACGTCAAGCGGTGGGATCTCGGCGCGATCCAGCAGGTGTTCGAGACGGCCAACGGACGCGCCGCCACCTTGTAGCGGTTGGGGGACAACCTGCAGCAGGTCAACAGCGTTCTTGCCGGTTGGGACGGGGAGGCCGGCGAGGCGTTTCGCGCCGACTTGGGTAAGGCTCGTCGCGACGTCGAGGCGGACGGCCAGGAGTCCAGGCAGGTGGCCGCCGCGGTGTCACGCGCCGAGGCCGACGTGCGCGCGTGTAAGGACGAGCTGGCGGACATCGAGCGCGCCGCTGACGCCAAGGGCTGGAAGATCACGCCGGACTGGCGAATAGACGTGGGCGACACCTGGATTGGGCGCGACACCTTGGAGTTCGCCGCACAGCAGCAGCTGTTGCAGGATCGGCTGATTCTGTTGAAGGCGCACGCCGACAGCGCCGACCACGAGCTCGCCGCCGCCATCCGCGCGGCCGTGAGCGAGGTCCCGTTGGATGCCGGCGGACGTCCGCCGGCCGGCGGTCCCCCGCCGGCCCAAGGCCGGCCCAAGCCCCCCGGAGCACGCCACCCGCGGTCGCTGGAAGACATGCTGTTGCCCGAAGGCGCCGCAGATCCGGCGGCCGGTAACGGCCCGCCGTCGGACGCACCCGCCCCGGCGGCGGGCGCCGCGGGCAAGCCGCCGTCCCTGCAAGACCTCCTGCTGCCCGACGGCAAGCAGCCCTCGACCGGCCAGGCCGAACAGCCGCAACCGGGCAGCCTGCCGGACCTCTTGAGCCGGCTTCATCAACCCGTTGTCCCCGGCCCGCCGCCACAGCTCAAGCCCGCGGACGTGGAGAGTTTCAAGGCGCTGGCCCGCCAATCCATGATCCGCGATGGCGTGCCGCCGGAACAGATCGAGGCGCGCCTGAACGACATCGTGGGCCGCACCCAACAGTGGATCGACAGCGGGATGCCGAACTACGTTCCGCCCGAGCCGAAGGCGCCGCCGCCCCCGGGGTTCGGCGAAGGGTTCGCTGACCGCTGGCTCGCCACAGAACAGGGCATCCACAACCTTCTCGGGGTAGGAGGCCCGGGGGCGCCCGGCGTGCTCGAGTCGTGGCAGCAGATGCTCAAGGGCACCGTCGAGACGGTCCAGAACCCGTTCGGTGCGGCGGTCGGCGAAGTGAAGAACATGCTGGACTCGCCCAGTCCCGCCTACTACCTGGGCGGCAAGGCCTCCGACGGCGCGTTCGCCCTGCCGGGGTTGCTGTTCGGTGGCGAAGGGGCGGGCGTGGGCCGACTGGCCGACATCGATGCCGCCGCCGCAATCGATTACGGTCCAACGCATTTGCCGCACGTACCGGTGGGCTTCGATCACCCCGTCACTTACCAGCCCTTCGCAGACGAGGCGGCGCAGGATCTCTATGCCTCGTTCGTGCACGGGGAACCCACTGCGGGGCTCAGCCAGCAACTCGCTGACATGTCGACTCACTACGTTGGTGACAGCCCGGACCGGGTGGTCCTAGGTAAGTGGGCGGGCCAGGATGGTGGCTACATCGGGGAGGCCCGGGGCACCGGCGGAATTTATTTCGATACCGGCGACCCGGTTTGGGACGCCATGACCTTCGGGCTGAGCAAGCCTGACGCCAACGGCCTCGCGTGGCAAGTGAACGAAAACTTCCTCCGCAGCCAGATGGAGAACGGTGTGCCTCGCATCGAATACCATTTGCCGCAACAATTCAGTAGTGTGGAACAGGTCTTGGCGCTGGATGCAGATTCCTTCTCCGCCAAGGAAATTGCGTTCTTGAAGAGCAACGCCGAGGCGTATGGCTATCGGCAGGTCGGAAACACGTGGGTGCGGATTGGGGGTGGGCGGTAATGACGGAGGAGTTCTTGGCGGGAGTCAAGTCCATTGTCGAGCCTCTGCTCAACGAACTGGGCTTTCGGCTGGAGGAGTACGACGGTGATGTTGACGAAGGCGGCCGGAACGGCGCCGTCGCCTTCTTCCGTTCAAGTGATTGCAAGATTCAGATCTATGACTCAACGCGGGATGGATCGATCAATTGCATGATTGCTCCGCTTGATGCGATGAATGTTTTTGGCCCGCACGATCAGTCCGGGAAGTGGCAATACCTTCCCAGATTTGCCATTCGGCAAGGGGTCCCGGCCGAAGAAATCATGAAGGACAAATTGCCGGTGGACTTCCCGACGACTGATCAGTTTCTTGAGTCAGTGCGCCGCCGCATCGAAAAATATTATCCGGTTGCCCACGATGGCGTTCTCGAGATGGATGGACCGGAATACTGGGACTCGAGCGGCGAACGCCCTGGCCGGTAGGCCGCGGCGACAGCCTCCGCAGCGCCCAGCTGCGATGACGCAACGAAAGTTGCCGCCGCGCGTCCTTGCGGGACAAGGACTTTCGCCGTCGCTATGGCAGCCAGACGCGAGGCGGCTAGGAAGCGTCCCGCAGTCGAGTCTCCACATCCTTGATGCCCTGGCGCAGGTGCTCGGCCAGATACCATTCTTCGCCGCTATTAGCGACGCGTAAGGCCGTGTTGACTGCCAACTTCGCGTCGCAGAGGTGTCCCCGGCGTTCGTCCCCGCCGGTGGTGATGGCGTGTAGGACCGCCCTCACGGCCTCCTGACAGGCGGTCCCGAAACCGCTGAGATGTGTGACCGACACGCTGGCCCCTTCTTGGTAGATGCGGACACCGGCTGTAGACCGGTGTAGTCAGCTGTTTGAGAGCCATGCCCGCTTTACCTGACCGCAAACATTCTTTTCGTCGCTTGTCGGCGCGTCGGCTGGCCGGTGCCCAACACGAAGCTCAGCCGCCCGCCTCGATCGCCGCGACTCTCGCGGCGGCGTCGGGTCCGCAGAAGCGCTGAAGATCCACTGGACCGGCGGATACCAGATCGTTGATGCGCCGCTTCAGGTCTCCTGAGGTGAGATGGGCATACAAGTTCGCACCGGGGCACGAGGTCTGGGCCAGGTCGCGATGGCCGGCCAGCGTGTCGGTCGCGATGCGGAAGTTCTGCACGGCCCAGGCGAACGCCAGAGCCGCGCCGTGCAGCTGGGCTTCCGACACGGCCTCTTGATCGAAGTCTCCTTCGCAGAGAACGAGGAAATGGCCGGTCGTGTTGTAGTCCGTCGCGGTGTCGCCGGCGATTTCGGTGCTCCGCAGTTCGTAGATGTTGCCGTTGCGATCGACACCGACGTGATACGCGATGTCGATCCAGCCCTTCTGGTCTTGGTGGTACCGCTGGTCCTCTCGGAGGCGGCTCGGAGCGTTGCGGTTGTCACCGAGAACCACGGCCTCGTGGTGCAGCGTCATGCGGGTGATGGTGTGCGGCTTGCCGCCGGGGCGGGCGGCCCGCGCGCCCCAGGCGTCTCGGCACAGCAACTGAGCCGACGTCGCAGCGGTCAGCCGGACACCGGTCGTCGACGTCGAGCACGCACCGAGTATGGACGCCACGCCGAGGCCGCCCGCCAGCGTGAGCAGCTGACGGCGGTCGAGCAGACCCGGGGGTTCGCCGGGCCGGTCGGGTGTGGGCATACCAGTTGAACCTCCCCTGCGCTCCCGACGCGGTCAAGACCCGAAAACGCACGGGCGACGCCATCCTTCTCACCCGTTCGTGCGTCGACGGACTGGCTTCTCGACCGCCTGGGCTCATCGATAGCGGATCCCACGCGTTGCAGGGCAAACTGCCGCCGTGGAGGTCTTCACGCTCCACGAAATGTGACGTACGTCACACTCGCCTGCTTCCGCGAACAGACCCTCGCTGCCGCTGGTAGAACGCACCTACCGCTGATAAACACACGTCAAACACGCGTAATCTTTGCTGGGGGCGAAGTCCTGACAGCGATCAGGAAGGGATTTGCCGTTGACCGCAGGTGTCCACGACGCGACAGCGGCTGAACCGGCCACCGAGACAGAAGGCAGTGAAGTCTCCTGTGTCGATGTCGACGCGAGCACCATCACCGACGGCGAAGACGTCGCCCATCCGCTGGAGGCCGCCGGGCCGGAAGATCGGCCCGCCGTCGAAGGGCCCGCCGGCGGGCGAATCGTCCCGCTGCTTGCCAAACCGCTGCGGTACGGCCTCAACCAACTCGATTCCTCGTTGCAGACGCTGGGCCGCTTCTTCGACCTCGCCGCCCAGTCCTTCGTATACCTGCTCAGGGATTTGATCAGGTTGCGTCACCCGTGGCGCGACACCCTCAACCAGGCCTGGTTCATCATCAGCGTCACGGCGATACCCGCGTTGCTGGTGTCCATCCCGTTCGGGGTCATCGTCGCGGTACAGGTGGGCAACTTCATCCAGCAGGTCGGCGCCTCTTCGGTGTCGGGTGCGGCCGGCGGCCTCGGGGTGATCCGGCAGGGCGCACCGGTCGTCGCCGCGCTGCTGCTGGGCGGTGCGGCGGGTTCGGCGGTGGCGACCGATCTCGGCGCCCGCACCATCCGCGAAGAGGTCGACGCGCTGCGCGTCATGGGCATCGACCCGGTGCAGCGGCTGGTCACCCCGCGGCTGGCGGCGATCGTGATCGTGGCGCCGGTGCTGTGCTCCTTCATCATCTTCATGGGGCTCGCGGCGGGCTACGCCATCAACGTCGGCTTCCAGTCCGGCACCCCCGGCAGCTATATCGCGTCGTTCGCGTCCTTCGCCAGCGTCAACGACGTCGTCGTCGCCGTCCTCAAGACGTGGCTCTTCGGCGTGGTCGTGATCCTCGTGGCCTGCCAGCGCGGCCTCGAGGCCAAGGGCGGCGCGCGCGGCGTGGCCGACGCGGTCAACGCCTCCGTCGTCATCGGCATCGTGGCGGTGTTCCTGCTGAACCTCCTGATCACGCAAGGGTTGTCGATGTCCATGCCGCTGAGGGTGGGCTGATGGCCCGCATCGCCGTGCCGGCACGCTACCTACCCGCGCCGCTGCGGGCCTCGCGGTGGGTCGCCGGACGGGGTGATTCGCTGCTTCAGCGCCTCGGACACCAGATCACCTTCCTGTTCCAGGTGCTCGGTGCGATCCCGCACACGCTGAAGCGTTACCGGCACCAGACCGGGGTGTTGTTGGTCGACATGATCTGGGGGAACGGGTCGCTCATCGTCGGTGGCGGCACCATCGGCGTGCTGATCTTCATGGGCGCGGCGGTCGGCGGTTCGGTGGGAATCGAGGGATACGGGGCCCTCGACATGGTCGGCATGGGCCCGCTGACCGGGTTCGTCTCCGCGTACGCGAACACCCGCGAGATGGCGCCGATGATCGCGGGGATCGGCTTCGCGGCACAGGCGGGGTGCCGCATGACCGCCGAGATCGGCGCCATGCGGATCTCGGAGGAGATCGACGCGTTGGAAGCCCTTGGCATTCAGTCGATCCCGTTCGTGGTCACGACCCGGGTCATCGCCGGGATGATCACCATCGTTCCGCTGTACGTGGTGACGCTGGCGTTGAGCTATGTGTCGTGCGCGTTGGTGGTCAACGTGCTGCACGGGCAGTCCTCGGGCACCTACTACCACTACTTCGACTCGTTCATCCACCCGTCCGACGTGGTGTTCTCGGTGCTCAAGGCCGCCATCTTCGTGACGCTGATCATTGCCATCCACTGCTACCAGGGCTACTTCGCCAGCGGTGGTCCCGAGGGGGTCGGGCGGGCCTCGGGCCGGGCCATCCGCGCCAGCATCGTCACCGTGGTCGCCGCCGACATGGTGCTGACGCTGTTGTTCTGGGGCAACAACCCCGGCATCCGGATATCGGGGTAGTCGTGCCGATACTGCCGGGGTCGGACCAAGGAGTGCGGGCGCCAAGTCCGCGCTCGTTGCGGATCCGGGGCTTGATCGCAGCGGTGACGCTGAGCATCGCGGGCGTCTCGTTGTATCAGCTGGGCAACGGCGGCTACGACGACACGTTCAAGCTGACCGTGGTGGCCGATTCGATCGGTGAGGGCCTGACGCCGGGCGCGGAGGTGAAGTTCCGCGGGCTGACGATCGGATCGGTGAAATCGCTGGAATCCGCCGGATACAACCGCCAGAAGATCACGGTGGAACTCGAGCCGCGGCAAGCGCGGGCCCTCGCCGCCGACACGACCGCGAACTTCATGTCCTCCAACACTTTTGGCCTCGCGGCGGTCGAACTCGTCAGCAGCGGCACCGGCGCCCGGCTGAGGCCGAACCAGACGCTGCTGATAGGCGCCAACGTCCGGTCGGCTTCCATCACCGGCCTGCTACGCCAGGGCCAGAAAATCGGCAAGATGGTGGACTCGCCCGACGTCGACCACATCATCGAGATAGTGCGCCGACACGCGGACCTGACCGAGCCGGTGACCCGGTCCTACTTCGATCTGATCAAGATGCTCGTCGACGCCCAGAAGGTGCCGTTCTCACAGTCGCTGTCGGTGTTCGCCTCGGTGGTCAACGGCGCCAGCGACGCGATCCCGCTCATCGGATTGGCCTACGACCTACTCAACGGGATGGAATTTCTGGCCCACCCCGACGGGGTCGAGCGCATGAACCTGATCCTGGACCAGACCGCGAAGCTCCTCTTCAAGACGGACGGGATCTTCGCGAAGAACATCGCGTGGCTCGCGCCCTTCATGAAATCCGTGATGGACGTGTTGCTGCCACTCTCGTACCTCCAGGGCAGCCAGGCGCCGGTCTATGACCGGCTCTCGGGTCTGCTGGACCGCACCAGCGCGGCGTTTCCGATCATCAACGGCAAGGTCCGCATGCAGATCGAAGTCACCCTGGACACGATGCCGGGGCTGGCGGCGGCCCTACCGTCCCCGCCGCCCGCGCCCGCACCGCAGCGGGGTGGCCGATGAGAAGTGTTACCAAATCGGTGATTTGGCTGACCATCTTCACCGCGGTGTCGGTGGTCTGCACGCTCATCGTGCTGACCGCCTTGCGCAGTCCCGTCACCGGGGCGGTTTCCCACTACACCGCGGCATTCTCCGACGTGTCGGGCCTCTACGCCGGCGACGACGTCCGCATCTCCGGCGTGCAGGTCGGCAAGGTGGAAACCATCCGGCTCGACGGCCGGATCGCCAAGGTGGATTTCACCGCGCAGGACGATCACCCGGTGTTCACCAACACCGTTGCCGCGGTGCGCTACCAAACCCTGGTCGGTCAGCGCTACCTGGAACTCGTCCAGCCGGCCAGGCCGGATCAACGGCTGCGGGCCGGGGCCACCCTCGGCCTGGCGCAGACGATTCCCTCGTTCGATGTGGCGAAGCTGTTCAACGGGTTTCGGCCGATATTTCAAACCCTCGACCCGGCCCAGTTCAATCTGCTCGGCGAGAACCTGCTGCGATTGATCCAAGGTGACGAAAACGGCATCGGCCCGTTCCTGCACGACCTCGACGTCATCTCCAAGTTGGCCGTGAACCGCCAGGCGGTCATCACCGCCGTGCTCCGCAACCTCAGCGCGATCTCGGCGGACCTGGGCGGCAAATCGCAGCAACTCTTTCATCTCATCGCCACGCTCAACGACGTGGTGACCAAGTTCGGTTCCAAGGCCGAGGAGTTCCGTGCGGCGATGGACGAAGGGCTGCCCGTCCTGCGGAACACCACGCACATCTTGCAGTACACCGAGCACACCTTCGACGGGACCACGGTTCCGCTCTACGACCTGACCAGCCGGATGTGGCCGCAGACCGCGACGATCATCGCGGGCCTGTCGCTCGCGCCGTCGCTGATCCAGGGAATGCGGGACTGGCTGGCCGACGACCAGCCCGCCAGACCGTCGTTCTCGTGCTCGCACGGCGAAGTCACCCTGCCGGGGATCGGGCAGGTGTCCTTCGCGCAGCAGAACTTGGTGGTGTGCCGATGATGCCGTTCGGGGACAAGAGCGTACGGCGGCGGCGTCCGGTGCTCGACGAGCGCGCCGCGGCGGTCCGCAATCGCCGGCACGGGATCGTCGGTGTCGTCGTCATCGTCGCGGCGCTGGCCGCCACCGCGATGGCCTACCTCAATCCGACCGGCCAGACCGCTTATGTCGCGCGCCTGTCCAACTCCGGCGGTGTGCGCGCCGGCGACCAGGTTCGCATCGCCGGCATCCCGGTCGGGAAGGTCACCGGCGTGCGGCTCGACGGCGCCGTCGTCGAGATGAAGTTCGACGTCGAGCGTTCGGTGGCGGTCGGTTCGGAATCCACGCTGGACATCAAGCTGCTGACGCCGCTGGGCGGCCATTACGTGGCGCTTGACCCGAAGGGTGCTCTTCCGCTGGGCCACAACGTGATTCCGCCGCAACGGGTCGCGCTGCCGTTCGAGGTCAACGACATCATCCAGGCGGCGACCCCGCTGATCAAGGAAGTCGACGGCCAGGTCATCCACGACACGTTCACCGAGGTGGCCAACGCCGCCAACAAGTTTCCCGAGGCGGTGCGCGACCTGCTCCGCTCGGCCAATGCCTTGACGACGTCGATGAGCAAGTCCACCGCCGACTTCCATCGCAGCCTGGACTTCACCAACAACGGCCTGCGGGCGGCGGTCGCCGCGCGTAAGCAGCTCATCACGCTGTTCGAGCAGCTGGACATCATCGGCCAGTCCTACACCTCCAAGTCGGTCGACATTGTCGAGTTCTTCGGCCTGTTCAGCGAACTGGCCCGCATCCTCGACCGCATCGTGGTGTTCTACGGCCGCGAGGTCGGGCCGGTTGTCAACGGACTCGAAGACATCACCGACACGCTGAACGCCCATCCCGAGCGGTGGGGCGAGGCGCTCGAGGGCCTGGGGCAGAGCCTGAACATCGTGTTGCCGATGCTCAGCGGCAACGGGGTCGTCTTCGACAAACACAGCCGGCTGGTGCCCGGACAGGACCTGTGCCTGCCCAACATCATGAGGAACTGTTGAGATGAGCAGGTTGTCGGCTGTCGGCTCGCGGCTGCGCTCCCGGTGGGGTGTCGCCGTGGTGGTGGCCACGGTAGCCGCGGTCGCGGCGGCGGTGATCTTCGGCACCAAGACGCTGATGCGCACACCCACCCGCGCGATGTGCGCCGAATTCACCGACGCGGTAGGGCTCTATCCCGGCAACAAGGTGGCGCTGCTGGGTATCGAGGTCGGCACGACGACCGCGATCGTCAACAAGCCCGACCATGTCGAGGTCGACTTCACCGTGCCCACCGACCTCGACCTACCGGCCGACGTCGGGGCGGTCACCTACTCGCAATCGATTGTCACCGACCGCCACATCGAACTGACCAAGCCCTACACCTCGGGCCCGAAGTTCACCGGGCCGGGGTGCATCAGGCTGAAGTCCACCAAGACCCCGATCAGCATCAGCGAAACCTTCACTGCCATCGGCAAGCTCGCCGACGCCATCATGGAACCTCAACACGGCCAAGACCCGTCCCGGGCGCCGGGCGTGCAAGCGATCAACGACAGCCTGCGCGCGGCCAGCCGCTCGCTGGACGGGACCGGCACCGGCCTCAACCAGACCCTGCGCAATCTGGTCACCATGCTCGCCGACCCCTACAAGGCCGACGCCGACTACCGGCAGCTGTTCGAGAACAGCGAGATCCTCACCTCGGACTTCCTCAAGAATTGGGACAGCTTCGCCGGGTTTGTCGAAACGCTGCCGGCCACGACGCAATTGGTCGAGGGCCTGTCGGACAACTTCGGGGCGGCCATGAGCCGTCTGTCGCACCTGCTGCCGATCTTGGTGGAGGCGATCAACCGGTGGGGGCCGCGGGTCTACCAAAGGTTCGACCACTGGATCGGCTGGCTGAGCGACATGCTGAACCGACACACCCCGGCCATCATGGCCATGATCAAGTCGTGGCCGCAGTTCAGCCACTGGCTGAGCGACATCTACGAACCGGCGTGGGGAACCCACAACGTCACCTATATTCCGCCGCAGGTGGCGATTTCGCCGTCGCAGGCCGGCGCCATCTGCGAGGGGCTGCGGCAGCGCAACGTCCCCGGCGCCGCGGCGGCCTGCGCGTCGGGCGCCGCGTCGGACCCGGTCACCCTCGGCCTGACCGATCTCATCCTGGGGGCCGCGCTGTCATGAAGCTGGGGACCCGGAGCTCGGTGCGCGTGCTGCTGACCGCGATGGCGATCTGCCTGACGGCGGCGTGCTCGCTGGATCCGACCCGGCTGCCGGTCCCGGGCGCCTACAGTCCCGACCACGCCTACCGGATCAAGATCCAGTTCTCCAGCGTGCTCAACCTGCCCGCCCGGGCCAAGGTGGACTCCGGCGGAGTGCAGATCGGCGTGCTCGACCACGTCCAGCTCGACGGCACCACGGCGGTCGCCTACGTCGATATCGCCGGCGGCACAAAGCTTCCCGGCAACACTCGCGCCGAACTGCGCCAGGCCACCCCCCTCGGCGACATCTACATCGCGCTCGTGCCGCCAGAGGACCGGGCCGGGGACACCGCAATGCTGCGCGACGGCGGCACCATCCCGTTGCGCAACACCGCCCCAGCCGACAACGTCGAGGATCTCTTGAGATCGGTGTCGAACCTGGTGGCGGGCGGCGCGATCGGCACGCTGCAGAGCACCGTCGTCAACGTCAACAAGTCGTTCCCGAAAAACCCCGCCGAGCTGACCCGGATGCAGCAGACCCTCGCCGGCGTCCTCAATGACCTGGCGGCCAACCAGGACACCATCGACGGCATCCTGTCCAGCATGGAGAACATCACCACCAACATGGCGGCCAATACCGCGGTGTTCAACCGGCTGGTGACCGAGGGCCCGCCGAAGCTCGAAGGGCTGTCGGCGATCACCATGGCCATCCTCGACGTCGTCGGGGACTCCCGAGACGTCAGCAAGCTCGGCGGAGAACTCACCAACCCGATCACCGGCGACATCATGCAAATGCTCTCCTACCTCACGCCAATGGTCGGAACGGTGGCAACCCTTGACACCACCATTCCGGTGCTCGCCGACAAGCTGATCGCGTTCCTGCACTACAAGCTTCTCGGGTTCTTCCGCAACGGAGGCCCGAAATACATTGTCTCCGAACTTCACCCACCGACCGGGCACGAGGGCGTGGATCCCGCCGACAAGGCCGACCAGGCGGTCAAGGCGATGCAGAGCATGGGAATGCTGCCATGAAGTTCGGTGCCCGCGCCACCCTGGCCATCCTGGCGGTGATGACACTGGCCGGCGCGGCGTACATGTCGATCGGCGTGCTCGACATCAGCCCGACGAAACAAGTCACCCGACTCACGTTGATGCTCAACACTTCCGGCGGCCTGATGCCCACATCGGAGGTGACGATGCGTGGCATCAAGGTCGGCCGGGTGAGGAGCATCGAGACCACGGCGAGCGGGCTGGCGGTGTCGATCGACCTCGACAGCACGCACCCGGTGCCCGCCGACAGCGCGATCAGCGTGGAAAACCTCTCCGCCGCCGGCGAGCAGTACGTCGACTTCAAGCCGAAACTGATTGCGCCGCCGTACTTCAGCGACGGGACGGTGATCCCCGCGGACCGGGTCGCGTCGATGGTGACCGGCGCCGACTTGCTCACCAAGGCCAACGCCCTGATGTCGGCGCTGAACCTCGAGCAGGTGCACACGATCATCGACAACGTCTCCGCGGCGTTCGCCGGCAACGACGACACGGTCGATTCCCTGGCCACAACCGCGGGGCTGACCGCGAAGGTGATCCACGACGACAAGCAATTGCTGGCCGCGCTGTTCAGCAACTTCGCCACGATGACCACCAACCTGGGCGACATCAACGCGGGCGAAGTGATCAGCGAGACCGGCAAGCTGCTTCCCCGCTCGGTGCCGGCGTTTTTGCGGATGATCCACGAAATCGAAACGCTGTCGCACACCGGCGTGGGCGTCGTCGGCCCCGACGATCCGGCGGGGGTTCTGGTAGCCAAGCTCAGCCAATGGCTCGACATGCTGGCCGGCCCGCTGAGCACGTTCACGACCGTCCTGGAACCCGCCGTCGCACCGCTGCACGACATCAAGGTGGACGCCGGGCACTGGCTCGACTTCTGGGAATCGACTTTCAACGACACCGGCGGCATGCGGGTGCAACTCAACGTGCCCGAATGGCATCGGTGATCGGCGAAGAAGGCAACGGCAAAGAAGGAACTGACATGACCAATTCCATCGTCAGCGAAGACGAAAAGGCGGACGAGGCAACGCCGGCGGCCGACCGGGACGAGACCGGTAGCGCCGCAGACGACCAGGCGCGGCCCGACCGGTCCTCGAGGTGGCGACTGCAGCCCCCGAGGCTGGAAAAGCCCTGGCACTGGGTCGCGGCCCTACTCGTGGCGGCGGTGCTCGCCGGTGGCGTGTTCGGTTACCTGAAGTATCGGCAGGTGACCGGCCAGCTCGCGGAGCTCCGTCGACAGCAGGCCGATCGCGACACCGTGGCGCAGCTGGCCAAGGACTACGCGCTGAAGTCGCTGACCTACAGCTTCGAAGACCCCGACGCCTTCTTCCGCTCCGTCGAAGACGGTGTGTCGCAGCAGCTTAAAGACAAATACGTCAACGCCAGCGATCTGCTCAAAAGCGTGATGCTGCAGGCCCAGGTCACCTCCACCGGCGAGGTGCTGGCCATCGACCCGGTCGCTCAGCCCGGCGGGGTCTACCAGGTAGTGGTGTCGGCCCACCAAACCACCCGCAATCTGCAGAACCCGACGCCGAAGGTGTCCATCATCCTGTTGCAGGTCACCGTCAACAAGGTGGGCAATACCTGGCAGGTTTCCGATATCGGCCCCAAGACCGGGTCCCACCCGCCGGTCGAGCAGCAGATCCCGCCCGCCGAGCCCCAAGGTCAAGAGCCCGAAGCCGACTCGGAGCCGGAGGACGACACGGAGAAGCCCGCGGAGGACAGC
>NZ_LZKL01000119.1 GCF_001668725.1 Mycobacterium sp. E787 | reverse complement strand
ATCACCCAGTTGGGTCGTAACTTCCAGGTGATTTACGAGCAGGCCAACGCCCACGGCCAGAAGGTGCAGAGCGCCGGCAGCAACATGGCGAGCACCGACAGCGCCGTCGGGTCCAGCTGGGCCTAACTCGCAACTTCAGGCGCGGCAGCACACCGATACGTGGTGTGCTGCCGCGTCCTGCGGTTTCAGTAAACTTCGACCATTTCGACCACTTCGACCGCCGAGGCTATTGATGGACCAACAGAGCACCCGCACCGACATCACCGTCAACGTCGACGGCTTCTGGATGCTCCAGGCGTTGCTCGACATCCGACACGTCGCGCCCGAATTGAGGTGCCGGCCGTTCGTCTCCACCGACTCGAGCGACTGGCTCAACGAACACCCGGGAATGGCGGTGATGCGCGAGCAGGGCATCGTCGTCGGCGACGAGGTGCACGAGCAGGTCGCCGCTCGGATGCGGGTCCTGGCTGCGCCCGACCTCGAGGTCGTCGCCCTGCTGTCGCGGGGCAAGCTGCTCTACGGCGTCGTTGACGACGAGAACCAACCGCCCGGTTCGCGCGACATCCCCGACAACGAGTTCCGGGTGGTGCTGGCCCGCCGCGGCCAGCACTGGGTGTCGGCTGTGCGGGTCGGCAGCGACATCACCGTCGACGACGTCGCCGTCGCGGACAGCGCCTCCATCGCGTCGCTGGTGCTGGACGGGCTGGAGTCGATCCACCATGCGGAGCCCGCGGCGATCAACGCGGTCAACGTCCCGCTGGAGGAGATGCTGGAAGCGACGAAGTCCTGGCAGGAGTCCGGGTTCAACGTCTTCTCGGGCGGTGATCTGCGGCGGATGGGCATCAGCGCCGCCACGGTCGCCGCGCTGGGCCAGGCGTTGTCGGATCCGGCGGCCGAGGTCGCGGTGTACGCGCGCCAGTACCGGGACGACGCCAAGGGCCCCAGCGCCTCGGTGCTGTCGTTGAAGGACGGCTCGGGTGGTCGCATCGCCCTCTACCAGCAGGCTCGCACCGCGGGTTCGGGGGAGGCGTGGCTGGCCATCTGCCCGGCGACCCCGCAACTGGTGCAGGTGGGCATCAAGACCGTGCTCGACACGCTGCCTTACGGCGAGTGGAAAACGCACAGCAGGGTCTGACATCCGCGTGAAACACAAACTTTACCAACGCTTTTGCCGACAACATGCGATCGGGATGCGAAGACGGCATACTTCTCTAGAATCATCAGCAAATCTTCAAAGCAGTGTCACCACAACTCCTTAGCGCAAGGCGAGGCAGATGAAATCCGAATTAGTCGAGCTGTACCTCTCCGGGGGCCGCAGCGCCGCGGCGAGTGAAGCGACCGGGGCGCCCGCGCATCTGGCGACACGGGGTTACACATTCACCATGGCAGGGGGTGCTGGGCGATGACCGCAGTAGGAGTAGCTGACGCCCTACAGGCAGACATTGAGGGAATCTCACAGCCTCGGGCGGTAGTCGTCGGCATCATGGCCGGCGAGGGCGTCCAGATCGGCGTCCTGCTGGACGCCAACGCCCCTGTGTCGGTGATGACCGACCCGCTGCTGAAGGTGGTCAACAGCCGGCTCCGCGAGCTGGGCGAGACCCCGCTGGAGGCCACCGGTCGCGGCCGGTGGGCGCTGTGCCTGGTCGACGGCACCCCCCTGCGGGCCACCCAGTCGCTGACCGAGCAGGACGTCTACGACGGCGACCGGTTGTGGATCCGGTTCCTGCCGGACACCGAGCACCGGTCGCAGGTCATCGAGCACATCTCGACCGCCGTCTCGGCAAACCTCAGCAAGCGCTTCGCCGCGATCGACCCGACGGTTGCGGTGCAGGTCGGCGCGTCGATGGTGGCGATCGGCGTCACCGCGGCGTCGGGCCTGCTGGGTTGGTGGCGCTGGCACCACAACTCGTGGCTGCCCACCGCCTACTCCGCGGTCATCGCCGCCGTCGTGTTGACGGTCGCCATCATGCTGGCGATGCGGGCGAAGACCACCTCGGACCGGCTGGTCGCCGACATCATGCTGCTGAGCGGCCTCGCGCCGCTGACGGTGGCCGCGGCCTCGGCGCCGCCGGGCGGCGTCGGCTCCCCGCAGGCGGTGCTGGGCTTCGGCGTGCTCGCGGTCGCCGCGGCGCTGACCCTGCGCTTCACCGGCCGGCGGCTGGCCATCTACACCGCGATCGTCACTATCAGCGCGGTGGCGGCCGTCGCCAGCCTGGCGCGGATGGTGGCGAACACCAGCGCCGTCACCAACTTCACCTGCGTGGTGCTGGTCTGCGTGCTGGCCTACCAGGCCGCCCCGGCGATGTCCCGCCGGCTCGCCGGCATTCGGCTGCCCGTCTTCCCGTCGGCCACCAGCCGCTGGGTGTTCGAGGCGCGACCCGACCTGCCCACCACGGTGGTGCGCCCCGACGGCGGAGCTCCGGTCCTGGAGGGCCCCGCGTCGGTCCGCGACGTGGTGCTGCAGGCCGAGCGCGCCCGCTCGTTCCTGACGGGTCTGCTGCTCGGGCTCGGCGTGCTGATGGTGGTCTCGCTGACCGCGCTGTCGGATCCGCACACCTTCCAGCGCTGGCTGCCGCTCTTGCTGGCCGGTTTCTGCGCCGGCTTCCTGATGCTGCGCGGCCGCTCGTACGTCGATCGCTGGCAGGCCATCACCCTTGCCGCGACGGCGGTGCTGATCGTCGCCGCGGTGGTGGTGCGCTACGCGCTCGGGTTGCAGTCGCCGCTGGCGGTGTCGATCAGCGTGGCGATCCTGGTGCTGCTGCCGGCGCTGGGCATGACGGCCGCGGCGGTGGTGCCCAACACCATCTACAGCCCGCTGTTCCGCAAGCTGGTGGAATACGTCGAGTACCTGTGCCTGATGCCGATCTTCCCGTTGGCATTGTGGCTGATGAATGTCTATGCCGCGATCCGTTACCGCTAAGAGCAGGGCGTGGCGCGGTCGCGCATCGCGCGCGACCGTCGCCGCGCTCCTGCTCACTTCCGGTGCACTGGCCGGTTTGCCACCCGCGTCCGCGATCTCCCCGCCGACGGTTGATCCGGGCGCGGTGCCGCCGGACGGCCCGCCGGGACCGCCGGCGCCGATGAAGCAGAACTCCTACTGCACCGAGGTCGGGGTGCTGCCGGGCACCGACTTCCGGTTGCAGCCGAAGTACATGGACATGCTCAACCTGCAGGAGGCCTGGCAATTCGGGCGCGGGGCCGGGCAGAAGGTCGCCGTCATCGACACCGGTGTGACGCCGCACCCGCGGTTTCCGCACCTCATTCCCGGCGGTGACTACATCATGTCCGGCGACGGCCTGTCGGACTGCGACGCGCACGGCACCATCGTGGCGTCCATGATCGGCGCGGCCCCGGCCAACGGCGCGACGGCGCCGCCCGCGGCGCCGCGCAAGCCGGTCACCATCCCCACCACGGAGCCGCCCCCCAAAGCCCCGCCGCCGCAGACGGTGACCCTGTCGCCGCTGCCTCAGACGGTGACGATGGTGCCCCCGCCGCCCCAGTCGGAGGCGCCGGCTCCCGGACCCTTCGGGGGACCCCCTCCGCCGCCGGCACCCGCGGGCCCCCCCGCACCGGCGGGGCCGCCGGCACCGGCCGGAGCTGCGCCGGGACCCGGTCAGGCGCCGGCCGCCAACCACGGCGGCGGGACGGTGACCATACCCGGCTATTCCGGCGGCCGCCAGGTGATCGGCGTCGACAACCCGGTCAACCGGACCGGACCGCGTCCACTCGACCCGCCCAAACCGCCGCCACCCCCGGCACCGCCCCCGGGAGCGCCGTCTTCGCAGGCCCCCGACGCCTACAGCGGAATCGCCCCGGACGTCGACATCATCGCGATCCGGCAGTCCAGCCAGGCTTTCGGCCTCAAGGACGCCTACACCGGTGACGAGGACCCGCAGACGCGGGCGAAGGTCGATGACGTCGAGACCATGGCGCGGGCGATCGTGCACGCCGCGAACCTGGGCGCCACGGTCATCAACATCTCCGACGTCACCTGCATGAGCGCGCGCAACATCATCGACCAGCGCACGCTGGGCGCCGCCGTGCGCTATGCGGCCGTCGACAAGAACGTCGTCATCGTGGCCGCGGCCGGCGACACCAGCAAAAAGGACTGCAAGCAGAACCCCGCGTTCGATCCCATGCAGCCCAAGGACCCCCGCGACTGGAGCGGCGTCACCACGGTGGTGACACCCTCCTGGTACAGCGACTACGTGCTGACCGTCGGGGCGGTCGACACCGAAGGCCGTCCGCTCACCCAGGGCGGCGGGCAGGGGTCGACGAGCGTGGCGGGACCGTGGGTCGGAATCGCCGCGCCCGGCACCGACGTCATCGGGCTCTCGCCCCGCGACGACGGCCTGATCAACGCCATCGACGGCCCCGACAACACGCTCCTGGTTCCCGCCGGCACCAGCTTCTCGACGGCCATCGTGTCCGGCGTGGCGGCCCTCGTGCGAGCCAAGTACCCGCAGCTGTCGGCGTACCAGGTGATCAATCGCCTGGAGCGCACCGCCAGGGCGCCGGCGCGCGGGGTGGACAACCAGGTCGGATACGGCGTGGTCGACCCGGTCGCGGCGCTGACCTGGGACGTCCCGGACGGTCCGGCAAAGCCGCCGCAGCAACTGTCGGCACCCCTGAACATTCCGAAACCGGCCCCGGACCGCGATATGGTGCCAGTATGGGTCGCAGCCGGAGGGTTGTTCGCGGCCTTGCTGATCGGCGGCGCCGTGTTCGGTATAGCGGTGTTCATCAAGCGAACACGAAAGCAGCAATGAGGTCGGAGCAGCAAAAGTAATGAAGGCGCAGCGCAGTTTTGGACTGTCTTTGTCGTGGCCGCGGGTCACCGCGGTGTTTCTGGTCGACATCCTGATCCTGTTGGTGGCCAGCCACTGCCCGGCCTCCTGGCAGGGCGAGCACCACATCGCGTTCTGGGTGGGTGTCGGGCTGGCGTCGTTGGTGACGCTGCTGTCGCTGGTCACCCACCACGGGCTGACGGTGACCTCCGGGCTGGCCACCTGGCTGTGGGACTGGTCCGCCGACCCTGGCACGGCGCTGACGGCGGGATGCACGCCCGCGATCGACCACCAGCGCCGGTACGGGCGCGACAAGGTCGGCGTGCGCCAGTACGAAGGCCAGCTGGTGAGCGTGATCGCGATCGACGGCGGGGATGAGGACGCCTCCGGGCGCCACCGGCACCGGACGACGGCGGCCACCCTGCCTGTGCATGCCGTCGCTGACGGACTGCGGCAGTTCGACATTCACCTCGACGGCATCGACATCGTCTCGATGAAGGTCCGCCGCGGCGGCCCCGAGGGCCGAGCCGCCGAGAAGTCCAAGCTGGACGACTGGGGGCCGGAGGAATGGGGGGTGGTGAGCGACGAGCCCACCTCCTACGTGCGCCGCACCTGGCTGGTGCTGCGGATGAACCCGCAACGCAACGTTGCCGCCGTCGCGGCCCGCGATTCGCTCGCGTCGACGCTGGCGGCGGCCACCGAGCGGCTCGCCCAGGATCTCGACGGCCAGACGTGCGTGGCCAAGCCGTTGACCGCCGAACAGCTCGCCGAGGTCGACAGCGCCGTGCTGGCCGACCTGGAGCCGACCTGGAGCCGTCCCGGTTGGCGGTACCTCAAGCACTTCAACGGGTTCGCCACCAGCTTCTGGTTGACGCCGTCGGACATCAGCACCCAGACCCTCGAGGATTTGTTGGTGCCCGACGTGGCGGCCGCCGTGATCACGATCCGGCTCGACACCAGCGGCGGCCGGCCTCAGCTGGCGGCGTGGGTGCGCTACCACAGCGAAAGCCGGCTCCCCCGAAAGGATTCGTCGGGACTCAACCGGCTCACCGGCCGCCAGCTGGCCGCGGTGCGCGCCAGCCTGCCGGCGCCGACGGCTCGCCCCCTGCTGGTCGTGCCCAGCCGTCCGTTGCTCGATGACGAGGATCTGGTGCTGCCGGTCGGTCAGGTCAGGGAGAGCGCAGCGAGCGTGCCTGCAGCGCAATGACGCGGCCTCAATCCACCGCCGAAGACGCCCGTAATGCGATGGTCGCCGGACTTCTGGCGTCCGGAATCTCGGTCAACGGGCTGCAGCCCAGCCACAACCCGCAGGTCGCCGCGCAGATGTTCAACACGGCGACCACGCTCGACCCGGGCATGTGCGATGCCTGGCTGGCGCGGATGCTGGCGGGGGAGCAGAGCCTCGACGTGCTGGCCGGCGCGTGGGCGTCGGTCAGGACGTTCGGCTGGGAGACCCGCCGCCTCGGCGTCACCGACCTGCAGTTCCGGCCGGAGGTTTCCGACGGGCTGTTCCTGCGCCTCGCCGTCACCAGCGTGGAGTCGCTGGCGTGCGCTTATGCCGCCGTCCTCGCCGAGGCCAAGCGGTACGAGGAGGCGGCCAAGCTGCTCGACGGCGTCGAGCCCCGTCATCCGTTCGACGAGGAAGTGGTCAACTACGTGCGGGGCGTGCTGTACTTCCGCACCGGGCGTTGGCCGGACGTGCTCGCCCAGTTCCCCGAGGGCAAGACCTGGCGGCACCCCGAACTGAAGGCCGCCGGCGCCGCGATGGCGACGACCGCGCTGGCGTCCCTGGGTGTCTTCGAGGAGGCCTTCCGGCGCGGCGAGGCCGCCGTCGAGGGTGACCGGGTCCCGGGGGCGGCCAACATCGCGCTGTACACGCAGGGCATGTGCCTGCGGCACGTGGGCCGTGAGGAGGAGGCCGTCGAGCTGTTGCGCCGGGTCTACTCGCGGGATCCGAAGTTCGCCCCGGCCCGCGAAGCGCTGGACAACCCGAACTACCGGCTGATACTGACCGACCCGGAGACGATCGAGGCCCGCACCGACCCGTGGGATCCGGACAGCGCGCCCACCCGCGCCCAGACGGAGGCGGCCCGCCACGCGCAGGAGGCCGCCAAGTACCTGGCCGAAGGCGACGCCGAGCTCAACGCGATGTTGGGCATGGAACGGGCCAAGCGGGAAATCAAGCTCATCAAGTCCACCACCAAGGTGAACCTGGCCCGAGAGAAGATGGGCCTCCCGGTGCCGGTGACCTCGCGCCACACCCTGCTGCTCGGGCCGCCCGGGACGGGCAAGACGTCGGTGGCGCGCGCGTTCGCCAAGCAGCTGTGTGGGCTCACGGTGTTGCGCAAGCCGGTGGTGGTGGAGACGAGCCGCACCAAGCTGTTGGGCCGGTACATGGCCGACGCCGAAAAGAACACCGAGGAAATGCTCGAGGGCGCGCTGGGTGGGGCGGTGTTCTTCGACGAGATGCACACCCTGCACGAGACCGGGTACCACCAGGGCGACCCCTACGGCAACGCGATCATCAACACCCTGCTGCTGTATATGGAGAACCATCGCGACGAGTTGGTGGTCTTCGGCGCCGGCTATGCCAAGGCCATGGACAAGATGCTGGAGGTGAATCAGGGTCTGCGGCGGCGCTTTTCGACCGTGATCGAGTTCTTCAGCTACACACCGGACGAGCTGCTGGCGCTCACCAAGCTGATGGCACGCGACAACGAGGACATCGTCGCCGACTCCGAGGTTGAGGTGTTGTTGCCGTCGTACACCAAGTTCTATCTCGACGAGAGCTATTCGGAAGACGGGGACCTGATCCGCGGCATCGACACGCTCGGCAACGCCGGCTTCGTTCGCAACGTGGTGGAAAAGGCCCGCGATCACCGGAGCTTCCGCCTGGACGACGAGGACTTGGACGCGGTGCTGGCCAGCGATCTGACCGAGTTCAGCGAGGCGCAACTGCTCCGGTTCAAGGAACTGACCCGCGATGACCTTGCCGAGGGACTCAAGGCCGCGGTGGCCGAAAAGAAGTCGGGATAGCTCGGCGCCGACCTGCTATCCGTCGCAAGCGGGTGGCAGCCCGACTTGATTGGTCCGGGCCCGCGGTGCCACCATGGCCTCTGCAAGCACCTCGCTAGGTGAGGCGTCTGCACGGACACAGGCCACTGACCTCGAACGTCGAAAGACGCCCAGGGTCAGGACAGCTCCTCCCGGATTAAGGGTTGAGCCCAAGTGGCTTCCGGCGCTACCGAGCCGGATACGCCGTGTGGTGCCAAAGCTCTGACGAGAGGTGTGCGGTGTCGGGGTGTTCTGCCCTGGCGCTCCTCCCCGTGTGCATGCTGCGCGCAATGCGCTTGCCGGACAAGGGTATTGCAAGGCATTCAAGGCATCCCCGTGTGCCACAGCCGTGAGGAGGTGAGAGCGAAATGAGTCCCGACGACAGTCCGTATACCAGATCGACCATTTCGTTTCGATCCGACCCCGGCTCCTTTTCAGTCTGAACGGCTCGCCCTTACCGGCCGCTTCCGCGTGAATTCGCCTCGGGGACCGCGGCTTTGGCGTGGGCAAAAGCGCGCCAGCACTGCCTGGTTGACCCGGGATCGGCCCTTCCGTGAGGAGAAGTCCGATGCCATTTGTCATTGCGCGCCCACAGGCGCCGGCCCGGGCTGACACGCTATCAGCCTGGGCCGCAACACGATTCGACACTCCCGCCGCCTGCCGATGCGCGGCCGCGAGAAAGACAGGAGGCCGACGATGACCGCGGCACTGGACTTCGCGACGCTTCCCCCCGAAGTGAACTCCGGCCGGATGTATTCCGGGGCGGGTTCGGGCCCGATGCTGGCAGCCGCTTCGGGCTGGCACGCGCTGGCCGCCGAAATGCGCGCCACCGCAGCCTCTTACGGGTCGGTGCTGTCGGCGGCGATTGCGGCGACCGAGGCCCAGTACGCCGAGATGTGGGCCCAGGACGCCGCGGCGATGTACTCCTACGCCGCCTCCTCGGCTGCCGCCGCGCAACTGAGCCCGTTCACCGACCCGCAGGCGGCCACCAGCCCCGGTGGCCTCACCGCCCAGTCCGCCGCGGTGGCCCGGGCCGTCGCCACCCCGGCCGGGACCCAGCAGAACGCCCTGGCCCAGCTGATGTCGGCGCTGCCGAGCGCACTGCAGGGGCTGTCCTCGCCGGTGTCGTCGTCGCCGGCGACGGAGGTGGTGGGCCTGCTGACCGGGTCCGGTTCGGGATCGTCGGTGCTGGACGGCCTTTGGGCGCAATGGGGTCCCGACGCCAACCTGTGGAACACCGTCTTCTCGTCGGGGTTCTACATGCCCAGCAACACCATGGCCCCGTTCCTGGGGCTGCTGAGCGGGCAGGGTGCGGGTAACGCGGTCGGCGATGCCGCAGGCCAGGCGGCCAGCGGGGCGCTCGGCGAAGCCATGGCCGGCCCGGTAGGCGGCGGCGGTGGTCTCGGCAACGCCGTCTCGGCCGGCGTCGGCCGCGCCCCGATGATCGGCGCGATGTCGGTGCCGCCGAGCTGGACGGCGCCGGCACCGCTGGCCGGCCCGCTGGCTTCTGCGCTGGGGGGCACGCCCATGGTGCCGCTCCCCGCCATGCCGATCGGGGCCGCGGGCGCCCAGCCGTACGGGCGGGCCGCCCCGCAGTACGGCTTCCGGCCGACCTTCGTCGCGCGGCCGCGGGCCGCGGGTAGGGCGGGCACTGTATGCGGCCTCACAGCGGGCGCGTCGGCGGAATGAGCGTTCCGCAACCTCGCGGAAACGCTTCGGACGCCGCCTCTTCGTCCGATCGGCGCCGGTGAGGACAAAAAAGGCCCGCGCCCTCCTCACAGAAAATCCCCAGCAGCTAATCAGCGGTGTGGAAGGTATCGATGCGTACGCTAGGTGAAATTCAGGGGAGCACCGCATGACGATCAGCTATCGAGTTGGCGACGGCCACGCCGCCAACGCTACGGTCCCGGCCCGGCCGGCCGGCGGCTCGGTGGCGGGCAAAAGGGGCAGGCCGCCGCCAGCAACATGCAACGGCATCGAGTAGCGCGAGCTCTAGCCGAGCGCAAGGGCTTTTGGACGCAATTTCTGGTGGTGCATCAGCCAACACATGAGTCACATATTGGCGAACTCAAATAAACGCCCGCGGCGCGTAATAGCGCGCTCCCGGCATTAAGACATTTCGAGACTCGCGCCTTTATGCCGAAATGGTTATCCGCGCCTTTAACCAGCTTCGCTGGTCGTCATTCTGCCGCAAGGCGATTCGCAAGTTATCAGAGCTTTCTGTCTAGTTGCTGAAAAGACGCTGTATATCGTCTCTACGCCCTCTTACGGTCCAGGTCTGTATTAGCTGTCCGGCAGCGCACTCACAGCGAAAGACGACATCTGCCACGCGTTATTTACGTTAGCCTTACATCGCGGGAACATGCGACGAATATTTTCCGATCACGATGAGATCAATTGCGGGCAGCGGGGCCCAAATGGCTGGTCGTCGCGCGATCGGCTGCATTTGCCGGGCAACGAAATGGGACTGGGTTTCTTCGAACAAGTGAATCAATCCATGGATTCAACGCCGGATTCCATGGATTCCATTTGAGCTACGGCTCGATTGCGGCCGCGGCTAACGGCCCGCGCCTACCATGGCGGCCACTTAGGGGACCGGAGGGAATAGATGTTCGATTTCGGGGCGCTACCGCCGGAGGTCAACTCCGGCCGGATGTATGTCGGCGCCGGGGCGGGGCCGATGCTCGCAGCCGCGGCGGCCTGGGACGAGTTGGCGACGGAGTTGCAGTCGACGGCCGCCGCGTACGGGTCCACCATCGAAACCCTGGCGGCGGGGCCCTGGACAGGGCCGTCGTCGATCGCGATGGCGGCGGCGGCCGGCCCGTACGTGGCGTGGATGAGTGCGACGGGCGCTCAGGCCGAAGAGGCGGCCACCCAGGCCAAGATCGCGGCCGGCGCCTACGAGACGGCGTTCGCCGCCACGGTGCCCCCGCCGGTGATCGCGGCCAACCGCGCCCTGCTCATGGCGCTGATCGCCACCAACTTCCTGGGTCAGAACACCCCGGCGATCGCGGCCACCGAAGCGCAGTACGCCGAGATGTGGGCCCAGGACGCCGCCGCGATGTACGCCTACGCGGCCTCGTCGGCCACCGCGTCACAGCTCACCCCGTTCACCGAGCCGCCGCAGACCACCGGCAGCGCCGCACCGGCCGCCCAAGCGGCCGCGGTCTCTCAATCCACCAGCACGCCGGCGGCGTCGATTGGCACGCAGCTGTCCCAATTCATCACCTATGTGCCGACTTTCCTGCAAAACCTTGCGACGACCGTCACGTCGCCAACGGCCCCGACGGCGACGACCGGAAACCTGCTGTCGGGCCTGAGCCTGCCGCAGTTGACAACCCTGCCGACGTTGCCGACCGGCCTCTCGGGCGACCTGACCGCCTGGAACAACATCATGAGCACCATCGCCTCCGGGCCCTACTCCCTGCAGGGCTTGGCCTCGATACCCGGCGGCCCGTTCCTGTCCTTCGGGCAGGCGTACGCATGGGGCCAGAACGGGCAGGGTGCCGCCGCTTACCTTGCCGGTCCCAAGGCCATCAGCGGGGCGCTGGCGCCGCTGACCCAGGGGGCCAGCGCCGTGAAGCCCATGCTCAGCTCGGCCGTCGGCGGCTCGATGGGCAAGGCCGCCCTGGTCGGGGGGATGTCGGTGCCGCAGGGCTGGACCGAGGCCGCCCCGGCGATCAGGACACTGGCGTCGGTCTTGCCGACGAACCTCGCTGCCGCGCCGGCGGCCTCGCTCACGGGCGAGGAGGGGGTCTTCGGCCAGATGGCGCTCTCGAGCCTGGCCGGTCGCGCCGTCGGGGCCGCCGCGTTCCAGTCCGGGGGCAGCGGTAGTGCTGCGCTCGGCTCACTGGGCGGTGTCATCGAGGCCGACCCCGCCGCGGCCACGATCATCGTCATTCCGGTGCTAGAGGAGTGACGGCAGTGACGGGAACCAACCCAGCAGCACCGTCCACTCGGGCGCAGACGAGCAGGCAAGGGGTATAGACGATGTTTTACGGAGCTTTTCCGCCGGAGTTCAACTCGGGCCGGATGTACGCCGGCCCGGGAGCGGGGTCGCTGCGAGCGGCCGCCGCGGCCTGGGATGGGCTGGCGAGCGAATTGCAGTCCACCGTGTCCTCGTATTCTTCGGTGGTCGACAGCCTGACCAGCGGATCGTGGGTGGGTCCGTCATCGGTCAACATGGTCGCCGCGGTCACGCCGTACCTGGCCTGGATGCAGGGCACAGCGGCGCAGGCCGCCGAAGCTGCGACCCGGGCCACCGCCGCCGCAACCGCCTACGAGACGGCCTTCGCCGCGCACGTGCCGCCGGCGGAGATCGCTGCCAACCGCAGCCAACTGGCGTCGCTCGTGGCAACCAACGTCTTCGGACAGAACACCCCGGCGATCGCCGCGACCGAAATTCAATACGCCGAGATGTGGGCGCAAGACGCCGTGGCGATGGACAACTACCTCGTTTCGTCGGCGACCGCGTCCAACGTGACGCCGTTCAACCAGCCGCCGCAGACGACCAACACAGCGGGCACGGCGGCGCAAGCGGCCGCGGTGACCCAAGCCGCCGCCACCCCGGCGGGGACCGTAGGGAACCTCTTGTCGGAAGCGGCTAACCCGCTCACCAGCACCAACCCGATTCTGCAGGGGCTGTCGAACCTCGCCACCGACTACACGGACACCATGAACGGGCTGTTGAACTCGTTGTTCGGATCTGGCGCGGGCACCCTCTACGGCAACCTCTACAACGCCATCAAGGTCCCGCTCAGCTTCACCACGGGATTCAACGACATCGGGTTGCTGATCAACTTCCCGGTGTCGCAGTTTCTGAAGTTCGCGCCGCCGGTTGGATACGGGGCGCTCCCGAAGGACGCGCTTGGGGCGGGGCTGGGGGCGCTGGGCTTCGGCCGCGGGACCCTGTACAACGCCGTGTCGGCGGGCATGGGCAACGCCGGCACGCTGGTCGGCAAGTTGTCGGTCCCGCCCAGCTGGGCCACGGCCACCCCGGCCGTCAGGACGGTAGCGGCGGCGCTGTCGGCCGCCGGGCCCGACGCGGTGCCCGCCGCCGCGCTCGGGGCGGGCGGTCTGCTCAGTTCGATGTCCGTCGCGGGAATGCTGGGCAGCGCCCTGGGCGCCGGGGGCCCCGACGCCTTGCGCGGCGCCGGGGTGCGCGGCCGCGTCAAACCGATCAAAGACCTCAAGGACGCGGCGTCGCCCGAGAAGCTCAAGCGCCTGGTGGCACAGATTTCGGAAAAACCCGAAAGCGTGCAGCACCACAACGTCGATCAGGAGGGCCTCGACGCCCTGCTCGAGCAGCTGGCGAAGAAGCCCGGCATCCACGCCGTGCACCTGCGAAAGGGCGACAAGCCGCAGGTCGTGCCCTCAGACGCGCAAATAGGTTAGGCCGCAACGACATTGGGAGAGTGATGAGCATGAGACTGCTACTGGCAGCCATTGGCGCCGCGGCCGCGATCGGCTTCGCCGCGCCCGCGTATGCCGATCCGCCCCCTCCGCCGCAAGGAGACGACGGGGGATTCCTCGCCGCTCTGCAGCAGGTCGGCATCCACTATTCCAGCCCGGACGCCGCGGTCACGTCCGGCAAGGCCGTGTGCACCTGCCTCAACAACGGTGAATCGGGTCTCGAACTTGTCCACGACGTCAAGACCCACAATCCCGGAATGGACATGGAGAACGCGTCCAACTTCGCGATGATCGCGGCGAAGTTTTACTGCCCCCACCAACTCTCCAAGTCGTAGCGCAACCGGCGGTTTCCTGGAGGTGGCCGCCGGACAACCGGATCGGCTGCGGTCCACCTGCCGTTCACCTGCGAGTGCTTAGCTGCCGCCGACCAGCGCGGCGAGCGGGGGAAGGAGTGCGGTCTCATGCAGACGCTGAGCGTCGCCGATTTCGCCCTCCGCCTGGCCGTCGGGGTGGGCTGCGGCGCCTTGATCGGGCTGGAGCGGCAATGGCGGGCCCGGCGAGCCGGCCTGCGCACCAACGCGCTGGTCGCGGCCGGGGCGACCCTGTTCGTGCTGTACGCCGTCGCCACCGAGGACACCAGCCCGACGCGCGTCGCGTCGTATGTGGTGTCCGGCATCGGTTTTCTCGGCGGCGGGGTGATCCTGCGCGAGGGCGTCAACGTCCGCGGGCTCAACACCGCGGCCACCCTGTGGTGCTCGGCTGCGATCGGCGTGCTGGCCGCGTCGGGACACCTCGTCTTCACGCTGATCGGGACCGGCACCGTCATCGCCATCCACCTGTTCGGCCGCCCGCTCGGCCGGCTGATCGACCGCGACAACACCGACGACGAGGACGAGAGCCTGCAGCCCTTCCTGGTGCAGGTGGTCTGCCGCCCCAAAACGGAGAAGCACGCCCGCGCGCAGATCGTGCAGCACGCCAGCGGCAACGACATGACGCTGCGCGGCATCCACACCGGGCCGGCCGACGACGACGACGAGATCACGCTGACGGCACATCTGCTCATGGACGGCCACACCCCGGCGAAACTCGAGCGCCTGGTGGCCGAGCTGTCGCTGCAGCCGGGTGTGCGCGCGGTGCACTGGTACGCCGGCGACCAGGTGCAGTCCGACTGATCCCGATCAGGGGCGGTTTTGCAACTCCGGCGCGGCTGCCGCCAGCAGCTCCGCGCGTCTGCGGGTCAGCGGCGGGTAGATCCGGCGGGTGTTGATGGTCTGCTTGGTGGCCTTGGCCTCCGCTCCCGTCGAGACCACCGCCCGATCCCACCCTTCGGTGTAGACGGCACCGGCCGGGCCGAGATCGAGAACCGTGACGTACCAAGGAATTCGGAGGGCCAGCATCGGCTCGTCGAGCAGGTCGCTGATGACGTTGTACCCGGCATAGCGGCCCATCGGGCGCCCGTGCTGGCACGACATCACCGACAGGTGCTCGTCGTCCATGCGCGCCGCGGCGACGTCGCCCGCGGCGAACACCGACGGCACCCCGACGACCCGCAGGTAATCGTCGACCCGCACCCGGCCCAGCCGGTCACGCGGCACGGGGAGCTGCTCGGTCAGCGCGCTGGCCCGCATGCCGGCGCACCACACCACCGTGTGCGCCTCCAGCCGTTCGCCCGAGGACAGCGACACACCGCGCCGGGTGACCTCCGTGACGCCGACGGCCGTCCTGGTCTCGACGCCGTTTGCCGTCAAGGCCCGTTCGATCACCGGGCGCGCCGAGGAGCCCATGTCGGAGCCCACCGCGGGGTTGCGGTCGATCATGACCACGCGGGGGGTGACGGTGCCGAACGAGTCGCGCAGCCGCGCCGGCAATTCGCAGGCCACCTCGACGCCGGTCAGGCCGGCCCCGACCACGACGACGGTGGCGGCCGCCGGCGTCGGCGCCTCCGCGGCGAGCTCGCGCAGGTGCCGCCGCAGCGCGAGCGCGCCGTCGTGGGTGTCGACGTCGAAGCCGAACTCCCGCAGCCCCGGTATGTCGGGCTTGACCACGCGGCTGCCCGCCGCCAGCACCAGCCGGTCGTAGCCAAACGTCGCACCGCTCGACGTGGTCACCGTGCGGGCGCCGGTGTCGATGGCGGTCACCTCGGCGGTGACATGCGCGACGCCCACGGGATCGAGCAGGTCCGCGAGCGGGATGCGGCAGGCGCTCAGATCGGCCTCGTAGTTGCGCACCCGGATGTCGTGGAAGGGTTGCGGGCTCAGCACGGTGATGTCCACCGTGCCGGCCGGCACCGCGAGCTCGTCGAGCCGCCGTGCGGCGCCGAGTGCGGCCCACAGTCCCGCAAACCCCGAGCCCACTACCACCACAGCGGTCAAGTGCTCAACACCTCATTGGTACGCGCCGTTACCGGCGTTGGCCGATGGTCGTAATCTATCCGTGTGAATGCCGTCCTCGGGTTCTGGTTCGGGCTGCCCCCGCAGATGCGGGACCCCGTGCTGTTCGCCGTTCCGTTCTTTCTGTTGATGCTGACCCTCGAATGGACGGCGGCGCGCAAGCTGGAGCGCCTCGAGGCCTCGGCTGCCTATCCGGCGCGGCACGCGTCGGGCGCCTACCTGGCCCGCGACGCCGTGGCCAGCCTGTCGATGGGCCTGGTTTCGGTCGCCACCTCGGCCGGCTGGAAGGCCCTGGCCCTGTTCGGCTACGCCGGCATCTATGCCTACCTCGCGCCGTGGCACCTGGCGGCAAACCGGTGGTACACCTGGGTGATCGCGATCCTCGGCGTCGACCTGCTGTGGTACACCTACCACCGGATCGCGCACCGGGTGCGGCTGATCTGGGCGACGCACCAGGCCCACCACTCCAGCGAATACTTCAACTTCGCCACCGCGCTGCGCCAGAAGTGGAACAACAGCGGCGAGATCCTGATGTGGATTCCGTTGCCGCTCTTGGGCCTTCCCCCGTGGATGGTGTTTTTCAGTTGGTCGCTGAACCTGATCTACCAATTCTGGGTGCACACCGAGCGCATCGACAAGTTGCCGCGGCCCTTCGAGTTCATCCTCAACACCCCGTCGCACCACCGCGTGCACCACGGCATGGACCAGTTGTATCTCGACAAGAACTACGGCGGCGTCCTGATCATCTGGGATCGCCTGTTCGGCACCTTCCAGGCCGAGCTGTTCCGCCCGCACTACGGCCTCACCAAGCGGGTCGACACGTTCAACATCTGGACGCTGCAGACCCGCGAATACGTCGCGATCGCCCGCGACTGGCGATCGGCGAACCGGCTGCGGGACCGGCTCGGCTACGTCTTCGGGCCGCCGGGGTGGCTACCGCGCGCGGCGGGCCGGTCCGCCGATGCCGTCCCGATGGTCACGCCGGGGTAACGCCAGCGCCGTCACGTGCGAAAAGATCAACAAGGGGTGAGACTGAGTCGTAACGTCACCCTTCGGGTCGGTCTTTTCGCGGACGGATGGGAGCTCATGGTGCACCGCCTGGCAATGCGCACGTTCGCCGCGTCGGCTTCCGTTGCGGTATTGGCATGCTGGCCGGCCGCGGCGCCGGCCAAAGCCGACCCCCCGCTGGTCTTCCCCGGGATGGAAATCCATCAGGACAGCCGCGTGTGCACCCTGGGGTACGTTGACCCGGCGCTGAAGATCGCGTTCACCGCCGGGCACTGCCGGGGCAGCGGGGTCGTCTACGACCGGCAACACAATGCCATCGGCAGGCTCGCTACGTTCCGAGACAACACGCCCAGCGGCACGACCGTGGCGACCGATCAGGTGATCAACGACTACGAGGCGATCGTGCTGGACAGCGGCGTCACCGCCAACAACATCCTGCCGGGCGGGCGCCCACTCGAATCGAACCCCGGCGCGACGCTGCAGCCCGGTGAACCGGTCTGCCATTTCGGCGTCATCACCGGTGAGACGTGCGGAACCGTCGAGAGCGTCAACAACGGCTGGTTCACCATGTCACACGGCGTCCAGAGCCAGAAGGGCGATTCCGGGGGGCCGGTCTACCTGGCGCCCAGCGGCGGGCCGGGGCAGATCGTCGGGATCTTCAACAGCGTGTGGGGAGACCTGCCCGCGGCGGTGTCGTGGCGGGCCGCCTCGGACCAGGTCCGCCAGGATCTCGGGGCCACGACCAACCCCCGTTGACGCCGCGTCCCGACCCTCAGCGGGCGGGTTCGAGCACGAAGACGGGGATCGTCGGCGCCCCGGCGAGCAGCTGCTCATCGGTGGAGTCCGGCGTCAATCCGCCGACGTAGTCCTTGACCTGCCAGTACCACCGCTGAAGGTAGCGCCGCAACACCACGGGCTTGGCCGCGTCGTCCACCTCGCTGACCCGGGCGCGTCGCCTGCGCCAGCGCGGGCCCACCTCGACGACGCCCGCGGCCCTGACGTTGCGGGCCCATTGGGTGTTGCCCCGCGGTGAGACCAGGTAGTCGACGCCGTCGACGGTCAGCAGGTTGATCACCACCGCGCGCGGTTTACCGCTTTTGCGGCCACGGACGCGCAACGCGCGGGTGCCGGCGATACTGATTCCCAGCTCGGCGAGCCAGCGAATGACGGTGTTGGCGGCGCGCGCCATCCCGTTCGGTTCTTCGTAGCGCGTGGCCATGGTGCGTCCTCTCCGATCTTAGAGAGCGGTGCTCTCTTCGTCTGGACACGCTGCCACAGCCCCGACCGAAAATCAAGAGCGGTGATCTCGGTTTGTGCCAGACTGGCGGCGTGGGCAAACGCCAGGAGTCGCGGGAGCAGATCGAGGCGCGCATCATCGAGCTGGGCCGGCGCCAGCTGGTGGATCGCGGCGCCGCGGGGTTGTCGGTGCGTGCGATCGCCCGCGATCTGGGCATGGTGTCCTCGGCGGTGTACCGGTACGTGGCCAGCCGCGACGAGCTGCTGACGTTGCTGCTGGTCGACGCCTATTCCGATTTGGCCGACGCCGTGGACCGGGCCCGCGAGTCCGTCGGCGATCTGTGGAGCGACGACGTCATCGCCATCGGGCGGGCGGCACGGCGGTGGGCCGTCGCCCACCCGGCCCGGTGGGCGCTGCTCTACGGCAGCCCGGTGCCCGGGTATCACGCGCCGGCGGAGCGCACGGTCCCGGCCGGCACCCGGGTGGTCGGCGCGTTCTTCGACGCCGTCGCCGCCGGGATCGCCACCGGAGACATCCGGTTGACGAATGACCCTGCGCCGCAACCCATGTCGTCGGACTTCGACCGCATCCGTCAGGAGTTCGGGTTTCCGGGCGACGACCAGGTGATCGCCAAGTGCTTCTTGCTGTGGGCCGGCGTGCTCGGCGCCATCAGCCTCGAGGTGTTCGGGCAGTACGGCACCGACACCCTGACCGACCCCGCGGCGGTGTTCGACACCCAGCTTCGGTTGCTCGTCGACGTGCTCACCCGGCACTGACGCCCGGAACTAGAACGTGTTCACCGCGTTTTGCCCAGCCCGACGCGGCGGCCCGCGGCAAAGTCGTGTTGCGCCTTTCTGGCCGCCGCCGCACTGGGCTATCCTGCGAAGCGATGACCCTTCCTCCTCAATCGCCGACGCAGATCGCGTGGGTCACCCCGAACCTGGATGCCACCGAAACGGCCCTCACCGGCCTGTTAGGCGTCCGGAAGTGGGTGCGGATTCCCGACGTGCACTTTGCCCCGGATACGTGCAGCTATCTCGGCAAGCCGGCCGACTTCGTCGCCAGCATCTCCCTGAGCTACCTCGGGGACATGCAGTTGGAGCTGATCGAACCCGTCCGCGGGGAGAACATCTATAGTGACTTCCTCCGGGAATCGGGGGCGGGGTTGCACCACATCTGCGTGGAGGCGGCGAGCCCGGAAGCATTCGACTCGGCCCTGGCCGAGGCCGCCGGCCAAGGAGCGCCGGTGGTGCAGCAGGGTGTGATGGCCGGCGGTATCCGGTTCGCCTACGTGTCGGCGCGGCAGGCCGGGGTGCCGTTCCTCGAAATCGCCTACATCGCGCCCGAGATGAGGGCCTTCTACGACTACATCAAACGGGAGCAGCAGGGGTGAGCCGCGCCGGCGACGATGCAGTGGGGGCATCCCCAGCCGCGAAGCGGCGAGGGGGACGAAGCGATGTGGAGGAGTGGCGCCAATGAGCACCGAGATCCCAACGACGATCGACGCCGGCACGGTGGCGTCGTGGTCGGACGACGTCGACGTGGTGGTGATCGGATTCGGCATCGGCGGCGGCTGCGCGGCGGTCAGTGCGGCCGAGAAGCTGGGGGCCGGCGCGCGGGTGCTGGTGCTCGAGCGCGCCGCCGCGGCGGGTGGCACCACTTCCCTTGCGGGAGGCCATTTTTACCTCGGCGGCGGGACCGCCGTGCAAGAGGCGACGGGGCACCCCGACTCGCCCGAGGAGATGTACAAGTATTTGGTCGCCGTGTCGCGCCAGCCCGACCATGCGAAAATTCGCGCGTACTGCGAGGGCAGCGTCGAGCACTTCAATTGGCTGGAAGACTTGGGTTTTCAGTTCGAGCGCAGCTACTTCCCGGGCAAGGCGGTGATCCAGCCCAACACCGAGGGGTTGATGTTCACCGGGAACGAGAAGGTGTGGCCCTTCCTGGAGAAGGCGGTGCCGGCGCCGCGCGGCCACAAGGTGCCCGTGCCCGGCGACACGGGCGGGGCCAGCATGGTGATCGATCTGCTCCTCAAGCGCGCCGCGAGCCTCGGCGTGCAGGTCCGCTACGAGACGGCCGCCACCCAGCTGATCGTGGACGATTCCGGCCAAAAGGGCCGGGTGACCGGCGTGGCGTGGAAGCGCTTCACCGAAACCGGTGCGATCAAGGCAAACTCGGTGATCATCGCTGCCGGGGGATTCGTGATGAATCCGGAGATGGTGGCCAAGTACACCCCCAAGCTGGGGGAGAAGCCGTTCGTCCTCGGCAACACCTACGACGACGGGCTGGGGATCCGGATGGGCGTGTCCGCCGGCGGCGCCACCCAGCACATGGATCAGATCTTCATCACCGCGCCGCCCTACCCGCCGTCGATCCTGCTGACCGGGATCATCGTGAACAAGCTCGGCCAGCGGTTCGTCGCCGAGGACTCCTACCACTCCCGCACGGCCGGGTTCATCATGGATCAGCCGGACAGCGCGGCGTTTCTGATCGTCGACGAGGCGCATCTGGAGCATCCCAAGATGCCGCTGGTGCCGCTGATCGACGGTTGGGAGACGGTCGCCGAGATGGAAGCCGCGCTCGGCATTCCGCAGGGCAACCTGGTCGCGACGCTGGACCGCTACAACACCCACGCCGCCCGCGGCGAGGACCCCGACTTCCACAAGCAGCCGGAATTCCTTGCGCCGCAAGACAAAGGGCCGTGGGGCGCGTTCGACATGTCGCTGGGCAAGGCGATGTACGCCGGTTTCACCGTCGGCGGGCTGGCCGTGTCCGTGGACGGACAAGTGCTGCGCGAGGACGGTTCGGCGGTGTCGGGGCTGTACGCGGTGGGGGCGTGTGCGTCCAACATCGCCCAGGACGGCAAGGGCTATGCCAGCGGCACGCAGCTGGGGGAGGGTTCGTTCTTCGGTCGCCGCGCCGGAGCGCACGCGGCCCGTAGCGCTGGAGCGAGCGCGGCCCGAGGGGCCGCGAGAGCGTAGGCGCGCCAAGACCCGGTGCCGGGGGCGCGCAGGAGCGTTAGGAGATCAAACCCGCGCGGGCTCTTTCTCCACCGGGCCCAGCCGCCATTCGCCGCCGCCCAGTAGGTGCAGCTCCTGCTCATGGTGCTGCTCGACGGTCGGCCGGTGGCTGACGCTGACGAGGACGGTGTCCGGCAATTCCGTGCGCACCAGTTGGTAGAGCGCGAATTCCAGGCCCTCGTCCAGCGCCGAGGTGGCCTCGTCGAGGAAGACGGCCTTCGGCTTGGTGAGCAGGATGCGCGCGAAGGCGACCCGCTGCTGCTCACCGGGCGAAAGCACCTTGGCCCAGTCCTGCTCGTCGTCGAGCCGGTCGATCAGCTGCGCGAGGGCCACCTTGGTCAACACGTCGCGCAGCTCGTCGTCGGAGACGGCGTCGGGCGAGTTCGGGTAGCACACGACGCCACGCAGGCTCCCCAGCGGGACATAGGGCAACTGCGACAAGAACATCGTCGCGTTTTCGCCATCGGGACGGCACAGCGTCCCGGACGCGTACGGCCACAGTTCGGCCAGGCTGCGCAGCAGCGTGGTCTTGCCGGCCCCGGAGCGCCCGGTGATCACCAACGCGTCACCCTCGTCCAACTGCACGTCGAGCGGATCGATGAGCCGGTCGCCGGCGGGCGTGCGTACTTCGACACCGCGAAGCTCGACAGTCGACTCCTCGCTCGGCTTGACGAGAATGGTCGGCAGCGCGCGGCCTTGGCTGTTGGCATCGACAAGCCCGTGCAACCGGATGATCGCCGCCCGGAATGCCGCGAACGCGTCGTAGTTGTTGCGGAAGAACGACAGCGAATCCTGAATGTTGCCGAACGCCGTCGCGCTCTGGCCGACGTCACCGAAGTCGATCTTCCCGGCGAACAGCCGCGGCGCCTGGATCACCCACGGCAACGGAACGATCACCTGCGACACCGACCAGTTCCAGCCGTTGAAGATGATGGTGCGGCGCACGAACTTGCGGTAGTTGGCGATGATCGGGGTGAAGCGCCGCCACAGTTGCGCGCGCTCGACTCGTTCACCGCGATAGAACCCGACCGCCTCGGCCGCGTCGCGCAACCGCACCAGGGCATAACGGAATGCGGCATTGAGTTTCTCGTTGTTGAAGCTCAGCCGGATCAGCGGGTGGCCCAACCAGACCGCGACCACCGTCGCGACCAGCACGTAGACCAGGACCGTCCAGAACATCGCGCGTGGCAACACCAGGCCGAAAACCTCTAGATTCCCGGAGAGCTGCCACAGGATCGCGGCGAACGAGATCACCGAGGCCACCGCATTCACGGCCCCGAACAGCAACGTGCTGCCCGTCCCGTTGGACGGGATGTTCGGAGTGCCCCCGGCATTGGCGGTGAAGATGTCGATGTCCTGCTGGATGCGCTGGTCCGGGTTGTCGATGGTGTTGTCGATGAACAGGTCCCGGTAATAAGCCTTGCCGTCAAGCCAGTCGTCGGTGAGGTGGGCGGTCAGCCAGATGCGCCAGGCGATGATGAACCGCTGTGTCAGGTAGATGTCGATCATGAACCGGATGACGTACAGCGTCGCGAGCACGGAAAAGATCGCAATCGACATCCAAAAGCCATGAATCCCAGACTGTTTGATGGCGTCGTCATCGGCCGCGATGCCCTGCACGGCCTTCTGCACGCCCGTGTACAGGTCGTTGCCCTGGTAGCTGAGCAACACGGTCAGCCGCACCGAGAGGAGCACCGACAGCAGCAACACGCCGAGCATCAGCCACACCTTGACGCTCGCCCGGCCGACGAAGTATCCGCGGGTGATCCGCCAGAACTGCCGGCCCCACGGGGTGAGGAACCGAAACGCGAACAGCACTGCCAGCAGGCACACGGCCCCGATCGCCCACGCGATGGCGATCCACCGCAGCGAATCCATGGGTGCCGTCGACCAATCGATCGACGGCTTGAACGGCTTCGGGCCCATGGTCGACGTCTCCTTACGGCCGAGGTGTCCAGCCTGTGCTCAACAAAAATCCTCCGGCGAAGTTACCCGAAGGATCTGGCTAGGCTGCGGTTATGAGCACCGACGCCATCCCCACACAAACATTGCACGCCGGCCGGCTCATCGCGCGGCGGCTCAAAGCCAGCGGCGTCGACACCGTCTTCACGTTGTCGGGCGGCCACCTGTTTTCCATTTACGACGGGTGCCGTGACGAGGGTATCCGGCTGATCGACACGCGGCACGAGCAGACCGCGACGTTCGCCGCCGAGGGCTGGTCGAAGGTGACCAGGCTGCCGGGCGTGGCCGCGCTCACCGCCGGGCCGGGCGTCACCAACGGGATGAGCGCGATGGCCGCCGCGCAGCAGAATCAGTCGCCGTTGGTGGTGCTGGGCGGTCGGGCCCCCGCGGGGCGCTGGGGCATGGGCTCGCTGCAGGAGATCGACCACGTGCCCTTCGTGGCCCCGCTGGCCCGATTCGCCGCCACCGCGCAGTCGGCCGACGACGCCGGCCGGTTGGTCGACGAAGCGTTGCGGGCGGCGGTCGGCGCCCCGTCGGGGGTTGGGTTCGTCGACTTCCCGATGGATCACGCGTTTTCGTTGTCGGAGGACGACAGCCGGCCCGGCGCGCTGACCGACCTGCCGGCGCCGCCCGCCACCGACGGCGCCGCACTGGACCGGGCCGCCGGCCTGCTGTCCGCGGCGAAGCGGCCGGTGATCATGGCGGGCACCAACGTCTGGTGGGGGCGCGCCGAGGCGGCGCTGCTGCGCCTGGCCGAGGAACGCCACATCCCGGTGCTGATGAACGGGATGGCCCGCGGCGTCGTGCCCGCCGACCACCCGATGGCGTTTTCGCGGGTTCGGGCCAAGGCACTGGGGGAGGCCGACGTGGCGTTGATCGTCGGCGTGCCAATGGATTTCCGGCTCGGCTTCGGCAAGGTGTTCGGCCCGGAGACCCAGCTGGTCGTGGCCGACCGCGCCGAACCCGGCCGCGCGCATCCCCGTCCCATCGCCGCCGGGCTCTACGGCGACCTCACCGCGATCCTGTCCGCCCTGGCGAACACGCCAAGCGCCGACCACCGGGCCTGGGTCGACGAACTGCGCGCGGCCGAGACGGCGGCGCGCGGCGCCGAGAAGGCCGAACTCGCCGACGATCGGGTTCCGCTGCACCCGATGCGGGTGTACGCCGAGCTGGCGCCGCTGCTGGACCGCGACGCGATCGTCGTCATCGACGCCGGCGACTTCGGGTCTTATGCGGGCCGGGTGATCGACAGCTACCTGCCGGGCTGCTGGCTGGACAGCGGCCCGTTCGGCTGCCTCGGCTCGGGCCCCGGTTATGCGCTGGCCGCCAAGCTGGCCCGGCCCGACCGCCAGGTCGTGCTGCTGCAGGGCGACGGCGCGTTCGGCTTCAGCGGCATGGAGTGGGACACCCTGGCGCGGCACAACGTGCCGGTGGTGTCCGTGATCGGCAACAACGGGATCTGGGCACTTGAAAAGCACCCGATGGAGGCGCTGTACGGCTACTCGGTGGTCGCGGAGCTGCGGCCGGGCACCCGCTACGACGAGGTGGCGCGGGCCCTGGGTTGCCACGGCGAGCTGGTCTCCGCGCCGGTCGAGCTGCGCCCGGCGCTGGAACGCGCCTTCGCCAGCGGGCTGCCCGCCGTCGTCAACGTGCTCACCGACCCGGCCGTCGCGTACCCGCGCCGGTCGAACCTGGCCTGACCGGCCGCGAGGGTGCGCAGTTGTACTCCGAAGCCCCGGCGTGTCGCGGGCAAACACGCACGCTCGCGGCAGCCGGGCGCTCGCGTACCGTTGACCTGTGTCGAAGACCACCCGGACCCAACCCGGCCGCCTGAGTAGCCGATTCTGGCGACTGCTGGGCGCCAGCACCGAGAAGAACCGCAGCCGCTCCCTCGCCGACGTCACCGCGTCCTCGGAGTACGACAAGGAAGCCGCCGACCTCAGCGACGAGAAGCTGCGCAAGGCGACCGGGCTGCTCAAGCTCGACGACCTCGCCGAATCGGCCGACATCCCGCAGTTCCTCGCGATCGCCCGGGAGGCGGCCGAGCGGACGACGGGGCTGCGGCCGTTCGACGTGCAGCTGCTGGGCGCGCTGCGCATGCTGGCCGGTGACGTGATCGAGATGGCCACCGGTGAGGGCAAAACCCTGTCGGGCGCGATCGCGGCCGCCGGATACGCGCTGGCCGGCCGGCACGTGCACGTGGTGACGATCAACGACTACCTGGCCCGCCGGGACGCGGAGTGGATGGGCCCGCTCATCGAGGCCCTGGGGCTGACGGTCGGCTGGATCACCGCCGAGTCGACGAGCGAGGAGCGCCGGGCCGCCTACAGCTGCGACGTCACCTACGCCTCGGTCAACGAGATCGGCTTCGACGTGCTGCGCGATCAGCTGGTGACCGACGTCGACGACCTCGTCTCGCCCAATCCCGACGTGGCCCTGATCGACGAGGCCGACTCGGTGCTGGTCGACGAGGCGCTGGTCCCGCTGGTGCTGGCCGGCACCACGCATCGCGAGACACCGCGGCTGGAGATCATCAAGCTGGTCGGTGAGCTGGAAGCGGGCACCGATTACGACACCGACGCCGACAGCCGCAACGTGCACCTGACCGACGTCGGCGCCCGCAAGGTGGAGAAGGCGCTGGGCGGTATCGACCTGTATTCCGAGGAGCACGTCGGCACCACGCTGACCGAGGTCAACGTGGCGTTGCACGCGCACGTGCTGCTGCAGCGCGACGTGCACTACATCGTCCGCGACGACGCCGTCCACCTCATCAACTCCGCGCGCGGGCGCATCGCGCAACTGCAGCGCTGGCCGGACGGCCTGCAGGCCGCCGTCGAGGCGAAGGAGGGCATCGAGACGACCGAGACCGGCGAGGTGCTCGACACGATCACGGTGCAGGCGTTGATCAATCGCTACGCCACCGTCTGCGGCATGACCGGCACCGCGCTGGCCGCCGGTGAGCAGCTGCGCCAGTTCTACAAGCTCGGCGTGTCGCCAATCCCGCCGAACGAGCCCAACATTCGCGAGGACGAGTCCGACCGGGTCTACATCACCGCCGCCGCCAAGAACGACGCCATTGTCGAGCACATCGCCGAGGTGCACCAGACCGGGCAGCCGGTACTGGTCGGCACCCGTGACGTGGCCGAGTCCGAGGAGCTGCACGAGCGGCTGCTGCGCCGCGGCGTGCCGGCCGTCGTGCTCAACGCCAAGAACGACGCCGAGGAGGCGAAGGTGATCGCCGAGGCGGGCGAGTACGGCACCGTCACGGTGTCCACCCAGATGGCCGGGCGCGGCACCGACATCCGGCTCGGCGGGTCCGACGAGGCCGACCACGACCGCGTCGCCGAACTGGGCGGGCTGCACGTCGTCGGGACGGGCCGCCACCACACCCAGCGGCTGGACAACCAGCTGCGGGGGCGCGCCGGACGCCAGGGCGACCCCGGATCGTCGGTGTTCTTCTCCAGCTGGGAGGACGACGTGGTCGCCGCGAACCTCGACCACAACAAGCTCCCGATGCAGACCGATGACGACGGGCGGATCGTCAGCCCCAAGGCGGCCGGGATGCTCGACCACGCGCAGCGGGTCGCCGAGGGCCGCATGCTGGACGTGCACGCCAACACCTGGCGCTACAACCAGTTGATCGCCCAGCAGCGCGCCATCATCGTCGACCGGCGAAACACATTGCTGCGCACCGCAACCGCGCGCGAGGAGCTGGCCGAGCTGGCGCCGGACCGGTACGAGGAGCTGGCCAAGGAGATCCCCGAGGAGCGCCTCGAGAAGATCTGCCGGCTCATCATGCTGTATCACCTCGACCGGGGCTGGGCCGATCACCTGGCGTATCTGGCCGACATCCGCGAAAGCATCCACCTGCGCGCGCTGGGGCGCCAAAACCCGCTCGACGAGTTCCACCGGCTCGCGGTCGACGCGTTCGCGTCGCTGGCCGCCGACGCGATCGAGGCGGCCCAGCAGACGTTCGAGACCGCGAACGTGCTCGAGGAGGAGCCCGGCCTGGACCTGTCCAAGCTGGCACGGCCGACGTCGACGTGGACGTACATGGTCAACGACAACCCGCTGTCCGACGACACGCTGTCGACCCTGAGCCTGCCCGGGGTGTTCCGCTAGGCCGAGCCGCCCAATGTGCGTCCAGCCGCACGCTCGGGCTCGAGTGTGCGGCCAGCTTCACACTCGGCGTTCGGCTAATGTCACGGCTCATGGAGCAGGTGCTTCCGCCCGACCGGGTGCTGACAGTGCCCAACGCCCTGAGCGCCATCCGCCTGGTGCTCATCCCGGTGTTCATCTACGCCCTGCTGTTCGCCCACGCCAACGGCTGGGCGGTGGCGATCCTGATGTTCAGCGGGGCCTCCGACTGGGCCGACGGCAAGATCGCCCGCACGCTCAACCAATCCTCGCGGCTCGGCGTTCTGCTGGACCCCGCGGTGGATCGCCTGTACATGGCGACCGTTCCGATCGTGCTGGCCGTCGACGGGATCGTGCCGTGGTGGTTCGTCATCACGCTGCTGGTGCGCGACGGGCTGCTCGCGGCGACCCTGCCGTTGCTGCGCAGCCGCGGACTGACGGCGCTGCCGGTGACCTACGTCGGCAAGGCCGCCACCTTCGCGTTGATGTCCGGCTTCCCGCTCGTCCTGCTCGGAACGGGCGGCGCGAGGTGGAGCCGCGTGCTGCATGCCGTCGGCTGTGGCTTCCTGGGCTGGGGCCTCTACATGTACCTCTGGGCGTTCGTGTTGTACGCGGTGCAGATGGTGTTGGTGCTGCGCCGCATGCCCAAGCTGAAACATCCTGTACGGCAACCGATTTCGCCCAAGGCGAGTGAACATGGCTGAGCCCGACCGCCTGCTCGGCGGCTACGACCCCAACGCCGGCCGCAGCGCCCACGAGGCGGCCCGGCCGCAACTGATCCCGGTGCCGTCGCTGCTGCGCGCCCTGCTGTCGGAGCACCTGGATCCGGGGTACGCCGCGGCCGCCGCCCGGCACGGCGGCCCTGACACGCCGCGGCGCGGGCGGGACCGGGCCGTCGGCTGGCTTTGGGAGGCGGTGGCGGCGCTGTTGATCGCCGCGGTCTTCGCCGCCGCCGTCGCCCAGGCCCGCTCGGTTGCTCCCGGCGTTCGCAACGCGCAGCAGCTGCTGCTGCAAAGCGTGCGTTCGTCGGAAACCACGGCGACCAGGCTGGGCAGGGAGCGCGGCGCGCTGTCGGCGAAAGTCGACGACGTGCAACGACGCGCGCTGGCCGAGAACGCGGAGGGCCAGCGGCTGCTGAACCGCCTCGACGCGCTCAGCCTGGCGGCGGCCAGCACGGCGGTGATCGGGCCCGGTCTGTCGGTGACCGTGACGGATCCCGGTGCCGGCCCGAACCTTTCCGACGTGTCCAAGCAGCGCGTCAGCGGCAGCAGGCAGATCATCCTGGACCGCGACCTGCAGCTGGTGGTCAACTCGTTGTGGGCCAGCGGCGCCGAAGCCATCTCCGTCGGCGGCGTCCGGATCGGGCCGAACGTCACCATCCGTCAGGCGGGCGGGGCGATCCTGGTCGACAACAACCCGACCAGCAGCCCCTACCAGATCCTCGCGATCGGCCCACCGCACGCGATGCGAGACGTCTTCGACAGCAGCCCGGGACTGCAGCGTCTGCGGCTGCTGGAGTCCTCCTACGGCGTCGTCGTCACCGTGAACGTCGCCGACGGTCTGTCGCTGCCCGCCGGATCGATCCGGGATGTGAAGTTCGCCAAACAGATTGGGCCCCAGTGAGAAGACTCCTCTCGAGACGGATTCGCCGCTCCGACACGGGGTGCTGTGCATGATCGGAATCGCGGCGCTCGCCGTCGGCATCGTGCTCGGCCTGATCTTCCACCCCGCCGTCCCCGAGGCCATCCAGCCCTATCTGCCGATCGCGGTGGTGGCCGCGCTCGACGCCGTGTTCGGCGGGCTGCGCGCCTACCTCGAACGCATCTTCGACCCCAAGGTGTTCGTGGTGTCGTTCGTGTTCAACGTCTTCGTGGCCGCGCTGATCGTGTACGTCGGCGACCAGCTGGGCGTCGGCACGCAGCTTTCCACGGCCATCATCGTCGTCCTGGGCATCCGGATCTTCGGCAACGCCGCGGCGCTGCGCCGCCGGCTGTTCGGGGCTTGAGTGGCGCAGTGAGGCGCGCCGGCGACGATGAGGAGCGGCGCAGTGAAAGAGGTGAGATCGTCGTGAACGAGGACCCGCCCGACCGCGGCCCCGACGAAAGTCCTGACGCGCCAGGCCGGCACGGTCAGCCTGAGGGCGGCAAGCCGGCCGAGGCCGGTCAGCATGGCCGCCACGAACTGCCCGCCAAACGCCCGCGCCCTGAGATCGGACCGGTTCACCGCACGGGGCTCTCCGGCCTGCTGCGAAGCGGACGCTCCCGGCTCGTCTTCGGAACGCTGGCGACGGTGCTGTGCCTGGTCCTGGGCATCGCGATCGTCACCCAGGTGCGCCAGACCAAGTCGGGCGATTCGCTGGACACCGCCCGCCCCGCCGACCTCCTGGTGCTGCTGGATTCGCTGCGGCAGCGCGAGGCCACCCTGAACACCGAAGTCAGCGAACTGCAGAACACGCTGAATTCCCTGCAGGCCTCGGGCAACAACGATCAGGCCGCCATCCAGAGCGCGCAGGCCAGGCTGGCCGCGCTGTCCATCTTGGTCGGCGCCGTGGGCGCCACCGGGCCGGGCGTCACCGTCACGATCGACGACCCCGGCCCGGGTGTGTCACCGGAGGCGATGCTCGACGTGGTCAACGAGTTGCGCGCCGCCGGCGCCGAGGCGATCGAGGTCAACGACGCCCACCAGTCCGTGCGGGTAGGTGTCGATACCTGGATTGTGGGTACGCCTGGCTCGTTGACCATCGACACAAAGAACCTGTCGCCCCCGTATTCGATTCTGGCGATTGGCGATCCGCCCACGCTGGCCGCGGCGATGAACATCCCGGGCGGCGCGGAGGACAGCGTCAAGCGCGTCGGCGCGCGGATGTCCGTGCAGCAGGCCGACAAGGTGGACGTGACCACCTTGCGGCAACCAAAACCGCACCAATACGCTCAGCCCGTCAAGTGAACTTGCCGTGCGAGAAGCGACCAGAACAGGATCACCCGTGAGCGATATTCCGTCCGATCTGCACTACACCGCCGAACACGAATGGGTTCGACGAAGCGGTGAGGACACCGTCCGGGTGGGCATCACCGACTTCGCGCAGTCGGCCCTCGGCGACGTTGTTTTCGTCCAGCTGCCCGATGTGGGCAGCCAAGTGAGCGCGGGCGAATCGTTCGGCGAGGTGGAATCGACCAAGTCGGTGTCGGACCTGTTCGCCCCGGTCTCCGGGACGGTGGCCGCGGTCAACGGCGAGCTGGAGGGCAGTCCGCAGCTGGTCAACTCCGACCCGTACGGGGCCGGCTGGCTGGTGGATGTCCAGGTTTCCGACGGCGCCGAGCTCCAGTCGGCCATTTCGGCGCTGCTCGACGCCGAGGCCTACCGGGGGACCCTGACGGAATGACGGTTGCTAATGTGCCTGCCAGCCCCGCCCGCCGACGCGGGCGGCGCGGATCCGAGGTCGGGGGTGGGCGCATTGCGGACCGGTGCGCGGTACGTTCATCAGATCGGCATTTGAGGGACACTGGAAGGCACTGGACAGTCGAGTAATCAGCAGTACGGGGCCAGAAAACGAGAGCCGGGCGAGCCGCCCGGCCGGATAACGCCACAGCGGCCAGTGAGGAGCAGCGCGTGACGGACATGGATAACGACCAGACCTCTGACGAAGTCACGGTAGAGACGACTTCCGTCTTCCGTGCCGACTTCCTCAACGAACTGGACGCCCCCGCGCAGGCGGGGACCGAGAGCGCGGTGTCGGGGGTCGAAGGGCTCCCCGCCGGCTCGGCGCTGCTGGTCGTCAAACGGGGACCGAACGCGGGCTCGCGGTTCCTGCTTGACCAGCCCATCACGTCCGCCGGCCGGCACCCCGACAGCGACATCTTCCTCGACGACGTCACGGTCAGCCGTCGCCACGCCGAATTCCGGTTGGAAAACAACGAATTCCACGTCGTCGATGTCGGTAGCCTGAACGGCACGTACGTCAACCGCGAACCCGTCGATTCGGCGGTGCTCGCGAACGGCGACGAAGTGCAGATCGGCAAGTTCCGGTTGGTGTTTTTGACCGGCCCCAAGCAGGGTGACGACGATGGAGGTTCCGGAGGGTAGTGAGCGCGCCCGATAGCCCGGCACTCGCCGGGATGTCGATTGGGGCGGTCCTGGATCTGTTGAGACCGGATTTCCCCGATGTCACCATCTCCAAGATCCGCTTTCTGGAGGCCGAGGGGCTGGTGACGCCGCAGCGCGCCGCATCCGGATACCGGAGGTTCACCGCCTACGACTGTGCCCGGCTGCGGTTCATCCTCACCGCCCAGCGCGACCACTACCTGCCGCTGAAGGTGATCAGGGCGCAGCTGGACGCCCAGCCCCACGGTGAGCTGCCGCCGATCGGATCGCCTTACGGGGTACCGCGATTGGTGTCGGTGCCCGACGGCGGGGACGTCGGCGCCGCGGGCGAGGCCAGGCCCGACGCGGCGGCGGTCGCTCCGCCCCGCGTCCGGCTGAGCCGCGAAGACCTGCTGGAACGCTCCGGGGTCGACGACAATCTCCTGACGGCGCTGCTCAAGGCCGGGGTCATCACCACCGGCCCGGGCGGCTTCTTCGACGAACACGCCGTGGTGATCCTCCAGTGCGCGCGGGCGTTATCGGAGTACGGCGTCGAACCGCGGCATCTGCGCGCCTTCCGCAACGCCGCCGACCGCCAGTCCGACCTGATCGCCCAAATTGCCGGGCCGGTAGTCAAAGCGGGCAAGACCGGCGCCCGCGACCGCGCCGACGACCTGGCGCGTGAGGTGGCTGCGCTCGCTATCACACTGCACACCTCGCTGATCAAGTCCGCCGTTCGCGACGTTCTGCATCGCTGAGGATTAGACTTCGTTGGACAGCTTGGTGTGTGCACACCAGGCTGGCAGTGCGACCAGAGCGGCATATGCGGAGGGCAGACACAAATGGGTGAAGTTCGTGTTGTCGGCATTCGCGTCGAGCAGCCGCAGAACCAGCCGGTGCTGTTGCTGCGCGAGGCCAACGGTGACCGATACCTGCCGATTTGGATTGGCCAGTCGGAAGCCGCGGCCATCGCGCTGGAGCAGCAAGGCGTCGAACCGCCTCGCCCGCTGACGCACGACCTGATCAGGGATCTCATTGCCGCCCTTGGGCATTCGCTGAAAGAAGTGCGGATCGTGGATCTGCAGGAGGGCACCTTCTACGCCGACCTGGTCTTCGACCGCAACATCACCGTTTCGGCGCGCCCGTCGGACTCGGTGGCGATCGCGCTGCGGGTCGGCGTTCCGATCTACGTCGAGGAGGCGGTCCTCGCCCAGGCCGGCCTGCTCATCCCCGACGAGAGCGACGAAGAGGGCAACACCGCCGTCCGGGAGGACGAGGTGGAGAAGTTCAAGGAATTCCTGGACAGCGTCTCGCCGGACGACTTCAAGGCCACCTGACCCCGGGCCATCCCGGACCACTAGGCTGGATCCCGACATCACGGATCCATCTCATCTGGCACCGCGATGTCGACACGCTGGCCGATAGTGCGGCCACACGGCCGCGCAGCCGCCATACTTTGATCACGACTTACGGGCGCGGCGGCTATCGAAAAGCGTAAGCTCTCTAGCACTCGGGCCTGAGCAAACGTGGCTGCGGTGCAGCCAATGACGACAGCGCGATCGGCGAGAGGAACCACCGTGAGCGAGCAGCCACGTCAAGAGCAGCTGGACCTAGCTGACAATGCGACCGCCGCGAGCAGCGACCCGACCGTCACCGCAGCGAGCGCGCCCGTGCAACCCGGGCTGTTTCCCGACGATTCCGTGCCCGACGAGCTCGTGGGTTACCGCGGGCCGAGCGCCTGCCAGATCGCCGGGATCACCTACCGGCAGCTGGATTACTGGGCGCGCACGTCGCTGGTGGTCCCGTCGATCCGCAGCGCGGCCGGCTCCGGCAGCCAGCGGCTCTACTCGTTCAAGGACATCCTGGTCCTCAAGATCGTCAAGCGGTTGCTCGACACCGGCATCTCACTGCACAACATCCGGGTGGCGGTCGACCATCTGCGCCAGCGCGGCGTCCAGGACCTGGCCAACATCACGCTGTTCTCCGACGGCACCACCGTTTACGAGTGCACCTCGGCCGAAGAGGTCGTCGACCTGCTGCAGGGCGGGCAGGGCGTGTTCGGCATCGCCGTCTCCGGGGCCATGCGCGAGCTGACCGGCGTCATCGCCGACTTCCACGGCGAGCGCGCCGACGGCGGCGAATCGATCGCCGCCCCGGAGGACGAGCTGGCCTCCCGGCGCAAGCACCGCGACCGCAAGATCGGCTAGCCGCCACTTTCTCCGCGAGCAGACACAAAAGCCCCCCGAAGCCTGGCGTGTCGCGGGCTTTTGCGTCTGTTCGCCACCGCGTCCGGGCCACGGGTAAACTGGCGGGCGCGTCGCACTCGGGCGGGAGAGTTCCGTGGCTGCCAGTCACGGACGCCGAAGGAGCAACACCTCTCCGTCAACCTCTCAGGCACCCGGACCGCGCGAGTTGACGACGCCTCTGGAAAGCGGTGGAGACACGATCCCCACCCGCCGATGGGGAAAGGCGCCCGGCGCCGAATCTCTCAGGCGCCCGGGCCGCGGGTGAAGACAGAGGGAGAGGGCCGCCAGTCCCTCGACCTCAGGAGTTCGCGAGTGCCCGACCAATCAACGTTCGCAGACCGGCACATCGGCCCCGACAGCCAGGCCGTCGCGGCCATGCTCGCCGTCATCGGCGTGGAGTCGTTAGACGAGCTGGCATCGAAGGCGGTTCCCACCGGCATCCTGGACCGGCTCGTCGACGGCGGCGCCGCCCCCGGCCTGGAGCAGTTGCCGCCGCCCGCCAGCGAGGCCGAGGCGCTGGCCGAGCTGCGGCGCCTGGCCGACGCCAACACCGTGGCCGTGTCGATGATCGGGCAGGGCTACTACGACACGCTCACGCCTCCGGTGCTGTTGCGCAACATCATGGAGAACCCGGCCTGGTACACCGCCTACACCCCGTATCAGCCGGAGATCAGTCAGGGCCGGCTGGAGGCGCTGCTGAATTTCCAGACGATGGTGGCCGACCTGACGGGCCTCGAGGTGGCCAACGCGTCGATGCTCGACGAGGGCACCGCCGCGGCCGAGGCCATGACCCTGATGCACCGCGCGGCGCGCGGCTCCAACCGGCTCGCGGTGGACGCCGACGTCTTCGCCCAGACCGCGGCCGTGCTGGCCACCCGGGCCAGGCCGCTGGGCGTCGAGATCGTCACCGCCGACTTGCGTGACGGCCTCCCGGACGGTGACTTCTTCGGGGTCATCACCCAGTTGCCCGGCGCCAGCGGCCGGGTCACGGACTGGTCGGCGCTGGGTGCCGCCGCCCACGACCGGGGCGCGCTGGTCGCCGTCGGCGCCGACCTGCTGGCGTTGACGCTCATCACACCGCCCGGCGAGATCGGTGCCGACGTCGCGTTCGGCACCACCCAAAGATTCGGTGTCCCAATGGGATTCGGCGGCCCGCACGCCGGCTACCTGGCCGTGCACGCCAAGCACGCCCGCCAGCTGCCGGGGCGGCTGGTCGGGGTGTCGTTGGATGCGGACGGGTCACCGGCCTACCGGCTGGCGCTGCAGACGCGTGAGCAGCACATCCGCCGCGACAAGGCGACCAGCAACATCTGCACCGCACAGGTGCTGCTGGCGGTGATGGCCGCGATGTACGCCAGCTACCACGGCGCCGACGGGCTGACCGCGATCGCGCGGCGGGTCCACACCCAGGCCCGCAGGATCGGTGCGGCACTGGGTGCCGCGCTGGTGCACGACACGTTCTTCGACACCGTCTTGGCCCGGGTCCCCGGGCGCGCCGACGAGGTGCTGGCGGCGGCGAAGGCCCACGGCATCAACCTGTGGCGCGTCGACGCCGACCACGTGTCGGTGGCCTGCGACGAGGTCACCACCGACGAGCACGTGGCCGCGGTGCTGCAGGCGTTCGGGGTTCAGCCCGCCGAGCCGGAGTCCGTCGGCATCGCCACCCGCAGCTCGGAGTTCCTCACCCATCCCGCATTCACGCAATACCGCACCGAAACCGCGATGATGCGGTACCTGCGCACGCTGGCGGACAAGGATGTCGCCTTGGACCGCAGCATGATTCCGCTGGGCTCCTGCACGATGAAACTCAACGCGGCCGCCGAGATGGAACCGATCACCTGGCCGGAGTTCGCCCGCCTGCACCCGTTCGCGCCGGCCTCCGACACCGCGGGGATCCGCCGGCTGGTCGCCGACCTGGAGAGCTGGCTGGTGCAGATCACCGGTTACGACGCCGTCTCGCTGCAGCCCAACGCCGGCTCACAGGGCGAGTACGCGGGCCTGCTGGCGATCCACGACTACCACGCCAGCCGGGGCGAGCCGCACCGCGACATCTGCCTCATCCCGTCGAGCGCGCACGGTACCAACGCCGCGTCCGCGGCGCTGGCCGGGCTGCGGGTGGCCGTGGTCGCCTGCCGCGAGAACGGCGACGTCGACCTCGACGACCTGCGGGCCAAGGTGGCCGAGCACGCCGACCGGCTGGCCGCGCTGATGATCACCTACCCGTCCACGCACGGCGTCTACGAGCACGACATCGCCGAGATCTGCGCGGCCGTGCACGACGCCGGCGGTCAGGTCTACATCGACGGCGCCAACCTCAACGCGCTGGTCGGGCTGGCCCGGCCCGGGAAGTTCGGCGGCGACGTCAGCCACCTGAACCTGCACAAGACGTTCTGCATCCCGCACGGCGGCGGCGGGCCGGGCGTCGGCCCCGTCGCGGCGCGCGCGCACCTGGCCCCGTTCCTGCCGGGCCACCCCTACGCGCCGGAGTTGCCCGGCGGCCACGCGGTGTCGTCGGCGCCCTACGGGTCGGCCTCCATCCTGCCGATCACCTGGGCCTACATCAGGATGATGGGCGGCGGAGCAACTAGCGGCCTGCGGGCGGCCTCACTGACCGCGATCGCGTCGGCCAACTACATCGCCCGGCGGCTCGACGAGTACTTCCCGGTGCTCTACGCAGGGGAGAACGGCATGGTGGCCCACGAGTGCATCCTGGACTTGCGCGGCATCACCAAGTCCACCGGCGTGACCGTCGACGACGTGGCAAAGCGCTTGGCGGACTACGGCTTTCACGCGCCCACCATGAGCTTCCCGGTGGCAGGCACGCTGATGGTGGAGCCCACCGAGAGCGAAACCCTGACCGAAATCGACGCCTTCTGCGAGGCCATGATCGCCATCCGCCGCGAGATCGACCGCGTGGGCTCGGGGGAGTGGTCGGCCGACGACAACCCGCTGCGGGGAGCGCCACATACCGCGGAGTGCCTGCTGGTCTCGCACTGGGATCACCCGTACACCCGCGAGGAGGCGGCCTACCCGCTGGGCAAAGGCTTCCGGCCCAAGGTGTGGCCGCCGGTGCGCCGCATCGACGGCGCGTACGGCGACCGCAACCTGGTGTGCTCCTGCCCGCCGGTGGAGGCGTTCGCCTAGGTTGTCGCCGCGGCCGGTCAGCCGAAGCGCTCGATGGTCGCCGCGGCGATCCGGTCCGGCGCGTCCTCCTGGATGAAGTGCTTGGCGTCGGGCAGCTCGACCACGACGTTGTCGGGAAACGTCGCGCGCATCCGCGGGAGTGACGTGCCGGGCCGGAAGGCGAAGTCCTTCATGCCCCAGACGAACAGCGCCGGCTTGTCGCCCAGTTTGGCCGGCACCTCACGGGCCAGGCGGGCCAGCAGCGGATGGGCGGCCAGGATCTGCTTGGGCATCTCGGCCACGCCCTTGCGCGCCTCCGCGCTGGGTTGCACGGCGCGGTAATGCTCCATCACCGCCGCGCTCGGCCGGTGCTGGGTGCCCGCCGGGACGAGCCGTTCGACGAAGAAGTTGTGGTGCAGGATGGCGTACTGCATCGGCGGGCTGGACATCACCCGGCTGAACGCCTTGGTCGAGAACGTGTCCGCCGGCCAGAACCAGGTGTTGCCCAGCACGACGCCGCGCACCCGGTCGGCGCGCTCGACGGCGACCGCCATCCCGATCGGGCCGCCCCAGTCCTGGCCCATGGTCAGGTAGCCGTCGAGCCCGAGGTGATCGACGAATTCGCCGACCACCCGCGCGTGCTCATCGATCTTGTATCCGTATCCGGCGGGTCGCTCGGACAGCCCGAACCCGAGGTAATCCGGTGCGATGCAACGGAACCGGTCACGCAGCGCGACGATGATGTTCCGGTACAGGAAGCTCCACGTCGGATTGCCGTGGCACAGCAGCAGGGGCGGGCCGTCGCCCTCGTCGACGTAGTGCAGACGCCCCCGCGAGCTGTCGAACCACCGCGACTCGAACGGATAGAGCTGGGGATCCGGGGTGAAATCGACCTGCATGACGCTCCCTTCGGCAACGCCCACGATCGTATGCGGAAGGGGTGACAGCGCCGCGTCAGCCGTGCTCGCCCCCGACGCCCTCAGCTCAAGAAAGTGTTGATGGCGGCGACCAGGTCCGGTGACGCCGACGTGGACAGGTTCTGGTATCCGCCGCCGCTGAGCTGCGCGACGGCTTCCCAGGTGGAGCGGTCCGGGTCACTGCCGAAGTCGATGACGTTGACCGCGATCGGCTTGGCCGGGTCAGCGCTCTTGCGGATGAAATCCTGCAGTCCGGCGCCGTCCAGGGTTTGGTCGGTGTGCGGTCCGGAGGTGATCACCAAGATCGAATTCGCCTGGCCCGCATGATAATTGGTCTGCAGCTCCTGGTAGATCATGCGCAGGGTGGTGAACGAAACCGCGCCGCCGGCCGACGAATACTGCTTGTCCAGCGCGGCCGCCAGCGCCGCCGAGCGCGGTTGGCCTCCGGCGGCGCCGACGGGGTCGCCCAGCGGTCCGCCCGGCACCTCCGAGCGGCCCTCGTGGCCGTCGAAGGTCCACAGGCCCACGCTGGCGCTGGGCGGCATCGACTTGATCTTGTCCCGAAGCGCCGCGATCACGTTGGCGAGCCGGGTCTTCCCGCCCTCGTCGACCGGCATCGACTGGTCGAGCATGATGGTCGCGGCCAGTCCGCTCGCCGGGGCGGCCATGGCTTCGGCCAGCGTCGCGCGCATCGCGTCGTCACCCACCGACAGGGTGGCGGGCAGCGCCGCGAAACTGGTCACCGGGCTGCTCGGCGGGTTGACCCCGTTGACCCGGAAACCGGCCTTGGCCAGCTTCGCGAGTTGCTCGGGCTTGCGCAGGTAGCGGTCGAACCCGCTGGCGGCGGAGGTCTGCTCCGGCGTCAGCCAGGGGCCGCTGAGCAGCACCGTGGGGTAGTCGGCGACCGGCGCGGGGCCGCCCGGCAGCCACGAGGCCAGCGTGCTCTTGGCATCGGACAGCGATTGGCCGCGCTGGAACAGTTGCTGCTCGGTGGTCAGCACCGCGTGCACCGGCGCGGCCGCCGCGTCGCCGGGCTTGAGCAGGGCGTTGAACGCCTCGGTCAGGGAGTTGTCGGCCAGCTTGGGTTGGGCGCTCAACAAGGCGCGGACGGCGCCCGTGCCCTGGGTGGGCGGCGCGCCCGCCGGAACCGACGCGGCCGCGACGGCCTCGCCGGCCAGATACGACGCGTCGCCGTTGCCGTTCGTCGGCAGCGCCAGCCGCAGCGACCCCCACGTCGGCAGGTTCACCGCGGCCAGCCCGTTCGGGTTGGTTTGCAGGCCCGGCAGCGCCGCCCAGTTCTGGTTGCCCAGCGCCTGCCCGAGCTCGGGCCGGACGGCGAGCATGACCGGCGACGTCACCAGCGAATGGCTTTCGGTGATCGTTTTCTGGCCCGCGGTGGCGGCGAGCCGCGCGGCGGACACCGAGCTGCCCGGGATCCACAACGCCGGCTGCCCGCCCAGATCTGCGGGCCACTTGCCGGCGAACCCGTTGAGCACCGCGTCGGAACCGGCCGGTTTGACGTTCACCACCATGCAGTGGTCGCCGACCGGGCCGGCCGTGGAGTTGTAGCTCTGGGCCAGCTGCTGCACGGGATCGGAAATCGACGGGTCGGCGATGACGGCGACCGACTCCTGACCCCCGACGCAGCGGGCGGCGGCGTTGTGCGACCGGTGGGACAACGCGTCGCCGAAGAAGCTCCACAGGATCACGGTGCCCACCACGACGACCACGGCGACGAGCGCGACGATCACCCCGATGCTGACGCCGCGGCGCCCGCCCTCGCTGCGGTGGCCGCCGAGCCGCTCGCCGAGCCCCCGGTGCCCGCCCCGTAACCGGGATGACAGCGACGGCGGGGAGGCCGGCGGCTCGTCGCCCGCCGGGCCCTGCCTGCGCGGCGGGAATTCCGGATAGTCGTCGGCGGTGCCGTCCGCGAACGTGTCGTCGGCGGGATGGGCCGCCTCGCCGCGCGCGGGAAAGTTCTCGTCGGCGAAGTCGTCGTGCCAATAACGGTCGTCGGCCGCGGCGTCGCGGTAGTGGTGACCGGTGTCCTCGGCGGCGTCCTGATCACCGGCGACGTATTCGTCGGCCGGCCGGTCGACGGAGTCCTCCGGGTCGGGCATGCTGTGCCTACCCATACCGGTGCCCGCCGCCTTTCCGTCGACTCGTCATGGACTCGGCGCAGATTCTAGTCATCAGAGGCACTGCTCACCGCATTGTCGAGCCGGTTTCACCCACCGGCGGCGCGGGCTTTGAATTCGCGCCGGCGCCGATGCAGGATCGGCTCGGTGTAGCCGTTGGGCTGCTGTGCTCCGGACAGGATCAGCTCCTGGGCGGCCAGGAAGGCGATGCTGTCGTCGAAATTCGGCGCCATCGGCAGGTACTTGGGATCACCGGCGTTCTGCTGATCGACCATCGGGGCCATCCGCTCCAGGCTCGCGCGGACGTCCTCGCTGGTGATCACGCCGTGCTTCAGCCAGTTGGCCAGCAGCTGGCTGGAGATCCGCAGCGTGGCGCGGTCCTCCATCAGCGCGACGTTGTGGATGTCCGGCACCTTCGACGACCCGACGCCCTGGTCGATCCAGCGCACCACGTAGCCAAGGATGGATTGGCAGTTGTTGTCGACCTCCTCGCGGATCTCCTCGGAGGCCCACGCCAGCTCCTTGGCCAGCGGGATGGTCAACAGCTGCTCGATGCTCGCCCGCTTCTTGCCCGCCAGTTCCCGCTGCACCGCGATGACGTCGACCTGGTGGTAGTGCAACGCGTGCAGGGTGGCCGCCGTCGGCGACGGCACCCAGGCGGTGCTGGCACCCTGCTTGGGCTGGCCGATCTTTTGCTCGACCATGTCGGCCATCAGCTCGGTCATGGTCCACATGCCCTTGCCGATCTGGGCGTGACCGGCGAAGCCCGCGGCCAGGCCGGTGTCGACGTTGTTGTCCTCGTAGGCCAGGATCCACGGTTGGCTCTTCATCGTGCCCTTGCGCACCATCGGGCCGGCCTCCATCGAGGTGTGGATCTCGTCGCCGGTGCGGTCCAGGAACCCGGTGTTGATGAACACGATGCGGTCGGCGGCGGCCTTGATGCACGCCTTCAGGTTGACGGTGGTGCGCCGCTCCTCGTCCATGACGCCGACCTTCAGCGTGGTCTGCGGCAGTCCGAGCACGTCCTCGACCCGGCTGAACAGTTCGGTGGTGAACGCCACCTCGTCGGGGCCGTGCATCTTGGGCTTGACGATGTAGATGGAGCCGGTGCGGCTGTTGACCAGCGGCCCGTTGGCGTCGGTGGCCTTGAGGCCGTGGACCGCGCACAGGCCGGTGAACAGCGCGTCCTGGATGCCCTCGAAGATCTCCGTTTCTTCGCCGCCGTCGGTGCTCAGAACGATTGCGTCGTTGGTCATCAGGTGCCCGACGTTGCGCACGAAAAGCAGCGCGCGCCCGGGCAGCACCAGCTCACCGCCGTCGGGGGTGGTGTAGTTGCGGTCCTGGTTGGGCACCCGCGTGAACGTCTTGCCGTCCTTGTCCACCTCGGCGGCCAGGTCGCCCCGCATCAGGCCGAGCCAGTTGCGGTAGGCCGCGGTCTTGTCGTCGGCGTCGACGGCGGCCACCGCGTCCTCGAAGTCGATGATCGTGGTCACCGCCGACTCCAGGACGACGTCCTTGATGCCGGCGCGGTCGGTCCGGCCGACGGGCGACTCGGGGTCGATCAGGATCTCGATGTGCAGGCCGTTGTTGATCAGCAGCACCGACCAGCTGGGGGAGCCGAGCTCGCCGCTGTATCCGACGAACTTCTCGGGCTGGGCGAGCCCGACGGATTCGTCGCCGAGGGTGACTTCGAGCCGGCCGTCGGCGATGCTCAGGCCCGTCGCGTCCGCCCAGGAACCCGACGACAGCGGCACGGCCCCGTCGAGGAACTGGCGGGCATAGGCGATCACCTTGTCGCCGCGCACCCTGTTGTAGCTGGTGCCCTGTTCGGCGCCGTCGGTTTCGGGGATCACGTCCGTGCCGTAGAGGGCGTCGTACAGCGAGCCCCAGCGGGCGTTGGCGGCGTTGAGCGCGAAGCGGGCGTTGGTCACCGGCACCACCAGCTGGGGGCCCGCGGTGGTGGTGATCTCGGGGTCGACGCCGGACGTGGTGATGCTGAAGTCGTCGGGCTCGGGCAGCAGATAACCGATCTCGGTCAGGAACTCCCGGTAGGCCTCGGTGTCGATCGGCTCGATGACCCGCTGCCGGTGCCACTTGTCGATCTGCGCCTGCAGCTCGTCGCGGCGGTTCAGCAAATCCTGGTTCTGCGGCGTGAGGTCGGTGACGACCTTGTCGACACCGGCCCAGAAGCTGTCCGGGTCGATTCCGGTGCCGGGCAGGGCCTCGTTGTTCACGAAGTCGTAGAGCACCTTGGCGACGCGCAAGTTCCCCACCGACACGCGGTCAGTCATGTTTCTCCTCCATAAATGGGCTCCTCAGGGGCCAAGCGGAACCTCACCGGCCACAACAGGCATCGTCGTCAGCCTACCGACCGGCAGCCCGACGACAGTTACCCGGGCGACCCGCAACAGCAGGTCACGCCCGGGCTCCAGCCACAACGATGGCGCCGCGGCGGGTCCCGAGGGTCGCTTCTGGCAACGCATGTTCCGCGGGCCGGGACCCTCTGCTCTCCAGCATTTCCTTGACTGGTAGCCGTTGCAGATCATACGGCCTGCGCGCGGGCCCACCCATCCGCCGGGCCCGGCGGGCGGCTATGCGTCGCGCATGGCCCCGACGAGGTCTTCCACCAGATCCTCCATGGCCACCATCGCCACCACGTCGCCGGTGACCCCGTTGTCGGCCGTCACCAACGCCAGGTGGCTGTTGCTGCGGCGCATCCGCGACAGCGCGTCGGCCAGCGGCAACGATCGGGGAACCCGCGGCAGCGGTCGCACCAGCGCCTGGTCGATCACCGTCTTCGGGTCGTCGTCGAGCGTCAGCACGTCCTTGATGTGCAGGTAGCCGACGAACTTGCCGTCGAGATCCGCGACGGGGAACCGGGAGTAGCCGGTTTGCGCCAAGGCCTCCTGGACCGCGCCGACGGTCGGCCCGGAGCCGGGCGCGGCCACCCGCACCGCGCGGATCGCGGCGAGCGGCCGCGCGACGTCGCCGACCACACGGGTGCGAAGCTGCAGCGCCCGCGTCAGCCTGCCGTGCTCCTCGGCGTCCAACAGGCCCTCGGACACCGACTCGCTGATCATCACCCGCAGTTCCGTGGTGGAGACGGCGATGTCGAGCTGCGACTTGGGCTCGACGCGCAGCGCGCGCAGCACCACGTTGGCGCAGTTGTCGTAGAAGGTGATGAACGGCCGCGCGAACCGCACATACACCAGGTAGGGCGGGACCAGCAGCATCGCCGTGCGCTCCGGGCCGGCCAACGCGATGTTCTTCGGCACCATCTCACCCAGCAGCACGTGCAGCGTCACCACGATTCCCAGCGCGATCACCAGCGACACCGTGTGCAGCAGCGCCGGGTGCATGCCGGTGAGCCCGATCGCCCTGCGCAGCAGGTTGGCGACCGCGGCCTCGCCGACCCGTCCGAGCAGCAGCGAGGCGACCGTCACCCCCAGCTGCACGCCGGCCAGCATGGCCGGGAGGTTCTGGCTCGCGCGGATCACCGTGACGGCGCGCGCCTTACCCTGCTCGGCCAGGGTTTCGAGGCGGTCGCGGCGGGCCGAGATCAACGCGAATTCGGCTGCGACGAAGAACGCGTTCACCCCGATCAGCAGGACCGCCACCAGCACCGCGAGCAGGTCGTTCATCGGGGGGCCCGTCCGGCGGCGGTTTCGGCGCGGCGGTCCAGCCGCTGCAGCTCGAGCACGTCGATCCGCCGACCGTCCATCCGGACCACCGTCGCCTGCCAGCGCATCGAGGAGTCCAGCAGGCCGTCGGCGTCCAGGGCGGTCAACTCCACGGTTTCCCCGGCCGCCGGGATGTGGCCGATCTCGCGCAGCACCAGGCCGCCGATCGTCTCGTACGGCCCTTCGGGGGCCCGGAATCCGGTGGCGGCGGCCACCTCGTCGATGCGCAGCAACCCGTTCACCCGCCAGCCGGCGCCGGCCGGGACGACGTCGGGGGTGGCGTCGTCGTGTTCGTCGCGGACGTCGCCCACGATCTCTTCGATCAGGTCCTCGACCGTCACCATGCCGGCCGTGCCGCCGTACTCGTCGACGACCATCGCGGTTTGCAGTGGGTTGGCGCGGATCTCGGCCATCACCGCGTCGCCGTCCAGCGTCGAGGGCACCACCGGAACGTGTTGCGCGAGGGTGGTCAGCAAGGTGCGCGGACGCTCGCCGGGCGGCACCGCGAACACCTGCTTGACGTGCACGATGCCGACGGTCTCGTCGAGGTCGCCGTCGACGATGGGGAACCGGGAGAACCCCGACTCGGCGGCCGCCGCGACCAGGTCGGCGACGGTGTCGTCGGTCTGCAGTGCCACGATCTTCGACCTCGGCGTCATCAGTTCCTCGGCGGTCAGCTCGCCGAACTCCAGCGATCGCCGCAGCAGCACGGCCGTGGCCGCGTCCATGGTGCCGCTGCGGGCCGAGCTGCGCACCAGTGACGCCAGCTCCTGCGCCGACCGGGCGGAACGCAGCTCCTCGGCCGGCTCGATGCCCAGCTGGCGGACGATCCAGTTGGCCGCGCCGTTCGTCAACCGGATGGCCGGGGTGAACAGCAGCGAGAACAGCAACTGGAAACCCGCGACGGCGCGGGCGCTCGACAGCGGGCGCGCCACGGCGAGGTACTTCGGGACGAGCTCACCGAACACCATCGACACCGACGTCACGATCACCAGCGCCAGGAACGCGATGATCCCGTCGGCCAGCCCGTTGGGAATGCCGAGGGAGCTCAGCGCCGGATGCGGCAGGTCCGCCACCAGCGGCTCGGTCAGGTAGCCGGTGGCGAGCGTGGTGGTGGAGATGCCCAACTGGGCGCCCGACAGCTGAAAAGACAGCCGCTGCTGGGCGCGCTGGATGAGGCGGTCGCGGCGGCTGCCGGCGCGAACGTTGGCGTCCACCACGCTGCGGTCCAGCGCGGTCAGCGAGAACTCGGCCGCCACGAAGACCCCGTTGGCGAAGATGAGCAGCGCGATGGCCAGCAGGCTGACCGCGGTGAGGGCGACGTTCACGGCCGCTTCCTGCGGACGGCCCGGGCCGGTGGTGGGGCGTCGGCGCGTGCCTGCGGCACGTCATCCCTTTCCTCGGTGCGACGCAGCGCTTTGCTGCCAGGGAGAAAACTCACGTGAATTCACATGTTAGCCAACACGTACCGGGCAGATCGACCGTCGGCGGCTCAGCGCTCACCAGCCCAGCGGCAGCGGGTGGCCCTCGGCGAACCCGGCGGCCGACTGCACCCCCACGACGGCGCGCTCGTGCAGCTCGGCCAGGGTGGCCGCGCCGACGTAGGTGCAGGTGCTGCGCACGCCCGAGGTGATGTGGTCGATCAGGTCCTCGACGCCGCCGCGGTCGGGGTCCAGCCCCATCCGCGCCGTCGAGATGCCTTCCTCGAACAGCGCCTTGCGGGCGCGGTCGAACGCGGTCTCCTCGCCGGCGCGGGCGACCACCGCCCGTTTGGACGCCATGCCGTAGCTCTCCTTGTACGGCTGGTCGTCGCGGTCGCGCATCAGGTCGCCGGGCGACTCGTACGTGCCGGCGAACCAGGAGCCGATCATCACATTCGACGCCCCGGCGGCCAGCGCCAAAGCCACGTCCCGCGGGTGCCGGATGCCGCCGTCGGCCCACACGTGGCCGCCCATTTCCCTTGCCGCCGAGGCGCATTCGAGCACGGCCGAGAACTGCGGGCGACCGACCCCGGTCATCATCCGGGTGGTGCACATCGCGCCCGGCCCGACGCCCACCTTGACGATGGTCGCCCCGGCGCCCAGCAGATCACGGGTGCCCTCCGCCGACACCACGTTCCCCGCCGCCAGCGGCAAGCCCAGGTCCAGCCCGGCGACCACCTTGATCGCGTCCAGCGTCTTGACCTGATGCCCGTGCGCGGTGTCGATCACCAGCACGTCGACGCCGGCCTCGGCCAGCGACCGGGCCTTGGCGCCGACGTCGCCGCTGATGCCGACGGCCGCGCCGATCCGCAACCGCCCCCGGGCGTCGGTGGCAGGCGTGTACAGGCCGGCGCGCACGGCCCCGGTCCGGGTGAGCACTCCGGCCAGGGTGCCGTCGCCGTTGGTCACCACCGCGACGCCGATGGGGGCGTGCTCGAGCAGGTCGAAGATCTTGCGCGGTTCGGTGCCCAGCGGAGCGGTGACGACGTCGGTCGCGACCACGTCGCGCACCCGGGTGAAGCGGTCCACGCCCTGGCAGGAGGATTCGCTGACCACGCCGATGGGGCGGCCCTCGAACAACACGACGGCCACGCCGTGCGCGCGCTTGTGGATGAGCGCCATCGCGTCGGACACCGAGTCGTCGGGCTCCAGCACCACCGGGGTGTCGAGCACCAGGTCGCGGCTCTTGACGAACTGCACCGTCTGCTGCACCGCGGTGATCGGCAGGTCCTGGGGCAGGATCACGATGCCGCCCCGCCGCGAGACCGTCTCCGCCATCCGCCGCCCGGCCACCGCGGTCATGTTGGCGACCACCACGGGAATCGTGGTGCCCGAGCCGTCTGCGCTGGACAGATCGACGTCGAAGCGCGACGCGATCTCGGACCGGTTGGGCACGATGAACACGTCGTTGTAGGTCAGGTCATACCCCGGCCGGTGCCCGTCCAAGAACCTCATGACAGTCGACTGCCCCCTTTGCGCCCTCTTACACGCGAGCCGCGCTCAGGCGGGCACTTCGCTGCGGTCACCGCTCCAGAGCGTGTGGAAGCGCTTGTCCGGATCGGCGTCGGTGCGGCCGTAGGTGTGCGCGCCGAAGAAGTCGCGCAGCCCCTGGGTCAACGCCGCGGGCAGCCGCTCGGTGCGCAGCGCGTCGTAGTAGGACAGCGCCGAGGAGAAACCCGGGATCGGGATGCCCAGCCGGGTGGCGGTCACCACGACGCGACGCCAGCCGTCGATCGCGGCCTCGATCGCGCTGCGGAAGTACGGCGCGACGATCAGCGTCGGCAGGTCGGGGTCCTCGTCGAAAGCGTCCTTGATCCGGTTGAGGAACTTCGCCCGGATGATGCAACCGCCGCGCCAGATGGTGGCCAGGTCGCCCGGCGTGATGCCCCAGTCGTATTCGGCGCTGCCGGCCTGAATCTGGTTGAACCCCTGGGCGTAGGCGATGATCTTCGACGCGTACAGGGCCTGGCGGACATCCTCGACGAATTGCTTTGCATCGCTTGGCTTTTCACCCAACTCGCCCGAAGCCAGCCCGGTGGTGGCCTTGCGCTGGGTCACCGAGCCCGACAGGGCCCGGGCGAACACGGCCTCGGCGATGCCGGTCACCGGCACACCCAGGTCGAGGGCGGACTTGACGGTCCAGCGGCCGGTGCCCTTCTGCTCGGCCTCGTCGAGGATGACGTCGATGAGCGGCTTGCCCGTCTTGGCGTCCTTCTGCCGCAGCACCTGCGCGGTGATCTCGACCAGGAAGCTGTCCAGATCGCCCGAGTTCCACTCGTCGAACACGTCGGCGATCTCGTCGGCGGTCTTGCCGAGCCCGTCGCGCAGCAGCTGGTAGGCCTCGCCGATCAGCTGCATGTCGGAGTATTCGATGCCGTTGTGCACCATCTTGACGAAATGTCCGGCGCCGTCGGGCCCGATGTGGGTGCAGCACGGCACCCCGTCGACGTGTGCGGAGATCTCCTCGAGCAGCGGGCCCAGCGACTTGTACGACTCGGCCGGACCGCCAGGCATGATCGAAGGCCCGTTGAGCGCGCCCTCCTCGCCGCCGGAGATGCCGGCGCCGACGAAATGCAGCCCGCGCTCGCGCATCGCCTTCTCGCGGCGGATGGTGTCGGTGTAGAGGGCGTTGCCGCCGTCGATGATGATGTCGCCTTCCTCCATGGCGTCGGCGAGCTCGTTGATGACGGCGTCGGTGGGGTCGCCGGCCTTGACCATGATGAGCACCCGCCGCGGCTTCTCCAGCGCGTCGAGGAACTCCGCGATGGTCTCCGAGCGCACGAAGTTGCCCTCTCCAAGATCCGAGCCGTGCTCGCGGAGCAGCGCGTCGGTCTTGGCGACGGACCGGTTGTGCAGCGCGACCGTATAACCGTGGTGGGCGAAATTGCGGGCGATGTTCGAACCCATGACCGCAAGGCCGGTGACGCCGATCTGCGCGGTACCCGTATTCGAATCGGACGAACTCATGTGTTGGCCTCTCAGGCTGGGAGGGGATTCGAAAGTCTTTCTGTGCCACTGTTGCACAGCGGCCACGTCTCCGCCCGGGGTGCTTGGCTGCCGGTCGCCGGCGTCAGACGTTGAACAGCCGGCGCAGCTCGGTGAGCCACGGGACCACCAGCGCGATGGTCGGCACCACCATCACGGCGGCCGCGGCCAGGTACGCCGCGGCCGAGAGCTTCAGGCTGTTGCCGCGCCCGGACAGCCGGCGCACCCGCACCACCGTGCTGGGGCCGCCGACGGCCAGCGCACCCGACGGCGCCCGACCCGACGCACAGGCGACCAGCGCCCGGGCCAGGGGGGTGCGACCGGTGGCGCGCACCGCGGCGTCGTCGGCCAACAGTTCGACCAGCAGTTGCACCGCGCGCAGCGCGTTGGTGCTACGGACGAGCCGCGGGAAGGCGGCGTGCACCGCGGTGAACGCCTCCAACACCAGATCGTGGCGGGCCCGCAGGTGGGCCCGCTCGTGGGTGAGGATCGCCGCGACTTCCTCGTCGGCGAGCGTTTGCAGCGCGCCCTCGCTGACCACGACCCGGCTCCGGACGCCGGGCAGGCAGTAGGCGAGCGGCTGCCGGACATCCAGGATGCGAAGGTCGCGCGTGCGGGCACACGGCTGGGCGGCGGCCGCGCCATGCCCGACCCCGACCAGGTCGACGACCATGCGGTGATGGGCCCGCCGGCGCCGATTGGCGATGGCCACCCGCAGGACGGCAACCATCAACCGGGCGCCGACCACCACGGTCAACGCGAAGACGGCGATGTATGCCGTCCACAGCGGCCAGCCGAGCCGGCCCGCGGCGCCGACGATGCCGGCGGTGGGCCGCCCGTCGGGCCCGGGCACGAGCAGCCTGCTGGCGATCGCGATCCCGGCGCTGAACGCAGACAGCACCGCGGCCAGGGCGACGGCCTGCCAGAGCACCATCGCGGCGCGGGGTGCGCGTAGGGGCCACGTCGCGCGTGCCAACAGGGCCGGCGCGGGGCCGACCAACAGCACCGCGAGGATGGTGAAGGCCAGCGCTGCCACGCTGCCAGTCTCCCTCAGTCCTCCGCCGCTGCGCCAGCCGACGGCGTGTCGTCGCGTTGATTGGCTTCCAGCTCGTCGAGGGCGCGCCGAAGCGCCTCGGCCTCGTCGGCGCCGACCCGCTCGACGAAGTGCACGAGCGCGGCTTGCCGGTCCCCGGAGTCCTCCGCCTGCGCCAGCGCGTCGACCATGAGCCCGGCGACCAGCTCGTCGCGGCCGTGCACCGGCGCGTACCGGTGGGCGCGGTCGTCGCGGATCTGGGAGACCAGGTTCTTCTTGGCCAGCCGTTGCAGGACGGTCATGATCGTCGTGTATGCGAGGTCGCGCCGCGCCGACAACGCCTCGTGGACTTGGCGAACGGTTTGCGGTTCGGCCGTGGACCACAGATGGTCCATCACGGCGCGTTCCAGATCGCCCAACCGGGTCAGCTTGGCCATAGTGCGTTCATCTCCTGAGCGTCGAAACCAGCGTACTCCGCTTACTACTGCCGGTCGTACCAACGCGGTCACGTCGCGTCGCGTTTCGCCGGGAAGCTCTTGCGAAATTAGGGCAGCCTTGCCTATGCTAATGGCGGTCGAGCGACAATGACCGCGGCAGAGTCCTGAGGGCTGCAGCGACCCCCGGTCTACTCGATCGGCGAGCCCCGCGCCCAGCGCGGGGCTCGCCCGTTTTCGGGCGGCCGTTCCGCCCCGCCGGCCGCCGGTCGGCAATGGTGTAGACACATAACGTGCCACCGCCGCCCGACGCGATCCTGCCGCCGAATTTCACCGCGCCGTTCGACACCGAGCTGGGGCTGCGGTTCACCGAACTCGGACCGGACGGCGCACGCGCCCAGCTCGAGGTCACCCCGAAACTGCTACAGCCGATGGGCCTGGTGCACGGCGGTGTCTACTGCTCCATGGTCGAGAGCATGGCCAGCGTTGCCGCCTACACCTGGCTCAACGCCAACGGCGACGGCGGCAACGTGGTGGGCGTCAACAACAACACGGACTTCCTGCGCTCGATCGGCTCGGGAACCGTGCACGGCAGCGCGGAGCCGATCCACCGTGGCCGGCGCCAGCAGCTCTGGCTCGTCACGATCACCGACGCCGCCGATCGGGTGGTGGCCCGCGGCCAGGTGCGCCTGCAGAACCTCGAGGCGTAATTCCCAGCAAGTTCCCAGCGCTCGACCAGTCGTCACGTAGGCTGCCGGCGGCGCGGCGGCCGGGCTGCGAAAATGCCTGCTCCGCAACGGAAATCACGACCCGCGGTGGCCGGTTCTGCGCGCCGCCCCGGAGCGGTTCTTCGTTGCGTTCGGCCGACGCCTCGCCAACGTCTCGGCTTCGCGGGGGCCGGATGCGCGGCAGCGTCTGCGTGAAACGCATTGCTGTGCAACGCCTTTCACCCAGCGCATGAATGCGGCGAAGCCCGGGACCGGCGGGTGGGACGGAGCCGATCGCCGCGGTGCGACACGGCCGCCGCCGAAAGTTGCCCCCGCCGAACGAGCCGGTACCTTCAATAGCGGCGCGCCGCAGGGGCCGCCCGGACGAGTTCGCCGTACCCGGAAAGCGACAAGACGGCGACCGCGGGATGCCTGACGCGCCGGTTCACCCAAAACTGGTCCCTGGACCTGTCTTCCGCTTAGACGCCGGTCGTCGGGGCATCCTCCGCCGTGAATTGGTTCGCGACGAGAGGACACATTGATGACAAACCCGTTCGCCGGTCAGGCCGACATTCCCAACCGGGAAGGCAGCTGGGCACAGCAGGCCGAGGCGGAACTGCCCACCCGGCGGCATCGCGAAGAGATCGAGCGGTGCCTCGCCCACGGCCTCGAGGCCGCCCCGACGATCAACGACCGCACGCTGTCCACCTTCTCCCGCGGTGAGCTGCCGCACTTCGCCGGGGAGCGCGGAACGTTCCTCAAGTGCCCGTTCCTGGAGGACGTGCACGACGTGGGCGACGCCGAGGTGGCGGTCTTCGGGGCGCCCCTGGATGCCGGCACCACCTACCGGCCGGGCACCCGGTTCGGCCCGATGGGGATCCGCCGCTCGACCAACCTGTTCGGCACCTACTGCTACGAGCTGGGGGTCGACCTGCGGGAGCAACTCAACATCGTCGACATCGGCGACGTGCTGACGATCCCGGCCAACATCGAGAAGTCCTTCGACCAGATCAGCCAGGCCATGTCCCACGTTGTCTCCCAGGGCGTGTTCCCGGTGATCCTCGGCGGCGACCACTCGATCGGATTCCCGACCGTGCGGGGCCTGGCCCCGCACATGGACGGCAACGTGGGCATCATCCACTTCGACCGCCACGTCGACACCCAGGAAACCGACCTCGACGAGCGCATGCACACCACCCCGTGGTTTCACGCCACCAACATCAAGAACGCGCCGGCCACCAACCTGGTGCAGATCGGCATCGGCGGGTGGCAGGCGCCGCGCGCCGGGGTTCAGGTGGGCCGGCAGCGGGGTAGCACCGTGATCACGGTCGGGGACGTCGAGCGCGTCGGGATCGAGAAGGTCGCCGAGATCGCCCTCGAAACGGCGTGGAAGGACGCCAAGGCGGTCTACCTGTCGTTCGACATCGACGTCATCGACGCCGGCTTCGTGCCGGGCACCGGTTGGCCCGAGCCCGGCGGGCTGTTGCCGCGCGAAGCGCTCAACCTCATCCGGCTGATCTCCGAACCCGGGCTGAACGGGATCGAGGTGGTGGAATGCTCGCCGCCCTACGACTGGGCCGAGCAGACCGCGCTGATGAGCAGCCGGGTCATCCTGGACAGCCTGGCCGTGATGGTGCGCGCCGGAAAACTCGGCAAGAAACCGGCCGCCATGAAGCGACACGCGTGGGGACCCTATAGCGACTAGCCCCGCCCCGCGGGTTCCGACGGACCCTCCGCCCGGATGGCGGCCATTGCTTGCCGAGTATGGCAATGGCAATGCCATCCGGACGGACGGACGTCTGCGGCGGCATGATCGACCGGCCGCGCTTTCGGGTTGCGGGGGCCACGAGTGTGGGGTCCCCGAGCGGCCCTGAACGCCGCCCTTGAGGTCCCGGCGGCGCGCGCGTCCGGACCGGCGACACGCCTTGTTGTATAAGCATTTTCATCTCGCGTCGGCGTAGTCCGCGGCCCGTCCAGGTCGATCGAGCGGCGCCCCGCGTGGCTCCGGCCACGGCCGGATGGCCGTTAGCTGCGGGGGCGCCGCCGCCAGCATGCCCAGAGCGTCTGGGCGTACCTTCAGCTAATTATCAGGAGTTAACCAGGCTGGTTTCAGCCTGGCGCGCCACCATGTAGTCATTGCGCGCCGATCCAGACGCTGGCATGGCGAAGTGCGCGCCGGTGCGCTGCCGGCCACGTCTCTGCCGAGACCGCACCGCGCGCATTGCCGGGCGTTGAGAAGCCAGCGTCCAACCATCGTTCGCGCAGGCACGGCTGCCGGGAATGTGTGCGCCCGCGCCGGGTGGGCTTGTCAGGGGGAGTTGTGACGCTGGATTTTGCGGCATTGCCGCCGGAGGTCAACTCCGGACGCATGTACGCGGGGCCGGGCCCGGGGCCGATGGTCGCCGCCGCCGCGGCCTGGGACGGGTTGGCCGCGGAGCTCACCATCGCGGCACGTTCGTATCGCTCGGCGATTTCCGAGCTCACCGGCGGCCCGTGGGTGGGCCCGTCGTCGGCCACGATGGTCGCCGCGGTGACCCCGTACCTGTCCTGGATGAGCGCAACGGCCGCGCAGGCCGAGCAGACGGCCGGTCAGCTCAAGTCGGCGATCGCGGCGTACGAGGCCGCGTTCGTGGCGACCGTGCCGCCACCGGAAATCGAGGTGAACCGGGCGCTGCTGGCGGCGTTGGTGGCCACCAACTTCCTGGGGCAGAACACCCCCGCGATCATGGCCACCGAGGCGCAGTACGCCGAGATGTGGGCCCAGGACGCCGCGGCGATGTACGGCTACGCGGGCGCGTCGGCGGCGGCCACGAAGCTGATCCCCTTCGGCATGCCGCCGCAGACCACCAACCAGGGCGGGACGGCCGCCCAGGCCGCCGCGGTCAGCCAGGCCGCCGCGGCCGCGACGGGTCCCGGCGCGCAGTCCGGCCTGACGCAGGCGATGAACCTGGTGCCGGCCGCGCTGCAGGGCCTCGGGTCCGGGGGATCGTGGGACCCGATCTCGTTCGTGGAGGACGTGCTGGGCACCACCACCGGCCAGGCGCTCAACACCTTCACCACCGACACCGGCAACTGGGCCCTGGTCATCAGTGGGCCGTTGTTCACGGCGTCGGGCATCACACCTCTGCTGGGCGGCCTGTACGGGCTGGCGGTTCCGCAGGCCGCGGGCGTGGCCGGCGACGTGGCGCCCGCCGCGGGGCTCGGTTCGCTGGCGGGTTCGGTCAACCCGGGGGTGGGCGGGTCCGTCGCCGCGAGCGCGGGTGGGGCGGGCTCCGTCGGCAAGTTGTCGGTGCCGCAGTCGTGGGCGTCGGCCACCCCGGGGATCCGGCTGGCGGCCACCGCGACGCCGTTGCCGGCGGCCGGCCCCGGCGGCGCGCCGCAGGCCGGGCCGGGGGGCTTCTTCGGCGGCGTCCCGCCCGTGGGCAGCCTGGTCAACGCGCCCCGCGGCGAGGAGACGCGGGCACGAACCGGGTCGGGCCAGAAGGTGGTCCCGACGATGCCGGGCGAGCAGGGCGCCGACGAGGCGGCCGGGCGGCCCGCGCCGGCGCAACCGGCTCGGCAGCACGTCGCCAGCGCGTTGAGCGACCGGGAGCGCGAAGAGCTCGGCAAGCTGCGCAAGGAGATCGCCGAAGCCGCGATGGAGCGCGACGCGGCGGCGCGCCTGATCAAGGAGGCGATGCTGTGATCGGCCTGGATTTCGCGGGATTGCCGCCGGAGGTCAACTCCGCCCGGATGTACGCGGGTCCCGGCGCGGGGTCGCTGACGGCGGCCGCGGCGGCCTGGGAAGCGCTTGCGGCGGAGCTGAATTCGACCGCGAGCTGCTATCGCGAAGTGGTGTCCGGGCTCGCCGACGGGCCGTGGGTGGGCCCGTCGTCGGGGGCGATGGCCGCGGCGGTGACCCCCTACCTGTCGTGGATGACCGCGACCGCCGCCCAGGCCTCGCAGACCGCCGGTCAGCTCGGCTCGGCGGCCGCGGCCTACGAGGCGGCGTTTGCGGCCACGGTGCCCCCGGCGGAGATCGAGGTGAACCGGGCCTTGCTGGCATCGCTGGTGGCCACCAACACCTTTGGGCAGAACACCCCGGCGATCGCGACCACCGAGGCGCAGTACGCCGAGATGTGGGCGCAGGACGCCGCGGCGATGTACGGCTACGCCGGGGCCTCGGCGGCCGCGACGAGGCTGACGGCGTTCGCCACACCGCCGCCGACGACCAACCAGGCCGGAACAACGGCCCAGGGCCCCGCGGTCAGCAACGCGGCGGCCACCGCCACCGGCTCGAGCACCCAGTCGGCGCTCGCGAACGTGCCGAATCTGCTGCAGGGCATGTCGGCACCGGCGGCCTCGGCTCCCGCGGGCAACCCGATCATCGACTACCTGAACGGGCCGAATCCGATCCTGGACGTGCTGAACAGCTATCCGTTGCAGACGTTCCACACGCTCAGCGCCGGAACGGTCGGTTATCAGATCCTCTCCGAGGGTCTCAACTTCGACGCCTCCGGTTCCTTGCTGACCCTCGCCCCGCCGGTGGCCGCGGCCTGGAACCCGGTGGTGAGTGCGCTGACGCCGCCGGCGGCCGCCGCACCGGCGGCCGGGGCGGCGGCCGGCGCCGCCAGCTCGTCCAACGTGGCGGG
>NZ_LZKL01000118.1 GCF_001668725.1 Mycobacterium sp. E787 | reverse complement strand
GATATCGCCCAGGTGTGCGCTGTCGAGCACGGCCGAGCGCGCAGCCATCGCCGGTTCGACGTGACCGCCCCGCGCCCCTGCGCCGCCGGTCTTTTCGGTGCGCGAGGTCATGATGTCGCCCCTTCGACGGCGGGCGGATTCGAGTTGGGTTGCGAGACTTCGCCGATCGGGCGCGGGGCGGGCTCGCGCCGGCGCCAGTCCTCCGGGATCGTCGCCTCCAGGACATCGTCGACGGTGACCACCCCGAGCACGCGCTCCTGCTCATCCACGACCGGAATGGAGTACAGGTTGAAGTCGGCCATCAACAGCGCGATGTCGGTCAGATCCATGTCGGCACTGACCCGCACCGGATCGGAATCCATCAGTGTCGCAACGCTTTCACTGGGCTCGGCCTGCAGCAGGGTGATCACTGAGACCACTCCGGTAAGGTGCATATCCTCATCGAGGACATGCACCTTGACCAGCGCCTCGGGCTGGACGGTGCGGGCGGCCGCGATGAGCGCCAGCGCCGCACCGGCGGTGGCAGTGGCGGTGCACGAGACGAAGTCGACGTTCATCAGGCCGCCGGCGCTTTCGGGGTTGAACCCCATCAGGGTGATCACCTTGGTGCGCTGCGGGGCCGGCATCAGGTCGAGCACCCGCCGGCGTCGCGACTGACGCAGGTCGGCTACCGCGTCGGCGGCATCGTCGGCCCGCATCCGCGCCAGCAGGGCGGCGACCTCGTCATCGGGCATGCCGTTGAAAAGGCGGCTCGCCTTCTCGGGGTCCAGCTCCTCGAACACGTCGGCCTCCAGCTCCGGGTCGCTGCGGACCCGGTCGAGGATTTCGCCGCCCTCGGCCTTATCGGCCACTTCGATCAGATCGGCGATCTCGGCCGGTTTGAAGCCGCCGACCCGTCCCCAGTGGCGACGTATCGAATCGGAGCGGACGTGGCCGATCAGCGGCTCGAATGCCTTCCAATCCCGAGGCGCCTGGCCGCCGGATCCCTTGATCAGCCCGAAAAACCTTGGGGGCCGGCGGGTGTCGATCCGGGTGAGTACCCACCCGGCTCCGGTGTCTTCAAGTCTGGCGTCATAGGCGCGTACCAATTCCACGGCCGCCACGTCGATCAGCCGGTGCCCCAGCACATCGGCGCGCAACAGCACCTCACCGTCGCGGCGCTCAAAACCGCGAAGGTCAACCTTGTTTCTTACCAAGAGAATTCGCTCCGCCGCAAACTCGTCGATGGCCTGGCTACCGATGAACACCTGTCGCCCGCCGACCCCGGCCACGATCCCGGTGACCAGCGGATAGTCGTCGACCCCGCGCAGCCGAACGATGACGTCCTCGACCCGGCCCACGGCTTCGCCGGACCGGGACAGCACCGGCGCGCCCAGCACCTGCGAAAGGTCGATCACGGGCAACCCGTTGCGGGACTCCGACGCCCTGTCCGATGTGCTCATTTGTTCCTCCTGGCACTACCAATGGCGCTTGGCTCGTTGCGTCCCGCCAATCCGTCCTGGATTCCCCGATTTATCGCGTCGGCCAGAGCGGACCCGTCGCTCAAGTTGTTGAATGCGCTCGGGCCGGCGCCGTTGCTTGGCGGTGCGCCCCGGCGCGCTCGGTGCGCCACAACCGCGATGGCGATCGCGGTAGCGATGGCGGCGCCAATGCGACTTCTCATGCTCACGGCCGGCCTCCAAAGGTGTGCGGCTAGCCCGCGGCCGGGGGGCGACCCAGGATGCGCGGGCGAAACCCGTAGATGGGTGCGCTGAACTCGTCGTCGGCCGTGGCCCCCATTCCCCCCAGCGGCACGCCCGGGATACCCGCGGGCCCAACGTCTTCCATGACCATCGGGGTGGCACCGATGCTCTGGTAGGCCCCTGCGCCGAGTTGGGTCGTCGATACAACGGGGCTGATGGTCGCTCCGGTGTCGCCCCACGCCGGCGGTACCGACAGGGAGCCCACCAGATTCGCGCGCGCCATCTCCGCGGTGGCCAGGCCCGGCAGGCCGGTCGCTGCCACCGGCTCCGCCGAACCAAGGCCGGCCGCCACGCTCGGCGCGTCCGCCGCCGCGGCGCCGGCCGCGGTGTCCGGCGCGTAGAGGAAGCTGTAGGCCGTCGCGGAATCGATCATCGACGTCGGGTTGATCAGTCCGCTGGTCGTGAATGCGTTGGTGAAGTTGGCGATCGAGGCATTGGAGACGCTGCCTCCCAGCAGCGCACCGTTGGACCCGCTCAGATCGTTGAGGATCCCGGAAAGCCCGGTGGTGTCCTGGTTTGACCCGGGCGCCACGATGCGTTGCAGCTGTGAGATGACGCTTTGAAGTGGTGACTGCGTGGCCGACTGAGTAGCCGCGGCCGATGTGCCGGCCGCCTGGGTAACCGCGTTGGACTGGTTGGCCGCGCCGCCGTAATTGGTGGCCGATTGCGGAGCGGTGAACGGCGTCAACTGTGTCGCCGCGCTCGAGGCGCTGGCGTAGCCGTTCATCGCGGCGGCATCCTGTGCCCACATTTCCGCGTACTGGGCCTCGGTCGCCGCGATCGCCGCGGTGTTCTGCCCGAAGACATTCGTCGCCGTCAGATTCGACAGCTGAACGCGGTTGGCCGCGACGACCGCCGGGGGCACCGTCGCCGCAAACGCCGACTCGTAGGCGGCCGCGGCGGCGTTGGCTTGCGTGCCGGTCTGCTCGGCCTGGGTGGCGGTGGCGCTGAGCCACTCCAGGTAGGGCGCGACGGCTGCCGTCATCTGCATCGACGACGGCCCGAACCAGCTTTCGCTGGTCAACCCCGCCACCACGGCGCCGTAAGTGGCCGCCGCGGAACGCATTTCAGCGGCCAGGGCGTTCCAAGCGCCGGCCGCGGCCACCATCGATGCCGACCCGGGGCCGGAATACATTCTTGCCGAGTTGATTTCGGGCGGCAATGTTGCAAAGTCGATCATCACAAGCACCTCTCCTGTCAACCGGCGGCCGGTGGGCGTGGCATGACGACGGGTCGGAACCCGTACTTCGGAATGGCGCGGCGCAGGCGCTTGGCCGTCGTCGCCATCGGCCCGGCGAAGGCCCCGGGCCCCCCGGCCCCACCCGATCCGATATCGCTGAGGCCGGTCGCGGGCGTGGCTGTTGCGGCCGGGGTGATGTTTGCCGCGGAGGCCCAACTCTTCGGCACCGACAGCGCGCCGACCAGGTTGGCATGACCTATCCCAGCCGACGCGGCCGCGCCCAGGCCGGGAAGGCCCGCGGACGCCAGCGAGCCTTCCGCCGAAGCGGCGGCGCCCGCATCCGCCGACGCCGCCGCCGCCTTGGGGAACAGGTAGTTGAACCCCGCGACGGTACCCAGGATGAACTGCGGGTTGAACGGGCCGCCGGCGAGCGCTCCGTTGACAACACCGGTGCTGACGAAGCTGCTGTTGAAGAAGCTCCACAGCGACGAGTTGGATGACCCGTTGAGGAACTGCGCCAGTCCATAAAACGGCGATGACGGGTCGGAACCTGTGGCCAGCAGGCTTTCCAGCCACCCGATGACGCTGCCGGGGTTGCTCGATGTCGCCGACGACAATATCGACTGCGCCGTTCCGGCCGGCGTCTGGGCGGCCTGGGCAACGGCGTTGGCCTGGTTGGCCATTCCGTCTGGGTTGGTCGTGGACCGCGGCGGGCTCAGCGGCGTCAAATCCGACGCAACGTCCGATGCGCCGGCGTAGCCGTTCATCGCTGCGGCGTCTTGTGCCCACATTTCGGCGTATTGGGCCTCGGTGGCCGCGATAGCCGGTGTGTTCTGCCCGAACACGTTGGTGGCCACCAGCGCCGCGAGTTGGGCCCGGTTGGCCGCGATGACCGGGGGCGGCACCGTCATGGTGAACGCCGATTCGTAGGCGGTCGCGGCCGATTGAGCTTGGGTCCCGGCCTGCTCGGCCTGGGTGGCGGTAGTGCTCATCCACTCGAGGTACGGCGCCGCTGCGGCGGCCATGGAGATCGATGACGGTCCGAGCCAGCTCTCGCTGGTCAGCTCCGACAGCACAGAGCCATAGGCGGCCACCGCGGAACGCATTTCAGCGGCCATCGTGTTCCACGCCGTTGCAGCGGCGAGCATGGGCCCCGACCCGGGGCCGGAATACATTCGGGCCGAGTTTATCTCCGGCGGTAGCGCCGCAAAGTCGATCATTGTTCTCCCCCTTGGGAATTCACTGCGCCGCGGCGGCGTTGACGGCCTCCGTCGCCGCGTACGATCCGGCGCTGCTCAGCAACGTGGCAACGAACTTCTCGTGCATCTCGGTGGCTTGAGCGCTCAGCGCCTGAAACGTCTGGCCGTGAACGGCGAACTTTGCCGCGGTTACGAGCGATACCTCGTCGGCGGCCGCGGGCACCACGCCGGTCATCGGGGTTGCGGTTGAAGCGCTCTGGGCGGCCAGCGCCGACCCGATCGCCTGCAAACGGCTGGCGGCGGCGGCCAGCGATTCCGGTTGCGCAGTGACAAAAACCATCGGAACTCTCCTCACGCGGATAAGCAGGGCTTGGGCTGCGGGCGCGCCAAGGCGCACACCGATGTCACGTCTCAGCGGGCGCGCTGGACGCGAGAGCTAGCTTCTTACAAGAGGATTCAGGCCGAAACGACACCGGGGCCGGGTCGAGACGAAACGCCGACGAATCCTGAACAGGTTAGATGTTTATCGCTCGGAATCAGTTTCGCTCCACCTCCTCACGGCCGGGGCATGCGGGGATGCCACGTATTGCACATGGGATGAGCGCCCGGCAACGCGACCGAGCCCGGCACCCCTCTCGTCAGAGCTTCGGCACCACACGGCGTATCCGGCTCGATCGGAGCCGGAAGCCACTTGGGCTCAACCCTTAATCCGGGAGGAGCTGTCCTGACCCTGGGCGTCTTTCGACGTTCGAGGTCAGTGGCCTATATCCGTGCGGACGCCTCACCTAGCGAGGTGCTTGCATGGCATATGGTGCACCCGAACGCCAAGCCGAGTCAAATAAACAGCGAGCTAACAGAAACTTTTCGCTTGCTCGACAGCCGGTAGCCGTTCGCCAGGTCTGGCCAATTGGGTTGTGCCTCAACATGATCCGCAAAGTCGACTGGCATAGCGATAATCGAGATAGCGATGGTTTCAGCTGAATTTTTACGGTTTCTTGACGGGTGCCAGACCGCCGCGCCGGCTACGGCCCGCAGGGCTGCGCGACGAGTCCCTGAATAGTGGTTTGGCGCAGCGGAGCATGACGGTTGCGCCGGCCCACCCGGAGCCGGATTGGGGTTCAGAACCGCGCAGCCCGGCGCAGCAGCGCTAATCTCGTATCTCCGATGGAGCGAGGTAAGTGCGTCCACCTGGGACCCGATTGGTTTTCAGAGGGGGGCCGGGCGCTTCGGAAGGGTCGGGTGGTGGGGTGGGCGGCTCCATCACGGGAATGGGCGACTCACCCGCCGCGAGTGGTGTGGCGTTGCTCAACCCGGCACCGCTTCCCGCGCCGGCCGCGAAGGCGGCCACGAACGCGCAACCGGCGATCGCCGTTTTGATCTTCACGTGAGACGGCATCAACTCTCCGCATCATGTCGGGTCACCTACGTTGCCATCGTGACACCCGAAGGTTGTGCAAAGCATTTCGCCGCTATTGCAAAAACGTAAAATTGCGTCGGCTGCGGTCGGGCGCTGCTGCCAGGCAGTACCGGGGAGGTCCAGGACAGCTGGGACAACCGGTGTACGTCAGCTACAGCCCCACCGGGATCGGGACGACGACCTTCGATTTCTGGGCGCGGACCGCTGCTACGACGCCTTGGTGCCCGGCGGTGACGGGCCGTCGATGAGCCCGCTCAACTCGGTGCGCGACCGGATGCCGAGCTTGCCGAACACGCTGCGAAGGTGAGAGTTCACCGTGTGCGGGGACAGGCAAAGACGTTGCGCCACGCCGCGATTCGTGGCGCCGGCCGCGACCAGGTGGGCGACCTTGAGCTCGCTGTCGGTTAAGCTGTCCAGCCCGGTCCGCGGGCGTGGCCTGCCCACCACCCGACGTGACACGCCGTGTTCGCGCAGGGCTTGGCCGACTCGACGGGCATCGGCGATCGCACCGCAGCGCACGTAAGTGTCGAAGGCGACGCCGAGCTGGTCGACGCACTCCCAGACGCGGTTGGTCCGTGCCAGTTCGGCGCCCGCGTCCTCGGCTGCGGCAGCGTGCAGCAGCGGCCGGGACAACTCGCTCAGCGACTTGGCCGCCACGACCAGCGCGTCGGGGTTGCGCTCGAGGATGGCGCGCGCGTGCTGGGCGACCGCGTTGAACAACGTCGCCCCAGGTCCTTCCCGTGCGAGCAACTCGGCGGCGCGCAAAACCTGTCCGCGCAGCCCGGGGTCACCGGCGGCGGCCGCGACGCGGGCGGCCAGGACGACGTGATCGAGGTCGACGGCCCATACGGGAGCCTGCAGCAGTGCGAAGTCGTCGGTAAGCCAGCGCTGCGCCTCCTGGGTGTGGCCGCGCTGCCATGCAGCATGAGCGAGGGCCGCCATCCCCTCCCGTCGATGGGCGGGCCCGCCCGCCGCATAAGCGTCACGCGCATGAATGGCGACCTCACGCAACAGTGGGCGGTCGTCGGTATGCACTGCGACCCGGGCCAGCGTCATCAGCCCGATCCGGCCCCCGATGCGCGTCCAGTTCATTCGCTCCCGCGGGGGAAGCGACTCGACGGCGGCGCGCGCCGCGTCCAATCGCCCGGCGGCCAGATCGATGAGTGCCTGTACTTGGGTGAGTAGCTGAAGCGCCATCTGGTTGCGTTGTGCGCGAGCCACTTGCAAGCTCTGGAACACACTCGTCGCGGCCTCGTCGACGGCGCCGATCGTGACAAGAAGGATGGCGCCGTTCACCGCGGCGAAGTGCCGCACGGCCACGGGTTCCGCGCTGCGCGTCAGGGCGTCGAGGTGCTCGAGGGACTCCTCGGTGCGCCCGGCGTGCCCGTCGGCGCAGTTCGCCAGCGCCACCGAGAGTTCGGCGAGCACGCCGGTCAGCACGTCATCGGTCGAGGCCGCGGCTTGCTGCGCGTCGCTGACGGCGCGGCGGAGATCGCGGGCCTGTCCGTCCATCGCGAGGTTGTAGGCCAGCCAGCCGAGATGGCGCGCCCTGGTGAGGTTGCTGATGCTGGCCAGCTCCAGGGCACGCCGGTTTTCCGCCGCGCGCTGGCCGGCCGGGCGCGGCGACAGCATTGAGAGGCCAAGCCGGACGTCCGCCTCTTCCTGCGGCGACAGGTCCTCGGAAAGGGTTGCCGCGGCGAGCTTTTGCGCCTCGCCGTGCCGCATGGCCTGGTTGAGCAGCACGACGGTTTCGGCGACCAACGGCCCGCGCGCCCGATGCCGCCAAGGCAGCAATCGCAAGGCGCGTTCGCTGATGTCGGCGGCGGTGGACGGATCGCTGGCCGCGAGCGATTGCGCGGCGTGCCGCAGTGCCCGAATCGCTACCCTGTCGCCGACCTCGGCGCTGCTCAAGAGTTGGGTCGCCACCTCCGCGGGCGGCGCACCGCCTTCCAAAAGGGCGGTCGCGACGTCACGCTCCATCGCTCGTCGCAGCGACCGCGGCAGCGATTCGCGGGCGGCTTGCCGCAGCAGAACGTGCCGGAACCGCAGCCGGTCGCCGTCCTCGGCCAGCAGGTCGGCGCGCACCGCCTCCTCGACTGCCGAGATCAGCCCGACTGGGCGGCGTTCGAGCAACTCGGCCAGCAACGCCGCCGAAAAGCTCTCGGGCAGAACGCAAGCGACCTGCACCACCCGGCGCGCTTCCGCCGACAGCCGGCCCACGCGTTCGTCCAGGGTGGCGGTGAGCCGCCGTGGCAGCTCGTGTCCCCTGACGCTGGCACGCCCGCCCGTGACGCTGATTCTGTCCTCTTCCTGCAGCCCATGGATAAGCTCCATCACCAGAAAGGGGTTGCCGTCCGCCAGGCGCGCCAGAGCGAGCAGCGACGCGTCGGCCTCCGCGCGCAGGACGTCGGCGACGATGTCTTCCACCGCGGTCGTTTCGATGCCGCCCAACCTCAATACCCGCGCGCCGTCGCGTTCGAGCAGGTTGACCGTCGCGGCGACCTCCGGGCCCCCGGCGCCGGTTCGCGTCGCGAGCGCCCACAGCACGCGGTCGCGGGCGAGGCCGGCGGTCAATGACCGCACGGCCAGCGCGGTCGCATCGTCGGCCCAGTGGAAGTCGTCGATAACGATGACGATCGGCGCTTCCGCCGCCGCCGCGCCGATCGCGCCGTGCAAATCCCGGACCACCGCGTGGTCCACCGTCGCGGGCCCGGCGCGGCCCGGCGCCGGGCTCTGACCGAGCGCCGGATCGGCGCTCCGGATCGCCATGAACAGCGGCGCAAACGGAACCGTCCGCTGATGCTCGAAGCCCTGGCCGAGCAGCGGTCGCACGCGCCGGTCGGCGCGCGCGACGAATTCCCGAAGCAGCCGGGTCTTCCCGATACCCGGCGCGCCCGTCACGATGACGACGCCGCCGCGACGCGCCGCGAGCGCCGCGTCAAGCTCGCGGGCGACCTCGAGCTCACGCTCGCGACCGCGGATCGGCGTGGTCACGAGCGACCGCCGCTGAACATGGGATCCTCCAGATGGACGTCCCCCCCGGGCCAATGCCGTCGAGTATGGCGGCCCGCGGCGGGCCTTCGAGTCCGCCATTGGCCAGCCGTCGCGGCTGGTCCGCGGTGTAGCGTGCACCTATGCGAACGGGGGCCCCGATTCGGCGATGCGCACCGCCGGGCTGATTGGGCGGGACGCGGAAACGCGGACGCTCGCTGAGTTCGTCGACGATGTCCGGTCGGGTTCCAGCCGAGTTCTGGTGCTGCGCGGTGAGTGCGGCCTCGGCAAGACGGCGCTGCTCGAGTGGGTCGTCGAGCAGGCCGGCGACTGCCAGGTGTTGCGTGCGACCGGGGTCGAGGCCGAGATGGAGCTTGCATTCGCCGGCCTGCATCAGCTGCTCCTGCCGATCCTGCCTGGGCTGCCGGACCTCCCACCGCCGCAGCGCGAGGCGTTGCAGACGGCCTTCGGCATCCAGGCCGGCGCGGCCCCCGACCGGTTCTTGATCGCGCTGGCCGCGCTGGGCTTGCTGTCCGACACCGCAACGCGGCAGCCACTGATCTGCCTGATCGATGACGAGCAGTGGCTGGACCGCGCGTCAGCGCAGGCGCTGGCCTTCGTCGCGCGGCGCCTGGGCGACGAGCCGGTGGGCCTGGTCTTTGCCACCGAGGTTGCCACCGACGAACTTTCGGGACTGCCCGAACTGCGCCTCGACGGCCTGAGCAACGCCGACGCCCACGCGCTGCTGGACAGCGCACTGACCGCGCCGCTTGATCCGCTGATCCGCGACGAGCTGGTGACCGAAAGCCGCGGCAACCCGCTGGCGTTGTTGGAGCTGCCGCGCGGGATGACGCCGGCACAGCTGGCGGGCGGGTATGGGTTGCCGGCCGCAATGCCGGTGTCGGAGCGCCTCGAGGACAGCTTCGCGCGGCGCATCGAGGCCTTGCCGTCGGCGACCAAGAAGATACTGCGGCTGGCCGCCGCGGATCCGGTCGGCGAGCCGTCCGTTCGTAGGGACGCCGCGGGGCGACTGGGGCTGGATCCCGCCGCCGCGACCCCGGCGATCGAGGCCGGCCTGATCGACTTCGGCACTCGGGTGCAGTTCCGTCATCCACTGATTCGCGGCGTGGTGTGTCGGTCGACGTCGGTCACGGAGAAGCGAGCCGTACACCGGGCGTTGGCCGAGGCCACCGACCCGCGGTCGGACCTCGACCGTCGGGCATGGCATCGAGCGCAAGCCGCGGCCGGGCCCGACGAGACGGTGGCCGCGGAACTCGAGGGCTCCGCCGACCGGGCCCTGGCGCGCGGCGGAATGGCCGCCGGGGCGGCGTTTTTGGAACGTGCGGCGATGCTCACACCGGCGGCGGATCGTCGTGCGGTACGAATGCTGGCCGCGGCGAAGGCGAAACGCGACGCCGGCGTCCTCGACGCCGCGCTCAGGCTGTTGGCCACGGCCGCAACGGGACCCCTCGACGCGTTGCAAACCGCGCAGGTCGAGTACCTGCGGGGGGAGATCGCCTTCGACCGGTGGCGGGTGCGCGAGGCGGCTGAACTGTTGAACACCGCGGCCGGGCGCTTTGAAACCGTTCGCGCCGAGACATCGCGCGAGGTGCGCTTGCGGGCGCTGGATGCCGCGACGTGGCTGGCGGACCCCGGCGAGAGCGGCATCGCCGCAACGGTCGCCGCCGTCCTCGCCGGGCCGCCGAGCCCGCACCCGCCGCGGGCGGTAGACGTCCTGCTGGACGCGTTCGTCATTCGGTTCACCGATGGTTACGCGGCCGCCGCGCCGCTGCTCAATCGCGCGATCGAGATGCTGCTCGCCGCGGAGGTGCAGGCCGATCGGCTCGACAGCTGGTTGCCCATCACCCGCTCCAAGATGAGGGTCGCGCTCGGCGCCGAGGTGTGGGACGCCGAATCCTGGTATGCCCTGGCGCTGCGCGAGGCACAGTTCGCCCGAACGACCGGCGCTCCAATCCAATTGCAGTTCGCGCTGCACTACCTGGCCTGGACGCTCGTGCTGCGCGGTGAATTCGGGAAAGCGGCGTCGGTGATCGACGAGGATCGCGCCGCCTCGGCCGCGACAGGCATACCTCCGCTGTGGCTTGGCGCATTGCTGCTCGCCGCGTGGCGCGGCGAGCGGGACAACGCGTGCGAACTCATCGAGAAGACCACGGCGCTGGCGAATTCCGAGGGGGTTTGCCGGGCCGCCGATTTCGCCGCCTACGCACGCTCGGTGCTCGACAACGGATCCGGCCGCCACGCCGACGCGCTGGCGTCCGTCAAGCCGGTTTTCGATCGCGACCACGCGGGCTTTGGTGCCCTGGTCGTCCCGGAGGTGGCCGAGGCGGCGTCCCGCACGGGCGACGTCGAACTCCTTGCCGCCGCGCGGGTGTGGATGGCGGTCCGCGCGCAGGCGACGCCTACGCCATGGGCGCTCGGCATCGACGCACGCATCCGCGCGCTGTCGAGCGACGGCGATGTCGCGGACGGTCTCTATCGTGAATCGCTCGAACATCTGGGCCGGACACCAATTGTCGTCGAGCGCGCCCGCGGACATCTGATCTACGGCGAATGGCTGCGGCGCGAGAACAGGCGCATCGACGCCCGCGCCGAGCTGCGGGCGGCCCAGGAGATGTTCTCAGCCATGGGAGCCGACGCGTTCGCCGATCGGGCCCGACGCGAGCTGCTGGCCACCGGCGAATCGGCGCGTAAGCGCTCCGTCCAGGCCGGTGCCGAACTGACCCCGCAGGAGCTGCAGGTCGCGCGGCTCGCGCGACAGGGCTTGTCCAACAACGACATCGGCGTGCAGCTGTTCATCAGCCCCCGCACCGTGCAATACCACCTGCGCAAGGTGTTCGCCAAGCTCGGCATCCGCTCCCGCGCGGAACTCTCCCATGCGCTGCCCGGCGGCGCCGCCGCGCGGCTCGAACCCAGCGCATAAGAGGGCCCCTCAGGCTCTGACGGTCCCTAGGCAATCGCCTGCGCCAGTTCGGGCCCGAAGCTCAGTAGCCCGGGAATGAGGCCACCGAACTCGGTACTACCGGTCCCGATCGCGAAGGGAGCCGGGGGCCCGAAGAAACTGGTGAAGACCAAGGGGTAACTGAGTGGAGTGAGAACCCCTCCTAAGGGGATCTGGATCAATGACATGACCTGGAAATCAAAGATGTAAGCCGGCGGGAGGGTGATCAGCGTCGAGCCGTTGAGGAAGCCGTTCGCAACGAACGCCGGCGCATCGAGGAGAGCCGCGGCCGCCGCTGACGCGTTTCCGGTTTGCACCGCGCCGGCTAGCGCCACTCCGGTGGAATTCAGGGCGCTCAGGGCGTTCGCCGGCCCGCCGATGGCGTCGAAAAGGACCTGCAACGGCAACCCGAAGGTGAGGTCCGAATTGGTGAGGTTAAGGGTGGCCCCGAAGTTCGTGGATACATCGACCAGGTTGGTGAGGTTCTGCGCCATCTGTGCGGGGATGGAGCCGGCGGGCAGCAGGTTGGTGAGGTTCTGGGCCATCTGGCCGGGCAAGGCAAAGATGGGCGCCAGGTCTCCCAGGGGACCCAGCGGTACGTAATTGAAGCCGAAGACCGATCCGCTGATATAGCCATTGCCGCCATTGAAGGCAGGGAGGAAGGCGTTGATCAGGCTCTGGTTGATGTCGTCGTACGCGCCGACGGGGTTGCCCGCCAACAGGTCTTGGAAAGCCGAGTGAAAGCCCGCCGACGCGGTGGGCAGCCCGGCATTGATGTCCTGGCCCGCGAGCTGTAGCGACGCCCCGATTGTGGTGGAGCCGATCTGGTTGGCGATGAGATGCTGCACGAAAGCCGCGGGGTTGGCGGACAGCGCCTGCAGGCCGGTTTGCAGGTCGGCCGGCAAGGCCTGCATCCCGCTGGCGAATTCGTAGGCCGCGCTCTGCGCCGATGTGACGAGTGTTTGGGCGCCGGTTTGGATGGTCGCGGGCAGACCGGCGAGCGCGGCGGGAAGGTTCTGCATGCCAGTCCCCATTGCTGAGGTCATCGCCTGGGCGTAGCCGATCTGGTTGCTGGCGATCTGGTGCAGCAAGGGGAGCGGGTTGGCGGTGAAGTTGCCGCCGATGGCTTGCAGGTTTGCGGCCGTGTTCGTGACGAGCGCCTGGTACGGGGCGGCGACATCCGCACCGAAAGTGTTGAAACCGTTGATCAGACCGGGCACCCCGCCCGCCTCGAGTGCCGCAAATTGAGTCTGGAAGCCCGCGATGGACTGTCCGATCGCGGCGGTGTCGGCACCCTGCAGGGCGGTCACGGCGCCACCGAGCGACTGGGCCGGCGCTGCAGTCACGGCCTGCATGGTCTGCTCGGCGTTGGCCACCTCGGTGCCGAGATAGGCGCCGGCACCGGAGTTCAACAGGCCCACGAACTGCTCGTGAAACGCCGAGGCGCGGGCGGCGACGGCCTGGAATTGTTGGGCGTGGTCGCCGAATAACGCCGCGATGGCGGCCGACACCTCGTCCGCACCGGCGGGGGCCAGCGCGGTCGTGGGAGCCGCGGCGGCGCTGGTGGCCTCGCTCAGCGACGAGCCGATGCCGGCCAAGTCCTGGGCCGCCGCCTCCACAAACTGCGGCGCGATGGTGACAAACGACATCTTGGTGTTCCTTTCTCGGCACCCCGGCTCCGAATGGCGCACGCCAGCGAGCTGTTGCGGCGAGGTGCAAATGACAGAGTCCGGCTGTGGTGCCGGCTTGCTGACAACGGTGACCGGTCGACCTATCGCCGGGCTATCGCACGACTGGTGATCTTTAAGCCGGGAACATGCGATGGCTAAGGAGGCGTCGGCAGCACCCGTTTTCGGCCTGCCGTTGCGCATCACACGGCCACGGCTTAAAGATCACCAGTCGTGCGATGGCGGCGCGGCGCATCAAGCGGTCACTGTTGTCAGCGAGCCGGCGCTCCATGCCGGCCGGGAAACACCAATTCGAGGAACGCTTTTCGTGATGGACTTTGTACTGCTGCCGCCGGAGATCAACTCGGCCCTGATGTACGCCGGCGCCGGGTCCGGGCCGTTGTTCGTCGCCGCAGCGGCCTGGGAGGGGTTGGCCGCTGACTTGCAGGCGACGGCGGCGGGGTTCGACTCGGTGACCTCCGCGCTGGCCGGCTCATGCTGGACGGGTCCGGCATCGGCGGCGATGGCCGCCGCGGCAACACCCCACGTGGATTGGCTCAGTGCGTCTGCCGACCTGGCCGAAGTGGCCGCCGCCCAGGCCCGGGCCGCCGCGACGGCATTCGAAAGCGCGAAGACCGCGACGGTGCATCCGACGGCGGTGGCGGCCAATCGTTCGCTGCTGTCGTTGTTGGTGGCGACGAATTTCTTGGGTCAGAACACTCCGGCGATCGCCGACACCGAACTTCAGTACCTTCAGATGTGGGCCCAGGACATCGCCGCGATGATGGGCTACCACGCCGACGCGGTGTCGGTGGCCTCGCTGCTGACCCCGTTCGACCAGCCCCCGACCGGCTTGGCCGGGCTGGCCGGCACGGCGCAAGCGGCGGGCACCGCGATGTCGACCGCGGCCCCGAAACTGATGTCGGCGGTGCAGTCGTTGCCGCTGGGGGCCGCGACGCAGGGGGCGCAGGCGCTGGCGACCCCGGCCAGCATGGCGATGTCTCCGATGATGATGCTGATGAGCAGCGCCATGCAGACGGGAACGCAAAGCGGCGCCGGGTTGGCGGGGGTCGCCGGATTGCCGGGGGCGCCCGCGCTGATGAGCGGCGCCCAAGCGGTGCAACCCCCGGGCGGCGGCGGGGCGGGTGCCGCCGCGGGCCTGGGTCGGGCGCGGATGGTCGGGGCGTTGTCGGTGCCGCCGACGTGGGCCGGGTCGGTGCCCGCGCCGATGGGCAGTTCGGCGGTGACCGGCCTGTCGAGCATGGGAACGGGCGTGCCCAATTCGGCCGCCGTGGCGGCCGGCACCGGCATGCCGATGATGCCGATGCCGATGAGCGGCGCCGGCGGCGGCATGCCCGGGCGGATGACGAGCGGCGGCAGCGTCGCGCATGTCGTGCAGTCCCGGCCCGGCGTGGTGTCACGGACCGGCGTCTGAGTCAAGCGATACGAATCCCTGACAGTTACAACCGATGAAATGAACGGAGCAGTGTGATGGCAACACGTTTTATGACCGACCCGCACGAGATGCGGGCGATGGCGGGCCGTTTCGAGGTCCACGCGCAGACCGTTGAGGACGAGGCCCGCAAGATGTGGGCGTCGTCGATGAACATCGCCGGTGCCGGCTGGAGTGGCCAGGCGCAGGCGACCTCCTACGACACCATGGGTCAGATGAATCAGGCCTTCCGCAACATCGTGAACATGCTGCACGGTGTGCGTGACGGGCTGATCCGCGACGCCAACAACTACGAGCAGCAAGAGCAGGCCTCGCAGCAGATCCTCGGCAGCTAGCCCAACGGCGCTGTCGTCCAACAACTTCCAAGACTTGAAAGGACGTAAACATGACCATCAATTACCAGTTCGGCGACGTCGACGCCCACGGCGCGACGATTCGCGCCCAGGCGGCGTCGTTGGAGGCCGAGCACCAGTCCATCGTTCGCGATGTGCTGGCCGCTGGTGACTTCTGGGGTGGCGCCGGTTCGGTGGCCTGCCAGGAGTTCATCACCGCGTTGGGTCGTAACTTCCAGGTGATTTACGAGCAGGCCAACGCCCACGGCCAGAAGGTGCAAAGCGCCGGCAGCAACATGGCCAGCACCGACAGCGCCGTCGGGTCCAGCTGGGCCTGAGCAACCGCCTCGCCGCGCTTTTAGGTGCAGCCGCTCACATGGATTCGCCGCCCCGCGTTGACACAGACGCTCGCGTTCGGTGGCGGAAAGTCCTGCGGCAGCGGGGCATAGTCGCCGGGCGGCGGCGCGTAGGTGTTGACCGTGTCGGCCACATTGGTGCACCCGCTCACCGAGACCCGCCTGCCGACGCTCGCGCAGACGTCGGCGTTGGCCACGCCGGAGGGCCATACGACTGCATACATCTCGGGAACCGCCGCGAGGGCCAGCACCGTGATCCCCGCGGCGGTCCAAGATCGCGCCCACAGATTCATTGAGAATCTCCTTCCCATCACGTCGGGGCGGTCGTTCACGGGGTGGTTCCGGTCTCCCCGAGCAGCGGGGTCCACTGGCACCGCTGCCTGATGTCGGCCAGCGGCTGCCGGATGTTCTCCAGGTCGGCCTGTTCCTGCGGGTTGGCGCTGAAGTAGTTCTGCACGTCGTCGCGGAGCTGGTCCTTGGGGCGATCCTGAAGGCCGGTGTAGAACCCGTTCAGATCCGGATGGGTGTAAAGGTAGGTCGACAGCGACGCCGCTACGCCGGCCGCGACACCGGCCACGTCGGCGGCCGTGCAGTTGGCCGGCCGCGGCGCCGGTTCCGCGGCGGCGGTCGCCGCGCCGGCGCACAAGAGCGCGCCGGCCCCGATCGCACTGGCTATCACCCGGCGCGGGAAGGCGGTCGGGACGAACATGGCGGGCTCCTTCACGTGATCACGCTGACGGCAACGGACGACAGATGCCGTCGAGCGCATGCTAAGCGGAGCCCGTCTCCCGTCAACAGGGGAAATGGTCCCCAATGACTCTCCGGGGCATTTCCCTGGCCTTTTGCGGACGCCGATGCAGAATGACGTGATGCTGACCGCGGGGAAGGGCCGCTGACGTGCACGGGTTCGGCTTCCACACCCTGGCGCTGCTGACCGCCGTGGGTTTCGCCGGTCCGCTGCTGGCTTCGCTGCCGGGACTGCGGATACCGGTCATCATCGGCGAGCTGTTCGCCGGGCTCGTCGTCGGCAGGACCGGTTTCGGGCTCGTCGACGACACCAACCCGACCTTTCAATTGTTCGCGAACATCGGCTTCGCGCTGGTGATGTTCGTGGTGGGCACCCATGTCCCGCTCCGTGATCCCGCGCTGCGCTCGTTGGCGTCGCGCGCGCTGGTGCGGGCGGTCGCGGTCGGTGCCGTGGCGGCGGCCCTCGGTGCCGGCCTGGCCGCGGCGTTCGGCACCGGCCACGCTGCGCTGTACGCGGTGCTGATGGCGTCGTCGTCGGCGGCGCTGGCCTTGCCGGTGATCGATTCGCTGCGGCTGCAGGGACCGGATGTCCTGTCGGTGACGGTGCAGATCGCGATCGCCGACGCCGCGTGTATTGTGTTGCTGCCCTTGGTGATCGACCTACGACGGGCGCCGGTCGCGGCCCTCGGCGCGCTTTCGATCGCCGGCTGCGCGGTGGTGCTCTTCCTGGTGCTGCGGGCGGCCGACCGCCGGGGCTTGCGGCGACGGATGCACGTCTACTCCGAGGACCATCGGTTCGCGCTCGAACTGCGGACGAACCTGCTGGCGCTGTTCGCCCTTGCGGCACTCGCCGTAGACACCCACGTGTCGATCATGCTGGCGGGCTTCGCGTTGGGTCTGGTGATCGCGATGGTCGGCGAGCCGCACCGGCTGGCGCGCCAGCTGTTCGGCATCACCGAGGGCTTTTTCAGTCCGTTGTTCTTCGTGTGGCTGGGCGCCTCGCTGCAGGTGCGCGAGCTGGGTTCGCACCCGAAGCTGATCCTGCTGGGCGTCGGGCTGGGGCTGGGCGCCGTGCTCGCGCACAGCGCGGGACGGCTGCTCGGCCAGCCGCTGACGCTGGCGGTGCTGTCGGCGGGCCAGCTCGGGGTGCCGGTGGCCGCGGCCACCATCGGGACGCAGGAACACCTTCTCGTCGCGGGCGAAGCGTCGGCGTTGATGTTCGGAGCCCTACTGACGGTCACCAGCACGTCGATTGCGGGCGCCCTGGCGGCTCGCGGCCAGGCAAGCGGAAAGGCGCAAAAGCCCGCCCCGGCCGGGGCCTAGGGGATTGGCCCAAAGTCCTTTTGGCTAGTGCCGTCGTGCTCTCGTTTGGCCCCGCGCGATTGAGCGATGGTGGACGTCGAGGAGCTTCATCCGAAGGGAACGACAGCCATGAACGCACGTTTTCCGGACGCCGGCACGGTCCGGACCGTCCTGGCACTGGCGTCTCGGGCACCCTCGGTGCACAACACGCAGCCGTGGCGATGGCGCGTCGACGCCGCGAGCGTGCATCTCTACGCCGACGCCGAACGCCAACTGCCCAACACCGACCCGGACGGCCGCGACCTGATCCTCAGCTGCGGCGCGGCGCTACACCACTGCGTCGCCGCCTTCGCGGCCGTCGGTTGGCTGTCCAAGGTGACCCGGCTGCCGAATCCGGCCGACCTCGATCACCTCGCCTCGATCGAATTGTCGCCGTACCCCGCCGACGCCGTCGACATCGCGCTCGCCGCGGCGATACCGCGGCGCCGGACCGATCGCCGTCATTACAGTTCGTGGCCGGTGCCGGTCGCCGACATCGCGCTGATGGCGGCGCGGGCGGCCCGAAACGGCGTGACGCTGTGCCAGGTCGAAGACCTCGACAGGCTGCACAAGATCGTCGCCGAATCGGTTGCGGAGCACCTGAACCGCGACTACGTCGCGGAGCTCACCGCATGGAGCGGGCGCTACGCGTCGGTGGCGGGTGTGCCGGCCCGCAGCACGCCGGCGTCCGATCCCGCGGCGAAAATACCGGGCCGGTTCTTCGCCGGACCCACGCTGCCCATGGCGCCGGACTCGTCGCCCGGCGACGACAACGCCGTCGTGCTTGCGCTCGGGACGCGGGCCGACGACCGGTTGGCGCAGCTGCGCGCCGGGGAGGCCACCAGCGTCGTTCTGCTGACCGCGACGTCGATGGGGCTGGCCAGCTGCCCGGTCACCGAACCGCTGGAGATCCCCGAGACGCGCGCGTCGGTCCGCTGCGACATCTTCGGCGGCGGCGACTACCCGCAGATGTTGCTCCGGGTGGGCTGGGCGCCGATCAACGCCGACCCCCTGCCGGCGACGCCGCGGCGCGAGCTCTCCGACTTCGTCGAGTGGGTGACCGAGTCGTGATGGAGACGTTCACGATCAACCCGCGCCGCTGGCCCGTCGCGCGGATCTTCGGCCGCAACCCGTTGCTTCGGCGCGCCGACCGCATCGAGGCGGCGGTCACCGTGGTCGCGCTCCTCGCGTCGCTCGTCGCGATACCGGTCGTCGGGGTGCTCGGCGCGATGGCCTACGACGCGCGCGCACATCTCTACGCCCAGGAGGCACACGAGCGGCACCTCGTCACCGCCACCGTCGCCGACGCGCGGCGCGCGGCCTTCGGCACGACCGTCGTGCAAGCCCGGTGGCCGGTGGCGGCCGGCGAGCGCACGGGCACAGTGCAACTCAGCGCCCCCGCAGAGACGGGAGAGCGGATCGACTTGTGGGTGGACAAGGACGGCAAGCAGTCGCTGCCGCCGACCCCGACGTGGCACGCCGTGGCAGACGCGGTCGGCATCGCGGGCGCGATCGCGCTGCTGGCGGCCCTCGGGATCGCCGCGTTCGTGGCCGGCATCCGGTCGCGGCTCGATCGAACGCGCGACGCCCAATGGGACCGTGCGATCAGATTCCTGGTGGACGACGGCGGCCGGACCAATCGGCAATGAGGCCGGCGGCACGCGAACCCCTATGCAGCCCACGCCATTCAGGCGGATGATGTGTCGGTGAGTCCAGACGCCGAAAATCAGCGGGCCGCCTGGCTCGACATGGCCGCGCTGCACCGCCTCGTCGAGGTGCTGATCGAGCGGGGCTACCGGGTGGTCGGTCCGACGTTGCGGGACAACGCGATCGTGCTCGCCGAACTCGAATCGGCGGACGACCTGCCGCGCGGCTGGGGCGTGGACGTCGGTCCGGGGCATTACCGCGTGCGGCGCCGCGACGACGACGCGGCATTCGGGCACTCGGCCGGTCCGCAGTCGTGGAAGCAGTTCCTTCACCCCCCGCGGCAACGGATGTGGGCCGGCACCCGGGACGGGGCAGGTGACGCTGAGGACGAAGTCCCGCGCTACGCGTTTCTGGGAGTGCGCGGGTGCGACCTGGCCGCGATCGCCACCCTCGACGGGGTGCTCGGCCGGCCCGACTACCCGGACAGCTCCTACGCCGGCCGCCGGCGCCGGGCGTTCGTCGTCGCGGTGAACTGCACGGAGCCGGGCGGGCTGTGCTTCTGCGCGTCGATGCGCACCGGACCCGCGGCCGGCCCCGGCTACGACCTGGCCCTGACGGAGCGCCTCGACGGTGACGCGCCGTCGTACGTCGTCGACGTCGGCAGTCCCGAGGGTGCCGACGTGCTCGCGGCGATCACGCACCGCGCGGCCAGCGACGACGAAATCGGTTCCGCGCGTGACGATGTCGCGGCCGCGGCCCACCAGATGGGCCGCCACATGCCCGAGACGGACCTGCGGGAGCTGCTCATTGCCAACCGCGAGTCGGCGCAGTGGGACGAGGTCGCGAGCCGCTGCCTGACCTGTGGCAACTGCACCATGGTCTGCCCGACCTGCTTTTGCACCGGCACCGAGGACGTCAGCGACCTCACCGGCGAGCACGCCGAGCGCTGGCGCCACTGGGCGTCGTGCTTCGAGTTCGACTTCACCTACGTGCACGGCGGCGGCAGCGTGCGCCAGTCCGGGGCCTCGCGGTACCGGCATTGGCTGACCCACAAGCTGGGCACCTGGCACGACCAGTTCGGCATGTCGGGCTGCGTGGGCTGCGGCCGGTGCATCGCTTGGTGCCCCACCGGAATCGACATCACCGCGGAGATGAACAAGATGGCCGGCGATGACTGAACTTGCTGAGCCGACGCCGGCCATGGCGCCCGTCCCGTACCGGGTGCGCAGTCGCGTTGTGGAGAGCCTTGATTCGGCGACGCTGTGCCTCGAGCCCGTCGCCGAGGCGCTGCGCACGCCGCAGCCCGGCGAGTTCATGATGCTGTACGCGTTCGGGGTGGGCGAGGCCGCGATCTCGATCAGCGGCGATCCCTCGGTGACGGACGGGTCGATCACGCACACCATCCGCGCGGTCGGGGCGGTGAGCCGCGCCCTGCACGGCGCGGAACCGGGCAGCGTCGTCGGGGTCCGGGGCCCGTTCGGCACCAGCTGGGGGCTGGAGGAGGCCGCGGGCCGGGACCTGGTCATGGTGGCCGGCGGGGTGGGCCTGTGCCCGTTGCGCCCCGCGGTGTTGGGTGCGTTGGCCGGACGGGCCCGCTACGGCAGGGTGACGCTCATCGCGGGCGCCCGCTCGCGGACGGACTTCGTGTACGCCGATCAGCTCGCGAAGTGGGCCGAAGACCCACAGATCGAAGTGCACGTCACGGTCGACGTCCCGGTCCAGGGCTGGCACGGCGAGGTCGGCCTGGTCACCGAGCCGCTGCGCCGGCTGACGCTCGACCCCGGCCGCACCACCGCCTTCCTGTGCGGGCCGGAGCCGATGCTGCGCTTCGGCGCCGAGGCCCTGCTCGCCAAAGGGCTCGCCGCCAGGGACATCCGGGTGTCGCTGGAGCGCAACATGCAGTGTGGGGTCGGCTGGTGTGGTCACTGCCAGCTGGGACCGCTGCTGTTGTGCCGGGACGGCCCCGTCGTCGGCTACGACGTCGCCGGCCCGCTGTTGCGAGTGAAGGAGCTGTAGATGGGCCCAACCACGTTGGCCGTGTGGAAGTTCGCTTCCTGCGACGGGTGCCAGCTGACCCTGCTGGACTGCGAGGACGAGCTGCTCACCCTGGCCGACCAGGTGCAGATCGCCACGTTCGCCGAGGCCTCCAGCGCGATGGTCGGCGGACCGTACGACGTGTCACTCGTCGAGGGCTCGATCACCACCCGTCACGACGAGCATCGCATCCGCGAAATCCGTGAGCAGTCGAAGGTTCTGGTGACCATCGGCGCGTGCGCCACGGCCGGGGGAGTGCAGGCGCTGCGCAATTTCGCCGACGTCGCCGAGTTCGCGTCGGTCGTCTACGCCAAACCGGAGTACGTCGACACGCTGGCCACCTCCACGCCGGCGTCGGCGCACGTCAAGGTGGACTACCAGCTGCCCGGCTGCCCGATCGACCGCGGTCAGCTGCTCGACACCCTTTCGGCGCTGCTGATCGGTCGCAAACCGCGGCTCCCGGCCAAGACGGTGTGCACCGAGTGCAAGCTCCGCGGGGTCACGTGCGTCGTTGTCTCCGAAGGCATTCCGTGCCTGGGGCCGGTCACGCACGCCGGGTGCGGGGCGCTGTGCCCCCGGCACCATCGCGGCTGCTTCGGCTGTTTCGGGCCGTCCGCGGCGCCGCGGACCGCGACATTGATCCCGCTGCTGCGCCGCGACGGGATGTCCGACGGCGACGTCGATCGGGTTTTCTCGACGTTCAACGTCGCGGCCTTTCACGCCGAGCGGAGCCGCCCGTGACCGAGTCCACCCGCACGCTGAGCGTCGGCACCCTGACGCGCGTCGAAGGCGAGGGCGCGCTGCACGTCACGCTCAAAGACGGTGCCCTGGAAACCGTGCAACTCAACATCTATGAGCCGCCGCGGTTCTTCGAGGCGTTCCTGCGCGGACGGGCCCACACCGAGCCGCCCGACCTGACGGCCCGGGTCTGTGGCATCTGCCCGGTCGCCTATCAGGTCAGCGCCTGCAACGCGATCGAAAACGCCTGTGGCGTCGAGGTGGACGACGAGCTCGTCGCGTTGCGGCGCCTGCTCTACTGCGGCGAATGGATCCACAGCCACGTCCTGCACATCTACCTGCTGCACGCCCCCGACTTCCTCGGCTACCCCGACATCATCGGCATGGCCCGCGACCACGCGTGGGCCGTGGAGCGCGGGCTGGCGCTGAAGAAGGCGGGTAACCAGCTGATGGAGTTCGTCGGCGGGCGCGCGATACACCCGGTCAACGTCCGGCTCGGCGGATTCTATTCGGTGCCAACGCGTTCGGACTTCGGGCCGATCGCCGAACAGCTGCGCCGCGCGCTCGACAACGCGCTCGCCACCGTCGAGTGGGTGGCCGGGTTCGAGTTCCCCGACCTCGAGCTCGATCACGAGTTCCTCGCGCTCACGGCGCCCGGCCGCTACCCGATCGAGAACGGCGCGATCGCGCGCAGCGCCGGCCCGTCCTTTCCGGTGGCCGACTTCGGCGAGCACGTCGCCGAGTCGCAGGTGCCCCACTCCACCGCCCTGCACGCGACCCTCGACGGCGGCCGGTACCTGACCGGGCCGCTGGCGCGGTTCGCGCTGAACTCCGCGACGCTGTCGCCAGTCGCGGCGCAGGCCGCCGCCGCGGCGGGCTTCTCGGGCGAATGCCGAAACCCGTTCCGCAGCATCGTCGTCCGCGCCGTCGAGGTGGTCTACGCGATCGAGGAGGCGCTGCGGATCATCGACGCCTACCAGCGCCCGCCGCGCCCGTTCGTCGACGTCCCGGCGCGCGCCGGAGTCGGGCACGGCGTCAGCGAGGCGCCGCGCGGGCTGCTGTATCACCGCTACCGGATCGGCGACGACGGGCTGGTGTCCGCGGCGCAGATCATCCCGCCCACCTCGCAGAACCAGGCGGCGATCGAAGCCGACCTGGCCCGACTGGTGTCGGGCAACCTGACCCTCGACGACACCGCGCTGACCGCGCTGTGCGAGCAATTGATCCGCAGCTACGACCCGTGCATCTCGTGTTCGGCGCACTTCCTGACGTTGACGATCCACCGCACGTGACCGGTCAGAACGTCGAGGCGGTCGACGCGGTCGACGCGGTCGACGCGGTCGTGATAGGCCTGGGCAATCGCTTCCGCCGCGACGACGGCGTCGGCATCGCGGCGGCCGACGAGCTGAGCCGGCTGGCGTTGCCCGGTGTGCGGGTGGTGACCGACATCGTGGATCCGCTGAGCCTGCTGGAGGCGTGGTCGGGCGTGGCGCTCGCCGTGGTGATCGACGGTGCGGTCGGGACGCCGCCGAGGCCGGGCCGGGTGCGGCGCTGCGGCCTGGGCGACGTGGCGACGCGTGACGGCTTGAGTTCGCACGGCGTCGATCTCGTGCGTACCCACGCGCTGGGTGCGGCGCTGGACCGGGTACCCGGGGAGTTGGTGCTGCTCACCGTCGACGTCGCCGACACCGGCCACGGCGCCGGCCTGGATCCCCGGGTCGAGCGCGCCGTCCCCGAGGTCGTCGGCCTAGCAGTGACCGAGATCGACCGCCGGCGATCAGAAAGCGCAACGCGCGTCTGATGCGGGCGGACACGCCCTGTCGGGGAGGACCCCTGGCACGGTGCGGACCGTTTCTTGCCGCATCGTTACGGATATCTGTAACGTTTCGTCCATGCGGGCCTCGCGGAGGCGGACGTGCTTGTTCGCCGGCTGACCGCCTGCCAGGCACCGCACCGGGAATGACGGCGGTGCTCCGAATCGGGATTGTCCGGCCCTGGGGGAGGGGAGACTCGTCTCGTGCGACGCGTAGTCCGCGTGTTCCTCGTCGACGATGACGCCATCGTCCGGCACGCGCTGCGCGAGTTGATCGAATGCGACGCCGACATCGAGGTCGTCGGCGAAGCGGCCGACGTCGGCGAAGCGCTGTCGCGCATCCCGCCGTGCCGCCCCGATGTGGTGCTGCTGGATGACCGGCTGCCCAACGGCGGTGGGTTCGGCCTGTGCCGGGAGTTGCGTTCGCTGGTGCCGGGGCTGCACTGCATCATCCTCACCTCATTCGGGTCCAGCAGCGATCTTTTCGACGCGATGCGCGCCGGCGCCGACGGTTGCATCGTGAGAAACGCGAAGGGATCCGAAGTGGTCGCCGGGATCAAACGCGCCGCGGCCGGTGACCTGCTCTACGACACCGGCGCCGCGACCGCCTACCTCGCCGACCGGGCGCGCGCGAACCTCCTGGACGCCGCGTCGTTGACCGAACTCGAAGGTGAGCTTCTCGGTTTGGTCCTGCGGGGCCATACCGACGGCCAGATCGCTTCGCGAATGCGCATCGACGAGAGCGCTTTTCGCGCCTGCCTGTGGGGCCTGGTCTCGAAAGCCCGAGACGCGTAGCCGAGGTGCCGCGCAGCGCCGGCAGCCGGCTCAGCGCCGGGGACCAATGGCAATAACCGGAGGACAAACGGCTCTCCCCGATGCGGGCCGCGCCGATTAGCGTCGGGAGCGTCGTTGACGGCCGCCTCAAAACCCTGTCGGAAAAGGTTGATGTATGTCCGACCAGCCCGTTCGGCCCGCCGACGAATGCCTGCGCGACGCGGCCGGGAAACAGAGCGCGCCATGAGGACTAACCAGGGCAGCCGGGGGGCCGTCGCGGCGCGCGGCCGCGAGCGGGTTCTGGTCAGGGCCGACGTCCGGGGCGCCCGCCTCGGCAGCCTCGCAGTTCTGCTGTGCGCCCTGGCCTGGTTGACCGTGCTGGCCGCGCGCGAACACCTCGGCTACGAGCGGGCCGCCCCCGGCAGGTTCGGGTGGTCGGTGGCGCTGCTCGCCGCCGCGGCGCTGATCGCGCGCGGCATCTTTCTGGGCCGGCCGGTCACCACCGGGCACGCCGCGATCGCCGCCGCCGCGGTGGGCGCCGGATTGTGCGCGCACTTCCTGTCGTTCGGTGGGCTGGGGAACTTCCTCATCGCGGCCAGCGGGCTCGCGCTGATGTCGCCGACCACGGCCAAACCCCAACCGGAGCTACTGGATCGGGTGTGGCCGCTCGTCGACGCCACCCACGGGGACGCGCTGGCGCCCTTTGCCATGCACTCGGGCAAGAGCTACCACTTCAACGCCGACGGATCCGCGGCGATCGCATTCCGCACCCGCCTCGGGTTCGCCGTCGTCAGCGGCGACCCGATCGGCGACGCCGCCCGATTCGAAGGGCTGGTGGCCGATTTCGTCCGCATGTGCCGCGGCCGGGGTTGGCAGATCATCGTGCTGGCCGGCGGCGAGCGGCACGTCGCGCTATGGCGCGACGACGTGGTCGGGCAGAAGATGATCACGGTGCCGATCGGCCGCGACGTCGTCGTCGACGTTCGCCACTTCACGTTGCGGGGGCGCCGCTTTCGCAACCTCCGCCAGGCGGTGCAGCGCACCCGCAACAGCGGGATCACCACGCAGATCGTCGACGAACAGGGACTCGATCCAACACTGACCGCCGAGCTCACCGAGGTGCTCTACGCCGCCCACCGCGCGGCGCGCACCGAGCGCGGGTTCTGCATGAACCTCGACGGGGCCCTGCGGGGACGCTACCCGGGGGTGCAGCTGGCCATCGCGCGCGACCGGCGCGGGCGGGCGGTGGCATTTCACCGATACGCCACCGCCGACGCCGGGCTGGAAGTCAGCCTCGACGCGCCGTTCCGCCGCCCCGACGCGCCCAACGGTGTCGACGAGCGGCTCAGCGTCGAGATGATCACCGCAGCGAAAAGCCAAGGCGCGCTGCGCCTTTCGCTGGCATTCGCCGCGTTTCCGGAGATCTTCGATGCGGCGCAACCGACCCCGCTGCAGCGGGTCGCGTACCGCCTGATTCACCTGCTGGACCCGTTCATCCGCCTGGAGTCGCTGTACCGCTACCTGCGCAAGTTCCACGCGCTGGCCGAGCGGCGCTATGTGGTGGTGTGCGCCCACCACATCCCGGCCGCGCTGCTGGTGTTGCTGTCGCTGGAGTTCATGCCGCGGCCGCGCCGTCGGCGGCTGGTCCGATGACTCAGGTGCGATCCCGGCTGCCCAGCAGCGGCGGACCGAACCGGAACCGGCGGCCCGTGACCGTCTCGGGCATCACCCGCACGTAATGGTTCTTCTCCGACGACGTCCACGGCAGCAGCTGGGCGCGTTCGGCTTCCTCGATCTGCTCGTTGGTGCGCAGCGAGCGCGCCCTGCCCTTGACGATCACGCTCCAGCCCTCGGCGACGTTGTGGTCGTCGACCTCGAACAGCACGCGGTTGTTGATCGCGGTGCTGACCAGCTTGGTGCCCTCCGCGGTGCGGAACAGCACGGTGTGGTTCTGGACGACGTAGTTGACGGGGAAGATCTCGGGCTGGCCGTCCACGCTGGTGACCAGCCGCCCCAGCGTGACACCGGCCATCAGCTCCCAGCACTCGTGCACCGGCAGGATGGTCACCTCATCGTCGATCCCGGACGTCGGAGACATCAGCCACCCTTCTTTGATGGGTCGTGTTCGACAACAAGGCTATTGCAGAACCGCGGGTGCTAGCGGATCTCGAGGACGTCGCCCGGAGGGCGCCGCGGGGTGGGCGGCGGAACGGCCTCCAACGGCGGCGCTATCCCGGCGCGGATCAGCACCTGCGGGTGGCCCCCCTTGTCGAGCAGGCCGCGCACCACCTCGCGGCTCTCGTCCAGTTCGATCAGGTGGGTCAGTGTGCAGGTCGCCAGGAAGGCCATCGTGCACTCCAGCAGGACGGTCGACAACACCTCGCCGCACCGCAGCACATCCTCCCTGGTGTCCTTCGGGGTGGAGAGCACCAGGATTTTGGACCAGTCCACCGCCACCTCGGGGCGGCGATCCTCGTGGCTCCTGACCGGGAACTCGCGCGCCACGTCCACCCGGTGGCTTTCCCTGTCCGACAGCAGCGCGCCCGGCGGCACGCCCGCGTGCGACGCGAACGGCGAAGTCCACCATTGGAGTTCGGCGTGATACGAGGCGTCATCGCGGCGCAGCGCCTCGGTGAGCATGGAGGCCCGCGCCAGGCTTGGCCGGTGGTCGTCGGCGAGCACGTCGAGCATCACCACGTTCGCGTCGAACGCACCGCGCAGCACGGGCTCGAAGAGGCTCCAGTAGCTGGGCTGACCCATCGGAAGCCGGTCGGTTCTGCGTTGCATGATCGCGTTGGCGTAGTCGCGCTGCGCGCGCGTGACGTGTTCGACGGGACGGAATTCGACCGTCGCCAACCGGTCGGGCTCCTTGGCGTTGGGAAATCGGTCGATCTCCGTGCCCCAACCCGCGGCGAGCATCGCGACCCGGAAGTGATCGAGCGCGGCGCCACAGCTGAGGATCGCTTCCCGCCCGGAACGGTCCGTGCCCGGCACCGTCCGGTCGCGGTCGACGAACAGGTGCACAACCCCGTCTTCGGCCACCCACCGCCACGGCTGGCTGTTGTGCACCGACGGGGCCCGGCACGCGAGCTGCACCGCGCTCTTCAGGGTCTGGGTGTCCAGCGTCGCGATCATGGCATCGACGGTAGGCGAGTTCGCGGGCCGTGGGCAGGGCCGTTCGTCCCCGGTCGACGGGGGCATCGGTGGGCCGAAAGGCCCTGCGCCGCGCTGCTACGCACTGGGTGCCGTGGCGTTCTTTTCGACATAGCCGACGACGTCGGCCAGCGTCCGCAGCGATGCGTAGTCCGATTCGGGGATCTCGACGTGCAGCCGCCGGTGGATGCCGCGCAGAAAGCTCAGCCAGTCCATCGAATCGAGATCGACCTGGTCGCGAAGCAGGACGTCGTCGCGGATGTCGTCCGGCTCGACTTCGGGGGCGATGGTGGTCAGCACCGACAGCACCACCGCGCGGGTGTCTTCGTTCGTCGTCATTGCACACTCACTTTTCTAAGAGGTCGGGCTGCTGGAGCAGCTCGTTGATGGCTTTCAGGAACAGCGCACCCCGGTGGCCGTCGCTTGCCCGATGGTCGGCGGCCAGCGTGGCCTGCACCGCGGTCACGACCCGGATTCCGCCGTCGATGACACAGACGCGCTGAGCCTGCTGACCGAAACCGACCAGCGCCACCTGCGGCGGGTAGATGACTCCGAACACCGCGTCGACGCCCTGGTCGCCGAGGTTGGTGATGGTGATTGTCGGATCCGACATCTCGGAGCTCCGCAGCGAGAACGAGCGCGCCCGCGCCACGAGATCGGTGAGATCGTCCATCAGCTCGTCGAGCTTCTTCTCCGGGACGTCGTGGATGGCCGGGGCGACCAGGCCGCCGCCGCGCAGCGAGATCCCCACGCCGACGTGCACCCCGTTCGCGGGCTGAAAGCCGTCGTCCCGCCAGAACCCGTTGAACTCGCCGAATCGCTGCGCGGCAACGCCGACGGCCTTCAACAGCAGGACGGCCGGCAGCACCCGTTCGTCGATGGAGCGCTGCGCGTTGCGGGTGGTCAGCCACGTCATCGCGCTGTCCAGCACGATTTCCTCGGCGAGGTAGTAGTGCGGGATCTCCCGCTTGGAACGGCTCATCGCCGCCGCGATCGACTTGCGCATCAGCGCCGCGCGGTCCGCCGGCTTGGTCTTGGCCGGGGCCTCGGCGGCCGGTTTGGGAGCGGCAACGGCTTCGTGATGCAGGTGCGCGGCGGCGTGCTCGACGTCGATGATGGTCACGGCGCCCTGCGGACCGGTGCCGCTCACCGCATTGAGGTCGACGTTCTGCGACAGGGCCAGCCGGCGCGCGGCCGGCGATACCCAGCGGCGATGTTGCGGGATGCCGGGCGGTGTGACGGCGATGTGCGGCTTCGCCGGTGCCGCCTCCGGCTCGGTGACCTCGCTCGCCGCCGGCCGCGGCTTCGCGGGCCGCTTCTCCGCCTTCTCACCCGGGGCCAGCAGCGTCGCCAACGGGGCTCCCACTTGGACGGTTTCACCGACCGGCACGAGCAGCTCGCTGACCGTCCCCTCCTGCCAGCATTCGACCTCGACCGCGGCCTTGGTGGTTTCGACGACGGCCACGATCTGGCCGCGGGTCACCTTGTCGCCGGGCTTGACCAGCCACTCGTTGAGCGTGCCCTCGTCCATGTCGGCGCCCAGGGCCGGCATGGTGAACTCGATCATTGCCGCTCACCGAAGAGGTTCTGGACGGCGGCGACGATCTGGGCGGCCTGCGGCAGGGCCGCCTGTTCCAGGTGTTTCGCATACGGCATGGGGACCTCGGCGCTGCACACCCGGGCGATGGGGGCGTCGAGGTCGTAGAACGCGCCCTCCACCACGCGCGCGGTGATCTCCGCGGCCAGACTGCCGCTGCGCCAGGCCTCGTCGACGACCACGAGGCGATGAGTCTTGCGCACCGATTCGAGAATGGTGCCCTCGTCGAGGGGCCGCAGGATCCGCAGATCGATGACCTCGCAGTCGATTCCGGTCAGTGACAACTCATTGGCCGCGTCCAGCGCCTTCCACAGCGAGCCGCCGTAGGCGACCACGGTCACGTCGGTGCCGTTGCGCCGGACGGCCGCCCGGGCGATGTCGGTCGGGCCGAGCGCGTCGACGTCGGACGAGGTGTTGTAGAGCTGGACGTGCTCGAAGATCACCACGGGGTCCGGATCGGCCAGCGCCGGGCCCAGCATGCCGTAGGCGTCCTCGACGGTGGCCGGGGCCAGCACCTTGATGCCGGGGATGTGGGCGTACCAGGGTTCCAGGCTGTGCGAGTGCTGGGCGGCGAGCTGTCGTCCGGCGCCGGTGGCCATCCGGACGACGAGCGGGACGGAGAACTGCCCGCCGGACATATGACGAAGGGCCGCAGCGGTATTGACGATCTGGTCGAGCGCCAGCAGGCTGAAGTTCACCGTCATGACTTCGACGATCGGGCGCAGCCCGTTGATCGCGGCCCCGATCCCGATCCCCACGAAGCCCAGTTCCGACAGCGGCGTGTCGCGCACCCGTTCGGGACCGAACTCCTCCAGCAGGCCCTTGGACGCCGCGTACGTTCCGCCGTAGCGGCCGACGTCCTCTCCCATCAGCACGACGCGCGGGTCGTCGTTCATCGCGTCGCGCATCGCGTCGTGAACGGCGGACCGGTAGGTGGTCTTCGCGGTGTTCATCGCAGGGCCTCCGGCTGCGGGGTGAGCACGTCGCGTTCGAGATCCGCCACGTCCTCCCACGTTCCGGCCTCGGCGAACGCCACAGCGGCCTCGATCTCGGCGGCGGCCGCGTCTTCGATCTCACGCACGTCATCCTCGGAGAGGCTGCCGTCATCCAGGCACTTGTCGGTGAACGACCGGATCGGGTCGCGCTCGCGCCACTTCTCGACCTCGCCCTTGTCCCGGTACAGCTCGGGGTCGAACATCGAATGCGCCCGGAACCGGTAGGTGCGGAACTCGATGAAGAACGGCCCGCCGGTGTCGCGGACGTGATCGACGCCCTGCTGCGCGGCGACGTGGCACGCCTCGACGTCCATCCCGTCGACGGCCATCGTGGGAACGCGGTACGACGCCGCCTTGACGGTGAGGTCGGTCTGCGACTGCGCGCGGTCCAGCGCGGTGCCCATCGCGTAAAGGTTGTTCTCGCAACAGAACAGCACCGGCAGGTTCCACAGCGCGGCCATGTTCAGCGACTCGTGGAACGCGCCCTCGGCCACCGCCCCGTCGCCGAAGTAGCAGGCGGTCACCCGCTTCTGCTGCAGCATCGCGTCGGCCAGGGCGATGCCCACGGCCAGCGGCAGGCCGCCGGCGACGATCGCGTTGCCGCCGTAGAACCGCTTGGCCGCGTCGAACAGATGCATCGACCCGCCGCGGCCGCGTGAGCAGCCCTCCTGCTTGCCGAACATCTCGGCCATGATCGAGGTCATCGGGATGCCGCGCAGCAGCGCGTGCGCGTGCTCGCGATACGTCGCGACCACCGCGTCGTCGTCGGCCAGGGCGCGCAACGACCCGGCGGCGACGGCCTCCTCCCCGACGTAGAGGTGCAGGAACCCGCGAATCTTGGCCGCGCTGTAAAGTTCCGCGCATTTTTCCTCCATGCGCCGGACCCGAATCATGTCGGTCAGCAGCTCATGGGCCAGCTTGGTGTCGGTCATGACGGCACCCCCTCGGTGTGGTGGTCAGGGTGTTTTTCGATCGTGGAGGTGTCGCCCTCGGGCAGGCCGAGTTCGCGGGCCTTGAGCAGCCGGCGCATGATCTTGCCGCTGCTGGTGTGCGGCAACGAGTCGACGAACTCGATCTCCTTGGGCGCCACGGTCGCGCCGAGCCGCTTGCGCGCGTGGCCCAGCAGCTCCAGGCGCAGGTCCTCGTCGCCGGTCACGCCATTCTTCAGCGTGACAAAGGCTTTGACCATCTCGCCGACCGTCGGGTCCGGTATGCCGATGACGGCGGCCTCGGCGACCGCCGGGTGATCGGTCAGCGCGCTCTCGACCTCGAACGGGCCGATCAGATGGCCCGCGGACTTGATCACGTCGTCCTTGCGCCCGACGAACCAGAAGTAGCCGTCGGCATCCCTTTTGGCCAGATCCCCGCTCAGGTACAGCCCGTCGGCGAAGGCGTTGCGGTACCGCTCCTCGTTGTTGAGGTAGCCGCGGAACATCGACGGCCATCCCGGCTTGAGCGCGAGCTCACCCTCGACGTCCGGTTCGTCGACGACCTCCGTGCTGCCACCGGACGCCTCGTCGTTGTGGCGCACGATGCAGGCGTCGACACCCGGCAGCGGCCGCCCCATGGAGCCCGGCTTGATGTCGAAGGCGGGGGTGTTGGCGATCATGATGCCGCCGGTCTCGGTCTGCCACCAGTTGTCGTGAATCGGCAAGCCCAGCACCCGTTTTCCCCACCACACGGCCTCGGGGTTGAGCGGCTCGCCGACGCTGGCGATGAAGCGCAGCCGTGGGAATCGATACTGGGCGGGCAGCTCGGGGCCGGCCTTGATCAGCATCCGGATCGCGGTCGGCGCCGTGTACCACACCGACACGGCCTGGTCCTGCAGGATCTGGTACCACCGCTGGGCGTCGAAATCGGCCTCGTCGACGATCGAGGTGACCCCGTGCAGCAGCGGGCTGATGATGCCGTAGGACGTTCCGGTGACCCAGCCGGGATCCGCTGTGCACCAATAGGTGTCGTCGGGATGCAGGTCCAGCGCGTACAGGCCGGTGACGTAGTGCATCGCCACGGCGCCGTGCACGTGGATCGCGCCCTTGGGTGTGCCGGTGGTGCCGCTGGTGAAGTGCAGCAGCGACGGGTCCTCGGCGGTGGTGGGCTCGATCGGCGCGTTCTCGTCGGCCGCGTCCAGCCAGTCCCAGAAGTTGAGCGTCCCGGGCGGTGGGTCGCCCCCGCGGCCGCCGTCGACGACGAAGACGTGGCGGACCGACGGCAGCCGATCGCGGATCTTGGCGATCTTGCGCTCGTAGATCGCCCTGGTGGTCACCAGCACGTCGGCCTGCCCGATGGTCACCCTGGTGGCGATCGGTTCCGGCCCGAAGGCCGAAAACAACGGCGAGACCACGCTGCCGTTGCGCAGCGCGCCCAGCATCGCGATGTAGAGCTCGGGGCAGCGGCCCATGATCGTGAAAACGCGGTCGCCCTTGTCGATCCCGAGCGAGCGCAGGGCGCTGGTGAACCGCTTGGCGAAGTGTCCGAGCTCCGCGTAGCTGAGGTCGTGCGTGGTGATCGCGCCGTTCCAGCCCACGTCGGCGACGAACCTCAGCGCAGTGCGCGTCGAGGCCGGGCCGTCGGCGTGCCGGTCCAGCGCGGCGTAGGCGATGTTGCACCGGCCCGGACCCATCCCTTCGCACAGCGCCGGCACGTCGGACCAGTGGAACTGCGCGCGTGTGCGTTCATAGTCCGTGAGGTTGGGACGGACGGAGAAGTCGTGGGGCGTCTTGCGGATCATTTCCATGGGGGCACATTTCTCCTCGCCTGGGCATCCTCATCGTTTGCCGGGCCCCGGTGCCGCAATAGAGACGAAAGTCATCAATGACCGGCCGGTCGTCCCGACGGTCGCGTCGGGCCCAATGACGTGGGGCAGGGGACCAAGGACCCTGGCGTCGATGTGCGCGCATGCCGGAGGGTGAGCGCATGACCCGAACGACGGTGGACACCGGCGTGATCACTAGCGCGGTGGAACTCGCGTGCCGTGCTCCGTCCCTGCACAACATCCAGCCGTGGCACTGGGTTGCGGGCGGCACGAGCGTCGACCTGTTCGTCGACCCGCGTCGAACGGTCACCGCGACCGACACCTCGGGTCGCGAGGCGATCATCAGCTGTGGCGCGGCGCTCGATCACTTCCGGGTGGCGATGGCCGCGGCGGGGTGGGCGACCGACGTCGATCGCTTTCCCAACCCGAACAACCTCGACCACCTCGCCGCTACCGACTTCGCCCCGGTCGACGACGTGACGCAGGCACGGCGCGATCGCGCCGACGCGATACTTCATCGCCGGACCAACCGCCTGCCGTTTCGCGCCCCGAGGCACTGGGGCACGTTCGAACCGGTCTTGCGGAGCTCGTTCGACAAGGACGCGGTGTTCCTCGACGTGCTGACCGAGGCGGCCAGGCCGCAGTTGGCCGATGCGTCCCGGCTCACCGACGCCCTGCGCCGCTACGACGATTCCTATCAGCATGAATTGCTGTGGTGGACATCGCCGTTGCGGGAGCAGGAGGGCATCCCCGACAGCGCGCTCGTCTCGCAGTCGGATGCCCGGCGGGTCGACGTCAACCGCCGGTTCCCCGTTGATCCGTCGGACGAGCGCAGCTCCGCGGGCACCTACGACGAGGCGAAGATTCTCGTGCTGTCCACCCCGCAGGACACCCGCGCCGACGCCCTGCGTTGCGGCGAGGCACTTTCGGCGATCCTGCTGGAGTGCACGATGGCCGGGCTGGCCACCTGCCCGGTCACGCACCTCACGGAACTGGTGTCCAGCCGGGACGTCATCGTCGACCTCACGGCCCGTCCGGCGTCGGTACCTCAGGTTCTGATCAGGGTCGGCATCGAACCCGAGGGCGAACCGGCCCCCAAGCCGACCCCGCGGCGGCCGATGCGGGAAGTGCTGGAGATTCGGCGATGAAGGCCGAAGCCGGGGACTGGCTGGTGATCAAGGGCGGCACGGTCGGGCGCCGCGACCTGCGCGGGCTGATCACCGCGGTGCATTCGCCGGAGGGCGAGCCGCCGTTTCGGGTTCGATGGCTCGACACCGACGAAGAGGCGACCGTGTTTCCGGGCCCGGACGCGATCGTCGTCACCGCCGCCGAGCAGAGGGCCGCCGACGAGCGCGCGCGGTCTCGGATCGCCGCGGTCCAGGCGGCGATCCACCGAGCGGACCGCGGCTGAAATGACTCCCGTGCCAAGCGGTCCGCCGTTGCTGACCGACGGCGACGTCGACACGCTCGCGTGGCAATTCCTGCACTCGCCCTACGCCGACGACGACTATGCCGACTGGCCGCTGGATCGGCGCCTCGACGGCTTCCTGCGCCGGCAGGGACTGGACCGCCTCGTGGAAGACGGCGACACCTACGACCTCATCCTCGACCGGGTGATGGCCTACATCGCCGCTCGCGCCTGATCGCGCTTTTGGGCACCGAAATCGACGCGAGCGCGCGGCCCACTCGACGTTTTCGCGCCGGCGTCGATCTCGATGCGGGGAGCCGACGAACGGCCCGCAACGCCGGGACTTCCGTCCCTACCGCCCGTCACGGCCGGCTGGTCGGATGGAGCTGTCAAACGCTGTCACAGCCAGTCATCCCGAGTTCCAGGAGACGCCCATGAGCACCCTTTCTGTTCGGCGCCGGCCGAGGTCGCTCTTCCCCGAGGCCACCTACGACAAGGGCATCCTCACTGTCTCCGTGGGCGTTTCGGCGGCGAAGCCGGCCGAACGGCGCGTCCAGGTCCGCTCGGCCGAATCGACCGCACCATGACCAGGGCAGCTGACGCCACCCGTCGCTCGCCGCGGCGCGTATTCCGCGACCGCCGCGAGGCCGGTCGTGTGCTGGCATCCCTTCTCGGCGCCTACCGCGACCGGGGGGACGTGATCGTGCTGGGCCTGGCGCGGGGCGGGGTCCCCGTCGCGTGGGAGGTGGCGGCCGCCCTGCACGCCCCCCTCGACGCGTTCATCGTGCGCAAGCTCGGCGCCCCCGGCCACGAGGAGTTCGCGGTCGGCGCGCTGGCGAGCGGGGGCCGCGTCGTCGTCAACGACGACGTGGTGCGCGGCCTGCGGATCACGCCGCAGGAACTGCGCGCGATCGCCGAACGCGAAGGCCGCGAGCTCATCCGCCGCGAGGCCGCCTACCGCGACGGGCGCCCGCCCATCGAGGTGGCCGGCAAGACGGTGATCCTGGTCGACGACGGATTGGCCACCGGCGCAAGCATGTTCGCGGCGGTGCAGGCCCTGCGGGAGGCCGAGCCGGCTCACATCGTGATCGCCGTGCCCGCGGCGCCCGAGTCGACCTGCCGCGAATTCGCCGCCCTCGTCGACGATGTGGTGTGCGCGTCGATGCCGACCCCGTTCCTCGCGGTGGGGGAGTCGTTCTGGGATTTCCGCCAGGTCACCGACGACGAGGTTCGACAATTGCTGTCCACCCCGACCACCGAGGCCTCCGTGAGCCGGCCCGCGGCGTCGACACCGGCCGAGGTGGTCCGCGCCGTGGCCATCGACGCGCCGCAGGGCCTGCCGCCGCGGGAAACGCTGGAGGAGCTCATCGGCGACGCGCGGGTGGTGCTGATCGGCGAAAGCTCGCACGGCACGCACGAGTTCTACGAGGCGCGGGCCGCCATCACCAAATGGCTGATCGAGGAGAAGGGCTTCGGCGCCGTGGCGGCCGAGGCCGACTGGCCCGACGCCTACCGCGTCAATCGCTACGTGCGCGGCCTCGGCGACGACAAGAGCGCCGATGAGGCCCTGAGCGGATTCGAGCGCTTCCCGGCCTGGATGTGGCGCAACACGGTCGTCGGCGATTTCGTCGACTGGCTGCGCGCCCACAACCGGTTGCACGAGTCGGACGGCCGGCAGGCCGGCTTCTACGGGCTGGACCTGTACAGCCTGCACCGGTCGATCGGCGAGGTGATCGCCTACCTGGACAAGATCGACCCGAAGGCCGCCGTGCGGGCGCGCGAACGGTACGGCTGCTTCGACCACACCTCGGCCGATGATGGTCAGGCGTACGGCTTTTCGGCTGCATTCGGCGCCGGCCCGTCGTGCGAGACGGAGGCGATCGAGCAGCTGGTCGAGATCCAGCGCAACGCGCTGGCCTACGCGCGCCGGGACGGGCTGCTGGCCGAGGACGAACTGTTCTACGCCGAGCAGAACGCCCAGACGGTGCGCAACGCGGAGGTGTACTACCGCGCGATGTTCAGCGGGCGGGTCACGTCGTGGAACCTGCGCGACAAGCACATGGCGCAGACGCTCGAGGCGCTGCTGAACCATCTGGATCGCCATAGCGATACGCCGTCGGCCCGAATAGTGGTGTGGGCACACAACTCCCACGTCGGGGACGCGCGGGCGACCGAGGTCTGGCAGGACGGCCAGCTCACCCTGGGGCAGCTCGCCCGCCAGCGGTACGGTGACGACTCGCGCCTCATCGGGTTCAGCACGTACTCCGGCACCGTCACCGCCGCCAGCGACTGGGGCGGGGTCGCCGAGCGCAAGGTGGTGCGTCCGGCGCTGGGCGGCAGCATCGAGGAACTGTTGCACGAGACCGGCAGGAGCGCGTTCTTCGTGTCGGCGCTCATCAGCCCCGAGGCCGCCGACCCGCTCAGCGCGGTGCGGTTGGGCCGTGCCATCGGGGTCATCTACCGGCCCGAAACGGAACGGCAGAGCCACTACTTCCACGTCCGGCCGGCCGACCAGTTCGACGCGATGATCCACATCGACCAGACCCGAGCGCTCGAGCCGCTGGAGGTGACGAGCCTGTGGATCGCCGGCGAGACGCCCGAGACGTATCCCACCGGCCTGTGACCGCGGCGCCGACGACGGGAGCGATCGTGCGGACGCCCACCAGCCGTCCGCAGATCGTCACGTTGACCATGAACCCGGCGCTCGACATCACCACGAGCGTCGACGTCGTGCGCCCGACCGATAAATTGCGCTGCGCCGCAACCCGTTACGACCCGGGGGGCGGCGGCATCAACGTCGCACACGTCGCCTCCGTGCTCGGCGGGTCGGTGTTGGCGGTCTTTCCGGCGGGCGGGTCGACCGGTGGGCTGATCGCGAAGCTGCTCAGCGACGAAGGCGTGCCGTTCTGGCAGGTCCCGATCGCCGCGGCGACGCGGGAAAGCTTCACCGTCAACGAGAGCAGCAGCGGCGAGCAGTACCGGTTCGTGCTGCCGGGGCCGCAGCTGACGTTGCGCGAACAGGCGCGCTGCCTCGAGCAACTGCGGACGGTGGCGAAGTCGGCCGAATTCGTGGTGGCCAGTGGCAGCCTGCCGCCGGGTGTGACCGCCGACTTCTATCAGCGGGTCGCCGACATGTGCCGGCAACTGGGCGTCCGCCTCGTCCTGGACACCTCCGGCGGCGGCCTGCAGCACGTCTCCTCCGGGGTGTTCTTGCTCAAGGCGAGCGTGCGGGAACTGCGGGAATGCGTGGGCCGCCCGCTGGTCACCGAAGCCGAGCAGCTCGAGGCCGCACGCGAGCTCGTCGACAGCGGTCGCGCGGAAGCTGTGCTGGTGTCGCTGGGACATCACGGCGCGCTGCTCGTGACGGGCCATGGCGCCCAGCGCTTCTCGGCGATTCCGATGCCGGGCGGTAGCGGTGTGGGGGCCGGCGACGCGATGGTCGCCGCGATCACCGTCGGACTGTGCCGCGGCTGGCCGCTGGTCAAGGCCGTTCGGTTGGGGATCGCCGCCGGAGCGGCGATGCTGACGACGCCCGGAACGGCCGCCTGCGGCCGGGCGGAAGTGGAGAAGCTGTTCGCGCGCACGGCCGAACCGTGCGACGTCGCGATTGACGAACGGCTTCACAGATAAGGCCAAACGACCCCTGTCCGGCGAGTGGCGGCGCAATAGCCTGACATCAGGAGTCGAACCAGTCAGGAGCCGACATGAACCAGCTGGACGCCAAGTCGGTGGTCGTGGGCATCAACGGCTCACCCGCCGCGGTGAACGCTGCCAAGTGGACGATCGAGGAGGCGCTGAGCCGGCAGCTGCCGCTGCGCCTCGTCTACGTCGTCGCTCGCCGCGGGGCGGAAACCGGTTCGGCGCCCATCTCCGAGTGGGAACTCGAGCGCGCCGAAACGGCGCTCGCCCAAGCGGAGTGCGCCGTGCAGCGCGCGAAAAAGCCGGTCGAGGTCGAAACGGCAATCCTGTCGGGCGATCCCGGGCAGGTGCTGATCGACGAATCCCAGCACGCCGCGCTGATCTGCGTCGGCACCTCCCGGCGGGGTTGGGCGTCCGACGGATTGCTCGGGCCCACGGCCACCGCGTTGGTGGCCGATGCGCAATGCCCGGTCGCGATCATCCGCACCAACCCGGACGGCACGCCGACCGAGCTCGGGGTGATCGCCGTGGTGCTCAACGACGAGCCGGACAACGACGAGGTGGTGCACGAGGCCATGGAACAGGGCCGGCGCCGCCACGCCACCGTGCGCCAGATCGATCGGCGGCTGAACAGTTGGGTCCGGCGCTACCCGGACGTGCACGTCCAGACCGTCGCGGCGGGCACCGGGGTGCACACCGGCGAAAAGCACGGTGGCGCAATCGGATTGGCGGTGGTGGGCAGCGCCGACGCCGCCGAGATCGCCGGGCTGGCCACCCCGAACTGCCATCCGATCGTGGGTTACCCCGACTGTTCCGTGCTGGTCGTCCGCCACTAGAGCCCGGGCAACGTCCATGACAGGGCTGGCCATGCCGAGGTCGATCGTGGTGGGCATCGACGGCTCGAAGGCGGCGGTCGGGGCGGCGCTCTGGGCGGTTGACGAGGCCGTGAGCCGTGACGCGCCCCTGCGCCTGCTCTGCGCGGCCGAGCGGGGTGACGCCGACGCCGCGCAAACGTCGCTTCGCCGCGCGGGCAAGGCGATCGAGGCCGCGGGCAAGGCCGTCAAGACCGAAACCGAAGTCGTGTCGGGCCCGGCGATCGGGTCTTTGATCGGCGCGTCGGCGTCGGCCGCCATGGTGTGCGTCGGCGCGGTCGGGTTGCGGCACTTCCAGCCCGGCCGGGTCGGTTCGGTCGCCGCCGCGCTGGCGATCTCCGCGCGGTGCCCCGTCGCGATCGTTCGGGCCCGCGACGGCCGCCCCCCCGGGGATTCGATCGTCGTCGAGCTGGACGGCTCGCCCGACAATGGTGTCCTGCTGGGCGCCGCCATCGAGGAGGCCCGGCTGCGCAACGCCGCCCTCCGGGCGATCATCTGCCGTCCGCCCGCGCCGGACGACAGGGGGCTGCCCGAGGGCGAGCGCCGGGCGCTGGCCGACCTGGACCGCCGGCTCGCGCGGTGGAAGCGCCGCTACCCGGAGCTGCGGGTCGAGTCGCTGGCGGTGCACGGCGGCCTGCTCGGATACCTCGCGTTGCGCCGGTCCGTCGGGCTGGTGGTGGTCGGCGCGCGCAACCGTCAGCGGGTGGACGAACTCGTCGGGCCTTCCGGCAGCGCCGTGTTGCACGGCGCCGACTGCTCGGTGCTGGTCGTCAATCAGCAACACCTGTGAGCCCGGGCGGGGACGGACCCAGGCGAGGACGGAATTGTGGGATATTTGAGTCGATGGCTTCATGACTGTCGCCTCATCCGTCCAGCAGAAAGAATTCGTCATGGTCAAGGTCTTCCTCGTCGACGACCACGAAGTCGTTCGGCGCGGCCTCGCCGACCTGCTTGCATCGGATCCGGAGCTGGAAATCGTCGGCGAAGCCGGTTCCGTATCGGAGGCCAAAGCGAGAATCCCGGCGCTGCGGCCCGACGTCGCCGTCCTCGACGTGCGCCTTCCCGACGGAAACGGCATCGAACTGTGCCGCGACCTGGTGTCCGACATTCCGGACCTGCGGTGCCTGATGCTGACGTCGTTCACCTCCGACGAGGCGATGCTCGAGGCGATCCTGGCCGGCGCCAGCGGTTACGTCGTCAAAGACATCAAAGGGATGGAGCTGGCCCACGCGATCAAAGAGGTCGGCGCCGGTAAGTCCCTGCTGGACAACCGGGCTGCCGCGGCGTTGATGGCGAAGCTGCGCGGCACGGCGGAACGCGAAGACCCGCTGTCCGGGCTCACCGAGCAGGAGCGCACCCTGCTCGGGCTGCTCAGCGAAGGGTTGACCAACCGGCAGATCGCCGCCCGGATGTTCCTCGCCGAGAAGACGGTGAAGAACTACGTCTCACGTTTGCTGGCCAAATTGGGCATGGAGCGGCGGACGCAGGCCGCGGTGTTTGCCTCCAAGCTGGACCAGGGGTCGGGCCGCTCCACGGAGGCGCCGCCCGGCTGATGCTGGCGCGGCCGAGGCGCCCATAGGGTTTGCTGCTGGCCGCGCTCTTGCGCGCCGGCGGCCACTCGGCGCCGAGCCGTTGATGTTGGGTGCCAGACCCACGAAGGGCTAAGCTGACCGCAGGCATCTCGCGTCGCTCACTTCGAACGCATCGGCTTGCCCGACGTAAGCTGCCCCATCGCTGAAGGCGTCGTGGAGGTACAGGTCGGGTGGCCAGCGACGAACGCGGCTCGGCGTTTGCCGGGCTGGGCCAACGCGAGCTGGTCAGCAGGATGCACGCCCAGCTCGACGAGTTGCTGGCTGCCCGCGACCAGATGGAGCACCTGCTCCGCGTCTTCGTGGACATCAGTGGTGACGTCGGTGACCTCGACGCGACGTTGCACCGGATCATCGCCGCCGCCAGGGAGCTGACGTCCGCCCCGTACGGCGCGCTGGCCATCCGCGACCCCGACGGCAACCTGCTCAGGTTCATCCACGAGGGGATGGACCCCGACACCGTCAAACGGATCGGGCACCTGCCCGTCGGCAAGGGGCTGTTGAGCCTGTCGCTGCTCGACACGCCGGCGCTGCGCGTGGACGATCTGACCGCCCACCCGGCGGCCGTGGGGTTTCCCGAGCACCACCCGCCCATGCGGGGATTTCTCGCTGTGCCGATCACGATCCGCGGCATGGTCTTCGGCAACATCTACCTGACCCACGTGGACCCGGGGCGGGTGTTCTCCGAGTCCGACGAGGTCGCCGCCCGCGCGCTGGCGTTCGCAGCCGCGGCCACCATCGACAACGCGCGGCTGTTCGAGCGCGAGCGGTTGTCGGTGAAGTGGATGGAGGCCAGCCGCGAGATCACCACCGCCCTGCTGTCCAGCGCCCAGCCGCACCGGCGCCCGATGCAGCTGATCGCCGAAAGCGCGCGGATCCTGACCGGCGCCGAACAGGCGATCGTGCTGGTGCCCGCCGACTCGGACGCGCCCGACGACGAAACCGACACGCTGGTGGTCTCCGCAGCGGTGGGGTTGCACGCCGAGGAGGTGATGGGCCGGCGGGTTCCGGTGGACAAGTCCAGCAGCGGCGAGGTCTTCCGCACCGGCAAACCGCTGATCACCGAGTCGTTGCGCTACCCGATCCAGGCCTTCACCGACGTCGGCCAGCGCCCCGCGATCCTGATGCCGCTGCGCGCCGACGAACGGGTAGCGGGCGTGATCGCGATCGCCCGCGCCGCCGACCAGCCGCCGTTCGACGAGAGCTACCTCGACCTGGTCAGCGATTTCGCCACCCACGCCGCGATGGCGCTGGTCCTGGCGTCGGCCCGCGACGACTCGCGCCAGCTGACCATCATCGCCGAGCGCGAGCGCATCGCGCACGATCTGCACGACCACGTCATCCAGCGGTTGTTCGCCGCGGGAATGGACCTGCAGGGCACGCTGGCCCGGACGCGTTCGCCGGAGGTGGCCGAGCGGCTCAACCGCACCCTCGACGACCTGCAGACCATCATCGAGGAGATCCGCACGACCATCTTCCAGCTGAAATCCCCGTTGGGGAAGAACGGCGACTTCCGGCAGCGGATCCAGCAGGTGGTCGCCGACCTGACCGAAAATCGCGAGATCGTCACGACGATGCGCCTGCACGGACCGATGACCGCCGTGGGAGGTGGGCTTGCCGAGCACGCCGAAGCGGTCGCCGCGGAGGCCGTCAGCAACGCGCTACGGCACTCCGGTGCGTCGCGACTGACCGTCGAGGTGGAGGTCGCCGACATGTTCATCCTCGACGTGACCGACAACGGTTGCGGCATCCCCGCCGGTAACTCGCGCCACAGCGGCCTGGCCAACATGAAACACCGGGCCGAGCAGCTCGGCGGCAGCTGCGAGATCAGCAATCCGCTGGAGGGCGGCACCCGGGTGCACTGGGTCGCCCCGCTGACCGACCAGTAACCGGGCCGCGCGGCCGGGACCAAATCCGCCGCTTAGGGGTCCAACGGCCCCTGCCCAACCGCCCCCGCGACGAATAACGTCGGTGATCATGGGCGACCAAGGGGTGGAATTCGCGGCTGCGGCGTCGCTGCTCGACGGGCGGGTGGTGTCGTTGCGCCGGCTGGGCGCCGATGACGCAGCGGCCGTGCTGGCGCTGCACCAGCATCTCTCCGACCACGACCGGTACTTCCGGTTCTTCACGCTGCAGCCGGTCGAGCTGGCCGACCTCGTCGACAAGCTGACCGAGCCGCCCGACGGGATATGTGCGCTCGGCGCGTTCGACGGCGACCGGCTGATCGGCGTGGCCCACTATGTCCTCGTCGAAGAGGAGCCGAAGGCCGCCGAGTTCGCCGTCGTCGTCGCGCATGAAGACCATTCGCTGGGCGTGGGGACGGCACTGCTCAAGCAGCTGGGCCGGGTGGCCCGGCTGCACGGGATCGGGCGGTTCGTCGCCGACGTCCTGGGCGAGAATCACCTCATGCTGATGGTGGTGTACGACCTGGGCTGGCGTTGTGAGCCGGCGGGCTACGGATCGGTGCGTCACCTGGAGATCGAGCTGCCCGACATGAGCGACGAGGATGCGAAATGTCAGACGTGACAACGAAATTCGGAGTGCTGGTGTGCGTCGACGGGTCGACGGCATCCGACACCGCCGTGGCCTGGGGAGCGCGCGAGGCCATCATGCGCAAGCTGCCCATCACGTTGATGCACGCCGTAGAGCCGGTGGTCGTCGGCTGGCCGGAGGGTCGACTGTATGCCGAGATGCCCGACTGGCAGCGCGACGACGCCCAGCGCGTCATCGATCAGGCCCGCAAGGCGCTGAGCGCGTGCGTGGCAGGGGCCGCGCCGCCCGAAATACGCACGGAGGTGGTCTATTCCGGCGTGGTGCGGGCCCTCGCCGAAGCCTCTAAGGACGCCTGGGTGATCGTTGCCGGCAGCCAGGGCCTGGGTGCGTTGGGTCGCCTGCTGCTGGGCTCGGTCACGACCGGACTCATTCACTACGCGCACTGCCCGGTCGCGGTCATCCACTCCAGCGAGGGTCCGGCCCCCGACGCCGCCGCACCCGTCCTGCTGGGCGTCGACGGATCGCCCGCGTCGGAAGCCGCGACCGCACTGGCCTTCGACGAGGCCTCGCGCCGCGGGGTGGGGTTGCGCGCGCTGCACGTGTGGAGCGACGTCGGGGTGTTCCCCATCCTCGGGATGGACTGGCGCGACCGGGAGCGCGAGGGGCAGGAGATCCTCGCCGAACGCCTCGCCGGCTGGCAGGAACAGTATCCCGATGTGCACGTCGAGCGATTGCTGTTCTGCGACAAGCCGTCCCGGTGGCTGCTGCAGGAGTCCGAACGCGCCCAACTCGTCGTGGTCGGTAGTCGCGGGCGCGGGGGATTTCCCGGGATGCTGCTGGGATCGGTGAGTTCCGCGGTGGCGCAATCGGCACGCGTTCCGGTGATCGTGGTCCGTTAGGAGAACAAATGATCGAACTGTTGGAGGACATGCCGCCGGGGGTGACCGGCATCCGCGTGTCGGGCCGGTTGCGGGGGGACGAGCTTCGCCACTTCAGGCCCGCGATCGAAGAGATGCTGAACGCCGGCGAGGTCAGGATCGTGGAGGTGATCGCGTCGGACTACGAGGGCTTCGGGGTCGGAGGATTCGCCGAGGACATCAAGCTGGGGTTCGGCATGGTCTTCTCGCATCATTCGGCGTTCAAGCGGATCGCGATCGTGTCCGACAAGGACTGGGTCGGTCATGTCCTGCATGCGCTGGCTTGGATGATCCCCGGCGAGGTCGCCGTGTTCGGGCTGGACGAGCTCGACCGGGCCAAGGAGTGGGCCGCCGGCTAGGCCGGGCGGCGATCGCGAGCGCGGCGAAGCCGGGCGAAGTCGGGTCGCCGCCAATAGGCCGGGCGGCGATCGCGAGCGCGGCGAAGCCGGGCGAAGTCGGGTCGCCGCCAATAGGCCGGACGCCTCCGTCAGCTGCGCACGACGAGCACCGAGCATCCGGCGTAACCGGAGAGGTTCGGGCCGGTTGAGCCCACCATCCGGGCCACCTTGTCCGCGTCCTCGCTGCCCACCACCGTGAGTTGCACGGATTCCTCTGTGTGGGCGAGGAACTCGGCGGGACCGCGCCGCGCGGCGGCGGGCATGACGTGAACCTCGGGATACCGCGACACCCAGGGTCCCAGCCGCTGCTCCAGCTGGCGGTACGGGATCTCGCCCAACCCCCACCGCCACACGCCCAGCGCCAGGATCGGGGCCCGGCGCAGCCGCGCCTCGCGGAAGCCGTGCTCGAGCACCGCGTCGTTGGCCGGCGAATCGTCGACGACGACGGCGACCCATCCGGGGTCCGATTTCCGGCCGCTGCTACGAACGATGGCCACCGGGCATTGCCCTTTGCGGGCAACGGCATCGGCGGTCGAGCCGAGTATCTTTCGGGCGATGCGGCCGATGCCCACCGAGCCCACGCACACCAGCGCCGCGCGCCGTGATTCGTCGACCAGGATGCCCTCCGGCGACCCGCGCACGATGTCGCATTCGACCTTGACCGGCTGGCCCGCGGCCTGCAGCGCGGCGTCGGCGTCGCGCAGGGACGCCTGGGCGTACCCGAACTCCATGCTGTCGTCGTCGGTTCCATCGACGGGTCGGTCAGGGATGGCATGAACCAACCGCAGCGGGACATTCCGGCTGATCGCCTCCGCGATCGCCCACTTGGCCGCGTTGATCGCCGCCTGTGAGCCATCGATACCTACGACGATCCGCGCGGGTGGCTGCGGCTGATTCATGATTCCTCCCGATCCGAACGGCCGGTGCGATCCCCAGGGCCGTTATCCAACGACGTTATCGGCGGGCGACGGCGTGTCAGGAGGGCCGTTGGACCCCCATTTCGGGAAATTGGTCCTTGCGGGCTCGGCCGGCCGGGCGTCATGCGACCTCGATACTGTGCCCGGGCAACAGCTGCTGCACGCGGCCGCGGCACTCGACCGTGATGGCTCGGGCGTTGCCGGACTCGGACGTCAGAACGCCGGTCAGTCCGGTGATCCTCAGATGAACCCGCTGGCTGCGATAGACGAAGGGGAACTCGATGGGGCCGAGCGCCTCGGGCCAGTGCGGGGCGAGCACCAACCGGTCGTCGCGAGTTTCCAGGCCGGTGAAGCACCGTTGCAGCAGGTCGACGCTGCCCGCCATGGCCGCCAGGTGTATCCCTTCCGACGTGGTGCCGCCCTGGATGTCGACGACGTCGGAGCTGAGCACCTGCACAAAGTACCGCATGGCGTGGTGCCGGTGCGCGCGAGTGAGCACCCACGAATGCACGATCGCGGACAGCGTCGATCCGTCCGAGGTCCGCGACAGGTAGTAGTCGATGGTCTTGGGAATCTGCTCCGGCGCGAAGCGGTAGCCGAGCCGGCCGAACAGGCCCAGCAATTCCTCCGACGACAGCAGGTAGAACAGCATCAGCGCGTCGGCTTGTTTGGACGCCTTGTAGTTGTTGACGCTGTCGTTCTCGGCTTCCAGGATGCGATCGAGTCGCTGGATGTTGCCGTAGCGCTGCCGGTAGGCGTCCCAATCCAGTTCGTCCAGTTCGGAATAGCCCTCGAACTGGCTGATCACGCCGTCGTGGAATGGGACGAACATCCGCCGCGTCACGTGATCCCACCGAGCGAGCTCGTCGGTCGTGAGGCCCACCTTGCCGACCAGGTCGAGCCGGTCGCGCAGCGGCAGCAGGTCCAGGGCGTCCATCGCCCGCATGATCACCCAGACCGCCAGCACGTTGGTGTATGCGTTGTTGTCGATCCCGTCGTACTCCTTGCCGGGATAACCGGAATGGAACTCGTCGGGGCCGATGATCCCCCGGATCGTGTAGCGCCCGCGGGTGTCATCGAAGGTGGCCAAACCCACCCAGAATCGGGCGATCTCGACCAGCATCTCGGCGCCGTAGTCGCCGAGCCATTGGCGGTCACCGGTCACCTGGTAGTGCTGCCACGCGTTGTACGCGATGGCGAGGCCGACGTGGTGTGCGCGCGCACTGGCGTCCGGGTTCCACCGGCCGGACTGCGGATTGAGGTGCACCTCCTGGCTCACCTCGCGCCCGTCGCTGCCCGATTGCCACGGGTACATCGCGCCGAGATACCCGGCCCGCCGCGCGGCGCGGCGCGCCTCGGGCAGCCGCCGGTACCGGTAGAGCAGCAGCGAACGGGCGACGTTCGGCAGGCGCAGGCTCAGCACAGGGGAGACGAACAAGGCGTCCCAGAAGACGTGGCCGCGATAGGCTTCGCCGTGCAGCCCCCGCGCCGGCACCCCGGCGTCGAGTTCGGCGGTGTGCGGCGAAATCGTCTGCAGCACATGCAATAAATGCAGCCGCAGGACGCGCAGCATCAGCGTGTTGTCGGCAATGCCGATGTTGCACTGCTCCCAGAGCCGGTCCCACGCCCGGGCGTGCTGCCGGTGCAGGTCGGCGTAGCGGCCGGCGGCGTCGAGGTATTGCTGTGCGGCGCTTGCCGGTTCGGAGATGGCGGTGTCGCGGCCGGTGAAGAAGGTCGCGACCTTCTCGCACGTGACCGACTGGCCCGCCGACAGAGTGACCGCGATGTTGTGACCGCCGCGGTCGCCGTCGACCACGACGGCGTACTGGGCGTCCGCCCTGGCGTCCTCGCGCCACAGGGTGGTGCGGGCCGCGACCGCGATCGAGATGTTCGACTGCGATGTTTCCGTGCGCAACAGCACGGAGTCGGGCGCTATTTCGTCTATCACGGTCCCGGTCAGGTGTGCGCTGGACAACGACCGGTAGCGCTCGACCATGGTGTTTTCCACGCTGCCGTCCAGCAGGGAGCTGAACTCGATTGTGCCCGACCAGTTCTCGGCGCTGACGGTGGTCCGCATGGCCAGGAGGTGGGGCTGGTGCATGGATGCGAAGCGCTGCTGGGCGAGCGTCGTGATCTGACCCGATCCGTCCCGGAATCGCAGCGTGCGGGTCAGCGTCGCATGACGCAGATCGAACGTCTGCCGGTAGGACAATATTTCGGCTTTCGAGAAGGCTTCGTCGACGTGAAACCACGGCCCGCCGTTGATCCGGAACGTCAGCGACAGCCAGTTGGGCAGGTTGACCAGGCTTTCGTTCTCGATGGTGCGGCCCGCGACCCGATCCGCCAGGGTGTTGTATATGCCGGCGGCGTAGGTGCCCGGGTAATGGGCGTCGGACGCGGCCGCCTCGGGTGCGCAGCCCCGGGTCGCGATGTAGCCGTTGCCGACGGTGCACAGCGCCTCGCGCAGCCGCTCGTACTGCGGGTCATAGCCCTCGTACACGAGCTCCCAGGCGTCGTCGGCTTTCGATGAGACGGATTCCAGGTCTTTGGCCAGTCGGCCGACGAATTCGGCTACGGCCGACGGGCTTTCGAGGCTGAACAGCGCGGCGGACTCGCGATCACCGTCGTCGTCATGGCGCACCACGATTCCGACGCCGTCGAATTGGACCGCGTCGAACGCGTCCTCGTCGGTGATGTCGTCGCCGACATAAAGCGGCAACACGGTGCCCGAGTCGGCGTCGCTGCCCAAGATGCGCTGCAGGAGCCAGTTGAGCGTGGTGCCGGCGTCCCCGTCCATGTTGGGGCGAAGCTGGATGACTTTGCGGCCGGGGGTGACCCGGAGCCCCTCGGAGCGGCCGAGCTCGCGGGCGGTCCTGATCACCCGGTCGACGTTGAAGGGATTGGCGTGGCGATAGTGAACCGCGATACTAAAGCGCTTGCGCTCCACCACTATTCCCGAGATATCGCTCAGCGTCTCCGCCAAGCGCTCGGCGGCGCGTGCCAGGGCGCGGGTGGCGGCGGCGGCCGCCGCGTTCTCCTGAGTGGTGCCGTCCGGCGCCGTCAATTCGAGGCCGTGGCTGCCCGCGTACCACACCCCGTCGACCCCGACCCGGCCGCGGACATCGCTGACATCGCGGCCGCTGACCACCGCCACCGGGCAGCGCGCGGCGAGCGCGCGCAGCGCGTCGTCGGCACCCGCGACGAGCGACGCCGAGTCCGGGTGATCGACGATCTCGGACAGCGTGCCGTCGAAGTCGAGGAAGACTACCGGTCGCCGGTTTGCGACCAGTTCCTTCACCTGCCCGTAGGCCTGCATTGCGTCGGTGATCTTCGACATGGCCGCCCCACCGCTGCGCACCGAGATCCCGGCCAGGTCGGCGATCACGGTGTCGGCGCCGCACGACAGCAACTCGTCGGCGTCGCCGTTGCGCGTAATCCCGATGACGAGGCCCATGCCCAGGTCCGCGCCGGCCTTGATGCCGGCCGGGTCGTGGTCGATGAGGACGCAACGCACCGGGCGCACCCCCAGGCGGTTGGCCGTGTGCGCCGCGTCGCCGTCCACAACGCCCACCAGGTCGTCAATTCCGGCGGCGCGCAGGAGCTGCGCGCAGTCCCGGACAGGCGAGTGTACGGCCGTCGCGACGCCTGCATCCCGCAACCGGCGCAGCAGCGGGACGGTCGAATCGCGCGCCTCGACCCCATCGTCCGCGGTCTCGGAGACGACGCTGTCCAGGCCGAGGAGCACCGCGTCGTGGTAGCGCCTGTCGATGGTGGCGGGCCATTCGGTCACATCTGTGACGATGCCACCTCGCGGCCCCGGTCAACGGGGCCTGATGTCCACGGGTTTGGGGACTAAAGCCTCATGATCGACGACCGTTCGGCCAATAGCGTTTTCACCCGTATAGGGAGGAAAACTATGTCCACACCCATCAACCGGCACGGCATCGTCGTCGGAGTCGACGGATCGCCGGCCTCCGGCGCCGCCGTCTGCTGGGCCGCCCGCGACGCGGCGATGCGGAACGTCCCGCTGACCCTGGTCCACATGTACAGCACCTACGTGCCGACCTTTCCCCAGATACCGCTTCCGGCGGGGGTCACGGTATGGCAGGAACAGGACGGCCAACAGGCCCTCGAGCAGGCGATCAAGATCGCCGAGGACGCGGTCAAGGGGGACCAGAAGATTTCCATCAGCAGCGAACTGAAGTGTTCACCGCCGGTGGCGACGCTGGTGGAGCTGTCCGAAGAGGCCGAGATGGTGGTCGTCGGCAGCAACGGGCGCGGGGCGGTGGGCCGGCTGCTGCTGGGGTCGGTCAGCACCGGCGTGGTTCAGCACGCGAAGTGCCCGGTGGCGGTCATCCGGGACGAGGATCCGTTGATGCCGCGCCCGCAGCAGGCCCCCGTGCTGGTGGGCATAGACGGCTCGCCCGCGTCCGAGCTTGCGACGGCGATCGCCTTCGACGAGGCGTCCCGCCGCGGGGTCGACCTGCAGGCGCTGCACGCGTGGAGCGACGTTCAGGTGCTCGAAATGCCCGGATTCGACTGGGCCGTCGTGAAAGCCGAAGCCGAGCGCAGCCTGGCCGAACGCCTGGCCGGCTGGCAGGAACGCTACCCCGACGTCACGGTGCACCGGCTCCTCGTCTGCGATCGGCCGGCCCGCCAGCTGATCGAGAAATCGGAGTCCGCGCAATTGGTCGTCGTCGGCAGTCACGGCCGCGGCGGCATCGCCCGGACGCTGCTGGGTTCCGTCAGCAACGCCGTCGTGCACTCGGTCCGGATGCCGGTGATCGTGGCCCGGCCGTCGTAGGGGTTGGCACAAATACCCCCGGCGACGGACGCTGGGTCGGTGACCGACACTGCGGTGCCATACATCGAGGTACACGAAACCCACACGGGAATGGTCGTGCTGGCCGGTGACCGGGCCTTCAAGGCGAAAAAGCCGGTGCTGACCGACTTTCTCGACTTTCGGGCGCCGGAGCAGCGCGAGCGGGCCTGCCGGCGTGAGGTCGAGCTGAACAGCCGGCTGTCGCCCGACAGCTACCTCGGGGTCGCCCACCTCAGCGACCCGGCCGGCGGACCGGCCGAACCGATCGTCGTCATGCGTCGCTACCGCGACGAGGATCGGCTGGCGTCGATCGTGCGGCGCGGCGCCGGCGAGCCCGTTGCGGGCCTGCTGGACGCCATCGCCGCCGTGCTGGCGCGGTTTCACCAGGGCGCCGAGCGAGGCCCGGCGATCGACGCCGAGGGCGAGCCCGGCGCGATCGACCGCCGCTGGCGGGACAACCTCGCCGAACTCGACCGCTACGCGGGCACGCTGCCGCCCGAGTCCCTGTCGCGGGTGCGGCACCTCGCCGCCGAATTCCTCGCGGGCCGCGGGCCGCTGTTCGGGCGGCGCATCGAGGAGGGGCTCATCGTCGACGGCCATGGCGACCTGCTCGCCGACGACATCTTCTGCGTCCCGGGCGGACCCGCGCTGCTGGATTGTCTGGAGTTCGACGACAAACTCCGCTACGTCGACTGCGTCGACGACGCCGCCTTCCTCGCGATGGATCTTCAGTTCCTGGGCCGCAAGGACCTTGGCGAGCACTTCCTGCAGCGCTACGCCGCGCACTCGGCGCGCGCCGTGCCGCCGGCGCTCGCGCATTTCTACATCGCCTACCGCGCCGGTGTCCGGGCGAAGGTCGACTGCGTGCGGCTGTCACAGGGCAAGCCCGAGGCGGCCGGCGACGCCGGCCGGCACCTCGCCATCGCCGTCGAGCAGCTGGAAGCCGCGCGGGTGCGCCTGGCGCTGGTCGGCGGCAACCCCGGTACCGGCAAGTCCACCGTCGCCCGGGCCCTCGCTGAACGGACTGGGGCGCAGGTGATCTCCACCGACGACGTGCGGCGGGAGCTGCGGGATGCGCGCGCCATCACCGGGGACGCCGGCCTGCTGAACGAGGGACTGTACAGCCCGGGCAACGTCGAAGCCGTCTACGAGGCCGCCCTGCGGCGGGCGCGCCCGCTGCTCGCCGAGGGGCACTCGGTGATCCTCGACGGCACCTGGCGGGATCCGCGGATGCGCGCCGAGGCCCGTCGCCTCGCGTCCGAAACACATTCGGCGACGGTCGAACTGCGGTGCGAGGCGGCGACCGACACGGCCGCCGGCCGCATCACCACCAGGCCGCCCGGCAACTCCGAAGTAACCCGGGAGATCGCGGCGGTGTTGGCCGCCCAGCAACGCGGCTGGGAGACCGCGCACCGGATCGACACCTCCGGGTCCGCCGAGGACTCGGCGCGACAGGCCCTCGGCGTCTGGCGCTCCCCCTTGGAGCCCAACGCCCCGGTCGTTCGGGACTAACGGCCCTGTCAGCCCGGCGAGCCGAATTCTTAGTGTCGACTTGCAGAGGCTAGTTGAGGTGGTTGACATGCTGGTGAAGGCGCCGGACTCCGAGGCCATCCGGGACGCAGTGATGTTGGCGAGCCGGGCCCCCTCGCTGCACAACAGTCAGCCCTGGCGGTGGGTGGTCGAGGGCGCGCGCCTGCAGCTGTGGGCCGATCCCCGGCGCCTGATGCACGCGACCGACCGCACGGGACGGGAATTGATCTTGAGCTGCGGAGCGGTGCTCGACCACCTCAGGGTCGCCATGGCGGCCGCCGGCTGGGACTCCGTGACCACCCGCCTTCCGGTTGCCTCGGAACCGGACCTGCTGGCCGCCGTCGAGTTCCGGCCGGTCGATGTCGTGACGGACGCGCAGCGGCAACGGGCCGCCGCGATCGGGCGGCGGCGCACGGATCGGTTGCCGTTCGCCGTCCCGCGGAGGTGGGCGTCGGTGGAGACGGCGCTGCGCCGCGCGGTTCTGCCCTATCAGGTGTTGCTGGACGTGGTGGCCGACGATGCGCGGCCAACCCTGGCCGAGGCATCACACCTGATCGAGCAGCTGCGCCGCTTCGACACGTCCTACATATCCGAGTTGCGCTGGTGGACATCCCCGTTCGAGTCGGACGCCACCCACGTCCCGGACGGCGCTTTGGTGTCCGGCGCGGAAGCCGCGACGGTGGACATCGCGCGCACCTTCCCCCCGGCCGGCGTGGACCCGCACCGCTCGGGAGTCGACCACGACCGCTCCAAGATCGTGGTGCTCTCCACGCTGCACGATGACTCTCGGCTGGACGTGCTGCGCTGCGGGGAGGCGCTGTCGGCGGTGTTGCTCGAGTGCACCGTGGCCGGGATGGCCACCTGCACCTTGACCCACATGACCGAGATGGCCATGAGCCGAGACACCATCAGGCAGCTCACCGGGACCGAAGGAACGCCGCAGCTGCTGATCCGGGTCGGCGAATCGACGCTGAACGGCCCCCCCGTCGAATCCACCGCCCGGCGGCTGGTGACCGAGGTCCTGGAGTTTCGCAGGTGACGGGCGGCCCGCACCGAACAAGGAGGTGTCGCCGATGACTCGGCATTGGCTGGTGATGGAGACCGCCGCGGAGGGTGCCCCCGCCCCGTTCGTCGCCCGGGTGGCCGGCGCCGGCCGGCAGCTGCCCGAGACCCGGCTCACCACAGACGAATTGATGGCTAGCACCCGCCACCGCACCCACATCGACCTGGAGCGGTTGACCGGGATCCGCGAGCGCCGCGTCTCCGTGGGCGACGAGGACTCCTACAGCCTGGCCACCTCGGCGGCGCTGAACTGCCTGGCCACCGCGCAGCAGGACCCGGCGGCGCTCGAGGTGGTGATCAGCTGCAGCATCACGAAATTCCGCGGCGGGCTCACCCAATGGCTGGAGCCGACGATGAGCTCCGCGGTGGCCCACGCGATCGGGGCGCCGCAGGCGATGACGTTCGACGTGTCGAACGCCTGCGCCGGAATGCTCACGGGTGTAACGATTCTGAACAACTGGATCCGACAGGGGATCGTCGAGCGGGGGCTGGTCGTCAGCGGTGAGTACATCTCGCAGCTGGGCCACAACGCGGCCCGCCACATTCGCAACATCATGAGCAAGGAGCTCGCTTGCCTCACCCTCGGTGACGCCGGCGCGGCGTTGCTGCTCGAGCGGGCTCCCGTGGGCTCGGCGGGGATCAGCCTCGCCGGCTTCACCACGGTGGCGGACTACAGCCGGCTCTGCCTGGCATACCCGGAGGGCCACGATCCAGGCGCGCGCATGTTCACCAACTCCCGCGCCATCCAGAAGGCCGCGATCGCCAACACCCCGCTGCTGTTGAGCGAAGTGCTTGATACCGTGGGTCTTTCGATCCACGACATCGACCACGTGATCACCCATCAGACCTCGGCGCGTGCCATCCGCAAGGGCATGGCCCGCATGTCGGAGGCGTTCGGCGACAGCCCGCGGCACGACGCCGTGATCACCGTCGACCGCTACGGCAACACGGCGTCGACCACCCATACCGTGGCGCTGGTCGAAGAACTCGAGGCCGGGCGCATCGAGCCGGGGGAGACGGTCGCGCTGCTCGCGCTGGCCTCGGGATTGGAGATCGGCGTGGTCTTGCTGACCCTGGACGAGGATCTGGTGAACCGCTATGGGCACAGTCATTGATCGAGTCGACCTCGCGCACCCGCGGCTGCGCGGCCGGCACAGCGCGCTGCGGTTGGCGGTAACCGCCGCGAAGGACTGCCTGCAGCGGGCCGGATGTGACCCGGACGAACTGGATCTGGTTGTCAACGCCGGGATCTACCGCGACCGCAACCTGGGGGAGCCGGCGCTGGCCGCGCTGATCCAGGACGACATCGGGGCCAATCCCGAGGATCCGCACGCGGGCGCGCACGGCACCTTCTCCTTCGACGTCGCCAACGGCTCCTGCGGGGTGTTGACCGCTCTGCACATCGTCGACGGGTTCCTGCGGACACACAGCGTCCACCGTGCGCTGATCGTGGCCAGCGACGCCGACCCGGGTCACGGGATGAGCGAGCACTTCCCGTTCTCGGCGGCCGGCGCCGCGGTGCTGTGCCGGTGGACCGACGACGACCACGGCCTGAGCCGGGTGTCGTGGGTCAACACCGACGAACCCGAGACCTTCTCCGCCACAGTGGGGTTCGCCGATGCGCGGAACGTCTTGCGGTTCAACCAGTCGCAGGACGTCGATGAGCGATTCGCCGCGGCGGCCGCGGCGGCGGCACGCGCCTGCCTGGATGCCCAGTCGGCGAGCCTGGCGGACATCGACGTGATCGTCGCCGCACCGGCCCGGCCCGGGTATCGCGCCGCGCTGAGCGAGGCGCTCGGGGTGCCGGTCGAAAAGGTCCGCGTCGCAGAGGATTCGCGCGTGCACACGGCCGCGCTGGCGGCGGCGTTCGAGCCGGAGGCCGAACGGCTGCCTGCGGGCGCGCGGGTGCTGCTGGTCGCCGCGGGCGCGGGCGTCACCGCCGGTGCGGCGCTGTATCGCCAGCCGGAGCGGGTCTGAGGTCTTGCGGCTTTGCGTGTGCGTTCAGGGCTTTGCGTGTGCGCACAGGGCTTTGCGTGTGCGCACAGGGTGGTTCCCATCGGCGTGTCGCCGCCGTGAGCGCACACGCAACGCCCAGCAGTCACACGCAACGCCCAGCAGTCACACGCAACGCCCAGCAGTCACACGCAACGCCCAGCATTCACACGCAACGCCGAGCATTCACACGCAACGCCCAGCAGTCACGCGCAACGCCAGGATGACGCCCGGAGAGCATTTCACTGCAGCGGCACCGCCTGGCGCTCCAGCTCGAGGATCTGGCGGGTGGTCTTCACCACCACGTCGGGGTTCAGGCTGATCGAGTCGATGCCGGCGCGGACGAGGAACTCGGCCATGTCCGGGTAATCCGACGGCGCCTGCCCGCACAGCCCCGAGTGAATCCCGTTGCGGCGGCAGCCTTCCACGGCCAACCGGATCATCTCCTTGACGCCGTCGTCGCGTTCGTCGTAGTCGAAGGCGACGATCTCGCTGTCGCGGTCGACGCCGAGGGTCAGCTGCGTCAGGTCGTTGGAGCCGATGGAGAAGCCGTCGAAGCGCTTGGCGAACTGATCCAGCAGGATCACGTTGTTGGGGATCTCGCACATCGCGTAGACCTCGAGCCCGTTCTGGCCGCGCCGCAGGCCCAGGTCGGCCATCGTCGAAAGCACCAGGTCCGCCTCGGCCACCCGGCGCACGAACGGAAGCATGATGACGACGTTGGTCAGGCCCATCTCCTCGCGGACCCGCTTCATCGCCCGGCACTCCAGCGCGAAGCCCTCGGCGTAGGCCGGGTGCGCGTAGCGCGAGGCGCCGCGGAAGCCGATCATCGGGTTGCTTTCGGTGGGCTCGAAGGCGTTGCCCCCCAACAGGCTCGCGTATTCGTTGGTCTTGAAGTCGGACATCCGGACCACCACGGGCTTGGGCCAAAAGGCCGCCGCGATGGTGCCGATGCCCTCGGAGAGGCGCTCCACGAAGAACGCGGCCCCGTCGGGGTAGCCGCGGGTGAGCCGTTCGATGGTGCGCAGCGCCTCGGCGTCGCCGACCTTCTCGGGGTGCAGCAGCGCCATCGGGTGCACCTTGATGTATTCGCTGACGATGAACTCCATCCGGGCAAGTCCCACACCGTCATTCGGCAAGAACGACGTCTTGAACGCCAGATCCGGGTTGCCGAGGTTGACCATGATCTGGGTCCGGGGCCGCGGCAGCCCGGCCACCTCGGTGCGGTCGACGTGGAAGCCCACCTCGCCGCGGTAGACCCGCCCGGTGTCGCCCTCGACGCACGAGACGGTGACGACGTCGCCGTCGGGGACGCTCGTAGTGGCGTCGCCGGCGCCGACCACGGCCGGGATGCCCAGTTCGCGCGCGATGATCGCGGCGTGGCAGGTGCGACCGCCGCGGTTGGTCACGATCGCGGCGGCGATCTTCATGACGGGTTCCCAGTCGGGCGTGGTGGTGTCGGCGACCAGCACCTGCCCGGGCTGGAAGTTCGACAGGTGCTCGAGGTGGTCTATTCGTTTGGCCACGCCCGACGCGACCTTCTCGCCGACCGAGCGCCCCTCGGTGAGCACCTCTCCCTTGCCTTCCAGCACATAGGACTCCACCGTGGTCAGGCTGCGCTGTGATGCCGCCGTCTCGGGGCGGGCCTGGACGATGTAGAGCCGCCCGTCCAGTCCGTCTTTGGCCCACTCGATGTCCATCGGCCGGCCGTAGTGCTTCTCGATGGTGCACGCATACCCGGCCAGCTCCAGGACGTCCGCGTCGGTGACGCAGAACCGGGCCCGGTCGGCCTTGGGCGTGGGGATGTTGCGTGTCGTGTGCTTCGTGCCGCCCTCGACGAACACCATCTTCACCGCCTTGTCGCCGACCAGGCGGCGCAGCACGGCGCGGTGGCCGGCCAGGTAGGTCGGCTTGTGGACGTAGAACTCGTCGGGGTCGACGGCGCCCTGCACCACGTTCTCGCCGAGGCCGTAGGCGCCGGTGATGAAAACGACGTCGTTGAAGCCCGATTCGGTGTCGAGGGTGAACATCACGCCCGACGACGCGAGGTCGGAGCGCACCATCTTCATGATCCCGATCGACAGCGACACCTTGAAATGGTCGAAGCCCTGGTCGATGCGGTAGTGGATGGCCCGGTCGGTGAACAGGCTGGCAAAACACCGGCGGCACGCGTCCAGCAGGCTCTCGGGCCCCCGGACGTTGAGGAAGGTCTCCTGCTGGCCGGCGAAACTGGCCGTCGGCAGGTCCTCGGCGGTCGCCGAGCTGCGCACCGCGAGGCTGACCTCCTCGCCGTACTCGGCTTGCAGCATCCGGTAGGCGGCCACGATCTCGGCGGCCAGGTCGTCGGGAAGCCCTGCGCCGTAGACGATTTCGCGGGCCCGCTTGCCCCGGCGCGCCAGCCCGGCGACGTCGTCGGGGTCGAGGCCGTCGAGCTCGGCGTGCAGGGCGTCCCAGGCGCCGGCCCGGTCCAGCATGTGCCGGTACGCCTGCGCCGTGGTGGCGAAGCCGTGCGGGACGCGGATGCCCTGCCCGGACAGTTTCTGGTACATCTCGCCGAGCGAGGCGTTCTTGCCGCCGACCACCGGCACGTCGTCGATGCCTATTTCTTCGAAGAACCGAATGTAGTTGAACCCGCTCATGGGCCTCACGATATGACCCGCCGGCGCCGCCGCGCTGCCGTCATTAGGCCCCGAAAGGTGAGGACTTCTGGCTCTGACCACGGGGCCGCGCGGGGGCGGAAAGTAGCGAGATGGAGCAATTGACCGCGCTCGACGCGACGTTCCTCGAAGTCGAAGACTCCGATCCGCACGTGAGCCTGGCGGTCGGCGGCGTGTCGATCATGGAGGGGCCCGCTCCGGCCTACGACGAGTTCGTCGCCGCCTTCGCCGATCGCGCGCCGACCATTCCGCGGTGCCGGCAGGTGTTGCGGACCCGGCCGCTGGATCTCGGCGCCCCCGAATGGGTGGACGACCCGCATTTCGACATCGCCCGCCACCTGCACCGCCTGGCGCTGCCGCATCCCGGTGGCGACGCCGAGCTGTTCGAGACGATCGCGACCGTCATGGAGCGACGGCTCGACCGCGAGCGCCCGCTGTGGGAGTGCTACGTCATCGAGGGCCTCAGCGGCGACAGGTGGGCCGTCTTGACCAAGATTCACCACTGTGTCGCCGACGGCATCGCGACCGCCCAGCTGCTGGCGAGGTTCAGTGACGACGCGGAAGACCGCGGCGCCAACACCTTCGCCACCGACATCCGCGCCGCCAAGCGGCCGGACGGCTCCGGCCCGGGCCTGCCCAGGCTCGGCCTCAACCCGTTCAGCTGGATCGGCCAGATCGGGCGCGGCGCGCTCACGGCGGCGGCGACCGCCGAACACGTCGCGTTCGGCGCGGCCGAACTCACGGCGAGCGTGTTCCGCGCGGCGCCGGAATCCTCACTGAACGGTCCCGTCACGACGATGCGACGGTTCAGCGCGGCGCGAGTGCGGCTGGCCGACCTGAAGCGGGTCGCCCGGGCATTCGACGTGACCCTCAACGACGTGGCGCTGGCGGCCATCACGGACAGCTACCGCAGGATGCTGCTCGAGCGCGGGGAACGGCCGACGCACAACTCGCTGCGCACCCTCGTCCCGGTCTCGGTCCGCCCGACCAACCACTTCGGCATGACCGACAACCAGGTCTCGGCGATGCTGCCGTTGCTGCCGGTCGACGAGGCCGATCCCGTCGAGCAGTTGCGGCTGGTGCACAGCCGGCTCACCCGGGCCAAGGCCAGCGGGCAGCGCGAGGGGGGCAGCGCGCTGGTCTCGGCGGCCCGTAACATCCCGTTCGCCTTGACCGCGTGGGGAATTCGCCTGCTCGCGCGGCTGCCCCAGCGGGCGGTGGTCGCGCTGGCGACCAACGTTCCCGGACCGCGCAAGAAGCAGACGCTGATGGGCCGGCGGGTGCTGGAAATCCTGCCGGTCCCGCCGATCGCGTTGCAGGTGCGCACGGGCGTCGCGATGCTCAGCTACGCCGACACGTTCGTCTTCGGCATCACCGCCGACTACGACACCGCACCGGACATCGAGGCGCTCGCCGCGGGCATCGAGCGCGGCGTCGCCCAGTTGGTGAAGGCCGCACGCAAATCCGCTAGCCGTTGACCGGTTGATTGGCGGAGCGGCGGATGCGTCGGTGTGCGGTCAGCAGCAGGTGGTCGAACTCCGATTGTGAGTAGGGGGTCGGGCGGGCGTCCCGGAAGTCCTCGACGATCTGCTCGGCCAGCAGCCGTAGCTTGACGTTCGCCTCCTGCGACAACCATTTCAGCAGGTTGAACGCGGCGCCGTCGTCGATGTTGTAGACCAGCATCAGCATGCCCTTGGCCTGCTCGATGCCGGCGCGGTGCCCGTTGATCTCCGCGAGGCGCGCGGTGACGAGCTCCTCCTGCGTGCCCTCGGCCAGCGGGGAGACGTCGATGTAGAACCCGTGCGTTCCGACCACCTCGCCCTCCTCGTCGAGGAGCTGGTCACCGACGACCACGATGTGGCGCACGTTGCCACCGGTGTCGATGATCCGGTGGCGGGTGCTGAACGCCTGGTGGTTGTTGAGGATCTGATCGATCGTCGCCGCGACCTGCCCGCGGTCGTCGGGGTGTTTGTGCGCGAGCACCAACTCGGTCGTCGGGGTGACGCTGCCCGGTTGGTAGCCGTGGATCCGTTGCACCTCCTCGGACCATTCCCACCGCTGGTCCGCGAAATAGAACCGGAACCACCCCGCGCGCTGCGGCACGCCACCCGCCAACGCCCCTTCGACAGCGGGCGTTTGGCCGTTCAGCTCCCATTTCATGGCGGACCTCGCCTCCTCGCGTCGATGATTCCGGCGCGGGGGAGGGCGGCGCCGGAAACGCCGCCCCGCCCGCGGATCGATCAGGCGTCTATCACCTCCCTCTTCGCGGCGTTTTCGTTGATTGCAGTGTGGCCTGCAGATCCGTTGCCGCGGCCGACCGTGATCTTGCGCGGCTTGGCGCGCTCGGCGACCGGGATGCGCAGTCTCAGCACGCCTTCGGCGTAGGAGGCCTCGATCTTGTCGGTGTCGAGATTTTCGCCGAGCACGAGCTGGCGGCTGAACACGCCGCGCGGCCGCTCGGTGGCCAGCATCTCGCGGTCGGGGTCGACGGCCGGCCGCTCGGCGCGCACAGTTACCACGTTGCGCTCGATGTCGATGTCCAGCGAGTCGGCGTCGATGCCCGGCAGGTCGAACTCGACGACGAATTGTTCGCCCTCGCGCCAGGCGTCCATCGGCATCACGGCGGGCCGGGCGGCCGTGCCCAGCACCTGCTGGGCGAAGCGGTCCAGGTCACGGAAGGGGTCGGTACGCATCAGCATGGCGGTCACCTCTCACTCCAATCTGCTGTTGTGAAGTGGCTATTACCTATGTCCAATGACATAGATTTCATATAACATCATCGACAGCTCGCCGCAAGTGTGATAAAGAGATTTTCTGTGCAAGTTCGTTTGGGGGACGCCCGATGACCGACAACGCCGGTGACACCGGGGCGCCGGCGCCCGACCGCGGGGTGTACGGAATCTCCGTTGCCGCCGAGCTTTCCGGCATCCCGGTGCAGTCGCTGCGCCTCTACGAGCGCTACGGGCTGTTGACGCCGGCCCGCAGCGACGGCGGAACGCGGCGCTACAGCGCCGACGACCTGGCCCGGCTCCAGCGCATCAGCGCGCTGGTTGACGCCGGGGTCAACCTGGCCGGCGTCGCGCGCATCCTGAGCCTCGAGGACGACAACGCCGCGCTGTCGGCGGCCAACTCCGACCTGCGCTCCACCAACCACAGTCTGCGCAGCGCGGCAAAAACCGCGGGAGCCAAGAAGCGGACCGGCGCCTAACCGGTCTTCGGCATCGGGATGCCCTCGCTGGCGGCGAATTGCGCGTCCTCCTCGGAGGACAGGCCGATCGACACCACCGACCGGGCGAACAGGGCGTCGGTCAGCCAGGCCAGCGCCACCGCCCACCGGTTGACCGCGCGCGGAACCGCGTAGAGGTGGTAGGCCCGCGTGACGGCCTTCGCCGGCAACCCCGACAGGTGCACGCCCAGCGGGTTGGCGACGGCGTAGCGGGGCCCCAGGTCCACCACGAGACCCAGGTTGCGGTGCTTGTACTGCTTGACCGTGCCGTGCCCGAGGCTGGCGGCCACGTTGCGGGCGAGCACCTTGCCCTGACGCGTCGCGTGCTGCGCCGTCGGGGGCGTGATCTTTCCCGGTTGCGTCAGGTCGGGGACCGCCGCCGCGTCACCGGCCGCGAACACGCCGGGGTGGTCGGGCACCTGCAGGTCGGGTTGGACCGTGAGCCGGCCCCGCTCCGTCGGCAGGCCGAGCCGCTGGATCAGCGGCGCGCCGGTCACCCCCGTCACCCAGGCGACGGTGTGGGTGTCGACCCGCGAATCATCGCTGAGCACAACGTGATCCGCGTGCGCCTCTTTGAGCGTCGTGCCCAGCCGGACGTCGATGCCCCGGCGGCGCAGCACCTTGAGCGCGGCCTCGCCCAGCTTTGGTCCCACCTCGGGCATGACCTGCTCGGCCGTGTCCAGCAACAAAAACCTGGCGTCGGCGGCCGAAAAGCCCATCTGTTTGGCCGCCGCGTCGGCCAGGGCCCGCAGCTGGGCCACCAGTTCGGTGCCCGAATACGAGGCGCCGACCACCACGACGGTGCGCCGCGCCTGCGCCTGCCGGCCGGCCGGGTCGTCCTCGATGTTGGCCAGCTCGAGCTGCTCGACGAAGTGGTCGCGCAGGTAGAGGGCCTCGGCGGTGGTCTTCAGCCCCCGCGCGTGGGCGGCGAGCCCCGGCACGTCGAACAGCCGCGTCACCGACCCCGGGGTGAGCACCAGCCGGTCCCAGGACATGGTGTGGCTGCGTTCCTCGGGGTCGCAATAGGTCAGCGTGCGTTGCGCGAAGTCCACGCCGTCGACGCGGCCGCGCACGGCGCGGACCCCTTTGAGCGTGTTGGCCAGGGGAACCGCGACGAACCGGGCGTCGACGACCCCGCCCGCGACGTCGGGCAGCAGGGGCGTGTACAGCATGTAGTCGACCGGGGAAATCATCGTGATGTGGACGGGCGCCCGCCGTCGGCCCAGGATGCGGGACAGGTGGCGGGCGCAGGTGAATCCGGTGAAGCCGCTGCCGACGATCACGATCGAGGTCATCAAGGCGAGTCTAACCCGTGCCGCCGGGTTAGCCCGACGCCGCCGGGGCGTCCCAGGACGCGGCCGTTATTTATTGCGGCACAACAATTCCGGGTTCGCAAGGCGTTCGGCGTGCCGCGAATCCCCTTCGCTTGCCGCCGGCCGGCTTCGTCCCGCGGGCCGCGCAGCGTTCGTAACCTGCTTTGCACTTCGTTGACTGGCCCATAGACTTCGTTTCGTGCGTCGACACCGTCGATCGGTCCTCGCCACCATGACACGGGTGAGCGGGGCTCGGCCGGGCGGCGGATGCAGTGGGCGTACACGGACCAGAATGAAGAAGCTCTCGAGGGGGTGACGTCGTGCCGGTGGACAACACCACGGTGGTGGCACGGCTGGCGGGGCTGATCGCCGAACTCGAGCGCCAGGGCACCGACACGGGTGTCGGGCTGCACGAACTCATCGACAGCGGCGTCCGGCACGTGGCGGGCTGCCAGTACGCGGGGATCACGCTGGCCGACAAGACCAAGGCCGTCAGCAACGTCGCCGCCACGCATCGCTACCCGATGGTTCTGGACGCGATCCAGAACCGGTACGGCGAAGGGCCGTGCCTGTCGGCCGTGTGGCAGCACCACGTGATGCACGTCGAGGACCTGAACCTCGATCAGCGGTGGCCGAAATACCAGATGCACGCGCTCGAGCAGACCCCGATCCGCTCCATCCTGTCCTACGAGTTGTTCGCCGACAGCGGCACCATGGCCGCGCTCAACTTCTATGCCGACCATCCCCACGCGTTCACCGACGAATCACTGGAAGTCGGCGGGGTTTTCGCCACCCACGTCGCCCTGGCGTGGTCGATGATGCGCCGCCAGGACCAATTCCGCAGCGCGCTCGCGTCACGCGACGTCATCGGCCAGGCCAAGGGTGTGGTCATGGAACGCTTCAACCTGGACGCGGTCGAGGCGTTCGAACTCCTCGCCCGGCTCTCGCAGCAATCCAACACCAAGCTCATCGAGATCGCCAGGTCGCTGATCGACGCCGAGCATCCGCTCAAGCGCCGCCATCAGACCGCGCGCGGCGCGTAAACCCGGCACACGGCCACCCGAGCCGTTTCGGCCGGCGCGGCGCGGGTATGCGCCAGGCCCATGAAAGCTGTCACGTGGCAAGGCAAGCGCGACGTCCGGGTGGAGTCGGTGCCCGACCCCAAGATCGAGCGGCCCACCGACGCCGTCATCGAGGTCACCTCGACCAACATCTGCGGGTCCGACCTGCACCTCTACGAGATCCTGGGCGCCTTCATGAAGCCCGGGGACATCCTGGGCCACGAACCGATGGGGATCGTGCGCGAGGTCGGCCCGGAAACCGGCGACCTGCGCGTCGGCGACCGGGTCGTCATCCCGTTCCAGATCTCCTGCGGCCGTTGTTACATGTGCGGCAACCGGCTCTACACCCAATGCGAAACCACCCAGGTGCGCGACCAGGGCATGGGCGCGGCCCTGTTCGGCTACTCGGAGCTCTACGGCGAAGTCCCCGGCGGCCAGGCCGAGCTGCTGCGCGTCCCGCAGGCGCAGTTCACGCACATCAAAGTCCCTGAGGGACCGCCGGATTCGCGCTTCGTCTACCTGTCCGACGTGCTGCCCACCGCCTGGCAGGCGGTGGCCTACGCCGACATCCCCGACGGCGGGTCGGTGACCGTGCTGGGCCTGGGCCCCATCGGGGACATGGCCGCGCGCATCGCCGATCATCTCGGCTACCGGGTCATCGCCGTCGACCTGGTGCCCGAGCGCCTGGCCCGCGCCGCCGAGCGCGGCATCCACACCATCGATCTGGGCCGGCTCGACGCGCCCCTGGGGGACGCGATCCGCGACCTGACCGACGGCCGGGGCACCGACTCGGTGATCGACGCGGTGGGGATGGAGTCGCACGGTTCGCCCGCGGCACGGCTGGCGCAGCAGGCCAGCGGGATGCTGCCGGACTTCCTGGGCAAGCGGGTCATGCAGACCGCCGGCGTGGACCGGCTCAGCGCCCTGTATTCCGCCATCGACATCGTGCGACGGGGCGGCACCATCTCGCTGATCGGCGTCTACGGCGGGATGGCCGACCCGCTGCCGATGCTCACCCTCTTCGACAAGCAGGTGACCCTGCGGATGGGGCAGGCCAACGTCAAGAGGTGGGTCGACGACATCATGCCGCTGCTGGGCGACGGCGACCCGCTCGGCGTCGACACCTTCGCCACCCACGTGCTGCCCCTCGATGCGGCCCCGCACGGCTACGAGATCTTCCAGAAGAAGCAGGACGGCGCGGTAAAAGTCATGTTAAAACCCTGAAAACCGCTCCGCCGCAAGCCCTTCCGCACCGCTGTTTGGAAGCGGCCGCCGCAGGGTATTGAAAGCGCCATGACATCCGCAGAACCCCTCGCGCCCACGCCCACCGGTGAAGTGTGGCCCGGCAGGGCCTATCCGCTGGGCGCGACGTATGACGGCGCCGGCACCAACTTCGCGGTGTTCAGCGAGGTGGCCGAGCGGGTGGAGCTGTGCCTGTTCGACGCCGACGGGGTGGAGAGCCGGATCCCGCTGCCCGAGGTCGACGGATTCGTCTGGCACGCCTACATCCCCGGCATCGAACCGGGGCAGCGCTACGGCTACCGCGTGCACGGCCCGTACGAGCCGGAGAACGGCCTGCGCTGCAACCCGAACAAGCTGCTGGTGGACCCGTACTCGAAGGCCATCGACGGTTCATTCGAGTGGAACCAGTCGCTGTTCAGCTACAACTTCGGCGACCCCGACAGCCGCAACGACGACGACTCCGCCCCCAGCATGCCCAAGTCGGTGGTGATCAGCCCCTACTTCGACTGGGGCAACGACCGGCCCCCGGACCACCAGTACGCCGACACCGTCATCTACGAGGCGCACGTCAAGGGCCTCACGCAGACCCACCCCGACATCCCCGAGCAGCTGCGCGGCACCTACTCGGCCGTGGCGCACCCGGTGATCATCGAGCACCTCAAGAGCCTTGGCGTCACCGCCATCGAGCTGATGCCGGTGCACCACTTCGCCAACGACTCGACCCTGGTGGACAAGGGCTTGTCGAATTACTGGGGCTACAACACGATCGGGTTCTTCGCACCCGACTTCAAGTACTCGAGCGCGACCTCCCCGGGCGGGCAGGTGCAGGAGTTCAAGGCGATGGTGCGGGCGCTGCACGAGGCCGGCATCGAGGTGATCCTCGACGTCGTCTACAACCACACGGCCGAGGGCAACCACCTGGGCCCGACGCTGTCGATGCGGGGAATCGACAACGCCGCCTACTACCGGCTGGTCGACGACGACAAGCGCTACTACATGGACTACACCGGCACGGGTAACAGCCTCAACGTCGGGCATCCGCACGCGCTGCAGCTGATCATGGACTCGCTGCGCTACTGGGTGCTCGAGATGCACGTCGACGGCTTCCGTTTCGACCTGGCCGCCACGCTGGCCCGCGAATTCTATGACGTCGACCGGCTGGCGACGTTTTTCGAACTGGTGCAACAGGATCCGACGATCAGCCAGGTCAAGCTCATCGCCGAGCCGTGGGACGTCGGCCCCGGCGGCTACCAGGTGGGCAACTTCCCGCCGCAGTGGACCGAATGGAACGGCAAGTACCGCGACACGGTTCGCGACTTCTGGCGCGGCGAGCCGGCCACGCTCGACGAGTTCGCCTACCGCCTGTCGGGATCGGCCGACCTCTATGAGCACACGGCGCGCCGGCCGGTGGCGTCGATCAACTTCGTCATTGCGCACGACGGGTTCACGCTGCGGGACCTGGTGTCCTACAACGAGAAACACAACGAGGCCAACGGCGAGGACAACAACGACGGCGAGAGCCACAACCGGTCCTGGAACTGCGGCGCGGAGGGGCCGACCGACGACCCGGACGTCAACGCGCTGCGCGCCCGCCAGCAGCGCAACTTCCTCACCACGCTGCTGCTCTCCCAGGGCGTGCCGATGATCTGCCACGGCGACGAGCTCGGCCGCACCCAGAACGGCAACAACAACGGTTACTGCCAGGACAACGAGCTCACCTGGATCGACTGGGCGAAGGCCGATAACGGCCTGCTGGAATTCACCCGCACGGTGTCGGCGCTGCGCGCCAACCACCCGGTGTTCCGGCGCCGCCGGTTCTTTTCCGGCAAGCCCCTGGGTCGCCGCGGGCAGGACGGGCTGCCCGACATCGCCTGGTTCACCCCCGAGGGGGCGGAGATGACCGAGGAGGACTGGGGCGCGGGGTTCGCGAAGTCGGTCGCGGTGTTCCTCAACGGCCACGGCATCCCCGACCGCGACGCCCGGGGCCAGCGCGTCCTCGACGACTCGTTCCTGTTGTGCTTCAACGCCCATCACGAGCCGATCGAATTCACCTTGCCGGCAAAGGAATTCGGCGCCTCCTGGCAGCTGGTCATCTTCACCGGACCGGAGGAGGAGACCCCGGCGGAGGAGGTGCCCGGCGGGGGCACGTTCACCGTGGACGCGCACAGCGCCGTGGTGCTGCAGGCCCCGGACGGCGGCTGAGCGGGACGATCGCCGGGTCACATTGGTGACCTTCCGCACCGGGATTGATGACCTTCTGCCCCGAGACATCGGCTTCCGCTCCGCGCACAATGTCGGTTGCGCCGCCGCCGGGCGAGGAAGGGGCACCCGATGGAGAGGTCGAGCCCGGACGGACGCCTGAACGACGTGGCCTGGTGCCGACGGATCGCGCTGGCCGCCGGGTTCGCGCTCGCCGGCGCGGCCTGGGCGGGCTGGGCGACCGGTACCGACGAGTTGACCAGGGTCTATCCGGCCTGGCCGCAGATGATGCCGTGGACCGCGTTGTGGCTGGCGGCGCTGGCGGCGGCGATCGCGGCGCAGTCGGGCAATCCACCGCGTGGCCGCGTCCCGGCAGGGCGCGGGCTCGCGCTGGCGGTCGGCGCCCTCGCCGGCATGACCCTGATCGAGTACGCGGCCGGGGGGTCGTCGTCGGCCATGGACCAGGTGTGGTTCGGCGACGCGGTGCGCGCGTCGCAACAGACCTGGCCGGGGCGCCCAAGCCCGCAGACGGCGTTGTCGGTCCTGCTCCTGGCGGCCGCCGCGGCGCTGATCCGGGTGGATCGGTGGACCCGCCTGGTGTGGCCGGCATGCATGGCGGCCGGCGCCGCCATCCCGGCGGTCACGGTCGGTGCGTACCTGTTCAACGCACTGGCGCTGGTGGGTTACTCGCCGTCGACCGGTCAGGCGCTCATGACGGGCCTTGCGCTGCTGCTGCTCGCCGCCGCGACGTCGCTGACGCGCCCCGACCGGTTCCCGGTCGCCTGGCTGCTCGCCCGGCCCGATCGGACGTCGTTGCTCCGGTTGGTGGCCATCCTCGCCGGATTTCCGGTCGTCGTTGCGCTGTCGCGGCCGGTCTTCCTGGGGCTCGGGCTGGGTGAGCACGCGGAGTGGACCTTCTCGGTGCTGCTGGGCGCCCTCATCGTCGGGGCGGTCACGTTCTATCTCAGCCAGCGCGAGCAGAAACTGCTGATCGAGAAGGAATTGGTCAGCAAGGAACGCGCCGACGCCGAGCGGCGCTATCGCATCCTCGCCGAGAACGCGGTGGACATCATCGTGCACCTTCGCGGCGCCGACGTCGCGTGGATCTCACCTTCCGTGGAGGCCGCGTTCGGCCGGCCACCGCAAAGCTGGACCGGCTCCGATCTCAGCCGCCATATCCATCCGCGCGACCTGGAGACGGTCATCGACGCGCTGCGCAGGGTCGCCGCCGGTGACGCGGTCCTGCAACGGTTCCGGATTCGTTCCGCCGACGGCACCGACCACTGGGTCGAGGGCCACGGAAAACCGTACGTCGACGCCGACGGCGACACCGACGGCGTGATCGCGGCGTTGCGCATCGTCGACGACCAGGTCGAGGCGGAGCAGCGACTCGAGCGGTTGGCGCGCTTCGACACCCTGACCGGTCTGGTGAACCGGGCCGAGGCCCTGGACCGGCTCGCCTCCGCGCTGAAGGAACCGCAACACGTAGGAACGCATGTCGGCGTGTTGTTCTGCGACGTCGACCATTTCAAGGACATCAACGACACCTGGGGGCACGGGATCGGCGACTTCGTGCTGGCGACCCTGGCGGCCCGGATCCGGGGGAGCGTTCGCCGGGGGGACACCGTCGGCCGGACGGGAGGCGACGAGATTCTGGTCCTGCTGCCCGGCGTGCGCAGCGCCGAGGAACTCGGCCACATCGCGGAGAAGATTCGCTGCCGCGCCGCCGATCCCATCCACGTAGCCGGCAAGACGTACTCCGCGACCCTGAGCATCGGCGCAACGCTTGCGCAGCCCGGCGATTCCGTCGACACGATCACGGCCCGGGCCGATGCGGCCATGTACCAGGCCAAGCTGGGGGACCGGAACACCGTCATCAGCAACTGATCAGCCTGACCATCGCCACGTGACGGGCGCAATCCGGTAGGTTTTTGCCGACGGCAGCTCGTTACAGGAGAGGGCGAATATGTCAAGGACAGTGGTGGTGGGCGCCTCGAGCGGACTCGGGCGGTGCATCGGTGTCGGTCTGGCGCAGCGCGGCGATCGGGTCGCCCTGCTGGCCCGGCGCCGCGAGCGCATCGAGGCCGCGGCGCAGGAGGCCGGGGCGGGTGCGGTCGCCATCGCGTGCGACGTGACCGACGAGGCGTCGTGCCGGTCGGCGATCGCCGCCGCCGCCGAGGCGCTCGGCGGCATCGACAACCTCGTCTACACGCCGGCCGTCGGTCCGCTGGTACGGATGGTCGACACCGACGCCGAGACGTGGCGGCGGATCTTCGACACCAACGTCATCGGCGCGGCGCTGGTGACGGCGGCGGCGGTCCCGCACCTGACGGGCGCCGCGGGCAAGGCGGTCTACCTGTCCTCCGACGCGGGCACGTTCGGCCCGCCGTGGCCGGGACTCGGCGCGTACGGCGTCAGCAAGGCGGCCCTGGAGCGGCTCGTCGAGGCGTGGCGGGCCGAGCATCCGGACATCGGCTTCACCACCCTCATCGTGGGCGAGTGCGCCGGCGGCGAGGGCGACAGCCAGACCGGCATGAACATCGGCTGGGACATGGACCTGGCCATGAAGGCCGTCCCGCTCTGGGCGTCGCGCGGCTGCATGCCCGGCAAGCTGATGCCCGTCGAGGACCTCATCGACGTGGTGCACACCGTCCTGCGGACCGACGCGGCCACCTCGATGCCGGTGGTGGTGGCGCGGGGCGCGCCCGCCAGCCCGGCAGCGTTCGCGGACTCGAAGCAGTCCTGAGCAGTCCTAACGCCCCAACTTCTCCCGGACCAAATCGGTCAGGAAGCGCCCGGCCGAGGCGGGCCGGAAGGCGCGGGCCGCGTCGGTGAGCGCCTCGCGGGAATCCGGCGGCAGCTCGACCTCGGCGGCCGCGACGTTGAATTCGAGCTGCTCGACGCTGGACGCGCCGGGAATCGCCACGACACCCGGGAGGCTGATCAGCCAGGCCAGCGCCACCTGGGCCGGCTTGGCCCCGACCGTGGCCGCGACGTCGCGCAGTGTCTGCAGCAGCGGCTCGATGCGGCGCAGGTTCTCCGTGCCGAACAGCGGGTTCACCGCGCGCACGCCGCCGGGACGGTTGTCCGCGCCGTACTTGCCGCCCAGCAGCCCCTGCGCCAGCGGGCTGTAGGCGATCACGATGCGGTTCTCGCGCTCGGCGAAGGGCACCAGGTCCTCCAGGGCGCCGGCATGGGCGAGCGAGAAGTGCACCTGGTTGCTGATCACCGGCCGCCCCAGCGCCGCGTCGGCCTTCTTCCAGCGCTCCAGCGAGTAGTTGGAGACGCCGGCCGCGCCGATCTTGCCCTCGTCGAGCAGGTCGCGCATCCCCGGCATGATCACCGAGTCGGGGAACACCGGGTTGGGCTGGTGAACCTGGTAGAGCGGGATGCGGTCGACGCCCAGCCGGCGCGCGCTGGCGCGCTCCCGCTGCTTGACCACCGCGGGGAACGGCGCCACCGGCATGATCTTGCTGGCGATCGCGACCTCGGCGCGCTCGTCGCCGAGCGCCTCGCCCAGGATCCGCTCGCTCTTGCCCAGCCCGTACACCTCGGCGGTGTCGAACAGCGTGACCCCCAGGGCGCGGGCCCGGTGCACGATGTCGCGGGCGGCGCCCGAGGCGTAGCCCTCCCCGTAGCCCCACTCCCGCGACCCGAACTGCCAGGTGCCCAGGCCGATTCGGCTGACGGATCCGACGCCGTCGACGTCCAGGTATTTCATGGGCCCCACCCTACTGGGGCGCCTCAGCCGGGGATCTTGTTGAGCACGAAGTTCGCGATGCTCACGGCCGTGGCCCGGGGGCGGTCGGCGTCGGTGGTGCCGCTGTAGGACACGTAGAGGTCGACGACGACGTTGGCCTTGGCCGCGATCGCGCGGGCCGAACGCACCTGCAGCCCCTTGGGCGTCAGGCCCAACGTGGTGATGCCGTTGCCGGCGTCGGCGGGCGGGCCCACGGCGAACGGGATCGCGCCCGCCTCGGGAATCGTCACGCTCACGGTCGTCCCGCCGCACTGCTGCCACCCGTCCTGCAGCTTGTGCAGCTGCGACTGGGCCGCCGCCGCGTCGCGAAACGCCGCGGCGGCCTCGATCACCTGGACCGATTTGAGCAGGCTGCGCGTGTCGGAGAATTCCGCGGCGTGGTAGCCGAACAGGGCGTCGACGTTGTAGGCGTCCGGGGTTCCCGGCGCGATGGCGCCCCAGCACTCCGGGCGGTCGATGGTCCCCTCCCGGTCCGACCTGGACGGGTGGTCCCAGGACTGGCCGGCCTCGACGTTCTGGTCGTCGGTGAGGGTCTTCAGGTCGCCCGCGCCGGGCAACAGGGCGGCCACACCTGCCGGTTCGACCGTCGGACCCGCCGGCGCCGCGGCGGTGGCGGCCGGCCCCGGCGTACGGCTCGGGGTGGATCGCAACGCGGCCAGGCCGGCCCACCCGGCCAGGGCGATGACCAACAGCGCGACCAACGCATACGACAGCGCCACCCCGGCCACCGCGCGGTTGCGGCCCGGCTCGCCGGTGCGCCGGATCCGAGCGAGCGCCAGGTGCCCGAGGATCGCGCCGACGGGCGGGGACAGGAACGCGAACACCAGCGATTGCGTCGCCAGCGCGGCGGCCGGCGGGCGTCGACCGCATCCCGCTCTACCAGGTTCACCAGCCCAACCCGGTGTTCCCCGACT
>NZ_LZKL01000117.1 GCF_001668725.1 Mycobacterium sp. E787 | reverse complement strand
GAGGCGAAGTGAAAGTACATGGCCCCTTTGGTCAGGTCGGCCTCGGCCAGGATGTCCTCGAGGCTGACCATGCTGTAGGGGCGGCTCGCGAACTGGTGTGCCGCGGCGGCGATGAGTCGATGACGTGTGGTGTCGGCTCGTCCTTCGCTGTCCTCAGTCATCGCCCGCCTGTCTTGTCGCGATTGCCGCGCAGCGAGCCGGCGCGGTGCGCCATGGCGGTTTCGACACCGAGTCAGTCCCTTCCATGCTGGGGTGGTGACTCGCTGGGTTGTGTGCTCGCCCGCCTGGGGCGGCGCCGTCCGTCGAAGTCGTCCGTAGTCGTCGTCTGGTCTGATCTGCAGCTAACTTCATGAGTTTAATTCATGATTGAGTCTGTTTAAAGACTGGCAGTGTGTCAGTTCCGCATCTATCATACCAAATGGTATGTATATTAGCCACCAAGGTGGATGGCCGGTATCTGCTGGCGATGCGCCTCCGTGCCGCGGTAATTCCCCGGCCGGATCGGCTTTGCTTCTAGGAGGAGCACATGTCGGTTGTGACCAGATCGCCGGAGTTGCATACGTCTGCGCCGACAAGGTCGAATGCGCCGTTGCCGACGGAGGGCCGACCCGACGGGGTGCGCGATGGCGCTGGTGGGTGCGGGCGGGTTGAGCGGCGGCGCAATGGGTCGCCGGGGGATTCACCGATGGACGTGTTGGGCC
>NZ_LZKL01000116.1 GCF_001668725.1 Mycobacterium sp. E787 | reverse complement strand
GCGCCGGGCTGCCGGGGCTGAGTGGCGCGCTCAACGCCGCCCTGTCGGGCGGCCTCGGTGGCAGCCTGTCGGGGCTCGGCACCGCCTTGTCCGGTGCCCTGCAAACGGGGGGATCGCTGATCGGCAACCTGAGCGCGGGCCTGCCGGCGCTGATGGGCGGCATCACCCTGCCGGCCAACCTGAACGCCGCGCTCGCGGCGCTGGGCGGTGTCTTCGGCTTCAGTCCCAGCCTGGGCGCCAGCATCACCGCCGGCCTGTCGGGCCTCGGTGCCCAGCTCAACCTGGCGTTGAGCGGCGGGCTCAGCCTCGGGCTGGCCGGGCTGCCCACCTTGTTCGCCAACTTGGCGGCGCCGTGGCAGGTGCTGTTGACGGCGCCGAACGTGCCCGCGTTCCTCGCCCAGCTGCAGTCGATGGAGCTCGGCTTCAACACGGCCCTGATCACCAACGAGCTCGGCCTCAACGCGGCCCTGGTCGCCCAGGAGACGGCGCTGGAGACGGCCGTCTTCGGCGGCACCGGCGCGTTCGGTGGCATGTTCGACAGCTTCTTCAACTTCTGGAACACGGTGCTGGGCACCGGCGAGGTGACCTTCGACAGCCTGTTGGGCGCGCAGCTGCCCACCGCCGGCGCCATCCTTGCCAGCCTCGCCGTCGGCAGCCCGGCCAACCTGATCGCCGGCGGCACCCTCGGCGGGTTCCTGGGCGCCCTGGACACCAAATTCCTGTGGGACCTCGACCTCATCAGCGGGATCGCGACCTCGCTGACCGGCAATGGTTCCCTGCAGGCCGCGTTGACTGCGGGGATCAACGCGGCAGGCTTGCAGGCGTCGCTGAACGCGGCGCTCAACGGGTCGCTGTTCGCCGGGCTTCCGACAACGGGGTTGGGAGTGGCGTTGGTGGCGGCGCCGACCGCCGGGCTGCAGGGCCTGGCGTCGGGCCAGGTCAACTTCCTGGACAACCTGCTGACCGCCGAGACCGGGTTCAACACCAACCTGGTGAACAGCGAAATCGCTTGGGAGACAGGCACGTTCGGGACAAATTCGGCGCTGAACGGCACGCTGAACCGTGTCTTCAACGTCGGCAACCTGATCCTGGGCACCGGCGAGCAGACCGTGAACAGCTTCTTGGGCGGTGTTCAGCTGCCGGCCGTCGGCACGCTGCTGACCGGAACCTCGGCGCAGGTCTTCAACGGCGGCAACATCGGCGGCCTGGAGGGCATCTTCGACCAGAGCCTGGCCGCGGGCGCCGACCTGGCCGGCCTGTTCGTGGCCTAGTTCTTCTCGGCCCCCGCCCGCGGCGGGATCACGGTGTCGACGATGACGGCCAGATCCCGCCGGCTCGGCGGTTCGCCGGTGAGCATGAACTGGTGGTTGATCAGCGCCGGCCCGACGCGAGCGGTCAGTGGTGTGACGGTGGCCGGGTCGAGGTCGCCGTCGTCGACGGCGGCCTGCAGGATCGATTCGACGATCTTGAGGCGCGGGCACACCACGGCGTCGGCGAAGATGGCGCGCATCTCCGGTTCGTGCAGCAGTTGGTGCATGACGTCCAGGCTGGGAAAGCTGGTCTTGCCCGCCAGCATGTCGCGGTGGGAGGTGAACATCGTCAACAGGTTCTCCCTGGCCGACCGGCCGGTGCGCAGCTCCGGCAGTGGCGGCAGGGCGTACACCAGCGCGGCGTGCACCAGGTCGTGCTTGCTGCACCAGCGCCGGTACAACGCGGCCTTGCCGGTGTGGGCGCGCGCGGCGATCCCTTCCATCGTCAGCCCGCCGTATCCGACTTCGGCCAGCTCCGCCAACGTGGCCTCGAACAGCGCACGTTCGAGCACTTCGCCTCGTCGGCGGCTCCGGGTGCTACTCCGGTCCTGGGTTAGCTGGGGCATTTCTCGATAGTAGCCGTCCGCGTTCCTATCCGCTGCTCGCCTCCGGGGTAGGGTGCGTCCATGCCCGAGAGCCCGCGGCTGCTGTTCGTCCATGCGCACCCCGACGACGAGAGCCTCAGCAACGGCGCCACCATCGCGCACTACACCGCTCGCGGCGCGCAGGTGCGCGTCGTCACCTGCACCCTCGGCGAGGAGGGCGAGGTCATCGGCGATCCGTGGGCCGGGCTGGCCGCCGATCGCGCGGACCAACTCGGCGGCTACCGCATCGGCGAGCTCACCGCCGCGCTGCGCGCGCTGGGCGTCAACGGGCCCCACTACCTCGGCGGCGCGGGACGGTGGCGCGACTCCGGCATGCAGGGCACCCCAAAACGCGGGCGCGACAGGTTCATTGACGCCGACGAGCGGGAGGCCGTCGGCGCGCTGGTCGCCGTCATCCGCGAGCAGCGCCCGCACGTCGTCGTGACCTACGACCCCAACGGCGGCTACGGCCACCCCGACCACATCCACGCCCACACCGTCACGACGGCGGCCGTCGCCGCGGCAGGCTCCAGCGACGACTATCCCGGGGAGCCGTGGCCGGTGCCGAAGTTCTACTGGACGGTGTTGGCGGAGAGCGCATTCCACGCCGGTTGGCGGGCGCTGGATCGCGAAGACCTGCTGCCCGGCTGGGCGATCCCGCCCCACGAGGAGTTCGACTTCGGCTACGCCGACTCCGCCATCGACGCCGTCGTCGCGGCGGCGCCCGAGGCGCTCGCCGCCAAGACGGCCGCGCTCGCCTCCCACGCCACGCAGGTCGTCGTCGGCCCCACCGGGCGGGCCTGCGCCTTGTCGAACAACATGGCGTTGCCCATCCTCGCCGAGGAGCACTACGTCCTGGTGGGCGGGGCCGCGGGGGAGCGCGACGGGCGCGGCTGGGAAACGGATCTGCTTGCGGGACTGGGTTTCGCCACCGCCACAACGCGGTAGGCTGCCAAACAGGCAGCCACGGAAGGAATTCGCATGGACCCCGACCTGGACCCTAACCAGCAGCACTGGCAGGACCGCCTCGACAGCCTGCAGTGGGTCATCGGCTCGATCCTTTCCAATATCGACAGCGTCCCGACCTGACCGAAACCAAGCCACGCGTCGCGTCCGCTGAGAACGGCGGCGCGACGGACCCCGCGATTCGTTTCGTTGTCCTGGCGCTGCTGGCCGTCGACGGGATCCTCTCGGCAGTCGCCGGCGCGCTGCTGCTGCCCTCGTATATCGGCTCCGTCCCGTTTCCCATCAGTGCGGTGCTGAGCGGACTGCTCAACGCGGCGCTGGTCTGGGCCGCCGGCCAGTGGACCAGCTCCGCGCGGGTGGCCGCACTGCCGCTGTGGACGTGGCTTCTCGCGGTGGCCGTCATGAGCATGGGCGGTCCCGCCGACGACGTCATCCTGGGCGGCCGGGGGCTGATGGCCTACGGGGCCCTGCTGCTGATCGTGCTCGGGGTCGCGCCGCCGGTGTGGGTGCTGTGGCGGCGCAGTCGGCGCCGCTGACCGGCCGGGTTACGGGAAGAACGGCGGCAGCGGCGGGAGCGGCGGCAGGAAGCTCAAGAACCAGTTGATCTCGGTTTGGATGAAGTAGTTGATCGACGCCGTGGTGGCCGTCAGGAAGTTGTTCAGCCCCTGGGCGAAGGTGATGGTGCCGCCCAACCAGTCGAGGATGTTGAACAGGCCGCTCTGCACCATGGGTTCGAAGAGGTTGTAGAAGAACATGATCTGCGGCGCCACTATCCAGCCGATCCACGGCAGCCAGCCCGCCGCGTACGAGGCCAGCTCGAAGCCGTACTGCACGTAGGGCTCGATCAGCAGGTAGGCGGTCTCGATCGACTCGGCGATGGGAGCGAACGCGTTCGCCGCCGACACCGCCGCGGCGTTGGTGACGGCTGCCGGCGCCAGCAGCGCGCTGGCTGCGGTCAAGACCCTGATCCCCCCGGTGGGCCCCAGCAGCAGCGCGGCGGCCTGGCCGACGCTGCCGAACAGCCCGGCGCCCTCGAGGAAATTGGCCGAGCCCGCCACGAAGCTTTCGACCTCACTCGCCGCACCGGACACGGCGCCGAGGGCCGCACCGGACACCGCGCTGGCGGCCGCACCGGCCTGGCTGACGATCGCTTGGGCGCCGCCGCCGAGCAACCCGCTGCCCGCGCTGAGGACGCCCGCGGAGCCCGCCACGACGCTCTCGACGTGGCTGACCGCACCGGACACGGCTCCGCCGGCCGCAGCGGCCGCACTGGCCACACCGCCGCCGCCGCCGGCGAGCAGCGTCGCCGCGGGGGCGTTCACCGCACCGGCGAGGTTCTGGGCGGCGCCGGCCTCGGCCGCCGCGTACGCGCTCGCACCGGCGCTCAAGGTCTGGACGAACTGCTCGTGGAACTCGGCGATTTGTGCGCTGATCTGCTGATACCCCAGCCCGTGCTGGGACAGGAACGCGGCGACCTGCGCCGACACCTCGTCGGCGGCCGCCGCCGCCACCGCGCTCGTCGGGGCCGCGGCCGCCGTGTTGGCGGTGCTCAGGGTCGATCCGATGCCGGACAGGTCCGAAGCCGCCGCGGCCAGCGCCTCCGGGTCCGAGAACAGGAACGACATCTCACACCTCCCTGAGATAGGACGGATGGTAACGCGGTCGCGGCTGGTTAGCGGCCAAGTCCGCCAAACACACAGCAAAGGGGACCCGCCGGGGCCGGGATGTCGATCGAGGGCCGGCGGCGGCCTGGGGCTACTGTTGCACATATGGCACCGTCGCCCAGCGGTTCGCAGGCTGGGCCGGACGGATGAAATTCGATCGTGGGGAAGTTACACCAACGTGCCGCTGACACCGGAGCCCCCGGGCCAGGATCCCGTCGCTTTACCCAGCCCTGTCATTCCGCCGCCCAAGGCCGATGCGTCGGCGTTGCGGCGGGTGCTGCGGCGGGCCCGGGACGGGGTCGCGTTGAACCTCGACGAGGCGGCCGTCGCGATGACGGCGCGCGGCGAGGACCTCGCCGACCTGTGCGCGAGCGCGGCACGGGTGCGCGATGCGGGCCTGGAGTCGGCGGGGCGCCGCGGGCCGGCCGGCCGGTTGCCGATCAGCTATTCGCGCAAGGTGTTCATCCCGGTCACCCACCTGTGCCGCGACACCTGCCGCTACTGCACCTTCGTCACCGTCCCGGGCAAGCTGCGCGCCCGGGGCGCCGGCATGTACCTGGAGCCCGACGAGATTCTCGACGTCGCGCGCCGCGGGGCCGAACTGGGTTGCAAGGAGGCGCTGTTCACCCTCGGCGACCGGCCCGAGGACCGCTGGCCGGAAGCGCGGGACTGGCTGGACGAACGCGGCTACGACTCCACCCTGTCGTACGTCCGGGCGATGGCGATCCGCGTGCTGGAGGAGACCGGGCTGCTGCCGCATCTCAACCCCGGCGTGATGACCTGGTCGGAGATGTCGCGGCTCAAGCCGGTGGCGCCGTCGATGGGCATGATGCTCGAGACGACGTCGCGGCGGTTGTTCGAGACGAAAGGGCTTGCGCACTATGGCAGCCCGGACAAGGACCCGGCGGTTCGGTTGCGCGCGCTGACCGACGCCGGGCGGCTGTCCATCCCGTTCACCACCGGGCTGCTCGTCGGCATCGGCGAGACGCTGGCCGAACGCGCCGACACCTTGCTGGCGATCCGCAAGTCGCACAAGGAGTTCGGGCACGTCCAGGAAGTGATCGTGCAGAACTTCCGGGCCAAGCAACACACCGCGATGGCCGGCTTCCCCGACGCCGGGATCGAGGACTACTTGGCGACGGTGGCGGTCGCGCGGCTGGTGCTCGGCCCGGGCATGCGCATCCAGGCACCGCCCAACCTGGTGTCGCGCGAGGAGTGCCTGGCGTTGATCGGCGCCGGCGTCGACGACTGGGGCGGCGTCTCACCGCTGACCCCCGACCACGTCAACCCCGAACGGCCGTGGCCCGCCCTCGACGAGCTGGCCAAGATCACCGCGGAGGCCGGATACGACCTGGTGCAGCGGTTGACCGCGCAGCCCAAATACGTGCAGGCGGGCGCGGCGTGGATCGACCCACGGGTGTCCGGACACGTTGCGGCGCTGGCCGATCCGCAGACCGGCCTGGCCCGCGACGTCAACCCGGTGGGCATGCCCTGGCAGGAGCCCGACGACATCGAATCCGCCGGGCGGGTCGACCTGCACGCGGCGATCGACACCCAGGGCCGCAACACCGCGGCCCGCAGCGACCTACAGAGCGCGTTCGGCGACTGGGAGTCGATCCGTGCGCGCGTGTACGAGCTGGCGGCCCAGGGCGCCAAAGCGCCAGAACGCCTGGACACCGACGTGCTCGCCGCGCTGCGGTCGGCCGAGCGCGATCCCGCGCGCTGCACCGACGACGAGTACCTGGCGTTGGCGACGGCCGACGGCCCCGCGCTGGATGCCGTTGCCGCGCTGGCGGATTCGTTGCGGCGCGACGCCGTCGGCGACGACGTCACCTTCGTGGTGAACCGCAATATCAACTTCACCAACATCTGCTACACCGGCTGCCGGTTCTGCGCGTTCGCGCAGCGCAAGGGTGACGCCGACGCGTATTCGCTGTCGACCGAGGAGGTGGCCGACCGCGCCTGGGAGGCGCACGTCGAGGGCGCCACCGAGGTGTGCATGCAGGGCGGGATCGATCCCGAGCTGCCGGTCACCGGGTACGCCGAACTGGTCCGGGCGGTCAAGGCCCGCGTGCCGTCGATGCACGTGCACGCGTTCTCCCCGATGGAGATCGCCAACGGCGTGACCAAGAGCGGGTTGAGCGTTCGCGAATGGCTGATCAGCCTGCGTGAGGCCGGCCTGGACACCATCCCCGGCACCGCGGCCGAGATCCTCGACGACGAGGTGCGCTGGGTGCTCACCAAGGGCAAGCTGCCCACGTCGATGTGGATCGAGATCGTGACCACCGCACACGAGGTGGGCCTGCGGTCGTCGTCGACGATGATGTACGGGCATGTCGACAGCCCGCGGCACTGGGTGGGCCACCTCAACGTGCTGCGCGACATCCAGGACCGCACCGGCGGCTTCACCGAGTTCGTGCCGTTGCCATTCGTGCACCAGAGCTCGCCGCTGTACCTGGCCGGCGCGGCGCGCCCAGGACCCACCCACCGCGACAACCGGGCGGTGCACGCGCTGGCACGGATCATGTTGCACGGGCGCATCTCCCACATCCAGACGAGTTGGGTCAAGCTCGGCGTCGACCGCACGCGGGTGATGCTCAACGGCGGCGCCAACGACCTGGGCGGCACGCTGATGGAGGAGACCATCTCGCGGATGGCCGGTTCCGAACACGGGTCCGCGAAGACCGCGGCGGAGCTGTCCGCGATCGCCGAGGGCATCGGTCGCCCCGCGCGCCAGCGCACCACGACTTACGCGCCGCTGGCGGCGTAACTGTCACCGCCCCCGGGTATACCGGGGCCGTGAAGCGACACATAGAACACGATCGATTCCCGGAGTGGCGACCGTTCCTGGACGCGGTGCAGCAGCGCCGGCCCGACGCGGGCACCTGGTGCGAGGCTTGGACGGTCCGCGACGTCGTCATCCACCAAGCCGGCAACGCCGAGGAGCTGGCCAGGGTGCTGCGGGCGCATCTGGAGGGAAACCCCGTCGGCACCCGCGGCTTCGAGGAGCGGGAGGCGCCGTTGCGTGCCCTGGGCGACGCCGACCTGTTCGACGCGCTGCACGAGCGGATGGCCACCCTCAACGAGGTCGCGGCGGCGGCCGACGGCGTCCCTGCGGACACGGACGTCGCGTGGACCGGTCGGACCATGAAGGTGCCGTGGTTCGCCGAGCACATGCGCGAAGAACTCGTCCTGCACGGTTGGGACATCACCGGGGATGACCCGCCGGCCCAGGCCCGGCTCGCCGAGCCGTGGATGACCACGCACAGCGTCACGGCGGTCGGGCGTCCGTTGCTTGCGAAGGGCGCCAAGGGATTACGGGCGGGTGAGCGGATAGCGGCCCGGCTGCGCGCGCCGGGCAGCGACGACGTCGTCGTCAGCGCCGACACCGACCACACCTACATCGGCATGGCCGGGCCCGAAGGCCCGGCCACGCTGGAAACCGATGCGGCCGCGCGGGTGCTATTGCTCTGGGGTCGTCGACCCGGGAACCCGTCCCGAATCTGCAGCGCCGCCGGGCCCGAAGCGCTGGGCCGGCTGCGCCGCCTGCTCAGCGGTTACTGAACTCGCTCAGTAGTTGTTGCAGCTACCGGCCACCGACAACACGTCGTTGAAGTACGGCGCGGCTTGCGGCATGGCCTGGATCTGCTGGGCCATCTGCATGCGCTTCGGCGGCGGCGACGCAAGGAACTGGCGCAGGTAGCTTTGCGCGATCGGCGATGCGTTCATCTGCGCGGCAGCTCCCGGGTCGGTCGCGTTGAGCGCGGCCATGACCTGCCCGTAGTTGCAGGTTGTGTTGATGACCGGATCCAGGGGATCGGCGGATGCGATCCCGGAGCCGGCCGTCAACGCGAACGCCACGCCGCCGGCGGCAGCGGCCAATTTGGTCAACGACAGCTTCACCATTTGTGGATACCTTCCCCATTCAATGCACCGTCGGAAAACGGCGACGACACTGCCCAACGGTTGCCGTCTGCGGTCGAGGTTACCAGGCCCCGCGAGCTTTCATCCTCGCATCCGTTATCGCACAGAAAGCTCTAATCGTAACTATCCGCAGGTCAGCGGCTTGCACGGCATGTTCGCCGTGAGTGAACGCAGACCCTCAGCGGGGCCGGCGGGGGTGACGGCGCGCGTGATGCGCACTTTGCGTCCACCGCCGGACGGGGCGCCGGCGCCGACTTGCATGCCCGGTGGTTGACGTGTATGTGCAACGTCTAGTATCAGTAACCGAAAGCTTTCGCCGAAGCGGCCGAAGCGCCGCGGCGAACCGAACAGCAGCCCACACGCAGTACATGGACACAGCTTGAGGAGACGTCTGTGACGTACACGATCGCCGAACCCTGCGTCGACATCAAAGACAAGGCATGCATCGAGGAATGCCCGGTCGACTGCATCTACGAGGGCACCCGGATGCTGTACATCCATCCCGACGAATGCGTGGACTGCGGGGCATGCGAGCCGGTCTGCCCCGTCGAAGCGATCTACTACGAAGACGACGTGCCCGAACAGTGGGGCCAGTACACGCAGATCAACGCCGACTTCTTCGTCGAGCTCGGGTCGCCGGGCGGTGCGGCGAAGGTCGGCATGACCGACAACGACCCGCAGGTGGTCAAGGACCTGCCGCCGCAGGGCGAAGGCGACTGAGCGGGCCGGTGCTGCACAGGCCCGACCGGGTCCGGCCGGCACTGTCGGCGTCCCTGCCGGAGTTTCCCTGGGACACGCTGGCCGACGCGAAGGCGCTGGCCGCGGCCCACCCGGACGGAATCGTCGACCTGTCCGTCGGCACCCCGGTCGACCCGGTCGCCCCCCTGATCCGCGAGGCGCTGGCCGGTGCGAGTTCGGCGCCGGGATACCCGGCGACCGCCGGCACCGCCCGGCTGCGCGAATCGGCGGCCGGTGCGCTGGCGCGCCGCTTCGGAATCACCGGCCTGGCCGAGGCAGCCGTGCTGCCGGTGATCGGAAGCAAGGAACTCATCGCTTGGCTGCCCACGCTCCTGGGCCTGGGCCCCGCCGACGTGGTGGTGGTGCCGGAGCTGGCCTACCCGACGTATGAGGTCGGGGCTCGCCTGGCCGGGGCGGAGGTGCTGCGCGCGGACTCGCTGACGCAGGTGGGCCCGCGATCGCCGGCGCTGTTCTACCTGAACTCGCCGAGCAACCCGACCGGACGGGTCTTGGGCGTCGACCACCTACGCAAGGTCGTCGGGTGGGCACGCGAGCGGGGCGTCATCGTGGCCTCCGACGAGTGCTACCTGGGCCTGGGCTGGGATGACCAACCGCTCTCGGTGCTGCACCCCACGGTGTGCGACGGCGACCACACCGGGCTGCTGGCGATCCACTCGCTGTCGAAGAGCTCGTCGCTGGCCGGTTACCGGGCGGGCTTCGTCGCCGGGGACCCGGCGCTGGTCGCCGAGCTGCTGGCGGTCCGCAAGCACGCCGGCATGATCGTTCCGACGCCGGTCCAGGCCGCGATGGTGGCCGCCCTCGACGACGACGCCCACGAGATGCTGCAGCGCGGCCGATACGAGAGCCGGCGGGCGGCCCTGCTGCCGGCGCTGCGCGCGGCCGGCTTCACCGTCGACCACTCCGAGGCCGGCCTGTATTTGTGGGCCACGCGCGGCGAACCGTGTCGTGACAGCGTCACGTGGCTGGCCGGTCGCGGCGTCCTGGTGGCGCCCGGCGATTTCTACGGCCCGCGCGGCGCCCGGCACGTGCGGGTCGCGCTGACCGCCACCGACGAACGAATCGCCGCCGCGGTGCACCGACTCTCTTACGCTTAGCGCCGTGACCAATTCGGCGGGCTCGACGGGCAAGCTGCACATTCCGACCACGGTGGGCGACATCGCCAAGCGGGTTTTCCTGGGCAAGCCGCTGATCACCGAGGAACTGACGAGCGAGAAGCTCTCGAATCCGGTTGCGCTCGGCGCGCTTTCCCCGGACGCCATCTCGTCGACCGCGTACGGCCCCGAGCAGATCCTGATCGAACTGCTGCCGCACGCGGGGTTGGCCGCGTTCGTCCTGTTACTTCCGGTCACCGGCGTCATCCTGCTGATCCTGACGTTCGTCGCAGCGTCGTACCGGCAGGTCGTCATGGCCTACACCCGGGCCGGCGGTTCGTACATCGTCGCGCGGGAGAATTTCGGGCCGCGGGTGGCGCAGGTCGCCGCCGCGGCGCTGTTGATCGACTACGTGGTGACCGTGGCGGTGCAGGCGGCCGCGGGGACGGTCGCGGTGGCGTCGGCCATACCGGCATTGGGTCGCTACGACCTGTACATCACGGTCGGCGTTGTGCTTCTGATCTGTTACCTGAATCTGCGCGGTTTGCGCGAAGCCGGCTGGCCGTTCGCGGCCGCAACGTACTTCTTCGTCGTCATGATCGGCCTGACGATCGTTGTCGGCGTCGTTCGCGAAATATTCTGGAACTTACCCGTATACGATCCCCACCAGCTGAGCGGCACGGTGCCGGTGCAGCAGGGTAGCGGCCTGGTGATGGGCGCAACGATACTGACCTTGCTGCGTGCTTTCGCCAACGGCGGCTCGTCACTGACGGGGGTTGAAGCGATCTCGAACACGGTCGACGTGTTCCGAAAGCCGCAGGGCGTGAACGCGCGACGAGTGCTCACCGCGATGGCCTGCATTCTTGGATTCTTGCTGGCGGGCGTCGCTTATCTGGCCTACGTCACCCACGCGACGCCGTACCTCACCGAATATCCGTCGGTGTTGTCACAGGTCGGTCGTGCGGTCTTCGGCAACGGGGCGATCGGAAACGTCTTCTTCATCCTCGTGCAGACTTCGACCGCCGCCATCTTGTATGTCGGCGCGAACACCAGCTTCAACGGGTTCCCCGCGCTGGCCAGCTTTGTCGCCGAGGATCGCTTCCTGCCCCGCCAGCTGACGAAACGTGGCTACCGCCTGGTGTTTTCGAACGGGATCATCACGCTCACGGCGCTGTCGGTGGCGCTGTTGCTGGCGACCGGTGGTTCGGTCAACGCCCTGATCCCGGTTTTTGCGATCGGCGTGTTCACCGGGTTCTCGATGGCCGGTTACGGGATGACCAAACACCACCTCACCCACCGGGAACCCGGCTGGCGGCGCCGGCTGGCGATCAACCTGTCCGCGGCGATCCTGTCGACGATCGTGGTGGGCATCTTCGCGGTGGCGAAGTTCACCGAGGGCGCGTGGCTGGTGGTCGTCGTGTTCCCGGTGCTGGTCTTCCTGCTCATCCGGCTCAACCACGAATACCGTGCGGAGGCGGCCATTCTGGAGATGTTCCGCACCGACCGGCCCGAGCTGGTGAAGTACGCCAGGCATCGAGTGTTCGTGTTCGTGAACTCGGTCGACCTCTCGACCATCGAGGCGTTGCGGTACGGCAAGGGGTTGCGCGCCGACGAGCTCATCGCCGTGCACTTCATGGTCGATGCGGCCCATGCCTCGCAGTTGCGAAAGCGTTGGGATCACTACGAACTCGATACCCGGTTACGGGTCGTGGACTGTCCGGACCGGCAGATCAACCGCTCTGCTCAGGTGCTGGTCGCCACGGCGCTGCGTGAGCATCCCGACACCAATGTGACGGTGCTGTTGCCGCGCCGAACGTATTCGCCGCTGCTGGGGCGGCTGCTGCACGACCGCACCGCGGACAAGATCGCCCGCGCGGTCAGCCTGATGCCGGACGCGGCGGCGACGATCGTCCCGTACGACGTGGAGTCGCGGATCAAGGAGGCGTATCCCGACGAGTTCGAGCACCGCATCGCGCGGTGGCTGGACCGGGTCGGGGCCTGGGTTTTCAGGGACGAGGAGCGGGAGGTCGAGGCCTACGAGCACCCCGAACGGGGGTCGGTGATCACCGTGGCCGGGCTCATCCCGGGGCAGCGCGCCACCTTCGAGGGACGGGTCAGCCAGATCGAGGACATCACCAAGGGCCGCCGCACTTTTCGCTGGATCGTCGTCGGCGACGACAGCGGCGAAGTCAACGTCACGTTCCGCCCGGGCCGCGGGGGCGCCGACATCCAGCCCGGGCAGCTGCTGCGCATCACCGGGAAGGCCCGCCAGTCCGGTAATCGCCCCATGTCGATGGTCGATCCGGCGTATCACGTGATCGAGGACCCCGCGAAGGCCGAGGAACAGGCGTGAAGCGACTGGCTACCGACCCTGGCCGCCCCAGCTCAATGGGAGCGACTTGAGCGCGAAGCTCTTCGACGGGAACTTGATCTCGGGCGTGTAGCCCTGCGGCAGCTGGAAGTCAGGGATCTGCCTGAGCCACTCGTCGATGACGATCGCCAGCTCGATCCGCGCCAGGTGCGACCCGATGCAGCGGTGTGGACCGCCCCCGAATCCCCAGTGGCGGTGCACCTTTCCGTCCATCACCAAGTCATCGGTGGAGATCTCGTCGCTGCCGTCACGGTTGATTGCGGCGGTGCACAGCCGCACCGGCGTGCCCGGGGGAAGCGTCATGCCGCCCACCTTGACGAAGTCGGTGGTGACCCGGGCCGCCAACGGCGCCGCCGGCTCGAGCCGGACGATTTCCTCGATGAAGACCTTGGTCTGCTCGGGATCGTGGCGCAGCTCCCTGCGCAGCTGCGGCCGCCGCGCCAGTTCGAAGAGCGAAAAGCCGATCGCCGCGGCGACCGTGTCCAGACCCGACAGGATCAAGAGGTGGCTCATGCCGAGCAGCTCCAGGTCGGTGAGATCGCCGGGACCGGTCATGACTTCCGACAACATGTCGGAGCCCGGGTTCTGCCGGCGTTGCCTGATGGCCTCGGTGAAATATGTCAGCAGCTCGTATCCCTCGGGCTTGCCGTCCACCGCGGCGTCCTTCCAGGCGATCACGCGGTCGCGGTCCTCCAGCGGCAGCCCGTAGAGGTCCATGAACACCTGATACGGGTAGAGGCGCGCGAAGGTCGCCATCACCTCGCACTCGCCCCGCGCCGCGAGGGCGGCGATCATGTCGACCGCGTGGCGCTTCATCACGGGCCGTGATTTAGCCAGGGCGTGCGGGCTGAAATACGGCTGCAGGATTTTGCGGTATCGCGTGTGCTCGGGAGGGTCGAACGCCGAAGGCAGCACCGGCACCGGGCTGCCCGGGGGCTGCAGCGCGAGATGTGCAGAGAAGAGGTTGGCTTGGCACAGCGCCGCGAGCACGTCCTCTCGGCGCGTCAGGTAATAGGCGCCGTTCATGAACACGACCGGCCCGGCGTCCCGCAACGCCTTCCATCCGACACCCCGATCGGCGGCCATCGGTAACGCCGAATGCTCCAGCCGCGGCAGGTGGAACGGGCGCGGAGGGCTGTAGTCGACAGTGCGCTCCGAAGGGATCGGCTCGGAATTTATTTGTTGCACAACGAAATCCATGGATGCTTCCTCGAAAGGGGTCGACGTCCTGTCCCGCTGCAGCCGCGGGTAATTCGGCATGGTCGGGCCGACTGCCGTGATTTGATGTGTGTTGTGGGCCTACCGGGCCGCGCCAGACGGCATGAGGGCCCGGCGCGGGCTCGTCAGCGTCGGGCGACGCAGAGTCGCGTCAACACATCTCGGTCGTCGGGAGCGGGCGCTGCTGCGGCCCATCGGACGCCATCCGGCGGAAACTTCGACCCGCCAAACGACGCCGGCAGGGCAAGCCAGCCGGTTTGCGGCGACAAGTGGATCACCGTGGCCGGCCGGTCGCGGGTCATCCACATGCTGTGGAAAGGCTTCTTGTCTGTCGGCGTGGAGCCCGGCGAAAAGTCATGGGCGGCAGCGCGAAGCTCCGCCGGGCCGGTCTGCGCTCGGACAGCATGGGTCGCATGGGTCCACGCCGCCGGCTCGGGAAGCGTGGCCGCGGCGAATTGGGGACGCAACGAAGAACCCGCGATCAGGGCGACGAACAGGCTCAGCGCCGCGACCGTCGCGATGGCCAACCGCCATCGACGATTCGCGCCGGTGATCCGAGGGTCCACAGTGGCAGCAATGTACAACGCGGGGCTTGGATGGCAACCCACACCAGCTGTGAGAATGCTCGGAATCCGATGCGCGGCCGTGGCTTCCTCACGGCCGGCTGGACAGAGCTGGCGAGTCGGCTGCAAATCTCCTGTAGATCGGACACGCCAGCTTGTCGAACGTTTCCCGCTTGACTACCAAGGACGTACACGTGCGTTGGCGGGACGGGGCACCGCGTTGCCGGCGCACGATGGCGGTGGGGCTCGCCAATAACCGCGCGTCGCTGTTGACGGCCAACGGTCCCTGCGGAACAGACACCAAGTGGTCGGCTGGCCGGTTGTGCAGCCCGATGTGACGCGGAGGACCGTAAGTGGCCGTTCGATCGCTCTCCCGCCGGGTGCCGAATTGTTGAGCAGCCCAATGGGACCTGACCCGGTATGCGAGCAGGCTGGCCCGACGCTCACGCCTCCGTCGCCGGTGAATGATAGATATCGCGTGGCCCGCTCACATCGCATCGTGGTTTGGGATCCGGAAGACGCCGTGGCGTGGAACGGCGGAAATCACGCCATCGCCCGGCGCAACCTGATGTGGCAGGTCGTGAATGTGCATGTCGCATTTTCCATTTGGTATCTGTGGTCGGTCATGGTGCTGTTCATGCCGCAGTCCGTCTACGGTTTCTCGACCGGCGACAAGCTGTTGGTCGGCGCTACCGCCTCCCTGGTCGGGGCGCTCGCGCGCATCCCGTATTCGATGGCGGCCAATTGGTTCGGCGGCCGCAACTGGACGATGTTCTCCGCCGTGGTGCTGCTGCTTCCGACCGCAGGGGCGATTATCCTGCTGTCCCACCCCGGCCTGCCGTTGTGGCCGTATCTGGTGTGCGCCGCGCTGACCGGCCTGGGCGGCGGCAACTACTCGGCATCGCTGGCCAAGGTCGACGGGCTTTTTCCCCAGCGGCTCAAGGGATTTGCCCTTGGCATCACGGGTGGGATGGCCAACCTGGGCTCGGCGGGCATCCAGGCGGTCGGACTGGTTGCGCTGGCCACCGCGGGCCACGAGGCGCCCTATTGGGTGTGCGCCATCTATCTTGCGCTGCTGGCCGTCGGCGGCGTCGGCGCAACGCTTTTCATGGACAACGTCGTCGCGCACCGGACCGGCCTGTCGCTGCACAACCTGCGGGCCATTCTCGGGGTTCCCGATACGTGGGCGATCTCGTTTTTCTACATGTGCGCCTCCGGCTCGTTTCTGGGCTTTGCGTTCGCCTTCGGTCAGGTGTTGCAGCACAACTTCATCGCTGCCGGGGAAAGCCACGCGCAGGCGTCGCTGCACGCCGCGGAGGTTGCCTTCATCGGGCCGCTGCTGGGGTCGCTGGCGCGGATAGCCGGGGGGAAGGTCAGCGACCGGTTCGGCGGCGGCCGCGTAACTCTGGCGGTCTTCGCCGCTTCGATCGTGGCGGGCGGGTTCCTGGTGGGCGTCAGCATGCATGCCGACGCCGCCGAGGACCGGGGCGCCGCCGTGACGGGTTTCACGATGGTCGGCTACATCGTCGGTTTCATCGCACTGTTCGTTTTTTGCGGCGCCGCCAAAGCGGCTGTTTACAAGCTGATTCCGTCGGTCTTCGAGGAGCGCGCCCGCGCGCTGGGCGTCAGTGAGGCCGAACGCGGGCATTGGGCGCGCGTGCGGTCGGGGGCACTGATCGGGGTCGCCGGCGCTTTCGGGGCGCTCGGCGGCGTCGGGATCGACCTGGCGTTGCGGCAGTCGTATGACACCACCGGCACCGAGACACCGGCGTTGTGGAGCTTCCTCGTGTGCTACATCGCCGCCGGAGTGCTGGTCTGGTACCGCTACGTGCGGTGCGACGGGCAAGATGCCGCGGCGCCGGCGTTGGTGCAACCGCCTGCGGAGGAGATCGTCAAGACGTGAGCTCTTGACCCCCGCGGACGGACCCCGACCTCGCTTATCGGCGTACCTGACAGTCCGGGGGCGGGCGGCGTGAGTTGTAATATGCACGCCCGCTATTTGACGCCGTACATTCTGCGTAATCAGCCATTGAATCGCTGCGCAGCATCGAAAGATCAGCAATCTTACAACCGGGGCACAGGCAGTCATAAGCTTGCGCAACGATACTAATAATCATGCTGAATAAAACACCGGTTAATGACCCTGCGGCATCGGTGGCTGGAGTAACGCCGATGCCGCAGCACGCCTAAATCTCCAGGCTGAAGGAAGTCTGGCAGCTATCGAGATCAGTACCTCAAGGCATGAAGTGCGTCAAATGCAACTCATAACCATGCCCCCATGTCTCGTGAATCCGTATTTGTGAATATTCGACCAAACCGACGAAAGGTATTAACCGATGGAAAAGCAGCTACTCGCTCCGACGAGGGTCCTGAGGGACTATTTGTCCAATTCGATGGTTTGGGAAGACTTCCTCGCGCAGGGCGGCTTCGTCGACGGGGACATCGTCGTCGCGGATCCGTTCAAGGCGGGCACGACGTGGACCCAGCGGATCGTCCAGCAAATCCTCCATAACGGCGAGGAGCCGGAAGGGGGCCTCTCGGACACGTCGCCCTGGCTCGATTCCAGCTGGGGAGATCACGCGGGGATGCTCGAGGTGCTGCGGGAGCAGCGCGAGTCCGGCATGCGGCGGGTGATGAAGTCGCACCTGCCGGCCGACGCCGTGCCGATCGCGCCCGAAGCGCGTTACGTGTTCGTCGGCCGGAACGGCAAAGATCTCGGGATCAGCCTCCACAACTATCTCTACAATTTCTCCGAATCGACGATGTCGCAGATCAACCGGATCCACGCAGAGTGGTCCGGCGACCCCACTCCGCTGGTGATCCCCGAGGACATGCAGCGGTTCTTCGACCTGTGGCTCGACACCGACGGCTACCAGTGCTGCGATCTCCTCGACATCATGAAGTCGTGGTGGGAGCTGCGCGACGAGCCGAATGTGCTTCTGCTGCATTACGGACAGTTGAAGAAGGACCTGTCCGGCCAGATCGCCCGGCTGGCGAAATTCTTCTCCATCGATCCCGCATCGCTGCGCATGGAGGCCATCCTCGAGCATTGCTCCTTCGATTACATGAGCGCCCGGGCGGAGAAGATGGCGCCGTTCGGTGGAACACACATGTCGAGCGCGAAGGCGTTTTTCCACAAGGGGCTCAAGCGCGATCACCGCAACGAGTTGACGCCGGCGCAGGTCGGGCGCTTCGACCGGGTGGCCCTGGAAAAGCTTGGCAGTGAGTGCGCCCACTGGCTGGAGACCGGCGAAAGGAGCTGAGCCGCTTCCCCTTTGGGGCGAAGCTCCACCGCCCAAGCCCATGGCAGACCAAAGGCTGGTACTCCGAGACCGCCTCCTGATGGAGGCCGTGGCGCTCGGTTACGTCGCGGTGGCCGCGCACTGCAACGGCTGGCACTACTACCTGTTCTTCCCTGGGCTGGCGGCACTTTCGCATGACGTGTTGACTCGCCCGTGGGGAAAGTGGGCGAGCCAACCGCGGCGACTTGTGCTGACGCCGGTCCTGGGCGCGGCCATCGGCACCCTGATCACGGCGGCATTTCCCTTCGGCGTCGTGAGCATCGTGCTCGTCGTCGCCCTCTGTGTGCTCGCGATCGGCCTGCTCAAGTCGAACATCGCCCCGGCGATCGCGGCCGGGGTGCTGCCAGTCTTCCTGGGCATCAAAACCTGGGCCTACCCCGCTTCGGTAGCGGCGAGCCTAATCGTTTTGGCTTGCATCTTGTTGGCCCGGCAAAGGCGTTGCCGGCCGAGCCATCCCGACCTTGACGATGTTTTGGAGACGCGGCCCGGCGGAACCGCCTGGGCCCTGCCGTTTTTCGTGTTCGTCGCGGTCATGGCGCTGTGTGCGACGGCCTCGGGTCAGCGGCTCATCCTGTTTCCCCCGCTCATCGTCATCGCCTACGAGATGTTCGCCCATCCCACCGTGTGCCCCTGGGCGGGGAAACCCGTGGCACTTCCCGCTGCGTGCTTTCTGACGTCGACCGTGGGGTGCGTCGCCGTCGGCCTGTTCGGAAGCGGCGGTGTTGCGGCCGCCTGCGCAATGGCGTTCGGCGTCGCCACGCTTCGCGTGCTGAGGCTGCACATTCCGCCGGCGCTGGCCGTCGGACTTCTTCCCCTGGTCATTCATTCGCCCGACGTCAGATACCCGGTGTGCGTGCTCATCGGGACGGGAGCAGTGACGCTCGCCTTCCGGCTGTACCAACGATGGGCCATCGGCCGAGCTCGCGCCGGCCGAGATAAGCCCGACAACTTGAGGAGTGCATAGTGTCGAACCCCCAATTGACCGCGGTCATATTCGTGTTGCTGGTGCTCGTCGGGCTGGCCCAGCTGCTGGGCTATGTGTTCGTGAAGCTGCGACAGCCGAAGGTGGTCGGCGAAATCTTGGCCGGGGTGGTGCTGGGCCCGGCTCTGCTCGGCCGGTTGCCGTTCGTGGCGCACGTGATGGGCACCGCCCGGCACAACACCCACATCTTGAGCTTCGTCTATTGGCTCGGGCTGCTGCTGCTGATGTTCGTCTCGGGCGCCGAGATGCAGCAGTTGTTCGGCCGGGGCGAGCGGCGCACGGTGAGCTGGCTCGTGATCGTGGGCACCGGCATCCCATTCCTGCTCGGGCTGATCTTCGCGCCGCACCTGATCACTCCCAGCCTGGCCGGGCCGCACGGCAACCGCGTGTCACTGATCATCATTCTCGCGGTGGGCGTCGCCGTGACCTCGGTGCCGGTGGTGTCCAAGATCTTCGCCGACCTCAACATCCTGGACACCCGGTTCGCGCGGCTGATCCTCGGCGTCGCCGTGCTCGAGGACATCGTGCTGTGGCTCGCGCTGGCGATCGCCACCTCGATCGCGGCGAAATCCCACTTGAATCCCTGGCAGATGTCGTTGCACCTCCTGGTGACGGTGGCCTACTTCGGGCTCGGCCTCACCGTGGTGCCGCGCCTGATCAAGCGCCTCAACACGGCCCGCTGGAACGCCCTGGCGCGGCACTCGCCCACCGGCTACGCGATCGCGGTGCTGCTGGCGTACTGCGCGGCCGCCGGGGCGCTGGACGTCAACCTCGTCTTCGCCGCGTTCCTGGCGGGTTTCGCCCTGGTGCACCGCAAGCGCCGAATCTTCGACGACTCGATCGACGCGATCAGCAAGGTTGCGTTCGCCTTCTTCATTCCCGTGTACTTCGCGATCGTGGGGCTGAAGCTGGACCTCATCCGCGGTGTCTCGCTGCCCATGATCGTCGTCTTCATCGTCGCCACCTGCGCGGTCAAAATGGCGTCGGTCGCGCTGGCCGGGCGGTTCGCCGGCTTCCGGGGCCTGGACCTGATCAACCTCGGCATCACCACCAACGCCCGCGGCGGCCCTGGCATCGTCCTGGCCAGCGTCGCCTTCGACGCCGGCATCATCAGCTCGAAGTTCTACACCACGCTGGTGGTCGCGGCGGTGCTCACTTCGCAGTTCGCCGGCGCCTGGCTCGACCACATCCTGCGCAAGGGCTGGCCGCTGCTGAAGTCGGACGTCGCGAACGAACCCGTGCAGGTGGTGACGCCGCCGGCGCCGACGCCGGCCTAGCTTTTCACGCGCCGGCCAGGCCGACCGCGAGCAGAACGCCCCCGACGCCCGTGAGCAGGGTGGCCACCTCGATGCGGCGTCGGGACCGGATCCAGGCGTGCAGGGCGCCCATCGTCGCGCGCGTCCGCCGCGGCGCCAGCAGATAGGCGAGCAGCGGAACCTCCACCAGCGCGAAGGCCACGGCGTTGAACATGACCAGCGCCCCGACCTGCGTCGCCGCGGCCGCGCCCGAGGCCAGGATGACGGCCAGCGCGGCCAGGTAGTCCACCGACGGCAGCGCGATGCCGAGGCCGACCACTCCGGCGACCCACAACGAACGCCCGTTCACGAGCCGCCGGCCGTGTGTCGCCAGCCGCTGGGGCACGGCGGCGCGGCGCGTGTCGGGTTTCAGGAGCACCGCGGCGGCGACCAGCAGGGCGAGCACGCCGATGCCGATCTGCACCCTGGGCAAGGTGAAGTACGTCGAGCCCAGCAGCCGGCGGCGCAGCACGAACAAGACGACCAGGCCCACGGTCATGCCCATCGCGAAGCCGCCGCACAGGAACACGAGCAGTTGCAGCAGCGGTCGGGGCCGGTTCAGCATCAGCACCGTCATGCCGACCCGGAACGGTTCGAGGCTCACCGCGACGGCCATCACCAGGATCGTGATCAACATGACGGCCGCCAGGTTACCGTCCGGCCTTCGCTACGTGGTTACGCCCCAATGGAACACGCGGGAGGTGAGCAGCACGAGCCCGAGGGAGACGGATGCGACGACGGTCAGCCCGATGACTGCGACGACGAGCGGACGCCACCCGGTGCGGGCGATCTGCCGGATGTCGGTGGTCAGGCCGACGCCGGCGAACGTCAGCAGGAACGCCCATTTCGACACGTTGGCCAGGTTGGCGGTCTGCCCCTTGCTCAGCCAGTGCGCCGTCGCGATCGCCGAGACCGCGAGGAAGCCGAGCACGAATTTCGGGAACTTCGCCCAGACGAACGCGGCCTTGGCCCTGGCGCCGGGCGCGATCTCGTCGGCCTCCCCGCGGGCGGCCCAGTACAGCGCGAAGCCCAGGACGACGAAGCCGATCAGCGCGTTGCGAGTGGACTTGACCAGCACGGCGATCTTGCCGGCGTGATCGGAGAACAGGTAGCCGGTGGCGGTGGTCTCGGCGGTGTTGTCCACCGCCAGGCCCGCCCACAGGCCGAATTCGTAGTTCGTCAGGCCGAGCAGGTGCCCCAACGGCGGCAACGCGAATAGCGCGACCGCGCCCAGCGCCAGGATCGCCGCGATCGCGTAGCTGACGTCGGCGTTGCGCGCCCGGATCGCGCCCTTGGCGGCCACGATCGCCGACACCCCGCAGATCGAGGTGCCGATCGCCAGCAGCGAACCCAACTTGCCCGACAGCCCGAAGGCGCGCGCGACGATGAGAATGATGGTTCCCGCGACCGCCATGTCCACCAGGATCTGGACCAGGCTGGTGGCGCCGAGCTTGGCGATGTCGCCCAGCACGAATCGCGAACCCAGGGCCACGATCCCAACCTTCAGCCAGAACTGGTAGGTCAGCACGCCAGGCCGAAATATTCGGTGCAGGCCGACGGTGTTGGCGATGACCAGCCCAATCACGATGGCCCACAACACGTATTCGATGTCGGGGACCGTCCAGTGGTGGCGTTTGGCCGCCGCGTTCCACCAGATTTGGGCGTACTTGCCCAGCACGCCCACGGCGATCAGCAGCAGGATGCCGGGCACGTAGTCCAGCGGGCGGCCGCTGGTGAAGGCGGCTTCGGCCGGCTCTTCTTCGGCTTCCGTGGCGTCGACGCTGACGGTGCTCACCGCGTCACCAGGGGATCTTCGGAAGTGCGCCCGCGACCGCCAACGCGACGATCACGCCCGCCAGCAGCGTCGCCCACCAATCTTCGGATAACCGGTTCACGACGCCATGGTGGCGTGGCTCGGGTTCGGGGCCAACCGATTGGCTCGCGCTGAGTTTAGGTGGGCAGCCCGTCGCGCTCGGCGTCGGCACGGTAACGCTCCACCCATTCATCGGAGCGCTGGTCGGCCTGGCGCTCCAGTGCCGGTTCGGGCGCCAGCGCCGGGTCGAGCCCCAACGCCTCGAGGATGGTCGCGACCACCTGAGTCAGGTTGCGCCACAACACCGGGTAGGGAACCTCCAGCGGCTCGATGCCCTCCTCGGCGAACCAGGTCCGCCAGCCCGCCTCCTGGGCGCGCAGCATGGTGACGACGTGCGCGATGGCGCCGGCGTGGTAGGTGGCGCGCGCATCCCGCGTGGGATCGGGCCTGCCGCGCCACACCCGCGTCTGCACCGCGCGCCAGAACGACACGGCCTGCGACACCACGTCGGGCCGGTGCACGTGGATGAGGAGCGGTTCTTCGCCGATGACGTCGCGGATCGCGGCCCGCAGGCCGTCGCCGGACCGGTTCGGCAGGTCCTTCGCGCGGTTCAGCAGCAGCGGCGTTTGGTTCCACATCAGCTTGCCGCCCCAGACGCCGTTCGGTGTCCGGCCGACCGTGCGGATGTAGTCGCGCCAAATCTCGGGCGGCGCGAGGTCCGGCGTCCCTTCGTCGATGGGGTCGAGCAATCGCAGGATCGACTCGTCCTCCACGTCGGCGAACCACTCCCGCGGCTGCGGGGCCTGGCTGGTGGCGGGCAGGTACTGAAAGAACTCCTGGGGTTCCCCGGCCACGCCGGTGGCGCGCAGCGATTCGACCAGCAGCGTGCTGCCGCTGCGCTGAGAAGCCAGCACCAGATATGACGACGGGCCTTCAGTCACCAAGGAAGCCTAACCGGAGCAAAATGCCCCGCAAGTCGTTCGATTGGCTTCACCCTGAACACAACCATTGCGCGATGCGGGGATCACCTGGCGCGTCGACGGGGCCGCTGAATCCGGTGGCGTGGACGGCTTTCGGGGGTAGGGGCATGCCGACGGCGGGCGCTCTGCCCCATCGAGGCGCCCGATCGGCTGTGGCTTTCTGCGACCACAGCGCGGACTCACGGTTCTTCCCCCGGCTGCCCGAGCTGTTCCCGCCGTACTCAACATTGCGATTCGGCAAACGGCGCGCTCAAGAAGTGGAGTAGCGATCGAGTAGTCAACTACGCGTGCCGGGGCGGGGCTCGCTGGGACGATTGGTTGCAGCCCGGTCCCGCACCGAACCAACAGACGAGGGGGCGGTATGACCAACCTCACCATGCGGCGCCTTCGCCCGGTGCTGCGGCTTGTCCCGCACAGCAGGCGGAGGGGTCGTCATCGCGCGCTGCCATACGATCTCCCGGCGGTCCGGATCACCAGCGCACGGCTCGATCACGGTTCCACCGTCCCGCTCTGCGCTATGTGCATCGAAGCCGGCCTGGCGACGGAAGCCACCTACCAGACGAGCGGGCTGGTGTGCGGCTGCGATCGACACATCTACGAGCTGGAGCGAGACGGCAGGGCGGCGATTCACCGTCAACGAAAGCTGACCGCGGCAACATGACGCGATGAACGTCGCTTAATTCTCGTCCCACGACAGTCGTATCAGCTCGACGAGCTGCTCGCGGTCTTCGATGCCGAGCTTGCCGAAGATGCGGTAGACGTGGCCCTCCACGGTCCGCACCGAGACGAACAGCTTTTCGGCGATCTGACGGTTGGACAAACCGGCCGTGACCAGGGTTACGATCTCGCGTTCGCGGGCCGTGATGGGCAACGGCGAGGCGGCCGCTGAGACCGCGGGCGTTCGCATTTCGCCCCTTGCGGCCAACGTGTGCGCGCGGCTCGATGACCGTATTTCCTTGGTGCGCTGGCGATTACGCGCGTGTTCGCGTGCTGCGTGGGCCGCCGCGTCGGCGGCGAGCGCCATCGCGCCCAGGCCGGCGAATCGGTCGCCGGCTGCGTCGAGCACATCTCCGTCGTGTTCGGCCAAGCCGCGGGCGTGCTGGGCGATCGCATCTGCCAGCGGGGTGTTGAGTGTCTCGGCGAGCTGCGCCAACCGCTGGGATTGAGAACGGTCATCGAACCGGACGGCGGTGTGCAGGGCGCGCATCTCGACGGCGCACATCCCGGATTGCCGTGCGAGCTGTGCGGCGCACAGCGCGTGTGTTCGCGCGGCCGTCGTGTCGCCGGCGGCGGCTCGCTCCCAGGCGCGGGCCAGCTCGAGTTCCGGCAAGAACACCGCGACATACGGTCCGTGGGCATCCTCGGCCCTGTGCAGCGCGGCCGCGGCGGCCGCGCTGTCTCCCCGTGCGCCCTCGGCCTGTGCGGACCAGGCAGATACCAGCATCAACCAGCCCGACGGAAAGCCTTGCGCCATGGCCGATATCGAATCCTGAAGGGCGGCACACGCGAACGTCAACCCGCCCCGGGAAAGCTGCACCCATCCGAGCATGGCGTGCAGGAAGGCGTCTGCGGCGGGCCACACCATGGTCGTGGAAGCGTAGCGTTCGCGAACCCGCTCGGCCGCCAAGTCATCACCGGCGGCCGTCAAGGCCACGACTTCGGCCAAACCCATCACAAACCGGCAGGGACCGGATCGATCGAACGCGCCTGCCCGCCCGGCGTCGGCTACCCGCCGGACTTCCTGGAACTGCCCCGTGAGGGCCAACGCCCAACACGTCCACGTTGCAGCCCACATCCTCATCACCGCCGGCACATCGGATTCAAGCACTTCGAATCCCAGGCCCAATGCCGTCCGGAAGTCACCGGAAAAGCATGCGAAGGCCGCTTCCATGGCCGTGACGAGCGGGCGCAGCGCGTCGGAATCGGCGCGGGCCCGTACGTCGGCCAGTGCCAGCCTCGCCGGCTCCACCTGCCGGCAGCTGAAGAAAAGATTCGCGGCGCGCAGACAACCCCACTGCACGACCATCCGCTCGTCGGCACCCTCGGGATCGACGTTGTTGAGCACCGCCTCGACCTCGGCGCCCCGCCCCTGCCAGCCCATCGCCTCCGCCAGCACCAGGGCGGCCGGTAGGCCACCGCCGCGCTCGAAGGCGAATCGGGCCAAGTCCTCTCCGCAATCGATGTCCGACATCGTCATCGCGCTCGCCGCGGCGTCGACGATCACGTCGAGGTCCGGCGTCAGGTCGCTTCGGGTCATGAGTTGCGCCAGCCGTATCCGGGTGCGCACGTCGGGAGACCCCGAATGCTGATGCTGTTTGCGCATCTGCCGCTGAAGTTGTTGTGCCAGCAGGGTTGTCAGCTGTCGCGTGCGCACCACCCCGGCGCGTTGCATCGCCACCTCGCCGAACACGGGGTGACCCAACCGCGCCACCGTGGTGAAGCCGTCGGCAACCAGCCGGATCACTCCGCGTCGCTCGAGACGACTCACCACGTCGGCGTCGCAGAGCTCACGCAGGATCTCCCAGTCCAGCACCTCCGCCGCCGCCAGGATCTCTACGGCCTCCAATTCCTCCGGTGGGAAGGTCTGCAGTCGAAACTCGAGCAGATCGTGGAGTTCGCGGTCCGCACGCAGCGCGCCGTGAAGTTGCCAACCCGCGTCGGTACGCACCAGCACGCCGCTTTCGCGGCCCGCGCCCAGCAAGCTGCGCAGCAGCAGCGGGCTGCCCGCCGACCGGCCGTGCAACGCCGTGATCAGCTCGGTGTCGACGACGCCGCCGAGCACGGCGCGGGCCAGCGCCGCGGTCTGCTCCGGGGTGAATGGGTCAATGTGCAGGCTCAGCAACAACCGCTCCTTCAACAGCGCGGTGACCGCGTCCGGTACCGGCTCGCCGGACCGGATCGTCACGATCAATCGCGCGCTGCCACCGGCCGCGAGTTGTTGCACCAGCGTCGACGACAACGGATCCAGCAGCTGCGCGTCGTCCACGACGACGACGAGGTTGTCTTCCTGCTCCAGGGTGCGTTGCGCGGCCGCGAGCATGGCGGCCGGTTCCCGCGGCGCCACCACGGTCAGGGATCGATAGAACGCGCCCAACGGCACCGCGGAACCGGTCTGGGTGCCCAGCACGTACCGCACCGTCGCCCCGCGCACCTCGAGCGTGTCGGCGAGCGAGTGGGCCAGGGTCGATTTGCCCACCCCGCTGTCGCCGATCAATGCGACGCCGTGCAACTCCGCGTCATCGAGCGCCGCCAGGGCGCGGCGCAGTTCGGCGTCGCGGGCCACCATCGGCCATTCCGACGCGCTCTCCGTTGGCACGACGCGAAACCTCCATGGCCGAGCGTTTTCGGAGAGGCTACTGATTCCGCCCCGCGGTTCGGCCCGAATTGCGATTTCTGGGCAAAATCCGGTTTGCCGGGGTGGCCGCATGCGATTTCCGACCAGAATCATGCCTCTTGCAGGGTTTTTCGGTGGGTATCGTACTCGACGGTCTTAGGCGCGGCGCAAATCATTCTGCGAGCCGCTCCAAACGGGGGTGGTGATCGATCGCAAGATTCCCGCAAGCGGCCGGCGTTATGCTGCTGCTCCCAGCAAAGGCCGAAAGGATGCCGCCATGGACGCCTCCCGGACCCTCGGGAAAATCGTTGTCGGGGCGATGCTGTCGGGTACTGCGGTCATGGGGGTCACCCCCGGGGTCGCGCAGGCCGACGGGCCCGTACCGCCCGGAGCGTCCGGGCCGTACAAATGCTGCCCGGGAGATCCAATCGGGCTTCATGGAAATACCGGACACGGATGCCCGCCCGGGTCGAACGGGCTTGGCGTTCAGTGGGACCGCAGTCAATGCCATACCTGGTGGGGCGTCGTCTGGGGGCACGGAAACGTCGACGCGAGCGTTTGGGAGGGAACCGATCCTCCTCCTCCGGAGGCGACGCAGAAGCCACCGTGCGGGTTTCCTTTCATGTGTTCGGGCACACCGTGATCGGCGGCTGAGCGGCGCCAAACCGTCGGCGTTGCGGGTGCGCTCGGCGTCGATGCGTTGAGCGCGGTCTCGCCGCCCGGTTCGCCGCCTGGCGGGCATCATCAATCCGCGATCGCCGGGAAGTGGGCGACGGTCGGCACCCGGACACCAGAGCGGTGGCGCTTTCGCCCTTCCGCGGTCGACCGGAGCAGGTCATGATTGTCACCGGGGCCGGCAAAGCGGTGCACCGGATGTGGGTATCGCCGCGCAGTGGTTGACACGGGAGAGGCACAAGAATTTCGCAAATGCCCCGCAGTAATCTCTGGCCACACCGCAGCGACAGGAAGCGCCATGGAGATCAACCAGGACGACCCCGAGAAGCGTATCGCCGACCTGGAGCGCCAGTTGGCCGAGCAACAGCGCATGAGAGCCGCCCCCAGCGCGCCCGCGCGACAAAAGTGGAAGGTCAACAGGTTCGCGCCGGCGACGGGCGATGGCCTTACTGCGGAACAGGTTCGCACCGTGACCTTCTCCAAGCCACCCATCGGGAAGTCCGGCTACAACGAAGATCAGGTCGACGCGTTTCTCGACCTCGTCGAGTCGGCCCTGCGAGACCCCGCCGGACGCGCCCTGACCTCGGAGCAGGTGCGCAACGTGGCATTCGCGAGGCCACCGATCGGACGACGCGGGTACAACGAAGACGAGGTCGATGAGTTCCTCGATCTCATCGAGCAGCAACTGAGCCCGCAGCGGGTCGCGGATTCGCAGCCGCACGTGGCCCGGGTGCCCACGACGCACGCCGCGAGTCCCCAGAGCTCGAGCCGCAGGATCATCAACATCTTCAGCTCTGTCTTCAGCAGCTTTTGGTTTTGGTACTTCATCATTTTCGCGCTCTTCGCCGGCGGTGGGGCCTTGTTGCGATTTCTCGGACGCTTCGTTGCCATGGACCGGCCAGCCCCGAACTGGATGGGCATTGCGTTTTTCGCCATACCCGTGCTGATGTTCGTCGGGTATGTGGTTCGGTCGTGGCAAACCCGCAACAGGCGCCGCCGCCGCTTTTGGGCGACGGGCGGCGACGGAGGGGGCGGTTCCGGATGCAGCGGCGGGCACAGCGGCTGCGGCGGCGGTCACAGCGGTTGCGGCGGAGGATCCGGCTGCGGCGGAGGCGGCTGCGGTGGCGGCGGGCATTGACATACCGAAAATCCGCCGGCGCGGCGGTCGGTTCGATCGGATGAACGCCGCGGTCGCGCGGCTGGAGCTTCCCGCGGCGGTGTTCAAAACCTGCCCGTGGGAGCCGAGATCGCTTGTCGACATCGGGTTGCGGCAGTGGCTGCGTTGCTGTGCGCCCGCGCTGCGGGACCATCGCGTGATCGGGATGCCTTCGCGCGCAGTCGATGAGGCGTGGCACGGACTGATCCTGTGCACAGTCCAGTATGCGACGTTCTGCAGGCGGGCGTATGGCCAGTTTCTGCATCACTACCCGGAGGGTGGCGCACCGGAGGAGGTTCGCGGCGCGTTCGATTCAACCGAAGAGCAGCTGCGCAGGACGGTTCTCGCATGGTCGCTCGTCGCAAACCCGGGCGAGCATTGCGTCCTGTGGGATCTGGACCAACGCGTCGGCGTAGACGAGCCCTGGGGTATCGATCGCGAAAGGGTCGCGGCGATCCAGAGCGCTGCGGCGAAAGCCCATGGTTGATTCGACGACACCCGTTCCCTGAGCTACGCCGAGCGCTCGGTCACCCGCAATCCCAGCGAAAACACCAGCCGCACCTCGGGATCCGACAGTGACGTCGACAGTAGCTTCTCGATCCGCCGCACGCGGTACCGAACGGTGTTGGGGTGCACCCGCAGCGCCCGCGCTGCCGCACCGACGTCGCCGAAGCTGTCCAGGTAGGCCCGCAGTGTCTCGACCAGCACCGGGTCCTGCGCGCGCAGGTCGGCTATCCGCGGATCGACGAGCCGCTCGTCCGCGCCGACCAGGGTGACGATCTCGTCGAGCAGGACCGTGGTGCGCGCTTCGGCCAGTGTCGTCACCTGGCCCATCGAAACCGGGTGCCGCCCAGCGCTATCCAGGACGCGGTCGACCTCCGAACGCGCCGCCGCCACCTCCCTCAGACCGGCGACCGGTGCTGCGATGGCGGCCCGCAGCTCGACGCCGAGTTCGGCGCGCAGGGAGCCGATCGTGCCGCGCACCCATGAGGCGACCGACCGCACCTGTGTCTGGGGCAGCAGCACGTAGATGCGGGATTGTCGCGACGCGACCTGGGCGTCGCGCCGAAAAGCGCTGGCGCTCAGCGCCATTACGTCCGCCATCCGTGGGTGCGGAGTCCCGACGGTGTCCCAGCCGACCAGCGCGGCGACGCCGTCGGAGGGGAGGCCGAGTTCGCGGGCGACGGCGGCCGCGTCGGCGGGTTCGGCGACATCCGCCTCCGAGAGCCCGAGAAGTTGCTGCACCCGCCGCGCGTGCGTCGACGGCCGGGCCGCCAGCCGCGCCATGATTCGCGCGGCGAGGACCGCCGCGCCCCGCAGCATGTCCTCGGCGTCGTCGGCCAGGGGCTGCGAGCCCTGCTGCACCCAGATCGCGCCGGCGAACACCGGCGGTCGGCGGGCAGCGGCCGGTGGCTGGTGGATGCCGATCGCCAGCCGCGGACGCAGGCCCAATTCCGGGCGCTCTTCGACACGCACTACCTCGCCGCTGGAGCGCAGCGCATCGAAGATGCCCCATTGACCGATCCATTCCAGATGCTCGGGCGGCCCGGCGCGCCCCAGGATGGACAGGCGGCGCAGTTCGTCGGCCTCGTCGTTCGACGCCGAATAGGCGAGCACGTGCGACTGGGCGTTCTCGATGCTGACCATGCCGTGGATGCGGTCGGCCAGCGACTGCGCCAGGCCGAACAGGTCGGTGCCCGAGTCGTCGACCGGATCGCCGCGGTCGCCGTGATGTTCCAGCACGTGATTGACCAACTGATAGAGCCGCTCCCAACGCGCCCGCGGCTCCACGGCCACCACCGCCGACCCGGCCGCGGCCGCCGCCGCCACCAGGGCATCGGACGGCTCCTTGACGAAGATCGCCGCCGGTGCGGGCGTCCGTCCGTCGAGCCACCGCAGCGCTTCGTCCGCGGTCACGCCGAGCAGGAAGAAGACGTCGGCCGAGCCCGCCGCCGCCGCAAGGCCGAGGCGCACATCGTCGGAATCGATCAGTGCCGCCGACGCCACCGGCAGGTCCAGGCCGCGCGGGGCATCCACCAGGCTGACCAGCGTCGCGTCCAGCGCGAGCAACAGCTGGCCCAGACCGACACCCGCCACCCGCATGTTGTTCGATCTTACTAGCGGCCGCTCTAAGTCTTGTCCAATCGGCCAACACGATCGGGGGGCGCGCCGGGGATCCTGAGCAGCATGGACGCGATCACTGGGTTTTCTGAGGTACCAGCCCCGGCCAACGAGCCGGTCCACGACTATGCGCCACAATCCCCGGAACGCGCTCGCCTGCTCGCCGAGTTGCGCGCGCTGGCCGACCAACCGATCGACCTGCCGCACGTCATCGGCGGCAACCACCGGATGGGCGGGGGCGAGCCATTCGACGTCGTCCAGCCGCACCGGCACGCCGCGAGGCTGGGCATCCTCACCAACGCCACGCACGCCGACGCGGCGGCCGCCGTCGAGGCCGCGATGGCCGCCAAGAAGGACTGGGCGGCTATGCCTTTCGACGAGCGCGCCGCGGTTTTCCTGCGGGCCGCCGATTTGCTGGCCGGTCCGTGGCGCGAAAAGATCGCCGCCGCAACAATGCTCGGCCAATCCAAGTCCGCCTATCAGGCCGAGATCGACTCGCCGTGCGAGCAGGTCGACTTCTGGCGGTTCAACGTCGCGTTCGCCCGCCAGATCCTGGCTCAGCAGCCCATCAGCGGGCCGGGCGAATGGAACCGCAGCGACTACCGCCCGCTCGACGGCTTCGTCTACGCGATCACGCCGTTCAACTTCACCTCGATCGCCGGCAACCTGCCGACCGCGCCGGCGCTGATGGGCAACACCGTGGTGTGGAAGCCGTCGATCACCCAGACCCTGTCGGCGTACCTGACGATGCAGTTGCTCGAGGCCGCGGGTCTGCCGCCCGGAGTGATCAACCTGCTCACCGGCGACGGCTTCGCGGTTTCCGATGTGGCGCTGAACGATCCGCGACTGGCCGGCATCCACTTCACCGGATCCACGGCCACCTTCCAGCACCTGTGGCAGCGCGTGGGTGCCAACATCGGCGGCTACCACAGCTATCCCCGCCTGGTCGGCGAGACCGGCGGCAAGGACTTCGTCGTCGCCCACCCCTCGGCGCGCCCGGACGTGTTGTGCACGGCGCTGATTCGCGGCGCGTTCGACTACCAGGGCCAGAAGTGCTCGGCCGCATCGCGGGCGTTCATCCCGCACTCGGTGTGGCAACGCATGGGCGACACGTTCCTGGGCGAGACCGCCGCGCTGCGCTACGGGGACATCACCGACCTGACCAACTACGGCGGCGCGCTGATCGACCGGCGCGCCTTCCTCAAAAACGTCGACGCCATCGAGCGGGCGAAGGGCGCGCCCGGCGTCACGATCGCGGTCGGCGGCGAATACGACGACGGCGTCGGCTATTTCGTGCGGCCCACCGTGCTGCTGTCCGACGACCCGACCGACGAGTCGTTCGCGACGGAGTACTTCGGCCCGCTGCTGTCGGTGCACGTCTACCCCGACGCCGACTACGAACGGATCCTCGACGTCATCGACACCGGGTCCCGCTACGCGCTGACCGGCGCCGTCATCGCCGACGACCGGGCGGCCGTGCTGACCGCCCAGGACCGGCTGCGGTTCGCCGCCGGAAACTTCTACGTCAACGACAAGCCGACCGGTGCGGTGGTCGGCCGCCAGCCGTTCGGCGGCTCGCGCGGATCCGGCACCAACGACAAGGCCGGCTCGGTGCTGAACCTGCTGCGCTGGACGTCGGCCCGCACGATCAAGGAGACCTTCGTCCCGGCCACCGACCACACCTACCCGCACATGGCGGCCGACTGATGGCCGGGCTGTTCGCCCACACCGTCCGCCCGGCGATCATGGCGGCGGGCCGGTGGGACGGGTTGCGCCGCACCGCCGAGCGGACGCCGATCACCCCCAAGGTGGTGCGGCGGTTCGTGCCCGGCGAGACGATCGACAGCGCGCTGGACAGCGTTGGGGCGCTGCGTGATTCGGGGCGCCTGGTCAGCGTCGACTACCTCGGCGAGGACGTCACCGACGCCGACGACGCCGACGCCGCCGTGCGGGTGTACCTGGACCTGATCGACCGGCTGGGCCGGCTGGGCCCGGGGTGTGGCGGCGTTCGGCCGCTGGAGGTGTCGCTGAAGCTGTCCGCGTTGGGGCAGGCGGTGGACCGCGACGGCGAGAAGATCGCCCGCGAGAACGCCTGGTCGATCTGCGACGCGGCGCGGCGGGCCGGCGTGTGGGTGACGGTGGACGCCGAGGACCACACCACCACCGATTCGACGCTGTCCATCGTGCGCGATTTGCGGGCCGACTTTCCTTGGCTGGGCACGGTTCTGCAGGCCTACCTGAGGCGTACGCATGCGGATTGCCAGGAATTCGCCGCGGCCGGCGCGCGGATCCGGTTGTGCAAGGGCGCCTACGACGAACCCGCATCCGTGGCCTACCGGGACGACGCCGAGGTCACCGACTCGTACCTGCGGTGCCTGCGTGTGCTGATGGCGGGCAGCGGATATCCGATGGTGGCGTCGCACGACCCGGCGGTGATCGACGCGGTTCCCGGCATGGTGCGCGAATCCGGCCGCGGCGTGGGCGATTTCGAATACCAGATGTTGTACGGCATCCGCGACGGCGAACAGCGACGGTTGGCCGACCTCGGCAACCAGGTCCGTGTCTACGTGCCGTTCGGCACCCAGTGGTACGGGTACTTCGTCCGGCGGCTGGCGGAACGACCCGCCAACCTGAAGTTCTTCCTGCGGGCGCTGACGCACCGGGCGTGAACTCGGGGCTTTCAGTGTGAACGCAGGGCGAAGATTTCGCGAAAACCCCGCCGCGGCGGCACACTCAACGCCCAGGATGCACTCTCGCTATAGATTTGGGGCCATGCGTATCAAGCAGCTGCTGGCCGGTTTCACCGTCGCCGCGGCGCTGGGGGTGGGCGCATCCGGTCTCGGCGTCGGCGCGGCGCACGCCGATCCGCCGCCACCCCCGCCGCCCGGGCAACCTTGGGGCCAACCGCCACCGCCGGCCCCGCCGTCGACCGAGCCCCCGCCGTGGTCCCCGCCCCTCGACTTCCCGATTCCCGTGCCAGGCGCGGGCTAGTAGTCGGCTGAGCCGGGCGTAGCCTCTCGGGCATGAGCCTGGTTATCGACGAGATGCCGGATCTCGGCATCTCGCGGGTGTCGCGCTGGATTTTCAACTGCTATGTCCTGAGGGGCGGCGACGGCGTGGTGGTGGTCGACGCCGGGCTACCGCGGGTCGCCCGCGACCTGGCCGCCGTCCTCGGTGGAGCGCTGCAAGCCGTGGTGGCAACGCACGGGCACAGCGATCACGTCGCGGGCGCGTCGGCGCTCGCCGCGCGGCACGGGGCGCCAATCTGGTTGCCCGACAAGACGCTTACCTATCTCGACGGGGTGAAACCGCGCACTCCGACGCCGGCGAAGGCCGCAACCATCTGGCCCACCATGATCGACCAGCCATTCGATCGAATCGGGGTGGCGGGGCTCTTCGGCGGCGCCCGGGTGGCGGGGTACGGCACCCCGCTCGGGATGCGCTGGAGGGGGCCGTCGCCCGCTGGTGGGCTGGCCGAGGGTCAGCCGGTGCCCGGGGCGCCGGATTGGACCGTGGTCAATGCCAACGGTCACACGGACGACAGCATCGCGCTCTGGAACCCGACCACCCGGACGCTGCTGTCCGGCGACGCCGTGCTGTCCGTCCGCGGCCAGGCCTGGCACACGCCGGAGATCGTCGACGCCGAGAGCGCCGCCGCCACCCGCAAGCGCCTCGAGGAACTACCCGTCGCGCATCTGCTGCCCGGCCATGGCCGGCCGGTTCATGCGGCCGACACCGTTTGGGCCCAGCAGCGCCGTTGAGTGTGCGCTCAGGTACTTGAGTGTGCGTCCAGGGCGCCCCTCGGCGCACACTGGACGCCCACGATGCACACTCATCAGCGCCACTAACCGCGCCGGGGCCGCGCGCGATCCCCGGCGAACCCGCGGAGCACGAAGGCGCGCACGAATTCCGCCGCCACCTCGGGGTCGTCCATGTCCAGGGTCGACGACGGCGTGCTGAAGAGCGAGAAGAGTATCCGGGCGAACCATTCGCCGGCGGCCTCGACGTCGAGGTCTTTGCGGACCTCGCCGGTGAGCCGGGCCGCGGCGAGATACGGCGCGAAGAAGTCGACACACTCGCGCAGCAACACCGCGGCGTCCTTGGTCAGCAGCAGGCTGACCGCGTCCTCGTCAAAGTACTTCTCGGAGGCGATGACTCGCCGCGCCTGGGTCACGAACACCGCCGCGCGGCTCAGCTTGTCCTCCAGCGAGCTGCCCCGGTCCATCGCCTTGGACATTTCACAGTAGAACCGTTCGGAGGCGTGTTCGGCGCAGGCTTCGACGATCGCGCCCTTGTCGCTGAAATACTCGTAAATGGTGCTGCGTGAAACGCCGGCTTGCTTGGCGATGTCGACGATGGTGGCCTTGTCCAATCCCTGTCTGCCGAAACAAATGAACGCGGACTCGACGATGAGTTCGCGCGTGTCGGTGCTCTGCGCCGCCTGAGTCATGGCACCAGCGCCCCGCGCGGCACCAGGCCGGCATCGGCCGAGGCGAAGGCGTCGTTGACCTCGGCGAGGTGGAACGGCTTGGGCATCAGCCGGCCGAATGGAAAGTCGGTGTGCTGCAGGAAGTTCAGGCCGATCGCCAGCGTGACGGGGTCGTAGAGCATGACGCCGCGCACGGCCTTGTTGCCGTAGACCAGCGCGCTCGGGTCGAGTTCGAACGTGCGGCCCATCCCCACGTTGCCGACCTCGAGCAGCGTGCCGCCGTTGTTCAGAAAGCCCACCCCGTCGGGGATGACGCCCGGCACCCCGACCACCTCGAGCACCCAGTCGGCGCCGATGCCGTCGGTGTGCTCGCGGACCCGCTCCGCCACCTCGAAGGTCGAGATGCCGCTCGCGTCGATGCAGAAGGTGGCGCCGAAATCGGCTGCGACATCGAGCCTTTCTGGGATCTTGTCGATGACGATAACGGCGGACGCCCCCGCGGTGCGCGCGACGGCGGCGGCGTTGATGCCCAACCCGCCCGCGCCCTGGATGACGACCGTGTCGCCCAGCCGCACGTCGCGGAGCGCGAACAACACCTGGGCGAGGGCGCAATTCAGCGGCGCGACGGCCTCGTCGGCGAGTTCCTCGGGCACCTTGTACAGCGGCTGCCGCCGGCTGGTGTAGTAGTACTCGCCGTGCGCGGCGACGAAGTGCGGCTCCTGGTCATGGGTGCGGTACTCACCGGCCATCAGGTTCTGGCACGCGTGGGGCCGGCCGCGGGCGCACGCGTGACACTGCCCGCAGGTCCAAAAGTAGGGTGTGACGACGCGATCGCCGACGGCCAGCGGCTTGCCGGTCGCGTCAGTGGTGAGTCCCTCGCCGAGTTCGGTTATCTCCCCGACCATTTCGTGGCCCAGGGCAAACGGGCACGGCAACGGCAGCTCGCCGCGGAAGATGTGCAGATCGGATCCGCAGATGCCCGCCATCCGCAGCTTGAGCGCCGCCGTTCCGGGCGCGGGCGCGGTGAGCGGGAACTCGGCCAGCTCGATCGGCCCCCCGGGTGCGGTCAATACCGCGAGCTTGGGCATGAGCTTCCCCCTTAGTCGGCAGGCGCGAGGATCAGTCCGCTGGTGGGCACGCCGGTTCCCGACGTGACGAGCACGTGCTCGACGCCCTCGACCTGGTTGTGCGAGGTGCCGCGGATCTGCCGCACGCCCTCGGTGATGCCGTTCATGCCGTGGATGTACGCCTCGCCGAGCAGCCCGCCGTTGGTGTTGATCGGGAATTCCCCGCCGAGCGACAGCCGCTCCACGGTGGCGAAGTCCTTGGCCTCGCCGCGCCCGCAGAAGCCGAGCTCCTCGAGCTGCGTGAACACGAACGGCGTGAAATGATCGTAGATGAAGGCGGTTTGGATGTCTTGGGGCTTGAGGCCCGAATCGCGCCAGAGCCGGTTGGCGACCACCCCCATCTCCGGGAGCCCCGTGATGTCCTCGCGGTAGTAACTCGTCATCATCTCGCCGTTGGCGGCCGCGCCCTGGGCGGCCGCGGTGATGACCGCCGGCGGCTGGCGAAGATCCCGGGCGCGTTCGGCGCTGGTCACCACCAGGGCGACGCCGCCGTCGCTCTCCTGGCAGCAATCCAGCAGTCTCAGCACGGGTTCGACGATCCAGCGCGAGTTCTGGTGATCCTCCAGCGTGATCGGGCGTTGGTAGAACCAGGCGTCGGGGTTGTTCGCCGCGTGCGCCCGGTCGACGACGGCGATGCGGCCGAAGTCCTCGTTGGTCACCCCGTACGTCGACATGTAGCGCTGGGCGTGCATGGCGACCCAGGCCGCGGGGGTGAGCAGTCCGAACGGCGCATAGTGCGCCATGAACAGCGGGGTCGCGGTCATGTCGCGCCCGCTGCCGCCGAAGCGGAAGCCGGACCGTTCGTTGAACGCGCGCCAGCACACCACGACGTCGGCGACGCCGGTCGCGACGGCCATCGCCGCGTGCACGACGGTGCCGGCCGCCGCGCCGCCGCCGTGATGGACGCGGGAGAAGAAACTCAGGTCGCCGATGCCCACGTTGCGGGCGATGTCGATCTCGTCGCTGGAGTCCATGGTGAAGGTCACCATGCCGTCGACGTCGGCGGGCGTCAGGCCGGCGTCGTCGAGCGCGGCGCTGACCGCCTCGCAGGCCAATTGGAGCTCGCTGCGCCCGGACTCCTTGGAGAACTCGGTCTGGCCGATGCCGACGATGGCGCAGCTGCCGGGAAGCGAGGAGGTCACGCGCCCGCCCCGTCCAGCAGGCTGAGCACCGCGGTCCCGGAGACGTGATCGCCGAGGCTGTTGGAGCCCTTGAACGTCACTTCGACGAAGTTCTCCCCGCCGGAGCCCTCGGTCTTGGACGTCACGGTGCCGGTGAAGCGCAGCGGGTCGTCGGGGAAGCACGGCACACCGAGGCGGATCGACAGGTTCTTCACCATCGCCTCGGGGCCGGCCCAGTCGGTGAGGAAGCGCACGCAGTACCCGTTGGTGGTCAGGATGTTCATGAACAGGTTCGGCGAGCCCTGCTTCTTGGCGAAGTCGCGGTCGTGGTGCACCGGCATGAAATCCCGTGAGGCGATCGCGCCGGCGACGATCATCGTTGTGGTGATCGGGATTTCGAGCGGGGTCACCTCGTCGCCGACGTTGATGTCGGCCCACTTGAGCGTGGTGCGGCTGTCAGCGGTCGTCATCGGATTCCTTCCGGATAGGTACTGCCGATACTGGCCAGCTGGGCGGGCGCGGGACCGAGGGTGAGCTCGTTGTGCTTGGCCCACAGGAAATAGCGGTGCAGCGGGTAGGTCACGTCGATGCCGATGCCGCCGTGGACCTGCTGGGCGCTGGCGGCGACCCGCGAGCCGGCCTCGGCCGCCCAGAACTTCGCGATGCGGGCCGCCCGCTCGGCCTCTCCCGGGGGGCGTCCCCGCGCGATCAGCCAGGCCGCGTGCCAGGTGGTCCAGCGGATCGCCTCGACGTCGATGAAGGCGTCGGCCAGCCGCTGCTGCACGGCCTGGAAGCTGCCGATGGGCCGCCCGAATTGCTCACGGCCGCTGGTGTACTCGGCCGCGATGCGCAGGGCGCGTTCGCAGACGCCGAGCTGGATCGCGCACAGCCCGACCAGGGCGCGGGTGTGCAGCGATCCGACCGGGCCGTCGAGCCGGTCGTCGGCGGAAACGGTTGCGCCATCGAGGAATACGTCGGCGTGCGGTTCGCGGTTGGTGGTCGCGACCGGCCGGACCTCGACGCCGCCGGCGTCGGCGGGCAGCAGGAAGAGGCCGGCGTCGCCCTCGTCGATGTCGGCCGGAACCACGATGGTGTCGGCGATTTGGGCGGCCGGCACCAGCTCCTTGACCCCGTCGAGGCGCCAACGGGGGCCGTCGCGGCGCGCCGTGGCGGCGGGGCCCTGCAGGCCCGCGGTCAGGATGCGGGTCCCGGCGGCGACGCCGGGCAGGAACCGTCGCCGTTGCTCCGGGTTTCCGTGCCGGGCGATCGGGTCGGCGCCGAGCACCAGCGTCGCGTAGGCGGGCACCGGTGCGACGCTCCAGCCGACCTCGGCCAGCAGCACGCCGAGCTCCAGGAAGCCGCCGCCGTTCCCGCCGTCCGCCTCCGGCAGCGCCGCACCCAGCAGGTCGGCGGCGGCGAGCTCACTCCACAGCGCCGGGTCGTAACGGGTTTCGCCGGCCTCCAGCTCGGTCAGCCGGTCGGGGGTGGCCCGGCGCTCGAAGATGTCGCGGGCGAGCTTGGCGATGGTCTCCTGCTCTTCGGTGAACGTGAAATCCATTGCGCCACCTACCGGGCGGGCCGGAACTGGTGCAGCACCAGGTCGTTGTCGAAGGTCTGGTAATAGATTTCGACCGGCATCCCGACCGTGACGTCGGCGGGGTCGATGCCACACAGGTTCGACACCAGCCGCACCCCCTCGTCGAGCTGTACCAGCGCCACGATGTAGGGATAGTCGAAGAACGGGAACCGTGGTTCGTGCGGCATCACGTAGCTGTAGACGGTGCCGCGGCCCGACGACTCGATCGCCTCCCAGTCCAGGGACCGGCAGTGCGGACACATCGGGCGGGGCGGGTGGCGCAGCGCGCCGCACCCGGAGCAGCGCTGGATCAGCAGCTTGTGCTCGCGCAGCCCGTTCCAGAAGAACTCGGTGTCCGGGCTGATGGCCGGCGCCAGGCGGGGGGCCATCAGCGCGCCGGCCTGAATCGCAACACGCGGAATCGCTGACGCCCCAGCACCTCACCGTTCTGGTCGGTGTAGGTGATCAGCCAGGTCAGGAAGAACCCGGTGCCGAGCGCGGTCGTCTTTTCGTCGGAGACCTCCTCGAACACCGACGTCGAGCTGATGACATCGCCCAGCCGGGGATAGCGTTCGATCTCGAATTCCGAGTTGGTGGCCACGGTGCTGGTGTATCCGGCCTCGTCCAGGAACGCCGTTGGGTTGCTGAGGATCTCGACGGGGGCGCCGCCCCGGTCGCCGATCCCCTCCAGCTTCGGAGACGGCATCGTCCAGGTTTGCAGCATGACCGGCGGCGACACGATGCCGCCGAACCGCGACGACGCCGCGAACTCCGGATCGAGGTAGACGGGGTTCATGTCGTCGAGCGCATGGGCCCAGTGCCGAATCATCGGCTGGTTGACCGGATCCGGTGCCACCGAGGGCAGTCCGGTGCCGCCGGTGGGCTGGCCGACGAGCGCCCGCAGTTTGGCGCGCACCTCGGATTCTTGCTCGGTCATGGTCCTCCTGTTGTCTGCTGGGCGCGAAGGTCGCGGGGCGCCCTCGGCATCCCCAACCCGGCCATGGCGATGATGTCACGCTGAATCTCGTTGGCGCCACCGCCGAACGTATTGATGACCGCCCAGCGATATGCGGTTTCCAGGGCGCCGCGCAGCGGCGCGTCCTCGCCGCGGCGCACCCCGTTGCCGTCGAGCACCTCCAGCAGCTGGCGGGCGACCTGTTGCGTGAGCTCGGTGCCGAAGACCTTGGCGGCGGAAGCCTCTCCCATGCCGAGCACGCCTTTCGTCATCGCCGCGTTGACCCGCATGTTGACGAGCTTGTAGGCGGCGACCTGCGCCTCGACCCGAGCCAGAGCGAGCCGCACCCAGGGCTGGTCGATGACGCGGCCACCGTCGAGATCGGTGACGGTGGCCCACTCCAGGGTCTTCTCGAACAGGGGCTCGAGCGCCCCGAGGTTGCCCAGGGCGGCGCGTTCGAAGTTCAACTGGGTGGTGATCAGCTGCCAGCCCTGGTTTTCGCCGGCCACGATGGCGCTGTCCGGGACCCGGACGTCGTCGTAGAACGTGTAGAAGGTCGAGATGCCCGGCATGGTGTGCAGCGGCTGCCAGGAGAACCCGGGCGACGAGGTGGGCACGATGAAGATGGAAATGCCCTTGTGCTTCTTGGCGTTCGGGTCGGTTCGCGCCGCCAGCCAGATGTAATCGGCATACGCGGCGCCGCTGGTGAACATCTTCTGGCCGTTGATCACCCAGTCCGCGCCGTCGCGCACCGCCGTGGTGCGCAGCGACGCCAGGTCGCTGCCCGCGCCCGGCTCGGAGTATCCGATCGCGAATTCCACGCTGCCGTCGAGGATGGCCGGCAGGAATTTCTGCTTTTGCTCCTCGGTGCCGCATTGCATCAAAGTGGGGCCGACCGTGTTGAGCGTCACCAGCGGGATGGGCGCGTTGACTCGCTGCGCTTCTTGGGCGAAGATGAACTGTTCGATCGCCGAGAAACCCCGTCCGCCATATTCTTTGGGCCAGCCGACGCCCAGCAGGTTGGCCGCGGCCAGGGCCCGTACGCATTCCCGCACCTCGGGACCGCCCTCCATGCGCTCGCTGAGCGCCATGGTTCGTTCGGGCGTCATCACCTTTTCCAGCGCGGCGCGGATCTCGGCGCGCAGCCGCTGTTGCTCGGGCGTGTAGTCGAGCTCCATCAACCGGCCGCCCCGAGCCGCACCGGCATCCGCTTCACGCCGGGCACCATCGTGGCCCGCATCCGGTCCACCTCGCCGACCAGCTCCAGCCGGGGAAACCGCCGCAGCAGCTCGTCGAACATGACCGACGCCTCCAAACGCGCCAACTGCGCACCGACACAAGAGTGTTCGCCGCAACCGAACGCGATGTGCGGGTTCGGGTGCCGGGTCACCCTGAACTCCTCGGAATCAGGTCCGAAGATGTCCTCGTCGCGGTTGGCCGACCCGTACAGCATCACCACCGTGTCACCCTCGGCGATGCGCTGCCCGCGGATCTCGACGTCGGCCGTCGCGGTGCGGGCCATGTGCACCACCGGGCTGTTCCAGCGCAGCATCTCCTCGACGGCGCCCGGGATCAGCGACCGGTCCTCGACCACCAGGCGACACTGGTCGGGGTGGGCGATCAACGCCAGCGTGCCCAAGGCGATGAGATTGCGGGTGGTTTCGTTGCCGGCCACCAGCAACAGGAACGCGAAGTTGAGCAGGTCCTCGTCGGTGAGCCGGACCCCGTCGATCTCCGCGCCGGCCAGCACCGACAGCAGGTCGTCGTGCGCCTCGACTCGCCGCTGGGCGATCAGCTTCTGGAAGTACTCGAAGAGCTGCCCCATGGCCACCAGGGGATCGAGTTCGATCTCCGGGTCGGCGCTTCCGGTGGCGGCGTCCGACCACGCCCGGAACTGCTCCCAGTCGTCGGGAGGGGCGCCGATCAGCTCGGCGATCATCCGGGTGGGCAGCGGGGCGGCGATCTCCTCGGCGAACTCGTGGACCGAATCGGGTTGTACGCCATCGAGAATGCCGCGCACGATCTCGCGGATCTTCGGCTCGAGGACGGCCACCCGGCGCCGGGTGAACCCGGAGTTGATCAGCTTGCGCATCTGCCGGTGCCGCGGCGGGTCGGTGAAGATCAGGCTGCCCGGCTGGACCGGGCTCGGCTGTGCCGGATCGGGGATGGTGATGCCCCCCGCCGACGAGAACAGCGCCGGGTTGCTCGACACGAAGCGGACGTCCTCGTACTTCAGCAGCGCCCAGAAGTTCGTCACATCGTTCCAGCACACCGGCGACGACGCGCGCAGCTCCCGGTACGCCGGGTACGGGTCGCCCGCGTAGAAGTCGGGGGAGTGCAACAGAGAAGCGGGAAACGTGGTCCGCACGGCGGGCCTCCCTCGACAGGCGATCCGACACATCACACCAATGTGTCTTGCGACGTTGTGTCTACTCGGTCCGGCCAGGTCTGTCAATGCACCGCCAACGCAATGAAATAGGACGGAATTCGCCGATTTGATGATTGACGCCGGGGAGCCATGGGTGAACACTGGCTGTCTAGATGACCGACGTTCGGGTGAGGAAGCGCGCATGACCGAGCTGCAAACCGCGGGAAGTCTTGTCGACACCTACCAGCTCTACATCGACGGCAGCTGGGTCGACGCGGAGGACGGTCGCTACGACGACATCAATCCGGCCACCGAACAATCGATCGGCACCGCGCCCGACGCCAGCATCGCCCAGGTCGGCGCGGCGATCGACGCCGCGCGCCGGGCCTTCGACAGCGGGCCGTGGGGCCGCATGGGCCCGCAGGAGCGGGCCGGCTGCCTCAACCAGCTCGGCACGGCGCTGCTGAAACACGCCGACGAGTTCTTCGCGCTGTCGCAGGCGGAGTGGGGCTGCGTTTCGAACGAGCGGATGATGCAGATCGACGGGGCCGGATACATGTCGATGGTCGCGGCCCAGCTCGCCGAACAGCTGGGCGAGGAAGCGGTGACCGGGATGAGCGCGGGCACCACGTTGCTCCGTCACCAGCCGCTGGGCGTCGTATCGGTCCTGACGCCGTGGAACTTCCCGCACTGCCTCAACGTCATGAAGCTCAACCACGCTCTGGCCGCCGGCAACACCGTCGTGCTCAAGCCCTCGCCGCTGACCCCGCTCGCGGGGCTCGCACTCGCGCGGATCATCGACGAGGAGACCGACATCCCGCCCGGGGTGGTCAACGTCGTCACGCCGTCGGGCATCGAGGCGGCCAAGCTGCTCACCGCCGACCCGCGCATCGACATGGTGAGCTTCACGGGCAGTTCGGTCGTCGGGCGCCAGGTCATGTCCGCCGCGGGCGACACCATGAAGCGGATCCTGCTGGAGCTGGGCGGCAAGTCGGCCAGCATCGTCCTGGACGACACCGAGGTCACCGACGAGATGTTGCAGCAGATGCTGTTCGACTCGTGCTCGCTGCACGCCGGGCAGGCCTGCATCCTGCACAGCCGGATGCTGCTGCCCGATTCGCTGCACGACGACGTGGTCGACCGGCTTGTGGCGCTGGCCCGCGACGTCAAGGTCGGCGATCCCGCCGACCCCGACGTGCAGATGGGGCCGCTGATCAGCGCGGCGCAGCGGGACCGGGTCCAGGCGCACGTCGACGGCGCGGTCAACGACGGAGCCCGGCTGGCAACGGGCGGTGGCCGCCCGGCCGGCCTGGACGTCGGATTCTATTTCGAGCCAACGATTCTCACCGGCGTCGACCCGGATTCGACCATCGCCCAGGAGGAGGTGTTCGGGCCGGTGTTGACGGTGCTGCGCTACCGTGACGACGACGACGCGGTCGCCATCGCGAACAACTCCCGGTACGGGCTTTCCGGAGCGGTGTGGGGCGGGGATGTGGACCGTGCCGTCGGCGTCGCGCGACGCATCCGCACCGGGCAGGTCGCGGTCAACGGGTGCGGTCCCGGTGGCGCGCCGTTCGGCGGGTTCAAGCTGAGCGGGTTGGGGCGCGAGGGCGGCGGCATCGCCGGCCTGCACCAGTACATGGAACCAATGGCAATCGGGGTACCCGGGTGAGCGGACCCCTCGCGGGGCTGTCCGTCGTCGAAATCACCAGGGAAATCTCCGGCCCTTATGCGGCAAAGCTTTTCGTCGACCTCGGCGCCGAGGTCACCAAGATCGAGCCGCCGGGCGGAGATCCGCTGCGCCACTGGGGCCCGTTTCCCCGCGGCGTTCCGGATCCCGAACGCAGCGGATTGTTTCAATATCTGAACGCCGGCAAGCGAATTGCGGCGCTCGAGGATGCCCGCGAGCTGATCGCGGGTGCGCACCTGGTCATCGAGAACTTCCCGCCCGGAACGCTGGAAGACTGGGGATTCGACCGCGACGCCCTGAGCGGGCTCAACCCGAACCTGGTGCTGCTCCGCATCTCTGCCTTCGGGCAGTCCGGGCCGTGGCGGGACCGGCCGGCCACGTCGCTGACATTGCAGGCGGCGTCGGGCTGGGTCAGCGCCCGCGATCCCGACCGCCCGCCGGTGCAGGTCGGCGCGCGGATCGCCGAGTACGTCGCGGGCGCCTACGGCGCGCTGGGCGCGCTCACCGCACTGCGTTGCGCATCCGATGAGGTTGTGCAGGTGGATGTTTCGGAATTCGAGTCGTTGCTGTCGACGCTGCCGTATCCCATGCTGATGGCGCAGAAGATGCTCGGCCTGGGTCTGCCCGCCAATGCCCGGGGGGCTCCGATGCTGGGCGTGGTCCGCGCCGCCGACGGCTGGGTGGGGATCAACTGCCTGACGGGCCAGCACTGGCTGGACGTGTGCGCGATGCTGGGACTGCCCGAGTTCGGCGAGCAGCAGATCCCGATCATGTTGGGCGGGCCCGAACGCAGCGAATTCTATGCTCGCGCAGAGCCGTTGCTCGCCGAGCAGACCATCGCCGAGATCGTCGACCTGAGCCAGGCGTTGCGGATCCCGGCCACCCCGGTCAACGACGGCGCCACCGTGCTGGAATGTCCGCAATACGCCAAGCGCGAGTTCTTCCTCGACGGCGGGGCGTTCCAACGCCCCGGTGCGCCCTTCCGCCTGACCAAAGGCCCTGTGGTGCAGCATCATCCGGCATCTACTCGGCCGTCGGGGGCCCTTCCCTTTGCGGGGGTGAAGGTGCTCGACCTCAGCACCTTCTGGGCGGGGGCATATCTGACCTGCTACCTGGGCGCGTTCGGCGCCGACATCGTCAAGGTCGAGTCGATCCAGCGGCCCGACGGTTTCCGCTACTCCGGCGCGTTTCCCTTCGAGGGCGACGACTGGTACGAGCGCAGCGGCCTATGGCAGGCCACCAACCTCAACAAGAAGGACCTCACGCTGGACCTGACCTCGCGGCGCGGCCGGGACATCGTCCGGCGGCTGGCCGCACAGGCCGACGTTGTCGTGGAGAACTTCTCGCCGCGCGTGGTCGAGCAGTTCGGTCTGGACTATGACTCGCTGGTGGCGCTGAAGCCCGACGTGATCATGGTCCGGATGCCGGGTTTCGGCCTTCAGGGCCCCTGGCGCGATTACGTCGGCTGGGCGCTCAACTTCGAGCAGACCGCGGGGATGTCGGCCGTCACCGGATACGCGGACGGGCCGCCGTGCAACCCGCAGGGGCCGGCCGACCCGATCGTCGGCGTGCACGCCGGGGTCGCGCTGCTGGCCGCGCTCGAGCACCGGCGCCGCACCGGGGAGGGGCAACTGATCGAGGTCGCCCAGATCGAGGTCGCCGCCGCCGTGGCCGCCGAACCGGTGATCGAGTACTCGATGAACGGCGTCGTGTCAGCGCGGGAAGGCAACCGCCGGCGCGGCTACCTGCAGGGGGTGTACCCGACGAACGAGGACGGCGCGTGGGTGGCCCTGTCGTTACCCGAAGAGCCGGGAGTCGACCACGACGCGTTCGACGCACTGGTCGCCGCGTGGACCCGCACCCAGGCTCCGGAAGCGATCGTCGAAGCCCTTGCGGCGCAGGGCATCCCGGCCGAGCGCGTGATCACCGGAGAGCGGATGTACGAGATCGCCCAGCTCGACGCTCGCGGGTTCTACCAGGAGCTCGTGCATCCCGTCACCGGATCACACCGGTATCCCGGCTGGCCGTTTCGGATCGCCCCCGGGCCGGCGCGTCACCACCGCAGCGCCCCGCCGACGCTGGGTCAGCACAACGACGAGATCCTTTGCGGGCTCGGCCTTTCCGACGACGAGCTGGCCGCCCTGCGGGCCGACAGGGTCATCGGGGAGCGGCCGCTCGGGTCGTAGCGTGGTCGCACCCCATTCACGAAGTGGTAGCGCCCGCGATAGCGGTTTCGGTGAACGGTCATCGGTCCGGACTCGGTGGCGCTCGTGAGCCTTTGGTAATCGGCTCGTCACATGCAAAGCTTCTGGGCATGGTCATCGAGATCGCCCGCCCCAAGCTCGAAGGCAACATCGCCGTCGGCGAGGATCGCCAGATCGGCTTCGCCGAGTTCGGTAACCCCCAGGGGCGCGCGATGTTCTGGCTGCACGGCACCCCCGGCGCCCGCCGGCAGATCCCGGTCGAGGCCCGCGTCTACGCCGAACAGCACAACATCCGGCTGATCGGCCTGGACCGGCCCGGCATCGGGTCGTCGACGCCCCACCGGTACGAGAACATCCGGGCCTTCGGCGACGACCTGCGGACGATCGCCGACACGCTGGGCATCGACAAGATGGCCGTCATCGGCCTGTCCGGCGGCGGCCCGTACGCGCTGGCGGCGGCCGCGGTGCTGTCCGATCGCGTGGTGGCGGCCGGCGTGCTGGGCGGCGTCGCGCCCTTCCTCGGTGACGAGGGCATCACCAGCGGCCTGATGAACCTTGGCAAGCGGGTGGCGCCGCTGCTGCGGCTCGGGGGCGACCCGCTGCGTATCGGCGCCAGCCTGGTGGTCCGGATGATCCGTCCCGTAGCGAACCCCGCGCTGTATCTGTACGCCGCGATATCGCCCGAAGGCGACCGGCGGCTGCTCACCCGGCCCGAGTTCGGGGCCATGTTCCTCGACGACCTGCTCAACGGCAGCCGCAAGCAACTGGCGGCCCCCTTCAACGACGTCATCCTGTTCACCCAGGACTGGGGTTTCCGGCTGGACGAGGTGAAGGTCCCGGTCCGCTGGTGGCACGGCGACAGCGACCACATCGTCCCCTTCGCGCACGGCGAGCACGTCGTGTCCCTGCTGCCCGACGCCGAGCTGATCGTGCTGCCGGGTGAAAGTCATCTCGGTGGGCTGGGCCGCGGCGAGGAGATCCTGTCCACCCTGATCAAGATCTGGGACGAGCAGGCCTGAGGCCGCCGGGTAACCTGCAGACGTGCTACTCGCGTCGCTCAATCCCTCGGCCGTTACCACCACCGACATCGCCGACGCAGTGCGGATCGACGGCGCCACGCTCAGCCGCAGCGACTTGGTCGGTGCCGCAACGTCGGTGGCCGAGCGGGTCGCCGGTGCGAACCGGGTCGCGATCCTGGCCACGCCGACCGCGGCCACCGTCCTCGCGGTCACCGGCTGCCTGATCGCCGGCGTGCCCTTCGTGCCGGTGCCGTCCGACGTCGGCGTGGCCGAGCGCCGGCACATGCTCACCGACTCCGGGGCGGAGGCGTGGCTGGGTCCCGACCCCGACGATCGCGACGGGTTGCCGCACATCCCGGTTCGGTTGCACGCCCGCTCCTGGCACCGCTACCCCGAGCCGTCGCCCGACGCGACGGCGATGATCATCTACACGTCGGGCACCACCGGCCTGCCCAAGGGGGTGCAGCTGAGCCGGCGCGCGATCGCCGCCGACCTCGACGCGCTGGCGGAGGCCTGGCAGTGGACGGCCGACGACGTCCTCGTGCACGGACTGCCGCTGTTCCACGTGCACGGCTTGGTGCTGGGCCTGCTCGGGTCGCTGCGGATCGGAAACCGCTTCGTGCACACCGGAAGACCGACACCGGCCGGCTACGCCCAGGCCTGCTCGGAATGGGGCGGAACCCTGTACTTCGCCGTTCCCACGGTGTGGTCGCGGGTGGTGGCCGACCCGTCGGCGGCCGAGGCGCTGCGGCCGGCGCGGCTGCTGGTGTCCGGCAGCGCGCCGCTGCCGGTGCCGGTGTTCGACCGGCTGGCCGAGCTCACCGGGCATCAGCCCATCGAACGGTACGGCGCGTCGGAGTCGCTGATCACCATCTCGACGCGCGCCGACGGCGAGCGCCGCGCCGGCTGGGTGGGCCTGCCCGTCGCCGGCGTGCAGACCCGGCTGCTCGACGACAACGACGCCCCGGTGCCGCAGGATGGGGAAACCGTTGGGCGGCTTCAGGTTCGGGGCCCGATGATGTTCGACGGCTACCTGAACCGGCCCGAGGCCACCGCGGAGGCGTTCACGCCCGACGGCTTCTACCGCACCGGCGACGTCGCGGTGATCGACGGTGGCGGCATGCACCGCATCGTCGGGCGTGAATCGGTCGACCTGATCAAGTCCGGCGGGTACCGCGTCGGCGCGGGAGAGATCGAGACCTCGCTGCTGGGCCACCCCGGCGTGCAGGAGGCGGCCGTCGTCGGGCTGCCCGACGAGGACCTGGGCCAGCGCATCGTCGCCTACGTCGTCGGCTCCTCCGAGCTGCGGGCCGACGACCTGATCAACCACGTCGCCCAGGAGCTCTCGATACACAAGCGCCCGCGCGAGGTGCGCCTGGTGGAGGCGCTGCCCCGCAACGCCATGGGCAAGGTGCTCAAGAAGCAGCTGCTCGCCGAGGGCTGAGTCGGGCCGAACCCGGGCGCGAGCGTGCGCAGATGTACGGCCTCAACGGCGTGTCTATGTACAAACACGCACGCTCGCGGTGAATGGCCCTTAGGCGACACGCAGCGTTTTGCCAGCTTTTCCGTCGAGCGCGACCGTGAACCTTCACCTACCGTCGTAGGCGTGACGGAACTGCCGACGGTCGCGGCGCGAACCGCCCCGACGCCCATGCGGCGGATTGCGGCCGCCTGCCTCGTCGGCTCGGCGATCGAGTATTACGACTTCCTCATCTACGGCACGGCGGCGGCGCTGGTGTTCCCGACGGTGTTCTTCCCCCGACTCGGTTCGACGCTGGGCATCGTCGCCGCGATGGCGACGTTCGCGACGGCGTTCCTGTCCCGGCCGCTCGGCGCGGCCGTCTTCGGGTACTTCGGCGACCGGCTGGGGCGCAAGAAGACGCTGATCGCCACGCTGCTGATCATGGCCGTGTCGACCGTCAGCGTCGGGCTGGTGCCCAGCACGGCCGCCATCGGCGCCTTCGCCCCCGTGATCCTGATCCTGCTGCGGCTCATGCAGGGGTTCGCCGTCGGCGGCGAATGGGCCGGGTCGGCGCTGCTGAGCGCCGAGTACGCGCCCCCCGGCAAGCGGGGCCGCTACGGCATGTTCACCCTGCTCGGCGCCGGCACCGCGTCCGTGCTGGCCAGCGTGACCTTTCTGGGCGTGAACTTCAGCATCGGCGAAAAGAGCGCCGCGTTCATGCAGTGGGGATGGCGGCTGCCGTTCCTGTTCAGCGCGGCGCTGATCGGCATCGCCCTCTACGTGCGGCTCAACATCGACGAAACCCCGGTGTTCGCCGAGGAGAAGGCCCGCAACCTGGTCCCCAAGGCGCCGCTCGGGGAGCTGTGGCGCGTGCAGCGCCGCGAGATCCTGCTGGCCGGCGGCAGCCTGCTGGGCGGATTCGGGTTCGGCTACCTCGGCCACACCTACCTCCTCATCTACGCCAATTCCCACCTCGGGTATACGCGTGGCTTCATCTGGTCGGTGGGCGCGTTGACCGGGCTGATCAGCATCGCCACGGTCGCGGCCTCGGCCACCCTGTCCGACCGGGTCGGGCGCCGCCGCCTGATGCTGCTGGGCTGGTCGATCCTCTTGCCGTGGGCGTTCGTGGTGATGCCGTTGCTGGACACCCGCAACCCGGCGCTGTACGTGGTCGCCGTCGTCGGCATGGCCGTCGGTGGTGCGATCGGCTCCGGACCCACCGCGGCCTTCATTCCGGAGCTGTTCGCCACGCGGTACCGCTACAGCGGATCGGCGCTGGCCCTCAACCTCGCCGGCGTCATCGGCGGGGCCCTGCCGCCGCTGCTCGCCGGCTCACTGCTGGCGACCTACGGCAGCTGGGCGATCGGCCTGATGCTGGCCGCCCTGCTGGCGGCCGGCCTGTTGTGCACGTATCTGTTGCCGGAAACCATCGGGACGACGATGGGGGCCGGAAGCGAAGACCGGTGACTCAGTTGGCGTGCAGGTCCTCGTTCAGCGCGATGCCCTGACCGTCGCGGGCCACCACCTCGACCGCGCCGGTGACCGAGTTGCGCCGGAACAGCAGGTTGTTCGCCCCGGAAAGCTCGCGGGCCTTGACCGCCGCGCCGTCGGGCGTGGTGACCTTGGTGCCCGCGGTGACGTAGAGGCCGGCCTCGACGATGCAGTCGTCGCCCAGGGAGATGCCCAGGCCCGCGTTGGCGCCGAGCAGGCACCGCTTGCCGATCGAGATGACTTCGGTGCCGCCGCCGGAGAGCGTGCCCATGATGGACGCCCCGCCGCCGATGTCCGACCCGTCGCCCACCACGACGCCGGCCGAGATGCGTCCCTCGACCATCGACGCCCCCAGGGTGCCGGCGTTGTAGTTGACGAAGCCCTCGTGCATGACCGTCGTGCCCGGCGCCAGGTGCGCGCCCAGCCGCACCCGGTCGGCGTCGGCGATGCGCACCCCGGTCGGCAGGACGTAGTCGACCATCCGCGGGAACTTGTCGATGCCGTTGACGGTCACCGTGCCGTGCCGGCGCAGCCGCGCCCGGACCGCCTCGAAGCCCTCGATCGCGCAGGGCCCGCGATTGGTCCACACGACGTTGGTCAATACCCCGAACAGGCCGCCGGCGTTCAGCCCGTGCGGCGCCACCAGCCGGTGCGACAACAGATGCAACCGCAGGTAGGCGTCGTAGGCGTCGGCGGCCACGTCGTCGAGCGAGCCGATGACCGTGCGCACCGCGACGGTCTCGGTGCCGCGGTCGTCGTCGCGGCCGAGCAGCGCGGCCAACTCAGGGGGGATGTCGGACAGCGCCAGCCGCGACGTCCCGCCGATGCCCGATTCCGTCAGCTCCGGGGCCGGGAACCAGGTGTCCAGAATTGACCCGTCGAACGCCAGCGTCGCCAGCCCGATACCCGCAGCTCCAGTCACGGCGGACACGCTACTTGCCTGGGGCGAGCAGACACAAAAGCCCCCGACACGCCGATGAAAAGGGGGCTTTTGCGTCTGGTGGGCAGAATGGGGGCGTGCTGGACTTGCGCGGTGACCCGATCGAGCTGACCGCTGCGCTGGTCGACATCCCCAGCGAATCGCGCGACGAGGCGCGCCTGGCCGACGAGGTGGAGGCCGCGCTGCGCGCCCAGGCGCCGGGTTTCGAGATCGTCCGCAACGGCAACGCCGTGCTCGCCCGCACTTCGTGGGGCCGACCGTCGCGGGTGCTGCTGGCCGGCCACCTCGACACCGTCCCGGTGGCCGACAACCTGCCCAGCCGTTTGGACGGTGCCGACCTGTACGGCTGCGGCACCGCCGACATGAAATCCGGTGACGCGGTCTTCCTGCACCTGGCCGCCACCGTGGCCGACCCGGTGCACGACCTGACGCTGGTCTTCTACGACTGCGAGGAAATCGACGCGGCCGCAAACGGTTTGGGCCGCATCGAGCGCGAGCTGCCGGACTGGCTGGCCGCCGACGTCGCCATCCTGGGCGAGCCCACCGGCGGCTACATCGAGGCCGGCTGTCAGGGCACCCTGCGCGTGGTGATCAGCGCCGCTGGCACGCGCGCCCATTCGGCGCGAGCCTGGTTGGGCGACAACGCCATTCACAAGCTCGGCGCGGTGCTGGACCGGCTCGCCTCGTACAGCCCGCGCCGGGTCGACATCGACGGCTGCGAGTACCGCGAGGGCCTGTCGGCGGTGCGCATCGACGGCGGCGTGGCCGGCAACGTGATTCCCGACGCGGCCTCGCTGACGGTCAACTTCCGCTTCGCCCCCGACCGCTCGGTGGATGCGGCGCTGCAGCACGTGCGCGACGTGTTCGACGGGCTCGACGTGCGCATCGAGCAGACCGATGCCGCGGCGGGCGCGCTGCCCGGCCTGTCGCAACCCGCGGCCAAGGCGCTCGTCGAGGCCGCCGGTGGGCGCGTCAGGGCGAAGTACGGCTGGACCGACGTGGCGCGGTTCGCCGCGCGGGGCATCCCGGCGGTGAACTTCGGTCCGGGCGACCCCAACGTGGCGCACGCGCGCGACGAGCGGGTGCCGGTCGCCAACATCACCGCCGCGGTGGAGATGCTGCGGCGCTATCTCAGTGCGTAGCGCGCTGTAGCACAAAGCGCTACACTAACGGGGATGGTTCGGACAATCGCCCAGCGTGAGCTGCGAAACGACAACGCCAAGGTGATCGAAGCGGTGACGGCCGGTGAGACCTTCGTCGTAACGCGAAACGGCGAGCCGGTAGCCGAGCTCCGTCCCATCAGAGCCGGCCGTCGCTCTTTCATCTCGCGCGACGAAGTCGCGGCGCTGGCGGCGTCCGCCGTGCGGATCGACCATCGCCGGTTTCGCGCCGATCTGGACCGTTTGATCGACCAGGGTCTCTGAGTGTCCTCGGGTCTGGTCGACACCTCCGTGGTGATCGACTGGCATGACCCGGCCGTGGTGGCCGCGCTTCCCGACGAGATCGCGATATCTGCAATCACCGCAGCCGAATTGGCATCCGGTCCGCATCTGGCCGCGAACGCGGTGGAGGCGGCGAAGCGTCAGGCGCGGTTGCAGGAAGTCGAATCCGTACTGGAGCCAATCCCGTTCGACGCGACCGCCGCGCGCAGCTACGGGCTCGTCGTTGCCGCGGTGGTTCGAGAGGGACGAAAGCCCCGGAGCCGATTCGCCGACTTGCTCATCGCGGCCACCGCACACGCGCGTCGCCTCGACCTCTACACCCGCAATGGCGATGCCTTCGCGGGACTGGAAAACCTTATTCGCGTAGTCGCCATTTGAGCATCACGACGGCGCCACGACCACGTCGACGGCCGCGGCCCCCGGATTGGCCACGACGGCCAGCACGGGGGCGTTGGGCGGCGAAACCACCTGTCCGCCTGTGACATTCACCTGATAGCCGTTCGGATACTCGACGGGCGGCACCGAGATGAACGTCTGGGCGCCGGGCGCGAAACTGCCCCCGCGGTCGGCCCGCTCGGTCGTGTAACACAGCCGGAAAACGCCCGACCGGAACGACCACTCCCGCGGCGTCCCCGCCACCACCTGCGGGTAGGGGGAGGCGAGCACGGCGAGCTTCGCGGTGTTGACGTTGGCGCCGGTCGGCGGCAGCGCGGGGTTGAACACCAGCGCCTGGTCGGTCGGCGAGGAACTCGTCTTGTCGTTGCCGGTGTAGGCCCACTCCAGCCAGCCCATCCGCTGGTGATCGGTGTGGCGCATCACCTCGGCGAGGTTGTTCAGGTCGTTGGTGGCGCCGAACTCCGTCAGCAGCGGCGGGATGTGATGGAAGTCCGCGTAGAGGTTGGCGTTGGTGATCGTCAGGCCGTCCTGGAAGCGGCAGGTGATGTTCTTGTGCAACGCCGACTCGATGGCGCAGTAGTCGTGGAACGAGAACCCGGTGCTCGGGTCGACCACCCCGCCGAGGTCGGTGTGGACGCCCTCGTCGGACAGCGTGTTCGGCTCGAAGAACACCAGCGTGGTGGGGTCGGCCGCGCGGATCACCGGCACGACCTTCCGGTAGAACACGGTCAGCTTGTGGTCCTGCACCGGGCAGCCCAGCACGAAGTTGAAGCAGCCCTCCCAGATGAAGCCGGGCCACGGCTCGTTCAGCACCTCGTAGCCGAACACGCCGGGGTTGCCCCGGAAGAAGGACGCGACGTGCGCCCAGGCGCGCGCGTAGTGGTCCTGCAGCCCGATCCCGTCGGGCGCCGGGGCGTTCCGCCAGAACGCGCTCCACGCGTACTCCTCGGCGGGGTTGAGGAAGTAGTTGCCGGGGAAGCCGAGCTGCGGGTTGGGCAGGCCTGCCTGCGCCACCGCCCAGCCCGGCGCGCCCTCGCCCTGGAACGCCTCGTTGTACAGATCCTGATGGAAGTCGAGCAGGCTGACGATGCCGTGCGACGCCAGCGTCGCCACGGTCTGCGCGATCGAGGCGAGGTAGTTGTCGTCGTAGCTGAGCGGCTGCGGCTCGACGGCCGCCCAGATGACACCCAGCCGCATCGCGTTGAATCCATTGGCCTGCAGGAAGGCCGCGTCGTCATCGCCGAACCCGTCGGCCGACGGCTCGTACGGCGGCACCTTGTACACCTGGTTGAGCCCGTGCAGGATGACGACGCGCCCGTCCGCGTCGGTCATCCAGCGGCCGGCGTGGCCGAGCGGCAGCGTCGGCGCGGTGGCCGCCGCCCGGGCGGCCGGTGGGCCGACGACCGAGGCCGCGTCAGTCGTCAGCGCGGCGATCAGCAAACCGGCCGCGAGCAGTCTGGCCGCACGCGAAGGGCGGATACGCATCAGCCTCCCACCGCCGAGCGAAATCACTTTCGGAAAGAGTGAGGCGTCATGGTCACCGCGTTGACACGGCGGTGTCACGGTTGGCGCACAATGCGGCGCGCCCGTTTGCGGTGCTAGGCGCCGAGGCGGCCCGCCTGCGCGGCGGCATCGGCCGCCGCCGCACGCATCCCGACCGCCGCCAGCTCGTCGGACACCGCCCGTAGCGCCGCGCCGTCGCCGGCCGCCAGGGCACGCGCGTGGGCGAGGGCGAGCCGCCCTGCCGCACAGTCGATCTCGCCGCACAGCCGGGCGAGCGGATCCCCCGCGCGGGTGTCCCCGAGGCGGACGGCCTCGTGCCAGGCGCGCAGCGCCACCGCCGATTGGCCGCCGCGTTCGGCCATCCGCGCGGCCTCGCGGGCGGCGGCGACGGCGCCCCGGGCGTCGCGCATGGTGACCAGCCGCCACGCCCGCGCCACGCCGAGCTCCGGGGCGAACAGTGCGGACTTGGTGCCGTGCCGGGATTCGGCCCGGCTCAAGGCTTTCGCGGTCGCGGCGGTGTCGCCCTGCTGGGCCAGCGCGATGGCCAACAGCGTCAGCGACAGCGGCCCCCACGAGTAGCCGGTGCGTTGCAGGATGGCGGCCGCCGGGCCGAGCAGCGCCACGGCGCGGGCGAAGTCGCCGTCGGCGATCAGCACATGCGCCAGCAACACCTCGCCGATCGCGCGGCCCGGCTGCTGCAATTCGGCGAAGTCGGTGAACTGCTGCGCCAATTCGCGCGCCGGGGCGAGCTCGCCCGCCATCAACAGCGCGGTCGTCTGGCCGAGCCCGATCGTGAAGCGCAGCAGCCCGGGGTGCTCGGCGGCCAGGGCGCGCTGCGCCAGCGGTTCGACGTCGCCGAACCGGCCCTGCCGCGCGGCGCAGAGTGCGGACGCGCTGGCGGCCCAGGCCACCGCCTGGTCGTCGGCCGACGGCGACCCCAGCACCTCGCCGGCGACCTTGACCGCGTAGCCGACGTTGCCCGCGTTCATCGCGAAGGTGGCGCCCAGCGCGTCGAGCGTGGTCCGCGGGCCCGGGTCGGACACCCGGCCGCGGATGGTCCGCAGGAACGCGGTGGCCCGTTCGGGTTCGCTGAGCATCCAGAACTGGTTGGCGGCCCGCAGCAGGGCCCAGTCCATCAGCGCCGGCTCGGCCAGCGCGCCCGCGTCGACGGCGGCCAGCACCGCGTCCGCCTCGCGGCCGCGGCCCTGCCAGGCCAGCGCGTGGGCCAGGGCCAGCCGCGCCGCCAGGCCCCCCGACCGCTCCAGCGCCGAGCGGGCCAGCCGTTCGCCGAGCGCGAGGTCGCCCAGCCGCAGCGCCTGCTGCGCGGCGGCGGCGACGTCGGCGGCCCGCTGGGGGGTGTCGCTGTCGAGCGCCAGGTTCGCCAATCGCAGCCGGTCGCTGAGGTGCTCCGACGGGTGCCGCGACAGCACCTCGACGATCTCGGTGCGCCGCCGGCGTGCGTCGTCGGCGCCCAGCGCGGCGAGCGCGCGCTCGGCGAACAGCGGGTGCGCCGTGTACACGACGGGGTCGTCGGAACGCCCGCCGCGGTCCCGGGTCTCCGCCGCGCCGAGGTCCACGGCCTCGCTGGCCGCGCCCGGGCCGGCGAGGGCCGTGAGGTCGGCGAGCGACAGCGGTTCCTCGATGGCGAGATAGTCCAGCACGACCCGCGCCGCGGCCGGTAACTCGGCGAGGAAGGCGTCGACCTCGGCGGGGGTGGTCACTCCGCCGGGTGCCTCGATGTCGATCCGGTCCAGCAGGCCGTCGGTCCACAGCGCCGCGACGGCCTCGGGCGCCACCTCGGCGCGGGCGGTGACGATCATCCGGGCCGTGCCGGCCAGCGCCAGCTGGTACACCAGCGTGGCCGACAGGACGTCGAGCTCGTGGGCGTCGTCGACGACGAGCAGCAGCTTGCTTTCCCCGTAGCCGCCCAGCGATTCCCGCGCCGCGCGCAACAGCGCCGCGGGCTTGCCGATCTCGGAGATGGCGACCAGGTGGCCGAACGCCCCGAAGGGGACGGGCCGCTCGGTCGGGGTGCCGGTGACCCAGCGGGTCAGCGTGCCCGGGTGGGCGCCCGCGTAGGCCTCGGCGGCCAACCGGGCCAGGGTCGATTTGCCGCACCCGTCGGGGCCGAGCACGACGGCGCCCCGGCCGGCCGCCAGCGCGTCGTTCAGCCGCTGCAACGCCTCCTCATGCTGGGGGACGTTCCATCGAATCGGCACCCGCCGGATTTTATTGCGCGTGGTGTGCGAGCCGCATCGGGTGTGGTCTACCTTTCGTTCTATGCCCTCCGAACGCGATCCGTCAGCCGCCTGGGCGGTGTGCGTGTATTGCGCGTCGGGCCCCGAGCACCCCGAATTGCTTGCGCTCGCTACGGAACTCGGCGAGGCGATCGCCGAGCGCGGCTGGACCCTGGTGTGGGGCGGCGGCCGGGTCTCGGCGATGGGCGCGGTGGCCGGCGCGGCGCGGGCCCGGGGCGGGCGGACCGTCGGCGTCATCCCGCAGAACCTGATGCGCCGCGAGGTCGCCGACGCGCGGGCCGACGAGCTGGTCGTCACCGACACCATGCACGAGCGCAAGCACGTCATGGAGCAGCGCGCGGACGCGTTCGTCGTGCTGCCCGGCGGCGTCGGCACCCTCGACGAGCTGTTCGACGCCTGGACCACGGGTTATCTCGGGGTGCACGGCAAGCCCATCGTGCTGCTCGACCCCTTCGGGCACTACGAGGGCCTGTGGCTGTGGCTGTGCGGATTGGTCGACAGCGGCTACATCGCGCAAGCCGCGATGGACCGGTTGGTGCTGGTCGATAAGGTGGGTGCCGCAGTGGAGGCGTGCGCACCCGCCTGAGTTTGCGGACAGGCGCCCAGGGGAATCGAGGATGACGTGTCCGACCACGACGGGGGAGCGCGCACAGCGGTCAGGCTGACCGACGTCGCATCGCGGGTGCCGGGGGTGCTGGCCGACATCCCGGTGATCATGCGCGGGGCGCTGACCGGGCTGCTCGCCCAGCCGGGCTCCCGCAAATCGATCGGCACGGTGTTCGCCGACCGCGCCGCCCGCTACGGCGACCGGGTCTTCCTGCGGTTCGGCGATCAGCAGCTGACCTACCGCGACGCCAACGCGGCCGCCAACCGGTACGCCGCGGTGCTGGCCGCGCGCGGCGTCGGCAGCGGCGACGTCGTCGCGATCATGCTGCGCAACTCGCCCCAGGCCGTGCTGGCCATGCTTGCGGCGGTCAAGTGCGGCGCCGTCGCCGGCATGATCAACTACCACCAGCGCGGCGAGGTGCTGGCGCACAGCCTGGGGCTGCTGGACGCCAAGGTGCTGATCGCCGAGACCGACCTGGTCAGCGCGGTGGCCGAGTGCGGCGGCGCGGGCGCGACCGAGACGCTCACGGTCGAGGACCTGGAGCGGTTCGCGGTGAGCGCCCCGGCCACCAACCCGGCGTCGGCGTCGGCCGTGCAGGCCCGGGACACCGCGTTCTACATCTTCACCTCGGGCACCACGGGCTTCCCCAAGGCCAGCGTGATGACGCACCTGCGGTGGCTCAAGGCGCTGGCCGCGTTCGGCGGCATCGGGTTGCGGCTGAAGAGCTCCGACACGCTGTACAGCTGCCTGCCGCTGTACCACAACAACGCGCTGACGGTCGCGCTGTCGTCGGTGATCAACTCGGGGGCGACGCTGGCGCTGGGCAAGTCGTTCTCGGCGTCGAAGTTCTGGGACGAGGTGATCGCCAGCGAGGCCACGGCGTTCATCTACATCGGCGAGATCTGCCGGTACCTGCTCAACCAGCCGGCCAAGCCGACCGACCGCGCGCACAAGGTGCGGGTGATCGCCGGCAACGGGCTGCGCCCGGAGATCTGGGACGAGTTCACCCAGCGGTTCGACATCGCGCGGGTCTGCGAGTTCTACGCCTCGAGCGAGGGCAACACCGCGTTCATCAACGTCTTCAACGTGCCGCGCAGCACCGGCGTGTTCCCCATGCCGCTGGCCTACGTGGAGTACGACCCCGACACCGGCGAGCCGCTGCGCGACGACAGCGGCCGGGTGCGCCGGGTGCCCCCCGGCCAGCCGGGGCTCCTGCTCAGCCCGGTGAACCGGCTGCAGCCGTTCGACGGCTACACCGACAAGGAATCGAGCGAAAAGAAGTTGGTGCGCAACGCCTTTCGTGAGGGCGACGTGTGGTTCAACTCGGGCGACGTGATGAGCCCACAGGGCATGGGCCACGCCGCGTTCGTCGACCGGCTCGGCGACACCTTCCGGTGGAAGGGTGAGAACGTCGCGACCACGCAGGTCGAGGCGGCGCTGGCGTCGGATGCGTCGGTCGAGGAATGCACGGTGTTCGGCGTGGAGATCCCGCGCACCGGCGGCCGCGCCGGGATGGCCGCGGTCCAGCTCCGCGAGGGCGCCGAGTTCGACGGCCAGTCCCTGGCCCGGGCCGTATATGACCAGCTGCCGCCGTACGCGCTGCCGTTGTTCGTGCGGGTGGTCAAGACGCTAGAGCACACGTCGACGTTCAAGAGCCGCAAGGTGGAACTGCGCGACCAGGGCTACGGCCCCGGCGTCGAGGACCTGCTGTATGTGCTGGCCGGCCGCGACGAGGGCTATGTGCCGTACTACGACGAGTACCCCGAGGAAGTGGCCGAGGGTAAGCGGCCCAAGGGCTGAGTCGCCGCACGGCCGCGACGGCCTGGGCGTTGAGTGTGACGCGTGGGCGTTGAGTGTGAGGCCTGGGCGTTGAGTGTGAGGCCTGGGCGTTGAGTGTGAGGCGTGGGCGTTGAGTGTGAGGCCTGGGCGTTGAGTGTGAGGCGTGGGCGTTGAGTGTGAAGCGTGGGCGCGAATCCGGCCGGGATTCCCACCCTGTGTTCACTCCCAAAGCCGTGAGTTCACGGTCAACGGCTGAGCCGTCGCCCCGGCCGCCGCGTGTGAAGCGTGGGCGCAAATACGGCGGCCGCGGTCGCACCCGGTCCCGGGGCCGCGCCCGGCGCGGTGACCAGGCACCATGTACGGGTGCGTTCGACACCGCCGGCGTCAGCCGGCCAATCGACACCGCCGGCGTCAGCCGGCCACTCGACTCTCTGCGGGCGGCCCGTCGCCGGCGATCGCCCACTGATCATGGCGATCGTCAACCGCACCCCGGATTCGTTCTACGACCGGGGCGCGACCTTCGGCGACGAGGCCGCCCGGGAGGCCGCCCACAACGCCATCGCCGACGGCGCCGACGTCATCGACGTGGGCGCGGTCAAGGCCGGGCCCGGCGAGACGGTCGACGAGCAAACCGAGATCGCCCGGCTGCTGCCGTTCATCGAATGGCTGCGCGGCGCCTACCCCGAGCAGCTGATCAGCGTCGACACCTGGCGCTCAGGCGTGGCGCGGGTGGCCTGCGCTGCCGGCGCGGACCTGATCAACGACACCTGGGGCGGCATCGACCCCGCGCTGCCGGAGGTGGCCGCCGAGTTCGGGGCGGGGCTGGTGTGTTCGCACACCGGCGGGGCGCTGCCGCGCACCCGGCCGTTCCGGGTGAGCTTCGGCACCACCACGCGGGGGGTGGTGGACGACGTCATCGGCCGGGTCACCGCGGCGGCGGACCGGGCGGTGGCGGCCGGGGTGGCCCGCGACCGGGTGCTGATCGATCCGGCCCATGATTTCGGCAAGAACACCTTCCACGGGCTGCTTTTGTTGCGACACGCGGGCGAACTTGTTAACACCGGATGGCCCGTCCTGCTCGCTTTGAGCAACAAGGACTTCGTCGGGGAGACTTTGGGTGTGGAACTGACCGAACGGCTCGAGGGGACGCTGGCAGCCACCGCGCTGGCGGCGGCGGCCGGGGTCCGGATGTTTCGGGTGCACCAGGTCGCGGCCACCCGGCGGGTGCTCGAGATGGTGTCCTCGATCCAGGGGACTCGCGCGCCGGCACGCACGGTACGGGGGCTCGCATGACGGACGTGGTAGACCTCGCCAGCGAGGGCGTGCTCGCCGCGCGCCCCGGGGACGTTCTGCTGGCCGACCGCAATTGGAACCGGCCCGGCTGGACCGTCGGCGAACTGGAAGAGGCGAAGGCCGGGCGGACCGTCTCGGTGGTGTTGCCCGCCCTCAACGAGGAAGCCACCGTCTCCTCGGTGATCGAAAGCATCTCGCCGCTGGTGGACGGCCTGGTCGACGAGCTGATCGTGCTGGACTCCGGCTCCACCGACGACACCGAGATCCGCGCGATTGCCGCCGGCGCGCGCGTCGTCAGCCGGGAGCAGGCGCTGCCCGAGGTGCCCGTCCGGCCGGGCAAGGGCGAGGTGCTGTGGCGTTCGCTGGCGGCCACCAGCGGCGACATCGTGGTGTTCGTCGACTCCGACCTGATCAACCCGCACCCGATGTTCGTGCCGTGGCTGGTGGCCCCGCTGCTGACCGGTGACGGGATTCACCTGGTGAAGAGCTTCTATCGGCGGCCGCTGCACGGCGCCGAGGCGGGCGGCGGTCGGGTCACCGAGCTGGTGGCCCGGCCCTTGCTCGCGGCGCTGCGCCCGGAACTGGGCCGCATCCTGCAGCCGCTCGGCGGCGAGTACGCGGCCAGCCGGGAACTGCTGACGTCGCTGCCGTTCGCCCCCGGCTACGGGGTGGAGATCGGCGTGCTGGTGGACACCTTCGACCGGCTGGGCCTCGACGCGATCGCGCAGGTGAACCTCGGGGTGCGGGCGCATCGCAACCGGCCGTTGGCCGAGCTGGGCGCGATGAGCCGCCAGGTCATCGCGACCCTGCTCTCGCGCTGCGGGATCCCCGACTCCGGGGTCGGGTTGACCCAGTTCTTCGCCGACGGCGCCCAGGGGTTCGGCTACACCGCGCGCACCTCGCCGGTGTCGCTGGAGGATCGGCCGCCGATCAATCGGGTCAGGCCCCGCTAGGGCCCACGCGCGCCGGGATGTCGGCGGCATAGGGCAATATCGAACGCGTGGCGTTGGTGTTGCTGTACCTGGTGGTACTCGTCCTGGTGGCGATCGTGCTGTTCGGCGCGGCGAGCCTGCTGTTCGGCCGTGGCGAGCAGCTGCCGCCCCTGCCGCGGGGGACGACGGCGACCGTGCTGCCGGCTTACGGGGTCACCGGCGCCGACGTCGACGCCGTCAAGTTCACCCAGGTGCTGCGTGGATACAAGACCAGCGAGGTGGACTGGGTGCTGGACCGGCTCGCCCGCGAGCTCGAGGCGCTGCGCGGCGAGCTGGCGGCGGCGGTGCACGCCTCGGCTTCCGCGGCCCCCGAGAGCGAGGGCGAGCCCGATTCGGTGGAACCCGACGAGCGCGAGGATCGTCAGGACTCAGTGTGAGCGACGACGACGGGCTGGTGCGGTGCGGCTGGGCGGCCATTCGGCCCGGGCCGGACTTCGGGATGTACCGCGACTACCACGACCGGGAATGGGGCCGCCCGCTGCACGACGGGGTGGCGCTGTTCGAGCGGATGAGCCTCGAGGCGTTCCAGAGCGGCCTGTCGTGGCTGATCATCCTGCGCAAGCGGGAGAACTTCCGGCGCGCCTTCGCCGGGTTCGACATCGAGACGGTCGCGGGCTACACCGACGCCGACGTGCAGCGGCTGATGGCCGACGAGGGGATCGTCCGCAACCGGGCCAAGATCGACGCGACGATCGCCAACGCGCGCGCCGCCGCCGAGCTGGGATCCGCCGAGGACCTGTCCAAGCTGTTGTGGTCGTTCGCGCCGTCACCGCGGCCGCGTCCCGCCGACGGGTCCGAAATCCCCTCGGCCAGCCCCGAATCGAAGGCGATGGCGGCCGAGCTCAAACGGCGCGGGTTCCGTTTCGTCGGGCCGACCACCGCCTACGCGCTGATGCAGGCGACCGGCATGGTCGACGACCACATTCGCGGTTGCTGGGTGCCGGCAAACCCCGGTTAGGGGCCCGATGACGCGTCAGAAGCGGGTCTTTGTATAACTGTCGCCCCCGATAGGGAACAATGGAGGGGTGATTTGGCAGGCGATGCATTTCAAAGTCGGGTATGGCTGGAAATCCACTGGCGGGGCATGCTCGGCGCCGACCAGGTCCGCCACGCCGGGCCAGCTCGAAGCTGAAGGGAGCACTCGATGGCGGCGATGAAGCCCCGTACCGGAGACGGTCCTTTGGAGGCAACCAAGGAGGGGCGCGGCATCGTTATGCGAGTACCGCTTGAGGGCGGCGGTCGGCTGGTCGTTGAGCTGACGCCCGACGAGGCCGCGGCCCTCGGTGACGAACTCAAGGGCGTCACCAGCTAAACGGCTTACGCAGAGACCTTCCGGTAGATCTCCAGCGTCTGCTCGGCCACGTGGGCCCAGGAGAAGTCCTCGATGCAGCGCTGGCGTCCCGCCTCGCCATAGCGTTTGGCCTTGTCCGGGTCGGCGACCAGCTCGTTGACCGCTGCGGCCAGCCCCGCCCGGTAGCCCGCCGGATCGTCGGGGTCGTAGTGGACCAGCGACCCGGTGATCCCATCCCTGACCACCTCCGGTATCCCGCCGACGTCGGAAGCCACCACCGCCGTCGCGCACGCCATCGCCTCGAGATTGACGATCCCCAACGGCTCGTACACCGACGGGCATACGAACACCGTTGCCGCCGAGAGTATTTCGCGTAGCTCCCCGATGGGCAGCATCTCCCTGATCCAGAACACCCCGTCGCGGTCGCGGGCCAGCTCGCCCACCGCGGCGCGAATCTCCTCGGCCAGTTCCGGGGTGTCGGGGGCCCCGGCGCACAGCACCACCTGAACCCCGGGGGCGAACCGGTGCGCGGCGGCCACCAGGTGCGCGACGCCCTTCTGCCGGGTGATCCGCCCGACGAAGGCCACGGTCGGCCGGCCGGGGTCGACGCCGAGCTCGGCGAGCACCGATCCGGTCTGCATCGGCCCGGCGGGATACCAGACGTTGGTGTCGACACCGTTGCGGATGACGTGCACCAGGCTCGGGTCCAGCGTTTGGTAGACCCGCAGGATGTCTTCGCGCATCGCCGCGCTGACCGCGATGACGGCGTCGGCGGCCAGCACCGCGGTCCGTTCCACCCACGTCGAAATCTGGTAGCCGCCGCCGAGCTGTTCGGCCTTCCACGGGCGCAGCGGCTCGAGCGAATGCGCGGTCATGACGTGCGGAATGTCGTAGAGCAGCGCGCTCAGGTGCCCGGCGAGGTTGGCGTACCAGGTGTGCGAATGCACGACGGTGGCCGCCGACGCGGCGTTGGTCATCATCAGGTCAGCGGACAGGGTGGACAGCGCGGGGTTGGCGCCGTGGATGCGCGGGTCGGGTTGCTGCGCGAAGGCGTCGGGGCGCGGCGCGCCGATGCAGTGCACGTCGACCGCGCAGAGCCGCCGCAGTTGCGCGACGAGTTCGGTGACGTGTACCCCGGCCCCCCCGTAGACATCTGGTGGGTACTCCCGCGTCATCATCGCCACCCGCATACTCCGCACGGTAGTTCGGCGACGCCGCGGCCCGCGAGTCGGGCGGCGAGAAAATTTGCCGAATCCGGTTTTCGGCGCGGCTGTCGAGCGGGCCTGCGCAATAATGGGCGGTATCGGGTTGTGAAACGTGGCGAGAACGACGCCAAATACCTTGACAGGCAGTCCGTCAGAACGGCGTCCACCGGGATTCCCCCTGGCAGCGGCTGGCGGCGGCCGATAGTTTGGGAGCCATGAGGGAAGCGCCACACGTGCTGGGCATTGTCCTGGCCGGCGGTGAGGGCAAGCGGTTGTATCCGCTGACCGCGGACCGGGCGAAACCCGCGGTTCCCTTCGGTGGCGCCTACCGGCTGATCGACTTCGTGCTCTCCAACCTGGTCAACGCCCGCTATCTGCGGATCTGCGTTCTCACCCAATACAAGTCGCATTCACTCGACCGCCACATTTCGCAGAACTGGCGGTTGTCCGGCCTGGCCGGCGAGTACATCACGCCGGTTCCCGCGCAGCAGCGCCTCGGCCCGCGCTGGTACACCGGCTCGGCCGACGCGATCTATCAGTCGCTCAACCTGATCTACGACGAAGATCCGGACTACATAGTCGTTTTCGGCGCCGACCACGTCTACCGGATGGATCCCGAGCAGATGGTCCAGTTCCACATCGAAAGCGGCGCCGGCGCGACCGTGGCCGGCATCAAGGTCCCCCGCAGCGAGGCTTCGGCCTTCGGCTGCATCGACGCCGACGACTCCGGCCGCATCCGCGCGTTCGTGGAGAAGCCGCTGGATCCGCCGGGCACCCCCGACGACCCCGCGTCGACGTTCGCGTCGATGGGCAACTACATCTTCACCACCAAGGTGCTCATCGACGCGATCCGCGCCGACGCCGACGACGACCACTCCGATCACGACATGGGCGGCGACATCATCCCGCGGCTGGTGGAGGACGGGATGGCGGCGGTGTACGACTTCTCCGACAACGAGGTGCCCGGCGCCACCGACCGCGACCGGGGCTACTGGCGCGACGTCGGAACGCTGGACGCGTTCTACGACGCGCACATGGACCTGGTCTCGGTGCACCCGGTGTTCAACCTCTACAACAAGCGCTGGCCGATCCGCGGCGAGTCCGAGAACCTGGCGCCGGCCAAGTTCGTCAACGGCGGCTCGGCGCAGGAGTCCGTCGTGGGTGCCGGCAGCATCATCTCGGCGGCCTCGGTGCGCAACTCGGTGCTGTCGTCCAACGTCGTGGTCGACGACGGCGCGATCGTGGAGGGCAGCGTGATCATGCCGGGCGCGCGGGTCGGGCGCGGCGCGGTGGTGCGCCACGCGATCCTGGACAAGAACGTCGTCGTCGGGCCCGGCGAGATGGTGGGCGTCGATCTCGAGAAGGACCGCGAGCGCTTCGCCATCAGCGCCGGCGGCGTGGTCGCCGTCGGCAAGGGCGTCTGGATTTAGTCCCGCCAGCAGACGCAAAAGCCCCCATTTCGGCCGTTAAATGGGGGCTTTTGCGTCTGCTCGGCGTATTACCGGACCTCCGGGACCAGCAGGTGCGCGTCGTGGCGCGGCCCCCAGTGCAGGGTGACGCGGCCGCGGGGCGAGCTCTCGTAGGCCGCCGGCATCTGACCGATCAGCGGATTGGCCGGGCACAGCCACCGCCCGGCGACCACCAGGCGCAGCTGCTCGCGGGCCCGGAACAGCGTGGCCGACGGCCCCAGCGCGACATCGACCGCGACCACCTCGCCGGCGGCGACCGGACGCGGATCCGCGCACGATGGGACGGGCTCCCACGGCCGGGACAGCTCGGGGTCCAGCGCCCGCAGCGCGACCCGCTGCCACCCGGTGGTCACGCGGTCGCGCCCGTAGCCGTAGGACCCCTCGAAGGCGACGAACCGGCCGGCACGCCACTTCTCCACGCCCACGAACAGGTTGGCGTCGTCGCAGCCGTCCAGCGCCACCCACAGCCGGGCGGCCATCGGGCCGGTCAGCTCGACGTCGGCGGGCACCGTCCAGCTGAAAGCCGCTGCGGCGGAATGCGTTTCGAACGCGATGCTGCCGGCCTCGGCCGGCCGCTCCGGCACCAGCGCCCCGGCGTCGCCCAGATACAAGGGGCGCCAACGGGTTCGGGGTAGCGGCCAGTCCGCCTCCTCGCGCACCGCGGCGACGGTGTCGCGGTCCTCGCGGACCTCGAGGCGGACGCTGCGGGAACCGGCCGCGCCGTCGAGCACGCCCCGGAAGAAGTCGAGCTGTTCGGCCCGCGCGGCTTCGGAGTAGAACGTCGCCCACTTGCCGCCCCGATGGGTGTACAGGCGGGCGTGGGCCGAGCCGGCGTGAGTGAAGGCCCGGATCGACCCGCGGCTGTGCAGGTTGTTGTCCGAGAAGCTGCCGCAGACCAGCATGGGCACCGTGATCGCGGACAGGTCGGGCACCACCGAGCGCCAGAAGTCGTCGCGCAGCGGGTGGGCGTCCTGCATCCGCTCCAGGTCGTAGGTCTGCCGCGTATCGCGACGCAGGTTGCGCGACCACATCCTTGTGAACCCGTGTTCGCGAACGCCGCCGGGGAAGGTCAGGTCGCGGTAGGCGTCGGTGAAGCCCTCCCACGGGCAGATCGCCCGCAGGGCCGGCGGTGCCAGGGCGGCGACGGCGTACTGGCTGATGGCAAGGTAGGAGACCCCGAGCATGACGACGCGGCCGTCGCACCATGGTTGGCCGGCGATCCACTGCACCAGGTCGTAGCTGTCCTCGGCCTCCCTGCGCGACAGCAGGTTTCCGGTGCCGTCGGAGTGGCCGCAGCCGCGCGAGTCGGCGTTGACCACGGTGAAGCCCCGCGCGGTCCACCACGCCGGATCCGGCGCCTCCCAGCCGGTGAGCGCCGAGAAGGTCACCGGCCGCGGCTGGCGCAACACCCGGTATTGGATCGAGAACGTCCACCTCCCGCGCCGCCGCCTCGGCAGATTGTCCTTGCCGTACGGATGGATGCTGAGGATGACCGGCCGGGCTTCGTCCGTCCGTCGATAGACGTTGATCCGCAACGCCGTGCCGTCGCGGGTGGGGACGGCGACGTCGGGCTCGACGAGGACGTCCGATGGCGCGGCGGTGACGGTGATGGGGGGTTTGGCGATGCCGCGCAGCCGGGTCAGTGCGTATCGCAGGGCGCCGGGGCGGCGCCATGGCCGGTCGAGCGCCGGTGCCGGATTTCGCGCCACGCAAATACCTTAGGACCTCTACCAGACATTGGGCACCAACCGGTACCGCACGTGCTGCGCGTACTCGCGGTAGCCAGGCAAGTCCCGGGTGAGCAGCTCCTCCTCGTCGAGGATGCGCAAGACGAGCGCCGCGACGCCCGGGATCACGAAGAGCAGTCCCCAGTAGGAGCCGAGCGCCAGCGGGATGCCGACCATCATGATCACGCTCCCGACGTACATCGGGTGCCTGACGAACTTGTAGACGCCGGTCGAGGCCACGGTCTGGCCGGCCTCGACCGTGACGGTGGACGCTGCGTAAGCGTTTTGGATGACCACCAGCATGGACAGTCCGAGGCCGGCGGCCAAGAGGACCTGGCCGAGCACACACACCCATGCCGGAACGGTCGACCAGCCCATTCGATGATCGAGGGCGCTGAATGCCATCATCCCGAAGATGGTCAGGAAATTAGCGGTGATGATGAACTTTTGAGCCGTTCGCGTTTCCGCCCTCGGCCCGGCGCGCATGCGGCGCTGCAGCGTCGCGGGGTTGTTGCGCGCCAAATAGATCGTGGGGCCGATCGTCGACAGCGTGAACACGGCGATGAAAGCCCATCCCTGCCAATAGCGCAGCGTGCCGGCCGGTCCGAACAGGATCAGGCCGTAGAAGGCCAATCCGAGTACCGCGGATGTCGCCAATCGAAGTGCAAGTTTCATAACCCCTCCTAGCAACGCAGATCGCGACGTCGAAAAGCCATGGCCCCCAAGATGATCAGGGCGGTATCGATGGCCAGCAGCCACACCAGCGGCACGGCGGTGAAATCGGCGCCGACCCGCGGCGTGTGCGCGAACGGTTCCAGGTCGAGCACCCACTGCGGCAGCCGGGCCAACTCGCCGATCAGGTACAGGGCAACGAACCCCACCAGCACACCCCACGCGACGGGCGTGAACCGCGGCGCCACACCGAACAACGCGACCGTGATTGCGGCGAGCAGCCAGACGCCGGGCAATTGGACGGCCGCGGTGCCGACCACGACGGCCAGCTTGCCGCCGACGTCGCCGGCGGCCACGCCGTAGACGACCCCGCCGGCCACGCCGCTGGCCAGCATCGCGACCGCGGATCCGATCAGCGCGGCGCCCAAATGGCTTGCCAGCCAATGAATTCGGGAGACCGCGCCGGCCAGCGTAGTCTCGGCGCGCTGGCCGGATTCCTCCTGATGCAAGCGCAGGGTGAGCGAAATGGCGAACGCGGCGGCGACCATGCCCATCATGGCGTATGCCACCGCGATGAAGGCCTCCTCCAGGACGCTGGTGCCGCCCATCCGCGCGACGATGTCGCGCACGACGGTGCTACCGCCCAGCTGGTCGCCGATGCCGTGCACCACGCTGCCCATCAGCAGGCCGTACAGGCACAGGCCCACGGTCCACAGCAGCAGCGCGCCGCGGTCCAGCCGCCACGTCAGGCCGTCGACTCCGCCCAACCGCGGCCCGGCCCCGCCCGGACCGGCGCGCTCGGCGACGAGGCCGGCGCCCACGTCGCGCCCGGCGAGCAGCCGGTAGGCCACCAGGGTGAGCGCCGCCGTCGTCGCCAGGTGCAGCAGCAGGACCCACCAGCGGTCGCCCGCGTAGGGCCGGACCTGCAGCGACCAGCCCAGCGGCGAGAGCCACGACAGCCTGCCGTCGCCCGCATCGCCGATGGCGCGCAGCGTGAAGGCGGCCCCCAGTACCGCGAACGCGGCGCCCCGGGCGAACCGGGCGCTCGGCGACAGCTGCGCGGTTACCGCGGCGACCGCGGTGAAGACCAGGCCGGAGCAGGCCAGCGCCGCCCCGAACGCCAGCGATCCACTGGCCGGGACGTCGGTCGTCAGCAGTCCCGTCGCGCCGATCGCGCCGGTGGCGACGGACGCCCCGAACGACAACAGCAGCGCCGCGCTCAGGCTGGCGTAGCGACCGATCGCGGTCGAGTCCACCAGCTCGGTCCGGCCGGTCTCCTCATCGGCGCGGGTGTGTCGGATCACGGTGAGGATGACGGCCACCGCGATCAGCAGGTGGAACATCCCGGCCTTCCAAATGCCCACGGCCCCAAGGCTGTCGTTGTAGACCTGGCCGTAGAGCGCGCGCTGGGCCGGGCTGGCCATGATCGCCGCGGCGAAACCGGCACGGGCGGCCTGGGTCGGGTAGACCTTTTCGATGCTGCCGATGTACACGGTGGCCAGGGGCACGGACAGCAGTAGCACCCACAGCGGCAACGAGACCCGGTCGCGGCGCAGGTAGAGCCGCAGCATGGCAAGCGTGCCGGAGAAGTTCGAAGCGGTCCGCGGCGCCGGATGTGCGGGCCGCGGCCGATCCAGGATCGCGGTGCTCATGCTGAGACCTTGTCCGTGGTGTTGTAGTGGCGCAGGAACAGTTCCTCGAGGGTCGGGGGCTGGCTGACGAGTGAGCGCACGCCGGCGTCGCCGAGCGCCCGGATGAGTTCGCCCAGGCTTTCGCTGTCGACCTGCGCGCGCAGCGTGTTGCCATCGATGCTGACGTCCTCAACGCCCCTGATCCGGGTGAGATCGCCCGGGTCGCCGATGACTTCGGCCTTGATCGAGGTGCGGCTGAGATGCCGCATGGACTCCAGCGAGCCGCTCTCGACGGTCTTTCCCGACCGGATGATGGTGACCCGTTCGCACAGCGCTTCGGTCTCGGCCAGGATGTGGCTCGACAGCAGGACCGTCGTGCCGCGGTCACGCGCCTCTGCGACGCACTGCTGAAACACGTTCTCCATCACCGGGTCCAGCCCGCTGCTGGGCTCGTCCAGGAGCAGCAGCCAGGCGTGTGACGAGAACGCGGAGATCAGGGACACCTTTTGCCGGTTGCCCTTCGAGTAGGTGCGCGCCTTCTTGTGCGGGTCGAGGTCGAAGCGCTCGATGAGCTCGGCGCGACGCCGCTCGTCGATGCCGCCGCGCATGCGGGCCAGGAGGTCGATGGTCTCGCCGCCGGTCAGCGACGGCCACAGGGTCACATCGCCCGGCACGTAGGCGATGTGGCGGTGCAGTGTCACCGCGTCGGTCCACGGGTCGCCGCCCAGCAGCCGAGCGGTGCCGCCGTCGGCCCGCACCAGGCCGAGCAGGATGCGGATGGTCGTCGACTTCCCGGCACCGTTGGGCCCCAGGAAGCCGTGCACCTCGCCCTCGCGCACCGTCAGATCGAGGCCGTCCAGTGCGCGCACCGCGCCGAAATTCTTCGTCAGGCCGCGGATTTCGATGGGTGCGGCGTGGTCAGCTGGCATGGGATCCTCCTTGATCGTCGGCGGCCAGGAATGCGTCGTACATGGTGCGGTCCACCATCAGGCCCTCGGTGTAGATCTCCAGGGCGGGCAGAATCATGTCGCTGGCGTAGTCGCGCAGGACCGCACGCAAATCGGTTGGCGTGTCGTGCATTTGTATGTAGAGCAGGAGGCTGCCGCCTCCGGTGATGCCGAGATATTTGGCCCGGGCCTTCGGGTCACGGCTGGGCTTTATCGTCCCGGCCCGCACGCCTTCGTCCATATACTCTTCGACGTTCTCAATCATCCTCTGCCACAACATCTTCGCGAGGTCGCCACCGGTCTGCATGCTGCGAACCAGGTAGGCCGTCAGTGGGGCGAATTCCTCGATCTCGGCGAGCTGCGCGAACCAGGTGGCGGGGTCGTTGGATCGCATCGCCTCCGATTTGGTGCTGCGGATCTGTTCGGCGACGTAATCGTCGCAGGCCTTGCGCAGGCCGTCCTTGGATCCGAAGTGGTGGATGACCAGCGCGGCGCTCACCCCCGCCGCCTCGGCGATCGCGCGCAGACCCACGTCGAACCCCCGCTCGCCGAACTGCTCGATGGCCGCGTCACGGATCCGGGCGGCGGCGGTCAGGTCGGCTGAACGCATGTTCAGTACGCTAAACGCTCGTTCAGCCGCCGGTCAAGGGGGCGCGCCGTCAGGAATCCGTCAAAATCGCTAGCCCCGGGCGGGCAGTGACGCGCCGCGAATGGATGTCCAACAGCACTCGGGCTTCGACAACTCGAGCCAACCTCGGCGGCGGGGCGTACAACATGGGCTTCTTCAACCGGCGTGACGGATTTAGTCCTGGGCAACGCCACCGAACGTGCACTCACGGCGGAATTTCAGCCAAAAACTCGCCGCCAGTGCACGCTCGGCGCGGCGGTCAGAGCCGGCGACCCGCCGCTAGTCCCGGACGGCCGCCAGCAGTCCGTCGCCGAGCGGCACCAGCGCGGGGGTGAGCCGCTCGTCCTCGGCGATGAGCCGGGCCGCCTCGCGCACGGCGGCCACCTCGGCGTCGCGTGCCGCGGGATCGCCCGCGCGGCCGCCCAGCGCCGCCCGGTGCACCACGATGACGCCCCCGGGCCGCAGCAGCCGCACCCCCTCCACGACGTAGTCGGGCTGGTCGACCGGGTCGGCGTCGATGAACACCAGGTCGTAGGACTCGTCGGCGAGCCGGGTGAGCACCTCCTGGGCGCGCCCACTGATCAGCCGGGTGCGCGAGGGTCCGATCCCGGCGTCGGTGAACGACTGCTTGGCCAGCCGCAGGTACTCGGGCTCGATGTCGATCGTGGTCAACACGCCGTCGTCGCTCATGCCCGACAACAACCAGAGCCCGCTGACCCCGGCGCCGGTGCCGACCTCGGCGACGGCCTTGCCGCCGCTGAGCTTGGCCAGCAGGGCCAACAGCGCACCCACGGCCGGCGTCACGGCGCCGGCGCCGATCTCCTCGGCGCGCTCGCGGGCCGCCGCCAGCAGCGCGTCCTCCGAGATCGATCCCTCGGCGTGCGCGCAGAGTGACTCGGCTCGACTGGGAGCCGTCTGGCCGGGGGCTGCTGCGTCGGTGCCGTCCATGCCCCGCAGCGTATTCCAAATTGCCGCGCAGCCGGGCAGGCGCGCCTGACTCGAACCTGGCCGACACGCCCGGATCCTGCGGGGCGACGCAAGTCACTCGCCCGCCAATTCGCCCTGTTCAGCGCAGGTAACGATATGGTTTCTCAGCTAAACTTCAGACTGCTCCTATGTCGCGCATACGCCGATGGGCGACGGTATGCGTATGGAACGGGGTTCGCGGGGGGCCGGGAATACAAGCCGCCGGAATGGGAATACAGGCTGGGAACTCCGCGTTGACGCGGTCGACGAACTGCCGAACCTTGATGGCAGGCCGATTCTGGAGGATCCAATCACCACAGCGCTTTTGAGTCCGACCACGATGTCGCACGCGCAGGAATGCCGCGACGACGAGTGGGTGGAGACGACGGACGCGTTACAGGGCACCGCGGTGTTCGACGCGACGGGGGACAAGGCCACGATGCCGTCGTGGGACGAGCTCGTGCGCCAGCACGCCGACCGGGTGTACCGGCTGGCCTACCGGTTGTCGGGCAACCAGCAGGACGCCGAGGACCTGACCCAGGAGACCTTCATCCGCGTCTTTCGGTCGGTCCAGAACTACCAGCCCGGGACGTTCGAGGGCTGGCTGCACCGCATCACCACCAACCTGTTCCTGGACATGGTTCGCCGGCGCGCCCGCATCCGCATGGAGGCGCTGCCCGAGGACTACGACCGGGTGCCGGCCGACGAGCCGAACCCCGAGCAGATCTACCACGATTCGCGGCTGGGGCCCGACCTGCAGGCGGCGCTGGATTCGCTGCCGCCGGAGTTTCGCGCCGCGGTCGTGTTGTGCGACATCGAGGGCCTGTCGTACGAGGAGATCGGCGCCACCCTCGGCGTCAAGCTGGGCACCGTGCGCAGCCGCATCCACCGTGGACGCCAGGCGCTGCGCGACTACCTGGCCGCGCATCCCGAGCACGGGCTGCACGCCGAGTCGGCGTAGCTGCCCTCGCCCGCCTGACGGCTCATCCACAGCCGAATAGCACCGTTGGACGCGAGAATCCGACGGCTTTAAGCGCTGTACGCGCGGTATGGGGCGCGACCTCGCGCTACATTCGTGAGAGGGCGGTAAGAAAGGAACGGGTGATGGCGGATCGAGGCGAGGTGTTCCGCCGCGCATTCTCCTGGCTGCCCGCACAGTTCGCCTCCCAGAGCGACGCGCCCGTCGGCGCACCGCGCCGGTTCCGATCCACCGAGCATCTGTCCATCGAGGCGATCGCGGCTTTCGTCGACGGCGAGCTGCGGATGAACGCCCACCTGCGCGCCGCCCACCACCTCTCGCTGTGCCCGGAATGCGCGGCTGAGGTGGAGGACCAGAGCCGGGCGCGCGCCGCGTTGCGCGATTCCCACCCGATCCGCATCCCCACCAACCTGCTGGGACTGCTCTCCGAAATCCCCCTTCACCCGTCGGACGACGACACGTCCGAGCGCGATACGCGCGACCAGCGTAAGCGCCGATAACCGGCGCGCCCGTGGATACTAGGGTGGGTAAGCACAATGCCGCCGCGCCGCAACGCGCCCGGTAAGCGGCCTGCTCGAGCGCTCAAGAAGAGGATCCAGAACAAACGTGACCTCCGACGGCAATAACAGCGGCAACGGCGAGGACCGCCTGGCGCCGCGCCCCATCTCCCGGCCACCGGTCGACCCCGCGTCGCGTCAGGCGTTCGGCCGTCCCACCGGGCTCCGGGGCTCCTTCGTGGCCGAGCGGGTGCGCCCGCCGAAGTTTCGCGAGCAGTCCGAGTTCACGCCGCACGACCCACCGGCCGATCCCGTCCTCGCGGAGGCGTTCAGCCGGCCCGCCGGGACGGCGGACACGCTGCAGCGTCACCCGATCGACGCCGGCGCGCTGGCCGCCGAGCAGGACGGCGCCGAGCCCGAGGGCGCGGAAGACCCCTGGCGCGACCCCGCCGCCGCCGCGGCCCTGGGGACGCCGGCCGTCGCGCCGGCCGGACCGCAGGCGGTACCGGGCTACGGCGGCAAGCTCGGGGTCCGCGACGTGCTGTTCGGGCGCAAGGTGTCCTACCTGGCGCTCGCGGTCCTGCTGTTGATCGCGCTGGTCATCGGTCTGATCGGCGGTGTGATCGGCCGCAAGACGGCCGAGGTGGTCGAGGCGTTCACCACCTCGAAGGTCACGCTGTCGACGCCCGGCAACAGCGAGCTGCCGGCGGGCCGGTTCGCCAAGGTGGCGGCCGCCACCGCCAACGCCGTGGTCACCATCGAGTCGAAGAGCGACCAGGAGGGCATGCAAGGCTCTGGGGTCGTCATCGACGGCCGCGGCTACATCGTCACCAACAACCACGTCATCTCCGAGGCGGCCAACAACCCCAGCCAGTTCAAGACGACCGTGGTCTTCAACGACGGCAAGGAGGTGCCGGCCAACCTGGTGGGCCGCGACCCCAAGACCGACCTGGCGGTGCTCAAGGTCGACAACGTCGACAACCTGAGCGTGGCCCAGCTGGGTGACTCCGACAAGGTGCGCGTCGGCGACGAGGTGCTGGCCGCCGGCGCGCCGCTCGGCCTGCGCAGCACCGTGACCCACGGCATCATCAGCGCCCTGCATCGCCCCGTCCCGCTGTCGGGCGAGGGCTCCGACACCGATACCGTCATCGACGCTCTGCAGACCGACGCGTCGATCAACCACGGCAACTCCGGTGGCCCGTTGATCAGCATGGACTCGCAGGTGATCGGCATCGACACGGCCGGTAAGTCGTTGTCGGACAGCGCAAGCGGGCTCGGCTTCGCCATTCCGATCAACGAGGTCAAGTCGGTGGCCCAGGCCCTGATCAAGGACGGGAAGATCGTGCACCCGACGCTGGGCGTCAGCACCCGCTCGGTGAGCAACGCGATCGCCTCGGGCGCCCAGGTGGCCAACGTCAAAGCGGGCAGCCCGGCCCAGAAGGGCGGGATCCTGGAGAACGACGTGATCGTCAAGGTCGGCAACCGCAAGGTCGCCGACGCCGACGAGTTCGTCGTCGCCGTGCGGCAGCTGACCATCGGCCAGGACGCCCCGGTGGAGGTGGTCCGTGACGGCCGGCACGTCACGCTGACGGTGAAACCCGATTCGGACAACGGCTAAGTGTTCGCGAACCTGAGCTGGGAGCACATCCTGGTCCTCGTCGTGGTCGGGCTGGTGATCCTCGGCCCCGAGCGGCTCCCGGGCGCGATCCGGTGGACGTCGAATGCGCTGCGGCAGGCGCGTGACTACCTCAGCGGGATGACGACGCAGCTCCGCCAGGATCTCGGCCCCGAGTTCGACGACCTGCGCGAGCCGCTCGGCGAGCTGCAGAAGCTGCGCGGCATGAGCCCGCGCGCCGCGCTCACCAAGCACCTGCTCGACGGCGACGACTCGTTCCTGACGGGAAACTTCGACCGGCCGGTCAACGGGGCGCCGGCGCAGCCGGCGGAGCCCGCGCGGCCGGTACCGCGGACGCAGCCCGAGCACACCGGCGGACCCGCGCCGTTCGACGCCGACGCCACCTGACGCGTCGGCCGCCCGTCGCGAGCGTGCGCAGTTGTACGCCTGCGACGGCGTGTCGGCGTACAAACACGCACGCTCGCGGAGGAAACTCAGCGCCTGGCCGGGTCCAGCCCCAGCGACACGCCCGCCAGCCCCCGCTTGCGCGACGAGAGGCTGTCGGCCACGCCGCGCAGTTCCTTGCCGACGGGGGAGTCCGGCGCGCTCAGCACGATCGGTAGGCCGGCATCACCGGCGGCGACCAGCGCCGGGTCCAGCGGGATCTGGCCCAGCAGCGGCACATCGGCGCCAACCGCGCGCGACAACCGCTCGGCGACCTGCCGGCCGCCGCCCTCGCCGAACACCTGCATCGTGGTGCCGTCGGGCAGCACCAGCCCGGACATGTTCTCGACGACGCCGACGACGCGCTGTCGGGTTTGCAGCGCGATGCTGCCGGCCCGTTCGGCGACCTCGGCCGCCGCCAGCTGCGGCGTGGTCACCACCAGGATCTCGGCGTTGGGGATCAGCTGTGCCACCGAGATGGCGACGTCCCCGGTGCCGGGCGGCAGGTCGAGCAGCAACACGTCGAGGTCGCCCCAGTACACGTCGGCCAGGAACTGCTGCAGCGCGCGGTGCAACATCGGTCCGCGCCACACCACCGGCGTGTTGCCCTGGGTGAACTGGGCGATCGAGATGACCTTCACCTCGTGGGCGACGGGCGGCAGGATCATCGACTCGACCTGAGTGGGCCGATCGGTGGTGCCCATCATGCGCGGGATGGAATGGCCGTGAATGTCGGCGTCGAGCACCCCGACGGACAGGCCGCGCGCGGCCATCGCCGCGGCCAGGTTGACCGTGACCGTCGACTTTCCGACGCCGCCCTTGCCGGAGGCGACGGCGTAAACCCGGGTCAGCGAGCTGGGCTGGGCGAACGGGATGACGGGCTCGGCGGCGTCCCCGCGCAGCTGCTTGCGCAGCTCGGTGCGCTGCTCGTCGCTCATCACGTCCAGGCTCACCTTGACGGCCCCGGTGCCGGGCACGTCGGCGACCGCGCTGGTGACGCGCTCGCTGATCTCGGCCTTCTTAGGACACGCGGAGGTGGTCAGGTAGATCGCGACGTGCACGCCGCCGTCGCGCTCGACGTCGACGCTCTTGACCATCCCGAGTTCGGTGATGGGACGGCGCAATTCGGGGTCGATCACCTTCCCCAGTGCGGTACGGATGGCCGCGCTCAGGTCGGCAGTGTCGTTGGACATCACCGCCGAGTCTAGGCGTGCTTGGCGGGGCCGTTTGGCGGCGACCCGCTTCACGCGGCTTCGCCGCGCTTGCGATCGCCGCGGGGCAGGTCAGCCGGCCGGGCCGGGCGCCCTGGGCGGGCCGGCGGCCGGGCCCGGGCC
>NZ_LZKL01000115.1 GCF_001668725.1 Mycobacterium sp. E787 | reverse complement strand
CCCGCCGCACGCGCTCGCGCCGCCCAGCCCGCCGGTGCCGCCGTTGGTGGTCCCGCCGCCCCCGCCGCTGCCGCCTGCGCCGAACATCCCGCCGGCTCCGCCGGCCCCGCCGGTGCCGCCGGTCCCGCTCACGCTGCTTCCGCCGAGCCCGCCGGTGCCCCCGCTGGAGAACAGCCCGCCGTTGCCGCCGGTGCCCCCGTCTCCGCCGGGACGGGTGATGCTGTCGCTGCGGCCGCCGATGCCGCCCGTCCCGGCCGCGCCGGACAGCATGCCGGCGTTGCCGCCGGCCCCGCCGTTCCCGCCGGTTCCCGCGTCCGAGTTACCGCCGGCCCCGCCGACGCCACCGGAGCCGAACAGTCCGGCTGACCCGCCGTGGCCCCCGTTGCCGCCGGCGCCGCCGATGGCCAGGGGGGTTCCGCCGGCACCGCCGGCCCCGCCGTTGCCGATCAGCCCGCCGTTCCCGCCGTTACCGCCGTTCCCGCCGTTGTTGCCGCCGCCGGTGCCGGATCCGCCGGCGCCGCCGTTGCCGATCAACCACCCGCCGTCCGTCCCGTTCTGCCCCGTCCCCGGGGCGCCGTTGACGCCGTTGCCGATCAGCGGGCGCCCGGTCGCCGCCTGCACCGGCGCGTTGACCGCGTCGAGCAGGCTCTGCAGCGGGGACACGTTGGCCGCCTCCGCGCCGGCGAACATCGCTCCGCTTGCGCTCATCGTCTGAACGAACTGTTGGTGGAACGCCGCCGCCTCGGCGCTCAGCGCCTGGTAGGCCTGCGCGTGCCCGGAAAACAGCGACGCCAGCGCCGCCGACACCTCATCGGCCCCGGCCGCCAGAATCCCCGTGGTCGGGGCCGCCGCGGCCGCATGCGCGGCGCTGAGCGCCGATCCGATGCTCTCCACATCCGCCGCGGCCGCCGCCACCGTGTCGGGGGCCACTATCACAAACGACATCGCTGTCCTCCCGGTCGTCATCGAGCGCCGGGGCGGATCTGCGTCGCTGCCCCTCCGGACGCTCGTCTGGAATCGAATTCAGGATCCGGTGGATGCGCCGCCGAAACGTCGGTCAAAGCTCGTAACAGCACACGTCCGGGGGTCGTAGATTCGCGCGCCGACGGTGCTTAGCTGTGGCCGGCGACTTCCTGGGCCAGCTGCACGCGGGAGCTGATGCCCAGCTTCGCGTACACGTGCGTGAGATGGGTCTGCACCGTGCGCCGGGAGATGAACAACCGGGCGGCGATCTCGTTGTTGGCCAGCCCCTCGGCCACCAGCCGCGCGACGTCGCGCTCGGTCGGAGTGAGGGAGGCCCAGCCGCTCGTCGGGCGCTTGCGCTCCCCGCGACCGCGGCGCGCGTAGGCGATGGCCTCGTCGAGGGACAGCCCGGCTCCCTCCGCCCATGCGCTGTCGAACTCCTGCTCGCCCATGGCGTCGCGCAGCGCGGCGACCGACCGCTCGTGGTCCGCGTCGTGGATGCGGAACCGCACCACGCCGATTCGCCGGCGGATCTGGTCGGCGGCGCCGTACAGCCGCGCCGCGTCGCGATGGCTCAGGCCGTCCGCGGCCAGCCGCCCGAGGCACTCGAGGATGTCGGGGACGGCCAGGTGCGCCTGGCACTCCGCTGCGCAGCCGAGGGCCTTGTGCGCGTCGCGATCCGCTTGGTCGGGTTCGCCTTTGGCGATCGAGATGCGCGCCCGCGTGGTGAGCGCCCGGGCCAGGTGCCAGCCCGCCGACGCCGCGACCTGTTGGTCGGCCCAGCGCCGGGCCTCGACGAGGTCGCCGCGGGCCAGGGCCACGTCGGCCATCGGGTTCACAATCGCTGCGCCGAGCTCGCCCTGCGCGCTCAGGCGTTGTTGGGCCGCCTCGATCGCCTCGGTCGCCGCCGCGAGGTCGCCGGCGGCCGCCGCTGCGGTGACCAGGACCGCATAGCTGAATCCCTCGTTATATGGCCACAGATCGGCGGCCGCATCCAGTGATGCGTGGGCGGTGGCGGTGGCCGCGCTGGTGTCGCCCCGGAAGGCGAGTGCGAGGCTGAGGCTCAGCCGGGCGCCCCACCGGAACAAGACGTCGTGCGCCGCGTCCGCATCGGCGGTCACCGCCTCGAATTGCTCGACGGCCCGGGCCAGATCGCCCTTCATCATCTGCGCCAAGCCCAGGGTCCAGCGGCACGAGCGCGCGTCGAATCGGTCGCCGATCGCATCGGCGAGCTCGCACCCCTCTCGGGAGGCCTCTTCGGCGGCGATCGGGTCGCCCGCGTAGAACGCGCCGTTGGCCTGCCAGGTCAGGATCTGGGTCAGCCGCCACTGGTCGTCGAGCGAGCGGGCGATGCCGATCGCCTCGTCCAGGTACGGCCGGGCCGCGGCGGCGCTGTAGGAAGCGATCGCGCCGCAGGCGGTGAGCGCGCGCGCCAGCAGCGCGGGGTCGTCGATCTCGCGGGCGATCGCCACGGCTTGCTGCGCCTGCTCCAGGTTGTCGCCGATGCTGCGCGACGCGTCGAGGACCGCCTTGTCGGCCAGCGCGCGCCCGCGCACCACCGCGGAGACGTCGGAGTGCCGCGCGCCGGGCTCGGCGAGAATGGCGTCGAACCAGGCCAGGCCCTCCTGGATGCGGCCCCGCGTCTGCCACAGCGGTTGCAGCGACGACGTCAGCTCCAGCGCCCGCTCGATGTCGCCGGTTCGGCGGCTCCACGCGAACGCCGCCCGCAGGTTGTCGATCTCGATCTCGACCTGTTCGATGCGGCGCTGGTGGTCGGCGTCAGCGGCGCTGTCCAGCAGGGCGGCCAGCGCCGCGTAGTAGTCGCGGTGCCGCGCGTGCACCTCGTCGGCTTCCCCGGATTCGGCCAGCTTTGCCGCCGCGTAGTGGCGCACGGTCTCGAGCAGCCGGAAGCGCGTGCGATCGCCGGCGTAATCGGCCACCACCAACGACTTGTCCACCAGCTGGGCGAGCCGGTCGAGCACCTGATGCTGCTGCACCGGATCGCCGTCGCCGATGACCCGCGCGGCATCGAGGTCGAAGCCCGCCCGGAAAACCGCGAGCCGCCGGAACAGGATGCGCTCCGGCTCGCTCAGCAGCGCGTGCGACCAGTCGACCGACTCGCCCAGGGTCTTCTTGCGCCGTGTCCCGGCCGCCGCGCCGGTCACCAGCCGGAACCGGTTGCGCAGGCCGTCGAGGATCTCGGTCAGCGACATCATCCGCACCCGCGCCGCGGCGAGCTCGATGCCCAGGGGCAGGCCGTCCACGCGAGCGCAGATCTCGCGCACGGCGGCGCTGTCGTCGACGGCGATGCTGAAATCGGGCCGGGCCAAGCGCGCACGGTCGACGAAGAGCTCGATCGCCTCGTCGGCCAGCGACAGCGACGGCACCCGCCAGGTCAGCTCGCCGGCCACCCCGATCGGCTCGCGGCTGGTCGTCAGGATCGTCAGCTGCGGGCAGGCGCCCAGGAGCGCGACGGTCAGTCGGGCGCACTCGTCGATCAGGTGCTCGCAGTTGTCCAGAACGAGGAGGACCGGGCGGTCACCGAGGAACCGCACCAGTGTTTCCGTCGCCGAGCGGCCCGGCTGGTCGGGGAGGCCGAGCGCCCGCATCGCCGCGACCGGCACCACCTCCGGGTCGGTGACCGGCGTCAGGTCGACAAACCACACGTCGCCGTCGAACTCGGCCGCCGCCTGGGCGGCGACCTGCACCGCCAGCCGCGTCTTACCGACACCACCGGCGCCGGCCAGGGTCACCAGCCGGTTCTCGTACAGCGCCTTGACGACGTCGTTCGTCAGCGTGACGCGACCCACGAACCGCGTCAGCTGCACAGGGAGGCCGTGCGGGACGACGCTTCCGGTGGTGCGCAGCGGCGGGAATTCGGCGTCCAGGTCGGAGTGGCAGAGCTGCGCCAACCGCTCGGGGCGGGGAAGGTCGCCGAGCTGATGGGTGCCGAGATCGGTCAGCCAGGTGTCGGCCGGCAATTGGTCGATGACCAGGTCGCGCGTGACGCCCGAGAGGAGAATCTGTCCGCCGTGCGCCAGCTCGCGCAGGGCGCCGGCCCGCTCGGGGGTCGAGCCGACATACTCGCCCCCATCGCCCAGCTGAACCTCGCCGGTATGCACGCCGACGCGCAGCCGGATGGGCGCCAGCTGCGCCCGCTGCAACGCCACAGCACACGCCACCGCATCCGTCGCGTGGGCGAAGGCGGCCATGAACCCGTTGCCCGCGCCCGGTCCGGCCGCCAGCACGCCATCGTGGGCGGGAACGATCTCGGAGGCGGCGCGATCCAGCCGCGCCAACGCGGCCGTCGTTTGCTCCCCCTGGCTCTCCCACAGTCGTTCGGCGCCCTCGAAATCGGCGAGCAGCAGGGTCACGGTTCCTGTGGGCATCGGCTCCCTCACGCGATGGCCATGCCTCTTACATGACCGTAAATCCCCGCGCACACCAGTTTCGCTCATGCCGGCCACCGAGGGTCGAATACCAACCGAAAACTATTGAGGTCATCGGAGTGGTGAGGCCTGCCGGCGGCCGCCCCGGGCACCTGGGTCGACCATTTGCCGGGGGTGGTCCTACGACCCCGCACCTCGCCGCATTTACGACCCCTCATGCTGAGTATCTACGCGATTCGACCGACGTTAGTTCGACGTCGGACCCCGCATATTTGACCCGCTTGGAACTACAAGCCGGGACCGGGATCGCAATTCGCTGCGTTTCCACCGATCGTCCGGACGGCTTGGGAGCGGGAGGACGGCGATGTCGTACCTGATAGCGGCCCCGGTGGCGGTGGCGGTGGCGTCAGCGCATCCGGCGGACGTCCGTTCGGCGCTGAACGCGGCAAACGCGGCGGCCCCGACTGACGGCGAAGGACGGGTGTGATGAATTTCTTGGTGTTGCCGCCGGAGGTCAATTCGGCGCGGATTTATCTGGGTGCGGGGCCGGGCCCGATGCTGGCGGCGGCGGCGGCCTGGGAGGGGTTGGCCGGTGAGCTGGGTTCGGCAGCGAGCTCGTTCGGGTCGGTGACGTCAGGCTTGGTGGGGGCGGCGTGGCAGGGTCCGGCCGCGGTGGCGATGGTGGGCGCGGCGGCGCCGTATCAGGGGTGGCTGTCGGCGGCGGCGGCGCAGGCGCAGGGGGCGGCGGGGCAGGCGCGGGCGGCGGCAGCGGCGTTCGAAGCGGCGGCCTCCGCGACGGTGCATCCGGCGGCGGTGGCGGCCAATCGCAGCCAGTTCGTGTCGTTGGTGCGGTCAAACCTGTTGGGGCTCAATGCGCCGGCGATCGCGGCGGCCGAGGCGCAGTACGAACAGATGTGGGCTGCCGACGTGTCGGCGATGGTGGGCTATCACGGCGGGGCGTCGGCGGTGGCCGCGCAGCTGAAGCCCATGGCGCAAACCCTGTCCGGGCCACTCGGTCCAGTGCAGGCGGCCCTCGCGAACTTCAACCTGGGCGCGGGCAACTCGGGTAGCGGCAACGTGGGCGGCGGCAATACCGGCAACCAAAACCTGGGCGGTGGCAACATCGGCAGCCAGAACGTGGGCGGCGGCAACATCGGCAGCGCCAACGTCGGCAATGGCAACAACGGCGTCGGCAACATCGGCGGCGGCAACCGCGGCAACCAAAACCTGGGCAGCGGGAACGCGGGCAACAACAACACCGGCTTCGGGAACGCGGGCCTCGGGAACATGGGCAGCGGAAACCTCGGCAACACCAACGTCGGCAACGGAAACCTGGGCAGCGGCAACGTCGGCATCGGGAACCGGGGCGACTCCAACATGGGCGTCGGGAACCGCGGCAGCAACAACGTCGGCATCGCGAACACCGGCAACCACA
>NZ_LZKL01000114.1 GCF_001668725.1 Mycobacterium sp. E787 | reverse complement strand
ATCACACCGCAGCTGATGCCCGCGGTGGTCAGCACCGGCCTGGCGACCGGCTCGCGGCAACTGGCCAAGGCCAAGGTGCTCGTCAAACGCCTGGTGTGCATCGAGGACCTGGGCGACATCGACATCCTGATCACCGACAAGACCGGCACGCTGACGGAAGGCCGCATCCGCCTGGTCGGCACGATCGATCCGGCCGGTGCGCCGGCCGAGCCGGTCCGGCGGCTCGGGCTGCTGGCCACCGACGTCGACCCGGAATCCGGTGTGGTGAGCGCCAATCCGCTCGACGCCGCGCTGTGGGACTCCCCGCAGCCACAGCAACTGGTGGGCGGCGCGGTGCGCCGCGTCGCGCTGCTGCCGTTCGACCACGAGCGGCGCGCGACGTCGGTGTTGGTCGACGACGACGGCAACCGCCTCCTCGTCGTCAAGGGCGCCCCCGAACAGGTCCTGGACCGGTGCGACGGGACGCCGGCGGCCGCGGATGCGACCCTGGCGGACTTGTTCGCCGCCGGACGGCGGGTGGTCGCCGTCGCCACCCGCCCGGCCGCCGAGCTGACGGAGCTCACCGCCGACGACGAACACGACCTGACGCTGGCCGGCTTTCTGGTCTTCGCCGACGAACCCAAACCCGCGGCGCGCCAGTCGCTGGCACAGCTGGCCGAACTGGGCATCGAGGTGAAGATCGCCACCGGCGACAA
>NZ_LZKL01000113.1 GCF_001668725.1 Mycobacterium sp. E787 | reverse complement strand
TTGTCGCCGGTGGCGATCTTGAGCTCGATGCCCAGTTCGGCCAGCTGTGCCAGCGACTGGCGCGCCGCGGGTTTGGGTTCGTCGGCGAAGACCAGAAAGCCGGCCAGCGTCAGGTCGTGTTCGTCGTCGGCGGTGAGCTCCGTCAGCTCGGCGGCCGGGCGGGTGGCGACGGCGACCACCCGCCGTCCGGCGGCGAACAAGTCCGCCAGGGTCGCATCCGCGGCCGCCGGCGTCCCGTCGCACCGGTCCAGGACCTGTTCGGGGGCGCCCTTGACGACGAGGAGGCGGTTGCCGTCGTCGTCGACCAACACCGACGTCGCGCGCCGCTCGTGGTCGAACGGCAGCAGCGCGACGCGGCGCACCGCGCCGCCCACCAGTTGCTGTGGCTGCGGGGAGTCCCACAGCGCGGCGTCGAGCGGATTGGCGCTCACCACACCGGATTCCGGGTCGACGTCGGTGGCCAGCAGCCCGAGCCGCCGGACCGGCTCGGCCGGCGCACCGGCCGGATCGATCGTGCCGACCAGGCGGATGCGGCCTTCCGTCAGCGTGCCGGTCTTGTCGGTGATCAGGATGTCGATGTCGCCCAGGTCCTCGATGCACACCAGGCGTTTGACCAGGACCTTGGCCTTGGCCAGTTGCCGCGAGCCGGTCGCCAGGCCGGTGCTGACCACCGCGGGCATCAGCTGCGGTGTGAT
>NZ_LZKL01000112.1 GCF_001668725.1 Mycobacterium sp. E787 | reverse complement strand
CACTACGCACGGACCCTGGAGACGTGGGCCGCGGCCCTCGAGGCGAACAAGGAGACGGCGCTCGCCATCCAGTCCCAAGAGGTCTACGACCGGTACATGAAGTACCTCACCGGCTGCGCCAAGCTGTTCCGCGAGGGCTACACCGACGTCAACCAATTCACCTGCGAGAAGTAGCCGGGCGCCCGGGAGCGCCCGGCCAGCGGTGCGCTACTTACTTGGCCAGCGTGAACTGGCCGACGTTGCTGATGCCCTTCAGGAAGAAGTTTTCACACCCCGTCAGGTAGTGCATATAGCGGTCGTAGACCTCCTGGGACTGGATGGCGATCGCCTTTTCCCGGTTCGCCGCTAAATTCGCCGCCCACATATTGAGCGTGCGGGCGTAGTGCTCCCGCAGCAATTGCACCTTTTCGACGGTGAATCCGGCCGCGGGCGCCAATTTCAGAATGTCTTCCTGCGCCGGCAACTGCCCGCCGGGAAAGATCTGGGTGTAGATGAATCGCGTGAATCGCACGTCGCTCATGGTCAGCGAGACGCCGAGCTCGTGGAGCTGTTTTTGGGAATGCGCGAGAATCGTGTGCAGCAACATCCGGCCGTCGTCGGGCAGGATCTCGTAGGCCCGTTCGAAAAACGCCGGCCAACGGTCCGCTTTGAACGCTTCGAAGGCGCCGATCGTGACAATGCGGTCGACCGGCTCGTGGAACTTCTCCCAGCCCTCCAGGAGCACTTGGCGGCCGCGGTGGGTGTCCATCTCGTCGAACATCTTCTGCACGTGGGCGGCCTGATTCTCCGACAGCGTCAGGCCCACGACGTTCACGTCGTACTTCTCGATGGCGCGCCTCATGGTGGCGCCCCAGCCACACCCGATGTCCAGCAGCGTCATGCCCGGCTCGAGGTTGAGCTTGCTCAGCGACAGGTCGATCTTGGCGATTTGGGCTTCCTCGAGCGTCATGTCGTCGCGCTCGAAGTAGGCGCAGCTGTAGGTCTGGGTGGGGTCCAGGAACAGCCGGAAGAAGTCGTCCGAGAGATCGTAGTG
>NZ_LZKL01000111.1 GCF_001668725.1 Mycobacterium sp. E787 | reverse complement strand
GTCTGGTTGAACTGGTCCACCGGACCCTCGACGCTGTGCAGCCAGCGGATGATCGGGGTCGCGGCCACCGGGCCCAGGCCGTCGTCGACCACCTGGGCGCCGTCGGCCACCCCGGCCACCCGGGCCAGCCGGGCCACGGTCTGCTCGACGAAGATGTCGCGGGGCCGGCACAGCACCCCGGCGGCCCGCGCCCGCGCCACCACCTGCATCGACAAGATGCTGTCCCCACCCAACTCGAAGAACGACTCGTCCACCCCGACCCGCTCCAACCCCAGCACCTGGGCATAGATATCGGCCAAAATCTCCTCGACCGCGTCCGCCGGGGCCCGGTACCGATCCACGTCCTGGTACTCGGGTGCCGGCAGCGCGCGGGTGTCCAGCTTGCCGTTGACCGTCAACGGCAGCGCCTCCATCGCCACCACCGCGGACGGCACCATGTAAACGGGCAACCGCTCGGCCATGGCGGCACGCAACTGAACCGGATCCGCCGTCCCGGTCACGTAGCCGACCAGGCGTTTGTCGCCGGGGCGGTCCTCGCGGGCGATCACCACCGCCTGCTCCACCCCGTCCAGGTCGTTCAACGCCGCCTGCACTTCGCCCAACTCGATGCGATACCCACGGATCTTGACCTGCTCATCGGCCCGACCCAGGTAGCGCAACTGCCCGTCGGCACCCCAGCACACCAGATCCCCGGTCCGATACATGCGCGCCCCGGGCCGACCGAACGGACACGCCACAAACCGCGTCGCGCTCAACCCCGCCCGGCCCACATACCCATACGCCACCCCCGCACCGGCCACATACAACTCCCCCACCACACCGGCCGGCACCGGCTGCAACCACCCATCCAGCACGAAAAACCCCAGATGGGCCAACGGCACCCCGATCGGACTGACCACGCCGTCCACATCGCCGGCCACAATCTCGCGGAACGACGCATGCACCGTCGTCTCGGTGATGCCATACATATTGATCAACCGCGGCGCACCCGCATGGCGCTCAAACCACGACCGCAGCCGCTGCGGCTCGAGCGCCTCCCCGCCGAACACCACCGCCTCCAGCGACAGCTGGTCCCCTACCTCCGGCTGCGCCGCATCGGCGGCCTGCAACGCATAAAACGCCGACGGCGTCTGACTCAACACACCGACCCGCTCGGCCACCAACAAGGCCAGCAGATCCTCCGGCGAGCGCACCACCACATCGGGCACCACGACAACCCGCCCGCCATACAGCAGCGCCCCCCAGATCTCCCACACCGAGAAATCGAACGCCAGCGAATGGCACTGCGACCACACCCGCCCCGCCAACCCCATGTCGGCGTCCAGGGTCTCCAACAGCCGCGTCACATTGCGATGCGGAACCGCCACCCCCTTCGGGGTCCCCGTCGTACCCGACGTGTAGATCAGATAGGCGATATCGTCCGGGGCGGGCAGCGGCAGCCCGGGTGGAAGTCCGCCATCGGCAGCCGGGACATCATCGACATCGACAACCAGCAGATCGCAGCCCTCGAGCCGCGGACGCAGCTCGCCGGTGGTGATCGCGGCGACCGGCGCGGCGTCCTCGAGCACGAACCGCATCCGCGCCTCGGGCACCGCCGGATCAATCGGCACATAGGCCGCCCCGGTCTTCACCACCGCCAGCATCGCCACCACCGCCCGCGCCGAGCGCGGCAACAGCAACGCCACCCGCTGCCCCGGACCCACCCCGTGACCCATCAACACCCGCGCCAAGCGGTTGGCCGCCTCGTCGAGCTCCCGATAGGTCATCGACCGGCCCGCAAAGCTCACCGCCACGGCATCGGGCACCCGCGCCACCTGCGCGGCGAACACCGCCGGAATCGCCGCCGACGCCGTCAACGACTGGGTCAACACCACGCGGTTACCCAACCCGTCGAGCCGGGCGCGCTCACCGTCGTCGAGCACCTCGATAGCGGACAACCGCCCGGCGGGGTCGGCGGCCATCGCCACCAGGATCCGCTGCACCCGTGCCGCCAGATCGGAGACGACGGCGTTCGAAAACGGCCCGCCGGCGCCCGCTGTGCTGAGGAAAAGCTGGTCTCCGGCCCCGGAGAAGATCAACGCGAAATCACCCACCTGGCCGGGATTGGTGAATGACGCCGATGCTTCCACGCCGGCAAAGTCCATCGTCATTTTCGACGGCATGAAATTGACGCTCACCCTGTCGGCCGTGCGCTCCGAGCCGCGGGGGTTTGCTTTGCGTTCCAGCGCATGCACCGGGTACCGCTGATGCTGCAGCGCTTCTTGTATCCGCGCGTCGACATGTTTACAAAAGCCGGCGACCGAAGATACCGGCGAAACGCTCAACACCAACGGCACCACGCCCGAAATCATCCCGGGCAGCGTCTTTGACTCCGGACGCACCCGCCGGCTGACCGGGAAGTCGAGCACCACCTCGGATCCGTCGGCGCACCACCCACGAACCAGAAGTGCGCATGCCGCGGTGATGATCGATGATCGGGGCATGTTCCACTGGTGAGATAACTCTTGAATTCGGCGAAGGACAATGGGGTCCAATCGAACCGGCGTCGACGGCTGAGACGAGTCACCTTCGCCATCTTCCGGGGCCGGCCGACTATTCGCCCCCCTTTCCGGCGGCAGGTTCTCGGCCCAATAAGCCTGATCCTCCAGGTAATCGGCGGATCCTTCGTATTCCGACTCATAGCGGACCAAATCCTCTAATGAGCCGAAAAAAGCAGGAGGAATTGGCGCGTCGGAAACAATTGCAGCGTAGACAGTTGCAATACGGTTGGCCAGAAGCGTTATTCCCGAGCCATCTATGATTATATGGTGGAAGCATCCGAACAAGTAAAATTCATCGACCCAGGTCTGAAATAAAGCAAATTTGAACAGCGGGCCATCCGGAGGCATTGGCGTGTGTTGGATCGATAACGCCATCCGGCGCGCCTCCTGCACCGGATGACGCGAGTCGCTCAGGTCATAGAAGTCCAGCGCGACATCCGGGTGGTCGATCGCCCGCTGGAAAACCCGGCCATCCACCTCGAAGATGGCGGCCCTGGCCGGTTCGGCCTCCTGCAGCACATGGTCGATCGCCCGCTCGAGCAAATCACGCTGAATCGCGCCGTCGAACCGCACGAGCACGCCGAGCTGCCACTCCGTAGTGGAGTGGCCCGTTTCCTGAGCAAGCCAAATGTCGAGCTGACCCCGCGTCAGCGGAATTGCCCGGTCATCAAATTCCATCCGGTTTACCTATCAAACCCCTGTCCCGCTGCCAGCCTCTCGCGCAGTGTCTTCGGACGTATGTCCGGCCAGTTCCGTTCGATGTAGTCCAGACACGCAGCGCGATCGGCTTCGCCGTACACCACCCGCCAGCCGGCTGGAACGTCGGCGAAGGTCGGCCACAGGCTGTGCTGCTCCTCGTCGTTAATCAAGACGAAAAAACTGCCATCGTCGTCATCGAACGGATTGATGCTCACCGCGTCTCCAGACCATCCAACTGGACATGGGTATAACAAGTTCTAAACCATACTGGAGCCCAACAGAAGTTGTCTAAGCCTTTGCGGAATCTCGATGCCGTCTGGCGTCTGCTTACACCACCGCATGCACCGCGCGAGGTAGCGAACGTTAGGTACGGTTTACAGTTTGGGAGGCTACCTATGGTTTGCTGTCGCAACGGTTAACGGTTGAAGGATGCCCCGCGATGCGCATGCGGTTTCTGGCGGTGATTGCACAAGGCGCTGTTGGAGGGATCGCTGTCACCGTCGGCGTTCTCACCGCTGCGGTCGGCAGGCGCGTACGGAATCTGGATCGCGCTTTGCCGCCGAGACCGGGGTCCGCAACCCCGCGGGTGGCAGCTGCGCCCGTGCCTCACGCGGTTACCGCAACGATCCGCTGAGGCGGCTCTTGGCCACGACCGCACTCGGAATGGCCGGGCGGAAATCCGTGGGCGGGAAATGCCGGCCCGGTCGCGGCGCGCCGCCGATCGCCGCGGTGCCGATTGCTCGGGGGACAGGCTTTCAACGGCGCCGCAGGGGCGCGGGAACAGTGCACGATGAGCTTGGACGGGCCGCAACGACAGCGCCCCCAAGCGATCTTTCAGTTTGCAAACGCGACGTCTATTGTGAAGACGCAGAATTCAGTAAGGCAGCGCGTGGGCGGTTCGGTCCCTGATGCGAGGCTCGAGCCTAAAGGATTCAATGAGGGTGATCGGTCAGACATCGCCGCGAGCCGGAAGCTATATTCATACCTTCGGTGCCCCGTGCTCGAAGTAAGCCCCGCCCGACGCACGCGACTCGTGGAGGATGCGACATGACTGGTTCGTGCCTCGCGCCGGCATATCCTCGAATCAATATCCATCGTGACGGCACCCTATAACTCATGGGACAAAGCAAATGGTTGGGACAACGTAATGGAACATAGCGAAACTTCGGTACACGTCGAGTCGAAGGACGATTCAGAGATCGCAATGTCGGAGCACCTGGCCGACGACCTATTGTCGACGACCGCCGTCGGATGGCGCAGCTTTTATGATCTACTCAGCCGGCGCCTGGAGGCCGCGGGTGTGGCTGATTCATCGTTTTTCCTGAATTACGGATACGTTCCGACGGATTCGAACAACGAATCCGTGTTCCCCATTCGCCCGGGCACGTTCAACGCCAACTCGGTCCGGCTGGTGCTGGAGGTGCTCGGCTCACATGACCTGAATGACCGCACAGTTGTCGAGATAGGTTGCGGACGCGGCGGCAACGCCGCACTTGTCGCGGAAAAGTTCAACGCTCAAGTGATCGGCATTGACATGTCCGCGGAAGCAATCGCCTTCTGCCGCAAGACGCACGTCCGCAATCCGATAGAGTTCAAGGTCGGTAATGCGCTCGATATCCCCTTGGCGGACGGGTCCTGCGATGCCATCGTGAACGTGGAGTCATCGCATTCATACGGCAATTTGCCGAAATTCCTGAGCGAAGTGCGCCGGATTTGTCGCCCCGGCGGATGGTTCTTACATACGGACTTCCTCAGCACCGAGGACTGGGACTATGTCAGAATGCGCCTGAAGGCGCTCGGCTTTTCCACCGAAAGCGACCGCGATATCACTGCCAATGTATTGGCCTCGCGCGATCAAGCCAGTAGTAACTGGGACCAGGTTTACGGTGACGGCAATGCACGCGTCGCTAATTTCCTCGCATTACCCGGCTCCTCGATCTATGAGCAGCTGCGGGCGGGACTGTTGGAGTACAGGATCCTGAGATCTCAACTGCGGACAGAGGCGACGTCGGGCTCTCCCAGTTAGGCGGCCCGACCGCCAGTCGAAGCAATCTCCGCAAACGGTCCATCGGACGGACGCGCCCGGCCGACCCGCAGGGCGTAGCGCGCGGCACAGCCGAACCCGTCCGTGATCGGCGACCGGCCTCCGGCTATTACGCCCTTGTCGCCAGCGCGTGCGTACCCCGATCAGGCGGGCTCGTGCGCACCGACGGATTCCGCCCCGTTGGTCGAGGCCGCATCGGGAACCTGACCGGCCAGGTACTCGGCCAACGACCCGATGGTCGGATAGTCGAACACCGCGGTGGCGCTGATCGTGAACGCGCCACCGAACTGCGGAAGCAACCGGTTGCTGAATTCGACGGCCATCAGTGAATCGGTGCCCAACTCCAGGAACCGGCTGGTTGCGGCCGGCGGTTGCGCGAGCCGCAGGAAATTCTGGACTTCGTACCGCAGGTATTCCGTGAGGAAGCTGCCGCGCTCCGCCTCGGGTACCTCGTGCAGTTGCCGGAGCAACTCGCTGTCGCCGCGTGTCGCCGTGACAGCGCTCGGCAGCACATGGTCGAGCATCGCCGGGCGGGAGGCGCCCAGCCCCTTCGCGGCGCGCTGCCAATTGGCTTTGATGACGGTCGCCTGCCCGGTTCCGTGAGCGACGATCTCGTCGAGCGCGTTCAGCGCGGCCGACGGTTCCAGCGGGATCAGGCCTTGCGCGCTGAGATTGGCGCGCGCGGCGTGCGAGGTCGCCATGCCGCCCTTCGCCCACGGACCCCAGTTGATGCCGGTCGCCGGCAGGCCCTGCGCCCTGCGCTGCGCGACGAGCCCGTCGAGCACCGCATTGGCGGTCGCGTAGTTGGCCTGGCCGGGCGAACCGATCACACTCGAGGCCGAGGAGTACAGGACGAAGAAGTCAAGATCGTCGTCCTTGGTCAGCCGATGCAGGTGATAGCCGCCGAAGGCCTTGGGCGCCAACGCCTTCCGGAATCCCTCCGGGCTCTGCTGCGGCAGTAGCGCGTCGTCGAGGACGCCCGCCAGGTGGGCCACCCCCGCGAGCGGCGGCAACTCGGCCCGGATCCGCTCCAGCAGCTTTTCGACTTCCGCCTCGTCGCCAACGTCGGCGGCGAACACGTGCACCCGGCAGCGGTAACGCTCGGTGATGTCGTCGATCGCCAGCTGTGCGTCCGCGTCGGGTGCGCGGCGGCTGGTCAACACGATGTCGCCGGCACCCAGTTGGGCCAGATGGGCCGCCGTGTGCAGGCCGAGCGCACCGAGACCGCCGGTGATGAGATAGCTCCGATCCCCGCGCGGCTGCAGCGGTTTGGGCATCTCCAGCACGATCTTGCCGATGTGCCGCGCCTGCTGCATGCGACGGAACGCGGTCTTGGCCTCCGTCACCGGGTAGACCTCGGCCGCGAGCGGGGCCAGCTCGCCGCGGTCCATGCTGTCCGCCAGCTCGGCCAGCAGCTTGCCGACCCGCTCGGGTTCTTGCTCGATGGTCGCGTCCAGCGCGACGATCTCGTAGGCGATGTCGGGACGCACGGCCGCCATCCGCTCGGGGGCCCAGATGTCCCGCTTGGCGATTTCGGCGAACCGGCCACCCTGTGCGGTCGCGCGCACGGTCGCGGCGATGAAGCCTTCGTTGGTCAGGCTGTTGAGCACCACGTCGACGCCCGCACCCCCGGTGTCGGCCAGGATCTGATCCGCGAAGTCCGTAGTGCGCGAGTCGTAGACGTGTTCCACGCCCATCTTGCGCAGCGTCGCCCGCTTGTAGGCGCTGGCCGTGGCGAACACGGTCGCGCCCCGCTGCTGGGCCAGCTGGATCGCGGCCAGACCGACGCCACCACTGGCGGCGTGTATCAGCACCCGGTCACCGGGACCCACCTGCGCCCAGTCGAAGGCGAGCCGCGTCGTCAGTGCTCCAGCGGGTATGGTCGCCGCTCCCACACCGCTCACCCCGTTCGGCACCGGCGCGAGGAACTGCTGCGGCACATTGACGCGGGTGGCGAACGACCCCGGCATGAAGCCGAAGACGCGCTGGCCGACCTCGAATCCCGTTACGCCGGCGCCCACTTCGGTGACGACGCCGGACAGGTCGCCGCCGCCGATGCGCCCCGGATCGCCCGGATAGAGGCCGAGCACGTTGAGCACGTCGCGGAAGTTCAGGCCTGCCGCCTCGACGCGGATCTGGACCTGGCCCGCCGCCGGCGGCGGCACCTTCATCTCCATCAGGCGGAGGTTGTCGATCGCACCGCGTTCCGTCACATCCAGGATGTAATCGGTCGCGCGCGGCACCTCGAGATGGCCGTCGCGCGCCCACGGCAGCAGCCGCGGCACGAAGTACTTTCCTTGTCGCAGGGCGAGTTCGGGTTCGTCGGCCGGGGTGCCGAGCAGGGCGCCCAGCAGGCGCACCGCATCGTCGGCACCGTCGCAGTCGACCAGCCTGCAGCGCAGGCTCGGCTGCTCGGTGATGACGGTGCGCCCGAAGCCCCACAGCGCCGACTGCGCCGGGTCGACCGGCTCGCCGGGCTCGGTCGCGACGGCCCGCTCGGTGACGATCCACAGTCCGCCCGTGAGTTTCAGGTCTTGCTGGGCCAGCAGCGTGCGCACGACCGTGAGCAGCCGATCGATCTCGGTCTCGAGCCGCGCGGCGAATTCGGCGCTCGACTCTTCAGCATCTGGCCGCCCGGGGGCGCGCCAGACGACGCCGGCGACCGGCGCACCGCGCTCCTGGGCCTCGGCCAACTCCCGCTGCCAGCGCTCCGCGTCCGGGGCACCGTCCAGTGAGACACAACCCCGGACGTCGGCGGCCAGCTCGTCGAAACCGGCGATCAGCCAGGTGGCCTCGCCATTGCCCGCGGCGTCGCCCGCCGTCGGCGCCGGCACTTCCTCCCAGCCGAGGGTGTACAGGTTGCGGGTGGCGTCGCCGCCGAGCCCACGGAGCAACGCCTCCCGAGGCGCGCGCTTGACCGTGAAGTCGCGTATTTCGCCCAGCTGGTGACCGTCACGATCAACGAAATCGAGATCGAACGCCTGGGTCTCGCTGTCCAGACCGCCCCTCTGCCAACGCGCTCGGCAGTAGAACCGCCGTGGCATCTTGTCATGCAGCACGACCCGCCCGTACCGCAGCGGCAAGAAAAGATCGCCCAAGCCCGCGCCATCCTCGGTCGCCGCGAGCGCCGCCTCCAAGGCCGGGAAGGCGATGCCCGTGCACAGGTCCAGCAGCACCGGGTGGATCGGCTCGGTACCGAGCTGTTCGGCAAGCTCCTCGCCGATGGCGATGTCGCCGACCGCCTCACCGTCACCGGCCCACAGCGATTTGAGGGACGTGGACCAGGTGGGACCCCAGGCCAGCTCCATGTCGGCGAAGGTGTCGAACAGCTGCTGCGGGCGGGTGCGGCCCAACCGCTCGCACGCCGCGTCGATGGATTCCGTCGGCTCCAACGCGGGCTCGTCGTCACTGTCAGAGTCTCCGCTGACGATCCGACCGTCGGCGTTCAGCGACCACTCGGCGTCGCGGTCACCGTACGGGCGGCTGTGCACCTGGAACGTCCAAGCCCCGCCGTCCTCGACGGGATGCACAGTCAGCTGCACCTCCCGAGAGTTCTTGTCGGGCAGGATGATCGGTTCGTAGAAGAAGACATCGCGCACCTGGGCGGGGGTCCCGACCGCGGCAATGGCCATCGCCGCGTACGTCGCGCCGGGAACGACGACGGTGCCGTAGATGACGTGATCGGAAAGCCAGGGCTGCGACTTGACCGACCACCTGCTGGTGTAGACGGAGTCGCCGGAGGCGAGGTCCTTTGCGCTTCCCAGGATTCCGGAGGCGACGGCGCCGTCGACCGCGACGTCGGCGGTCTTGGGCCAGAAGCGACGGCGCTGGAACGGATACGTCGGCAATTCGACCATGTGGTGCGGCCGGTGGTACAGCGCGGCGAATTCGGGCCGGTGCCCGGCTACATAGGCCGCGGCCAGCGCTTCGGCCATCTGCCGCCGGGCATCGACGCCCTTGCGCAGGGAGACGACTGACCGCGGAGTGGCCGAGGAGTCCGGCCAGGCCTGCACCGCCGCCCCGGTCAGGACGGGTTGCGGACCGATCTCCATCAACACCGAGCAGCCCAGCGCCGCGACGGTCTGCACGCTTTCGGCGAACTGCACCGGCTGGCGGGAATGCCGCCGCCAATACTGCGCGTCCAGCGGGGTGTCCGCGGCGATGACCGCGCCGGTCCGGTTGCACACCAGGGGCAGCGTCGGAACGGCGAACTCGAAACCCTTTGCGTACGACTCGAACTCGTCGAGTGCCGGCTCGAGCAGCTCCGAGTGGAAGGCATGACTGGTCTCGAGCCAGGTGCAGCGGATTCCGTCACCGCCGAGTCGGCCGACAATCTGTTCCAGATCCGCGGCCGGGCCCGACAGCACGGTGTTGGGGCCGTTGTAGGCGGCGACCGAAATATGCGGAAATTCCTCGGCGATGCGCTCCACCTGCTGGGCGTCGGCGAATACCGCCACCATCCGGCCGCCCTCGGGGAGATTGCCGAACAACCGGCCGCGTTCGGCCATCAGCCGTGCGCCGTCCTCGAGGCTGAACACGCCGGCCACGCAGGCCGCCGCGTACTGGCCCACGCTGTGGCCCAACACCACGTCGGGCTCGACGCCCCACGATTGCCACAATCGCGCCAGGCCCATCTCGACGGCAAACAGCGCCGGCTGGGCGAAAGAGGTGTGCCGCAGTGTTTCTCCGGCCTCATCATCGAACAGCACCTCGAGCAACGGTCGCGGCAGCATGCCGTCGATCGCGTCGGCGCATTGCTTGACGGTGTCGGCGAAAACCGGCTCCGTGTCGAACAACTCGCGCGCCATCCCCGAATATTGGCTACCCTGCCCGGTGAACAACCACGCCGTCTTCGGCGGGTCACCGCACTCGCCGCGCATCGCACCCGGTCCCAGCCGGTTCTCGGCCAACTCGGCCAGGAGCTCACGCGCGCCCTCAACCGACTCCACAACCAGTGCGGCCCGGTGTTCGAAATGCGAACGCCCGACACCCGCCGTGTAGCAGACGTCGGTGATGTCGGCGTCTGGATGCTCCTCCAACCAGGCCCCGTAGCGCTGCGCCAACGACACCAGTGCCTGCGGTGAACGCGCCGACAGCGGCAAGACGCTGACCGGTTCCCGTTCAGCGGCCCGCTCGGTCACCGCAGCGACGTCGGGGCTGGCATCGCCCGCCGAAGCGTCCTCGGAGGCTTCGGATTTCGGCGGCGCCTCCTCGATGAGGACGTGCGCGTTGGTACCGGAGAACCCGAAGGAGCTCGTGCCGGCGCGGCGCGGCCTGCCGTTGGCATGCCACGGAAGCGGCTTGTCCACCACCCGCACCGGCAGCGAGTCCCAGGGAATGTTCGGTGACGGGTTCTCGAAGTGCAGGTTCTGCGGCAGGGCCTCGTGCTGCAGCGACAACACGACCTTGATGAGGCCGGCGATTCCGGCCGCCGATTCGAGGTGGCCGATGTTGGTCTTCGCCGATCCGATCAGCAGCGGCCGGTTCGGGTCACGGCCGACGCCGTAGGCGGCGGCGGCGGCCTGGACCTCGATCGGGTCGCCCAGCGAGGTGCCCGTGCCGTGCGCCTCGAGGTAATCGACGTCCCCGCCGACGAGACCGGCGCGAGCCAGCGCCGCGGCGATAAGCCGTTGCTGCGCACCGCCGTTCGGCACCGTCAAACCGCTTGACGCGCCGTCCTGGTTGACCGCGCTGCCGCGGATGACCGCGCAAATCTGATCGCCGTCGCGCTCGGCGTCGCTCAGCCGCTTGAGCACCAGGATCCCGCAGCCTTCGCTGCGCGCGTACCCGTTCGCGGCCGCGTCGAACGTCTTGCAACGGCCGTCGGCGGCAAGCATTCTGGCGCGCGCGGTGGCGACGATGGAGGCCGGGCTCACCAGGACGTTCACCCCACCGGCCAGCGCCATGTCGCAGTCGCCGGAATGCAGGGCCTGGCAGGCCTGATGGACGGCCACCAGCGAGGCACTGCACGCGGTGTCCACCGCCATCGCCGGCCCCTCCAGCCCCAGCGCGAACGCCACCCGGCCCGCGATGACGTTGAGCGCGTTGCCGGTGATGAAGTGGGCCTCGATGGTGTCCACCGAGTTCGCGTTCAGCAGCTGCGAATACTCGTTGGCCGCAACGCCCACGAACACGCCGGTTCGACTGCCGCGCAGGGCCCCGGGCGCATACCCGGCGCGTTCCAGGCCCTCCCACGCGATCTCCAGCATCAACCGCTGCTGCGGATCCATCCACACGGCCTCGCGCGGAGAGATGCCGAAGAACTCGGGGTCGAATCCGTCGATGCTTTCCAGGTATCCGCCGTAGCGGGTGTAGATCTTGCCCGGCGCCTCGGGATCCGGGTCGTAGTACTCGTCGACGTCGAAGCGGTCATCGGGGATCTCCCGGATCGCATCGACACCGCCGGACAGCAAGTCCCAGTACGCCTCTGGATCGGGCGCACCCGGGAAGCGACAGGCCACCGCGACGATCGCGATCGGCTCGTCCGTGCGCGTCGGCGCCGCGGTCGCTACCGGCGCCGGCTGCGCCGCCGTACCCGCGGGCGCCGGGGCGTCGAGGCTGAGGACGTCGTTGACGAGGAAGTTCGCGACGTCGGTGATGCGCGGGTAATCCATCGCCAGGGTCGACGGCAGCTCCGCGCCCACGGCCCGCTCGAGTCGGCGCCGCAGCTCGACGGCCATCAGCGAATCCATGCCGAGGTCGAAAAGCCCGGCCTCCTCGCGGATCTCCGCGGGGTCGATGCGGGTCACGTCCGCCACGGCGTCGCGCAGATAGTCCACGACGAGTTTCTTCCGCTGCTGCACCGGGGCCGCGGTGAGCCGGTCGACCAGTTGGGTGGTCCCCGCCTCTGACGGCGCCTGTGCGGACTCGGGCACCTCACGCTGCAAGTGCGTGAAGAATCCCCGCTTCCCCGCCATCTGGTAGAGCGGCAGGAAGCTGGCCCAGTCGATCTTGGCCACCACCCCGTGTGATGCGCCCTTGCTTGAAGACGCCAACAGTTCGGCCATCCCCGCCAGTGCGTCGGCAGGCGTCAATGGCCGGACCCCACGCTTGTCCAGTTCCGCGCGGGCGGCCTCGTCGGCCATGCCCGCCGCCAGCCACGGGCCGAAGTTGACGCTGATCCCCGGAACGCCCTGCTCACGCAGCCGCCAGGCCAACCCGTCCAGGAAGGCGTTGGCCGCGCTGTAGGCGGTCTGGCCACCGGCGCCCCACACCCCGGCGATCGAGGAGGTGCTGAGGAAGAAGTCCAGCTTCAAGCCGGCGGTGGCTTCGCTCAAGTTCCAAGCGCCCCACACCTTTCCGGCGAACACGCGGTCCACTTCGGCGTCGTCCAGGGCTTGCAGCGGGGTGGTGCTGATCTCGCCCGCGGCATGCACGACCCCGGCCAGCGGCGGCAGGTCGGCCCGCACCGTGGCCAGGACGCGTGCGACGTCGTGCGGGTTGGCAACGTCGGCCGTGATGACCCGGACCTCGGCGCCGGTCTCTTCGCTTATGGCATCGATGCGTTTTTGTGCGGCCTCGCTCGGTGCGCGCCGGCTGGTCAGCACCAGATGCCGGGCGCCGTGCGCCGCCAGGTATGCGGCAACTTCCAGTCCGATCGCACCCAGCCCGCCGGTCACCAGATATGTCGCGTCAGCACGCAGTGCCAGCGGTGTCGCGGCGGGCTGCCCCGCGCGGCGAGTCAGCCGAGGAACGTAGACGGCCTGGTCGCGGAGGGCGAATTGGTCATCACCGACCGGCGCCGCCACCAGGCGGTCGACCAGCCGGGACCACTGGTCCGCACCGCTGCCGGCCAGATCCGCCAGTCCGCCCCACAGCCGGGGATGCTCCAGCGCGGCGGCGCGACCGAACCCCCACAGGCAGGACTGCGCCGGCGACACCTTGTCCGCGGCGGTGACGCGTTGTGCGCCACGGGTTATCACCCAGATGGGCGCGCGCAGCTCGGCGGCGGAGGCGGCGCAGAAGAGTCGCCGAGTTCCGCTCAGGACCTGGTGCTGCATCCGCAACAGCGACTGCGTCGACGGTGCGGTGTCCGAATCCAGCGCCGCCAGATGAAGGATGCGGGTCGTTGGTTCGTCGGCCACCGCGGCGCGCAACGTGGCCGCGAGGCGCTCTTGGTCCGCGTCGGACACGGGCAGCCCGATAACGCGGTGCCGGTGCCCGCGTGCGGTCAGCGCGTCGACCAACGGCTGAACCGCGTCGGCGTCGTCGCTGATAAGGAGCCAGGCGGATCCCTTGCCGGTTTCGGTATCGGAGACGGCTGTGGACGCCGGAGCGGCCTTCTCCCAGCGGATCTCGTAACGGGCGTCGGAGACGGACTGGGCCTTGCGCTGTTGATTGTGTTGCGCGGCGAGCTGTTTCAGCAAGTCCACGGCCTGTTGATTGCCGTCGCCACCGTCCAGCAGTGCGGCGAGTTCCTCGATTCGGCCGTCCTCGAGAAGCCGGACGGTTTCGGTGCGCATGGCTTCCGTGTCGGACGCCTGGGTGGGACGCAGCCGCTGCTCGCGGAACCAGTACTGGCGATGCTGGAAGGGGTAGGTGGGCAGGTCGACCTTGCGCGCCGATCCGCGCTGGATACCGCCGAAGTCGGGCAGGTGGCCGCCGACGTAAGCGTTGGCCAGGGCTTCGGTGATCTGGCGGTGGTCGGCGGTGTTTCGACGCAACGACGGGATCGCCCGGGGCGCGGTCGCCGGGTCCGGCCATGCCCGCATCGCCGAGGCGGTGAGCACCGGCTGCGGGCCGACCTCCAGCAGCATCGTGCACCTGAGATCGGCCAGCGTGCGCACACTCTTGGCGAACTCGACCGGTTGCCGCGCATGGCTGCGCCAGTAGGCGGCGTCGAGTTTCGCACTTCTGCGGAGGGCCGCGCCGGTGCGGTTGCACACCAATGTGCGTTGTGGCGAAGCGAACTCGAACTGATTTGCGTACGCTTCGAATTCGTCGAGGACCGGATCCAGCAGGGCCGAGTGGAACGCGTGGCTGGTGTCCAGCCAGTCACAGCGCACGCCGTCGGCTTCGAGCCGGGCCACCGCCTGTTCCAGATCCTGCACGGGTCCCGACAGCACGGTGTTGGCACCGTTGTAGGCGGCAACCGACAGGCTCGGGAACTCGTCGGTCAGGCTTTCCACCCGTTCGGCGGCGGCGAACACCGCGACCATCCGCCCGCCGGCGGGCAAGCTGCCGAACAGACGGCCCCGCTCGGCCATCAGCAGCATTCCGTCCTCGAGGCTGAACACGCCGGCAACGCAGGCCGCCGTGTACTGGCCGACGCTGTGGCCCAGCACCACGTCGGGTTCGAAACCCCAGGACTGCCAGAGCCGGGCCAGGCCCAGCTCCACCGCGAACAGGGCGGGCTGGGCGTAACTGGTTTGCCGCAAGGCCTCGTCGCCTTCGGGGTCGAAAATCACGTCCAGCAGCGGTCTTTCGAGAACGTCGGCGACCGCCGCAGCGCACTGGGTCATTGTCTCGGCGAACACCGGCTCGGTCTCGAAGAGCTCCCGCGCCATGCCGGCATACTGGCTGCCCTGGCCCGTGAACAACCACGCCGTCTTTGGCCGATCGGTGCACTCCCCACGCACCAGGCCCGGGGCCGGCCGATCGTCGGCCAGCGCGGCAAGTGCCTCCCGTGCGGACTCCGTCGAATTCACGACCAAGGCGGCCCGGTGCTCGAAGTGCGAGCGCCCCACCCCTGCGGTCAGGCACACATCGGCCAACGAGGATTCCGGGTGATCGGCCAGCCAGCTCACGTATCGCTGAGCCAGCTGCACCAAGGCGGCCGGGGTGCGCGCCGACAGCGGCAACAGGCTGAAGCGCCTGTCGTCGGACGGCTCCACCGGAGCCGCAACCTGGCCCGACACAGCGGGCGCTTCCTGGACGATGACGTGCGAGTTGGTTCCGGAGAACCCGAACGAACTGATCCCGGCGATGCGGGGACGTCCATCGGATGCCCATGGCGTCGCCTCGTCCACCACCCGCACCGGAAGCCGGTCCCAGGGAATGTGCGGGGACGGCTTCTGGAAGTGCAGGTGCTTCGGCAACACCCCATGCTCGAGCGACAGGATGACCTTGATCAGACCCGCGATCCCCGCGGCGGCCTCCAGATGCCCGATGTTCGTCTTCACCGACCCGATCAGCAGCGGCCGCCCGGGGTCGCGCCCGTCGCCGAGTGCCGCACCGGCGGCCTGGACTTCGATCGGGTCACCCAGCGATGTCCCCGTTCCGTGCGCCTCCAGGTAGCCGACGTCGCCGGCCGCCACACCGGCGCACTGCAGCGCCTCTTTGATGACGCGTTGCTGGGCGACGCCGTTCGGCACCGTCAGGCCACCGGACGCGCCGTCCTGGTTGACCGCGCTGCCCCGGATCACGGCCCGAATCCGGTCTCCGTCGCGGATCGCGTCCTTGAGTCGCTTCACCACGACGACACCGCAGCCCTCGCCGCGCACGTAGCCGTCCGCGGCCGCGTCGAACGTCTTGCACCGGCCGTCCGGGGCCAGCATGTGCGCGTGGGAGAAGGTCATCGCGGTCTTCGCGCTGAGGATGACGTTCACCCCGCCGACCAGCGCGAGGTCACATTCCCCGAAGCGCAGCGCCTGGCACGCCTGGTGGACTGCCACCAGCGACGAGCTGCACGCCGTATCGACGGTGACCGCCGGGCCCTGCAGGCCCAGCCCGTAGCTGATCCGGCCCGCCCCTGCGGCCGCCGACGTCCCAATTGCCACGTACGCCTCGATCTCGGCGTAACTCAGCTGCTCCGAAATCAATCCCAGGTAGTCATGGGTGCCCAGACCCATGAACACGCCGGTCTTGGTGTTCGCCAAAGACGACGGCGCCGTTCCCGAATGCTCGACCGCTTGCCAGGCCGTCTCCAGCAGGATTCGATGCTGCGGGTCGATCAGCATGGTTTCCCGGTTGGACAGCCCGAAGAACGCCGCGTCGAACCCCGTGACGTCATCGATGAAGCCCGCGCGACGGCTCACTATCTTCCCGGGTGCATCCGGATCCGGATCGAAGAACTCGTCGACATCCCACCGATCGGAGGGCACCTCAGACACCGCATCGCGGCCGTGTTGCAGTACGTCCCAGAATTCGTCGGCATCAGCGGCGCCCGGCAGGCGCACTGCATAGCCGATTACCGCAAATCCCTCTGGCGCGTTGGCAGGATGTTCCGGGTGCTGGAGATCGGTCATTTCCGATCCCCCGTCCCCTTGGGTTGCTTGTCGTCGTTGAACACGACGAAAAAGCTGCCACTGCCGTCATCGAAGGGATTGGTGCTCAACCGTGTCTCCAGACCATCTACTCGACATAGGTATAACAAGTTCTAGACCATACTTGCTGGGTGAGACGCCTGTCACGCGAATAGGTCAGTGAGACGCCTGCCACGCCCACCGCTGATCGCTGCCCCGGCGAAGCGCTCCCTCAATGGTCGAGTACGGGCCGTCTGAGCTGCAGCGATAACCGTTGGCGGCCCGAGCGGAAGAGAGCTTGCGGTCCCCGGCGGGACCGGCTCGATCGGGAGCCTCAGCCGACGCGCTTGGGCCGGGCGAAATCCTCGACGAGGTCGGCGGCGGCCACGGCGTTCTTGGGGGGTTCGCTCATCCGGGTGGCGAGCTCGCGCGCGTGGGCACGGCACTCCGGATCGAGAATGGTGCGCAGATCGGCGACCAACGATTTCTCGTTGGTGTGCGATATGCGCCGCCCGGTGCCCACCTTCAATTGTTCGACCTGGGCCGCCCAGGGCGCTTGGGCCGGCAGATTCCAGAGGATCAGCGTGGGGCACCCGGCGCGCAGGCCGGCGGCCGTGGTGCCCGCGCCGCCGTGATGAACGACCGCCCGGCAGGCGGGGAAGATGGCGGTGTGGTTCACCGCGCTCACCACCTTGATGTGCTCGAACCGGGGCAGGTCGGTGAAATCAGTCCCGCCGGCGCAGACCAACCCTCGCTCGCCCAACTGCGCACAGGCCTCGCCGATCATGCGGAGTGTGTCGGCCGCGGAGGCGACCGCCGGGCTGCCGAACCCGAAATAGATCGGCGGTGATCCGGCGGCAACCCAGGACGCGACCTCGTCATCGGTATCCGTGGCCAACTGCAGCGTCAGTGCGCCGACGAACGGCCGTTGGCCATCCCACTTCGCCCATTCGGCTGCCAACCCGGGAAAGCACACCTCGTCGTATGCCTGGATTTCGAGTGATCCGCGTTCAGCGATCCGTAGCGTCCAGGGGCGCGTGGCCTCCGGCAGGCCCAGTGCACGGCGCTGCGCGCCCTCGACCTTCTTCGTCAGTAGCCAATATTCCCACGCTTGCAGCTGCGCCATGAGGTGGTGACGGCGGGGTCGTGCCGGGGAGAAATGCAGCGTGGCCATCGGGATGTCGTAACGCTCCGCGACGTTGCTGACTAGCGGCTCGAAACTCTGACCGCTGATCAGTACGTCGGCACCGTCCGCCAGCGACGCCAGCGTCGTGCTCATCTCCTCCCAGCACCGGGCGCCCAGCTCCCAACTTTCGCGCCCGAACCTGATCAGGTCCTGGATCTTCCAGGGGTTGCGCCGAAGCGAAGTCCAAAACGGGCGCACCGCTTGCATCGTGGCCGACCAATCCAGGCCGTATGCGACCGCCGCAACCCCGGCCGACTCGGCGAAATCGACCAGGTCGGGCGGGACGGCGATGCGCACGTGGTGCCCGCGGCGGTGCAGCTCACGGCCCAGAGCTACGCAGGGCTCGATGTCGCCACGGCTTCCCCAGTTTGACACCACAAATTTCACGCGGATCCGGGCCTTCCTGTTGGGTCCAACAAGTGCCGACCCGACCTGCGGTAGATATGAATCTGGCCATAGTTACCACGGGGCTGTGGCAGATCTATGGGTTTCGGGCTATATTTTCGCGTTCTTTACGTATTCGTTCATTTCGACAAGCGCATCAGCTCGCACTGATTTGCCCGTGTCCTCGAAGGCCTCTCACGTGGGCCCAGCGCAGTAATCGGTCAGACGTGGCGGCGTTGATCACCACGACGGCGCCTGCTGGCCATCAGCCAACGCGCCTGAGGCAGGCGAATTCTTCCAGCAGGTCCGCGGCGGCCGCGGCGCTTTTAGCGGGTTCGGTCATCCGGCCGGCGATCTCGCGGGCGCGGGTCGCGTATTCCGGGGCGAGAATGGTGCGGAGGTCCGCCACCAGCGATTCCCGGTTAGCACTCGAAAAGCGCCGGGCGGTGCCAACTTTCAACCGTTTGACCGCACCCCCGTAGACCGCGTGAACGAGGTCCCAGTACAGGATCAGCTGCGGGACCCCCGCGCGCATGGCAATGGGTGTGGTGCTCGAGCCGCCGTGGTGGACGAGCGCCCGGCAGGCCGGAAAGACGGTCGAGAAGTTCACCGCGCCCACCACCTTGACGGCGTCAGAATGGGGAACACTGCTGAAGTCGGTTCCGGCGGCGCCAATCAATGCCCGCTCGCCCAACTCCGCGCAGGCCGCGCCGATCATGGCGATCGTGTCTGCCGGGGACTCGACGGGGATGCTCCCGAAGCCGAAGTAAATCGGCGGTGTCCCTGCGGCAATCCAGGACGCGACCTCCTCGTCCGCATCCGTCGCCAACCCGAGGGTCAGCGTGCCGACAAACGGACGTTGACCGTCGAATTTCGCCCATTCGGCGGCCAACCCCGGAAAGCACGCCTCGTCGTAGGCCTGAATTTCCAGCGATCCCCGTTCGGTAATCCGTCGCGGCGCGGAGCTCGTCGCCTTCGGCAGGCCGAGTTCACGGCGCTGGGCGTCCTCGGCCTTCTTCACCCCACGCCAATTCACCCACCAGTAGGCCTTGACTGCCGAGCGGGCCAACGGCGCCGGCAGGAATGGCAGGGTCTGGCTGTTGGGCCGTAGCGGAAAGTAATGCAACGTGGCCAGCGGAATGTCGTAAAACTCCGCGACATTGGCGGCAGCGTCCTCGAAATTGATGCCCGTGAATATCAGGTCGGCCCCGTCCGCCAGCGACATCAGCGCCGTGCCCATCTCCTGCCATCCCTGGAGGAGGCGCCCCGCTATGTCGAGTCGCGACCCGATCAGATCCCGGATTCTCCATGGGTGGCTGAAAAAGCAGGTCCAGAACTCGCGGTGCGCGTCGAGAATCGATCGCGCCTCCGGCCCGAAGCCGACTGCCGTAACCCCCGCCGACTGCACGAACCCGACGAGGTCCGGCGGGACGGCCATGCGCACCTCATGCCCCCGGCGGTGCAACTCACGACCGACGGCGAGGTTGGGCTCGACGTCGCCGCGACTTCCCCAGCTTGCGAGCACAAATTTCATCGAGGCCTTGTCCTCACTTTCCGTGCGCATTCTGCGAGGGGAAAGCGCAGCCCCCACAACGCCGGCTCAGCCGCCCGGCAGCATATCCCGGTCGCCCGCCACACACGGGAAATGTCGAGGCATCGGGCGTTTACTTCCGAGGAGATCCGGCGGTCTCACCGAGAAATTGGCCGAGAAACCGAGCCGGCTTCAAATTCAGCAACCGCTTGCGATCGGCGGCGAGATCCGCATACGTCAGCGCCTCGACCTCAGCGGGCGAGTAGGACAGTCGTGACTCTGGAGGTCCTTTACGCACCACTCCGACGCCGGTGTCGCACTTCAGCACCGCGACCTGCAGGTCGTCCCGCACGCTGCGCAGGTGGACTATCGATTTCCAGACGTCGCCACTCCACAAACCAATGATCAGTGGCCCCTTCTGCTGTGCGACAAAGTCGGCCCACGACTCCGCGCGACGGCCGATCAATTCGGTCGCGGGATTGCAGTCGTGCAGGAAAATGACGCCGTCGTCCCGCAGGTAGCGCACCGTGTTCTCGACGTCGCGCACCACCTGCTCGTAGGTGTGCATGCCATCGATCAGGGCGACGTCGATGGGGCGCTGCTCGAGGAACGCCGCCTGGTTCGCGAAGAAGTCGTCACTGGTCGTCTCGAAGTAGTGGGTGACGCGTGCCTTCGCATCTGCCTGTTCGCGGGAGCGCGCCGAGAGCCTGAATTCCGGGTCGACGGCGATTTTCTCGTCGGCGGTGATCCGCCGGAATGCAAGGCCCTTCGATACGCCGATCTCCAGATAAACGGGCTTCACCCGTCCGTCGAGCGCCCGCTGCACCGCCTTGATTCGGTTGGCGCCTGGTAGGGCGTCCACCAACATCGTCAGAGCGTCGTTGAAGTTCACGCGACGATCCTTGCGATTAAACGCGTGTCTGACAAGAGGTGCGCCCCGGCCGCGAACCCTGAATTGGAAGGGGGTCGAATCGACTGCACGGTCACGCGTTGTCCTGGGCGTGGTGGGCGGTTGGGTCGAGCCGGCCCAGACCCGTGATCTCCAGGCTGACCGACTTCCGCTGTCCCGCGGCGCCGAGCATGAAAAGGATGTCGCCGATCGGTGCGCCCAACCAAAATCGCCAAAATCGCCTGCCGAATAAATTCCACGCGTACTGCCCATTTCCGATCGACCAATACACCGCGATCAACACGAAGTAGTACAGCCAGCGTCGCCACCGCGAGGTGACCATTTCGACATTCATCTCCCAGGTCTCGAGCCCCCACGCGCGATAGCGCCACTCCAACCCGTACCGCGCTTGAAACTCATAGAAAGCAAGCATTTCGCCATTGGTGACCAGATACTCGTCGAACACGAGGATCGATCCCTCGGTGAAGCGATCCTTGCATGTCTCCAACGCGTGCAGACAACTCTCATAGGTGTCCAAATCCATGTGGAAAAGCCTGACGGGGCTGGCTGGACGCTCGGCCAGGAACGGGGCCAATGTCTCGTACGTGCTCCCCCGCATGAACTGCACTTTCCGACCGAGTGTGTCTGGTATCCCGTCATGCAAAATTACGCCGGTGTCCGGCATCAGACGCTGTGCGAGTGGTTCCGTCAGCGAGAAGGTTCCACGCTTGAAGACCATCTGGTCGTCGACTTGCCAGTCTTCGACAAGGCCCTCGAAGGTGTCGAAGCCGTATACCGTGCGGCCGGAAGCATCGGATATCAGCCTTGTCGACCAGCCGATCCAGACGCCCAGATCAAGCAGCAGCTCCTCGGGATCCTCGGGGCATTGCTTCGGCAGGCGCGACGCCTCCCAGAGCAGCGTGTGTCCTGAAATCTTGGACCGCCGCAGCTCCGCAAGCGTGCGGGCGATGAATGCGCGATATGCGTCGTCATAAACCGTAATGTCCCGTGCATACAGATTGGGGATGAAGCGGTCGCGATTCCGATAAACCAAGCGCGCGCACAGCAGCACCAATAGAAGTGCGCCCAGCGCGACCAGCAGAATAGGCGCGAAGTAACACGCCGTAGCCACACCTAACGCAACGCCGACGAGAATCGCTTTCCAGAGATGGTGGAGGCTCGTCCGATCCAGCGTCAGAGCGCCCACCGTCGGACTATCGACTACGTTCACCGGCTCACCTCCGTGATCTCGGCTGCAGATTGGTACTACTGCATTGGCGTGGCACTGGGTCCGCCGGCGCTGACTCACCGATCTGGCGCGGCGCCCGCAACGAGCCTCTGGGGCGCCTCCAGTCGGGTTTTTGGCAGCCCGAACGTCCGGAGTCTCGCGGGCCGACGAACGATGACGTGATGATTGGCGAACATACCTAATCTGTTGAACAGGTGTGTGATAATCCCCCGGTTCGGGAAGCTCGTCCTCTTACCAGGTAGGTGACCTTGACCCAGGCCGACAGCGTTGCCCCCACCGAGCGGGTGCAGGATCGGCGCCCGACGAAGGTTGGGTTTCGCCCGGATATCGAGGGCTTGCGCGCCGTGGCGGTGGTCGCCGTCGTCTTGTTTCACGCCGAGGTCCCGGGGTTGGGCGGCGGGTTCGTGGGCGTGGACGTCTTCTTCGTCATCTCCGGCTTCCTGATCACCGGCCTGCTGTGGCGCGAAGCGAACACCAGCGGCACCGTGCGGCTGCGCAACTTCTATGGGGCGCGGGCCCGCCGACTGCTGCCCGCGTCGGCCGCGGTCGGGGTGATCACCGCGATCGCCTCGGTTGTGCTGCTGCCGCCGCTGCAGGCCCGAATCGTCCTTGGCGACGGCATCGCCAGCGCGCTGTATGTGAGCAACTACCAATTCATTCATCAACAAGTCGACTACTTCGCCGGGTCGACGGCGACGTCGCCGTACCTGCACTATTGGTCGTTGGGCGTCGAGGAGCAGTTCTACCTGGTGTGGCCGGCGATGATCCTCGGGACGGCGTTGCTCATCCGGCTCGTGCGGCGACGCGGCAAGACCGATGCCACCTCCTCGAAGAAGCCCTACCTCGCGGTGCTGCTGCTGGTCGGAATTCTGTCGTTCGCGCTGTCGCTCGCGGTCACCTACGTGGTCCCGGCCGTCGCGTTCTTTTCGCTGCCCACGCGGGCCTGGCAATTGGCGGCCGGCGGCCTGGTGGCTCTGACGGCCGGCCGGTGGCGCCGACTGCCACCCCGCGCTGCCGCGATCACCGGATGGACGGGGCTGGCTCTCATCCTGCTGGCCTGCACCTGGCTGGGCCCGGCCACCCTGTATCCAGGCATCGCCGCGCTGCTGCCCACGCTGGGCGCCGTGCTGGTGATCGGCGCCGGCTGCGCCGCAGCCACTCGAGGATGTGCCCGCGTCCTGGCGGTACCGCAAATGCAGGCGATCGGCCGGGTGTCCTACTCCTGGTACCTGTGGCACTGGCCGGTGCTGGTCCTGACACCCGCGCTGCTGGGCCACCCACTCGGGCTGCCCGGCAGGTTGGCAGCAGCCCTGGTCTCCGGCGGGCTGGCCGTGCTCACCCTGCGCTACCTGGAAAACCCGCTGCGATTCGCCGCGCCGATCCGCAGATCAGCCCTGGCCAGCCTCGCCCTCGGCGCCACCGCCACCGCCACCGCCGTCGCCGTCGGCGTGGCGCTCCTGGCGTGGATGCCCGTCCCCGTCGGCCGCGGCCCGGCCACCGCCACGCTGGCCATCACCGCGACACCTCCCCCCGCGGGCTCGAGCATCGACGCCTACGACACCGCAGTCCGCCAAGCGTTCGCCCAAGTGCACGCCGCGGTCACCGCGTCCAGCGACCTCAAAGCCGTACCCTCCAACCTGAATCCCCCACTTGCCGACGCGGGATCTGAATTCAGGGCCGTGTTTCTCAATGGCTGCCTGCGCAATCTCACCGAAGTGGGGCAGCCCGAATGCGCATCCGGCGACACCGCCTCGACGACGACGGTGGCGCTGCTCGGCGACTCGCACGCCACGATGTGGAGTCCAGCGCTCCAGCAAGTCGCGTCGCAGCAGCACTGGCGGCTGGAGACGCTGGGTAAGGGCGGCTGCGCACCGATGAACCTGCCCATCACCGACGCCGTCAAGCGCGCGGTGTCCAACGCCTTTTGCGAGCAGTGGCGCGCTCAGATCCTCGCCCGGTTGACCGCCGAGCGCCCACGGCTGGTCGTGGTGAGCATGTTCCGCGGGTACGGTATCGGGCGCGGCTACCAGCCTGGTTTCACGTCATACGACGCGGCCTGGCTCGACGGCCTGACCCACCTGGTGCAGCAGCTCCGCGGTACCGGTGCGCAGGTGCTGGTGCTCGGCCCGGTCCCCAATCCGCTCTCATCGGTGCCGGTCTGCCTGTCCGGCCACCTCGACGATGCAACGGCCTGCGCGCCGTCGAGGTCGGCAGCGGTGAACGAATCCGGCATCGCCGCCGAGGCCGCCGCCACCAAGGCCGGGGGCGGGCAATACGCCGACCTCACCGAACTGTTCTGCACCGCCGACCGCTGCCCGGTGATCGTCGGAAACAACCTCGTCTACTTCGACAACGTTCACTTGACGACCGAGTATGCACGCCTTCTGGCACCGGTGATCGGGGCGCTGGCCGAGCGCGCGCTCGCCCGCGGATAGCCCCCACGGGGAGGTCAGGAGGACCTGCCGGCTCCCTCTTGCCGGGGTTAGTCTTTCTGTGCGTTCTTAGCTACTTCGCCGAAGCACCGGAGCTGATCCGCAGTGATGACCCGGGCCGACGCCCTCAAGGCCCACCCCGTATCGCGCGGCGTCACGGGCGAGTCCCGTGTCATCGGAGGCTGATCCGTGGCAGACAACCGGCTCGCGTTGCTGGACCAAGCCTTCTATGCGGGGCATTGCGCCGTCGGCCAGCAGGAAGTCATGCAGATCCTGTGGCTTTATGAGCGCCCTATCGACTTCGATGGGCTAAGACGCTTTCACCACAATCTCGGTCACGGGTTGCTCGCACGGCTCATCGAGCGTTCGCCGCTGCCGTTCGGCCGGCATCGGTGGGTCTTGGATCGTGGGCCGGCGGACATCGATATCGCCGAGCGTGCCCGTCCCCGCGCGGAGCTCAGCGACTGGACCGATGAACGCTCACAACGGCCCGTTGATCCCGAAGCGGGGCCCGGCTGGCACCTCGGTGTCCTTCCTCTGACCGACGGCTCGACAGCGGTCACCCTGGTGGCGTCCCACTACGTGCTCGACGGCATCGGTCTGCTCATCGCGGCGATCGAGGCGATGCTGGGTCAGACGCGCGAGCTCGGCTACCCGCCGCCGCGCTCACGGGGGCGATTGCGCGCGGCGGCGGAGGATGCCCGCCAAACGGCCCGGGACCTCCCCGACGCTGCCCGCGCGATGATCGCGTTTGCACGACTCTCCCGGCGTCAGCGGCGCGACACTGCCCGCCCCGCACTGGCACGGCGGCCCGTCACCCCGCGTGGAGACGGCGGCGGTGACCCGGTCATCTTGCCCGGTGCCTCGATTCTCGTCGACGTGGATCACTGGAATGCCCGTGCGCAGGCTCTGGGCGGATCGAGCAACACGCTGGCCGCCGGGTTGACCGCGAAACTCGCGGAGCACCTCGGGCGCCGGCGCGGTGATGACGGCGCCGTCACCCTGCAGGTCGTCAAGAGCGACCGCACCGAGGGTGATACGCGTGCGGTCGCAGTGTCGTTCGCCCGCGTCACAATCGACCCGACCCGGGTGACGACGGATCTGCGTGAGGCCCGCGCAGCCATCAAACAGGCGCTGCAGGATCTGCGGGAAGCCCCAGGTCTGTCGTCGCAGCTGGCCGCGCTGACCCCGTTCACTCCGAAGCGGACGTGGAGGCGGGGCGTCGATGCCGCGCTCAACGACCCGGATCTGCCGGTCGTTTGTTCGCATCTCGGCGACGTCGGCTTCTCGGTGGGCCTTCTCGACGGCACCCATTGCGACTACGCCTGGGCACGAGGGACGAGGCAACACGTCACGCGACAATGGCTGGAGAGAACCGGCGGGCACCTGCAGGTGTTGTCCTTCAGCTCGCCGGGCCTCGGCAAGGTGTGCATCCACGTCGTCACCTATCAACCGGGCGTCGTGACCACCAAGCCCGCTTTGCGCGAACTCGCCCAGCGCACGCTCGCCGAGTTCGAACTGACCGGCCAGATCGATTGACGACCTCAATTGATGTTCGTGCCGCGGGGGCCTCGGTATGATCACCCGGACCGCACCCTGGGTGTACGCGTGCCGGTCAGCTATTTTCCTCCACAGAGGAACCGGAGGCGTCGGCTGTTGTCCACATCAGTGCTCATCACTGGCGGGGCAGGATTCATCGGGTCCGCGCTCGCGCGGCGTCTCGTCACGGCCGGCTATGACGTCGCGGTCATGGATGTTTTGCATCCGCAGGTGCATGGCGAACGTCCAGCGATCGACCTGCCGCCATCCGTGCGGTTGTTCACCGGCGATGTCACCCATGCGCCCGACTGCGATGCGGTGCTTCGGCTGTGCCGGCCTTCCCAGGTCGTGCATCTGGCGGCGGAGACCGGAACGGCGCAATCGCTTTCCGAGGCCTCGCGCCACGGTTCGGTCAATGTGGTCGGAACGACACAACTCCTTGACGCCCTGAGCCGCTCAGCGCAGGTCCCCGACCAGCTCGTCCTGGCGTCGTCCAGGGCGGTCTACGGCGAGGGTGCCTGGCAGTGCGGCTCCCACATCTTTTATCCGCGGCCTCGCGACCACGCTCAACTCGTCGCCGGTATCTGGGATCCGCACGGGCCCACGAACGATGCGCCCGTCCCGCTTGCGAGCTGTGCCGGTCGAACGGAGCCGCGGCCGACCAACATTTACGCCGCGACCAAACTCGCCCAAGAGCACATCCTGACCGCCTGGGCCGCCGCGCACGACACCCGTCTCAGCGTGCTGCGGCTGCAAAACGTATACGGGCCGGGCCAGTCGCTGACCAATTCCTACACGGGAATAGTCGCTCTTTTCGCACGGTTGGCGCGCGAGAAGCAGCCGTTGGAGGTCTACGAAGACGGGCGGATCGTGCGCGACTTCGTCTATATAGAAGATGTCGTCGAAGCTTTGTTCGCTGCAATCGAGAATCCTGCGAATCGATCACGCTGTGTCGACATCGGATCGGATGTCCCGACAACCATCCATGAGCTGGCTCGCAAGATCGCCGCAATCTGCGATGCGCCCGAACCGGCCGTCGTGGGCAAATTCCGCGACGGCGACGTACGCGCGGCGAGCTGCGACATCGAGCCGGCCAAAAGCGAGCTCAGCTGGCGTCCGCGGTGGGCCCTCGAGGACGGTCTGCGGGCTCTGCTCGATTGGATCGGCGATCAGCCCGAATCATCTGCCGAGCCAAGCGATCACTCGCACATGACGGCTTTGCTGAAGTAACCGATCCTCTTACCGAGTAGGTGATCTTGCCCCAAGCGGACAGCGTCAGCCCCGCCGAAGGGCTGCGCGGTCAACACCCGACACCATCGAGGTTCCGGCCGGACATCGAGGGATTGCGCGCCGTCGCGGTGGTCGCCGTTGTCCTGTTTCACGCCGAGGTCCCGGGGTTGGGTGGCGGGTTCGTGGGTGTGGACGTCTTCTTCGTCATCTCGGGCTTCCTGATCACCGGGATGCTCTGGCGGGAGGTGGACGCCAATGGCACGGTTGGGCTACGCCGCTTCTATGGCGCGCGGGCCCGCCGACTGCTACCTGCATCGGCCGCGGTAGGCGTCGCCACCCTGATCGCCTCGACGGCCCTGTTACCTCCCTTACAGGCAAAGGTCGTCATTGGTGACGGCATTGCCAGCGCGCTGTATGTCAGCAATCTGTGGTTCATCGGGCAGAACGTCGACTACTTCGGCGGGCACCTGGCCGCCTCGCCGTTCCAGCACTATTGGTCGTTGGGCGTCGAGGAGCAGTTCTACCTGGTGTGGCCGGCGATGATCATCGGGATGGCATGGCTCATCCGGCGTCGGCGCAAGAGTGCCGATGGCCCTGCTTCGGGGGGCCCGTATCTTGCAATCCTCGCGCTGGTCGCGGTCTCTTCGTTCGCGCTGTCGCTGCTGATGTCGTACTTGGTGCCCGCCGCGGCGTTCTTTTCCTTACCGACCCGTGCCTGGCAATTGGCCGCCGGCGGTCTGGTGGCCCTGACGGCCGGCCGGTGGCGCCGACTGCCGCCGCGAACTGCCGCAATCACCGGATGGGCAGGGCTGGCCCTCATCCTGCTGGCCTGCACCTGGCTGGGCCCGGCCACCCTGTATCCAGGTATCGCCGCGCTGCTGCCGACCATCGGCGCCGTGCTGGTGATCGGCGCGGGCTGCGCCGCAGCTACGCAAGGATGCGGTCGCGTCCTGGCGATACCGCAGATGCAGGCCATCGGCCGGGTGTCCTACTCCTGGTACCTCTGGCACTGGCCAGTGCTGGTCCTGACACCCGCATTGCTGGGCCACCCACTCGGGCTGGCCGGCCGGCTCACAGCGGCCCTGGTCTCGGCCGGGTTGGCGGTGCTCACCCTGCGTTACCTCGAAAACCCGCTGCGATTCGCCGCCCCGATCCGCCGATCGGCCCTGGCCAGCCTCGGACTCGGCGCCGCCGCAACCGCGACCGCGGTGGCTGTGGGCGCGGCACTGCTGGAACTGGTACCGAACCCGGTCGGGCACGGCTCTGCGGCCGCGGCGCTGACCATCACCGCCGCACCTCCCCGCGCGGGCTCGAGCATCGACGCCTACGACGCCGCAGTGCGTCAAGCGTTCGCCCAAGTGCACGCCGCGGTCGCCGCGTCGACCGACCTCAAAGCCGTACCCTCCAACCTCAACCCACCGCTCGCCGACGCAGCGGCCGGTCAGAAGGCCATGCGGTTCAACGGCTGCTTTCGGACAGACAAAGAAAGCGGGCAGCCCGAATGCGCCACGGGCGACACCGCCTCGACGACGACGGTGGCCCTGCTCGGCGACTCGCACGCCGCAATGTGGAACGCGGGCTTCCAGGAGATCGCCACGCAACGGCCCTGGCGGCTCGAGTTCATGGCCAAGGCGGGTTGCCCGCCGATAGACGTGCCCGTTACCAATCACCTCGATCGGGTGGTTGAACATTTTCGCCACTGCGAGCAGTGGCGCGCGCAGATCCTCGCCCGGTTGGCGGCCGAGCACCCCCGGCTGGTCGTGCTGAGCATGTGGCGGGGTTACGGTGCCGGCAATTGGCAGCCCGGTTTCACGCCCTACAACACGACGTGGATCGCGAGCCTGACCCGCCTCGTGCAGCAGCTGCGTAGCACCGGCGCGCAGGTGCTCGTACTGGGGCCGGTCCCGGATCCGCGATCAATGGTGCCGGTCTGCCTGTCCGGCCACCTCGATGACGCGAACGCCTGCTCGCCGCCACGATCGGCTGCGGTGAACGAATCCGGCATCGCCGCCGAGGCCGCCGCCACCAAGGCCGGAGGCGGGCAGTACGCCGACCTCACCGAACTGTTCTGCACCGTGGGCCGTTGCCCGGTCATCGTGGGCAACACGCTGGTCTACCTCGACTTCGATCATGTGACCCCCGAATACTCCCGCCAGTTGTCACCGGTAATCGGGGCGTTAGCCGACCGCGCGCTGGCCAGTGGGATGTGACAAGAGCTCGACGCCCTCGCCGATCTCAGCCGACACGTTTGGTGCGGGCGAAATCTTCGACCAGATCAGCGGCGACCCTTACGCTGTCGGCCGATTTGGTCATCTTGGAGGCGAGTTCGCGGGCCCGGGTGAGGCATTGCGGGGCAAGGGTGGTGCGAAGGTCCGCGACCAGCGACTCGCGGGTGGTCGCCGAAAATAGCCGCCCGGTGCCAACCTTCAGCCGCTTGACCCGGGCTCCCCAAGCCCCCTGATCGGGCAGCGTCCAGAGGATCAACGTGGGGAGTCCGGCGCGCAGGCCCGCGTTCGTGGTGCCCGCGCCGCCGTGGTGAACGAAGGCGCGGCAGGCAGGCAGGGCGGCAGCGTAATTCATGACTCCCACCACCTTCACGTGCTCGGCCCGCGAGATGTTGCTGAAGTCGGTGCCGGCGGCGCAGATCAACGCCCGCTCGCCCAACTCTTCGCAGACCGAGCTGATCATCGCCAGCGTATCGACCGCGGATTCCACCCCGACGCTGCCGAACCCGAAACAGATCGGCGGTGTTCCCGCCGCAATCCAGGAGGCGACCTCGTCATCGGTGTCCGTCGGCAGCTCCATGGTCAGCGCTCCGACGAAGGGGCGCTGGCCGTCCCATTTCGCCCATTCGGCCGCCAACCCCGGATAGCAGACCTCATCGTAGGCCTGTATCTCCAGGGATCCGCGTTCGGCGATCCGCCGCGTCCAGGGGGTTGTGGCCTCCGGCAGCCCGAGTTCACGGCGCTGCGCGTCCTCGACCTTCTTCGGTCCGCGCCACGACAGCCACTCGAACGCCGTCATCGCGGCGCGGCCCAGCGGCGCCGGCAGGTATGGCAGGAGTTGGCCGTTGGCCCGCCACGGGAAGATATGCAGCGTGGCCAACGGGATGCCGTAATACTCCGCGACGTTGGCGGCGGTGTCCTCATAGTTCATGCCGGTGAGGATCAGTTCGGCGCCGTCGGCCAGTGACGTCAGCGTCCTGCTGACCTCGCCGCGGCACTCGGTCAGCGGCCCGGAAACCTCGCTCCACATCCTGCCCAACTCGCGGATCTTCCAGGGGTTGCCGAAGAAGTAGGTCCAGAAATCGCGGTGCGGGTCCAGGATGGCTTTCAACTCCGGTCCATAGGCAAGCGCAGCCGGCCCCGCCGACTCGACGAAGTCGACCATTTCCGGCGCGACAGCCATGCGCACGTCATGCCCGCGGCGCACCAGTTCGCGGCCGACAGTGACATAGGGCTCGACCTCGCCGCGCGTTCCCCAGTTCGCGAGCACGAATTTCATCGCGGATCCTGACCTTTCACTTCCCCTCGCATTCTGTGGAATGAAAGCGGCGGCCCCGCACCCCTGGCTCAGCCGCCCAGGAGCATAACCCGACGGCCGCGTGGCACCGACGTGAAAGCCAGAAGATCTTTGGACAGGTGGTCAACAGCACCGGGCCGGTCGGGAGCGCCGGGAACCAGTGCGCGGCGTCCGCTCGTGCCGGAATGGCCGAAAGGTATTGGACGGGTGTGTGATAATGCCACGACTCGAACAACCCGTCCTCGTCCAGGTAGGTGACCGTGCGCCAGGCCGCGAGCGCTAGCCCTACCGAAAGACGGGAACCTCAACGCTCGGAACGGTCGGGGTTTCGTCCGGACATCGAGGGCTTGCGCGCGGTCGCGGTGCTGGCGGTGGTCCTCTTCCACGCCGAGGTGCCCGGCATCGGCGGTGGCTACGTCGGCGTGGACGTGTTCTTCGTCATCTCGGGCTTTTTGATCACCGGGCTGCTGTGGCGCGAGGTCAGCTCCACCGGCACCGTCGGACTGCGCCGCTTCTACGGGGCACGCGCCCGCCGGCTGCTACCCGCGTCGGCCGCGGTAGGCGTTGTCACCGCGATCGCGGCGGCGGTCCTGCTACCCCCGCTGCAGGCGTCGAGCGTCCTACTGGAGGGCATCGCCAGCGCGTTGTACATCAGCAACTACTGGTTCATCGGCGAAGGCGTCCACTACTTCGGGGGTCACCTGCCGCCGTCGCCGTTCCAGCACTACTGGTCGTTGGGCGTCGAGGAGCAGTTCTACCTGGTGTGGCCCGCATTGATCATCGGCACGGCATGGCTCATCCGGCGTGGGCGTCGGCGCCGCGCCGCCGACGACTCCTCGCAACACCCGTATGTGGTGGTCCTTGCGCTGGTCGCGGCCGTATCGTTCGCCCTGTCGCTGGTGATCACGTACGTGATGCCCGCGGTGGCGTTCTTTTCGCTGCCGACCAGGGCCTGGCAGTTGGCCGCCGGCGGCCTGGTAGCCCTCACGGCCGGCCAGTGGCGCCGGCTGCCGTCACACGCCGCCGCCATCACCGGGTGGGCGGGGTTGGGCCTGATCCTGCTGGCCTGCACCGTGTTGAGCCCGGCGACCTTCTATCCGGGTATCGCGGCGCTGCTGCCCACGCTGGGTGCCGTTCTCGTGATCGGCGCCGGCTGCGCCACGCCCACGCAAGGATGCGGCCGCGTGCTGGCCGTATCGCCAATGCGAGCGATCGGCCGCATCTCCTACTCGTGGTATCTGTGGCACTGGCCGGTGCTGGTGTTGACACCCGCACTGCTCGGCCACCCACTGGGCCTGGCCGGGAGGTTGGCGGCCGCCCTGGTCTCCGGCGGGCTGGCGGTGCTCACCCTGCGGTGCATCGAGAACCCGCTGCGATTCGCCGCACCCATCCGCCGGTCTCCCCTACGCAGTCTCGCGCTGGGCGGTGGCGCCACCGCGGTCGCCGTGGCGGTCGGCGTGGCTCTGCTGGTCGTCGTCCCAATCCCGGTCGGCCGCGGCGCGCCGGCCGCGGCGCTGACCATCAACGCGACACCCCCTCCCGCGGGCTCCGACATCGATGCCTATGACGCGGTGGTGCGGCAGGCGTTCGCCCAGGTGCAGGCCGCTGTCGCGGCGTCGGCCGACGTCAAAGCGGTGCCATCCAACCTGGCACCGCCGCTGGCCGACGCGACAGCCGAACAGCACGCGTACTCGTTCAACGGCTGCCTGCGCACGCCTTTCCAAGGCGGACAACCCACCTGCGCGACGGGCGATACCGCCTCGGCGACGACGGTGGCCCTGGTCGGCGATTCGCACGCCGCGATGTGGGATCCCGCGTTCGAGCAACTCGCCACCCAACGGCACTGGCGACTGGAGCTGTTGAGCAAAGGGGCCTGCCCACCGCTGGACCTGCCCATCACAAGTCACCTCTTCAGTCGCCTGGTTGAAAACGTCGAACACTGCGATCAATGGCGCGGCCAGATCCTCGCCCGGCTACGCGCCGAGCACCCGCGGCTGATCGTGGTGAGCATGTGGCGGGGCTACGGCGCCGGCAACGGCAACGGCTGGCTCTCCGGCTTCTCGGCGTACGACCCGGCGTGGATCGACGGCCTGACGCGCCTCGTGCGCCAGCTGCGCGGCACCGGTGCCCAGGTGCTGGTGCTCGGGCCGGTGCCGGCTCCGGACACATCGGTGCCGGTCTGCCTGTCCGGCCACCTCGACGACGCGACCGCCTGCTCGCCGACGAGGGCGGCGGCCGTGAACCAAACGGGCATCGCGGCCGAGACCGCCGCCACCAAAGCCGGCGGCGGACAATACGACGACCTCACCGAGTTGTTCTGCACCGCCAACCGCTGCCCGGTGATCGTCGGCAACACGCTGGTCTACTTCGACTGGGAGCACCTGACGCTCGAATACTCGCGGATGTTGGCGCCGGCGATCGGGGCGCTGGCCGACCGCGCGCTCATCCCCGGCTGAGAGATCGCGGGTATTGGCAACGAGGTTCCGAGAATGATCGGATCAAAATTTGCTCACCTAACGCGTCACTAATGCCGCGAAAGCGCAGGCCTCGCGACACCTGAAGCTCTGATCGGCTTGCCTCATGGACGTTGCGCGACCTGCCGCCGCGTTCCCGGACACGGTGCCATACTGCACCAATGAGGCAGGCGCATCAGATCGTCAACCGCTACTGGTATCCCTTCCATACCCGCTTCCTCAGCAACGACGACAGGGTTTTCATGAACTGGGGCTACGAGGAAGATCCGCCGATGGCCCTGCCGTTGGCAGAGTCCGATGAGCCCGATCGGTACTCCATTCAGCTTTACCACCGCACAGCGACCCAAGTGGATCTCACCGGCAAATGCGTGCTGGAGGTTAGTTGCGGCCACGGCGGCGGCGCCTCGTACGTGATGCGCACCCTGAGCCCCGCCTCCTACACAGGGCTGGACTTAAACCCCGTCGGCCTGGAGTTCTGCCGAAAAAAGCACCAAGTGCCCGGCCTGGATTTCGTGCACGGCAGCGCCGAGGCGCTGCCATTCACAGATCATTCGTTCGACGCGGTGATCAATATCGAAGCGTCGCACTGCTATGCTCGACTCCCCCGATTCCTCGCCGAAGTCGCCCGCGTATTGCGACCGGGAGGCTATTTCCTATACGCCGATGTCCGCAAAAATCGAGATATCGCCGAATGGGAGAAGGACTTAGCCGACGCCCCGCTGCGGCTCGTTTCCAAAAGGATCATCAATGAGGAGGTTGCGCGCGGCGTGGAGAAGATATATCTGTCTGAGTCCAGTAGTCGGCGCCGCCTTCTGCCGTCTTGCGGCTCTTGGTTATGGACGGAATCCCGCCGCGCGTTGCAAAACAACGAGACCAGCTACCGGACGTACTGCTTTGCCAACGTGTGAACCGGCCTCCTGGCCCGCCTCGCGAGCGAGCGTCAGGCACTGGTTATCGTCAGCAGTCATCGTTGCCCCGCAGGCTCCTGGTCGCGCGAACCGGTCCCCATGCTGATCCCGTTTCTTACGCCCGATACCCAGGGATTCTTCGCGCTACCGCCCGATTGCCCGCGCCCACGGGCTCGACAACATCTGCTGCTATCATTCGGCGATGCAGTGGCAGCGAAAAGAGCATGCTAAGCAGATGCCGGAGAGCAACGGGCCGGCATTGAGCCGCGGAGAGTCGGCGCAACGAGGCAGTTATGTCGACAGGAAAGCATTCCTGAGAATTGGCGCGGCCCTTTACGAATCCATGCCAACGCCATGGGAATTCGTGAAGAAAATTGCCGCTCCTCCGCTGGCCCGCTACTTTTACCAGCCGACGGGCTCGGAACCTAATGAATACCATAAGTGGTATTACAACACTGAAGTGTTCAATAAGATTACCTGGATGGGCGTCCACTGCCAGAAGTCGGCCAGCGATATGTGGAATTACCAAGAGATTTTATTTGAGTTGAAGCCGTCCCTGGTAGTCGAATTCGGCACACATTACGGTGGTTCGGCCTTGTTTTTCGCGAACGTCATGAGGCAAATCGGCCGACCATTCAAGGTGCTTTCGGTGGACGTCTACCACGGTCCCCTTGAGCCCAAAGCCCGCCAGGATCCCGATATCACGTTCTTCGAATCGCGGTCCACGGTCCCCGCTGTCGCCGAGTGCATCCGGGACCTGAGAAGCCAGTTCCCCGGCAAGGTCTTCGCGATCCTCGACAGCGACCATTCGATGAATCATGTGCTGGCCGAGATGAAGCTGCTGCGGCCGTTGCTGTGCGCCGGCGACTACCTCGTAGTAGAGGACTCGAACATGAACGGACACCCTGTCCTTCCTGGATGGGGCCCGGGCCCGTATGAGGCAATCGAAGCCTACGAGCATGAATTCCCAGACGACTACACGCACGACGTGGCGCGCGAGAACAAGTTCGGCTGGACGCAGGCGCCCAACGGGTACTTGATCCGCAACTGATGCACAGCCGGATACGGGCGTTGCGCCCTCATGCGCCTCGTCCGCGCGTCTTCGGCCGTGTTACGGCTGATCCCCCGCGGGTGCCTTGAGGTACCACGGGTTGGCCCGCGCCCACTCGATGGTGCGCCGGATCCCTTCCTCGACGTCGACCTCGAGGCGCCAGCCCAGCTCGCGTTGGGCTTTGGTCGAGTCCGGGATGCGACGAGGGATGTCCTCATAGCGAGCGCCGTAGCGCGCCGCGGTGTCGACGTGTTCGACGCTGGATACGGAGTCGACATTTGCGATCTTGATCGCCAGATCGACGGCCTCCCCGATGGTCGTCTCGGTCATGCTGCCGACGTTGAAGGCCTCGCCGATCGCCGCGTCGCTGTCGGCCGCGAGCAAGGTGCCGGCGATGGCGTCATCGACGTAGGTGAAGCAGCGGGTCTGGTCACCCGAGTCATACAACAACGGCGGGAGGCCACTGAGGATGCGGTGGATGCTCTGCGAAACGACGAAGATCGGGCTTTGCCGCGGGCCGTAGACGTTGAAGTAGCGCACCACCGTCACCGGTAGCCCGTAGGCCGTGTGCATCGCGAAAACGAGGTGCTCGGCCATTGCCTTGCTGGTGCTGTAGCTCCACCGCGCGGTCTTCGTCGACCCGAGGACGCGGTCGTCGTCCTCGGCGAACGGCGGGTTGGGGTTTTTCCCGAACACCTCTGAGGTGCTGGCGAACAGCACGCGGATTCCGTGCCGTTGGCTGAGCTCCAGCACGTTGCGGGTGCCGGTCACATTGACGTCGAGCACCCGCAGCGGATCGTTGAGGTAGTTCTTCACGCCGACGACCGCGGCCAGGTGGAAGACCGTGTCGACGTCGGGCGTCAGCGCCCGTTCGAGCGCACCGATATCGGTCACGTCGCCCTGCACGAACCGGAAGTTGGCGTGCCGGTCGAAGTCGATGCTGGTGTCACGGGTGTTCTTCGCGAAGTCGAACACGGTCACCGTGTCGCCGCGGTTCAGCAGGGCGGAGACCAGGTGTGATCCGATGAAGCCGTAGCCGCCGGTCACGACGACATTGGACATATTCGCTCTTTCGTTTCTGCGTACAGTTTGCGCTCCACTGCCTAGCGGCTAGCGGCCGATCCCTTTGTAGACGAAGCCGGCGGCGCGCACCGCCGCGGGGTCGAAGCTGTTGCGTCCGTCGAGGAACACGGAACCGGGTGCTGCCAGGTCCGCGAGCCGCGCCAGCGGGATCTGGTGAAATTCGCGGTGGCCCGCCAGGACCACCAGGGCGTCGGCGTCCTTGACCGCGGACTCGATGTCCGGGGTCAGCGGGACCTTGGTCACCGTGTGGGCCTCTTCGTCCGGCACCCACGGATCGTGCACCGTGAGCTGGCAGCCGGATTCCTCGAGCAGGGCGACGACATACTTCGTCGGCGTCAGCCGACAGTCGCCGGTGTTGTTCTTGAACGCGATGCCCAGCACCGCGATCTTGCTGGTCTCGATCGTCTTGCCCTGCTCGGCCAGCAGCTGCGTGAGCAGCCCGTAGGTGTAGGCCGGCATCGTGTCGTTGACCGTCCTCGAGGTCCGCGGAATCGACAGCTCCAGCCCCACGGATTGTCCCAGGTGATTGACGAACCACGGATCCTTCGTCAGGCAGTAGCCGCCCACACCCATGCTCGGCCGCAAGATGTTGGCATCCCGGCCGCCCTTCGGCATCGTGTTGGCCGCCTCGATGACTTGCAGGGCGTCCATCCCGAGCCGATCGCACACCTTGGCCAACTCGTTCGCCAGCGCGACGTTGAGGTCGACCCAGAGGTTGTCCGCGAGCTTGACCATCTCGGCGGTCCGCGGATCATTGACGACGACGGAGTCCACTCCCAGGGCGTGCCGCCACAGTGTGGAGCAGGCGCGGGCGCTGCGCTCCTCGACGGCACCGACCACCACCGGGATCGACGTCAGCTCGTGGATGGCTTGACCCTCGGCGAGCCGCTCGGGGCAGAACGCCAACCCGAAGTCGACCCCTGCCCGCAGGCCTGAGGTCTCTTCCAGGATCGGCCGGACGAGCTTTTCGGTGGTGTCGGGCGGGACCGTGCTCTTGAGGATGACGAGGTGCCCGGCGTGCAGGTGCTCGCCCACGGCCCGCGCCGCGGCCTTGATGTCGTCGACGATGGGCTCGAAGTCCGGGCCAAGCGGCGTACCGACGGTCACGATGATGAAGTCGTTGTCGGCGAGGGCCCCGAAATCGGTCGTGGCGCGCAGCCGACCGACTCGCGCGGCGTTGGCGACGAGTTCGCCCAGTCCCGGCTCGGGCACGGTCGTCTTGCCCAAGTTAATCTCGTCGACGACGCTCGGTCGGACGTCGATCCCCGTCACGGGCCAGCCGCGATCGGCCAGCACGGCACCGATCACCGTGCCGATGTAGCCGAAACCCACCACTGCGATCCCGGACCGCATGCCGCGCACCAAGAGGTCGATCTCAGCGTCGCTGCGCCCGAACACGCCTTCAGCCATCGCGGAACCTAGCCCTCCAGTCCCCCGTGGCGTTTTGTGAGATATGGGCCCTCCCGGCCTCAGGCTAACCAACCCAGCACTCTAATCCAACACTCGTGCAATAGACCCGAGATCGGCAAGGTTGGCGACCTTGCTCGGATCGTCGGTCATTCGTCGAGGGGCTTGCTGTCATGCAGCCGGTAGCGCGGCGCGGACGCAATTAGACGCGTGTGCGATGATGCCGCGGGTGCATACCGCGTCCTCTTACCAGTTAGGTGACCGTGCGCCAGGCCGATAGGGTCGACCCAACCGCGGGACAGCGGCATCCGCTCTTTGGGCCAAAGTCTTTTCGGCCCGATATCGAGGGGTTGCGCGCCGTTGCGGTGGTGGCCGTTGTTTTGTTTCATGCTGACGTGCCGGGGGTGGGTGGCGGGTTCGTCGGAGTCGACGTGTTCTTCGTGATCTCGGGCTTCTTGATTACGGGGATGCTCTGGCGGGAGGTAAGCGCCACCGGCACGGTCGGACTGCGCAGCTTCTACGGGGCGCGGGCCCGCCGATTGCTACCGGCATCGGCCACGGTAGGCGTGGTCACATTGATCGCCTCGGCAGTCCTGCTATCCCCGCTGCAGCTGCGTACCGTCACTTATGACGGCATAGCCAGCGCGGTTTACGTGGGCAATATGTGGTTCGTCGCGCAGAACACCGATTACTTCTCCAGCGAAGCGACGCCTTCCCCGTTCCAGCATTACTGGTCTTTGGGCGTCGAAGAGCAGTTCTATCTTGTGTGGCCGGCGTTGATCATCGGGACCGCTTGGTTTGTCAGGCTCGCGCGTCGGCGCACTAACGCCGCCCAGGCCCGGTCGGCGGTGGGGCCGTATCTTGTGATCCTCGTCGTGGTCGCGGCGGCGTCGTTTGCGGTATCGCTGGCGCTCACTCGCATGTGGCCTCCGGCTGCCTTCTTCCTCATGCCCACCCGGGCATGGCAGTTGGCCGTGGGCGGTTTGGTGGCCGTTTCGGCCGCCCAATGGCGCCGGCTTCCCGCGCCATTGCCCGGGATCGCGGGATGGGCGGGTCTTGGGGTGATCCTGCTGGCATGCACTCGATTGAGCGCAAAAACGCCTTATCCGGGTACCGCTGCGCTGCTGCCCGTGCTCGGCGCGGCACTTCTGATCGGCGCGGGCTGTGGCACCCCTGCTCAGGGGGGTGGGCGTGTGCTGGCGTCACCACCGATACGGGCGGTCGGGCGCATTTCTTATTCCTGGTATCTGTGGCACTGGCCGGTGCTGGTGCTCGCACCGGCGTTACTGGGCCACCCACTGGGGCTGGCCGATAGGCTGGCGGCGGTCGCCGTCTCAGTCGGGTTAGCCGTTCTCACACTGCGATTTATTGAGAACCCGCTGCGTTTTGCCCCTTCCGTGCGCCGCTCGGCAATGCGAAGTCTCGCACTCGGCGGGGCCGCCACGGCGGTCGTGCTTTGTGTCAGCGCAGCACTGCTGGTGTTTACGCCCCCGCCGGTCGGGCGCGGCACCGCGGCTCCAACACTAAATGTCAATGCGGTGGCCGCGGGGACCGATATTGACGCCTACGACGTGGCGGTGAAGCAGGCGTTCGCCCAGGTGCAGACGGCGGTAGCCGCATCGGCGGACGTAAAGGCCGTACCGTCAAACCTCGCCCCGCCCCTTGCCGACGCGGCAGCCGAAGAGAAGGTCATGGGACGCAAGAGCTGCGCGCTCAATCTTTTCCAAGTCGCACAACCCGACTGTGCGATGGGCGACGCCGCCTCGACGACGACAGTGGCTGTGATCGGCGATTCGCATGCCGCGATGTGGAGCGCGGCGTTTCAGCGGATCAGCACGCAGCGACACTGGCGGCTGGAAATGCTGACCAAGGGGTATTGCCCCGTGCTGGATTTACCCATCTTCAGCCCCCTGCTTCGCCGCGAATACACCGAGTGCGAGCAATGGCGCCGTCAGATCGTGATCCGGCTCCAGGCCCAACATCCGCGACTCGTGGTGCTGAGCATTCGCCGCGTCTACGACGCCCAAAGTTTCGCTCCTTACGACCCTGCATGGATCCTTAGCCTGACCCGCCTGGTACACGAGCTGCGGGGCACGGGCGCGCAAGTGCTGGTGCTCGGGCCGATCCCGGATCCGCACTCAGTGGTGCCGTTTTGCCTGTCGCGCCACCTCGATGACGCAACAGCGTGTGCCCCGCCACGGTCGAGCGCGGTCAGCCAGTCCGGCACTGCCGCTGAGAACGTTGCCACCACGGCCGGCGGCGGACACTACGCCGACCTCACCGAGCTGTTCTGCACCACTGCCCGCTGTCCCGTCATCGTCGGCAACGCGCTCGTCTACCTTGACTCGAATCATCTGACGCTCGAATACTCCCGACTCTTGGCGCCGGTCATCGGGCTGCTAGCCGGCCGGGCGCTCGCCCACGGTTGACGCGCGCAGGGAACGACGGTGGGCCGTTGCTGACGGCGGGTGATACGATCCCGATTCGCTCAGACCAGGCCAAGCTTTGGCCGATCATCCGCTGAGGAGCTTGATTGCCGGACGGCGAACTGAATGCACGCGACATCGAACGCTTGGTGTGGGACGTCATCGTCGTGGGCACCGGCATGGGCGGTGGGATGCTGGGCTACCAGCTGGCCCGCTTCGGCCGCCGGGTGCTGTTCGTGGAAAAAGGGCGCTCGACACTTCCCGGTACGCCCGGAACGATCCGCTCCGCGATCCCCGAACTTGCCGAGCCGTGGACCGCCGGGTCCCCTCAGGCCTACTACGATGCCCTGGCGCGGGCCGGACGCTCGACCGACGAGATCGAAGACGTCAGCGGGCGGCGCTCGAAGCGGTTTGTGCCGTTCATGGGCAGCGGAACGGGGGGGTCCTCGGCCCTGTACGGGATGGTCTGCGAGCGCTTTTTCGCCGGCGACTTCACCCCGCGGCAAAACTTCCGCGACCCCGGCGAGTCCACCGTGCCCGAGGCCTGGCCGCTTACCTACGAGCAGATGAGCCCCTGGTACGCGCAGGCCGAAAAGCTGCTGGGAGTCCGCGGCCAGCCCGACCCCATGCGCCCGGAGGCCGCCGAAGTGGGCCTGCCCCCGGCACCGCCGTTCTCGGTCGATAACCAGCCGCTCGTCGACTATTTCTCAAGCCGCGGACTGCATCCCTACCACCTGCCGATGGCCTGCGATTACACCGACGGTTGTACCACCTGCCAGAGCTACCTGTGCCCGCAGTCGTGCAAACACGACGCCGCCCGCAACGGCGTGCTCCCCGCCGTCGCCGAACACGGCGCCCACCTGCTGACCGAATGCCGGGTCGTGCGCCTGGACGCCGACTGCACCCAGGTCCGGCAAGTGATCTGTCAGCATCGCTCCGGCACGCTGGCCCTCAAGGCCAAGGTGGTGGTGCTGGCCGCCGGGGCGCTGGTCACCCCGGTGCTGTTGCTCAATTCCCGCTCTGGCGATTGGCCACGTGGATTAGCCAACGGCTCAGACCTCGTGGGACGCAACCTGATGCGCCATCTGGCTGACCCAATCCAGATCTGGCCGCAACCCGGCAGCAAGATCACCGCAGAGAATAAGGAGATCGGGCTCAACGACTTTTATTTCTGGAACGGCCAGAAATACGGCACCGTGCAGTCATTCGGTGCGATACCGCCCATGGAGATGGTGACGCACCGCCCCAACTGGCAGGGGAAGGCCATGCGATTGATGAGCCCCGCGGTGCGGCGGGTCTACGAGCGGTTTTTCACGGGCGGATTGGTGCTCGTCGCGATCATGGAAGATCTGCCCTACCTGGATAACCGCGTCCTGCCCTCCGATCGGCCCAAATCGGACGGTCGCCAGCGGCTGCGGCTTGAGTATCGACTACACGCGAGCGAGATCGAGCGCCACGCGGCATTCTTGTCGGAGCTGAAAGACGTGTTGAAGCCGTTTCGGCAGATCGGCCTCGGCAGCGGCGAAGAAAACGTGAACCTTGGCCATGTCTGCGGCACATGCCGCTTTGGTACAGATCCCAAAACCAGTGTGCTGGACCCGCACAACCGGGCCCACGAAGTTGACAACCTCTATGTGGTGGACGCCTCGTTCTTCCCGTCCAGCGCAGGTTTAAACCCCAGCTTGACCGTCGCTGCAAACGCCCTGCGGGTAGCCGCGCATGTCAACGACGCCCATTTCGCCGCGTGACCCGACCGATCCGCTCCGCGGATGTGGCGCCCCGCTGATCGTCCGGATACCAACGGCGCGAAAGGATTCCGTTCAGAGCGGCATTCGGGGCGAAAGGCCCGCAGCGCGATACATCGCATCGATCACGGTCATGTTCTCGACCGCGTCTTGCGGGCCCGTCTTCACCGGTTCCCCGCGCAGGACGGCCGCGGCGAAAGCCTCCAGTTGATAGGCATAGGTGGCGCGGGCCGGGAACTGCTCTACACGCTTGCCGTTGGCCGAGCGGACGGAGAACCGCTGGAATGGCATCAGCGGATGCAGCCGCAGCTTGCCGCGATCGCCAACGAGCCTGGCGGTGAACCGCGGGAGATCGGTCGACCACATCGAGCAGTGAATCCGGCCGGTGTGGCCGCCCGCGAACCGCAAATCCGCCGTCATGACCCGGTCCACCTCGGGACTACGCAGTTTCGCCCGTGCCGAAACGACTTCCGGGGTCGAACCGCCGAACGTGCGCGCCATATCGACCGCATAGCAGCCCAGGTCCATTAGCGCACCACCGCCAAGGGAGTAGTTGTAGCGGTTGGCGGAGAATTTCGGCATCCAGTAACACCAGTCCACCTCTACCCGCCGCAGCTCGCCGAGTTCCCCCGAAGCAATGATTTCCTCGACGCGCGAAGCAAACGGGTGATAGCGGTAATGAAACGCCTCCATTACCACCCGGTCTGCCTTGGCGGCCAATTCGGCGATCTCGCGGGCCTCATCGGCATTGGCGGTCAACGGCTTTTCGCATAGCACGTGCTTGCCCGCATCAAGCGCAGCCCGGGTCCACCTGCCGTGCAAGCTGGTCGGCAGCGGGTTGTAGACCGCATCCAGGTCGGGGTCGTCGAGCAGCGCCTCATAGCTTTCGTGCACCCGGCCGATACCGTGTTCTGCGGCAAAGGCTTGAGCATGCGACACATCGCGAGCGGCGACCGCCGCCACCACGACTTCGTCGTTTTCCTTGGCCGGCTTGATGACCGCCGACGATGCGAGGCGCGCTGCCCCGAGCAGGCCGATCCGCATCGGGGCGCCGGGTCCAGACATGGACGGGATCGTAGCACCGGGATCCGGCTCGCTACGGAGATCGGCTGAGACTATGCGGCGCACTTGTCTGACCCATGAGGGACCGATGTCGGCGCATAACTCGGGCCCCGTGCAGATCGCGCGGTAACGCCAATGGCGGAGAACGTCCCAAAGACTTCTTGCTCCGAGAGATCACAGCTAGTCCTGTGGATGTCGACGACTTTGCGGATACGCATGCTTCAGGCGAAAACGCCACTCAGCAAAAGCGGGCCTGGTACGAGAACCGGCCTGTCGTGCATGAGCTGGGCCGTGCGGAGCAGCACCGCCCAGCGCGCAGGACGCCCGTCGGACCAGCGCCTCACAATCTCGGCATTCTCAGGACCTCGCATGCACACGTGAAACGACAGATGCAGCAGACGCATTGATGTACGGTCGCGCCGAGCTGGCGGTTGTCCGTCAGCTGAGTGACGATGACTGATTCGGACACAGCCCGATTTTGGGCGACCGGGGCGGCGCTTACACAGCGCCGCAGCGTGTTCAGCCCGAAACGCCACTGAGCGGCGACCCTGCTACGTTTCTAAAAACCGTAGTCAACACAATTATCGCCAAGTCGGTACATGATTGGAACGCACAAGTCGAGCCGCAAGCCAAGACCGGATACAGCTTGTCTAAGAAGACCGAGAGACAACGGCCAGACTGACAATAAATGCCCAATTTCGCTGGTTAGCGCTCGACCTCGTCCTATGCATTTCGCGCTGTCTCTGCTAACAGACGCCTGCAGAAAGGGCGGGCACGCATCCGCAGGCGTGTGCTTCCAGGCGTTCGTGACGCGGCGTATTGGCAAGGTTCCACAAGTCCACTACACGGGATTCATAGGCTTTCGTAGGACCACCGCATCCTGCGGATCAATCCCACGTTCAATATAATCTACTATGTCGAAATACGCCGACCACTCCTTATAAACGTACTCCTTCGTATGAAAAGCGGCCTGGTAAAAGTCAGGGAATCCATCGAGCTTAAACCTTCCTTTTGACAAGGTAACGAATATAAATCCACGCTCATTAACCGTGTCCGAATAAGAACTATCCTTGCGAAGCCATTTCATTGTATTTTCGCCCTGCACCGTTAATATTAGAATTGCTCCAGGTCGCGCGACGCGTTGGAGCTCGCGAAGCCATGCATGCTGGAAGTCCTCGTCCAAGTGGGAAAAAACAGATATGCCGTAAATCAAATCAAATGCATTTGCGCCAAAAGGCAATGGTGGTCGGTGACCATTTACACTCCAACGGATATCAGGTAGGTTGCCCTTGCCCCAGCTCGCCAACTCCGGATCAATGTCTGTGGCGTACAAAGTGCATGACGTAGACCGACCTCGGAAATTTTGGATTACCCGCCCGCAACCACTTCCGAAATCTAAAATATCCGTGAAAGAGTCGAAATCGCGGCCCGCAATCGCGCACAGGTCCTGAATACTCTGCGCAATTACTTTCCCAGCTTCGAGGTATGCATTCAGGTCCTCATTCGCCTGGATTCGCCATCGCAATCTAGCCGGAGGGACCGGCCTCAGCGTCGGATCTCTACTAGCTCTTCGGTCGCGAAACGTTGCTAATAAGAGCCGAATTCGAAACAATGGATATGCACAGGCATAGAATGCGTTTAAGGCTGGCTTGAACTCTATTAACGTTCTGCGGATCCCCATTGCACCTCTCGCACGTAGTCCGACCCGGACCGTATCCCGGGCAGGCTCGCCGGTCAAGAGGTGGCCGAAGCCTCATCGCCAAGCGACGCGAAGCGCTTTAAGACGCAAGGGTTGCGTCAAGGGCGGCGCGGGCAGCCAGCCCAGCGTCCTAAATCAGCCAAGCTCCGCCTGTCAGCGTATGAGAGCTATTGAAAGGGCTAATATCGAGCAAATCAGCCGGGGAAGCAACCAGCTTTTCAGAGTTCGGCCTGCGACCCGGTGTGCATGGGTTTGAAAGTCCGTTGATGACTGAAGTAGGCAATTTACAGGCGTAAGAGTCTCCATGCGGCCAGCAAACTGCGCTGTAGCTTTGCTCAGCGGAAACAATCACGCAAACCAGCTGTAACCCCGAAAACACGGTAGTCGGTGTCAGCTTGCGCACACGTCTTCACGGCCAGGCTGTCATCACGGATGCAGAGATGCCATCTCTGCCCTGGGTGATCTCGTCAGCGACATTGTGTCACACGTCGATTCCTGGCCAATAGGCAAGCCGGACGCACGTCGGTACCGTGCGCCGCCTGGAACCTGGGCTTAGCTCGCGCAGATTTCCGGCGCACATTACTACGAGCCGAACTCGAGCAGGGGCAGGGCCGCAACCGTCGGCCACACCAATTGGTCCAGCACCGGTCCGCCCCCGCGGGGCGGCCTCACATTTTGGACAGCCCGAATGCCCGGCACGGCGTTCGGCAGGCCGGCAATCTCCCTCGCGGAGAGGCTGAACGGCGTCCGCGGCCATCCACCGCGCAAAGTTGTCCAGACACGCTGTCGGGCCAGGAAAGCCTGAAATTTATTCGGCAGGTCGAAGATCATCTGGCCGCCTGGGAAGCGGCGCGCGCATTCGCGGATCACGCTGAACGCCTGCTCGGGCTGCAGGTACGGCAGCAGGCCCTCGGCGGTGATGAACACGCCGTTTTCCGGGTCCACCCGATCCATCCAGGTGAAGTCCAGCACCGACTGCGCGCATGTGGATATGCGCGGCGAATGCGGCAACAGCCGCTCGCGAAGCTCGATAATCGGCGGCAGATCCACAGTCAGCCAACGAAATTGACCACCGAGGCCGGCGGCGTCGAGACGCCAGAAGCTTGTCTGCAGCCCTTCGCCGAGAGCGACGACGGTCGCTTCCTGGTGGTCAGCGAGATAGCGGTGGGCGTGGTTATCGAACGCAAGGGCCCTCAGCGCGATGTCCTGGCGAGTGCCAGGGGCGCTGAACTTGCTGAAGTCGTAGTCGATCGAATCCATCAGCCGAACGGCCATCGGATCGTCAATTATTCCGCCTTGGCGCCGCGCTTCGTTCGCGCGGCTCCACAGCGTCAGCAACGCCGTCTCGGGCAGTGTGATGGTCTCGGCCTTGGTCATCGTGCTGACGATACTCGGCGGACCAGCAAGAATTTCAATCGTTCTCCGACATGGATGGCGTCATTTCTCTGTGGCCGTAGCGCAACGATCGGCCCGCACGCACTGGCCTCCTGATCATGATGATTAGTCCCGAAGCGGCTAATCAACAGCCCGGGACCATATCGATCAGGCCGGCCGAAACCTTTCAGATCGCCTGTCACAGCCGCACGCTCGATCGACGCCCCGCTAGCACGTCGGATTGACACTGGTTGGCATTACGCAAATGCGCCATTCGCATACACTCAGCACAAATGTTCGCCATCGATACCTTGCGCCGCATGGGACCTCGGCTTCGAGCAATCAGGGCATTAGGCAGACGGAGCCCGCTGCCCCGGGTAGTGGTGGTCTCCAACGTGGGTACCTTCGGCGGCGGCGGCGTCGTGGGATTTCGTGACATGCTGTTGGCGCTCCAGAAAAAACGCCCGGACCTGGAACTTGTCGCCGTCGTTCCGCAGAAGGGAAGCGTGGCGGAGCAGTGCGCTCTGGACGGTATCCAGACCGAGATCGCGTGGACACCGTGGTGGGCTTTTGGGAAGTGGCCGCGCATGCCAGGCATTCACGCACTCGTCGGCGCGCTTCCCTACTCCGTGATTCTGGTTCCAGGCATCGTTCAAGCAGTGTTCCTCCTTGCTCGCCTGCGTCCGACGGTTGTCCTCAGCAACACCATGCTCATTCCGTCGCATGCGATCGCCGCCAAAATGCTCGGCATCCCGCACTACTGGATGGTCCGCGAATTTGGAAGAGACGACCATGGGCTTTGGTTCCTCTTCGGTTACCGCAGGACCATCCGCCTGATCAACCAGCTGTCTGAGTCGGTGATCTGCAATTCGCGTGCGGTCGAGCAGGCTCTGCTCGCAATGGAACCAAAGATGAAGACGCGCGTGCTCTACCCGGTCGTCGACACCCCACTCGGCACGCCACCCGAACGGCACCCCGGCGAGCCCATGCGCGTCGTCCTCATCGGTTATTTATCTCAAGCCAAGGGACAGCGCTTAGCAATCGAGGCTATAGGCATCGCCCGGAAGGCCGGCGTCGACATCGAGCTGACGCTCGTCGGTGCCGGCAGCCACAAACCACTTCGCAAGCTCGCACGACGCTTGGGCGTCGAGGACCTAGTGAATATTCACCAACCAACCCGCGACCTCGGACGCTATTGGGCGGCTGCCCATGTCGGTCTGATGTGCAGCCAACGCGAGGCATTCGGCCGCGTTACCGCCGAGGCGATGAGAGCCGGATTGCCGGTGTGCGGGACGAGCTCGGGTGGTACCTCGGAGATCATCGAGCCGGGAGTCAACGGACTGCTAAGCCCCGCCGGGGACGCGCACGCACTCGCAGCAAACCTCATGACGCTCCAGTCCGACGAGGATCTGCGGCGTAAACTCGCTGTTCGTGCGGCGGAAACGACGCAGCGCTTCGAACGTGAACGTCACGACGACGAACTCGTCACCATTCTTGGCCTGCGTTGAGATGCATGCCCGAGATGGATTTCCGGCCGAAGACAGACCGTTGCTCTCAGACGCGGCTGACGCCAATCAGCTAACCCGCCGCAAGCGGGCGAAATCCTCCACGAGATCAGCGGCGGCTGTGACGCTTTCGGCGGGTTTGGTCATCCGGGTGGCCAATTCGCGGGCCCGGGTGAGGTATTCCGGCGCAAGTATCCGACGCAGGTCCGCAACCAGCGACTTCTCGGTAGTCGTCGACAAGCGCCGGGCGGTGCCAACCTTCAACCGTTTGACCGCGGCTCCAAAAAGCGGCTGATCGATGAACGTCCAGAGGATCAATGTGGGAACTCCTGCGCGCAAACCGGCGGCTGTGGTGCCACCGCCACCGTGATGCACGACGGCGCGGCAGGCTGGAAAGATCGCGGCGTAATTCATCGTGCCCACCACTTTGACGTGCTCGAAATGGGGGGCGCGGCTGAAGTCAGTTCCGCCAGAGCCGACCAACGCCCGCTCGCCCAGCTGTGCGCAGGCCGCGCCGATCATCGCGATCGTGTCGGCGGCAGATCCGAGCGGAATGCTGCCAAAGCCGAAGAAAATCGGTGGTGTACCCGCGGCGATCCATGAGGCGACCTCCTCGTCGACAGCTGTTGGCAATTCCAACGCCAGCGTGCCGACAAAGGGCCGCTGGCCGTCCCACTTCGCCCATTCGGCCGCCAGCCCGGGAAAGCACACCTCGTCGTAGGCCTGGATTTCCAGAGATCCGCGCTCGGCGATGCGGCGGGGCCAAGGGCATGTTGCGTCGAGCAGTCCGAGTTCACGACGCTGCGCCTCCTCAACGTCCTTCACCGCACCGCCCCAAGACAGCCGTTCGTACATCGTCATTGCGGAGCGGCCCAACGGCGCCGGCAGCAATGGCAGAAGGTGGCCGTTGGCCCGCATCGGAAGGAAATGCAGCGTGGCCAATGGAAGGTCGTAATGCTCCGCTACATTGGCAGCGAACTGCTCGAAACCCAGACCGGCGATAAGTAGGTCGGCCCCTTCAGCCAGTGACTTCAGCGTCGTGGTTGCCTCCTGTGTCCAGCACTGGGTAACGAAATCCGAAATCTTGCGCCCCAATCTGTCCAGCTCCCGGGTCCGCCAGGGGCTGCGGAAGAAACACGTCCAGTAGTCGCGCTGCGCTTCCACAAGCGGTCGCGAGTCCAGTCCGTAAGCGAGCGCCGTGAGCCCGGCCGCCTCGGCGAAGCCAACCAAGTTTGGCGGCACGGCCATCGACACGTCATGCCCCCGGCGCAGCAACTCACGACCCACGACGACGGCGGGCTCGACATCGCCGCGCATTCCATAACTTGCCAGCACAACTTTCATAGTGGATCTAGCCTTTCAGCCTCATGCGCATAGGCAAAGTCAGTGGCATCGGTCATTATTACCGGTTCTTCGGCGGTCGACTGCGCGTTCGGCCAGTCGCCTCGGGGGTGGATCGTTCACCGTTGGTTCCGGCGCGGAGTGGACCGTTCTGCGCTGCAAAGCGCCCACGCGGACGGGATGCCGCTGCCCGCCTATGGCTGGGAGGCGTTGAGAGCGAGGTGCGCCAGGCCCATCCGCGACCTGCGAGCCGCCGCGTATGTCGCGCGTTCGCGCCGATGCAGCCGTCCTGAGCGGCAACGCATTCCGGCCGCCTCGGGCACCGAGGTTTGTGCCATGGTCGGGTACGCAGCAAATGGTACGATCTCGGTTTGCCCAGGCCGGGCCATGCTTGGGCCATCATCCGCTGAGGAGCGTGATTTGGCTGACGGCGACCTAACCGCGCGCGAGGCCGAACGCGTGCTGTGGGACGTAATAGTCGTGGGCACCGGGATGGGTGGCGGGATGCTGGGCCACCGACTGGCCCGATCCGGTCGGCGGGTGTTATTCGTCGAAAAGGGGCGCTCGACACTCCCCGGGGCGCCCGAAACCATTCGCGCTGCCATGCCCGAACTGGCCGAGCCGCGGGCCTACCGTTCGCCAGATACCTATTACGACGCCTTGGCCCGGGCCGGACGCAGCACCGACGAGATCGAAGACATCAGCGGACGCCTCCCGAAGCGATTCGTACCGTTCATCGGCAGCGGCACCGGCGGCTCCTCAGCCCTGTACGGCATGGTCTGCGAACGCTTTTTCACCCAAGACTTCACCCCCCGGCAAAACTTCCGCCACCCCGGCCAATCCAGCGTGCCTGAGGCCTGGCCCATCACCTACGACCAGCTAAGCCCCTGGTACGCCCAAGCCGAAAAACTGCTCGGAGTGCGCGGCCAACCCGACCCCCTACGTCCCGAGGCCGCCGACGTCGGCCTGCCCGCGGCACCGCCGTTCTCGCCCGACAACCAACCGCTGGTCGACTACCTGACCGGGCGCGGACTACACCCCTACCACCTGCCCATGGCCTGCGATTACACCGAGGGCTGCGCCACCTGCCAGGCTTTCCTGTGTCCTCGCTCCTGCAAAAACGACGCCGCCCGCAACGGCGTGCTGCCCGCGATCACCGAACACGGCGCTGGGCTGCTGACCGAATGCCGTGTCGTACGCCTGGAAGCCGACCGCACCCGAGTCCGCCACGTCATCTGTGCGCATCGCACCGGCATGCTGACCCTGCAAGCCAAAGTCGTGGTACTCGCCGCCGGCGCCCTGGTCACCCCGGTCTTGCTACTCAACTCCCGCTCCGCTGATTGGCCACGCGGACTGGCCAACGGCTCAGACTTAGTCGGACGCAACCTGATGCGCCACCTCCACGACTGGATTCAGGTCTGGCCGCAACGGGGCTCCAAAATCACGGCCGAGAACAAGGAAGTCGGGCTCAACGACTTTTACTTCTGGGAGGGGCAGAAATACGGCACCCTGCAGTCAGCGGGTGCGATGGCCTCGCTGGCGTCCATGGACATGCTGACCAACCACCCCGGCTGGCAAGCGACGGTGCTGCGCCTGATGAGCCCGGCGGTCCGGCCAATCTATGACCGCTTCGTCAACGGCGGACTGGTGCTGGCCGCGATCATGGAAGATCTGCCCTACCTGGACAACCGCGTGCTGCCCTTCGATCGGCCCACCGTCGATGGCCGCCAGCGGCTACGGCTTCACTACCGTCTGCACCGCAGCGAGATCGAACGCCGCGCGGTTTTCTTGCGCCAGGTGAAAGAAGTGTTAAAGCCATTTCGCAAACTCACCCTGCGCACCGGCGAAAACAACACGACCCTGGGCCATGTTTGCGGCACCTGCCGCTTTGGCACCGATCCCAAGGCCAGCGTGCTCGACCCCCAAAACCGGGCGCACGACGTGGACAACCTCTATATCGTGGACACTTCGTTCTTCCCCTCCAGCACCGGTCTGAACCCAAGCTTGACCGTCGCCGCCAACGCCCTGCGTGTGGCCACCCACATCAACGAGGTGCATTTCCCCACCTGACAGCCGAGCTGGAAATAGCGTCCATCTGCGGCTTCGTTGTTGGCGGGCACGGTACGGATCACTGCTGGGGGTGACGCGGTGTACGCATTGCAAATCGCACCCGGCACCGCTAGTCAGCGATCACAACACACACCGGCTGACTGGACCGCAGGAACGAGTCGTAGCGAAACTGCAGTTGTCTTCCTTCCACGAACTCGGTGAACGCTTTGTGCTCATGCAGTTGCCAGCCGGGATAGTTGAAATACTCGTCAAACAGCAGAACTGCGCCAGACCGGATGCGATCACCTAGCTGTGCCAGCACGAATGCGGCTGATGAATACAGGTCCGAGTCGATATGCGCAAACGACACAGGTTCGGGATGTTCGGCGAGAAACCTCGGCAACGTATCGGAGAACCATCCCTTTACCAATGTCACATTCGCTGGAACGGGCGGAAGGTCGTCGCGGGCGAACGCCCCGCGCTGATATTGGCCATACCACGATTCGGGCAACCCCTCAAACGAGTCGAACCCGTACACCGGTCCAGTATGGGAGTTGGCAATAACGCTGATGGTTCGTCCCGTGGCCACGCCGAACTCCAAGAATAAGCCATCAGTTTTGGCTAAACCGACAGCATGCCGCAGCAGATCATCGTGGCGCTCGAACTCCCGCGCCGTCAGCAGATGCTCAGTGTAGAAGCGCGCCGACTGCAGACCGGCTTCATAGTGGGCGAGCGCCACGACATCGTAGTTACCTCGAAAATGAGATTGCCAGCCCATGTAACGGCCAAGCTGGCTAAGTTTGTCTTGAAACCGTTGCTTCACCGCATTCCCCTCGACACACCCGACTTGTCGCCCGGCGACTCTACGCCAACTCCTGGGGCTGATCCCGCCGACCCCGGAGGCCACGCCGACGATGGTGATGGCCATTTCTAGGAAACGCCGCAATCGCCTTGGGCTGGCGTCGACGTTTTGACCACTAGCTGATGCGATTTGAAGATTGCTATGTGCCAGGGTGCTAAACAGTTGAGGACAACCAAGTCGGCAGAGCTGTGAAGGTTGCCCCGCCCGTAGTATCAGTATCACCAGCGCGGCTAGGTTCGTCGGCGCGAACAAACGCGGCGCTGCCTTTCGGCGCCCCTCGCGCGCTTCCATCGATCTCTTCACAACCGCCGCAAGACGCCCTCTGGGGCCGTGCTTCGCACCCCCAGGCCAGGAAAATCGGCCACCTACATTGCAAAACACCGTGATACAGCCAGTCAGAACCGGACGAAGAGCAATTTCACATGTTGGGGGGGAAAATGGCACGGACGTCATCCAGGAAGTCAGCAGGCTCCTGTGCAATTGCTTGCCGATAGGTGTTGAACCGCATTTGCTGGCGCTCAAAGTCGTTCATCAAGAAATGAATCTTATCCGCGGCAAGGCTTTCGAAAGCAGGGCTTCGGTCTTCGATCTTTAAGTCTTCGGCGATCGGCACATCAATCGAATTTGCGGCACTACCTCTTCGGTTTACCAGGATGCAAGCACCAAGCGCAGCCGCTTCCCGCGGTATCCGGTCCTTACCGGGGTGGTCACCGAAATCGATATAGACCTTGGCGCGTCCAAGAAGCGCTCGCACCTGATACAGTGACATACCCTTTAGGGGAACAACTTTAGGCATCGGCCTACCGCTATCATTCAGCGCCTTAAGGATCAACTCGGTCCGTTGCAGCCCCTTCGCCGGATTGTAGACAAGAATATCTTCGCGAGGCCAATTGGGCGGGTTCGCGATCGCCTGAATATACTCATCTGCTAGGCAGTCCGAGAGGCGGCAAGCTGGCTTTAGCAAAACAGAATCTAAGAACTCGCGCGCATACTCACTCTGATACATGTGCCTTGCGGCTCGGCGTTGGAGGAGCCCTAACTGCCTCTTTGCGACGCGCTGTGCTCCCAAGAGTCTTCCCATAAAAGTACGACCCGCTGACCCGAAGAAATTGTCTACACTCATCCACCAGAGATATACTTGGGCCTGTGGAAACCGATTAACCAGGAAGACCAAGACCTCCGGTAGAACAACTATCGAGCCAGGCTCAACATCACGTAAGCGTGCACTATCGACATTGTATTTTTGGTAAGGTTCGGGGGTTTCCCATTTTCGGTGAAATGGTGTGTATATGATAAAAGCACGTTTGGAGTCACGATTAAGCCTATCAGCGAGCTGATGGCACAGTTCTACGCCGCCCGTGACGTTGCTGGTTGCAACGATGAATATCTTCTTCATGGATTAGCTGGGAGCCAAGACGGATCGGCCGCATCCGTGAGTGGAACACTCACTGACGGCGGCCTGTTCGAATAATACATGTGGTCGTGTCTATCACTCGGGCGTGGATCGGGGTACCGAAACGCCTCTTACACGCTGGACTCGGCGGCGAGCCGATAGCCGCGGACGGCCAACGGGATGAACAATGCCACTAGCGCGAATGCCCAGATGAGCGTCACCGCCAGAGGCCACACAAGGGGGCCGCCATGGGCCAGCGCCCGCATCACCTCGATGGGTGGCGACATCGGTTGCACGCGGACCCATGGCTGAAGCCACTTTGGGAACAGGGCGATTGGAGTGATACCGGGATTGATGAACGCCAGCGAGACGGTCACGGTCGTAAGCAAGGTCATGGCGGTACGAGCACTCTTGCGGATGGAAAGCGCCATCACAAGCGCCGCGAACCCGGCCACTACGATCGGCGGGATCAGAATGTACAGCAGTGCCGCCGGCCAGCCGTGCGTGAAGCGTAGTCCCATGGCCACTCCGAGGGCCGTGATAAGGATCGTTCCGATGAGCGCGCGCACGGCCTCGGCGGTCAACCGTCCGGTGAGCGCGCTTGCCCGGTGTATCGGCAGCACCCACATCCGGCTGAGCAGCCCCAACTGGCGGTCCATCACGATGCTGTCCGCTGTGCGCAGGGCGCCGAGCACCCCCGACAGTACGGCGCACACTGGGACGAGGCCGTAAACACTGGCTACGCCGGTGACCTTATGCACCTGCTCGCCTAGCACCGCTTCGTAGGTGAGCAGGATGCAGACAGGCACGACCAGCGATCCCGTCATCACGGCTCGCTCACGCCGCCACCGGGTGAGGAGTCGACCGGCTTGCACCCCGGTCTGAGTCAGCAACGAGCCTTGCATTTTGAGCTGCGTTATCACTTAACCCCGCCTCTGCAAGCGCAGGGTGATCGCGCCGAAGACCAGCACCATGCCGAGACACCAGGCCAGGCTGGCCGCCAAGTTGGGGACCGCCACCGTCCCGGTAGCCAGGCCGCGCAGTGTTTCGGCGAGCTGTGACACCGGCTGATTACGCACGTACGGGCGCAACCAGTCGGGAAAGGTTTTCTCCGGGGCGATTCCGGTGGATAGCAGAAGAAGCAGCAGCTGGGGGGCCCTCACTAGCTGGCCGGTCCCCTCGACACTTTTGGTCCCCGACCCCAGCGCGTCGGCGCCCAGCGCCACCGCCAGGCAGAGGAACAACGTGACGAGCACAAAGGCCAGCGCGTAACCGGGTCCGCCCGTCATCCGGAATCCGAAGGCATAGCCGGCGACCAGGGTCGCCGACAGGGCGAATGCGGCCCGAATCAAGGTGGCCAGCATGCGAGCGCCCAGGGGGACTGCCATGGCGATCGGGAGCGTCGCCAACCGTTGGGTCAGCCCAAGCAGGTGATCATAGGCGGCACGGCCGCCGGTTAGAAGCGCGACGAAGATCACCGACTGGATGACGACAACAGGCACCAGATACTGCGCATAACTCATGCGGCCGGTGTCAACTAGGCCGTGCAACGCCACGGTGAAGAGTGCCAAATACGCGGCGGGCGAGAGGATCTCGAAAATCATGCCGCCGTCGCGCGCGGCGGCGATCAATGAACGTTCGGTCAGGGCGACCAGGGCGTTCATATTTGGGCGACGGTCGGTTCGGTCAGCTGCAGAAACGCCTCGTCTAGCGAAGGTTTGCGCAGCGAGATGTCGACGAGTTCGATGCCCAGCGCATCGACACGGCGAAACACCTCCCCCAGCGTGGCCACCCCGTCTGGGGCCAACATAGATACCGAGTTCGTCTCGGCCTCAATATCAATCCCGTCAAACCCGGCTAGCGCCGCCACGACCCGGGGCAAATCAGCCGGATTGGCCGGGGTCACCTGGCAGTAGCTGCTGCCTACCTGGCGCTTAAGATCGTCGGCGGTGCCGCTGGCGATCACCTGCCCGTGGTCGATGACGACGATCGAGTCGCTGAGCACGTCGGCCTCTTCCAGATACTGCGTGGTCAGCAACACCGTGACGTCTTGCTGAGCCAGCGAACTGACCAGGGCCCAGACATCGCGGCGGCTGCGCGGGTCCAACCCCGTGGTCGGCTCGTCAAGGAAAAGCACCTTCGACGGCACCACCAGAGCGGTCGCCAGATCAACGCGCCGCCACATGCCCCCCGAAAAGGTGTTTACCCGCCGGTCGGCGGCCGCGACAAGATCGAACTGTTCGATCAACTCGTCGGCGCGAACTTTGGCCTGGCGGCGAGGCAGTCCGCGCAGCCGGCCGAACAACACCAGATTCTCCCGGGCCGTAAGCAGAGGGTCCATCGCGGTGAACTGCCCGGCCATCGCGATGCTGGCGCGTACTCGGGCGGCCTGGCCGACGACGTCGTATCCGGCCACGACGGCACGGCCCGAATCCGGGCGGATAAGAGTGGACAGAATGTTGATGGTGGTCGTCTTGCCGGCGCCATTGTGGCCGAGCAGGCCGCACACCGTCCCCGCCGGAACCGAAAAGCTCACACCACAAAGTGCAGGCGTGGATCCCCCGAATGTCTTCGCAAGGCCAGAAACCTCGATCGCAAGTGAGCTCACCGCAGAAAGTATTTCATAGTAGCTGTGGTACGTGGAAAAGGATGGTCGAGGGATGACGCCCTGGGAGATACCGTAAGGCTTCTCCGCTGCTGTATTTTTCCCATGTCCGTTCTGTCAATATTTTCAGGGCCCCTTCCGGCTTAAGGCCCGGCCGCCTGACCGGCTATCCGCGGGTCGTGGACGCAACTACTTCAACGGCGATTTTTCGAGCCAAGCCTGAATCATGTCGTGCAACCGCGGCGAGTTTGCAGTCGGGCGAAACGCTCCACATGGTCAGCGGCGGCCACCGCGCTGTCGGCAGGCTTGGTGATGCGGGGGGCGAGTTCGCGGGCCCGGGCGACGTATTGCGGAGCCAGGATCCGCTGCAGGTCCGCGACCAATGATTTCTCGGTGGTCGTCGAAAAGCGCCGCCCGGCGCCCACTTTCAGGCGTTTGAGCTGAGCCGCGAAGAACGGTTGGTCGGGCAACGTCCAGAGGATCAGCTGAGGAACTCCGGCCCGCAGGCCCGCCGCCAGGGTGCCCGCGCCACCGTGGTGCACGATCGCACGGCAGGCCGGAAATATCGTGGCGTAGTTGACCACGCCGACCACCTTGACGTGGTCGAACTGGGGAACGTTGCCGAAGTCGGTCGAGCCGGCGCCAACCAATGCCCTCTCCCCCAGGCGCGCGCAGGCCGCCCCGATCATGGAAATCGTGTCGGCCGGCGATTCCACCGGGATGCTGCCGAACCCGAAGAAGATCGGTGGCGTCCCCGCGGCGATCCAGGACATGACCTCCTCATCGGCATCGGTTGGCAACTCCATCGCCAGCGCGCCGACAAAGGGCCGGAGACCATCCCATTTCGCCCACTCGGCGGCCAGCCCGGGAAATATCACCTCGTCGTACGCCTGGATCTCCAGTGACCCGCGTTCGGCGATCCGCCGGGGTACGGGGCCGGCGGCCTTCGGCAGGCCCAGACCACCTCGCTGCGCGTCCTCGCGCTCCCGGGTCCCGCGCCACGCCAACCAGTCGTTCGCGGTCATTGCCATCCGGCTCAGCGGCGAAGGGAGGAAAGGCAGCAGCCGGCCGTGGGCCCGCACCGGGAAGAAATGCAGCGTGGCCAACGGAATGTCGTGATACTCAGCGACATTGGCTGCGGGCTGCTCGAAGATCAAGCCGGTGAGTAGCAGGTCGCTCCCGCCCGCCACCGATGCCAGCGTGGTGGACATTTCCGCCCAGCACCGGGTGGCGAACTCGTGGGTCTCTACTCCCAACGCGTTCAATTCCCTGATCTTCCAAGGGGTGCGGAAGTAACACGTCCAGTATCTGCGCTGCACTTCGAGGATGGCCTTCGAATCCAGCCCGTAGGCGAACGCAGCAAGCCCGGCCGCCTCCGCGAAGCCGACCAGGTTGGGCGGCACGGCCATACACACGTCATGCCCGCGGCGCAGCAACTCACGACCCACGACGACGGCGGGCTCGACATCGCCGCGACCGCCGTAGGATGCCAGCACAAACTTCACGGCGGGCTGCCCTTTCGGCTGTCGACTGGCGTGGCCGGTTCGCGGAGCGAGAGACCGGCGGCGCGGTAGATCGCATCGATGACGGACATGTTCTCGATCGCGGCTTCCGGCGTCGTCTTCACCGGTTCGCCGCGCAGCACCGCCGCGGCGAAGGCCTCGAGCTGGTAGGCATAGCTGGTACGCCGCGGGAAGCGCTCCACACGCTTGCCGCCGGCCGAGCGGATCGAGAGCCGGGGCAAAAGGTGCGGGGCCGCCGGACTGAGGTAATGCAGCCGGCCGCTATCGCCGACCACCTTGGCGCTCGCCCAGAACAGGTTCGACGACCACAGCGCGCAGTGCAGGCGGCCCGTGTGCCCGCCGGCAAACCGCAGCTCGGCCGTCATGACCCTGTCCACCTCGGGGCTCTCCAGTTTCGCCCGCGCCGCAACCACTTCCGGGGTCGAACCGCCGAACGTGCGCAGCATGTCGACCGTGTAAATTCCGTCGGTCATCAGCGCGCCGCCGGCAAGGGAGTGGTCGTAGATGTTGCTGTTGGAACGCTTGGGCAGCAATACGCACACGGCGACCTCGACCCGCTGCAGCTTGCCCAGCTCCCCCGAAGCGATGATCTGCTCGACGCGCAACGTCAACGGATGGAAGCGGTACTGGAGCGCCTCCATGACGACCCGATCTGACTTCGCGGCCAACTCGGCGATTTCGCGGGCCTCGGCGGCATTGGCGGCGAACGGCTTTTCGCACAGCACGTGCTTGCCCGCGTCAAGCGCAGCCCGGGTCCACCTGCCGTGCCAGCCGGTCGGCGCCAAGATGTAGACCGCGTCCAGGTCCGGGTCGGCGATCAGCGCCTCATAGTTTTCGTGCACCCGGGTGATGCGGTGCTTGGCGGCAAAGGCGCGCGCACGGGACACATCGCGTGATGCCGCCGCGGCGACTACGACGTCGGTACATTCCAGAGCGGGGTTGATGAGCGTCGTCGGCGCCCACTTCGAAGCGCCCAGTACACCAATGCGCACCGGGCCCGGGCTTTCAGGCACTGATCCGACGCCCGCGCTTATCCCCGGCCGACATCATTACTTGCGCCAAAACACGCCGGTGCCGTCGATCTCGACGATCTCCGCGGTAACTCCGTGTTTCGCGCGATAGTCGGTGACCGCTTGCTCACACGGCTTCAGGGCGTGGTAGTCGTCGATGATGCAGAAGCCCCCGGGGGACAGTCGCGGATAGAGCGCGTCGAGCGCTTGTATCGTCGATTCATAAAGGTCGCCGTCGAGCCGCAGTACGGCGATGCGTTCGATCGGTGCATCGTGCAGCGTGTCCTTGAACCAGCCGGGAAGAAAGCGGACCCGGTCATCCAGCAGCCCGTAGCGCTCGAAATTCGCCCTCACTTCCGCTTCCGAGACGCCCAATATGCCCGCGGCGAGTTCCGCCCTAATCCCTTTGTCCGCTTTGTAATTCGCGGGGTCTGAGCGTGGCACGCCTTGGAAAGAATCGGCCAGCCACACAGATCGGGTCGCGTCGCCGTAGGCTGCCAGCACCGCGCGCATCAGGATGCAAGCCCCTCCGCGCCACACTCCGCATTCGACCAGATCACCCGGGATGTCGTCGGCCAGCGCTGTCTGAACGCATTCCTGCAGACTCGTCAGTCTCTGCATCCCGATCATCGTCTCGGCCTCCGCCGGCCAGTCCAGGCCCAGCTCGCGGGGCGTGGCCCCGGTGAGTCGGTGCGCATTGTTCCGCTCGAGGTGGCGGTTGAAAGCTTTCCAAAGCAGGCGCCGCCGCAGCGGCCAGTCAGCGGGCGTCCGCTCTTGCATGCCGTATCTGGTGAGGTTGCGCCGAAGCAGGTCGAGGTAGAGGGATCGGACGTCGTAGTCGGTGATGGTCAAAACTGCCCCTGTCTCGCATGCCGGCACTTCCGGCGCTGAGTTTAGACGCCTGTTCGACGCATGTTTAAGAGTTTTCCCAGATTAAATTGCCGGGACGTTGGGCGGTTAACAACGCCCATAACTAACCCCGTCTGCCGCGGCAGACGGGTGATACGATCCCGATTCGCCCGGACCGGGCAAAGCGTTTGGCCAGCACCCGTCGAGGAGTTCGATTGGCTAACGGCGAACTGGACGCGCGTGAAGCCGAACGCGTGGTGTGGGATGTGATCGTCGTGGGCACCGGCATGGGGGGAGGAATGCTGGGCTACCAGCTGGCCCGGTCAGGCCGGCGGGTGCTGTTCGTCGAGAAGGGACGCTCGACACTGCCCGGGACCCCGGGCACGATCCGCTCCACGATCCCCGAACAGGCCGAGCCGCGAGCCGTCCGATCCCGCGAGACCTTCTACGACGCCTTGGCCCGGGCCGGACGCTGCACCGACGAGGTCGAAGACGTCAGCGGGCGCCGCTCGAAGCGCTTCGTGCCGTTCATCGGCAGCGGAACGGGCGGGTCCTCGGCCCTGTACGGCATGGTCTGCGAGCGCTTCTTCGCCGAAGATTTCACGCCGAGGCAAAACTTCCGCGACCCCGGCGATTCCACCGTGCCCGAGGCCTGGCCGATCACCTACGACGACATGCGTCCCTGGTACACGCAGGCCGAAAAGCTGCTGGGGGTCCGCGGTCAACGCGATCCCCTGCGTCCGAACGCCGCCGAGGCCGATCTACCCCCGGCACCGCCGTTCTCGCTGGATAACCAGCCGATGGTCAACTATCTGGCCGGGCGCGGGCTGCATCCTTATCACCTGCCGATGGCGTGCGATTACACCGACGGGTGCACCGCATGTCAGACCTATCTGTGCCCGCAACCGTGCAAGAACGACGCCGCCCGCAACGGCGTGCAACCGGCGGTCGCCGAGCACGGCGCCCGCCTGCTGGCGGAATGCCAGGTGGTGCGGCTCGAGGCCGACCGCAGCCACGTCCGGCACGTGGTCTGCGCGCATCGCGGCGACATGCTGGCCCTGCGGGCCAAGGTGGTGGTGCTGGCCGCCGGGGCGCTGGCCACCCCGGTGCTGTTGCTCAATTCGCGCTCCGGCGATTGGCCGCGCGGACTGGCCAACGGCTCCGACTGGGTGGGGCGCAACCTGATGCGTCATCTGCTCGAGCCGCTCGAGGTCTGGCCCAATCCCGAACGCAAGATCACCGCCGCCAACAAGGAGATCGGGCTCAACGACTTCTATTTCTGGGAGGGTCAGAAATACGGCACGGTTCAGTCATTCGGGGCCTTGCCTCCCTTCGAGTGGGTGACCAACCGCCCCGGCCGCCTCGGGAAGGCGCTGCGGCTGGCTACTCCGGCGATGCGCCGAATCTACGACCGGGTCGTCACCGGCGGCCTCGTGATGGCCGCGATCATGGAGGACCTGCCCTACCTGGACAACCGTGTGCTGCCGGCCGATCGGCCCGGCGTCGACAACCGCCAGCGGATGCGCATGCAGTACCGCCTGCACGCCAGTGAGATCGACCGCCGCGCGGTGTTTTTACGTCAGGTGAAAGAGGTGTTCGCGCCGTTTCGCAAACTCACCCTGGGCAGCGGCAAGGAGAACGCGAACTTGGGCCACGTGTGCGGCACCTGCCGCTTCGGCACCGACCCCAAAACCAGCGTGCTCGACCCGCATAACCGGACCCACGAAGTGGACAACCTCTACGTCGTGGACACCTCGTTCTTCCCCTCCAGCACCGGCCTGAACCCGAGCTTGACCGTCGCGGCGAACGCCCTGCGGGTGGCCGCGCACGTGAACCAGGTGCATTTCGCCACCTGACCGCGGATCGTCGAGATAGATGGGAGTGCCTGCTGTGGCGCAATTAGGCAAGGGTGGTGACAGCGCGGGCCCGCTCCGGATCGGCATCCTGGGGGCTTCGCGCTTCGCGCCGATGATTCTCATCAAGCCGGCCCGGGAGAACGCCGACGTCGTTGTCGCCGCCGTGGCGGATCGTGACGAGTCCCATGCTCGGGCGTTTGCCGCCAAGCACGGCATCCCTCGGGTGCACGACAACTACGACGCGCTGATTGCCGATCCGGATCTGGATGCCGTCTACATCGTCCTGCCGAACAGCTTGCACGGCAGATGGACCCGGGCCGCGCTCGCCGCGGGCAAGCACGTTCTCTGCGAGAAGCCGTTCACCGCCAATGCCGCCGAGGCCCGCGAGATCGCCGAACTGGCCGCGAAGTCGGATCGGGTCGTGATGGAGGCAATCCAATACCGCTACCATCCGTTGACTTTGCGCGTCGAGCAGATTCTCGAGTCAGGCGAGCTGGGCAAGCTGGAGCGGGTGGACGTCTCGCTGTGCGTCCTGCTGCCGAAGCGCTCCAACGCCAACGTCTACGACTACTCCCTCGCCGGTGGCGCGCTGATGGATGCCGGAGTCTACGCGGTTGACATGCTCCGCACGTTCGGCGGCTCGACGCCGGAAGTCGTTGCGGCACAGGCGAAACTGCGCGGCGCGCAGGTGGACCGCGCGATGACGGCCGAGTTGCGGTTCACGAGTTGGCTCACGGGCCGAATCCGCTGCGCGCTGTGGTCGTCGGATCTGTTCCGGGCGAGCGCCAAGCTCGTCGGCGACCGCGGCCGGCTGCACTGGCTCAGTCCGGCGGCACCTCAAGTTCTCCCTCGGCTCTCCGTCCAATCGGCCGACAGCAAGCGCGTGGAGCGCTTCCCGCGGCGCGCCACCTTCGCGTATCAGCTCGAGGCGTTTGCCGCGGCGGTGCTGCGTGGCGAACCGGTCAAGACGACGCCGCAGGATGCGGTCGAGAACATGAGCGTCATCGACGCGATCTACCGCGCCGCGGGCCTCTCACCGCGTGAGCCGAGCTGAGCTTCGCCGCAACGGAGGGCATCAGCGACGAACCGAGTCCGGCAGCGCGATCTCAGGCGGCAGGGCCGTACCGGTAAGCCAGCCGTCGACGGTGCGGGCGAAGAGGTCCGGACATTGCAGGGGCCATTCGTGGCCCATACCGGTTGCCAGCCCGTCGACCCCGTTGGGCATTCGCCGCGCGAGCGCCGCCCCCGAATTGCGGACGAGCCGCATCTCGTGGGCGCCGGTGAGGAACAGCGTCGGCGAATCAGATTTGTCGAGTCCCCCGGGAATGGTGAAGCCGCCGGACGCCGCGACGAGATGGGCCATCTGCGCGGGCGGCAGGAGACGCACGTCCTCGCGGTAGCCCTCGGGCTCGGCCGGGGGAACCTGCGCCCGGCGCGCGTTCCGGCGGATGGTCACCGACTGTTTGGCCCAGGCCACCAGCCCCAGCAGTGGCGCCGTCAGCCGAACAGCCGGCATCGCGTTGACGATGGTCCCGCACAGCACCGCCCGACCGACGAGTTCTGGCGCGAGCGCCAGCAGCTGGACCCCCACCTGGGCCCCGAGCGACAACCCGACGAGATGGGCCCGGCCGTCGCTCGCCCGGGACCGGACGAGTTCTGCCACCGCAGTGGCGGCTCCCTCCATCGTGAACGGTCCGTTCTGCAGGCTCTCGCCGTGCTGCGGCAGGTCGGGCACCAAACAGTGATATTGCTGCATCCGCTCGACGACGGGCTGCCAGGACTGACCGCTGAATTCCCCTCCGTGGAGGAATACGACTGTGGGCGCCCCGGCCGGACCGGATTCGCGCACAAACAGGTCCATGAGAGGCGATCCTATTGTTATCTGCCGGGCCGAGAGCGCGGAGTCGCACAATCAGCGAACACGCCGCAGGCGGGCGAAACCTTCCACAAGATCGGCAGCCGCCGCAACGCTTTCGGCGGGTTTGGTCACCCGGGTCGCCAGCTCACGGGCGCGGGCGCGGTATTCGGGGGCCAGGATGGTACGCAGGTCCGCGACCAACGACTTCTCGGTGGTGGCCGAAAACCGCCGGGCGGCGCCCACTTTCAGTCGTTTGACCGCAGCTCCCCAGAGCGGCTGATCGGGCAACATCCAGAGGACCAGCGTGGGGACTCCGGCCCGCAGGCCGGCGGCCAAGGTTCCCCCACCGCCGTGGTGCACCACAGCGCGGCAGGCCGGAAAGATCGCGGCGTAATTCACCGTGCCCACCACCTTGACGTGCCCGGAAGGAGGGACGTCGCCGAAGTCGCTCCAGCCGGAGCAAATCAACGCCCGCTCACCCAACTGCGCGCAGGCCGCGCTGATCATGGCCAGCGTGTCGCTCGGGGACTCGACCGGCACGCTGCCGAACCCGAAGAAAATCGGCGGAGTCCCCGCCGCGATCCACGACAAGACCTCCTCGTCGGCATCCGTCGGCAACTCCATCGTCAGCGTGCCGACAAATGGCCTTCGCGGGGGTGTCCGCCCATTCCATTCCGCCCATTCGGCGGCCAGCCCGGGAAAACACACCTCTTCGTAGGCCTGCAGTTCCAACGATCCGCGTTCGGTGATCCGCCGTGACGCGGGACTCGTGGCCGCCGGGAGACCGAGTTCACGGCGCTGCGCATCCTCGGTCTTCTTCGACCCGCGCCAAGAAAGCCACCACAAAAGGTTCATTGCGGAGCGGCCAATCGGCGCCGGGAGGAATGGGACCAGCTGGCTGCCGGCTCGGACCGGGAACCAGTGCAGCGTGGCCAAGGGGATGTCGTAGTACTCCGCGACGTTGGCGGCGGGGGCCTCGAAATTCAGGCCGGCGAACAGCAGGTCGGCGCCGTCGGCCATCGATTTCATCGTCGCGCCCATCTCCTCCGAACACCGACCGAGGCCCTCGTTGAGTTCGCGCTGCAACCTCGTCAGCTCCCGGAGCTTCCACGGGTTGTCGAAGAAACATGCCCAGTATTTGCGGGAAATTTCCATGATGGCGTGCGTTTCGGGCCCGCACGCGACTGCCGCAAGCCCGGCCGACTCGGCGAAGCCGACCAGGTCGGGCGGAATGGCGATGCGCACGTCGTGCCCCCGGTTCACCAGTTCGCGCCCCACAGCGACGCAGGGCTCCATATCGCCACGCCTGCCCCAGTTCGCCAACGCAAATTTCATCGCGGACCCGGCCTTTCACTTCCCGAACGCCTTTTGCCGATGAAAGCCCCCGCGGCCCCGGAAGTATAGCGCCCGATACCCGCGATTGAGGGCCGCATGGAAATTGCCGAAAGTCCTTCAGGGGCCGCAACGCCGGCCGGCCCGAATTGACCCAGGTAGGCCCCGGACAATTCCATTCGCAAAATCCGACACGGTAGTGTTCGGCGCGTGTGGGGTAGTTCAGTACTGCTGGTGCTGACGCTTCTGCTGACGTTTGATCCGGTGCGTCTGGGCGTCGTTCTTCTTTTGATCTCCCGGCCACGGCCCGTGTCAAACCTGCTCGTTTACTGGATTGGTGCAATGACGGTGAGTGTGCCTTACGTGGTGATTCCCTTGATAGTGCTGCACCTCGTACCCTCCTTCAGGTCTTTTGCCCAGCGCACCGCGCGCACCTTCGCCAGCCCCGCCGTCCATCACATTCAAATCGGTGTCGGCGTGCTAGCAATAACGGTCGCCGCGCTGCTGGCAGCCCGCTTCTGGGCACGCCGCCGGGCGCTCCTGACGGCGCCGAATGGCGGCGCGTCGACGTTGGCGCCTGACTCGAATACGCCGATCCCACCCTTGCAGCGGGATGCGCCGGCGCAGGACGCATCCGTTATTCGGCGGTTTCAGGGTCGGGCCATCACCACGTGGGAGGGCGGATCTTTGAGGGTCCCGTTGGTGATCGGCCTCGCAATGGGACCTCCTCCTCTGAGCGTGCTGTTGGTGCTCACCACCATCGTGGCCTCGGGAGCCGCGATCGGTACGCAGGTCGCCCTCGCCTTCGCATGGGTGTTCGTGATATTCGCGGTCGTCGAGATCCCCCTTCTGAGCTATCTGGCCGCGCCAGCGAAAACCCAAGCGGCACTGCAACTTCTGCACGACTGGGTGTCGGCGAACCGCCGCCAGGTGGTAATCGGCGTGGTCGCGTTGGCGGGGGTCGCCATGTTCGCCGTAGGCATCGGCGGCGTCTGAGCGGAAGGCTTAGAGCAAATCAACCTATACCCTTGAGGCCGGCGAACTCTTCTACAAGGTCCGCGGCAGCCGCGACGCTTTTGTCGGATTCGGTCATACGGGTGGCAATCTCGCGGGCCCGGGCGGCGTACTGCGGGGCCATAATGGTGCGCAGGTCCGAGACCAGCGATTTCTCGGTAGTGCTCGAAAAGCGCCGCGCCGTGCCCACTTTCAGCCGCTTGACCGCAGCGCCCCACATGAACTGAACGTCCGCCATCCAGAGGATCAACGTGGGGACGCCGGCGCGCAGGCCCGCGGCCGTCGTGCCCGCACCGCCGTGGTGAACGACGGCGCGGCAGGCCGGAAAGATGGCCGCATAGTTCACCGCGCCGACAACCTTGACATGCTCGATGTCGGGAACATCGCTGAAGTCCGACCAGCCGGCGCTGACCAACGCCCGCTCCCCCAATTCCGCGCATGCCGCGCCGATCATCGCGATCGCATCGGCCGGAGATTCAACCGGGATGCTGCCGAACCCGAAGAAGATCGGCGGCCTGCCCTCGGCAATCCACGACGCCACTTCCTCATCGGCATCGGTCGCCAACTGCAGCGTCAGTGTGCCGACGAAGGGTCGCCGGTCTCCCCATTTCGCCCATTCGACGGCCAGGCCGGGAAAGCACACCGCGTCGTACGCCTGGATTTCCAGCGCTCCGCGTTCTGCGATCCGTTTGGGCGCCGGGCCTGTCACCTTCGGCAGGCCCAGCTCGCGACGCTGTGCGTCCTGGGCCTTCTTCACCCCGCGCCAAACCAGCCACTCGTACACCGTCATCGCCGATCGGACCAACGGCGCCGGCAGGTTGGGAACAAGGTGGCCGTTGACCCGTGTCGGAAACCAAAGCAACGTCGCCAACCGGATATCGCGGTGCTCGGCCACGTTTGCGGCCAACTCCTGGTAACTCATGCCGGTGAGAAGGACGTCTGCCCCGTCTGCCAGCGAGGTCAGCGTCGCGCTCATCTCGGCCCAGCATCGGATACCGGGCTCCCGAGCTTCCCGCAACAATCTCTTGACATCTTGGATCTTCCAGAAGTTGCGGAACAGTCGCGTCCAGAAGTTGCGCGTTACCTCCAGCCAAGCCTCCATATCCGGGCCGTAGGCGGTCGCCTCGAGTCCAACCGACTCGGCGAACCCAACCAGGTCGGGCGGCACAGCCATGCGCACCTCGTGGCCCCGGCGCAGCAGCTCACGACCGACTGCGATGCCGGGCTCGACATCGCCGCGGGTTCCATAGAACGTCAGCACGAATTTCATGGCCCGGTCTTGGCCCTCCACTTTCCGTGCGCCTTGTGCGCGGCGACGGGGGCAGACTCACACTCCCGGCTCAGCCGACGGGCAGCATAACCCAGGACCGGACACTCGTGCCGAGCACTCCGCTCAACGCCTAGGCCCAGGTTCCGCTGCGCCTGCGAACGATAGCGTTGGCCTCGAGGAACAGGTTCACGAGCGATATCGGGACGAGCCGGTAAAGCTTGCGGAGGTGGTAGTAGTCGTCAAGTGCATTCCGGAAGCCTTGGCCGCTTGCGCGATACGACTCGTAGACGCGATCAAGCGCGGATTGATCCTCTGGCTCGTCGCGGGCGGCCGCACTCAGCGCTTCGTAGGCCGCGGACATCCAGTCCGTGCCGAAAAACTCGGTCACCGGACCGAAGTGTCGGTGGTGGCGTAGCGCGGGCGCGAGAAACTCCTCGACGGCGCTCCCATCGCGGGTATCCAGTTCGGTTGCGATCGCCGCGGAAATTCGCTTTACCTCCCGACGCCAATCGTCCATGAGGTTGTCGTACTCGACGAACACGCGGGGCAAATCGCGCGTCGTCTTCTCGGCCAGCAGACTGTATTTCAACCACAAGGCGCCGCCGAACTCCGGTGAGGTTCGAGCGGCCGCCGCAATTGACTTACTGGCCTCGACCGGGTGGCGCACTGCAATCACGGCCGCGGGATCGAATCCGGCCTGGCGCGCCGCTTCGAACCACATGTCGGAAAGTGCCGTTATCTTCGGGTCCTTGATGACCACAAGCGGCGCTGCCGGCAACGTGCTGAGGTACGCCCGAATCTTGGCGATGTAGGCGGCCTTCGCATCGGCGTCGAGCGCGCCCTCCTCCTGCAGGCGCAGCGTCGGGTCGAACCCAGCGCTGCCGTGGCGGCGCAGGATTGCCCCGTTGAGGTGGACGGCTGGACGCGGCTCCCAAAAGCCAGCGGGGTAACGCGCGGTGGCACCCAGCAGCCTGGGCGGGAGCGTCGCACCGCACAGCGAGAGAACGCGCGTCAGCGCCGATGTGCCGGACCGGGCAAAGCCCAGGACGAATAGGGCGACCGGACGGACCGCAGGCCCCGACGGCGGGATGTCACTCACCGGCAAAGCTCGCCGCTAGACGCCACGCTCGGCACGCGACCCCCTGAACCGATGGAGGAAGTTCTCGCAACGCACTCCGAGACGGTTAGTCGACCCTTAATCACCACAACACCGTAAGTGCCCTACCGGACGGCCGTGCGATTTCTGCAATATCGGGAGTGTCGCTCCGTATTCGGGCGCCTACGGCCAACGCGGTGGCGGCGGGTCTCAACATCTCGCAGGTAAATCATGGGCTGGCGCTGTCTTCGTCAAATCCTGGGCCGCGCCGAAGTCCTCGGGGCTAACCTGATTCGATTCGTTTGGTTCCACCCCATCGAGGCCCACGCCGTCCTGCGCGGTGTGGGCCGCCATGACCGGGTCGACGCCCCGCGGCGGCGCGGCCCCACGCTGTGATATCGGAGGCAGTCAGTGACAACCCGGACCCGCCCCGCGCGCAAGTCCTTACGCCGTCGAGCACCCGGCGGCGATAAGCGGCCGGACAACCTGCTCGCGTTGACGGACCAAGCCTTCTACTGCGGACAACGCGCCATTGGCCAAACGGAAGTCATGCAGGTCGTATGGGTTTACGAGCACCCAATCGACTTCGATGGCTTGAGACGTTTTCACCACAATCTCGGCTACGGGTTGTCCGGACGGCTCATCGAACCTTCACCGCTGCCGTTCGGGCGGCACAGGTGGGTCTTGGATCGGGGGCCGTCGGATATCAATTTTGCCGAGTGCGCCCGTCCGCGCGCTGAACTCAGCGACTGGGCCGACGAACGCTCGCAAGTACCGGTTGACCCCGAATCGGGACCCGCCTGGCATCTCAGCGTGCTCCCTCTGACGGACGGCTCGACCGCAGTCACCTTGGTGCTCTCCCACTACTTAATTGACGGCGTCGGGGGTCTCGTAGCCGTAGCCGATGCGGTCCTGGGCAACAATCGCGATCTCGGCTACCCGCCGCGACGCTCCCGCACCCGGTTGGCCGCGGTGCTTCAGGACGCCCGTCAAGTGGTTCGAGACGCACCCGAGGTCGGCCGGGCACTGGTCGCGGCCGCGAAATTGTTCCGCCGCCAGCGACTCGATGTTGCCGCGTCACCAACGCAACCCCCGCCCGTCGTCCGCCGCACAGACGACGGCGACGAGCCGGTGATTCTGCCCGGAGTCGCGGTCCTCGTCGACCAGGCCGACTGGGATGCGCAGGCGGCGGCCCTCGGCGGCACGGGGACCACGCTCGCCGCCGCATTCGCCGCGAAACTCGCGGAGCACCTGGGTCGTAGGCGTAGCACCGACGGCGCCGTCACCCTGCGAATCGTGATGGCCGAGCGCACGGAGGACGACACGCGTGCGGTCGCGGTGAACTTTGCCCGCATCAGCCTCGACACGACGTCGATAACGAAGGATCTGAGCGAGGCACGGGTCGCTATCAAGGAGGCACTAAACGGTCGACTTGAAACGCCGGACGAGGCGTTGCAACTCGCTCCGCTCGCCCCGTTCACGCCCGAGCGGATGTGGAGACAAGGAATTGACGCGCAGCTCAACGACCCCGATCTGCCGGTGGTTTATTCCAACCTGGGCGACGCCGGCATGGTGGTGAGCCGTGCCGACGGCACCCAGTGCGAGCACGCCTGGGCGCGGGGCACGAGGCAAAACGAAACCCGACAGCAACTCGAGCGGACGGGCGGCCACATGCAGGTGGTGTCTTGCCGCACGCCGGGGATCGGCAAGATTTACATCACCGTCGTGGCCTACCAACCGGGCGCCGATAACACCAAGCCTGCTTTGCGTGAACTCGCCTTGCGCACGCTGGCCGAGTTCGGCCTGACGGGCGAGGCGGACTAGCGAATCGGCCGGCCGAGACCTGAGCCACGTACCGGCCCCCGGCCAGTCCTCTAATTTCGTTCGGAAATCGCTATTGCACTTATGTTGACTAGATGGCCTGGAAGCCGCGCCGATTGCCAGCATCGGCCCTGAACAACTTCGGGCCCGCGTCGGCGATCTCGACGGTGCCGCCGAGCCTGGGCGCGCCGATCATGCTGGCCGTCATCCACGGCGTCATCATGTCGCGCACGCTGCACCTGGGCGGCGTCCATGCGCCGGTGAAGTCCATGAACGATGCCCAATTGCACGGCGCTGGATCACGGCTACACCTACGGCTTTCCTGTGGCTGAGCGGGATGGCCATCCTCATCGGCGCGGCGGCGCTCCTCATCCGCTACACCGCGCAGCAGGTGGCGCACGCGCAAGAAGAAGAAGTCGAGGTGGCGATCAACGCCCGGGAAGCGTAGCCGCGTGCCGGATTTCGCCGCCCGCGCGCCGCTCGCAGGGCGGACACCTGGAACTTTATGGAAAAACTCAGGTAGACCGTGTTGGCCTGGACTATGTTAAGAATCCGTTATTGGACTCGTGTCGGCTTAAGGTGGTGCGGTGGTTGAAGGCAGCGTGCGGAACGCTGAGCGAGCTGAGTCCGATGTCGCCACGCTAGGCGGTCAAGAGCCTGGCCAACGGCCCGGCCGACGACTTTTTCGCCGGCGGGCTGCGAGCGAACCTTCGCCCGCGCCTCATGCGTCCGGGGGAACCGCAAAGAGGCGTCGTAGCCCGGGATTTGCGATGTTCCAGATCCTGCGCCGGCTGTGGGTCCCGCTGGTCATCCTGGTGGTGATCGGCGCGGGAGGCTTCACCGTCTCGCGGCTGCACGGCATCTTCGGCTCGGATAAATTGCCCGCGTATTCCGACACCAGAAAAGATGAGGCCAAACCCTACAACCCCAAGCATGTGAGATATGAGGTGTTCGGACCGTCGGGAAGTGTTGCCGAGATCAGCTACTTCGACGGCGATGGCAATCCGCAGCGAATCAAGGCGGTCCCGTTGCCATGGTCATTGGAGTTCCCGATCGGCTCTGCGACGACCGTCGTAGACGTCGCGGCGCAGGACGATGCTGACAGTATCGGCTGCCGCATCCTGGTGGACGGCGTGGTCAAGGCCGAAAAGACCGCGGAGCACGAAGTCAGCACTTACGTTTCCTGCACGCAGAAGGCCGCATGAGCGACCAAGCGCCGCACGACGCTCGGCCACTGGTGGCGCGGACGATCTATCGCTTCTCTGCGGCAATCATTTTGGCGTGGTTGGCGATCATCGCCGTCTTGGGTATCAGCGTGCCCTCCTTGGAGCAGGTAGAGGCAGAGCGTTCGGTATCCCTTAATCCAACAGACGCGCCGTCGTTCAAGGCGGCTCAGCGCGCGAATGAAGACTTCAAGCAATCCGGTTCCAGCGGCGGCATGGTGACGATTGTCCTGGAGGGTCAGCAGCCCCTCGGCGACGAGGCTCACCAGTATTACGACCGTCTGGTTCGTCAGTTGCGAGACGATCCGAAGCATGTGCAGCACATTCAAGACTTCTGGGGTGATGAACTCACCAGGGGCGCCGTGCAGAGCGCCGATGGCAAAGCCGCATATGTGCAGCTGGTTCTCGCCGGCAACCCAGGGCAGACCCTGGGGAACGAATCGATCGAAGCGGTCCAGCGAATCGTCGCGCGGACGCCCGCGCCGCCTGGGGTGAATGCGTATGTCACCGGGCCCGCGGCGGTCGCTGCCGACATGGGCCACAGTGGCGACAGGACCATCATCACGATGACGGCGGTCAGCGTCGCGGTGATCCTGATCATGTTGCTTCTTGTGTACCGTTCGATCACTACAGTAATTCTTTTATTGCTGGTGGTAGGGCTAGAACTGCAGGCGGCCCGTGAAACTGTCGCCTTCCTTGGCCATCATGGGCTTCTTGGTCTGACCACCTTCGGTGTCAATCTCCTGGTATCCATCGGCATCGCGGCCGGAACCGATTACGGGATATTTTTCATCGGGCGATATCATGAAGCTCGTCAGTCTGGCCAGGACCGGGAAGCGGCCTTTTACACCACCTACCGAGGGGTCGCCAAGGTCGTCTTGGCGTCCGGTGTGACGATCGCCGGCGCGCTATTCTGCCTCACCTTTACCCGACTCCCCTTTTTCAAGGCCCTAGGCATCCCTTGCGCGGTAGGAGTATTGGTCGCGGTCGCGGTCGCGCTCACGCTGGTTCCATCAGTTTTGGCCCTAGGAAGCCGTTTCGGCCTGTTCGAGCCAAAACGGAAGATTCGGGTTCGCGGATGGCGGCGGGTAGGTACGGCCATCGTTCGGTGGCCGGCCCCTATCCTCATCGCGACGGTGGCAGTGGCGCTTGTCGGACTCTTGACGCTCCCGGGATACAAACCTAGCTACAATGACCAGAAGTTCATCCCCAAAGATATTCCAGCCAATTTGGGAATTGCTGCTGCAGCGCGACATTTTCCCCCATCGGCGATGATGACGCCCGAAATCCTATTGGTCGAGTCTGACCACGATCTGCGCAATCCGGCAGATTTCTTAGTGCTGAATAAACTGGCAAAGGCCATCCTCAATGTTCCGGGCATCTCTCAGGTGCAGGCCGTCACTAGGCCTCAGGGAACCCCGCTGGCACACACGTCGATACCTTTCATGTTGAGTTTGCAACAGGCCGCCATGTCACAAAGCATGGGCTTCCAGCAAGCGCGTATGAATGACATGCTCAAGCAGGCCGACCAGTTAGCAGAAACTATCAGGATCATGGAGCACATGTATGACCTAATTCGTAGCCTCGTTGCCACGACCCATCACATGATCCAGGAAACTCACGAAATGCAGGCGATCACGAACGAATTGCGGGATCATGTCTCCGATTTCGAGGATTTCTTCAGGCCGATTCGCAGCTATTTTTACTGGGAAAAGCACTGCTACGATATCCCGGTCTGCTACTCATTGCGCTCGCTGTTTGATGCAATCGACGGTGTCGACGCCCTTACCGATAAGCTTCAGGAAGTGCTGGTAGACCTCGATCAGCTTGATGTGCTCATGCCGCAACTCGCCGCCGAATTCCCGCCGATGATCGCGATCATGAAAAGCATGCGAGCCATGATGCTGACCATGCATAGCACGATGTCGGGAACCATCGGCCAGATGGACGAGAACGGCAATAACGCAACTGCCATGGGGAAGGCGTTCGACAAGGCGGAAAATGACGATTCTTTCTATCTGCCGCCAGACGCGTTCAAGAATAAGGACTACAAACGAATCATCGACGTGTTCTTGTCGCCGGACGGGAAGAACATGCGCATGCTCATTTCACAGAAGGGAGATCCCGCCTCGCCCGCGGGCATCTCGCGGGTGGATGCGATAAAGAGTGCCGCCGCCGAGGCACTCAAGGGAACACCGCTGGAAGACTCGAGGATCTACCTCACCGGCACCGCAGCGATCACCAAAGACCTCGTCGTCGGTTCCACGATCGACCTCATCATCGCGGTCGTCGCCGCGCTCTGCCTCATTTTCATCATCATGCTGCTGATGACGCGGAGCTTTGTCGCAGCCCTCGTCATCGTCGGCACCGTATTGCTGTCGCTAGGGGCGTCCTACGGGCTGTCCGTGCTGGTCTGGCAGGACTTGCTCGGCATACAGATCCACTGGGCGATTCTCGCCACGTCAGTGATCCTCCTTTTGGCTGTCGGGTCGGACTACAATTTGCTGCTGGTCTCCCGGATGAAAGAGGAAATTGGCGCCGGTATCAACACCGGCATCATTCGGGCAATGGGTGGTACCGGCAAGGTCGTTACGAATGCGGGCCTGGTGTTCGCCTTCACGATGGCGTCCATGCTGGTTAGCGATTTGCTCAGCATCGGCCAGATGGGCACCACGATCGGGATCGGCCTGCTCTTCGACACTCTGATCGTGCGCGCGTTCATGACCCCGTCCATCGCCGCACTGCTGGGCCGTTGGTTCTGGTGGCCGCAACAGGTGCGCCCGCGCCCGGCCAGTGCATTACTTCGCCCGACCGGCCCCCGTCCGTTGGTTCGCGCCCTATTGCTGAGATAGCGGCACCCCAGTGGCAGATTTCCAGCTCAGCGCAAAGTCGGCGACCCGTGGGAGCATCGTGGTACACAGCGATAGCGACAGCAGGGGCTGCCGTATCGAGGTGCCCGGTGTGGTCAAGACCGAGACGACTTCGCACGAAGCGGGCGCGGTTAGCTTCTCCCGGTTGACGGCCACATGAGCACCGAAAGCCCTCGGCCCCCTTTCACAGCGCGGACGATCCGCAAGCTCTCGCCCTTCATCATCCTGGCGTGGGTGGCGGTGACGCTCACCGTGACTTTCGGGGTTCCACCGCTCGAACGGGTCGGCGAAGAGCATTCGGTGCCATTGGTCGCTCAAGACGCGCCCTCGGTGCACGCCATGACACGGATGGGCAAGCTCTTCAAAGAATCCGATTCGGACAGCTTCGCGATGATCGTGCTGGAGGGACAGCAACCGCTCGGCGACGAGGCCCGCACCTACTACCGCGAATTAATACGCAAGTTGAGAACCGACCCGCGGCATGTTGAATTCGTACAGGATTTGTGGGGAGACCGCCTCACGGCGGGGGGTGTGCAAAGCCCCGATGGCAAGGCCGCATATGTGCAATTGAATCTCGCCGGCAACCAGGGCACCACCTTGGGACAGGAATCCGTGGCGGCGGTCCGGAATATCGTGAAGCAGACTCCGCCACCACCCGGTATCGAGGTCCATGTCACCGGCCCGGCAGCGCTGGTTCCGGACATGGTGCGCAGCGGCAACCAATCCATTCTGAAAATGACGCTGATCGGCGCCGTGATCATCTTTGTGGTGCTGCTTCTGGTCTACCGTTCGGTGACCACGGTGGTGCTGTTGTTGATCGGAGTCGGGATCGAAGTGCTTTCGGCCCGGGGAATCATCGCATTTCTGGCCGACAACAGCATCGTCGTACTCTCCACGTTCGCCATCAATCTGCTGGTGGCGCTCGCGATGGCCGCCGGAACCGACTACGGCATATTCTTCTTCGGCCGGTACCAGGAGGCGCGTCAGGCCGGCGAGGACCCCGAGACGGCTTACTACACCACCTACCGCGGGGTCACTCCCGTCGTCTTGGGTTCCGGTTTGACGATCGCCGGGGCAATGTTGTGCCTGAGCTTTACCCGGTTGCCGATCTTCCAGACGATAGGCGTGCCGTGCGCCGTCGGCATGCTCGTCGCGGTCGCGGTGGCACTCACGCTGGTGCCGGCAGTGCTGGCGGTCGCCAGTCGCTTCGGTATGTGCGACCCCAAACGGCGAATCGCCCAGCGCCGGTGGCGCGGGGTCGGCACGGCGATCGTCCGCTGGCCGGCACCGATTCTGGTCACGACGTTGGCAGTCGCACTGATCGGTTTGGTGACGCTGCCCGGCTACAAAACGAGCTATAACGACCGGCTCTATCTGCCGAAAGACATTCCGGCGAATTTGGGCTATACGGCCGCTGACCGTCATTTCTCGCAATCGCGAATGATGCCCGAGATTTTGATGATCGAAACTGATCATGACATGCGCAATCCAGCGGACTTTCTAGTGCTGCACAAGCTTGCAAAGCGAATTTTTCGCGTTCCGGGCGTTTCACGCGTGCAAGGCATAACGCGACCCGAAGGGACACCGATCGAACACACTTCGATACCCTTTATCATCAGCATGCAAAATGCGGCCATGCTGCAAAGCATGAAAACCACAGAAGGCACTCTCAACGATATCCTCAAAGAGGCCGATATGCTGGCGCAGCAAATCGTTATCACGAAACGTCTATACGCCATTCAGTTGCGGATGAATGAACTTACTCACCACACGATCGTCAAAACGAATGAGATGGCTCAACTTGTTTATGAGTTGAGAGATAGCATTGCAGATTTTGAGGATACTTGGAGACCGATTCGTAGCTACTTTTATTGGGAAAAGCACTGCTACGATATACCAATATGCGTGTCGTTGCGATCGATATTTGACCTCGTCGACGGTGTCTACGAGTTGAGCGACAAACTCACCGATATCGTGCACGATCTCAACAAGCTGGACCTGCTGTTGCCAGAATTAACCAAACCGATGCCGCGGCTGATCGCGATAGAGGAAGATGCGCGGGCGATGCTCCTGACGATGCACAGCACCATGTCCGGGACTTTCGGCCAGATGGACGATTCTGGCCGGGATGCCACCGCCATGGGGCAGGCGTTCGACGCGGCCAGGGACGACGACTCCTTCTATCTGCCCCCGGAAGTTTTCGCGAATCCGGACTTCCAGCGCGCAGAAAGTTCTTTCGTGTCCCCGGACGGCAAAGCGGCCCGATTCATCATCCTGCATCGGGGCGATCCCGGGACTCCCGAGGGCATAGCGCGCATCGATCAACTAAGGGCCGCGGCCGAGGAGGCGCTCAAGACGACGCCCCTGAAGGACGCCCAGATTTATCTCGCCGGCACCGCGTCGACCTTCAAGGACTTCCGGGACGGCTCGAAATATGACCTGCGGATTGCGTTCGTCGGTGCACTCTGCCTGATTTTCGTCATCATGCTCGTACTGACGCGCAGCTTCGTGGCCGCGCTGGTTATCGTGGGTACGGTCGTGCTTTCGCTGGGCGCCTCATTTGGGCTTTCGGTACTTGTTTGGCAGTATCTTCTCGGCATCAAATTGCACTGGATGGTGCTTCCGATGTCCTTGATCGTCCTGTTGGCGGTGGGTTCTGACTATAACCTGCTGCTGGTATCCCGGATGAAAGAGGAAATAGCCGCAGGCATCAACACCGGAATTATCCGCGCCATGGGGGGCACGGGCAAGGTCGTGACGAACGCGGGACTTGTGTTCGCCTTCACCATGGCCTCGATGATTTTCAGCGATTTGCGGATTATCGGTCAGGTCGGTACCACCATCGGCCTGGGGCTGTTGTTCGACACGTTGGTCGTGCGCTCGTTCATGACACCGTCAATCGCCGCGCTGCTCGGGCGTTGGTTCTGGTGGCCTCAGGTAGTCCGTCCGCGCCCGGCCAGTTTCATGCTTCGATCCGAGGGACCGCGTCCGCTGGTACGAGAATTGTTGCTGCACGACGACGTCGCCGACGACGCGGTCACAACCGAGCTCCCGAGGCTCTCGGTCTAGGCCGGCGCTCGCCACTCACCAGGGATCCGGTATTTCCATTAAGCGAGCACTCGACACCGGCGGATGAGCCGGCTGTGACACTGTGCCGCTACCCAAAAATCGGCATCCCCAGCGCCAGAATCGGGATGATCATTTTCAATACCTCCGCCGACACATAGGCGAATGCGTAGAGGAGCAGAAGAAGTTGTTGAATAACGTAATGTTCTAGTGAATTCAAAAAGCCCGGTGGTAACACGTTGAGCAATTGGCTCAGTGCACCGTTGAACAAACCGAGTATCGAGCTGGGAAACGCGGCTGCGCTGGTGGACGAGGCCGCCCCCCCAACCAAGGGTTGCAGTACCGCGGTGTTGGCGGCCTCACCGGCCAGGTACGAGCCCGCGCCGGCAGCCAAGTGCTGCACAAACTGCTCATGAAACGCCGCCGCCTGCCCGGCCAGGGCCTGATACTCCTGGGCGGCACGGGAGAACAGCCCCGCGACGGCCGCCGACACCTCATCGGCAGCGGCGGGCGTCACGGTAAGGGTCGCGCCCCCAGCAGCCGCGTGGGCCGCGCCGAGGTTCGCGCCGACAGTTGCCAACTCCGTTGCCGCCGATGTCATCATCTCCGGCGCCGCGATCACATACGACATGTCGGTCCACCTACTAGCAAGCCCCCGATTGTCGCTAGGCCCGGGCGGTCCTCCACCGTCAGACCACAAGGATTCTAGGCGGACTGAAGTCGTCGCCTACGGCTTTTCACGGAACATGAATCCGACGTGACGGTGAGCCATCCGGCACGCGGGCTGACTTCAAGGCCGCGAGCGATGTGGCCGAGCGCTTCCCCCGCACTCTGGTCGGCGTCGCCCCGAACGGTTCGCGGCGGCACCGGCTTCACACGACGCAGAGCAATCAGCGGACGGCAATTAAAACGGGATAGGCACGCCGAAAGAAGGCAGAACGGACTTCAACAGCTGCTCCACCAAAACGGACAACTCGTAAGCCACAACCAACCCGAGATATGAATCAAAGTATGCCAGAGATGCCAATGCGCGGAACTCGGCGACAAAAGTCGATAACAAAGTCAGCGGACCCGTTACAGCACTGAATAACTGGCTCGGCAAGTTGGGTATGACGCTGGCGGCCGAGCCGGCACTCGCGGTTGACTGCAGCAACGACGCGGTGCTGGCCGCCTCAGCGGCCACATACGAGCCCGCGGCGGTGGTCAAGTGCTGAACAAACTGCTCCCCAAACGCCGCCGCCTTTGCGGCCAGCGCGTGAAACTCCTGGGCCGCCCCCGAGAACACCTGCGCGACGCTCGCCGACACCTCATCGGCGGCCGCGGGAATCACCGAGACGGTCGGCACCGCCGCCGCCAGGTGGGCAGCGCTGACCGCCGAACCAACAGCCGCCACGTCCGCTGCCGCCGCCGCCATCATCCCCGGCGCCGCCAACACATACGACATCTTTGTCCTCCGACCCGGTCATTATGAAAATTTAATTGCGATCGACTAAGCCAATCAGAACGGGACCGATATCCCGAGCCCGAAGAGCAATGCCGCCTTTAAAAATAGATCCGCAAAAGCCAGCGTCAGAAACGTCGCACCCAGCGTGAGATATGTCGTGAGAATTGTGACGAACGGAATGGCCTCCAAGAAAAATGGAATGGTCTCCAATAAAAATACTACGGCCTGCCCCAGGAACAATGCGGTGTGTCCCAGCAGCGCGAGACCGTTGAGCGCGCCGGACAGGCCCGGCACGTTGGGTATGACACTGGCAGCCGAGCCGGCGCTCGCAGTGATGTGCAGCAACGACGCGGCGTTGGCCGTCTCAGCGGCCAGGTACGAGCCCGCACCGGCAGTCAAGTGCTGGACAAACTGCTCTCCAAACGCCACGGCCTTTCCGGCCAGCGTGTGGAACTCCTGGGCCGCCCGCGAGAACACCTGCGCGACGCTCGCCGACACCTCATCGGCGGCCGCCGGTATCACCGCGATGGTCGGGGCGGCCGCCGCCAGGTGGGCAGCGCTGACCGCCGAACCAACAGCCGCAACATCCGCTGCGGCCGCCGCCATCAACTGCGGCGTCGCCAAAATATACGACATATCTATCCTCCCACCTGGTCATTCACCAAACCCGGCGGCAAAGCGCGAAGCATGCCCGCGGTCACGCTCGGTAGGGACCTTACATACAAATTGAATCGCGCGTGGCGCTTCTTGCACACAAGTAGAACGCTGCTGGGAGTTCCTGATCCCGACGGACACCAAACTGCCGGCACTGCAAACTGGCCGCGACTGGACAGCTTTGCGCCGAGACGGGCGGCTTGCCACACCTAGCGAGCTCGCCGACGCGATGCCATACCGAGGTGTCTGGCCTCGGCGCGGTGCAGCGGACAGGCCGTAGGCCACCTGAACCGGAACGTCAGCCGGCGTCGCGCAGGAGCGGATGCGTCGTCGACGGGACCTCGACAACCGGCGCCAACTCGGCGAAGAGATCGATGGCCGCCGCGAGGGTGCGGTCGACGAAAGAGCCGAACCGGTCGAAAGAGATGCCTTCGCGGATCCACTGGGATCGACGGGCCACAACGGCGATGCGCTGTGGATCCGAGCAGCCCTGCACGACGGCGGTGACGTCGCGATTCCGCCGGTTCCACGCATCGGCCATGTGCGTCAGCCGCCGACGGTCGGCGACCGGAAAGGCGTTCGCGGGAGTCACCTGGACGGTCAGCACGTCCCCAAACGAGGGGGAGATCTCCAGGTGGACACGCAGCCGCTGGTGATCGGCACTGGGCACGAAGAAATATGCGCCGCCGCGCTCGTCCTGCAGGAAGCGGACGTCGCACGTGGACAGGTAGCGTTCGATCAGGTCCGCGCAGAGCGACTCACGTGTCATGGGGATCAGTGTGGGGCCGGCGACTTTGAGGACCCTTTGAGCCAAGCTAGCCGGCATCGAAGAATCTCCTGAGAGTTCACTGAGTCACCAGGACGGCTCAGCCGACGAGCCGGGCGACCTCGAGCATCGCGGAACTGATCTGCCCGATCTCCTCGCCCGAGCAGATATACGGGGGCATCGCGTAGACCAGGTTGCGGAACGGGCGCAGCCAGACGCCGCGGTCCAGCGCCGCCGGAGTGGCGACGGCCAGGTCCACCGGACCGGCGCATTCGATCACGCCGATGGCGCCGCACACCCGCACGTCGCGGACACCGGGGAGCGCCCGCGCCGGTTCGAGCCCAGAGGCCAGCCCGGCCCCGATCTCCCCCACCCGCGACCGCCAGTCCTGGCCGAGCAGTAGTTCGATGCTGGCCACCGACACCGCGCAGGCCAGCGGATTGGCCATGAAGGTGGGGCCGTGCATCAGTGCGCCGGCCTCCCCCGAGCTGATCGTGCGGGCGATGTCGGTCGTGCACAGCGTGGCGGCCATGCTGAGGTACCCGCCGGTCATGGCCTTGCCGACGCACATGATGTCCGGGCTCACGCCGGCGTGGTCGGCGGCGAACAGCTCGCCGGTGCGGCCGAACCCGGTCGCGATCTCGTCGAAGACGAGCAGCACGTCGTGCCGGCGGCACAGCTCGCGCAGGTCGCGCAGGTAGCGGGGGTCGTGAAAGCGCATCCCGCCAGCCCCCTGCACGACGGGCTCGACCACGACGGCCGCCAGTTCGGCGGCGTGCTGGCTCAGTTGCGCCTCGAACGCCGCGACGTAGGCGGGGTCGTACTCGCGCGGCACCTGCGGGGCGAACACCTGCCGGGCCAGGATGTCGGTCCACAGCGCGTGCATGCCGCCGTCGGGGTCGCAGATGCTCATCGGGGTGAAGGTGTCCCCGTGGTAGCCGCCCCGCCACGTCATCAGCCGGTGCTTGCCGGGCCGGCCCAGGCTGCGCCAGTACTGCAGGGCCATCTTCACCGCGACCTCGACCGACACCGACCCGGAGTCGCTGAAGAAAACCGTGTCCAGCCCCGCCGGGGTGATGTCCACCAGCAGCTGTGCCAGCCGGGCGGCCGGTTCGTGGGTCAGTCCCCCGAACATGACGTGGTTCATCACGCCCAGCTGCGCGGTCAGCGCCGCGTCCAGCTCGGGATGGCCGTGCCCGTGGATTGCGGTCCACCAGGAGCTCATCGCGTCGAGCGCCTCGATCTCACGGCCGTCCCGGATCAGCGTCAGCCGGGCGCCGCGGGCCGCGACGGCCACCACGGGCGCCACCGCCTCCGCGCCGATGGTGCTGTAGGGGTGCCAGAGGTGCGCCGCGTCGATCGCGCTGATTTCCTCGGGCGTCAACCGCGCCCTGGTCGCAGGCATAGAGACCGAGCGTAAAGCAGCCGGCTCGCACAATTCGCGGCCATCGGGGACCATCTAGGGCCATGGACCCCAATCCGGGTGACCGCATCGCCGTCCCGCCGACGCCCGACACGCGCGACGCGCCCGACCAGCCCGAGCAGCCAAGCCACGAGCCACCTCGGGTGCTGCGCCTGCGGATAGTCCCCTGGGACGTCATCTGCACCGTCTCGCTTTTGGTGCTGCTGGTGGTCCTGGCGACGGTTACGACGTGGCCGGCGCGGCTTTTCGGCTTCCTCGCGAACGTCTGCGTAGGGGAAGAATGCGGACCGGTCCCCTTCGGGGTCGACTACTACATCCGCCCGCTGGTGTGGGGCGGCATCGGCGCCGCGATCGCCGCGGCCGCGATCGGCCCGTTCGTTTCCCTCTTGAAGGGCTGGTACATGTCGTTCTGGCCCGTGCTGTCGTTAGCCCTCCTGGTGGTCGCCTCCGTGGCCGGCTCGATCCTGACCGCCTTCAGCGCGCGCTACTGGCTCTGAGCGGGCTGAGACCCAAATCACAACTGCGCGGGCCCGATTCGGCCCGCCAGTCACCGTCCGGTCACGTTCCGACAAAAAATCCCCTGTGGACCTCACCAGGTATTTTCCGCCCGCGAATTGTGTTGTAGAAGTGTCTGTAGTGACTGGTGTGAATCTGGACGGCTGAGCCGACCGGCTTTATACCAAGCGTCATGCAGCGGCGTCGGGCCCTGAGGGGGGAAGGCCCTCAACCTCGAAGCCGCCTGCACTAGCGGCCGACGCGCGAAGTCACCGCGACGGAGGCCCAGGACCCAAGAAGGTGGGATCCCAATGAAACGCATCTACGCTTTCGCGATCGGTGTCGCGATGCTGGTGGCCCCGGTGGTCACCGCCAGCATCGCGGCCGCCGACCCGGGCACCCGATCGATGGACTACCAACAGGCCACCGACGTCGTCGTCATGCGCGGCCTTTCGCAGCGCGGCGTGCCGTTCTCCTGGGCCGGCGGCGGTGTCACGGGCCCAACCCGCGGCAAGGGCACCGGCGCCATGACCGTCGGTTTTGACGCCTCGGGCCTCATGCAGTACGCCTACGCCGGCGCGGGCATCAAGCTGCCGCGCTCCTCCGGCGAGATGTACCGGCTCGGGCAGAAGGTCCTGCCCCAGCAAGCACAACGCGGCGACCTGATCTTCTACGGACCTGGTGGCACGCAGAGCGTCGCGATGTACCTCGGCAACAACCAGATGCTGGAGGTGGGTGACGTCGTCCAGGTGTCGCCGGTGCGCGCCAACGGCATGACGCCCTACCTGGTCCGTGTCCTGGGGACCCAGCAGACGCCGTTCCAGCAGGCGCCGGCGCAGCAGCTCCCCGCCCAGCAGGCACCGGTCCAGCAGGCGCCGGCGCAGCAAGCCCCGCTGCAGCAAGTGCCGACGCAACAGGCCCCGCTGCAGCAGGCTCCCGTCCAGCAGGCCCCGGTTCAGCAGGCCCCGGCCCAGCAGGTTCCGACGCAGCAGGCGCCGCTGCAGCAACTCCCCCTGCTGCAGCCGCCGACGCAGCAGGCGCCGGTGCAGCCGGCCCCGTACGGCATCACGCGGTAAACCCGCGCGCGGCACTCCCTGACGCGCCGGACACCCGCCACTCGCTCCCGTCGGGAGCGGGTGGCGGTTTTCGGTAAATTGGCGGTCAACCATGCCGACCCTGTCACCGAGCCGCCCACCGGTTGCCGCCGCGGAACCGGTGCCGGCGCGCGCCGGGGACTTCTACCGCTACGACCTCGACGGGTTGCGCGGCGTCGCCATCGCGCTCGTCGCCATGTTCCACATCTGGTTCGGCCGCGTTTCCGGCGGGGTGGACGTGTTCCTGGCGCTGTCCGGGTTCTTCTTCGGCGGCAAGATCCTGCGCGCCGCGCTCAACCCGGACCTCTCGCTGTCACCGGTCGCCGAGGTGGTGCGGTTGGTGCGCCGCCTGCTTCCCGCCCTGGTCGTGGTCTTGGCCGGCTGCGGCCTCCTGACCGTCCTGGTGCAACCGGAGACCCGCTGGGAAACGTTCGCCGATCAGAGCCTGGCCAGCCTGGGCTATTACCAGAACTGGGAGCTGGCCAACACCGAGTCCGACTACCTGCGGGCCGGCGAAGCGGTCACTCCCCTGCAGCACATCTGGTCCATGTCGGTGCAGGGGCAGTTCTACATCGCCTTCCTGTTGCTGGTCGCAGGCTGCGCCTACCTGTTCGGGCGCAGGTTGGGCACCAGGCTGCGGACCCTCTTCCTCGTCCTGCTCAGCGCGCTCACGGTGGCTTCGTTCGTCTACGCGATCGTCGCGCACCGGGACAACCAGGCGATCGCCTATTACGACAGCTTCGCCCGGGCCTGGGAGCTTCTCATCGGCGCGCTCGTCGGCGCCCTCGTGCCTCACGTGCGGTGGCCGATGTGGCTGCGCACCGTCGCCGCGACGGTCGCGCTGGCCGCGATCGTGTCGTGCGGGGCCCTGATCGACGGCGTCAAGGAATTCCCCGGCCCCTGGGCGCTGGTCCCCGTCGGGGCCACCATGCTGATGATCCTTGCCGGGGCCAACCTGCGGGCCGGCGCCGACGATCGCATGCCGCTTCCCAACCGGATGCTGGCGGCCGGCCCCCTGGTGGCGCTGGGCGCGATGGCCTACTCGCTGTACCTGTGGCACTGGCCGCTGCTCATCTTCTGGCTGTCCTACAGCGGCCACCGGCACGCCGGCTTCGTCGACGGCACTGTGGTGCTGCTGGTATCCGGAGTGCTGGCCTACCTGACCACGCGGCTCGTCGAGGACCCGCTGCGGTACCGGGCACCGGCCGCCGCCTCGCCGGCGACCATCCCCCTGTGGGTGCGCCTGCGCCGCCCGACGATGGCGCTGGGATCGATGGTGGTGCTGCTCGGCGTCACGCTCACCGCGACGTCGTTCAGCTGGCGTCAGCACGTCACGGTCCTGCGGGCGGCGGGCAAGGAACTCAGCGTGCTCAACCCGCAGGACTACCCCGGCGCGCGCGCCCTGACCGAACACGCGCGGGTGCCGGCGCTGCCGATGCGGCCCACCGTCCTGGAGATCAAGGACGACCTCCCGGTCTCGACCCGGGACGGCTGCATCAGCGACTTCGTCAACCCGACCGTCGTCAACTGCGCCTACGGCGATGTGGCCGCGACGCGCACCATCGCCCTGGCCGGCGGGTCGCACGCGGAGCACTGGCTGCCCGCGCTCGACCTGCTCGGCCACATGCATCACTTCAAAGTGGTCACCTATCTCAAGATGGGCTGCCCGCTGTCCACCGAGGAAGTGCCGCTGATCATGGGCAACAACGCCCCGTACATGCAGTGCCGTGAATGGGTGCAGCGGACGATGAACAAGCTGGTCGACGACCGGCCCGACTACGTGTTCACCACCACGACCCGCCCCTGGAACATCAAGGCCGGCGACGTGATGCCGGCGACCTACATCGGGATCTGGCAAACGTTGTCCGACAACAACATTCCGATCCTCGGTATGCGCGACACGCCCTGGCTGGTCAAGGACGGCAAACCTTTCGACCCCGCTGACTGCCTGGCCAAGAAGGGCGGCACCCCGCAGACCTGCGCGGTCAAACGCTCCGACGTGCTGTCCGATCGCAACCAGACCCTCGACTTCGTCGCCCAGTTCCCGCTGCTCAAGGTGCTCGACATGTCGGACGCGATCTGCCGCGCCGACGTCTGCCGGCCGGTCGAGGGAAACGTCCTGATCTACCACGGCGCCCACCACCTGTCGCCCACCTACGTGCGGACCATGACGGCCGAACTGGGCCGCCAGATCGGGCTCAGCACCGGTTGGTGGTAACCGGTCGCCACGCCGGACCCGCGGATAAGGTCATGTGATGCCGACGAACAATCCAGGCTCGCGAACTGGCACGGCGGCGCACGACGCCAACAGGCCCCAGCCCAGGCTCGCCACCGTGTGGCCGGGCACCCCTTATCCGCTCGGCGCCTCCTACGACGGCGCGGGAACCAACTTTTCGGTGTTCTCCGAGATCGCCGAACGTGTCGAACTGTGCCTGATCGACGACAACGGCAGCGAATCGCGGATCCCGCTTGACGAGGTGGACAGCTACGTCTGGCACGCTTACCTGCCGAACATCACCCCGGGTCAGCGCTACGGCTTTCGGGTGCACGGCCCCTTCGACCCCGCGGCGGGTCACCGGTGCGATCCGAGCAAGCTGCTGCTGGACCCGTACGGCAAGGCGTTCCACGGCGACTTCACCTTCGGCCAGGCGCTGTATTCCTACGACCTGACTGCGGTCGATCCGGACGGCCCCAACGCCGACGGGGCCGACCCGGGCATTCCCCCGATGGTGGACTCGCTCGGGCACACCATGACCAGCGTGGTGAGCAACCCGTTCTTCGACTGGGGGTCCGACCGCGCACCGCTCACCCCGTACCACGAGACCGTCATCTACGAGGCGCACGTCAAGGGCATGACGCAGACCCACCCCGGCATCCCCCAGGAGCTGCGGGGCACGTACGCCGGGCTGGCCCACCCGCTGATCATCGACCACCTCAAGTCGCTCAACGTCACCGCCATCGAGCTCATGCCCGTCCACCAGTTCCTGCACGACTCGCGCCTGCTGGACCTGGGGCTGCGAAACTACTGGGGCTACAACACCTTTGGCTTCTTCGCGCCGCACAACCAGTACGCGGCCAACCGCAATTCCAGCGTCGCCGAGTTCAAATGGATGGTCCGCACCTTTCACGAGGCCGGCATCGAGGTCATCCTCGACGTGGTCTACAACCACACCGCCGAAGGCAACCACCTCGGCCCGACGATCAACTTCCGCGGCATCGACAACGCCGCCTACTACCGGCTCGTCGACGACGATCTGCGCCTGTACAAGGACTACACCGGCACCGGCAACAGCCTCAACGCCCGCCATCCCCACGTGCTGCAGCTGATCATGGACTCGCTGCGCTACTGGGTGATCGAGATGCATGTGGACGGGTTCCGCTTCGACCTGGCGGCAACGCTGGCCCGCGAGCTGCACGACGTCGACCGGCTGAGCGCGTTCTTCGATCTGGTGCAGCAGGATCCGGTGATCAGCCAGGTGAAATTGATCGCCGAGCCGTGGGACGTCGGCGAGGGCGGCTACCAGGTCGGAAATTTCCCGGGTTTGTGGACCGAGTGGAACGGGAAGTATCGCGATACTGTGCGTGACTACTGGCGGGGGGAGCCCGCAACCCTGGGCGAGTTCGCGTCCCGGCTGACCGGGTCGTCGGACCTTTATGAGGCGACGGGCCGGCGACCCAGCGCCAGCATCAACTTCGTCACCGCCCACGACGGGTTCACGCTGGGCGACCTGGTCTCGTACAACGAGAAACACAACCTGGCCAACGGCGAGGACAACCGGGACGGAGAAAGCCACAACCGGTCGTGGAACTGCGGCGTCGAGGGGCCGACCGACGACCCCGAGATCCTGGAACTGCGTCGGCGCCAGATGCGCAACTTCTGGGCCACCCTGATGCTCAGCCAGGGCACGCCGATGATCGCCCACGGCGACGAGTTCGGGCGCACCCAGAACGGCAACAACAACGTCTATTGCCAGGACTCCGAATTGTCCTGGATGGACTGGTCTTTGGTCGACAAGAACGCGGACCTGCTGGCGTTCGCGCGCAAGGTGACCGCCCTGCGCAAGAACCACCCGGTGTTTCGCCGACGCCGCTTCTTCGAGGGCGAACCGATCCGCAGCGGCGACGAGGTCCGCGACATCGCCTGGCTGAACCCCAGTAGCCGCGAGATGACGCATGAGGACTGGGGTGAAAGCATCCACAAGTGCGTGGCGGTGTTTCTCAACGGCGACGCCATCACCGCGCCGAACGCCCGCGGGGAGCGGGTCGTCGACGACTCATTCCTGTTGTGCTTCAACGCCGGCGAAGAGCCGATCCAGTTTGTGATGCCCAAAGCCGACTATGCCCAGGAGTGGACCGTGGAGCTCGACACCAACGACCCCGTCGGTGACGCCGAGGCGGTGGTGAAGGCCGAGGAGAAGGTCTCGCTGCCCTCGCGCGCGCTGCTGGTACTTCGTAAGACCTTGTGACGCATGGCCTTACCAGTCCTCTCCACCTACCGGCTCCAGCTGCGTGGTGAGTCCAGCGGATTCGCGTTCACCTTCGCCGACGCCGAAAACCTGCTCGACTACCTCGACGACCTCGGGGTGAGCCACCTGTACCTGTCCCCGGTCCTGACGGCGGCGCGCGGGTCCAATCACGGCTACGACGTCACCGACCCCACCACGGTCTCGGAAGAGCTGGGCGGCCCCGACGGTCTGGCGCGGTTGTCCGCAGCGGCCCGCGAGCGCGGCATGGGCCTGATCATCGACATCGTCCCCAACCACGTCGGCATCGACGACCCGCGGCAGAACGCGTGGTGGTGGGACGTGCTGCGGCACGGCCGGGGCTCGCGGTACGCGTCGTTCTTCGACATCGACTGGGACCTCGACGAGGACGGCCGAATCGTGTTGCCGATCTTGGGTTCTGACGACGACGCGGCCGACCTGAAGGTCGACGGGGACCTGCTGCGACTGGGTGACCTGGCGCTACCCGTCGCGCCCGGCACCGGCGAGGGCACCGGCCCGGAAGTGCACGACCGTCAGCACTACCGGATGGTGGGCTGGCGAAACGGGGTGTGCGGCTATCGGCGCTTCTTCTCGATCACCTCGCTGGCCGGCCTGCGGCAGGAAGATCCCGCGGTGTTCGTCGCCAGCCACGCCGAGGTCGCGCGCTGGTTCGCCGAGGGGCTCGTCGACGGCGTGCGGATCGACCACCCCGACGGATTGTCCGATCCCTGCGGCTATTTGACCCGCTTGCGGGAGTTGGTCGGGCCGGACGCCTGGATCGTCATCGAGAAGATCCTGGCCGTCGACGAGGCGCTCGAACCGACACTGCCGGTGGGCGGTACCACCGGCTACGACGTGCTCCGCCAGGTCGGCGGCGTTTTCGTCGACCCGGCCGGCGAGGAGGCCCTGACCGAGCTCGTCGACTCGGCGGGGCTCGACTACGGCGCCATGCCGCAGTTGCTCGCCGAGCTCAAGACCCGCACCGCGACGGTGACGCTGGCCAGCGAGCTGGCCAGGCTGCGCCGATCAATCGCGGCCGCCGCCGGCACCGATCACCCGCTGCTGCCCGAGGCGGTCACCGCCCTGCTCACCCACATCGGCGTGTACCGCAGCGACTACCCGGGCCTGGTCGCGCTGCTGCCCACCGCAATGGCCGAAACACAAGCGGAGTCACCGGAATTGGGGCCGGCGCTGCAGGTGCTCGCGGCCGCACTGGCCCGCGGCGGCGAACCGGCCACCCGGCTGCAACAGCTCTGCGGCGCGGTCACGGCCAAGGCCGTCGAGGACTGCCTGTTCTACCGTGACGCCCGCCTGGTGTCGCTCAACGAGGTGGGCGGCGAGCCGCATCGTTTCGGCGTCGGCCTGGCCGAATTTCACCACAGTGCCGCCACTCGTGCCGGGTTGTGGCCGCACACGATGACGGCGCTGACCACCCACGACACCAAACGCGGCGAGGACGTGCGGGCCCGGATCGGCGTGCTGTCGCAGGTGCCGTCGCTGTGGACCGAGTTCCTCGCCCGCTGGGAGGTCGCGGCCCCCTCGCCCGATCCCGCAACCGGACAGTTCCTGTGGCAGAACATCTTCGGCGTCTGGCCGGTGAGCGGCCAGATCACCGACGAGCTGCGGGGGCGGCTGCACGCGTACGCCGAGAAGGCCATCCGCGAGGCGGCCTGGCACACCTCGTGGAACGACCCCGACGCCGCCTTCGAGGACGCCGTGCACCGCTGGCTGGACAGCGTGCTGGACGGCCCGGTGGCTGGCCAGCTGACCGAGCTGGTGGGCCAACTCAATTCCCACGCGGCGAGCGACGCGCTGGGCCAGAAGCTGCTCGCGCTGACGGTGCCGGGCATCCCGGACATCTATCAGGGCACCGAGCTGTGGGACGACAGCCTCGTCGACCCCGACAACCGCCGCGCCGTCGACTACGCCGCCCGCCGGGCCGCGCTGAAGGATTTGCACCATCCCAAGATCCGCGTCGTCACCACGGCGCTGCGGGTGCGGCGGTCCCGGCCCGAGACGTTCCTGCGCGGCGACCACGTTCCGGTGCTCGCCGACGGCGAGGCCGGTGACCACGTCGTGGCGTTTCGCCGCGGCGACGACGTCCTGGTCGCGGTGACCCGCTGGACCGTGCGGCTGGCCGAACGGGGTTGGGGCAACACCGTGCTGCCGCTGCCCGAGGGCACCTGGACCGACGCGCTCAACGGCGCCGTGGCCAGCGGGGCGACGTCGGCCGCCCAGCTGTTCTCGGACCTGCCCGTAGTGCTGCTGGAACGCCGGCATGACTGAGTTCTGGGTGTGGGCGCCCAAGCCCGCGCGGGTGCGGCTCGACGTCAACGGCACCGTGCACCCGATGACCCGCTCCGACGACGGCTGGTGGCACACCGACGTCGAGACCGCCCCGGACGCCCGGTACGGCTACCTGCTCGACGACGATCCCACCGTGCTGCCCGACCCCCGCTCGCCCCGCCAGCCCGACGGCGTGCACGCCCGCTCGCAGCTGTGGGATCCTGCCGCCGCGAGCTGGACCGACGGCGGCTGGCCGGGCCGGTCGGTGGAGGGCGCGGTGATCTACGAGTTGCACGTCGGAACCTTCACGCCCGCAGGCACTTTCGATGCCGCCATCGAGAAGCTGGACTACCTGGTTGACCTCGGCGTCGACTTCGTCGAGCTGATGCCGGTCAATTCCTTCGCCGGCACGCACGGCTGGGGCTACGACGGAGTGCTGTGGTACAGCGTGCACGAACCCTACGGCGGCCCCGACGGCTTGGTCCGGCTCGTCGACGCCTGCCACGCGCGCGGCCTGGGCGTGTTGATCGACGCGGTGTTCAACCACCTCGGGCCGTCGGGCAACTACCTGCCGCGGTTCGGTCCCTACCTGTCGTCGGCGAGCAACCCCTGGGGCGAGGGCATCAACATCGCCGACGCCGACTCCGACGAGGTGCGGCGCTACATCATCGGCTGCGCGCTGCGCTGGATGCGCGACTTCCACGCCGACGGCCTGCGGCTGGACGCCGTGCACGCGCTGGTGGACACCACGGCCATCCACGTCCTCGAGGAACTCGCCGGTGAAACCGACTCGCTCGCAAGCCGCCTCGGCCGCCCGCTGTCGCTGGTCGCCGAGAGCGACCTCAACGACCCGCGGCTGATCACCCCGCGCGAGTGCAACGGTTACGGGCTGACCGCGCAGTGGTCGGACGACATCCACCACTCCATCCACACCGCGGTGTCCGGCGAACGCCAGGGCTACTACGCCGACTTCGGCTCGCTGTCGGCGCTGGCGCAGACGCTGCGGCGCGGCTACTTTCACGCCGCCACCTATTCGTCGTTCCGGCGCCGCCGCCACGGGCGACCGCTGGACGCGTCGACGATTCCGGCCACCCGGCTGGTCGCCTACACCTGCACCCACGACCAGGTGGGCAACCGGGCGCTCGGGGATCGGCCGTCGCAGAACCTGACCGGCGGCCAGCTCGCGGTCAAGGCCGCCCTCACCCTCGGGTCGCCCTACACCGCAATGCTTTTCATGGGCGAGGAGTGGGGCGCCTCGACCCCGTTCCAATTCTTCAGCTCGCATCCCGAACCGGAGCTGGCGCGGGCCACCGCGGAGGGGCGCAAGGCAGAATTCGCCGAACACGGCTGGGACGCCGACGAGATCCCCGATCCCCAGGATCCGCAGACGTTTCTGCGGTCCAAACTGAACTGGGACGAGGTCGACTCCGGCGAGCACGCCCGACTGCTGCGCGTGTATCGGGAGCTGATCGCCCTGCGGCACAACGACGCCGACCTGGCCGACCCGTGGCTGGAGCACCTCGCCGTCGACTACGACGAAGAGCAGCGCTGGATCGTCCTGCACCGCGGGGCGTTGCGGATCGCGTGCAACCTGGCGGCGGAGCCGGTGACGGTGCCCGTCGCGGGCGACGTCGTCGTCGCCTGGGGGGAGCCGAAGGTCGCGGCCGACAGCACCGTGCTCGAAGGGCATTCGTTCGCCGTCCTCTCGGTGCGCGAGCAGACATAAAAGCCCCCAAAAACCGCCTATTTCGGGGGCTTTTGCGTCTGCTCGCCGTTCGAGAGGGCGCCGTTCGAGAGGGGCCCGTTCGAGAGGGGCCCGGCCGAGGGCGCGCGTACAGTGGAGCCATCACTTAAATGCACTAACTAGTACACCGTTGCGCGGAAAGGAACTCGCGGATGACCCGCACCGAGAACGACACCTGGGACCTGGCGTCCAGCGTCGGCGCGACCGCCACGGCCGTCGCCTCGTCGCGCGCGATGGCCTCCCAGGGCCCCGATCCCCTGCTTGACGACCCCTGGGCGGATCCGCTCGTGCGGGCGGTGGGCATCGACACGTTCGTCAAGCTGATCGACGGCGAGATCGGGCCCGGCGACGACGATCCGGTGCTGAACCGCCGGACCATGAACGAGCAGATCACCGTGCGCACCCGCTTCTTCGACGATTTCTTCACGCAGGCGACCGGCTCGGGCATCAGGCAGGCCGTCATCGTGGCGTCCGGGCTGGACACGCGGGCCTACCGGCTGGCGTGGCCGGCCGGCACGGTGGTGTACGAGATCGATCAACCGGCGGTCATCGACTTCAAGACGCGGACGCTGGCGGGCCTGGGCGCGGAGCCGACCGCGCAGCGCCGAACGGTCGCGATCGACCTGCGCGACGACTGGCCATCGGCGTTGGTGGCGGCCGGGTTCGACACCGGACAACCGACGGCGTGGAGCGCCGAGGGCCTCCTCCCGTATCTGCCGCCCGAGGCGCAGGACCGCCTGTTCGACAACATCGCCGCACTCTCGGCGCCCGGCAGCAGGATCGCGACCGAACACCTGGACCTGCGCAACGTCCCGTCGGACTGGGCGCAACGGCTGACCGAGCGGTCCCGCCGCATCGGCTCCAACATCAACCTCGCCGAGTTGTTCTACACCGGCGAGCGCAACACCGCCGCCGAGTACCTCATCGGGCACGGCTGGCGGGTGGACATCCGCACCACCGAGCAGGCCTACGCCGCCAACGGATTCCAGTTGCCCGACGACGAGCTGGCCGCCTTCGGTGGCGACTCCGGCTACCTGACGGCGACCCTGGACTAAGGCCGGCTAGGGCCCGCCGCGCCAGTGTTCGATGCGGTGATGGTCCGGAGTGAACCCGTGGTTCACGCCCCACAACACCGCCTGGGTGCGGCTGGCGACGCCCAGCTTGCGATAGATCGTGCGGATGTAGGACTTCACCGTGTTGGGGCTCAGGTACGTCAGCCGCGCGACGTCGGCGTTGCTCTTGCCCTGGGTGATCAACGCCAGGATCTCGGCCTCGCGGTCGCTGAGCCCCTCGCCGCGTCCGGGCCAGTCCAGTCCGGGCGCGCTGCGGGCGCGGGCGGCGACGTCACTGATGACCTGCTGCCCCGAGTGCACGGCCTCCAGCGCGGCGACCAGCTCGCGCGCGGGCAAGGTCTTGGACAGGTACCCGTGAGCGCCCTGGCGCCGCGCGCTGTCGACGAGGTCGGGATGAAAGTTCCAGGTATAGACCACAACTCGGTGCGCTCGGGGATTGGCAACCAAGACCGCGATCTCCTCATGGTCGGATTCGGGCTGCGCGAACGAGTCGTACAGGACGATGTCGACGGTGTCCTCGACGGGCATTGTGGAGTCGAGTTCCGCGATCACGATGCGGTCGCGGTAGGGATCGAGCATGTTGGCCACACCCTTCACGACGACGTCGTAGTCGTCGACCAGCGCGACCGTGATCGGCGCGCGAGAAGTTGGCGGTGGCATGTCGGCCAGATTACCTACCTAGGGGTGTATTGCTACCCCCCTTAAGGGTGTTCGACTTGGTAGGTCAGTCAGCACTGAAAGGGAGGCTCATCATGATCATTCTCGGCATCATCCTGCTGGTCGCGGGATTCCTGCTCAAGATCTCCATCCTGTGGACCATCGGGATCATCCTGCTAGTCATCGGTGCCATCCTGTGGATCCTCGGCTCCACCGGGCGTGCCGTCGCGGGCCGCAGGCACTGGTACTGATCGCGTCGGCGATCACCGATTGAGCGGATCGATCTCGGGCCCGCTCAATCGGTAGCGGTGACGCGCATTTGCAATACTGCGTTGTGGACAACGCCGCACCGGACGAAGTTCGATTCACCCGCGACGGGCTGAAACGTTTCGCCGGCAACACGCTGCCGGATTTGATATCCGATGGGGTCAGGCTGCTGTTCGTCGGGATCAATCCCGGGCTGAGAACCGTTGCGGTGCAGGCGCATTTCGCTCCCCGCGGCAATCGGTTCTGGCCGGCGCTCCACCGCGCCGGCATCACCGATCATCTGATCGACGCCTCGTCCGGCTTTGTTCCGGCCGACCGGGATTACCTGCTGCGTCGCGGAATCGGCATCACAAACCTGGTCGAGCGGGCGAGCGCGGGTGCCGACGAACTCACGGTCGCCGAATTGGTCGAGGGCCGACGGAAGCTGGACCGGACGGTCCGGAAGTACTCGCCGAAGGTGGTGGCCGTCCTGGGGATCACCGCCTTTCGCGACGCCTTCGGCGAGCGCCGGGCAAACCCGGGCAAACAGGTATCGCCCTATCCCGCAACGGAGCTGTGGGTGGTCCCCAACCCGAGCGGCCGCAACGCCCACGCTTCGTTGTCCGGCCTCGCCGCCGTCTACGGCGAAGTCGCCCGCGCCGCCGGCATCCCTACCCGCTTGGACGGCCGGTAGCCAGCGCGGCGCCGATGCAGTACCGCGAGTTCGTCGAGCGGTTACTCGGCGTTTGACGAGCGGTCACCCGCCGGTCCCAGATCGGCGAGTCGCACGATGCTGTCGAAGCCCTTGTGGCAGAGGCGAAAACCTATTGGCCGTGTGGCCGTGACCCGGCTAGAGTTGGCCTTGCCGATTCGTCGATGTGACGAGGGGCTCCCGAATCGGCATGACGAAGGTCATGACGGTTGGGAGGTCTGATGTCGTTAGCGATCGTGGCGCCGGCGGAGTTGGCGCTGGCCGCAGCCGATGTGGACCAGGTGGGTTCGGCGGTGGGCGCGGCGAACGCGGCCGCGGCGGCACGCACGACGGGCGTGGTGGCCGCGGCCGAGGACGAGGTGTCGGCGGCGATCGCGGCGCGATTTTCCGCGCATGGACAGTGGTTTCAGGCCCTCAGCGCGCGGGCGGCGGATATTAACCAGAAGTTTGTCCAGGCGTTGACCGGGGCCGCGGAGTCGTATGGCGGCGCGGAGGCCGCGAACGCCTCGTCGTTGCAGACCATCGAGCAAGATCTTCTCAACGCGCTCAACGGAACCAGCCAGGCGCTCACCGGGCGTCCGCTGACCGGCAACGGCGCAAACGGGTACACCAACTCGAACGGTGTGGGGACGCCCGGCGGCCCCGGCGGGTGGTTGTCCGGTAACGGCGGCAACGGCGGCAACAGCACCTTCGGCGGGGCGGCCGGCGGTGCCGGCGGCCCCGCAGGTCTGGTCGGCAACGGCGGCAAGGGTGGCACCAGCGGACCCGGCGGGGTGGGTGGCGCAGGAGGACGCGGCGGGTGGCTGTCGGGCACCCCCGGCACTGGCGGCGCAAGCACCCCGTTGCCGCCGAACGATATTGTGCTGCAGGTAGATTCACTGGGGCGCCCGCTGGTGAATGTCTCCGTCAACGGTGGGCCGACGGCGCCGGTGGTGTTCGATGCCGGATCGACCGGTCTGCTGCTACCGCCTCAAGACGTCGACATATCGAAACTCGGCCCGATCACGGGGCCGCCACGTTACATGACATACGGCGACAACCACACTGACTTCAAGACGGTCTACTTCAACGAATATCAAGCAACGGTGGACTTCGGCAATGGCATTGCGACCTCGCCGATCACCATCGGCGTGATGACTTCCGCCACCCAGACGACGAACGGCACGACGACAGCCCTCCCGCTCTCGTCCCTGCCTGGCGTGCTGGGCGTCGGGCCGAATAATGGCTCTCCCTTCCCCCAACCTGTCACCGAGGCGCTGTCGGGCAACCTCAGTCAGGGCGAGCTCATCAACCAACCGGCAGGCCTGGTGGAGTTCGGCGCCAACCCGCTGCCGCCCGTCGTTACGCTTTCCGGAGCGCCGGGGACCGCCGGCCTCCAGGTACAAATCGGCAACGGGCAACCGCAAGCGATGTCCCTCTCGTTCATCGACTCCGGCGGCAAGGGCGGCTCCGTCCCGCAATCTTTGGTGCCGAACCTCCAGGCCGGCGACACCCTGCCGGCGGGAACCACCCTCACGGTCTACACCAGCACCGGTCAGGAGCTGTACACGGAAACGGTTGGCGGGGCCTACACCCCCGAAGTCGGGGAGCCCACCAGCTCGTTCAACAGCGGCAATTATCCGTTCTCCTTGGGCCCGATCTACATCTCCAACAGCCCCAACGGTGTCGGAACGACGATCTTCGATTTCTGATCTCATCGATCAGGTGGCGTGGTCGATGACGTCGAACACCTTGAGCGCGTGTCGAAACGACGCGGACGTGACGTCGCCACCGGACGGGTGGTCGAGGGTGAAGACGATCCAGAGCAGCAGGCCGAGCAGGGTCGCGATGGTACTCATCAGGGCCGCGTGAGCGGCCCTGCTGCCGATGCGCAGAATCGCGGTCAGGGTGGTGAGGACGATCGCGCCCGCGATCAATCCTGCCCATAGCGGCGCCGGTATGTGGGGCTGGGTTTCGATGCGGCGCATGGTGCGGTGCGATGCCAGCTCGGTCAGCTCGCTGAGAAATGCGCCGTTGACGGGGTTCGACGCGACGCCCGGTGGCTGATCGCCCACCACGCGGTATATCTGGACGAGCGTGGTGTGGGCGGCGTTGCGGGGCTGCTGGTCCCACTCCGCGCCTTCGTCCGTCGTGTAGGTGCGCAGCAACGCCCTCAGCTGCCGCTGCTGCGGCTCGGGCATGGCGGCGGTCTGCCGGTAGAGCGTGGTGAGCGAAGTTGCTTCGGCGACGACGACGGCCCTGGCGGCGGAGTACTGCTGCCAGGAAACCACGACGGTGAAGCCGAGCAAAGCGCCGTACACAAGCCCGATGACCGAGAGATACGGCGAGATCGTCGAGTTGTGTTCCGCGCCGACTCCCGGCATGAGGCGGTCCGTTATCGACCCGCAGCTGAGCGCCAGGGCAATTGCGACGGCGACGATCGAACACAGCAGGAGCCAAGGATCAAATCCGCTCATGGATTTCCCCGTCGTGTGAAGGCGTTCGCGCGTCGAGATGGATGAGTGTTCTGGCCACGGGCAGCCTAACGCTCTCCCCGAATGCCGGCCCCCGCTCGGCTCGTAGTGAGCGGTCTCAGTTGTAAAATCCGTGAGTGATCGCGGTGACCCCGCCCCGACACCAACCGGCTAGAGGCAATCGAGTGGACACCGGATACCAACCCACACATCGCACCACGCCGACCCGCTACCGGGAGCGTGCGCGCTACGACCGCGACACGGTGCACGGCATCCTGGACGAGGCCCTGATCTGCCACCTGGGCTACCTGAGCGACGGCCGACCCGTCGTGTTGCCCACCACGCACGTCCGCCTCGGTGAGACCCTCTATCTGCACGGATCGACCGGGGGCGGCCCGATGCTCGCCGCCCGGGCCGCGCCGGGGGGCCTGTCGGTCTGCGTCACCGCGACCCTCGTCGACGGGCTGGTGCTGGCCCGCTCGGCCATGCATCACTCGGTGAACTTCCGCTCGGTGGTCGTGCTGGGCGACGCGCGCGTGGTCGACGATCCCGCCGAGAAGCTCACCGCGCTGCGTGGCCTGCTCGACCACATCAGGCCCGGCCGAGCCGACGACTGCCGGGCGCCCGACGCCCGCGAACTGGCCGCGACCGGGGTGCTCGCCGTCGACCTCGTCGAGGCCTCGGCCAAGCTGCGCACCGGCGGCCCCGTCGACGATCCGGAGGACACCGCATTGCCGCACTGGGCCGGCGTGGTGCCACTGAGCCTGACGGCCGGGACGCCGGTGCCGGCCGACGACCTGGAGTCCGCCACCCCGCTGCCCGCCTACCTGCAGTAGCCGCGAGCGTGCGTGTCGGTACGGCGACACGCCGTAAAACCTATACAACTGCGCACCCTCGCGGGCCAAACGCCGCGCCTACAGCAGGTAGCGGTAGGCCGGCGAACCCGGCTCGAGGGCCTCGACGTGGATCTCCGTCGCCCGCATCCGCGCCATCAGCCCGTCCAGGCCCGCCGCCGAGCCCAGCTCGATGCCGACCAGCGCCTCGCCGGTCTCGCGGTTGTTGCGCTTGACGTACTCGAACAGGGTGATGTCGTCGTTGGGCCCGAGCACCTCGTCGAGGAAGCGGCGCAGCGCGCCCGGCTCCTGCGGGAAGTCCACCAGGAAGTAGTGCTTGAGCCCGAGGTGCACCAGCGAGCGCTCCAGCACCTCGCCGTACCGCGACACGTCGTTGTTCCCGCCCGAGATAAGGCACACCACGGTCGATCCGGGCTCGACGTTGGCCTCCAGCAGGCCCGCGACCGACAGCGCCCCCGCCGGCTCGGCGATGATGCCCTCGTTCTGGTACAGGTCGAGCATCGCGGTGCACACCGCCCCCTCGTCGACCGTGGTGATCGACACCATGTCGCCGGCGGCGGCGAGCGCGGCGTAGGTCAGGGTTCCCGCCCGGCGCACTGCGGCGCCGTCGACGAACTGGTCGACGTAGTCCAGCGTGACCGGCTCGCCGGCCGCCAGCGCCGCCATCATCGCCGCCGCGCCGGCCGGCTCGATGCCCAGGACCGCGGTGCTGGTCGTGCGCTCGGCCAGGTAGGTGGTGATGCCGGCGATGCAACCGCCGCCGCCCACCGGGACGACGACCAGGTCCGGCTCGGCCTCGAGCTGGTCGAGCAGCTCGACGGCGATGGTGCCCTGGCCGGCCATGGTGCGCAGGTCGTCGTACGGCGGGACCAGCGTGGCGCCGGTGCGTTCGACGTCGGCGAGCGCGGCCTCGGCGGCGAGGTCGTAGGTCGACCCTCCCACGATCAGCTCGATGAACTCCCCGCCGTGGTAGCGGATCCGGTCGCGCTTCTGCTTGGGCGTCTTGGCCGGCACGTAGACCCGGCCGTGCACTCCCAGCGCCCGGCAGGCGAACGCGAAGCCCTGCGCGTGGTTGCCGGCCGACGAGCACACCACGCCGGCGGCCAGCTCGTCGCCGGACAGCTGCACCAGCAGGTTGTAGGCGCCGCGCAGCTTGTAGGAGCGCACCACCTGCAGGTCTTCGCGCTTGAGGTAGACCTGCGCGCCGGTGATCGCCGACAGCCGATCGCTCGGCTGCAGCGGGGTGGGCGCGACCACCGGGGCGATCCGCTGCGCCGCGGCTTCGATGTCGGCCGCGGACAGCGGCGACCGGCTCGGGCTCTGGCTCAGTTCAGCGGACACCGATCAATGGTCCCATGCCGGCCGGCCGGAAAAGTCAGCCGACCGGCGTCAGGACGAACACCGGGATCTGACGGTCGGTCTTCGTCTGGTAGTCGGCGTAGTCGGGAAAGGCCTCGACGGCGCGCTCCCACCAGGCGGCCTTCTCGTCGCCGAACACCTCGCGGGCATCGTAGTCGCGGGTGACGCTCCCGTCCTGCAGCTCGACGCGCGGGTTCTTCTTGACGTTGTGGTACCAGACCGGGTGCTTCGGGGCGCCGCCGAGCGACGCGACGATCGCGTATTCGCCGTTGTGCTCGACGCGCATGAGCGGGGTTTTGCGGAGCTTTCCGGTCTTGGCGCCGACGGTGGTCAGCACGATGATGGGCTTCCCCTTCATGTCGGCGGCCTCGGTTCCCCCGGACTCGGCGTACTTGTCGGCCTGGTCGCGGGAAAATTCCCAGGGGCTGGGCGCGTATTCACCTGTCAGCGGCATGCTTCCCACCTTAAGGCGTGCCGCGGCGGGCGGAGGACGGGTCGCAGCTGGACAGCACGACCCGCCGGGCGAGCTCCGCGATGGTGTTGACGCGCCTGATGGCGGTGGCGATCTCGTCGGCGAAGTCGCGTCGCCGCTGGGCGATGTCCGGACGCTCGAACGCGTCCACCAGCTCGCGGTGCCGCGCCAGGCGCAGCGCGGTTTTGAACAGTTCCAACGACCTCGACTCCGCGTTGGCGATCCGGCGCTGCAGCTCCCATTGCTTGCCCACCTCGAGGCACTCGGCGAGAAACTCGTCCTCGTCGAACGATTCGTCCTCGAGGGCGGCCAGCCGGTCGGCGACGACGTGGTAGGCGTCCAGGAACGGCCGCAACACCAGGTGCGCCAGCAGCAGGTCGGTCTTTTCCAGCAGCCCGCGCACATCGGCCGCCGGGACGGCCCGGGTGGTGTCTTCCACCCGCCCGATCAGGCGCACCTCGTCGGCGAGTTCCTTCTCGAACTGCGCGCGCGCCGAGAACAAGAACTCGAACTTCAGCAGCTCGCGCAGGCTCAGCGCCTCGTCGCGCACGGTCGTCGGTAACACCAGGCGGTCCACGGAATTTTCGGCGTCTTCGATGGCGGCCAGCAGCGCGGTCTCGGCGATGGCGCGATCGACCAGGATGTGGATCGCGGTGTTGCGGTAGAACGCCGCTACCAGGTGCTGGTCGGCGCCGATCCCCCAAACCGGTTCGGTGCCGGCGTCATAGACGTTGACCACGCCCGACGCGACGAGCTGATGCAGCGTCCAGCGGATCGTCGAGCGGTTCGTCAGGTCGGCGGCGCCGGCCACGGTCCAGTTGCGCGCCGCGATGTAGCTCGCCAGCGGGCGCACCGTGGCCAGCACCTCGCTGATCGAGAGCGAGCGGTCGGCGCCCAGCAGCGCGAGGCTCACCACCGCGGTCGGGGTGACGGGGGTGGCGCGGTTGATCCGGTGCTCGACGTCCAGCGCGATGCGTTCGATCTCGGTGCCCGTGCCGGGCGCCGATGTATCCGAGGTGCGCAGTTCCTCGAGGCGCTTGCGCAGCGGCAGCGGTTCGCCGAAGTCCAGGTAGGCGCGGCCCAGCCGCTCGCCCTGTTGTCGCGCCAGCCGGATCAGGAACCGGAAGTCCTCGGGCCGCTTGGCGGCGCCGTAGGCCTCGGTGGTCATCGCCTCCACCTCGTGCAGCTGGTCGTACACGATGGAGGTCGGCACCAAATAGACTTCGGGACCGTCGATTTCGTCGACCGCGTCGCTGATGTAGCGCAGGATCCCGTACACCGGGGGCCGCAGCTTGCCGGTGCGGGTCCGGCCCCCCTCGATCGACCAGGTGAGGTTGGCGTGGTTTTGCACCAGCTGGGCGGCGTAGGCGCGCAACACGAAACGGTAGACGGGAATGTCCTTGGTCTGGCGCCGGATGAAGATGGTCCCGGTGCGCTTGGCCCAGGCGCCCATCGGGAAGAAGTTCAGGTTGGCGCCGCCGAACGTGAGCGCCGGCGAGAGCCGGTTGGCCTGAATCGCCTCGGGCAACAGCAGCCCGTCCAGGTAGGAGCGGTGCGAGAAGGCAAACGCCAGCGTGGCTTTGCGATCCAGCCGGCGCAGCTGGGCGATCTGGTCCTCGTCGACCAGGATGTCGTAGGCCCGCATCAGCCAACAAGAAAAGCTGCGCCACGCCTTCACCGCCCGCTCGTCGAGCGACGGCGCCATCTCCCGCAGGTAGCCCGCGGCCTCGGCGCGCACGTCGTCGGGGTCGCGGCCGAGCTCGTGGGCCAACGTGGCCAGCCGCTCGTCGTACCACGGCGCCGCCAAGAGCTCGACGACCTCGTCCGGGTCGGTCGGCAACGGCGTCCTCGACTCGTCGACGATCCCCGTGCGCTGCAGCAACTTTCGCACACCGGCGCGACCGATCTCGCGCGCCGTTCCCCCCGGTCCCCCGCTCATGCCGGCTGCACCGTTGCGGCCGCGGACGGCTCGTGCACCTCGGGATGGCGATCGCCTGAATAGAGTTCCTCGATCTCGCCGGCGTACTTCGCCATGATCGGCTTGCGCTTCAGCTTCATCGTCAGCGTGATCTCGTCCCCACCGGGTTCCCACACCGTCGGCAGCACCCGGAACCGCTTGATCTGTTCCACCCGCGACAGTTTCGCGTTGCCCTCGGCAACCCCGGCGGCGATCTTGGCGATCACCTCGGGGTGGTTCGCCAGCGCCGCGGGGGACGCCTCGGACAGGCCGTGCTGGGCCGCGTACGGGCCGACCGATTCGGCGTCGAAGACCATCAGCGCCGCGTTGTACGGCCGCCCGTCGCCGATCGTCATCATGACGCCGACCATCGGGCAGGCGGCCAGGATGGTGTTCTCGATGTTGGCCGGCGACATGTTCTTTCCGGCCGCGTTGATGATCAACTCCTTCTTGCGGTCGACCACCTTCAGATAGCCGTCGGCGTCGACCTCGAGGATGTCGCCGGTGTGCAACCAGCCGTCGGCATCGATCGCCTCCGCGGTCTTGGCCGGCTCCCTGCGGTAGCCCTTCATCACCAGCGGACCGCGCACCAGGAACTCGCCGTCCTCGGCGACCTTGCCCTCCAGCCCGGGCAGCAATTTCCCGACGGTGCCCAGCCGCGCGTCCCGGGGATGGCTCACGCTGGCCACGCAACTCAGCTCCGACATCCCCCACACCTCGGCGATCGGAATGCCGATCCCGAGGAAAAACGCCAGCGTCTCCCGGGGGATCGGGGCCGCACCGGACACCGCCCAGCGCAGTTCGCCGAACCCTAGCCGCTCGCGCAGCTTGGACAGAACCAACTCGTCGGCCTGCGCCCATTCGGCGGCCAGGTCGTCGGGCATCGGCTCACCGGCCACCAGGGCGGCGGCTTTCTTGCCGGCCACCGACATCGCCCACTGCAACGCCTGCCGCTTGACCTCGTCCGGCTCGTGGCCGACGGCGAATTCGATTGCGGCCTTGAGCTTCTCCCACACCCGAGGCACCGCACCCCACACCGTGGGCCGCACGTCCGGCAGCGCGGCGGCGATGGCACGCGCGTCGGACACCACTGTGACCTGGGTGCCGAACACCTCCAGGCCGTACAAGCCCATCACCCGGTCGGCGATGTGTGCCGTCGGCAGGAAGGATGTCACGCGGTCACCGAACTGCATCGGTAGGACGGCGTCGAGGGCGAACGCCTCGAACAGCAGGTTGGCATGCGTCATCTCCACCCCCTTGGGGTTGCCGGTGGTCCCGGAGGTGTAGATGAGCGTGACGACGTCGTCGGGCCGCACCGCCCGCCACGTGGACTCGAAGTCGAAACCGGCTGGCGCGGCGGCATGCAGGTCGTCCACCGAGCTGGTTCCGGGCGGCGCGCCGTCGATGCAGACGATGTGCTCGATCGGCGCACCGCTGGCGCGGATGCGGTCCACGTACTGCTCCTCGCAGATCGCCACCTTGGTGCCGGCGTTGTCGAAGAGGTAGGTCAGCTGCTCGGCGGGCAGGGTGTTGTAGACCGAAAACGAAGTGGCGCCCAGGTGCTGGGCGCCGATCTCGAACGGGTAGAACTCGATCCGGTTGGCCATCATCAGCGACACCGTGTCGCCCCGCCCCACGCCGAGCCCCGCGAGGCCCGCGGCGGCCTTGCGCACCTGCTCGGCGAGCTCTCGCCACGTCATCGTCTGGGCGCCGCCGGGAGTACGCAGCGCGACGGCGGCCGGCTCGATCGCCGCCGTGCGCTGGAACGCCTCGCACAAGGTGGCCGGACGGTCGGGTGTCGTCATTTACGTCCTCCTCGACGCCGGGTCAGCATTGCCCCTCGTGAGCGTACGTCCGTGACCGGGGGGCGCGGAACACATCACCCGGCTCGTTCAGCCCTGGGGGCGCCAGAGCTGCACGGTGGTGGACGCGCCGCCGGGCAACTCCAGAAGTTCGATGGGGGTGCCGTCGGGGTCGTAGATGAAAAACATCCGCACCCCGCCGATGTCGACCGGCGGGTCGGCCCGGACGTCGGGGTGATGGCGCCGAACGGTGTCGTAGGTGGCGTCGAGATCGTCGACCCGGAACGAGATGTTGGTATAGCCCAGGTGCGGCCCGCTCGGGCATTCGGGCACCGCGCCCAGCGACAGCAGCTCCACCATCGCCGCGCCGATCAGCCCGCCGATCATGCGGCCCTGTTGCGCCGCCCCGCCGGTCACGGACCGCAGGCCGGCACCTTCGAGCTCGACGTCGAACACGACGTCCATGCCCAGCACCCCGGTGTAGAACGCGCGCGACGCCTCGATGTCGGAGACGCCGATGCAGACGTGCGAAAAGTTCTGCACCGCAATCGAATCCGGCTGGGCCATTGCTGCTCCTTCGGTCAGGCGGGCACCGCGGCATGAATGCCACACGTACAGGCGTCAATCGAGGGACACGTGCAGCGCATCCCCCACTCGATGACGGCCCGCGCCCGGGCCAGCGCCTCCATCTGGGCGTCGATCTCGGCGAGTTTGGCCTCGGCCAGGGCGCGGCTGGTGGGCCGCCCCGGCGCGTCGTCGGCGAACAGCACCTGGATCTCCTCCAGCGCGAAGCCGGCGGATTTGCACAGCCGGATGACCTCCAGCCGGGCGAGCACCGAATCGTCGTAGCGGCGCTGGCCGCCCAGGCGCGCCGGCGGGGACACCAGCCCGATCTGTTCGTAGTAGCGCAGTGTCGTGGCCGCGACCCCGGCCTGGCGCGCCACCTCCCCGATCGTCAGCCGCGCGGCCATCGGGCCTCCCGAGATTCGATGCTTGACTTAGAGCTAACTCTAAGTCGTTGACTGTGTCCATGCCCAATCACCCTCTGGACGAACTGAGCCGCGCGCGATACGCACGGCTCCGCTCCTTCCGCCGCGACGGCACACCCATCGACACCTGCCTGGCCGCCTAGCCCGCGGCGAGCGTGAAGTTGGTTTCACGTTCGAACGCCAGCGTGAAACTAACTTCGCACGCGGCCCCGAGATCGGGGCCCGCCGCTAAACGCCCAGGCAGCCGGGGCCGAGCAGCTCCTTGAGGTCGCCCATCAGCGCCGGCGAGGGCGTCACCCGCAGCGAGGCGTCCAGCTCGAGGGTGGTGATCCGATCACCGCTGATCAGCCGCAGGTGCACCTGCGACGTGCCGGGGTGCCGCGCCAGCACCTGCTTGAGCGCGCTGACCTTGTCGAAGGTGCACTGCCGCGTCGGCAGGCTGACCGCCAGCGGCCGGTCGGCCTGGGCGCTGGAAAAGTCCGGCACCACAAGCTCGTTGGCGATCAGCGTGATCCGGTCGTCGCGGATCGCCACCTTGGCGTTGATCAGTACCACCGCGTCGTCGACGATGTCGGCGCCGAACGTCGAGTATGCGTGCGGGAAGAACATCACCTCGATGCCGCCGGTGAGATCCTCCAATTGTGCCGAGGCCCATGGCATCCCGTTCTTGTTCACGCGCCGGTTGACCGAGGCCAGGATGCCACCCACCCGCACCTGGGTGTCATTGGGGACGTCGCCGTCCAGGATTGCCGGGATCGCGGTGTCGACCTGGGCGGTCAGCAGGTGGGCCACCCGGTTGAGCGGATGCCCGGACACGTACAGGCCCAGCATCTCTCGTTCCAGGGCGAGCTTGTGCTTGTCCTCCCACTCGTCGTCAGGCACCTTGATGGTGAACACCGCGTCGGTGGTGCCGGCGTCTCCCCCGCCGAACAGGTCGAACTGCCCCATCGCCTCGGCCTTCTTGGTGCCCAGCACCGAGTCGACGGCGTCGGTGTGGACCAGGAAGAGGCCCTTGCGGGCGTGCCCGAGCGAATCGAAGGCGCCCGCCTTGATCAGCGACTCGGTGACCTTCTTGTTGCAGGCCGAGATGTCGATCTTGTTCAGGTAGTCCGAGAAATCGGTGAATTTGCCCTTGTCGCTGCGGGTTTGGATCAGGGACCCGACGACGTTGGCGCCGACGTTGCGCACCGCACCCAGCCCGTAACGGATGTCGGCGCCCACCGACGCGAAGTTCAGGCCGGACTCGTTGACGTCGGGCGGCAGGACCGTGATGCCCAGCTTGCGGCAGTCGGCGAGGTACACCGCGGCCTTGTCCTTGTCGTCGCCGACCGACGTCAGCAGGCCGGCCATGTACTCGCTGGCGTAGTTCGCCTTGAGGTAGGCGGTCCAGTACGACACCAGGCCGTAGCCCGCGGCGTGCGACTTGTTGAACGCGTAGTCGGCGAACGGAAGGATGGTGTCCCACAACGCCTTGATCGCGCCTGCCGAAAACCCGTTTGCCTTCATCCCCTCGGAGAAGCCCTCGAACTCCTTCTCCAGGACCTCGCGCTTCTTCTTGCCCATCGCCTTGCGCAGAATGTCTGCTCGGGCCAGCGAGTAGCTGGCCACCTTCTGCGCGATGCGCATGATCTGCTCTTGGTAGACGATCAAACCGTATGTCTCGGCGAGGATCTCGCGCAGCGGCTCGGCGAGCTCGGGGTGGATCGGTTTGATCGCCTGCCGGTTGTTCTTGCGGTCGGCGTAGTCGTTGTGGGCGTTCATGCCCATCGGGCCGGGCCGGTACAGCGCGAGCACCGCGACGATGTCCTCGAAGCCGGTCGGCTGCATGCGGCGCAGCAGGTCCCGCATGGGGCCGCCGTCGAGCTGGAACACCCCGAGCGTGTCGCCGCGGCCGAGCAGTTCATAGGTGGCCTTGTCGTCCAGCGGCACCGACTCGAGGTCGAGGTCAATTCCCCTGTTGGCCTTGATGTTCTCGATCGCGTCGCCGATGATCGTGAGGTTGCGCAGGCCCAGGAAGTCCATCTTCAGCAGGCCGATGGCCTCGCACGACGGGTAGTCCCAACCGGTGATGATGGCGCCGTCCTGCGGGCGCTTCCACAGCGGGATCGCCTCGGTCAGCGGCTCGCTGCTCATGATCACCGCGCAGGCGTGCACGCCGGCGTTGCGGATCAGGCCCTCCAGGCCGCGCGCCGTCTGGTAGATGGTGCGCACGTCCGGGTCGGTCTCGATCAGGCCGCGGACCTCGGCGGCTTCCTTGTAGCGCTCGTGATTCGGGTCGGTGATGCCCGACAGCGGGATGTCCTTGGCCATGATCGGCGGCGGCAGCGCCTTGGTGATCCGATCCGCGATGGCGAAGCCCGGCTGGCCGTAGTGGATCCGCGCCGAATCCTTCAGCGCCGCCTTGGTTTTGATCGTGCCGAAGGTGATCACCTGGGCCACCCGGTCGTGGCCCCACTTGTCGGCGGCATACCGAACCATCTCACCGCGGCGCCGGTCGTCGAAGTCGATGTCGATGTCGGGCATCGAGGTGCGCTCGGGGTTGAGGAACCGCTCGAACAGCAGGCCGTGCGGGATCGGGTCGATGTCGGTGATGCCCAGCGCGTAGGCCACCAGCGACCCGGCGGCCGACCCGCGGCCGGGACCCACCCGGATGCCCACCGAGCGGGCGTAGTTGATCAGGTCGGCCACGATCAGGAAGTACGAGGGGAAGCCCTTGCCGCAGATGACGTCGATCTCGTAGGCCGCCCGCGTGGCGTAACCGTCCGGCGCCCCGCCCGGGAACCGCCGGCGCAGCCCGGCGCCCACCTCGTGCCGCAGCCACGACGCCTGGTCGTGGCCCTCGGGCACCGGGAACACCGGCATCCGGTCGCGCGGCGCCCACACCTCGTCGTAGGGCTGGACCCGCTCGGCGATCAGCAGCGTGGAGTCGCAGGCGCCGGGGACCTCGCCGTCCCAGATCTGGCGCATCTCGGCGGCCGACTTGAGGTAGTAGCCGTCGCCGTCGAACTTGAACCGGTTGGGGTCCGAGAGCGTCTTGCCGGTCTGCACGCACAGCAGCGCCTCGTGGTTGTGGGCGGCGTCGCGGGTGACGTAGTGGCAGTCGTTGGTGGCCAGCGGCGGGATCCCGAGCTTGCGGCCGATCTCGAGCAGGCCCTCCCGGACCCGTCGCTCGATGGACAGCCCGTGGTCCATCAACTCGAGGAAGTAGTTGTCCGGCCCGACGATCTCGCGCCACTTGGCGGCCGATTCCAGCGCCTCCCGGTCGTGACCCAGCCGCAGCCGGGTCTGCACCTCACCGGACGGGCAGCCGGTGGTGATGATGATGCCCTCGGCGTGCTCGGCGATGAGCTCGGCGTCCATCCGCGACCACTTGCTCAGCTGGCCCTCGAAGGAGGCCAGCGAGGACAGCTTGAACAGGTTGCGCAGCCCGGCGGCGTTCTCGGCCACCATCGTCAGGTGCGTGTAGGAGCCGCTGCCGGAGACGTCGTCGGCCTTCTGGCTGGGATCGCCCCAGGTGACGCGCCGGGTGTCGAAGCGCGACCCCGGGGCGATGTAGGCCTCCACCCCGATGATCGGCTTGATCCCGGCCTTCGTCGCCGCGTTGTAGAACTCGCTGGCGCCGAACATGTTCCCGTGGTCGGTCATTCCGACCGCCGGCATGCCCAGCCGCGCCACCTCGTCGAGCATCGGCGTGATCTTCGCGGCACCGTCCAGCATCGAGTACTCGGTGTGGTTGTGCAGGTGCACGAAGGAGGACCCGCGAGGAGCGCTCGCGCTCGGAGCAGTCGAACCCGTCATAGGGACGCCAGTCTATGACCGACCACCGACGCATCCCCGGCGTGTCGCGAGTGTGTCTTCAACTCACACACTCGCGCGCCGCGGATCTAAAGTGGGCGGATGACCCAGACTGCCGACCGGTTCGCGGGGCCGACACCGTGGTCGCCGCGCGAGGCCGAGCTGCTCGCGGTGACGTTGCGGCTGCTGCAGGAGCACGGGTACGACGGGTTGACGGTCGACGCCGTGGCCAGCGAGGCCCGCGCCAGCAAGGCCACCGTGTACCGGAGCTGGCCCTCCAAAGCCGAACTGGTGCTGGCCGCCTTCATCGAGGGCATCCGACAGGTGGCGGTCCCGCCGGAAACGGGCACGCTGAGGGGCGATCTGCTGCAGGTCGGCGAGAAGATCTGCCAGCAGGGCCAGCAGAACGCCGGCACCATCCGCGCGGTGCTCGTCGAGGTGTCGCGCCACCGCGCCCTCAGGGAAGCTATGCAGCACCAGTTCCTCGACCAGCGCAAGGCCATGATCCAGCACATCCTGCGGCAGGCCGTCGACCGGGGCGAGATCGACGAGGCCGCGGTCGCCGACGAGCTCTGGGATTTGTTGCCCGGATACCTGATCTTCCGCTCCATCATCCCGGGCCGGGCGCCCACCCGTCGCACCGTGCGCGCCCTCGTCGACGACTTCATCCTTCCCGGACTCACCCGGCCCCATGGATAACGGAACCCGGCACCCGACTTCGTAAAGTGTACGATTCCGTCTCTTGTGCAGTACTAATCAGTACCGTAGGGTCATAGCAACGGCCACGGTCACAGCGTCAGCGTGACCGTGTCGCCCGAGCATCGGAAGGCCAACGGGTGATGGGGATTCGGGTTACGTCCCTCGTCAGGCGGGGGTGGATGGTGCTCGTCGTCGTCGTGGTCGTGGCCGTCGCGGGATTCTGCGTCTATCGACTGCACGGGATCTTCGGATCTCACAACAACACGTCGGCGGCCGGTGGCATCTCAGAACAGACCGAACCCTTCAGTCCCAAGCACATCACCCTCGAGGTCTTCGGCGACTCCGGCGCGGTGGCGACTATCAACTACGTGGACATCAACGTACAGCCGAAGCAGGTGTTGAACGCGGCCCTGCCCTGGTCGTTGACCATGGTGACGACACAGCCCGGAGCCTTCAGCAACCTCGTGGCGCAGGGCAACAGCGATTCGCTTGGCTGTCGCATCACGGTGGACGGTGAGGTCAAGGACGAAAGGATCGTCAACCAAGTGAACGCCTATACCTTTTGCCTGGTGAAGTCCGCATGAGCGAGGATCCCGCTCCGAAACCCGCTCTGGCGCAAGCGATTCGTCGTCTTTCGGTGCCGATCCTGCTGCTCTGGGTGGCCGTGGCCGCCATCTCGAATATTGCCGTCCCGAATCTGGAGGATGTGGCCAGAGCCCACAACGTATCCCTGAATACCCCGAGCGCGCCGTCGTTTCAGGCGATGCAACACATCGGCAAAGTGTTTCACGAATTCGATTCCGACAGTGCGGCCATGATCGTCCTGGAAGGCGACAAGCCGCTGGGCGACGATGCCCACCGGTTTTACGACGCTCTGGTCCGCAAGCTCGAGCACGACCCCAAGCATGTGGAGCACGTCCAGGATTTCTGGGGAGATCCGCTGACGGCGGCGGGCTCGCAAAGCAAAGACGGCAAGGCCGCCTACGTACAGGTCTACCTTGCCGGCAACCAGGGCGATGCGATGGCCAACGAGTCCGTCGACGCTATCCGCGAAATCGTGGCGCATACGCCCGCACCGCCTGGGGTCAAGGCGTATGTGACCGGCGCGGCGCCGCTGGTCACGGACCAGTTCGAAGTCGGCAGCAAGGGCATCTTCAAGGTCACCGTGATCACGGTACTGGTGATCCTGGCCATGTTGTTTTGGGTTTACCGCTCTGTCACGGCAATCTTCGTGCTGGTCACTGTCATCGTTGAAATGGCCGCCGCCAGGGGCATTGTCGCCTTTCTCGGCAGCGTCGGGTTGATCGGGCTCTCGACGTATGCGACGAATCTGCTCACGCTGCTCGTCATCGCCGCCGGCACCGACTACGCGATCTTTTTTGTCGGCCGCTACCACGAGGCGCGGCACGACGGGCAGAACCGTGAAACCGCCTTCTACACCATGTACCGTGGGACCACCCATGTGGTCTTGGGCTCCGGTCTGACTGTCGCCGGTGCTGTGCTCTGTTTGCGCTTCACCAGGCTGAATTACTTTCAGAGCCTGGGCATTCCCGCCGCGATAGGTATCGGGGTCGCACTGGTGGCCGCGCTCAGCCTGGCCCCGGCGGTGATCACCGTGGGCAGCCTTTTCGGATTGTTCGACCCAAAGCGCCGGCTGGCGACTCGCGGCTGGCGGCGCATCGGCACCGCGATCGTGCGCTGGCCCGGCCCCATCCTGGTCGTGGCGACCGGTGTCGCCCTGATCGGTCTGCTCGCTTTGCCCGGATACAAAACGAACTACGACGCGCGCCCCTACATGCCGGCCAGCGCCCCGGCGAATGTCGGTTACGCGGCCGCGGAGCGGCACTTTTCTCAAGCCCGGCTCAATCCCGAACTGCTGATGATCGAAACCGATCACGACATGCGCAATCCTGCCGACATGATCAACCTGGAGCGGGTCGCGAAAGCGATCGCGCACCTTCCCGGAATCGCCCAGGTGCAGTCCATGACCAGGCCGTTGGGAACCCCGATCGAACACACCTCGCTGGCTTTCCAGATCAGCGCGGGCAGCATCGGCAGCATCGAGAACCTGCAGTATCAGAAAGAGCGTGCGGAGGATCTGCTCAAGCAGGCCGACAATCTCAGAGACACAATCAGCATCTTGAACCAACAGTACGGCCTGCAGAAACAGCTCGCCGCTTCCACGCACGACGAGACCCAAAGCTTTCACGAGACGATCGCCACCATCAACGAGCTGCGGGATAAGATCGCGAATTTCGACGACTTCTTCCGGCCCATTCGCAGTTATTTCTATTGGGAAAGGCACTGCTACGACATTCCCGCCTGCTTTGCCCTGCGATCCGTTTTCGACGCACTCGACGGGATTGATCAGCTGAGTGCGCAGTTCGAAAAGCTCACCGGCAGCTTGGACAAGTTGGATGCGGGCCAGCAGAAGTTGGTGACTTTGTTGCCGCCTCAGATCGCCGATCAGGAGAAGAACCTCGGCCTGACGCTGTCGAACTACGCCACGAACTTGGGGATCAATGCTCAGACGCGGGCGAATACCGACACTGCGACCGCCCTGGGGCAGGCTTATGACGCCGCCAAGAACGATGATTCCTTCTACCTGCCGCCCGAGGCTTTCGGCAACCCGGAGTTCAAAAGGGGTCTAAAACTATTCCTCTCGCCGGACGGCAAGGCCGCCCGCATGATCATCTCCCACGAAGGTGATCCCGCAACGCCCGAAGGCATCTCGCATATCGACCCGATCAGGGAGGCGGCCAAACAGGCCGTGAAGAATACCCCGTTGGGAGACTCCAACATTTATCTCGCCGGCACGGCCGCCACGTACAAAGACATCGCAGACGGCGCCAAATACGACCTCCTGATCGCCGGAATAGCCGCGCTGAGCCTGATTCTGCTCATCATGGTGATCATTACCCGAAGTCTGGTCGCAGCCATCGTCATCGTGGGCACCGTGGCGCTCTCGTTGGGCGCATCTTTCGGGCTTTCCGTCCTGGTCTGGCAGGACATCCTGGGTATCAAGCTCTATTGGATCTGCCTGGCACTATCAGTCATCATCCTGCTGGCGGTGGGATCCGACTACAACCTGCTACTGATCTCGCGGTTCAGGGAAGAAATTCACGCCGGGTTGAATACGGGCATCATCCGCGCCATGGCAGGCAGCGGGGCGGTGGTGACGTCTGCCGGCCTGGTGTTCGCCTTCACCATGGCGTCATTTGTTTCCGCCTCCTTGTTGGTGCTGGGTCAAATTGGGACGACGATCGCCTTGGGTCTGCTGTTCGACACTTTGATCGTGCGGTCATTCATGACACCGTCCGTGGCTGCGCTGCTCGGGCGCTGGTTCTGGTGGCCCCAACGCGTGCGCCCCCGCCCAGCCAGCACGATGCTTCGTCCGTACGGACCGCGTCCCGCGGTTCGTCAACTTCTGCTGTGGGAAGACGGAGACCCGGCCGTGACGTACCAATCACCTTCAGATGCAACGCAATCCCGCGCCTCAACGAGAGCCTGACCGAACCCCGGCCCGACGGCGGCCATCGTCTTCGCGGTCGCTCGCGCCCGGTTCCTCGGCTGCCCAACAGGATCGTGTTCGACAAAGGAGTGAATAAATTTGGGCCTATTTGGTTATCTGGCGGTGCTAGCAGGCGTGGCCGAATTGGTATTCGCCGCTTTTGTCTTTGCTTTCGTGAAGCGGCTGCTGGACCGCCCGCCCACACCGGTCGGCGAGGAGATCGGTGGCGTCAAAAGAGTGTTAGGTAAATTGCGCCAGGGCGAACCGATGACGAAGGACGAATTAGATTGCGCGGCCCAAGCGATCGCTGACCGTGGATCCTTGATGGCCTTCTCGATTCCGGCCGCGGTTTTTACCATCGGGTGCTTCATCGTATTCAGCACTATTGAATTGCACGGAATCAGATCCCTTCGGATCTATATCGGGTTGTTCCCTATGTTGGGAGCCATAAACCTGACCATTCAGCTACTCAGGATTGCAACCTTGAAACGCCGTCTGCGGGGACAACTCCAACGAGGTTGACGGCGATGAGATTCCTAGCCGTACCGCTCCACAAACTGCTGCAGCGACTTCTCGACGTCTCCCCTGACGGCGCGGGCCGCGGCCGAGCCGACCGGGCCGAACAGCGGGCGCCCGCCCAGCTCCAGCCGCAGGCCGAGGGTGGACCCGTCTTCGGTGGCCCGCACGCTCAGGGTGACGGCGTATTTCGTGCCGCCCTTGCCTGATCCCTTCATCGCCACCTGGTGCGGCGGGTCCCAGGTCGTCACCGTCCACGTCACCCGGTTGCGCAGGCCCTTGGACCGCGCCACGCCGACGATCTCGGTGCCCTCGGTGATCTCGTCGGGCAGCTCGCTGCGCCAGCCCTCGTGCATCACCAGCCATTCGCCCAGATCCGACAGGTCCGACACGTGATCCCACATGTCCTGCGGGGTCATCGGCATGTCGGCGGTCATGTCAACGGCGGCCATCGCCCGAGCCTAGCTGCCGGTGTGAGCCCACGACTTGGGCGTGTGAACTGAGGGCTTTGCGCGTGAGCTCAGGGCTTTTGTGTGTGAGCTCAGGGCGTTGCGTGTGAGCGCAGGGCTTTGCGTGTGAGCACAGGGCTTTGCGTGTGAGCTCAGGGCGCTGAAACAGGGATTTTTCCGCCGTGGATTCACACGCAACGCCCAGGACTCACACCCGTCAGCGCGGCCGCAGTGGGGAAGCCGACAGCATCAGCGGCTGGGCCCCCCGCGGAATCGGTTGCCGATCCGCAGCCCCGGCAGCAGCAGCGTGCGCGGCACGAACCGGCCGCCGGTGCTGACCACCTTGGGCACGATGCCCGGCACCACGCTGCGCTTGCCGACCAGCATCCCGCCGATGGCCGCTTCGGCCACGTCCTGCGGCGAGACCTGCGCGACGGGGATGCTGAACCGTTCGGCGTGGGCGATCTCGGCCCACTCCGTGGGCACCGGGCCCGGACACAGCACCGTGACCGACACGCCCGTTCCGTGCAGCTCCTCGTGGATCGCCTCGGAGAACGTCTGCACGAACGCCTTGGTGGCCGAATACACCGCCATGTAGGGCAACGGTTGAAAACCGGCGATCGAGGCGATGTTCATCACGGCACCGGAGCCGCGCTCGACCATGCCGGGCAGGACCGCGTGGGTGAGCTCCATCAGGGCTAGCGCGTTGAGGGTGACCTCTTCGCTTTCCCGCTCCAGCGGCAACTCGTAGAAGACACCGCTGGTGCCGAAACCCGCGCTGTTGCACAGCCCCGCGATGGGTTCGGTGCGCAGCCGGTCCGCCAGCTTGGCGCGGCCCTTGGGATCGCTGAGATCCAGCGGCAGCACCTCCACCGCCACCGAGTATTCCTGGCCCACCTCGTTGGCGAGTTCGTCGAGGCGGTCGCGGCGCCGGGCGACCAGCAGCAGCGGGAACCCGCGGCGGGCCAGGCCGCGGGCCAGTTCGGCGCCGATGCCGGAGGAGGCGCCGGTGATGACGACGGTGGTGTCGGTGTCGGGTTTCGGAAGGCTCATGATGTCACCAATGTATCCCGCGGGTCGCGCGGACAAACGTTTCGCTGCGTTTGTCGAAATGCTCTGCATCCCCGGCTGATTCGCCGCCCTTGGCGGCATCGGAGTCTTTGAACATGGCGAAGGCGCGGTTGCGCACCCGGTCCATCACCGCAGGGTTGACGGCGTCGGCGACGGCGGCGAATTGCCCGAACGGCGAGCTGGCGCGCCTGGGCCGGTGCACGATCGCATCCGCGATCACGCCGGCCGCCTGCTCCGGCGTCAGCGCCGGGAACTTGTCGTACATCGTGGTGGGGCTGATCATCGGGGTGCGCACCAGCGCCATGTGCACGGTGGTGAACTTGACGTCGTCGTTCACCACCTCGGCCTGCAGCGCGTCGCACAGGCTGTCGAGGGCGGCCTTGCTGGCGATGTAGGCGCCGAAGCGCGGCGCACGGGTCTGCACGCCGACCGAGGAGACGTTGATGATCTGCCCGAAGCCGCGTTCCCGCATCCCGGGGATGAACTTGAGGATCAGCTGGACCGCGCCGAGGTAGTTCAGTTGCATCGTCCGCTGGTAGTCGTGGATGCGGTCGTAGGACAGCTCCAGTGAGCGCCGGATCGACCGTCCGGCGTTGTTGATCAGGATGTCGACTCCCCCGAGGTCGTCAATCACCTGATCTGCCATCGCGGCGATAGCGTCCACGTCGGACAGGTCGCACGGGTAGACGTGGGCGGTTCCGCCGTTGCCTTCGATCTCTGCGGCGACCTTCTCGAGGTTCTCCCGGGTGCGGGCGACCAGCACCACCACCCCGCCCGCTTCCGCGATCTGCTTGGCGGCGGCCTCCCCGATGCCCGACGACCCGCCGGTGATGAGCACGGTCTTACCCTTCACCGCGTCGCGAAGCGTGCGGCCCTGCACCACATCCAGCAGATTGCGCACATAGAACGGTCGATATCGCCCGGCCGAGTTGGGGGTGTTGATGATGTTGGAAACCGCCGCGAACGGCTTTTCCACCAGATGCGTCAAGTCACCGAGGAGATTCATCGGCATTCGCTCCTGACGGGCGGTGTGACGTGGGTCATAGCACCAACCTAGGGCATCGACAGGCCGGCGGATGCCGGATTGCCGCCCTGCGCACCGCGACGCCACCGCTCACACAGGGACCCAAGGCGCGGCCATCGAGGAGCAATCCCCTTGTTACAGCGGGTAATCCGGGCGTGATCGCGCACTTACTGGTGGGCAACCCCGCGATGTTCCAATCGAATTTATGAAAATTCTGGCACGTTTCCGCAAACCCGAGCCGACCACGATCTACGACCGGATCGGCGGACAGGAGGCCATCGAGGTCGTCGTCGAGGACTTCTACGCCCGCGTGCTTGCCGATGAGCAACTGTCGGGCTTCTTCAGCGGCACCAACATGAACCGCCTCAAGGGCAGGCAGGTCGAGTTCTTCGCGGCCGCGCTCGGCGGGCCCGAGCCCTACACCGGCGCGCCGATGAAGCAGGTGCACCAGGGCCGCGGCATCACCATGCATCACTTCAACCTGGTGGCGGGCCACCTGGCCGACGCGCTTGCCGCCGCCGGGGTGCCCTCGGCAACGGTCACCGACATACTCAGTGCCATCGCGCCGCTGGCTCCCGAGATCGCGTCGCCGGAAACCACCAAGGTTTAACAGCCCCCGACCGCGGCCATGGCGGCAATCTCGGCGCTTCGGTGACAATGCAATGCATGTCCCGCACATTCGAAGATCTGGTCGCCGAAGCCGATTCCGTATCCGTCGACGGCTGGGACTTCTCCTGGCTCGACGGCCGCGCGACCGAGGAACGGCCGTCCTGGGGTTTCCAGCGGCAGCTGAGCAGCCGATTGGCGAAGGCGTCCGCCGCGCTGGACATCCACACCGGGGGCGGCGAGGTGCTGTCGGGCGCGGGTCCCTTCCCACCCACCATGGCGGCCATCGAGACGTGGCCCCCGAACGCGGCCCTGGCGACGAAGCGCCTGCATCCGCTCGGCGTGGTGCTGGTGGCGATCCGGGACGAGCCGCCGCTGCCGTTCGCCGATGAGGCGTTCGACCTGGTGACCACCCGTCATCCGATCTCCGTGTGGTGGAACGAGATCCGTCGCGTGCTGCGGCCCGGCGGCACCTACTTCGCCCAGCACATCGGGCCCGCCACGATGGGCGAGCTGGTCGAGTACTTCATCGGTCCGCAGCCGGAGAAGTGGGCCGAGTTTCATCCGGACGCCGTGCGCGCGCAGGTGGAAGGCGCGGGCCTGCAGGTGGTGGATTTGCGTGCGGAGCGGCTGCGGGCAGAGTTCTTCGACATCGGCGCCGTCGTCTACTTCCTGCGCAAGGTGGTGTGGACGGTGCCGGACTTCACCGTCGAGGGCTACCGGGACCGGCTGCGGGAACTGCACGAGCACATCCAAAAAGACGGCATGTTCGTCGCGCACCCGACGCGGGTCCTGGTCGAGGCGCGCAAGGCCGGGTGAATCAGCCCTCCGCGCGCAGCACGTCCAGCGCGTGCTGCAGGTCGGGCGGATAGGGGCTGACGATCTCCATCCGCCTGCCGTCGGCCGGGTGGGTGAAGGACAACGAGCGCGCGTGCAGCCATTGCCGTTCCAGCCCAAGCCTTTTCGCCAGCACCGGATCCGCCCCGTAGACGAGGTCGCCGCAGCACGGGTGATGCAGCGCGGAGAAGTGCACCCGGATCTGGTGGGTGCGACCGGTTTCCAGGTGCACGTCGAGCAGGCTGGCGGCGGCGAAGGCTTCGATGGTGTCGTAATGGGTGAGGCTGTGCCGCCCCTCCCTGGTGACGGCGAACTTCCACTCACCGCCGCGGTGCCGCCCGATCGGGGCGTCGATCGTCCCGCTGGACGGATCCGGATGTCCCTGCACCAGCGCGTGATAGCGCTTGTCGACGGTGCGCTGTTTGAACGCCCGCTTGAGCACGGTGTAGGCGCGCTCGGACAACGCCACCACCATCACCCCGGAGGTGCCGACGTCGAGGCGGTGCACGATCCCCTGCCGCTCGGGCACGCCGGAGGTGGTGATCCGGTAACCAGCGGCGGCCAAACCGCCGAGCACCGTCGGACCGGTCCAGCCCACCGACGCGTGGGCGGCCACCGCGGCGGGCTTGTCCACCGCGACGATGTCGTCGTCGGAATACAGGATCGTCATGCCCTCGATGTCGACGGGCGTGTTCTCCGGCGGGGCAGGCGCCTCGGGCAGGCGCACGTGCAGGAAGGCGCCGCCGGCCAGGCGGTCGGACTTGCCCGCCCGCACCCCGTCGAGTTCGACGCCGCCGCCTTCGGCCAGCGCCGCCGCGGCGCTGCGCGACAGCCCCAGCAGGCGCGCCAACCCGGCGTCGACACGCATGCCCGCCAGTCCCTCCGGGACGGGCATCGAACGTTCGGTCAACGCTGGTCGGCCTTGCGGGGGTTATCGGAGTCGGGTTTACGCCGGCCCACGGTGTCGAAGTCGTAGCCGAAGATCGACAGAACCACCAGCAGAATCGCCCCGCCGACCACGGACGGGTCGGCGACATTGAACACCGGCCACCAGCCGACCGACAAGAAGTCCACGACGTGGCCGCGCAGCGGGCCGGGCGACCGGAAGAAGCGATCGACGAGGTTGCCCATGGCGCCGCCGAGGATCATCCCGAGCCCGACCGCCCACCACGGCGACACCAGCCGTCGTCCCATCCAGAAGATGCCGACCACCACGCCCGTCGCAATCAGGGTCAGGACCCAGGTGTAGCCGGTGGCCATCGAGAACGCCGCGCCCGAGTTGCGCACGAGCGTCCAGGTCACCGTGTCGCCGATGATCGACACCGGCTGGCCCGGTGGCAGCAGCTTGACGGCGAGCACCTTCGTGACGATGTCCAGCGTCAGCACCACCGCGGCGACGGACAGCAGCAGGCGCAGCCGCCGCGGCGCCCTGGCCGGTGCGGGTTCGGGTTCGGCCACCTCCGGGGCCGGTCCGGTCAATTCGTCGGGCACGTCACCATCATCCCCCAACCCGAACGTGCGCGATGATGCCACTGTGCCCAATTCGAAGGAGCCCAATTCGAGGGCCCGCCTCACCGTCATCGCCACCGGGGGCACAATATCGACCGGCACAGGCGCCGACGGGGTGCGCCGACCGGCCTACACCGGCGCGGACCTCACGGCGCCCCTCAGCGGAACGTTCGACGTCAGCGTCGTCGACCTGCTGTCCCTCGACAGTTCGGAGCTGACGCCGGCCGACTGGGACCGCATCCGTGGCGCCGTGCGCGCCGCGATCGACGACGGCGCCGACGGGGTGGTCATCACCCACGGCACCGACACCATGGAGGAGAGCGCGCTGTGGCTCGACCTCACCCACGCGGGCGACGTCCCGGTCGTCCTCACCGGGGCCATGCGCAGCGCCGACGCCCCCGACGCCGACGGTCCGGGCAACCTGCGCGATGCGCTGGCGGTCGCGGCCAGCCCGGCCGCCCGCGGCCTGGGCGTGCTGGTGTGCTTCGCCGGCCGGGTGCTGCAGCCGCTGGGCATGCACAAGGTGGCCACCGACGACCTGAGCGGCTTCGCCGGCGAACTGATCGGCACGGTGCGCGGCGGGGTGACGCTGACGGGCGCCAAGACCCGGCCGTACCTCGGCGAGCTCGGCGCCGCCGGCGCGCCGCGGGTCGACATCGTCGCGGCCTACCTCGGCAGTGACTCGGTGGCGCTGGACGCCTGCGTGGCCGCCGGCGCCCGAGGCGTCGTGCTGGAGGCGCTGGGTTCCGGCAACGCCGGGGCCGCGGTCGTCGAGGGGGTGCGCCGGCACTGCGGCGCCGGCGTGGTCATCGCGGTGTCCACCCGCGTCCCCGGCGGGCGGGTCGGCGCGAGTTACGGCCCCGGCCACGAGATGGCGGCCGCCGGCGCGGTGGTGGTGCCGCGGCTACGCCCGCCGCAGGCCCGGGTGCTGCTGATGGCCGCGTTGGCCGCGCGGCTACCCGTCGCCGACGTCATCGACCGCTGGGGTTAGCAGCGCGTCGGCCTGCAGGCCACCGAGATAGTCCGGCCAGTCCAGGGAGTCGACGGGGTTGGCGGCGCGCAGGTCGCCCGTGTCGGCCGGAAACGTGCGCGCCTGGCCCGGGCCGGAACCGCGGGTCTCGAACCGCACCGTCACCACTCCGTGGCCGGCGCCCTGCACCCAGCCGTGACCGAGTTCGCGGTGGGCGATGTCATCTCCCACCCGCCACCCCGCGTCATCTCCCACCCGCCACGGCGACGCCTCCTCGGGGGCCGGGGCGAACATCGCCTCGGTCGCGGTCACCGCGGTTTGCTCCTCTGGCGTCTCCCCCGCCAGCTCCAGGTCCGGGAACAACGACTCCTGCCGGACGTCGCTCAACCCCGAAAACCCCACGCCCAGTAGGCGAATCGGCCCGATTTCGCGCGGATCGAGCAGCAACCGCCGGGCCACCGCGACCAGCGCGCCCGCCTCGGCCGTCGCGTAGGGCAACGTCGCCGAGCGGGTCAGCGTGCTCATGTCGGACTTCTTCAGCTTCACCGTGACGGTGCGGGCGCCGCGGCCGTCGCGCAGCAGGCGCCGGTGCGCGTGCTCGGCGATCGGGTCGATCGCGTCGCGCAGCTGCTCGAGGCTGGTCAGGTCGACGGCGAAGGTCGACTCGGCGCTGATCTGCTTGGCCTCGGCGCGCTCGGCGACCGGGCGGTCGTCGATGCCGCGGGCCAGGCGGTGCAACGCCGGCCCGACCGTCGCGCCCAGGATGTTGGCCACCTCGGCGTCGCTCAGCGCGGCCAGCTGGCCGATCGTCTCGATGCCGAGCCGGTTGAGCTTCTCCTCGGCGACGGGGCCGATGCCCCACAGCCGCCGCACCGGCAACCCGCCGAGCAGCGGTCGTTCTTCGGCGCGCCGAACCACCCGCACGCCATCGGGTTTCGCCAGCCCCGAGGCGATCTTGGCGATCTGCTTGCCCGAGCCCGCGCCGACGGAGGCGATCAGGCCGGTCTGGTCGCGAATGCGCCGCCGCAAACCCTCGCAGAACGCCTCGACCTCCTCGGCCGGCGCCCCGGCCAGCTGCGGCGGCTCGCCGAAGCCCTCGTCGACGGACAGCTGCTCGACGACGGGCACCAGGCTGCGCACCGCGTCGAACACCCGGCGGCTGGCCACCCCGTAGACCACGCCGCGGGGCGGCAACACCACCGCGGTGACGCCGATCAGCCGGCGGGCCTGATGCATCGGCATGGCCGAGCGGGCGCCGAACACCCGGGCTTCGTAGCTGGCGCCGGCCACCACGCCGCGGCCGCCCAGCCCGCCGACCAGCACCGGCCGTCCCCGCAGGGTCGGTCGGGTGAGCTGCTCGACGGAGGCGAAGAACGCGTCCATGTCCAGGTGCAGCACCCAGCGGGACTCCACAACTGCAGATGCTATTGGTCTAACGTCCAGGGGTATGGACGCGCAGGCCGAACCGGTGTCCCGCTGGGGGCGGTTGCGCCACCAGTGGGAGCAGCGCCTGCAACCCGGTGAGCAGGCCACCGTGCTGGCCTGGGCGTCGTTCACGCTCACGTTCGCCGGGCTGCGCGGGCTCACCCACTGGATCCGCGCCGGCCACGGACCATCGGGTGGCGGTATATCGTTGGGCGGCAGGCACTTTCATCACTACAACATCGGCATCGGGATGCTGGCCACCGTCGCGGGCGTGGGGCTGCGCGGATCGGAGAGGCAGCGCCGGCACCCCGCGGCGGCGGTCGCCTTCGGTGCCGCGAACGCGATGATCGTCGACGAGCTGGCCCTGCTGCTGGACCTCAAGGACGTCTACTGGGCGCAGGACGGCCGTGAGAGCGTCGACGTGGCGGTCGGCGTCATCGCCACCGGCGCGACCGTCGTGGCGGGCATGCCGTTTTGGCCGCACGCGCGCCGCGCGCTGCGCTCGCGCGTGTAACGCCCGGCTCTCGGGGACCGCGAGCGTAACCCCACTGCGAAATCTCGTCCTGACTCTCGCAGTGGGGTTACGCTCGCGAACCAATAGCGGCGAGGCCGGCTCGAAGACCGGCCTCGCCTAATGCTCCGCTAATTCAGTGGTGCTGCTGGATCGGCTGCTGCTGGATGGGCTGTTGCGGGTGGACCGGCTGTTGGGGGTGGACCGGCTGCTGCTGGATCGGATGTGGCTGGACCGGCTGCTGCTGGATCGGATGCGGCTGGCATGCAAGGCACGGGATCGGGCCGTGAGCGCCACCACCCTGCTGCTGACCGCCACCCTGCTGAGCGCCACCACCCTGCTGCTGACCGCCACCCTGCTGAGCGCCACCACCCTGCTGCTGACCGCCACCCTGTTGAGCGCCGCCACCCTGCTGCTGACCGCCACCCTGCTGAGCGCCACCACCCTGCTGCGGCGGGACCGGGATCGGGATGGGCACCGGGATCACCCCCGGGACATTGACGGTCACCGACGGCGCCGACGGCGGGGTGCCCGGGTCCGCCGCGGCGGGGGGGTCGGCCGGGGGCGCGGGATCGGCCGGGGCCGCGACGGGCGCCGGCGCGGGTGCGGGCAGGATCACGACGGGCGCATCCCCACCGCCCGCGGGTCCGCTCGCAGTTCCGGGCGAGACCTGCCCGGCGTCGGGAGGAGTGGCGGCCGAGGGCGGGGCAGGCGCGACTGGCGCCGGCGCAACCGCGCTCGGCGCCTGGGGCGACACCGAGCTGACACTGGAGTTCGGGACCACGACGGCCGGCTTCTGCTCCTTGGAGCCCGACCCGTCGAAAAACATCAGGCCGAGCCCGGCGACCGCCCCGAGCGCCGCGACCACGGCCCCCGCCACCAGGGCGTTCGTTCCTCGCGAGCGCGGCTTCGGGGTCACCGTCGTGGGCGGAAAGTCAGCAAATTCCGCGGGCGTGGACAAGGATCCGTCCTCGATCGCGGGGTCGCCCAGCGGGCTCGACGCCCAAGCCTCGGCGACGGTGAGGTCCTCGTGCGGACGGGCGGCGACGGTCATGTCGTCGTGCGGGAGGGCGGCGAAGGTCATCGACTGGAAGTCTTCGATGGTGCTCATGGTGTGTTCCTTAACTGTGGTCGCGACCCCCGTTGGGCCGCCGTCACAGGTAGGAGCAGCCACCCCCGATGGCTCGGACACTTTTTTCAGAAATTTTTTTCTCGAGAGTGCAACTGCCGACGGGCTCACTCGCGAAATGTGTCGCCAACTGCACTTTCGCGGTCAGAAGGGATAGCCGCCGGCCCGCAGGGCTTCGCGAATCCGGGCTATGACGATGTCCGGTCGATTGCGCAGTAAGTCGGCACTGACCCGAATGATGCGCCAGCCCCTGCGCTCCAATTCAGCCGCACGGTCGATGTCGTTGGCACGAATGCGCGGGTCGGTCCAGTGCTGCGCGCCGTCGTATTCGACGCCGACGCGCCACTGCTCCCACCCCATGTCGATGCGCGCCAGCGCAGCACCCCACTCGTTATGCACCGGTATTTGGGTTTGCGGTCTGGGTAAGCCGGCGAAGATGATCGCCAGTCTGGTGCGAGTTTCCTGTGGCGATTCTGCGCCCGCGTCGACCAGAGCGAGCACTTGTCGCAGCTGTCTCACACCCCGAGCGCCACGGTGGGCGTCGATCAGCGGTTCGGTCTCTTCGACCCGAAGGCCGGTGGCCCTGGCCAACGAATCGACGGCGATGACGGCGGGAACCAGCCCGGAGCGCCTTCCCAGGTCGAACGCGGTGCGAGCTGGCGCCGTGACCGGGACGCCGTTGACGATGGTGACCTCCCCGGCCAGCAGCGACTCGTTCCGGGTGACGATCAACCGCGGCGGACGTTTGCGATCGCTTATGAGTTCCGCCGGCGCCTGGGGATCGACCCATTCCGCGCCGAGAAGTGCAGCCGCTGAATTCTCGGCCACAACCGCCTTCTTCCCCGACCACAGCCAGGCGGCCACTGCCCTGTCTTTGGCGGTCAGAGCGCCGCCACGCGGTTGGTAGACGTTGCGATAGATCCGCGTGCACGATCGTCGCAGCTCGCGTTCCGTGAATGTGCCCGCGTCCACCGCGTGCGTGCCGATGAATGGTGTTCCCTGTGCCATGGGCGCAGACTGCCATCGCCCCCCGACACAGCGCGAGAGTGCAACTGCCGACGCCGCTACTCGGGAAACGCGTCGCTAGTTGCACTTTCGCGGTCAGGCGGTCACACCTTGGCGATCGTCACCCGGACGCCGTCGCCGATCTCCGCGCCGTCGGCGGGCTCGCCGAACTCGAAGCTCGTCGCGAGGATCTCCCCGGCGATGAGGTCGGCGTGCGTGCGCGCCCAGTCGGCCCGCTCGGCGGGCACCGACATCACCACGGAGATGCGGTCGGACACGTCCAGCCCGGTCGACTTGCGCAGCTCCTGCAGCTCGCGGATCCGGTCCTTGGCCCAGCCCTCCGCCTCCAGCTCGGGGGTCACCGTGCCGTCCAGCACCACCAGCCCCGCCCCGTCGGGCAGCGCGGCGGTGTAGTCCGGGTCGGCCGCCACCAGGCGGGAGCTGTACTCGTCGGGCTGCAGCACGGCGGGGCCCGCGGTCAGGGTGCCGTCGGGGTTGACGACGCCCGCACCGGCCTTCACCGCCTTGATGGCAGCCTGCACATCCTTGCCCAGCCGCGGCCCGGCCACCCGCGCGTTCACGGTGAGCTCGAAGGAGCCGTAGGTGTCGATGGCGTCGGTGAGCTCGACGCGCTTGACGTTGAGCTCGTCGGCGATCAGGTCGACAAACGGCTCCAGCCGCCGCGGATTCTCAACCGCCACGGTCAGTTTCGGCAGCGGCAGGCGCACCCGCAGCTTCTTGGCCTTGCGCAGCGACGACGCGGCCGAGCATACTTCCCGCACCTGGTCCATCGCGGCGACCAGATCGGGATCGGCTGGAACGGCGTCCGCGTCGGGCCAGTCGGTCAGGTGCACCGAACGCCCGGACGTCAACCCCCGCCAGATGATCTCGGTGACCGACGGGAGCAACGGCGCCGCCAACCGGGCCGTCACCTCCAGCACGGTGTGCAGGGTGTCGATGGCGTCGGCGTCTTCCTCCCAGAACCGCGAACGCGACCGTCGCACATACCAGTTCGTCAGCGCCTCGGTGAACTGGCGCAGCTGCTCGCAGGCCCCGGAGATGTCGCAGGTCTCCATCGACTCGGTCAGGTCCGCACGCAGCTCGGCCAGCTTGGCCAGGATGTAGCGGTCCAGCACATTGGTCGAATCGGTGCGCCAGGCACCGACTTTCGGCGCATACAAAGCCAGGAAGCTGTAGGCGTTCCACAAGGGCAGCAGCACCTGGCGCACGCCGTCGCGGATGCCCTGCTCGGTGACGATCAGGTTGCCGCCGCGCAGGATCGGCGAGGCCATCAGGAACCACCGCATGGCGTCGGAGCCGTCGCGGTCGAACACCTCGGAGACGTCCGGGTAGTTGCGCAGCGACTTGCTCATCTTCTGGCCGTCTGAACCCAGCACGATCCCGTGCGCCACACAGGTTTTGAACGCGGGACGGTCGAACAGCGCGGTGGCAAGCACGTGCAGCGTGTAGAACCAGCCGCGGGTCTGGCCGATGTACTCGACGATGAAGTCGCCCGGGTAGTGGGCTTCGGGCTCTCCCGCCACCCCACCCAAGAACCACTCGCCGTTCTCGAACGGGTAGTGCACCTGGGCGTACGGCATCGAGCCCGAGTCGAACCACACGTCGAGCACGTCGGGGATGCGCCGCATCGTGCTGCGGCCGGTGGGGTCGTCGGGGTTGGGCCGCGTCAGCTCGTCGATGTAGGGCCGGTGCAAATTGGTGGGCCGCACCCCGAAGTCGCGCTCCAGCTCGTCGAGGCTGCCGTAGACGTCGACGCGCGGGTAGGCGGGATCGTCGGACTTCCACACCGGAATTGGCGTGCCCCAGTAGCGGTTTCGCGAGATGGACCAGTCCCGGGCGCCCTGCAGCCACTTGCCGAACTGGCCGTCCTTGACGTGTTCGGGGTACCAGGTGATCTGCTGGTTGAGTTCGACCATGCGGTCCCGGAATTCGGTGACCGCGACGAACCACGACGACACCGCCCGGTAGATCAGCGGGTTGCGGCACCGCCAGCAGTGCGGATACGGGTGCTCGTACGTCTCGTGGCGGACCAGCACCGCGCCGTTCGCCGCCGCCGGGCCGGTGCCGTTCTTCAGATCCCGGATGATGTTCGGGTTGGCGTCGAAGACCCGCTGCCCCTGGTAGTCCGGGACGGTCGCGTCGAAGCGGCCTTTGGAATCCACCGGGGTCACCGGCGCGATGCCCGCCGCGTCGCAGACCGCCATGTCGTCCTCGCCGTAGGCCGGCGCCATGTGCACGATCCCGGTGCCGTCCTCGGTGGTGACGAACTCGCCCGCCAGCACCTGAAAAGCCTTGGGGCTGTCCATGAAATACGGGAACGGCGGCAGGTAGCGCATGCCCAACAGCTCGGCGCCCGAAAGCGTGCCGAGCACCTCGGGCTCTTCACCGAATTCGCGGGCATAGCCGGCCAGCCGGGCCTCGGCCAGCACGAACCGCCGCTCCCCCACCCGTACCTGCACGTAACTCACCTCGGGGTTGACGGCCACCGCAAGGTTCGACGGCAGGGTCCACGGGGTGGTGGTCCACACCAACAGGTAGGCCCCATCCAACGCCCCGCCGACCACCTTGAATCCCACGGTCAGCGCCGGGTCCTGGCGGCTCTGGTAGACGTCGTCGTCCATCCGCAATTCGTGGTTGGACAGCGGGGTTTCGTCGCGCCAGCAATACGGCAGCACCCGGTAGCCCTCGTAGGCCAGGCCCTTGTCCCACAGCTGTTTGAACGCCCAGATCACCGACTCCATGTAGGACGGATCGAGCGTCTTGTAGTCGTTGTCGAAGTCGACCCAGCGCGCCTGCCGCGTGACGTAGGCCTGCCACTCGTCGGTGTAACGCAACACCGATTCGCGGCAGGCCTCGTTGAACGCGGCGATGCCCATGTCGTCGATCTGCGATTTGTCGTTGATGCCCAGCTGGCGCTCGACTTCGAGCTCGGCGGGCAACCCGTGGGTGTCCCAGCCGAAGCGGCGCTCCACCTTGTAGCCGCGCATGGTGCGGTAGCGCGGGACGATGTCCTTGACGTACCCGGTGAGCAGGTGGCCGTAGTGGGGCAGCCCGTTGGCGAATGGCGGCCCGTCGTAGAACACGTACTCCGGGGCGCCGTCGCGGCGGGCGATGCTGGCCCGGAAGGTGTCGTCGCGGGCCCAGTAGTCGAGGACGTGCAGCTCGAGCGCCGGAAAGTCCGGCGCCCCCGGCTTCGGATACGCCCCGACGTCAGCGTTCTCGGTCACGATGTGTGTCGTCTCCTGTGGCCGTCCTGCTCTGGCCGGGGACGACGACGCGCACGGTGCGCGAGCGCCGCGGTACCACCCCGCTTGCCGCGCTGTCGCGCGACCGCTCGATGCAGGCTGTGACGGGCCTACCCGTTCGGTTCTACTGAGCCGTGCCGGCCGTTCTTCCGAAGGCTCCCCGGTGATCGCCGGATCGATGCCACTGCGGCGATTCTACGGATGCCGCACTCCAAGGGGCCACCTGGCCTCAGGCAAGACCTGCGGCCGGGTAGCCCCTTGGAGCATCGATGGTGCCCACTACGCCCGGACCTCGAGCACACCGGCCCGCCACAGGGCGGCGTACACGTGACGCACGCCAACGGCCAAGAAGTGCGCGGCGCCGTCCACCAGCGGGTCGCTGATGACGATGGTCCGGCTCTCGGCCCGGCGCACGGCCTTCTTGGGGGCGGGGGCCGGGGTCGCGTCGCGCACCACCGTCAGCTTGCGGGCGGGCGCTACGGTTACTACTTCGTCGTGCAGAACTGCGGTCATGATCGCCTCCTGGCGGGAATCCCAAACGAGCGCTGATTGGACTGACGTGTCCCATCCCGTTGTGGTTCCGATCCGAGAGTGCTTGGCCGCGAAGGCGATTGGCTAGCCGCGAACTTCGCGCCGGAGGTCGGATCGGGACGGAACACCGCCCGGACTTCGATCCGGACTGTCGCTGGAACTCATACGTCCCTCACCTCCTCGACGTCACGACGCGTGCGGTTGTCCGCACGATCCACGCGCACCACAAGGAGTCCAGAAACCGGCGACCGCCGGAGATCCGCACCCCTCTCGTCAGAGCTTTGGCACTACACGACGTGTCCGATATTCCGGAAGCCACCTGGGCTCAACCCTTAAGCCGGGAGGAGCTGTCCTGACCCGGGGCGTCTTTGGACGTTCGGGGTCAGTGGCCTGTATTCGTGTAGACGCCTCACCTAACGAGGTGCATACGCGACCGATCATGCACGACGGCTATGACCCGGTCAACGCGGTGTGCGCCTTGTCACTCAATCTTTATGCGTTTATTACGCGCGCACACAGCATTCAGCCAGGGTCGGCCCGTTCCAACACCCGCGCCGCCACGAAATCGGCGCTGACCACGCGGCGGCGCCGCGCGGCGCCGGTCACGTATCGACCAGACCGTCGAGCCGGCCGATCGTGTCGATGAACTCCTCCACCATGTCCAGCACCACCGAGCGCACCGGGCGCACCTTGTCCAGCGAGCCGACCACCTGGCCGACGAAGTAGGTGGCCAGCTCGCGCGCCTCGGAACCGGGATGGGTGGCGGCCTGGTTGATACGCACCTGCGCGCCGGTGACGAGGGCGGTCTGCAGCGGCATGCCGAGGGGATCGGGAGTGTCCGGGCGGGCCCACTCGTCGGTCCAGGCGGTGCGCAACATCCGCGCCGGCTTGCCGGTCATCGATCGGGATCGCACGGTGTCCGACGAGCTCGCCGCCAGGAACTTCTCCTTGACGACGGGAACCGTCTCGGCCTCTTCGGTGGTCAGCCACACCGATCCGCACCACACCCCTTCGGCGCCCAGCGCCAGGGCCGCGGCCACCTGCCGGCCGCGGGCGATCCCCCCGGCGGCCAGGACGGGAACCGGCGCGACGGCATCCACCACCTCGGGCACCAGCACCATGGTCGCCACCTCGCCGGTGTGGCCGCCGGCCTCGGTGCCCTGCGCGACGATCAGGTCGACACCCGCGGCCGCGTGCCGCCGCGCGTGGCCGGTGGTGCCCGCCAGCGCGGCCACCAGGACGTCGTGCTGGTGGGCGCGCTCGACGAGGTCGGCGGGCGGGGGCCCGAGCGCGCTGGCGATCAGCCGGATGTTGTGGGCGAAGGCGACGTCCAGCAGCGGTTCGTACCCCTTGGGCGAGATGTTGAGGCCGCCTGACGAGGCCCGGGGCTCCTCGGCGGGCGGCGCGACGCCGTAGCGGGACAGGATGTCCTCCACGAACGCGCGGTGCTCCTCGGGCAGCAGCCCACGGGCCTGTTGGGCGTCGATTCCGCCCTGCTCGGCGCCGACGTACTTGGGTGGCAGCAGCAGGTCGACCCCGTAGGGCTTGCCGCCCGTCTGCTCCTCGATCCAGGTCAGCTCGTTCTGCAGACGCTGGGGGCTGTGCGCGACGGCCCCGAGCACCCCGAACCCGCCCGCATTGGTGACCGCGGCCACAACATCGCGGCAGTGGCTGAAGGCGCAGATCGGAAATTCGACCCCCAGCATTTCGGCGACCCTGGTTCGCATTGCCCGACGCTAAGAGTTAGGCGACCGATAAGTCAATCGTGAGGCGACCGGCCGTCCGGCGGCCAGCTGGACACCCCCTCTTCCAACGGAACCTGGAGGCTGTGCAGGATCGACGCGACCATTCGCCACGCGCTGATCGCGGTGACGAGCTCGATGAGAACCGTTGTGTCGCCGTGTAATTCGCGCGAACAGGCGGCCCAACTGTCCGCGCTGACGGCGCCGTCGCGCAGCACGTCGTCGGTGGCCGCCAGCACCGCGCGCTCAACGGGCCCGAAGCCCTCATGCCGCTGCCAGTCGCGCACGCCGAGCATGTCGTCGGGGCTCACGCCCAACAGCGACGCCACGCGCCAGTGCTGGGTCCACTCGTAGTCGCACGCGGTGAGCCAGCCGATCCGCATGATGACGAGCTCGCGCAACCGCGGGTCCAGCGCGCCGTGCCAGAGCATGGTGGCGAGCAGGTCGTTGAGGGCGCGCGCCAGTGTCGGATGGTTCAGCAACACCTGGAAGATGCTGAGCTCGGCCATGTAGTCGGGCACCGCGGCTTCGTCGGCGGCGGCTTTGGCCTCGTCGAGCGGCAATCTGGGGACCCGGGCTTGCCCGATGGGTGCGGTCATGGTGCGAACACTCCGTGCGCTTGTGAGACACCTCACGTTCACCGGCCATCGTAGCCAGCGGCGCGCCGCGCCAGGCGGCTTTCGCCCGGCGGGAGCGCCGGCGAAAAGTCCGCAACGTCAAGGCCGAACCCCGCGGGCCTCGCAGCCGACGCCGTGCGGTGCGGGCAAACCCCACGAGCGCACTGGCCAACCGAATGCTTCTGGGCCCCTGTCGCATACGCCCACCACGGTCCACCGCCCGCGAATGCGGACAACCCGGCCGTCCCGCCAGATAACTGCGCCGCCCTCGGGCCAGGCGACCGTTCGGACCACCGGCATATCCCCGCGCGGGACGAATCCGCCGACTTTTAATCGGGACTTAACTTGCAATCTTAAAGATTTCAGCGATTTCCCTGCGGGCTTTCCCAATAGCCCCTACTATGGCGGGATTACGCATCCCGATGCAGCGCATCGGGGTGCCCAATTTGGTTTCCGCCGCGGCCATTCCGGGTCGGGCGACAACATGCTGCCCGGCCGCCGCGGTGGTGACAACGCGCATGGTCTGGTTTGCCACGCAGGTCCGCACGTCGCCGGAGCAGTTGCGGCACAGCGCCTCTGGCTCGACTAGAGTTCACTGTCACGGCCAATTTTCGTGCGAAAAGTATGTGAACGCTCGGTGCCTCGAGCTTCCTGTCAGCGACGATGGGTCGGGCGTTGTTAAATTTTTGTACGTTCGCACGATTTTTCCACGCGGTTCGGGGCGAGCCGCTACGCTGCTGATCGCGCCACGTTGATAAGGCGGGCTTCGATTGCGGGGGTCGGTGGGTTGTTTGCGTGTTGCTCGCGGAGTTGCTAGCTCGCGCAAAAAAATTCGGCGAGATTTCTCGAAGCTCTGATAAGAGCGAGCAGCAGTGATAGGAACTTGTGGATAGGCAAGGAGAGGTGAAGGACAGTGGATAAGGCAGGCGTTACTCCGGTCGCCGTCATCGGGATGGCATGCCGGCTGCCCGGGGGCATCAACTCCCCTGACCTCTTTTGGGAAGCGTTGTTGCGCGGTGACGACTTTGTCAAGGAGATTCCGGCCGAGCGCTGGGACGTCGACTACTACTACGACCCCGAACCGGGTGTGCCTGGCCGTTCCGTCTGCAAGTGGGGCTCCTTCCTCGACAACGTCGGTGACTTCGACCCCGAGTTCTTCGGTATCACCGAAAAAGAAGCCACGGCCATGGACCCGCAGCACCGGCTGCTCATGGAAACCGCGTGGGAGGCCATGGAACATGCCGGCCTCACCAAGGACACCATCGCCGGGGAAACGGGCGTTTTCGTCGGATTGAATTACGGCGACTACCAATTCGTTCACGCCGCCACCGACGCCTTCGACGGACCCTACGGAAACCCGGGCACCATCTCCTGCATGGCCTCCGGGCGCGTCTCCTACGCGCTCGGCCTGCACGGCCCCGCGGTCACGATCGACACCGCCTGCTCGTCCGGCCTGTTCGCCATCCACCAGGCCTGCCGCAGCCTCAACGACGGCGAGAGCGAACTCGCGTTCGCCGGCGGCGTCAACGTGATGATGGAGCCGCGCAGGTCCGCCTCCGCGTCGGCGGGCGGCATGCTGTCGGGCACCGGGCACTGCCACGCGTTCGACGTCAAGGCCGACGGCTTCGTCTCCGGCGAGGGCTGCGTGGTCCTGTTGCTCAAGCGCCTGACCGACGCTCAGCGGGACGGCGACCGGATTCTGGGTGTGATTCGCGCCACTGCCGCCAACCAGGACGGCCACACGCCGAACATCGCGATGCCGTCGGGCGAGGCGCAGGCGGCGGTGTACCGCTCCGCCCTCGCGGCGGCGGGCGTGGATGCCGGCACCGTCGGCATGGTCGAGGCGCACGGCACCGGCACCCCCGTCGGTGACCCGATCGAATACGGCAGCCTCGCCGAGGTATACGGCATCGGCAACCCCTGCGTGCTCGGCGCCTCGAAGACCAACTTCGGGCACCTCCAAGCCGCCGCCGGCGCGCTTGGCGTGATGAAGGCGGTCCTGTCCGTCCAGCATGGTGTGGTCCCCAAGAACCTGCACTTCGAGGCGCTGCCCGACGAGATGGCCCGGATCGACACCGGATTGTTTGTGCCGCAAGAGAATACGCCGTGGCCGCTGAACGGCGGGCAGCCGCGACGCGCGGCGGTGTCGGCGTACGGCATCTCCGGCACCAACGTGCACGCCATCGTCGAGCAGGCCCCCGAGCCGCTTTCCCGCAACGGGGCGGCGACCAGGGCCCGCCGCGACGGCACGCTGCTGTTCCCGCTGTCGGCCACCTCGGCCGACGGGCTGCGGGAGACCGCCGCCCGGCTCGCCGAGTGGGTCGAGGCGCGGGCGACGGACGTGTCGGCACCGGATCTGGCCTACACGCTGGCGCGCAGGCGCGGGCACCGCTCCGTGCGCACCACGGTGCTGGCCGGCGACACCCCGGAGCTGCTGGCGGCGTTGCGCGAGGTCGCCGGCGGCGACGCCCTCTTCCAGGAAGTCGTGGGCCAGGAGCAGCGCGGCCCCGTGTGGGTGTTCTCCGGTCAGGGTTCGCAGTGGGCCACCATGGGCGCCGACCTGCTGGCCAAGGAGCCCGCGTTCGCGGCGGCCATCGCCGAGATCGAGCCGCTGATCGCCCACGAATCGGGCTTCTCGGTGACCGAGGCGCTGACCGCGCCCGAGAAGGTGACGGGCATCGACCGCGTGCAGCCCACGATCTTCGCCATGCAGGTTGCGCTGGCGACCACGATGAAGTCCTACGGGGTCTCCCCCGGTGCGGTGATCGGCCACTCGATGGGTGAGTCCGCGGCGGCCGTCGTCGCCGGGGCGCTGTCGCTCGAGGACGGCGTGCGGGTGATCTGCCGCCGCTCGCGGCTGATGACGACGATCGCCGGCTCGGGCGCGATGGCGTCGGTGGAATTGCCTGCGCAGCAAGTGCTTTCGGAACTCATGGCCCGCGGTGTCAACGACGCCGTGGTGGCGGTGGTGGCCTCGCCGCAGTCCACCGTCATCGGCGGCGCAACGAACACCGTCCGCGAGCTGGTGGAGGTGTGGGAGCAGCGCGAGGTGATGGCCCGCGAGGTGGCCGTCGACGTGGCGTCGCACTCGCCGCAGGTCGACCCGATCCTCGACGAGCTGTACGACGTGCTGGCCGAGATCGAGCCGTTGACCCCGGAGGTGCCGTACTACTCGGCCACCTCGTTCGACCCGCGCGAAGAGCCCTACTGCGACGCCAACTACTGGGTGGACAACCTGCGCCACACGGTGCGGTTCTCCGCGGCGGTGCAGGCGGCGCTGGAGGACGGCTACCGGGTCTTCGGCGAGCTGTCGCCGCACCCGCTGCTGACCCACGCGGTCGACCAGACCGCCCGCAGCCTGGACATGACGGTGGCCGCGCTCGCCGCGATGCGGCGCGAGCAGCCGCTGCCGCACGGGTTGCTCGGCTTGCTGGGTGACCTGTACAGCACGGGCGCCACGGTCGACTTCTCCGTGCTCTACCCGGCCGGCCACCTGGTGGACGCCCCGCTGGCGGCCTGGACGCACCGCTCGCTGCTGTTGAGCCGTGAGGGCCACAGCTCCCGCGCGCTGGCCTCCAGCGTCGCGGTGCACCCGCTGATGGGCCAGCACGTGCGCCTGCCCGAAGAGCCGGAGCGCCACGTGTGGCAGGCCGAGATCGGCACCGCCGCGCTGCCCTGGCTGGCCGACCACCAGGTCCACGGCACCCCCACGCTGCCGGGCGCGGCCTACTGCGAGATGGCGCTGGCCGCGGCCCGCACCGTGTTCGGCGAGGCTTCCGCCGTTCGCGACGTCCGCTTCGAGCAGATGCTGATGCTCGACGAGGAGACGCAGATCAGCCTCACCGCGACCGCCGAGGCTCCCGGCGCGCTCACCTTCGCCGTGGAAACCAACGAGGACGGCGTGCAGGCACGGCGGGCGTCGGCGGTGCTCAAGGAGGCCGACCACGACGAGCGCCCCGCCGCGCTGGACATCGAGGCCCTGCTCGCGGCGCACCCGAGCAGCTTGGAGGGCAACGACCTTCGCGACGCGATGGACCTGTGCGGCATCCAGTACGGCCCCGCCTTCACCGGGCTGGCCGCCGCGCACACCGCCGAGGGAACCGGCACCACGGTGCTGGCCGAGATCGGGCTGCCGAGCGTGATCCGCACGCAGCAGACCAACTACGGCGTGCACCCGGCGCTGCTCGACGCGTGCTTCCAGTCGGTCGCTGCGCACCCGAGCGTGGCGAACGCCAGCCTGGGCGGCCTGCTCCTGCCGCTGGGCGTGCGCGAGCTGCGGGTCCACGGGTCCGTCAGCAGCGCCCGCTACTGCTACTCACGGGTGACCGCGGCGTCCGGCGGATCCGTCGAGGCCGACCTCGACATTCTCGACAAGCAGGGCACCGTGCTGCTGACCGTGCGCGGGCTGCAGATGGGCACCGGCGTCTCGCCGAGCGGCGAGCGCGCCCGGGTGATGGCCGAGCGGCTGCTGACCGTGGAATGGCAGCAGCGGCAGCTGCCCGACGTGCCCGCCACCGAGACCGGGGCCTGGCTGCTGGTCAGCACCTCCGACGCGGCCGACCTGGTCGCGACGGCGTTCACCGACGCGATGAAGCTGCACGAGGCGGACTGCACCACGCTGTCCTGGCCGTCGCGGGCCGACCACCCGGCCATCGCCGAGCGGCTGCGCGATGAGGTCGAGAAGGGCGGCTACGCCGGCGTGGTGGTGCTCACCGAGCCGAAGAACGGCAACCCGGACGACGAAAGCGCCGTGCGCGGTGGGGAATACGTCCACCACCTGGTCCGCATCGCCCGCGAGCTCCCCGAGCTTCAGGGTGAGTCGCCGCGGTTGTTCGTGGTGACCCGCAACGCCCAGAAGGTGCTGTCGGAGGATGTGCCCAACCTCGACCAGGGCGGGATGCGCGGGCTGCTGAGGGTGATCGGCTCCGAGCACCCGCACCTGCACACCACCCACATCGACGTCGACGAGCAGACCGGCGCCGAGCAGGTCGTGCGCCAGCTGCTGACAACAGGTCCCGGCGAGGACGAGACGGCCTGGCGCAACGACGAGTGGTACATCGCGCGCCTGTGCCCCACTCCGCTGCGTCCTGAAGAGCGGCAGACCACCATCGTGGATCACGAGAGCGACGGAATGCGCATGCAGATCCGCACGCCCGGCGACCTGCAGACGATGGAGTTCGCCGCGTTCGACCGGGTCCCGCCGGGTCCCGGGCAGATCGAGGTGGCGGTCACCGCGTCGAGCATCAACTTCGCCGACGTGCTCAACGCGTTCGGCCGGTACCAGAGCTTGGACAACATCCTGCCGCAGCTGGGCACGGACTTCGCCGGCGTGGTCACGGCCGTCGGGCCCGACGTCACCAACCACAAGGTGGGCGACCACGTCGGCGGCATGTCCCCCAACGGCTGCTGGGCCACGTTCGTCACCTGCGACGCGCGCCTGGCGACCACGCTGCCGGAGGGTCTGACCGACGCGCAGGCGGCCGCGGTGACCACCGCGCACGCCACCGCCTGGTACGGCCTGAACGATCTGGCCCGCATCAGGTCCGGTGACAAGGTGCTGATCCACTCCGGGACCGGCGGTGTGGGGCAGGCGGCGATCGCCATCAGCGCGGCCGCGGGCGCCGAGATCTTCGCCACGGCCGGCAGCGAGGCGCGTCGGCAGTTGTTGCGCGACATGGGAATTGAGCATGTCTACGACTCCCGCAGCGTCGAGTTCGCCGACCAGATCCGTCGCGACACCGACGGTTACGGCGTTGACATCGTGCTCAACTCCGTCACCGGCGCGGCGCAGCTGGCCGGGATCAAGCTGCTCGCTTTGGGCGGCCGGTTCGTCGAGATCGGCAAGCGCGACATCTACGGGGACACCAAGCTGGGCCTCTTCCCATTCCGTCGCAACCTCGCGTTCTGGGGCGTCGACCTCGGCCTGATGTCGGTCAGCCACCCGCAGCAGGTCAGCGAAATCCTCAGCACCGTCTACAAATTGACGGCCGAGGGCGTGCTGCCGATGCCCGAGAGCACGCACTACCCGCTGGCCGAGGCGGCCACCGCGATCCGCGTGATGAGCGCGGCCGAACACACCGGCAAGCTCATCCTGGACATCCCGCGGGCCGGGCGCAGCAGCGTGGTGCTGCCGCCGGAGCAGGCGCCGGTCTACCGCAAGGACGGCTCCTACATCATCACCGGCGGTCTCGGCGGCCTGGGCCTGTTCCTGGCCGAGAAGATGGCCGCCGCGGGCGCGGGCCGGATCGTGCTCACCTCGCGTTCCGAGCCGTCGCAGAAGGCGCTTGAAACGATCGAGCTCGTCCGAGCGATAGGTTCTGACGTGATCGTGGAGTGCGGCGACATCGCCCAGGCCGACGTCGCGCAGCGGCTGGTGGCCACGGCGACGGCCACCGGGCTGCCGCTGCGTGGCGTGCTGCACGCGGCCGCGGTGGTCGAGGACGCCACCTTGACCAACATCACCGACGAGCTGATCGACCGCGACTGGGCGCCCAAGGTGTACGGCGCGTGGAACCTGCACGAGGCCACCGCTGGCCAGTCTGAGAAAGCGGACCTGGATTGGTTCTGCCTGTTCTCCTCCGCGGCCGCACTGCTGGGCTCGCCGGGCCAGGGCGCCTACGCCGCGGCCAACAGCTGGCTGGACGCCTTCACCTACTGGCGACGCGCCCAGGGCCTGCCGGCCACGGCGATCGCCTGGGGCGCCTGGGGCGAGATCGGCCGCGGCGCCGACTTCGCGGAAGGCAGCGGCGCGGCGATCGCGCCCGACGAGGGTGCTTACGCGTTCGAGGCGCTGCTGCGCCACGACCGCGCGTACACGGGCTACAGCCCGCTGATCGGGACACCGTGGATCGCGTCCTTCGCGGAACGCAGCAAGTTCCTCGAGATGTTCAAGTCCGCGGGCGAAAAGCGTTCGGGTTCAAGCAAACTGCGCGCCGAGCTGGCTGACCTGCCGCTCGACGAGTGGCCGACCCGGCTGCGGCGTCTGCTCTCCGAGCAGATCGGGCTCATCCTGCGCCGCAACATCGATGTGGACCACCCGCTGTCCGAGTACGGCCTGGACTCGCTGGGCAACCTCGAACTGCGGACCCACATCGAGGCCCAAACGGGGGTACGCATCACCTCTGCCGACATCACCACGGTGCGGGGTTTGGCGGATCACCTGTTCCACAAGCTGGCGCCCCAGGAGGAAAACGCTGCTGCGCCCGCGTGAAAGAGGTTCCTACGTCAAAGTCGACAGCACTGCTAGGCCGGTATTAAGGAGGGAAACGTGTTCATAGGTGGAGGCTCTGAGCACGACAGCCTGCGAGTTGGCAACGCCTACGACTGGGACCCGGGCTCGGGATCGGTCGTGACGTGGGAACCCACGCCGGGCTGCGCCGCGAAGGCTCGGCAGGCGCCGGTGAGCCCGGTGCCGCCCAGCTCCATGCAGGCGGGTCACCTTCGCGGGTTCGTCGAGTTCGGGGAGCGGGGCCTCGACTATTCGCGTGCGGTCATGGGTTCCTGGGAGGTGCCCGGCCGCTGCGACATTCGCGCCATGACCTACGTCATCAACGCCCACCTTCGGCGCCACGCGACGTATCACAGCTGGTTCGAATACACGGATGAGAAGAACATCATCCGGCACACGCTGAAGAACCCCCGCGACATCAACTTCGTCGCGAAGGAATACGGCCCGATGACGCAGCTGGAGTGGCGGGACCACGTGCTGGCCACGCCCGACCCGCTGCAGTGGGACTGCTTCAGGTTCGGCGTCATTCAGTACGACGACCGCTTCGCGCTGTACGCGGTCGTCGACCACCTGCACTGCGACCCGATGCTGATCGCCGGGCTGTACGTCGAGATCGTGATGAACTACAACGCGCTTCTCGAGGGCAAGGCGCCCGTCACGCTGCCGCCGGCGGCCAGCTACGACGACTTCTGCATGCGGGAGCAGGCCTGCGTGTCGGGTATGACGCTGGAATCCCCGGAGGTGAAGAAGTGGATCGCCTTCGCCGAGGCCAACGGCGGCACCCTGCCCGACTTCCCGCTGCCGCTGGGTGACCAGTCGATCCCGTGCGGCGGGGACACCCATGTGGAGCGGCTGCTGGGCCCCGAGCAGACGGCCCAGTTCGAAGCCCTCTGCCAGCAGGCGGGAGCGCGGTTCAGCGGTGGCCTGTTCGCCTGCGCGGCCCTGGCTCAGTACGAATTGACCGGCGCGGAAACGTATTACGGGCTCACGCCGACCGACAAGCGCAAGAGCCCGGCGGACTTCATGACGGTGGGCTGGTTCACCGGTGTGGTGCCCTTCACGGTTCCGGTCGACCCGAACTCGTTCGAGGACACCGCCCGCGCGGCCCAGGCGTCGTTCGACGCGAACATGGACCTGGCCAACGTGCCGTTCGACAAGGTGCTGGAGTTGGCGCCCTGGCTGCGCCGGCACGGACCCCAGTTCACCATGATGAGCTACATGGACGCGGGCCTGCCTCCCCTGTCGGGCATCGTCGCCACGGCGCTGGATGGCGTCAATGCGACGGCGTTCACCGATGGCCGGAGCCCGGCGTACATGTACTCGACGGTCTTCCGGCTGTTCGACGAGGTCTCGATCATGGTGTCCTACCCGAACAACCCGATCGCACGCGAGTCCGTGATGCGCTTCACGGAGCAGATGAAGTCCGTGTTCGAGCGGGTGGTCGCCGGCAAGCTGGCGGCGGCGCCGGTTCGCGTAGCCAGGTAGGCTCCAAAGCGCTTCATCCCGCGTGGGGATGAAGTGAAAGGCTGAGCTCCGTCGATGAAGTTCGTTCTGGCGGCCCACGGGACCCGCGGCGATGTCGAGCCCTGCGCCACCGTCGGTGCGGAGCTGCGGCGCCGTGGACACGATGTGCGAATGGCGGTGCCGCCCAACCTGGTTGACTTCGTCGAGGCCGCCGGCGTGCCCGCCGTGTGCTATGGGCCGGACACGCGGGAGCAGGTGGTGGCCGTCGCGGATTTCACCCACAACGCCTTCAAGGTGCAGAATCCGGCGCGCTTCGTCCGCGACCTGAAAGCGCTTTTCGTCGAGGGCTGGGCGGAGATGAGCCGGACGCTCACCGCGCTGGCCGACGGTGCCGACCTGTTGGTGACGGGCCAGACCTACCACGGGGTGGTCGCGAATGTCGCCGAGTACTACGACATTCCGGTCGCAGGGCTGCATCACTTCCCGGTGCGGGTCAACGGTCAGCTCGGTGTCCCCTTCCTGCCGTCACCGGCGCCCGTGGTCCGCACGACACTGACGGCCGGCTGGTGGCTGTACTCGCGCATCACCAAGGCGGAGGAGGACGCGCAACGCCGGGAACTGGGTCTGCCGCCGACGACGGTTTCGGCGTGGCAACGGATGGCCGAAGCCGGAACGCTGGAGCTGCAGGCCTACGACGAGGCGGTTTTCCCGGGGCTCGCGGCGGAATGGAATGGCAAGCGGCCCTTCGTGGGTGCGCTGACGCTGGAGTTGGGCGCGGACACCGATGACGAGGTCGCGTCCTGGATCGCCGCGGGAAAACCGCCGATTTACTTCGGTTTCGGCAGCACGCCGGTCCAGTCCCCCACGGAGACGGTGGCCATGATCGCCGACGCCTGCGCCGAGTTGGGCGAACGGGCCCTGATCTATTCCGGCGGCGAGGATTTCGAGCCGCGTCCCGACGTCAAGCTGGTCGGCCACGTCAACTACTCGACGATCCTGCCCGCCTGCCGCGCGGCCGTCCACCACGGCGGCGCGGGCACCACGGCGGCCAGCCTGCGCGCCGGGCTCCCGACGTTGATCCTGTGGGACGTGGCCGACCAGTTCATCTGGGCCACTCAGGTCAAGCGGCTGAATGTGGGTTCCGCCAAGAAACTTTCGCGTATCACCCGCAAATCATTGGTCCGCCGGCTCCGCAAGATCCTGGCGCCGGACTGCGTGGCCCGGGCGCGCGAGATCGCCCCGCGAATGACCAGGCCCGCCGTCGGCGTCGCCACCGCCGCCGATCTGCTGGAGCAGACCGTCCGCGTCGGCGTGTGAAATGACCGGCGGCCCTACGGCGTAGTGGCCGCGTCGCGCTGGACGAGCGGGAACGACTTGTACCACTTGCGGCGGTGCGCCGCCCCCATCTCGCGCAGGATCCCCATGGCGGCGGGCCATCCGTGCGTCTTGCGCAACCCCTGAATCATCGCCCAGCTGGAGCCCCAGTGATACGACCGGCTGCCGAAGTGGGCGTTCGCGGTCTTGCGCCCGAAATGGTTGACGTACGCCATTTCCGTTGTGTACAAGCCGAATCCGGCCTTTCGCGCCCGCAGCGCGAGGTCGAGGTCGAGCCCCCACCCGTAGCGGCCGAAAGTGTCGAGGTCCATCCCGCCCACGGCGTCCCAGCATTCCCGGGACATCACCAGCGCCGTCCCCTCGATGGCGGGCACCACCCGATACCGGGGCCGCGGAACGTAGCTCGCTGCATCCGGAACATCACGGGTCACCGCGTAGGGGAAGCCGATGTTGAACATCGGGCCGACCATTCCGGCGTCCGCGGGCAGCCGCGGGTCGAGCAGCGCGGCCACGAATCCCCGCGAGAGCCGGGTGTCGTTGTTGAGCGTCATCGCGTGGGAGTAGCCCTCCGCGAACGCCGTTCGGAATCCGAGTTCGCTGCCGCCGGCCCAGCCGAGGTTGCCGCCGGGCGTGATGACGCGTTCATCTCCGACGGTCGGGTAATCGCCGCGATTGTCGACGATCACATAGTCGGCGCCCTCGCGCTCCAGATCCACCACGAGCGCGTGCGTGTACTCGTGCTGCCCGTAAACCGGCACGGTGATCAGTAGGGACACACCCGGAGCGTACCTTGGCCCGTGCGACCCCGCGGGTCGTTCCGACATCAGCCGAAACCTTCGCCTCGAGCGGCTTTTTCCAGCAGGTCGGCGGCGGTGGCGACGCTCTCGGCGGGTTTGGTCATCCGCGAGGCGATGTCGCGGGCCCGGGCGGCATACGCCGGCGCGAGCACCGACCTGAGGTCGGCGGCCAGCGTCTTGCGGGTGGTGCTGGAAAACCGCCGGGACGAACCGACTTTCAGCTGCTTGATCTGGGCCGCCCAGATCGGCTGATCGGAGGTGATCCAGAGGATCAGCGCCGGGACGCCGGCGCGCAACCCGGCGGCCGTGGTGCCCGACCCGCCGTGGTGCACCACCGCACGACAGGTGGGGAAGATCCCGGCGTGGTTCACCGCCGCCACAACTTTCACATGGTCGAAATCGGGGACGCCGGTGTCCTGCGCCCGCGAACAGATCAACGCCCGTTCGCCCAGCTCCGCGCAGGCCCCGCCGATCATGGTGACCAGATCCTTGAGCGAGCCCACCGGCATGCTGCCGAACCCGAAGTAGATCGGCGGGGTTCCCGCGGCGATCCACGAGGCGACCTCGTCGTCGGCGTCGGTGGGCGACTCCATGGTGAGCGCCCCGACGAAGGGC